>NZ_JASJUV010000001.1:456920-1296900 GCF_030125445.1 Pseudoalteromonas ardens
GTCTGGCTGTTGTGTATGGGATTATCACAGAGCACAAAGGCACTATTAATATTGAAAGTAAGCGTAATGAAGGCGCTAAAGTCATACTGACACTGCCAGTCATCATCGCCAGTTAATCACGCGCATAGTCTTATCATACGGTTTCTATCCCTTCAAATGTGTTCTGAACACTTCTTTGTACCCCATTGAGGGCTAAATCATGCCTTTGTTACTGCGTTAACGTTAACGTTAACGTGATGTTATTGGTCCGACCTGGGGAGTTTCTTATATAACCATTGGTTATAAGTTATGTTTAAACGTGATCTTTAGATTTGCATCGAAAAGATAAGAAAAACTTATCCGAACACATAAGTTTTTCTTTTCAATGTTTCTAATTTATTTCTAACTGATTGTTCTTTATGCAATAGCACTGAATATACGGACTGTAATATATGAATTTAACTCATTTAATGGAGGTCCGGTCAAAATGAGAAAAAGTCCATTCATTTGAATAATTGCTAGGTAAAAAGGATGGTTTACGAGGTTCTGTTGATTAAAAAGTAGTCACGCTTACGTTGACGTACTTCATTTCTATGTTAGCTTTACTTTAAAAATGTTAATCACTAAAACAGTAAAGGTTGAAGAAAGTATGAAAACGAGAAACAAATTCAAGATGGCACTGCAGCTCAGCGCAATCGCTATTGCTATAGGCTCAACACATGCAAATGCGTATGACTGTACCGGTCTAAATCCATGGCAATCTGGTAATGCCTATACCGGTGGTCAGCAGGTCGAGCAAAATAATAATGCCTATGAAGCTAACTGGTGGACGCGTTCTGAGCCGGCAACGAACTCTGGTGACTGGCAGGAGTGGACTTGGCTGGGTTTGTGTGACAGCGCTGTCGAAAATAAACCACCAGTAGCCAGTAACTTACAGCCAGTTTCCGGCACTGAATTCGTTGCTAATGACAGCGTTGCCATCAGTGTAAAAGCGGTAGATTCTGATGGTACTGTGAGTAAGGTTGAGTTTTTCGTTGACGGCAGCCTGATTGCCACTGACGTAAGCGGCACCGCAGATATGTTTGATGCGCAATGGAACGCCAGTGTAGGTACGCATGATATCAGCGCAACAGCTTATGATGATAAAGGTGCAGCATCAAACGTATTGACCAGCCAGGTGGTTGTAAAACCAGCAGATACTGGTAACAAAGCACCAGAAGCACAGCTTGTTATTAAGAGTCAGCCAGCGGAATTGACCGTGGGTTCTCAGGTGGTATTTGGCTTGTCTGGAAGCGATATGGACGGTCAGGTGACCAAGTTGACGTTTACGGTAGATGGTGTTGATGTTGTAACTACCAACGGCAGTGCAACGGACCACACATGGACAGCGCAGCAACTGGGTCCGGTTTCATTTACTCTGACAGTGACAGATGATAAAGGAGCTACGGCAAGTGTTTCTCAATCTCTGACCGTTGTTGAGCAGGGCCAGGGGGGACGCGACGACTGTAAACCTGAAGGCTTGTTCCAAACACCTGGTGTGAATACACCTTACTGTACTATCTATGATGTCGATGGCCGTGAAAAAATGGGTACAGATCACCCTCGTCGGGTTATCGGTTACTTCACGAGCTGGAGAAACGGTGCCAATGGCCAGCCTTCTTACCTGGTGAATGATATTCCATGGGACAAAATAACCCATATTAATTACGCTTTTGCTCATGTTGACGCGAACAACAAGGTTTCAATTGGCGACCCAGCCGCACCAGGCAACCCTGCTACAAATATGGAATGGCCAGGCGAAGCGGGTGCTGAGATGGATCCGGCCTTACCTTATAAAGGTCACTTCAACTTACTTAACAAATATAAGAAACAACATCCGGATGTTAAAACACTCATCTCTGTAGGTGGTTGGGCCGAAACCGGTGGCTACTTTGGTACCGATGGCAAGCGCGTTAACAGTGGTGGCTTCTACACTATGACTACCAATGCTGATGGCAGTGTTAATCAGGCTGGTATCGATGCGTTCGCGGCAAGTGCGGTCGAGTTCATTCGTACCTATGGCTTCGATGGTGTCGACATTGACTATGAATACCCGACTTCAATGAACGACGCAGGTCACCCAGATGACTTCCCTATTTCTAATGCACTACGTGCAGGGCTAAATGCCTCTTATCAGGTATTGATGAAGCGTTTACGTGAAGAGTTAGACAAAGCCGGTCAGCAGGATGGCAAACACTATATGCTAACCATTGCGTCACCTTCTTCTGGTTATTTGCTGCGTGGTATGGAGACCTTCCAGGTTACTAAGTATCTGGATTACGTCAACATTATGTCTTATGACTTGCATGGTGCTTGGAACCAACACGTAGGCCACAATGCTTCCTTGTTCGATACTGGTGAAGATTCAGAACTTAAAGCATGGAACGTTTACGGCACTGCTCAGTTTGAAGGCATCGGTTACCTGAATACTGACTGGGCTGTTAAGTACTTCCGAGGTGCGCTATCGGGCGGTCGTATTAACATCGGTATTCCTTACTATACGCGTGGTTTCAAGGATGTTCAGGGTGGTACTAATGGACTGTGGGGTCAGGCTGCATTCCCTGATCAGGCAAACTGTCCTCCGGGCACCGGCAAAGGTGAGAAGAATAAGTGCGGTAATGGCGCTGTGGGTATCGATAACCTTTGGCATGACAAGAATGACGTAGGCCTGGAAGTACCTGCCGGCTCTAACCCGCTGTGGCATGTTAAGAACCTGCAGTCTGGTGTATTGGGAAGCTACCTTGCTGACTATGGTCTGAACCCAGTTACAGACCCTGAAGACGCATTGACTGGCACATATGCGCGTCATTATGACTCTGTTGCTGTGGCGCCTTGGTTGTGGAACGCAGAGAAAAAAGTGTTCTTGTCTATTGAGGACGAGGAGTCGATGGGTACCAAAGTTGACTATGTTATCAACAACGGCCTGGGCGGCATTATGTTCTGGGAACTTGCTGGTGACTTTGACTACGATGCCGCGAAAGGTGAGTACTTCATGGGGTCGAGCCTGACAACGCTTGCATACAACAAGTTTAACCAGTCTGGTGCGCCTTACGATATTCATCCAGGAAATGTGAACTTCCAGGTTCCTACGGAATCCGTTGATGTCACCTTTACTGCCAAAGATTTCCCACTAGGTGATGATAACTATCCAATTGCACCAACATTTGCGTTTACCAACAACTCTGCCATTGACTTGTCAGGTGCGAAGATCACCTTTGATGTTCCAGTTGCAACATCGGCAATCTTTAAGTCGAACTGGAACGCGCAAGAGAAACTGGGTATGGCGGTTGAAGCTAATGCCTCTAATGCTGCTGGCAACAATATTGGTGGATTTGAGAATGAGTTCCACCGCTTCTCAATCACCCTGGTAGACGAGTGGGGCAACATTCCGAAATCGTTCGCACCGGGTGAAACGGTCAACGCACAGGTAATGTATTACATGCCTATCACAGGTCCGGTTAACTTTGTTGCCGAGAAAGATGGTAAACGTTACGCATTTAAGTTCGAGTATCCGAAATTGCCAGATGCAAAACCAGGTGATGGTAACGGCGGTCCAATCACAAGCTGTGAAGGTGTGCCTATTTCTCAGATTAAAGTATACCCGGAGTTTCCAAAGGGAACTCATGCTGCTCAGGGTGACTTAATCATCGATGGAAATGGTGTTTACAAAGCGAAGTGGTGGAGCAATAAACAGCCATCAGTAAGTTCGGATTACACCAAAGTTTGTAGTTTGTAACCGACCCAACTTCAAAGGACAGGGGCTTCGGCCCCTATGATAGAGGCAAACTATGAAAACGTTTAAATTACTATCACAGCAGAGCGCAATCAGCGCATTGGTATTGTCAGCTCTGTGCTACAGCGACCTGGCTACAAGCCATGGTTATATGGACTTTCCGCTTGCAAGGCAGGCTATTTGTGAAGATCAGGGAGGGTACTGGTGGCCAGAAGATGGTTCCAATATTCCCAATGCTGCCTGTCGGGCTGCTTATCTGGAGTCGGGCTATGTACAGTTTATTCAGGAACACGAATTTGCCGTCAATACACCTGATTACAACAACCAACAGGCTGTAGAGAAGAACATACCAGATGGCACACTCTGTGCGGCAGGCTCACATGAAAAGCGCGGTATGAACTTACCGTCAGCCGATTGGCAAAAGACAGATGTTCGTCCTAATGCAAATGGTGAGCTGGCAATTCGCTTTCATGCGACGACACCGCACAACCCCAGCTTCTGGAAGTTTTATCTGACCAAGCCTGGGTTTAACCCGGCGACAGATGTCATGACCTGGGGCAATATCGATCTGATCACAGAGATCGGCAACGTGGATTTCGTAAAAGATCCGGATGGTAAACGTATTTACGAAATGACCATTCAGATACCTCAAGGCCGCAGTGGCGACGCGATTTTGTATACGCGCTGGCAGCGCAATGATGTCGTTGGAGAAGGCTTTTACAACTGTAGCGACATCAACATAGTTTCTGATTCGCAGCCTACCGACTGGTACGCAGCTGGCTATTTTGTCAGCCGGGGTCAGACGGCTAACGCTGGTGACCTTGTCTGGGCGCGCGTTTTTGACCAAAACGGCCAGGAAATTGTCAAACATTCCTTAGCGGTTACGGCGCAAAACCAGGCTAACTGGGAGAGCGTGTTGGCAGGGCAGCTGAATGCAACCTATGCCAATGATGTTCAGGTGGGTGTCAAACAGGCTAATGGCGACGTGGTATTTGATGAAGCGAATTTGCTCAGTAATCAAGTGTTCGTAACGGATGCGGCGTACACCTATAACCTCACTATCGTACCTAAGGCGCCAAACACGCCTCCTACGGTTCATCAACCAGACCCGGTTGTGATGGATGAGAATGCCCAAGTACAGGTACATGTGCATGCCTTTGATGATGAGCAGACCGAGCTAGCCTACAACTGGACACTGCCAGCTGGGCTCTCGATGACAGGCAGCGGCGCCACTATCTCGATACAAAGTGGCGAAGTGTCAGCAGACACACAATACACCGTGTCGGTTGCTGTATCAGATGGTGAATTAGTTACTTCCAGAGACTTCACTGTCACGGTTAAGGATGTACCTGTATCAACTTTTCCTCAGTGGAAGGCCTCTAAAACTTATGTAGGTGGCGATAAAGTCTCTCATGGGAATAAAAACTACGAAGCCAAATGGTGGACGCGTGGAGAAGAACCAGGAAAAGCACAAGTCTGGAAAGCACTGTAGTCAGACAATAAAGATTTAAGCAGTACCAATAACTCACCCCTCGGGGTTTGGATATAACATGTAAATAAGGTTGAGAAAGTAATGAAAATTAAACAGATAAGTACAGCGATAGGCTTAGCACTCATGAGCGGTTCAGTGTTGGCTGCACCTTCAACACCTAGCTTGAGCTGGGAGCCACAAGTGTATTCATTTGTAGATGTTGTACTCGATGGAAACGGGTCATACAAAGACTTGGTAACTGCTAAAGATAAAGTCGATATTCAGATTAAATGGAATGCCTGGAGTGGCACAGGTGGTGATAGCTATAAAGTCTACTTTGACAATCAGCTTGTCAATGAAGGTACCTTAACTGCAGGCACTAAGAGCGGTACTATCACTTTCCCTTATATGCAATCTGGTCGCCATACTCTGTATGTTGAACTGTGTGATAGCACGGGCTGTGCGAGAAGTGCTGGTAAAGAGATAGTGATTGCCGATACAGATGGTGGTCACCTTGAGCCACTGCCTATGGATGTTAACCCGAATAACCGTAACAACGGCACAATCCCGGGCAAAGTGACAGGTGCTTACTTTGTAGAGTGGGGAATCTACGGGCGCGACTTTGACGTTACCAACATTCCTGCCCAAAACCTGAGTCACCTGTTGTATGGATTTATTCCAATCTGTGGTGCGAACGAGTCGCTGAAAGAAATTGAAAATGGTAATAGCTGGCGCGCATTGCAGAAGGCTTGTGCGGGGACAGCAGATTATGAAGTCGTCATTCACGATCCTTGGGCCGCTGTGCAGAAAACACTGCCAGGCGTGAATCAAAACGACCCGATCCGTGGTACATATGCTCAGCTGATGGCACTTAAACAGCGTTACCCCGATCTTAAGATTCTGCCTTCCGTTGGTGGTTGGACGCTTTCGGACCCGTTCCACGGCTTTACAACTAAAGCAAACCGTGACGTGTTCGTTGCTTCGATGAAGAAATTCCTGAAAACCTGGAAATTCTATGACGGTGTAGACATTGACTGGGAATTCCCTGGTGGTGACGGTCCAAACCCTGATTTGGGCGACCCGGTCAATGATGGTCCTGCATATATTGCCTTGATGGCTGAGTTACGTGCCATGCTTGACGAGCTGGAAGCCGAAACTGGCCGTACCTATGAACTTACATCTGCAATTGGTTCAGGCTACGACAAAATCGAAGATGTCGATTATCAGGCTGCTCAGCAGTACATGGATTACATCTTTGCAATGACGTATGACTTTTACGGCGGCTGGAACAATGTTACAGGTCACCAGACTGGACTATATTGTGGTTCGCACCTGAGCCAGGACGAATGTAATGGCACTGGTTTAGATGATAATGGTGAGCCGCGTAAGGGCCCAGCTTATACAGCGCACAATGCAGTACAACTGTTGCTTCAACAGGGTGTTAATTCCAAGAAAATTGTTATGGGTGCTGCAATGTATGGCCGTGGCTGGGAAGGTGTGCTAGACCAGAACACTACTATCCCGGGTAACCCAATGACTGCACCTGGCAATGGTAAATATGCAGGTTCAACCTCTGAGGGGGTTTGGGAGCCAGGCATCATGGATTATAAAGCCATTGCTGCTAACTTGGTTGGTCCAAATGGTACAGGCCTGAATGGGTTTGAAGTGGGCTATGACGACCAAGCCGAAGCAGCTTACGTGTGGAATCGCAGCAATGGTAAATTGCTGACGTTCGATAGCGCGCGCTCTGTCGAAGCGAAAGGCCGTTACGTTAATTTGTATGATCTGGGTGGTTTGTTTGCTTGGGAAATTGACGCAGATAATGGTGATATTCTAAATGCAATGTACGATGGTCTGACTGGTGGCGTGCCAGTTAATAAGCCGCCAGTTGTGTCTGTAGATAGCAATGTTGTTGTGCAATCAGGTGGCTCAATCACAGTGACTGCAACTGCGTCTGACCCAGATAACCAGCCTCTGACTTACGCATGGAGTGCGCCAAGTGCTCTAACCCTGACTAACGCAACGACTACTTCAGTCGGTGTGGCGGCACCAGTGGTTACGCAAGATACTGAGTATACGTTAACGATTGCTGTATCTGATGGCGAAGCGACTACAACGCGCAATGTTACTGTGTTGGTTAAAGCGCCTTCAACAGGCAACGATGCGCCTGTAGTATCACCAATCGCAGCAGTATCACTTGCGGAAAACACCAGCACATCAGTGCAGGTAAGTGCAACGGATCCAAATGGTGATGCACTCACTTACACTTGGTCTGCAAGTAATGGCCTGACAGTCAGCGGTCAGGGCGCGAACGCCACAATTACAGCTCCTGAAGTAACGCAGGATGCAACTTACCAAGTTACTGTTGCTGTATCTGACGGTACTGCGACGACTACGGCATCATTTGATGTGACCGTGACTGATTCTTCAGTAGGTGCCGATCCTTGGGATAGAAACAAAGTCTATGTCGGAGGCGACCGCGTTAGCTACCAGGGTAACTTGTACGAAGCTAAATGGTGGACACGTGGCGAAGAGCCTGGCAAAGCGATGGTGTGGAAAGCGCTATAAGTATGTTGATATCAGAGGCCGGGGTTTGGCTCTGATTGACCAAGGGATTGGCCAACAATAACCAATAAAGGCGCTTCGGCGCCTTTGTTTTATTCCAGATATCCTTCATAATCTAGCTAATATTAATGATAGTTAGACATTGTGCATTTAATTTTTTTCTTGTTTTTCCTGCCCATCATTGCTTTTGCCAGTGAGCAATGCGATACACGTTACAAGGTTGGTGTTGGTACCAGTTGGCCACCCTATGTGATGTATCGTGACACAGTGCCTTATGGTCTGGATGTAGACATCACCCGGAGGGTGTTCAGCAAAGCCAAACTATGTATCGATTTTGTCCAGTTACCGTCATCTGCCCGGGGGATCACTGAGTTATCCAAGGGGTTCATTGATATCTTGCCGTCTGCCAGTTTTAACACGCAAAGGGCTGAACTGGCATTTTTTAGCCAGGCCTATCGTCGTGAGAGAATGCGCTTGTTCACCCGCAAGGAAAAGGTCAAGGAAGTGAGAAGCTTGACTGAACTATTCGCTTCTGAGCACACCTTTGTGTCTAATCCCGGCGCCTACTACGGCAAAGAGCTAGAGCAAATTTTAAAAATTGCCTGGTACAGAGAGCGCTTGCTTGAGGTACCAAGCATTAACCAACGCATGCAACTGGTCAATCGCAGACGTGTCGACTTTTTGATAGAAGATGAGTTCTCGGGTTTTTACTACATAGAGAAGCTCGGTTTTGAGCAGATGCGAATACATCCTTATGTGGTAAACGACAACGCGATTCATTTTATGTTAAGCCGAAAATCATTTAATAAGCAGCAAATAGATGAAATTAATGCTGCTATCGACGCCCTGAAAGACGAGATAGCGGATTTAATTGGTCAATACGGCATCAATACAGAGGCTCGACCAAAAAGTGCGAGCCTTGAGTCATTTTATGGAGTGTGATGTATGCACAAAGCTGGCTTGATAATGAGTTTAATGATGATGGTTTCGGTCTCTGCCAATGCCAATGATCTCAAACCTTATCGTTTTGACAGCATGCAAATGAACCTTGGCGCTTTATTTTTTGACCGGGCAGATCGCATGAAACCGGCAAAAAGCGACTTTAAGGTCAACCGCAGTGTGGCAATGTCGAACGACGATGGACACCGTGCTGTGATACTGAGCCTTGAAAACCTTTCATCGGGCAGACGTATTCTCGAACCTGAACAGCTTATGGTGATTTATGCTGATGGTACGGCATTGCGGGTTAACGCATTACCGGAAAAAATTCTGCTCGAGGGCTATGAAAAACGCAATTTCACACTGGAATTGGGCGTCAATGATTATCCTGTAGTGGCAGTGGTGGCCACCAATAACGAAGGATATTAATGTAATGGGACTTAAACAAATTAGTCAGCTCCATACAATCTCGACCAAACCTGTACGCAGAATTCTGGGGTTGATGAGCGGCACGTCCCTCGATGGCCTGGATCTGGCCTTGTGTGAGGTGACTGGCTCAGGCACAGAAACACAATGCAAGCTGCTAAAATTTAAAACCTACGCCTACGACAGCGAATTTAAAAATAAGGTTCGGGCAGTTTTTGCCAAAGAAACCATTAACCTTGAATACCTCACCTTACTTAACCCCTGGATAGGGCAATATCACGCAAAGTTAATTAACCAAACTTTGTCACAGTGGCAAGTCGACAGGTCGGACATAGATTTAATAGCCAGCCATGGCCAGACCATATTTCATTGCCCACATCACCAGCATGCGCATGTCGATTTTTCGGACGGCACTTTGCAGTTAGGGGACGGAGATCAGGTTGCAACGCATACGCAGATCATCACAGTATCAGATTTCAGGCAAAAGCATATTGCAAAAGGGGGCGAGGGGGCGCCACTGGCACAATATGGCGACTACTTGTTATATCAAAGTGCGGAAGTGCACCGGATTTTGTTAAACCTTGGTGGCATAGCAAACTTCACCGTACTGCCAAGAGGTGGCCAGGTTGACGATGTGCAATGTTCAGACATCGGGCCGGGCAATACGCTCATGGATGCATTTTGCCAGCGTTATTTTGATGTGCCTTTCGATGAAGACGGACAGTTAGCCGCAAAGGGAGAAGTTTGCGTAAGTTTGCTCGATTTGCTAAAAACCATCCCTTTTTTTCATTTGGACACCCCAAAGACAACCGGGCCTGAGGTGTTTAATCTTACCATGCTGGAAGACATACGGGCCAAATGCCCTGAGCGACCGTCTTCTTATGACGTGCTCGCTACACTCAATGAGTTAACTGTCTGGTGTGTGCTGGAACATATACAGCGTCTTAAGTTGGATGGTCCCGTGCAACTGATAGTCAGTGGTGGTGGTGCACACAATACACTTCTGATCAGTAAGGTTAGGTCTGGACTATTGGGTGATTATGAGGTGTCTGAGCTGTCGCAAGACGGAGTGTGTGTCGACTCCAAAGAAGCGGCATTATTTGCGGTCCTGGCTAATGAATGCGTGGCTGGTGGTGGATCATTTTCGTTCGGTAAGATAAGCCTGCCTGGTTGAGCCTAGCAGGTTATTAAATTCTGTACGCAGATATTGGGTGACAGTCTGAAACAGTCCACCTGCATGCCTTGCGTTGTTGGCCGTAACCAGAGCTTGATTTTCATTCGGGTGTATTTCACGCGGTAGGTACGCCATGTAATCCATGCTGTTTTTTACGCGTTGTTTGTAGCCCAGTAAACTCAATTGCAGATTATACGAGCCACTTTTTCCAGCCCCGCTCAGGCGTATTTCAATGGTACCAGTCATAATATCTTTTTCTTTAAGCTTTACCATGCCTACAAAGTCTACGTCACGGTTGTCCTGGTGATTTGCCGTAATGCGGATCTGATTGCCCGACACTGCATCTTGAGGTAGCTGGCACGACACGACCAACAGGTCCTGTTCGATGTAAAACTCAAGTTGATCGAATGGTGAGCCTTGCTCAAGGAAAAACAGCTGCTGGGCCTGGTCCTGTATATCAAAAGTCAAAGACCGTTTACGTGTATTCATGATTCTGCCGAAAGATTAAACCGACGTTATTATGCCGGGGTAATATGTCAAAATTATTAAAAAAGGGCTCATATGTGAGCCCTTTTTACGAGTAACGAATTACTCGCTTTTTGTCTGCCAGATTATTTGATTGCGAGCATCAACAGGCCAGGCAAGACAAAGAAGGAACCTAGTACATAACCAAATGCCGCAGATTTGTTGCGTGTTCCAATACGGGCCAGTTTCTCAGCCAATTGCAGCGGGATTTCACGAAGCAGTGGCAAGCCGTATATCAGACCAACAGCAAATACGTTAAACATAACGTGAACTAATGCAATCGTCAGTGCAACTTCTGCATTCGGACCTGTGATAGACGTAGCAGCAAGTAATGCTGTGATAGTAGTACCAATGTTCGCACCCAGCGTGAATGGATAGATTTGACGCGTGTTGAATACACCGCTGCCTGCCAGAGGGATCATCAGGCTGGTGGTGGTTGATGAAGACTGAACCATCACGGTTACGGCTGCACCTGAACTGATGCCTGCGATTGGACCACGACCGATTGCACTGTGCAGAAGCTCTTTTGCACGGCCAACAAGTGCTTTCTTAAGTAGTTTACCCAGGGTGGTTACTGCGAATAAGATCATAGCAATACCAACTACAACCATCGCAATACCTACTGCTTTGCCGTCAAGGAAGCTTACTGCGTCTTTAACCAGGCCAACTGCAGGCTTAACAAGCGGTTTAATGAAGTTATAGCTTTTCAGAGATAAGTCTGCGTCACCAACGAACAGGTGTGACAGTGCTGCTGAGAATTTTTCCAGTAGACCAAACATAATTTCCAGTGGCAGGAAAATCGCAACTGCAAACAAGTTAAAGAAGTCATGCACTGTCGATGCGGCAAATGCACGTTGGAACTCTTCTTTATCACGAATATGACCAATTGAGACCAGTGTGTTAGTGATAGTGGTACCAATATTAGCACCCATGATCATAGGAATAGCGATGCCTAATGGCAGACCACCTGCAACCAGACCAACAATAACTGAAGTAACAGTAGACGAAGACTGAACGAGCGCGGTGGCAAATGCACCCAGCATTAGCGCGACAAATGGGTTTGTTGCGAATGCGAAGATTTCTTTAGCACCTTCTGTGCCGCCTGAAGCTAATTTAAAACCACCACTTACGGTGCCAACAGCAACTAAAACAAGATAGACCAGTAATGCAATTGCGGTCCAATTTAAGATCTTTGCAAAAAGAGAGGTTTGATTTTGTTCACTCATGATTTTACTCAGTTATGTCTGGCCAAACTATGTGGCACTTTGATGACGTTTTTATTTCAGGGCGGATTAAAACAAAGTTATATGACAGAAATATTTCAATGTGACTGTCATTTAACCAGGTACTCAAAGTTAAAGGCGACAGTTTGACACTTTGTCTATGAAGAATTTATAGATTTTTTTTTAAGTTTCTAATAATTGGTGCTATTTTGGATTTCGCAATAGTGTTACATTGGTTTACATTAATCGCAGGGCGATACGCAAATTCGTCCTGACTCCACATTTCATACACGATTTAGACCTATGATAGTTACAAATGGTTACCGAGTCTTGTTCATGCGCTTTATCTTAATGCTTTTAATAGCGAGCTTTTTGTTTGCAGGTCATGCCACTAGCGCAGAACAGCAGCAAAGATTTGTCATTGACGACACTACCACACAGCTCACTTTGAATAACGCCACCTTTTTTTATGATTATGACAGGCAAATTAAAGCGCCTGGCGATATATCCGAGTTTCTTCCGCAATTTATCCCCCTGAACGAGATTGATAAGCGGCCTCAACATAAACTCTATTCTAAATGGGTCTCGCTGAAACTCGACAATCAATCAAGTTCAGCGGATTGGGTACTCTCATTTGGTTTTGCCAGATTGCCCAAACTGGTGGTTTATCAGCTGGACGGGGGGGAGTTTAAGGAGGTGCTATCGCAGCATGAAGACGTGAGGTTTGATGAACGGCCAGTTCAGGACCCGCAAATGTACTTACCATTAGACCTGAAACCGGGTCATAGCGAATTCCTGATTGAGTACCAAACGTTTGCAAATGCACCAGCTAATTTGCGTTTACACTCCAAAGCTAACTATTTATCCACGTCACAACTCAGCATACTTACCAATGCCAGCCTGGCCGGAGTCGTTGCTGCCATTTTGCTCATCGTCATTGTTAACCTGGCCTTCAACCGCAATACCACCAATGTCTTCTATGCCATGTGGACCTTGTTATTTTTGCTTATTGTGATTGATATGGCGGGCTTCTCATTTCAGTATTTTTGGCCCAATCATGGTTTTTTCAGTGGCCAGTTTTCAATAGCACTGATGGCAATAGTTCCCATATTTCACCTGTTGTTCGTACGTGGCTTTTTACAGCTAAAACACTATCACCCGACGCTTAATACTGTTTACGTCTTTGGAACCTGGCTTTATATTATTCTAGTACCCACCGCGTTGTATCTTGAAAGCGTGTACTACAACTTACTCGCCAGTACCTTTGTTATCCCACTGTTTGTGTATACCTGCATATGGAGTTTCAGACAGAAAGGGCCCGGAATGCGCACCTTTACATATAGTCTTATAAATCATCTGCTATTTCTAAATGTGCTTACCATAGTTGGGGCGAGTTACGGAAACCTGATTGACGTGTTTGAGATCACGTCCTTCATTAAAGTCGGCTATCTAATAGAAGTGCTGTTATTTACTGTCGCTCTGGCATTGCAACATAAATCACTTCAGGGACAGTTAGTCAAACATCTGGAGCAACAGGTTAATGCCCTCAATCGTACCGTTGATAGTGAAAGGCAGGTTGTGAATGAGCAGGTGAATCAGCTCAAAGCCAAAGAAGAACAACTTTTCACCGACTTGTCGCATGAATTACGTACACCACTAACAGTGATGAAAATCCAGGTCGAGTCTTTGCAATACAATATTGTCGAAAATGTCGAAGACTCTTATGCCAAATTAATGACAAAAATAGACGAGCTTCACAAGTTTATCGATCAGTTGATGCTGGTGACGGGCGATAAAGACGTTGCGAGTATTCTCAATAAAGAACAAGTAAAAGTGGCGCACTTTATCAATGAAACCTTCCAAACCTGTATGACCTATGTGGATCCCAAAAAAGCGCGACTTGAAGTGATCAATCGGCTCGACCCACACTTTACGATGCAGTTTGATAAACGTTCTATTGGCAACGCGATTTTGGAAGTCGTGAAAAATGCGCTGAAGTATGGCGGTGAAGGCGTAGACATTAAAATGAGCGCGCTGGTCACAGAGCAAAATCTGGTACTGAGAATTGAAGATTCGGGTATGCCCTTGTCCTATGATGCACACAGGCAGTTGTTTCAGCCTTTGTTCCGGGAAGAGGCGTCGCGAAGCTCGCTGAGTGGGGGTAAAGGCATGGGCCTGGCGGTGTGCAAAAAAATTGTCGAATGTCATGGTGGTAAAATTGATTCGCACAATAGCCTGCTGGGCGGATTGTGTATTGAAATTATCCTGCCTACCGCAGAGACAGACATGGCTTTGGCATAGAAAATAGTTGTAATCTGCTTGATGTCTGGCAGACTGCGCTGCGATATAGACTAAGAGTAAGGTTACAGACATGATAAGAAAAACCCTGGTAGCGCTCATCGTTGGTTTTGCACTGACTGGATGTGAAGCAACATCCATCAATGTGCAGTCTCAACAACACAGTGTTGAGCAAGCGGATGCGAATACGCAGATGATGACGCTTGCACAGACCTACTTCGATGAAAGCATTACGCACAGCCCGTTATCAGCCACTTTTTTTGGTATGTCTGAGTACAACGATAAGTTTGAGCTACCACTTGGGCCTGATAGTCTAGCGCAGTCACGCGCATTCACGGCTCGATATCTCGCTCGTCTGGAGTCGCTTGACCGAAGTGAACTCAGCGGCCAGGCAAAACTATCCTACGATATTCTCTATTATGAGCTGGTGCAAAACAAAGCAGCTGAACAGTTTGATGATCAGTTCATGCCTATTGACCAAATGTACGGTCCACATCATGTATTTGCAGCCATGGGATCTGGTGAAAGTGCGCAGCCTTTTAAAACGGTTGATGATTACAGTAACTTCCTTAAACGCGCAGACGGCTTTGTTATCTGGTTGCAGTCTGTGCAGGCTATGATGACTCAGGGTATTGAGCGTAAGGTCGTATTACCACGTGCCATCACGGCCAAAGTGATCCCCCAGTTTAGCACACATGTTGTTGATAGAGCGGAAGACTCGGTTTTCTGGGGGCCAATCCAGAATTTACCTGATTCATTTTCTGACGAAGAAAAACGCCAAATTACGCAGTCTTACAAACATTACATCGAGCGTACTCTGGTACCAGCATATCGCGACATGGTCAGCTTTTTAGAAACAACTTATTTGCCCGCATCCAGAGCGTCGGTGGGTTATAGTGCGTTACCCAATGGGCAGGCCTGGTATCAGCACTATATTAAAGAAAACACCACGCTTGACATGACCGCAACCGAAATCCACCAGCTGGGTCTGAGCGAAGTGAAGCGTATTCGCGACGAGATGAGCAGTGTTAAAGAGCAAGTGGGTTTCGAGGGAGACCTTCAGGCATTTTTTGAGCATCTGCGGAACAGCGACGAGTTCTATTTTCAGTCTGAGGCCGAGTTAATAAAGGCCTATGAAGACGTGAAAAAGAAAATAGATGCGCGCGTTCCTTTATTGTTCGATATTAAACCAAAGGCTGATTATGTCGTTAAGCCTGTTGAAGCCTTCCGTGCAGCGTCCGCCCCAGGGGCATCGTATGAGAGTCCCGCACCGGATGGCTCAAGACCGGGTGTGTTCTATATAAATAGCCATAACCTTAAGGCACAGCCTAAGTTTATAGTTGAGACGTTATCCATCCACGAAGCGGCACCGGGTCACCATTTTCAATTGGCGTTGCAGCAGGAAATTGATGATTTGCCAGAGTTTCGTAAATTCGGAGGCTCAACGGTGTTTGTCGAAGGCTGGGCATTGTATGCTGAAAGTCTGGGTAAAGAGTTGGGGTTGTTTACCGACCCGTACCAGTGGTATGGACGATTGTCTGACGAACAGTTAAGAGCGATGAGGCTGGTGGTGGATACAGGTTTGCATGCCAAAGGCTGGACACGTGCTCAGGCCATTGATTTCATGCTTGATAACTCTTCGATGGCGAAAAGTGATGTAGAAGCAGAGGTAGAGCGTTATATCGCCTGGCCCGGGCAGGCTGTGTCTTATAAAGTAGGCCAGTTTAAGATCAGGCAGCTCAGAGAGTACGCTGAGCAAGAGTTAGGTGAACGGTTTGATATTCGTGCCTTTCATAATCAGGTTCTGATTGATGGCGCTGTCCCTATGCCTGTTTTAGAGGTCAAAATTCAGCGCTGGGTTGAATCCCAGAAGTAGTCCTTCCGGGCAGAAGCAGGGCAGTTTTGCGCTGGCCTGTTTCTTCTAGTACAATTTGCGGCCCTTAAATATGTGGCAAGTTCAGCGTTATGAATACAACTCCTTTTTGGATAGAAAAATCACTTGAAGAAATGAACCAGCAGGAGTGGGAAGCCATTTGTGATGGTTGTGGTAAGTGCTGTTTGCATTCATTTATAGATTCAGACGAAGAAGAGGAAGAACAATTTAGTAGCACTGACGTACTTAGGGAAGGGGAAGAGCTACTTTACACCGATGTGGTGTGTCAATACAGTGATGCAAATACGTGCGCCTGTACGCGATATACTGAGCGTCAGACACTGGTACCATCTTGCGTGCAGTTAACCAAAGATAACCTCAAAGACATCTTTTTTATGCCACAATCCTGTAGCTACCGTAGGTTGCACGAAGGACGTGGTCTCGCAAGCTGGCATCCGTTGCTTCACAATGGCTCAAAACAGGCAATGCATGACGCCGGGATTAGTATCCTGGGCAAAGCCATTAGTGAGAATGACGTAGATCTTGAAAATGACTTCGAAGATCACATCGTTACCTGGCCTGAACAGGATACAGATTAATGCCTGTTTGTGACTTTGGCTAGAAAGTCACACTCTCTCCTTCATTGAGTATGTAGATAGGGCGCGTCGGTGCCAGCGTTTGTTTTACGTGAAGTAGCCGAAACAGCGCAGAGTGGGAGGTTAAATCTCCCATTTTCCAGCTCATATTGCCATATCCCCAGGGCACCACCTGCTCACAGTTAAGATCATCGGCGGCTGCTAACATATCTTCTGGCGTAAGGTGAACATTTCTATACCAATTACCATATTCCTCATGGTGATACGACGCGATTGGCAGCAGACAAACATCAATATCCCCGTATTTCTTTTGTATGTCTTTGAAGTGAGCAGAGTAGCCAGTATCTCCTGCGTAGAACAATGTTTTTCCCTGATACTCGAATATCCAGCCACCCCACAATGTTGCGTCGTTGTCTTCGGTTAGGTAGGGGACAATCACCCGGCTGCTAAAATGGTGTGCAGGCACAAAGTGCACGGTGAGCGCATTTTGCTGAGCACTTGCATACCATGCCATCTCGTTAATCTTGTATCCGCCATCAGCAAAGTAATCGGCAAATCCGAGTGGGGTATAGTAGGTTGGCTGAGTTCCTAAGGCTGCTATATCTGCTTTATTGAAGTGATCGTAATGTATGTGGGAATATACCACACCTGTTAGATTGTCTAACTCAGAGCTCACGGGCCACTCTGGCTCAGTGCGATAAAATCCCCCGGTTAACTTAAACCCCAGGTCAATTGGCCAATCGAACTGTTCACTAACCGGGTCTACGAGCATTTGCTGTCCATCAGGCATAGTTAGCAAAAAACTCGCATGTCCCAGCCATTTTACCTGAAAGCCGTACTTACTTTCGACATTAGGTTGCTCCCCTACGTAGGCACATTGCTCCATATTGTCCTGGCATTCAATGAATGGGGTGTCCGGGTAACAGGATTCTTCACAAGTATAGGGGTAGTTTTCTGGCTGTTTATAGAGATTGGCAAATCAGTCTGTATACCCTTCCGTGGTTTTAAATTTGACCACAGTGTGTTCTGATTGCGTGATCTCAACTTGATTTGCGATACAGGCGCTCAGGCAGATAGTCAAAGGAAGCACTACATAGGTTTTGTTCATGAATCGGTTCTTTTCTTATTTTTTTACTGTGATACGCTTGCGCCTAGCATAGCATAATTGATCAGCACTAAATCAAACGCTTAGATGTAAGCAGGTATGAATGTACTTGTGTTTTTTTGTCGACGAGAGTAGAGAATGGACAGAGTTGCGCCAGAAACCTGGTATGCGGTAGTGTTATTTTTTTCGCTTATTTTGGGACCTTTTATTATCGGCTGGGGTGTTATGAAGGTATATCGCCGATACCGCCCAAAAACACCATCAATGCAGGATCAAAATTCTGTGTCTGTGGTTGCTCAGCTAAGTGCACAGCGCGATGGATTTTTCAGACTTTATCTGGTTGGCCTTATAATTTGCTCACCACTTTTCTATTATGTTTATATCGAATATCTGATCCATATTTGAAGCCTCAGCGATCCGGCTAGTACATATAAATAAAGGTGCTTCCATGCACCTACTCTCACAAATCTTTATGTAACATCTTTATGCCCGGGTAAAGAATCGAACGCCCCGTAACGGGTCACTGCATAAGCACCGCAGCGGCTGGCATATTCCACCGCTGAGTTTACGATATCCGGATCGCCCAGCAATGAATCGATGGCCTGGTTTTCTTGCTGGCGAATGAGCGTTGCCAGTAACCCTCCTACGAATGCATCTCCAGCTGCCGTGGTGTCGACCGCTGCGACATCAGGGACATTGACACTTCCTTCAAATGAGCGTCCATAAAATCGAACCGGATTGCCGCCATCTGTAATGATGAGCAGTTTTACGTTCGCAGCCATAATCGCGTCGATGGTATGTGACTGTGGCAGGCTCGGATGACTTTGGGTATTTAAAAACTCGAGCTCTTCGAGTGACAGTTTCACAATATCTGCGTTGGAAATAACATGCCAAACACGCTTTGAGCAATGTGTCAGGGAAGCCCACAGGTTTTCTCTCAGGTTCATGTCAAAGCTGGTGGTCATTCCCTTTGCGTGTGCCTGAGTCAATGCAGATAGGGTTGTTTTGTAGATGTTGCTTTCAGTCAGGCTATTACTACAGACATGTAACACAGAATGGATGTCAAACATCTTGCTGTCAAAGTCATCCGCGCGAAATAGCAGATCAGCCGCTGGCGGGCGATAGAAGCTGAAGCTCCTTTCTCCGGAATTATCCAAAGAAACAAACGCAAGCGCGGTTTTTGCTTTGTCTGTGCTGACTAGGTAATCACAATTTACCTGATGATGTTGCAATTCACGTTTGATAAACTGGCCAAACATATCATCACCAACCATACCACAAAAGCTCGCTGCAACCCCCTGACGGGCTACGGCCACTGCAACATTTGCAGGCGCGCCGCCTGCATATTTAGTAAAAGATTCAGGCTCTTTACCATCAGACAGAAAATCTATCAGGGCTTCACCAAAACAGACTAAACTCATTATTTCTCCTGCCCAAGTTGCTTAGCTCTCAGTACTTCGTAACAGGCCCCCATAGTGTGATAGTCGGTTTTACCAGCAGGACTTTTCTCGTTGCTGTACTTCTCGTTACGACTGTCCAGTATCCTGTACCAGGCACCATGTTCATGGTCTATCATATTGTCCCAGCAATACTGCCATATTTTGTCGTACCACTGCCAGTAGCGGTCTTCGCCCGTAGCCTGAGCAAGCAGAGCGGCGGCAGCAAAGCTTTCTGCCTGAACCCAAAAATACTTGTCAGCGTCGCAAATACTGTTGTCTGGCGCAAATCCATAGAATATTCCGCCATGCTCTTTGTCCCAGGCTGTTTCCAGTGCGGTGTCAAACAGGTAGCGTGCACGCTCTATCATCCAGTCTTGTGGCATGTGCCTATGCAGGATTAGGAGTAACTTGCTCCACTCGGTCTGGTGGCCAGGTTGAAACCCCCAGGGGCGGAAAAGGTGTTTGGGATTATCCAGGTTATATTCCCAGTCGATCTGCCAGTTCTCAGAGTAGTGTTCCCAAATAAGGCCATCAGCCAGCTCTGCCTGTTTTACTGTCATTGTGGATGCCAGGGTGTGAGCGCGTTCGAGAAACTTGTTGTCATTAGTGGCTTCAAAACACATTAATAGCGCTTCGCACATGTGCATATTGGCATTTTGACCACGATAAGGGTCTGCGATACTGAAGTCGCCATTATACTCGTCAAGGTATAGCTGGTAATCGCTTTGAAAGTATTTCTCTTCTAACAAACACCAGACGGACTCAATGGTGTCTGCGGCTGACTCAATTCCCGCCTTAAGTGCAACGGCATTAGCGAGAAGAACAAAGGCAAGGCCGTAACAATGATTGGTGGTGTCTTCTGCCTGATTTTTATTGATTACCCACGCATATCCACCATTATTTTGCTTATGCACCGTCTCCAGAAAGTCCAGACCGTGTTGTACTTGTTCTAAATATTCAGGTTCTTGGGTATGCAAATAGGCCATCGCATAATTGAAGACAAACCGGGTACTGGAAACCAGGTGACGTACATGCTGGTTGTAAACGGTACCATCGTCCAGAAAATAGTGGAAGAAGCCACCATTGGGGTCGATACATCTTGGGTGGTAAAAGCCCATTGTTCGATTAATATGCTTAAGTAAGAAGTCGTCGTTTTTGAAGTTTATAGACATAACCTTTCCAGTCTGTGGTTATTCGGCCTGAGTCTTGTGACCAGGCGGTACTCTCTTTTAGTCGTACTGTAGCACCATCAAAAATAAATTGGAACGGTCCAATAAAACATTTGTGATTTTTCTGTAACAGTGTGTAGAATCACTGAATCCTATAACACGGAGTATTCCAAGTGAGCGAAATCAACACTAACCAAAGTTATGTTGCCAGTGGAGATGCAAAGAACAACAACTATTTGTTGCCACTGACCGCAATGACCACCCTGTTTTTTCTATGGGGATTCATAACCGTACTTAATGATGTACTGATCCCGCGTCTCAAAGCGGTGTTTGACCTGAGTTACACCGAAGCCATGCTGGTTCAGTTTTGCTTCTTTAGCGCCTATTTTATTGTCTCTTTACCAGCTGGTGCTTTTCTAAAACGGTATGGCTACAAAAATGGTGTATTAACCGGCCTTGTTGTTGCAGCGGCTGGCTGTCTTTTGTTTTATCCAGCGGTTGTCGTACATGAATACTGGTTATTCCTGACTGCATTATTTGTATTGGCTTCAGGTATTACAGTGTTGCAGGTGTCTGCTAACCCCTATGTTGCAGCATTAGGCCCGGAAAAAACCGCGTCCAGTCGATTAAATCTGGCGCAAGCGCTGAACTCTCTGGGTACTACGGTCGGTCCGGCTGTTGGTGGCATGCTGTTGTTTGGTGCTGGCGCAAGCATGGCGACAGATGCGAGTGCTGATTCTGTTAAAGTCCCTTATCTGATACTTGCAGGTGCCTTGTTGCTGATAGCAGCTGTATTTGCATTTCTTAAACTGCCAACAATCGAAGCGCACACAGAAGAGGGAGATTGTAAGGCACGTGGTCACAAGTTAACAGAAGCCCCACATCTGGTTATGGGTGTGGCTGCCATATTTTGTTATGTTGGCGCAGAAGTCGCGATTGGTAGTTTCCTGGTTAACTATTTTGCAGAGCCTTCGATTGCCGGCATGGAAGAGCATACCGCTGCAAAATATATATCTTATTACTGGGGTGGTGCTATGGTCGGCCGCTTTATTGGCTCTGCCGCTTTGCAAAAAATCTCTCCTTCTAAAGCGCTGATGTTTAATGCCATTGCAATCATTGCGCTGTTGCTGCTCACTATGTCAACGGATGGTAAACTGGCTATGTTTGCAGTACTTGCGGTGGGTTTGTTCAACTCAATCATGTTCCCGACAATTTTCTCAATTGCCATCGAGGGACTCGGGTCATTAACCAGCAAAGGTTCAGGTTGGTTGTGTCTGGCGATTGTAGGTGGAGCGCTGGTTCCTCTGGCTCAGGGTCTGGTTGCAGACAGCGCTGGTATACAGATCAGCTTTGTTGTCCCTATGGTTTGCTACGTATTTATCGCATGGTATGGCCTGAACGTGGTGTCTCTGTACAAACAGTGGCAGCAAAAAGTCGATAGCTAACCGTCACATTGTTAAGCCGGCCTCTGTGCCGGCTTTTCACCTTCTCAGTACATCATTTTTAACTTCCCACTTTTTATCTTTGCATTTATTTCTTATCCTGTTTCTATTGAATACGTATTCATTTGCGGTGTAAGATAGTGATAATTGGAACGGTCCAAATAATAACAATTAGGTATTAAGGAGAGGTGCATGTATCGCATCGTATCAGTAGCGACTTTGGCTACTTTGATATCTGTCTCATCACAGGGGATGGCAAAAGAGTCTAACACCCAGTGGGTAGATCCATTTATAGGCACCGGAGGAGACGGTCATACGTTTCCTGGTGCGGTTGTCCCTTTTGGTATGGTTCAGCTCAGCCCGGATACGGATAACCCAATGCGTGGGGTATCACCGCAGCCTGAAATTTACAAGCGGTGCGCAGGTTACCATTATGATGACACCACCATAGTTGGTTTTTCTCATACGCACTTTTCTGGCACGGGCCACTCGGATCTTGGTGATTTGCTGGTTATGCCTATTAGCGGGGAGGTTAAAACCGACCCCGGCACCGCAGAAAACCCAGATGCGGGCTATCGCTCGCGATTTTCGCATGATCAGGAATGGGCTGAGGCCGGTTATTATGGGGTAGAACTGCAAGATTATAATATCAAGGCAGAGTTAACGGCCAGTCCCCGTGTAGGGATGCACCAGTACACGTTTAAAAATGGCGGCGAGGGTCATGTTCTGTTCGACCTGACCAGTGCAATTTATAATTTTGAAAACAAAGTGATTTGGAGTGATATTCGCAAGATCAATGACACCACTTTGGTTGCTTATCGGGCAACTAACGGGTGGGCGCGTAATCGCCAGATGTACTTTGCCATTGAGTTTTCTCAGCCAATAGATAGTTACCGTTTCATCAATGAAGACAACATGCGCTATCGTTGTATGGGTTGCCTTGGTAAGGAAAAGCACTCAACGATAGAAAACAAAGCAGTCAAAATGACAGCGGGCAAAGCGGTTAAATTCGTAGCCAGTTTTGACAATGTAGAGAGCAAACCGCTACAAATAAAAGTGGCGCTATCTGCTGTCAGTCGTAGTAATGCACTCGAAAACCTGACGGCGGAAATCCCGCACTGGGACTTCAACAAAGTTCGCAAAGCCGCCAGTGCGCAATGGGCATCGTATTTAGATAAAGTCGATGTTGAAGGCACTCGCTCTGAAAAGCGTCAATTTTACACCGCACTTTACCATGCATTACAGGCACCCAGTCTCTATCAGGACGTGAACGGGCAATATCGCGGTGTAGATGGCGAAATACATGATGGTAAGGATTTTGAACATTACACGCTTTACTCGCTGTGGGATACCTATCGCGCGTTACATCCGCTGCTGACCTACATAGATCCAGACAGAGTCTCGGGTATGATCCAGTCTATGCTGGTGCACTATCAGCAAAGCTACGAAAAAATGTTACCTATCTGGTCTTTCCATGCACACGAAACCTGGACCATGATTGGTTATCACGCAGTCTCTGTTATTGCTGATGCTTATCTTAAGGGGATCCGCGATTACGATGTTGATTTGGCTGTAGAGGCCATCATTAACACGGCAAACAACCCGGTTTACGATGCGATCCCGGAATATAAAAAGTATGGCTATGTGCCTATGGATGTTTTGCCTGAATCCGTTTCGATTACGCTGGAATACGCCTATGACGATTTTGCTATTGCCAGAATGTTCGAGGCAATGGGTAAAAGCGAGCAGGCTAAACACTACTATGCCAGGGCGATGAGCTATAAGAATGTGTTTGACCCACAAAGTGGCTTTATGCGTGGTCGTGATAGCCAGGGCCGTTGGGATCCCGAGTTTAATGCATTTAAAGCAAAGTACATGGGACCATTTACAGAAGGTAACGCAATGCAGTACAGCTTTTATGTGCCCCAGGACGTTGCTGGTCTTATTGAGTTAATGGGCGGGGATGAGGCATTCACGCAGCGACTGGATGAATTGTTCGATACGCCGCTGTCACATGACATGATTAAAGAGCACGAGGACATTGCGGGCCTCATCGGTAATTATGCGCACGGCAATGAACCTAGCCATCACATCGCTTATTTATATAACTATGCGGGCAAGCCATGGAAAACACAGGAACGTATTCGCCAGATTATGGATACATTGAGTTCAGACAAGCCTGACGGACTTGCTGGTAATGATGACGTTGGCCAAATGTCTGCCTGGTATATCTTCTCTGCAATGGGCTTCTATCCTGTAGCACCGGGCGATCTGGCTTACGCGATTGGTGCGCCTCAGACGCCTAAGGTCACCCTGAAGCTGGCAAACGGTAAACGATTCACAACCACGGCCGTGGGTTTGAGCGATACCAATAAGTACATTCAGTCAGTCACCCTCAATGGTAAAGCGCTGCAACGCAGTTACCTGACTCATGAAGACATCATGGCTGGCGGAGAGCTGAAATATGTGATGAGCGACAAACCAAATAAACAATGGGGCAAGACTGTTACTGCCAGACCACCTTCTTTATCAGAGTATAAATAATGAAAGCGTTTAGGATATGTCAGGTAGCCTGTGTACTATTCATGTCGGCGTCACTCTCTGCTGCTGAGATAAACACTCAGCTAAAGCCGCTTGCTTTTGATGCTGATATTGCATGGCAGCAGTTTGCGCTGCCAAATGTGACAATCAGAAATTTCAGCGAATCAAGCCCCGCGGTTTGGCAGTATGTTGATATCAGGCTGGTAAGGCAGATTTCATATAATGTTGCAAGGCTGCTCTACAAGGATATGTCTGTGGCACCTCAGCTGCCTAAAATTGAAATCATTCTAGAAGACATGAAAGGGGTTGCATACAAAGAGGGGGATTTTAATGGTGCGAAAATACACATCAGCGCTCAATACCTTGCGAAATTTGCTGAAGGTAAGTCGCAACAAGCACTGTATGATGAGTTGTACCATGAAATAGCCCATGCTTATCAATTTGATGATAACAACTACAAAGAAATAGGTCCCGTGATAGAGGGGATTGCGGATGTGGTCCGTATGAAGGCAGGATACGTTGATCCGGGCTTTCGTAAAGCAGGCGGCAACTATGATTCAGGATACAAAACCACCGCGTTTTTTATTCACTGGCTAGAAACAACCGGCTATCCGCATCTGCTGGTTGATTTGAATGGACAGCTAGACCCAAATGATGACAAACAGTGGAGCTGGCAGACTTTCTCTGAGCATTCAGGGATTGATTTATCGCTTAGCTGGAAGGCTTATCAGTCACAGCTTTAGCACTTATTGCTAATTATTGTGTGTCATACAAAGGTGAGAAATATCTCACCTTTTTTCGTTCCTGACGTTGACACTTGTCTAATAACCAGTCAATTGAAAAATAAATCGTGAAAACAAGTGTATAATTGACTTAAGGCAGCAAAAGTTTCGCCGATAAGGTAAGACAAACTCGTTAAGATTTGGTAAAACAAATTTGTATTAGCAGAATTAAGACAGGATCCCCATGTTTAGTGCGCTTAAATTTACAACTAAAATAACACTGGCCGCTTCATTGGTGCTGGTGATCGTGCTCTCCCTTTTTACCGTGAACAACTTTATTCTGATGCGCTCGCAAACTCAGGCTCAGCTGACTCTGGTATTGCAGGAAATCTCCGAGTCCGTGTCGCAAAACATTGCAAACTGGCTGAATGACAGGCTGGATATTGTCAGTTCAGTAGCCAGCGGTCATCGTCGTGATGATGCAACCGCAGATATATTGCGCCGGGTACAAACTGCGCACGAAGCCGGACACTTTAAAAATACCTTTATTGGTACGCCAGACGGCCAGTTCGTCCTGAACGATACGACGGTGGTTTTACCAAGCGACTTTGATGCCACACAAAGGCCCTGGTATAAATTGGCAGAACGTAAAAGGGATACCGCATTTACGACCCCTTATATAGATGTAACCAGTAATGAGCTAACCATTACGGCAGTGGTGCCTATTATGAACAATGGTCGCTTCTCTGGTGTTGCTGGTGGCGACATAGATATGGCCACCATCACTGATATCGTCAATGAAATAGATTTTCTTGGTTATGGATATGGCTTTTTGCTGGACGCCGAAGGGCGTATCCTGAGCCACCCGGACACGCAGCTGAATGATAAACCAATGGTGGACTTATTCGGCACTAAATTACCCCTCACTGAAGCGTTCGCAGAGTTAGAAATCGATGGAAAAGAAAAGCTCGTTTCCTTTGTGGCAATGCGCGGCATCAAAAATGTCGATTGGTATTTAGGCGTAGTGATAGACAAAGAGATTGCCTACAGCTCAGTCGCGTCATTTCGCAATATGGCATTAATCTATATGCTGGTGGGCGTAGTGGTGATAGTGGTGATGTTACAACTGCTGCTCAAATACCTGATGCGACCTATGGTTCACCTGAATGAAGCTATTAAAGACATTGCGCAGGGTGAGGGTGATCTGACGCGTCGGCTGGATGTAGAAAACAACGATGAATTTGGTGAGCTATCGAATTATTTCAATCTGTTTGTAGACAAAATTCACGAGAGTATCTCTAAGGTCAAAGAAACCACACTGGCACTGGAACAGGTTATGGCTGGGTTACAATCCCAAACTCAGGGTGCCCTGGACATTTATACTGAGCAAACCAAGCGTACCGACAGTGTCGCTACTGCAATTAACCAACTGTCATCCAGTGCGGTTGAGATTTCTAATAATGCCAAGCATGCGTCTGAACTTGCCACTGAAGCAAACAGCTTGTCGAGTCAGGGGCAGGTTGCGCTCAATGCCAATATTGAAGAAATTGGTTCACTCAGCGCTAAAATGCAAAAGGCACAATCAACAATCGATGGCCTGGATAAGTTGACTGCAAGCATAGGTCAGGTCTTAGAAGTCATCAAAGGGGTCAGTGAGCAAACTAATCTGCTGGCACTCAATGCAGCAATAGAAGCGGCACGTGCGGGAGAGGCCGGCCGAGGCTTTGCCGTGGTTGCAGACGAAGTCAGACAGCTTGCACAGCGTACTCAGGAGTCAACACAGGAAATTGAAAATACCATTGGCGAGCTGCAACAGGGTTCAGCATCGGCCGTTGCCGTGATGAAATCAAGTATTGATGATTCCAGTAACAGTGCCGAACAGGCCCAGTCTGCAGGGACTAAGATGCAGGAAGTCACTCACGCTATTGACTCTATTGATGGCGTGAACCATGCCGTTGCGAGCGCAACACAAGAGCAGAATGCGGTGATCCAGTCCCTTGACAGTGACATTCACGGGATCAGTGATTTATGTGTTGAGGGCAGCGACAGCCTGACAAAAACATTGCAAGAATGCCAGACGCTAAAATTGCAATTTGATGAACTCGAAAATATGCTCGCCAAATTTAAAGTATAATCCTTTCAAAGGCTGCATGATTGCAGCCTTTTTTATTTGTTGCATCAAAATAAACAATTCCCTCCATGAACTATATATGACATCTGTAACCTAACTGTATTGTTAGCGCAACATGGATGTCATTTAGGCACATTAGACTGCACGCAATTCCAATATAGCAACAAGCAAATATTAAAAGGTGTATGCGATGAAGTGCGTTAACCACTTGCTATTAGCAGGTATGGTCGCTGTTGCGGCCAATGCTCAGGCAAATGATCTGAACAAAGTCATTGACTCAAGTTCGGCAATCAATCAGTCCGCTCTAAAGTCTCAAAATAAAATCAACTCGATTGCAGACGATATGCAGTCAAGATTACAAAAATTCAGAACGCTGAATAAAGAGATCGATGGCCTGGTAGTGTATAACGGCCAACTCGATAAGCAGATAAAAAATCAATTAGAAGAAATGGCTGCTATCAATGAGTCAATGGATCAGGTATCCGTGATCGAGCGTCAAATCACCCCCCTGATGATGCGTATGATCACCGGTCTTGATCAATTTGTTTCTCTGGATGTGCCGTTTTTGAAAGAAGAGCGTGCAGAGCGTATTGCTAAGCTACAGGCAATGATGGACCGCGCGGACGTGTCTTCCAGTGAAAAGTTCCGTCGTGTTTTAGAAGCCTACCAGGTAGAAGTTGAATACGGTCGTACGATTGAAGCGTATTCAGCTCTGTTAACTGTTGATGGTCAGGAACGCGAAGTTGATATGCTGCGCATCGGACGTCTTGAACTTCTTTATGTCACGAAAGACGGCAGCAAAGCTGGTAGCTGGAACAAAGACAGTAAGTCATTCACAGCACTGCCAGACACCAATATCAGTCAAATCAACAAAGGTATCCGCATTGCACGTAAGCAACTTGCCCCGGATATGTTAACTCTGCCAATTCAGGCTGCAGAATAAGAGGTATATGATGAACTTTTTTAAATCTTTCAGCCTAAAAACCGTTATGGCAGCAACACTGGCGTTGTCGAGCTCCGCATTTGCAGCCGAGCAGGCAATGGATCTGGATACACTGTTGAAGCAACTTGAGCAAGGCCAGAGCGCACAAAATGCACAAAACGCCCAACGTGAAGCTCAGTTTAAAGCACAGCAGAGTGAGCAGGTAAGAATGCTTCGCGAGTTAACGTCTAACCGCGATGGTGAGCTAAATCGTTCAGAGCGTCTCGAAACTCAGTTTGAAGAAAACGAAATTAAACTTGGTAACCTGAGCGATACGCTTTCAAAGCGCATGGGTTCACTAAAAGAGTTGTTTGGTGTTCTACAGCAGGTTGCTGGCGACTCAAGCAACAAGTTCCGTACTTCAGTTGTATCTGCAGAAATTCCTAACCGTAGCGCCTTTATGGACGATATGGCAAAACGTATGGGCTCGAGCACAAAGCTCGCTTCAATCGAAGATATCGAGAAGGTGTGGGTAGAACTGCAGCGTGAAATGACAGAGCAGGGTAAAGTATCTCGTTACACCTCTGACGTTATTGTTGCTGGTGGTACTAAAACGCAAAAAGAAGTACTTCGTGTTGGTGCATTTAACCTGATTGCAGACGGTAAATACCTGTCTTACAACCCTGAAACTAACACATTGTCAGAACTAACGCGTCAGCCAACGGCTCGTTTCACACAAAGCGCTGCTGAGCTTCAGAGTGCGCAATCTGGCATTGTTGATTTTGCCCTTGACCCGACTGGTGGTTCAATCCTGGGTCTGTTAGTTCAGGCACCAAACACCAAAGAGCAGGTTGAGCAAGGTGGTGCAGTAGGTTATGTCATCCTGGGTGTTGGTCTGTTGGCATTATTGATTGCGCTAGAGCGTTTCATTTCACTGATGATTATGGGTGCTAAGATCAATCGCCAGCTGAAAGACTCTGTTGCACGTGAAGACAACCCGCTAGGTCGTGTGATGAAAGTTAAAGAGCAGTATCCTGATGTTGCATACGACACGCTTGAGCTGAAATTAAGCGAAGCAATTTTGCGAGAAATGCCAAAAATTACCCGCAACCTGACACTGATCAAAATCATTTCAGTCGTTGCGCCACTGTTGGGTCTGTTAGGTACCGTAACCGGTATGATTAACACCTTCCAGGCAATCACACTGTTCGGTACAGGTGACCCGAAACTGATGGCGGGTGGTATCTCTACGGCGCTAGTAACAACGGTACTGGGTCTGGTAGTGGCTATCCCAACGGTATTCCTTTACACCCTGCTTAACACTCGCTCTCGTAATCTGCTGCTTATCTTGCAAGAGCAAAGCGCTGGTATCATCGCTGAACGTAGCGAGAAAGGAGCGTAATTGTGGTTCTTTTAGTAGATGCAATTAATGCGCTACGTGAGTTCCTAGATACAGGTGGCCAGGTTCTCCTGGTCATCGGACTGGTCACTTTTCTGATGTGGCTGTTAATCCTCGAACGTTTTATGTTTGTTTTCGGCAAATTCAGAACTTATCGCAAAGATCTGCTGAATAGCTGGAGCAGCCGAGAGGAGAGAAACAGCTGGAATGCAGAGCAGATACGCCAGGCCATGATCTCACGAGCCGGTATTCAGCTTAACAGTAATCTGCCTTACATCAACGTGATGGTTGCCTTGTGTCCGCTACTGGGCCTGCTAGGTACGGTCACAGGTATGATTGAAGTATTTAATGTGATGGCAATCACAGGTTCCGGCAGTGCACGTTCGATGGCAGCCGGTGTGTCTAAAGCCACTATCCCAACAATGGCGGGAATGGTTGGCGCGCTTTCCGGGGTGTTTGCCTCGACTTTCTTACAACGTAAGGCCAAGCGCGAAGTAGAACTGTTGGAAGACAAGCTGTTGCTTGACCACTAGAAAAGATTTTGAGGAAACATAATGAGAGCTCCATTAGCTAAGGTTTTTCAGGAAGAAGAAGCCGAAGAAATTAACATGACACCCATGCTGGACGTTGTATTTATCATGCTTATCTTCTTCATCGTAACGGCGTCATTCGTTAAAGAAGCGGGTATCGATGTGAACCGCCCGGAAGCTGCAACAGCGGTTAAAAAGCAGCGTGCCAATATCCTGGTTGCGATTTCTGACAAAGGTGAGATTTGGATTAACAAACGTCAGGTTGATATTCGTGCTGTTCAGGCAAATATCGAACGTCTGAAAGCTGAAAATCCACAGGGCAGCGTTGTTATTCAGGCTGATAAAAAAGCAACGACCGACACCTTAATCAAGGTAATGGATGCATCTCGTGCCGCGGGCGCGTTTGATGTCTCGATTGCTGCACAGGAATCATAGGATTAGAAAATGCGTTACTTACTAGCACTCGTTATTGCAGGTATTGTGACTTTTTTCTTGTTTCTCGGTATGCAAGCACTGATCACAGGCGGCGAAGGCAAGATGGACGAGCCGGTTAAAGGCAACGTTCTTGACTTTGTACGCCTGAAAAAAGAAGAAACAGTTCAGAAAAAAGAACGCAAACCACAAAAGCCGCCAACACCAAAAGAGCCGCCTCCGCCAATGGATGCACCGCAGATGCAAAGTAATAATCTCGATGCAGCTGGTGCTGACTTCAATTTCAGCGCAGATGTGGCGGCCGATGTTGATCTCGCAGGGGGTTTAGCACTTGAATCCAGCGATGGTGAATATTTGCCTATCGTTAAAGTGGCACCTGTTTATCCAAGGCGTGCACTGTCTCGCGGAATTGAAGGCTATGTCATTGTTGAGTTCATTGTAACTAAACAAGGCACAGTGAGAGATCCGGTTGTCGTCAAAGCCGAGCCCGAGAACATTTTTGAACGTGCGGCAATGGATGCAGCGTTGAAGTTTAAGTACAAGCCTCGTGTTGTGAACGGTGAAGCGGTGGAAGTGGCCGGAGTTCAGAACAAGATCTCATTCCAGATCAACGGCTAACAGACAAAGGTGCGATTATGAAACTATTTAAAAAAGCCTTGTTGGTAAGTGCACTAAGTTGTGCTGGTCTGATGGCGCCAAGCCTTGTCTCGGTGTTACCCGGCGTAGACCTGGCTGTAGCTCATGCTGAAACTAAAACTAAGCGAGTTCCGGCACTGCGCGAGAAGGTATACAGCCAGCTTGCACGTGCACAAAAATTGGCTGATGACGGTGATGTCAAAGCTGGCCTTGAGGTACTCGACTCCATCAAGGAACGTTCAGGAAGTATGAACTCTTACGAAATTGCCATGATGCACAATTTCTATGGGTTCATCTACTACAACGAAAACCAGCTTGATAAAGCTATCGGTTCATTTGAGCTGGTTGTCGCCGAGGAAGCGATCCCGGAATCATTGAGATTATCGACAACCTTCAGTCTGGCGCAGCTGGCGATGGCAAATGGTGATTACAAGGCAACGGTTGATTATTTAGACAGATGGAAGAAAATAAATACTCAACCAATTAAAAGTAATTATTATGTATTAAAAGCACAGGCTTTATACCAGGATAAAGATTATCAATCAGCAGTAGAGAATATTAATATAGCTGTATCGTTAACAGAGAGTGAGGGAAATGTACCTAAGGAAAACTGGTTAGTTTTACAAAGGGCACTATATTACTCATTAAGCCAGCCAGAAAAGGTAGCTGAAGTACTCGAGAAAATGATAAAGCTGTTTGATAAGCCTGAATACTGGGTTCAGTTAGCTGGTATGTATGGCGAATTAGGCGAGGAGAAAAAGCAATTGGCTTTGCTGGAAACAGCTAAGCAGAGAGGCTTTATTCAAAAACGCAGTGACATTATTCAGCTTGCTCAGGTTTATCTGTTTAACGGTTTACCATACAAAGCCGCGCTAGCTTTGGACGACGGCATTAAAAAAGGCGTAGTTGAAGGCAATGCTAAAAACTATGCATTTATTGCTGAGGCTTACGTACAGTCTAAAGACGAGAGCAAATCGATAGACTATTTTGTTAAGGCAGACAAAGATGTTAGCCATGGCAACTATCTGCAGCGTATAGCAGAAGTGTACATCAACCTGGAAAAGTTTGACGAAGCAGCAGATGCAGCCCGTAGCGCACTTGACAAAGGCGACTTGACCTTTGAATCGAACGCCTATGTTGCACTGGGAATGGCGCAGTATAATTTGAAAAACTTTGATGCATCTATACTGGCATTTGAGCAGGCAGAGAAGCACAAAAAGTCGGCTAACCTTGCGAAGCAATGGATAAAATACGTTAAGCGAGAAAAAATTCACGCCGAAACGTTAAAGCAAGCTCTGTTATGATTTTATAATCGCAACACCAAAGCCGCCTTCGGGCGGTTTTTTTATGCCTGAAAAATAGAAGTTCTTACCCTAAATGGATACTTTCATTTTTTTGAAAATAAACAGACACACAAATGAAATATATGGTTTATATGATAACGCCAGCTCAAATAAACACTCAACGGAGAATAAAATGAAACTTACTGGGTTATTCAAAGTAAGCCTTGTTACATCTGCACTTGTACTAGCTGGTTGTGGCGGTGACATCGAAGTAACACCGACTGTAAATGATACAAGCGTTACAGATTCAAATAACACAACAACAAATAATAATACTAACACAGGCGGCGATAATTCCGGTGGTGATAATGGTGGAAACACTGGTGGCGATAAAGAGCCTGGTGTTACTAACCCATGTGTAACTCGTACCGTTGCTGGCGTAGAAGTTCAGGGTGACTTCCGTAACGACAAACATTGTTACTATGATACTTCATTCGCAAGTAAAGCATTAGAAATCACAGAAAACATTACATTTGATGCATTACCAGATGGTGGCGCACACGTATTCGCTGGCGCACTGCTAATTGGTGAAAACTGTGATACTAGTACAGGTTGTGCAGTACCAGACGCTGGTCCTACTCTTACAATTAAGCCTGGTGCAACTATGGCATTTGCTTCAGGTGAAGCGATTATTCGTATCTCTCGTAGCGCTAAAATCATGGCTGAAGGTACTGCTGAGGCGCCTATTACGTTTACATCAGCAAACGACATCGAAGAATTTGACATCACTGGTACTGGTCCTCAGTTTGCTGACTGGGGCGGTATCATGATCAACGGTAAGGGATTAACCAACCAGTGTACTAATGCTGCTCGTGCTGACGATTTATGTAATGTTCCGGCAGAAGGTATCGTGAGCCATTTCGGCGGAGATAACAATGCAGACGACAGTGGTAACATCAAGTACGCTAAAATATTCTATGCTGGCTCTGGTCCACGTGAAGGCGGCATCGGTAACGACCTTAACTCACTGACATTGAATGCAGTAGGCTCTGGCTCTAGCTTTGAATTCCTTCACATTCACCAGGGTTTTGATGATGGTATTGAGTTCTTCGGTGGCGCTGCAAACATCAAAAATATTGTCGTGACTGATACCCAAGACGATTCCATTGATATTGATGCTGGCTGGCAGGGTAAGGCTCAGTTCATTTATATTAAGCACGGTACTATCAAAACCAAAAAAGATGTGAACTACACTGTCAAAGATGACGAAGGAAACAAGATCGTCCAGACTATTAACGCCGGCACTAATGGTTTCATGGGTAACAACGGTTTTGAAACCGATGGAGAAAAAGAGACCGGCCCAGAGTACGATGATGTATCTCCATCTAACCCTACCATTGCAAATGTAACAGTTGTTACCACAGACGGCAGGTCAATCCGTGACAATGATCCTTCTCAGGCTGCAACATTTGACGACGCAATCCGTGGTCAGTATTACAACACAATGTTCATTAAAGAAGATAACGCTACGAATGGTACAGCGTGTCTTCACTTTAAAGACAGTGATGCAGCTAAAAACGCAGTTGACAATAACCTGAACTTCCACAGCTCTGTACTTGCTTGTGTTGCTAACTTTACAGATTCTGGCAAGCCACTTCCTGAAGGTCAGGAATACACAACTTGGTGGGATAATGACGGTAAGAGCATCATTCTTGATAAAAAGGGTGACGTACTAGCAGAGGATGGCTTCTCAACTAACCCAGATTCTGATGATATCACCGTTGAAGCAAATGACCTGAAATCTCTAAATGACGATTTCTTCGAAGAAGTTGACTATGTAGGCGCAGTTTCTAACGCAGATACGTCAAGCCCTTGGTACAAGTGGGTTAAAGAAGCTCTTGAGCTAGCTGACAAAGACTAATCTCTAAGATTACTTTGTTTTTAGCTCAATAAGTATTTCGAACTAGGCGCATTGATTGCGCCTTTTTTACGAGTTTTATCAGGATTGCAAATGAATACGCAGATAAAATTAAGAAAAGTCGCTTTGGCAGTAGGTGCTTCTTTGTCCGTCGGTATGACTGCGCCTGTATTTGCTGAAGAAGCGCAGGAAATTGAAGAAGTTGTTGCAGTCGGCTCACGTCTACAAGGTAGTGCTGCGGCTGTTATTGAAGAGCGTAAAAATCAGGCTTTCGTAGCCGATATCCTTGGTGCAGAGCAACTCTCTCGTACCGGTGATAGCGACGTAGCATCTGCGCTACGACGTGTAACGGGTCTTACGCTCGTTGATGGTAAATTCATCTACGTACGTGGCCTGGGTGAGCGTTACTCAAGTGCTCGATTAAATGGTGCAGCGGTACCCAGCCCGGATCTGACCCGCAACGTTATTCCTCTGGACATATTCCCATCGAGTATTATAGAGAGCCTGGCTGTTCAAAAAGCCTATTCTCCTTCTATGCCAGCTGCATTTGGCGGGGGTAACATAGACATTCGAACTAAGTCAGTTCCGAGCGAGTTTGTAGCCAATATTGAGGTAGGAGTTGGTCAGAATCTTAACTCTCAGGATGGATACACGTTTAACAGAAATGATAGTGGTATTCCCGTCGCGGTTCAGACAGCAATAGTTAGGTATCGTGGTGATCTTTCCCTGCGAGGCATCGTTGAGCGTGAAGGGTTTACCGGTGATGGAGATCTGACTCCCGCAGACCAGGCACTCGCAGTTAATAAGTCTTTGGTACTCGAATTACCTCGAGATATTCGTGTCAAGGAAGAGTCTCTGGATCCTAACTATGATATAAAAGCGAGCATTGGTAACAGCTTTGATGAAAGTTGGCTTGGCGGAACGATCGGTTTTCTGGCTGCGGCATCTTATGACAACGACTGGAAATATTCGGAACGAATGACAGCAGTCCTAGATCAGTCATTTCAGGAAGGATGTAAAACAACATTAGAGACAGCAGAAGACGCAACTAATTCTTGTTATGTGACGGTAAAGGACTCAAAAGAGACGACGCAAACAGAGCGCATCAGTGGTGTATTCAATCTGGGCTATAAATATGAGCAGCACAATATTTCTTATTCAAAAATTTACCTGGAGGATACTGAGGAGGAGTCAGAACTCTCCACATCAGAGAGTCCTAATGGTAGTACAGTAAGAACGAAAGCTGCAACGGGCCAGGCGTATCGCAATTACGACTTTAACTATGAAGAGCGTATTTTGGATATCGATCAGGTTGTTGGCCAACACACATTCATGGACTACATGGGTATCGGAGTCGATTGGCAGTATACAGAGTCAAAGGCTGAAACAAAGATCCCTACCAATATTGGTTATAACTTCATTGACAATTTTGATGAAGCTGAAACTTATCAAGACTCAATAGTAACGGGCGACGATAACCGTATCCTCTATTCATATACTGAAATGGAAGATAACGTTAAGTCGTACGGCGGAAACCTGACGTTACCCTTGTATCTCGAGAACATCGAACTGACTTTTAAAGCTGGTTATGATTTCGTAGACCGTGCACGTGTTTACTCGACTTCAGGCTTTGCGATCCACAATGAGACAAACATTGCAATTCCGGTAAATTCCGATTTAGAGGGAATCAATGGTATTACTTCTTACTTGAGTGATGACTTTGTTTCTAATAACGATTTTTTGATCGCGTTCAATGAACCTACGGCTCCAAGCGCTGATGACTACATCGCAGCACAGAAAATAGATGCTGGCTACTTTGAGTTTGACGCAATTTTCAATAACACCTGGCGTTTAAGTGGCGGTATTCGCTATGAAGACTTCAAACAGGTGTCGATTGGTACCTCAAGCTTGGTTTTTGATCGTGTCACGCACAGCACTATCTATTCGGAAGAGCGGATCCTTGCTGGTACGGTTAACGAAGATGATTTCTTTAACGCCCTGTCGATGACTTATCTCGGCGGTGAGAAGTATCAGATACGATTTGGTTATGGTGAAACAGTTGTTCGCCCTGATTTACGTGAATTAGTTCCGGTCGCATATTTTGATCCATTAACCGATATTCGGACAATCGGTGTTTCGGGACTCAAGAGCAGCGAACTGAATAATTATGATGCACGATTTGAATACTATATGGATAATGGCGACAACTTCTCGGTAGGCGCGTTCTATAAAGATATTACAGCGCCGATAGAGTCGATATTGCAAGTTGGCGATGAAGATTATACAGCCACATTTGTAAACGGCGACACTGGTGAAGTGTACGGTGTTGAAGCCGAGTGGCTTTACGATTTATCAGGCGTAGTCAGTGGGTTCTTTACATCGGGTAACGTAACATTGAGTGACTCCGAAGTTGAAATTGATCCGGCAAGAGCAGGTAACCTGACGAATCCAACCAAGCGTATGACGGGACATTCTAAGTATGTAGTAAACTTGCAGCTTAACTATGATTCTGCAGATGGTCAGCACAGTAGTTCACTTGTGTATAATGTGTTCGGTGAACGTATTCTGGCATCTGGTATCGGTGGTCGTGAAGACGCGTTTGAGCAGCCATTCCATTCTCTAGACCTAGTTTACACTTGGTACCCGGACTTCAATTCACAGGTTAAGTTCAAGGTTCAGAACTTACTTGATGAAGAACAGGAAGTGACTCAGTCTGACTTTATAGTGCGCCAAAAAGAGGTGGGCACTAGTGTAAGTCTGAGCTACAAGTACGAATTCTAAGTTAGTTTTTTAGAAATCCAAAAGCCTTCGGTCTGTTGAGTCCCGAAGGCTTTTTTTATTCAATTTCCCCCTAGGAAACTCGCCAGTACTTTTGCATAAAACTGAATATCAGAAGAGTATGCTCACCAAAAGGTGGGTACAAATGAAAATGATGCCTGTTTGATTCTTTCGTGGTGTTCGCAAATTCGCTCTAAGTCAATTTCTATAGGTTAAGATGGTGATAAGGTTAAACTTATGTGACATTTGTGGTTTTGCTAAAGTGGGAAAATATTTTCTTACTTTTCAGATCGTTGTAATCAAAATTTCTTGAACCCTTGTTAGAATTAAGCCATACTTTGTTCTCACATACAAAATCAGAATTTTGGCAATTAGAATGAGTTTCTGATTGCTAACAACCTAGTTCTAAACTGTTGCTTAGGCGGCAGTATGGGACACAACCTTTACATGTTGTATCCAAACCCCGCTTATGCGGGGTTTTTTATAATTTATGTACAAGTTTAACGTTAAAAGTATAGTTTCTTCGGATAATGTTTGCTATTTTTAGACGTCTAGACATACCTCTCACGCAAAGTACTCAATGATTCAAAAAAAGGTAATACCATGAAAAAAGTAGGACTAATTGGTTGGCGTGGAATGGTCGGCTCTGTATTGATGCAACGTATGCACGAAGAAAATGACTTTTCTGATATCGAACCTTATTTCTTCACCACATCTCAAGCCGGCCAGCCTGGACCGGAGGTTAACGGCGAGGCTAAAGCGCTCTTAGATGCCTATGATCTCGACAGCCTTTCCCAAATGGACATTATTTTGTCCTGCCAAGGCGGTGATTATACCAAGTCGGTATACAGTGACTTAAAAGGCAAAGACTGGAATGGCTACTGGATAGATGCAGCATCCGCATTAAGAATGTCATCCGACAGTATTATAGTGCTGGATCCGGTTAACAAAGACGTTATTAAGCAAGGCCTGGAGCAGGGCGTTAAGACCTTTGTTGGCGGAAACTGTACCGTTTCTTTGATGTTGCTGGCACTGGGCGGCTTGTTCGAGCAAGACTTGATAGAATGGGTGAGCCCGATGACCTATCAGGCGGCATCGGGTGCCGGCGCGCGTAACATGAAAGAGCTGATTGCCCAGATGGGTGACATACATGATTCAGTTAAGACACAATTAGAAAACCCAGGTGCGGCAATACTGGAAATAGATAAATTGGTCGCCGAAAAGTTAAAATCTGACAGCCTGCCAACTGATCAGTTTGGTGTCCCGCTTGCCGGCAGCTTAATTCCCTGGATTGATGTACCAATGGAAAGTGGGCAAAGTAAAGAAGAATGGAAAGCTCAGGTCGAAGCGAATAAGATTTTAGGATCGAGTAAACAACCGATCCCTGTTGATGGGATCTGTGTGCGAATTGGCGCAATGCGCTGCCATGCTCAGGCGATGACGATTAAACTTCGCGAAGATATCCCCGTCGAAAGAATCGAAGAAATTCTGGCATCACATAACGAATGGGTAAAGGTGATCCCGAATGATCGCAAGATTACGGAGCAGGAACTTACCCCTGTAAAAGTGACCGGTACGTTGAGCATTCCGGTCGGAAGAATTCGTAAACTAACCATGGGTCCGCAATATATCAGTGCATTCACTGTGGGTGACCAGTTGTTATGGGGTGCCGCAGAGCCATTACGGCGTATGCTTAGAATTATTGTTGAGCAATAAAGCATACTAGAACTTCAAAGACACCAGATAAAATCGCATACGAGTGATTTTGTCTGGTATCAATGTATTGAGTGATCTGAAAAGTACGTGTTGAAGTCATCAAGCCAGTATCTGTATCTGATATTTAAACTCTTAGCATTTCTCGGCTTATACAAGCAATCCAATTTATCGGAACTGATTAACTTAAGACTAAATCAGATAACGCCATTCATTGGGGGCATAACAGTACAAGAACCTTAAAAGCCTCTTAACCATGCATTCGCACACACTCTAACGCCTAAATTTAACATCCTATAATTTATATTATGTTAAATGAGTTATTTCCAAGTTTTATCCCCTACGAGCATCTGTGTTTTTTAGCCTATATCGACAATGGCTAGCCTCTTACTCAAAGGTATAGATTTTCGTTCAATTTTGCTCACGACGTTTATCCGTGATTCGCCATCTCTGATGATTATAGTTATTAAACTTTTTACCGGCGCTCGAATAACCTTTCGTAATACCTTTCTGCCGTCAATTATCAACAATGCTGTCGGTTGTCGGTTGTCGGTTGTCGGTTGTCGGTTGTCGCTATGGTAATGGTGACTCTTAGTAAAATAAAGACCGATACTAACCAGTATCGGTCTTTATTGTTTTGTGAAGTAAACCAGCCAAAATAAGTACTTGAAAAAAGATAAATCCGAGCAAATGCTACGCCGTCTTTTTTTTAGCACGGCCAATACTTTCTATAAGCCCGCAGCCCACTTGCTAACCTCCGAATGACCATAGTTGTGTTTGTAGTGGATGACTGTTTTTATATACAGTGAATTTATCGTTGCTCTGCCTCAATCACTACTATATGCAATAAATCACGGTTAAGGGTATGATATATTTTGGTAAAACCAAGGAATAAGAATATTTTATGGGTGATTTGTATACACATATACTTCTCTACACTCTGTTATCCCCTTTGGGATTAGTTGTCTCCAGCAGTGTTTGGTTCGGTTTGAGAGTTATCCTCAGCATAACTCGGTTCAGTTTGAGTCGAGTAAATCAGTGGGTTAGAAAAGTTTGGAAAGAATACAAGTATCTATCGCTCTATGTATTCTCAATGATAATGATTTTCGGTATCTTTGCTGGATTTTATTTTAATCGTTTTGGTTTTAAACTCGGTGCTAGTCACGATAACTGGGTTGGTACAGTGACATATTTCAATAATTTGCTAACACCACCTCTCCTTGCTATAACTTCAATACTCATATTCTTAACTTGGTTCGATAGTAAAAGGGAGTTTGGTGAGCTATCTAAATACCAAAATCGAGAAGCTTCTTTAAAGCAATTTGCGTCTCATATGCAATCAGTAAAAAATGACATGAATAGCAAAGTGTCGCTAAATCTTGAATTTCATTTTAGAGTCGCACTAGCATCTCTCCTTAAGAAAGATGCAGAGGCAAACTCTGTTCTCTATCGGCTTTTAACTGCAAATAAAAGCCTTGACGTTGTTAAAAAACTCTTAAGTGAAAATGCTCTCAATGGGATACTTACCATAGAGGAGAAGCATATCAAGACCATCGTTAGCCACATAGTGACTTCTGTACTGTTCGAGAGACTCACATATAGAGAGTTCATAGGTTTAACAGAACGCCGGTTCATCGCATCTACTTTTGCTCGCGAGTCATATACGGATGAAGAAGCTTTTAACATGCTTAAAAGCTACTTATGTCAAATGTTAGCAATATCAATGCTACAAGCCCTGACAATTCATAACCCACAGAATGCTATCAGTTTCGAAAATGATTTTGTGAACAGAATTAAGCGTTTGAGTGAAGAAAAAAATATAGAAGACAAAGCACTTGCACAACTATTAGAAACAGAGTTCAAATTCAGTTTTAGCTTTCATGATCGTCAAGGTATGGAGATCCTATTGAAAGTGTTTGACAGCTTGGAGAAAAAAGAAATTGAGCTTTAGTCAGCTTACATTATGGTGAGTTCGTAAAATAAGGTCTCGATGTGTTTCTTGTTTCACTCTATCGCTAGGTTGTCTAGAAAAGCTTGAAATGTTGAACACCTTGAATGTAAAGCGAACCAATCATACGACTCACCAACATAAGCACTAAAAACAACCCATTAGCCCCCTTTAGTGCATACCTACCCTGCCTCACCAAAATAACAATTATGCAAAATGTTAAATTATACTGTATACAATATAATTTCATTCATGTAAGTTAAAAAAGCTTTCATGACGTACAGAAATCCACCAGCTGTTGAAATGTGATAGCCAGGTGACTGATATGAATGCACTTTTAGGTAGTTTAAGAAAAAAACAGAGTACTGAATACGGTAAAAATAATAACACTACAAGTTGCATGGTGACTAAGAGAACACGCATTGAGCATCACCTTGTTAACAAATACATCAACAACAGGAGAATACTATGCCTTTTGCTAAACAGGTATTGGCAAAGACACCGGCCAGAAATAAACTTAGTCATGCTATGTTAATAGCGCTGTCGACGCTGACGTGTGGATCGGCTCTGGCAGGTCAATCTTTAGAGCCAGGCTTGGCTGCATCTAACAACTCGCTGCTTTTAAGTACAACCTCGACCAAAGGTCATACACATGAAGGCCAGATTTGCGGTACGGACCACAATTCACAGGATTGGTCATCTATCCAAAAAGAAAATGTCAGACAGCAGTCGATTAGCTCCAGTTTCGCGACGCAAATTATGTCATCTTTGGCTAATCAGGAAGACTTGGCGGCAGAAAACGGCAATGGTATTCCCGGGCGCTATTACATTCCCGTGGTCGTGCATATCTATGGTGACAGGTATAACTGTGAGTCAGGTACTTATTGTTTAACTGAGCAAAAAGTGATTGATGGACTGAATAAATCCAATCAGGATTTCCTGGGTCTGATCACAGATGACGGTCCTATCGCGCCAGAATTTCAGGCGATACGCGAAAATCTGAATATTGAATTTGTGCTCGCTAAAAAAGATCCAAATGGTCAGCCTACCAATGGTATCGTGCGCCATCCGCAAAAAGCAGGCTACGGTAAAGGTAGCGGTGTTGACGACCAGATTGCCGCCGATGCCTGGGATAACTTTAAGTACATGAATATTTATATTCAGCAAGACTTATATGATGATGGTTCAACCAACAACTCAGGTGTTGCCTGGTACCCTCAGTTAAGCATGTCGCAAAATGGGCTTTCTCGTGTTGTTTATAATGGCGACTATGTTGGCGCAAATACCAATGAAAACTTCCGCTCTGTGCTAACTCACGAGTTTGGCCACTGGCTTAACTTGCCCCATACTTTTGATGGCAATGTATGTACTATCCATTCTGAGGCATTTTGTAACGCGACCGGTGACGGATCATGTGATACACCACAGATGAGCAGCAGCATATTACAAAATAATGCAAAGAACTGCCTGAATCAGCCAACAAATACCGAAAACTTTATGCATTATTCGGATAACTATGCCATGTTCACACAGGATCAAGTGGACAGAATGACCGCTGCACTTCATGGCCCGGCAAGGGCAACGTTGTGGTCTAATGCAAACCTGATTGCAACAGGCCTTGAAGAATATACCAGTAATGCAGACCACCCATGGGATGGTACTTCTGGCGCAGTGTTACCGCCAAAGGGCGATGTTATCCAGTCATTTTCTAATCTGTCCGGTCAAAAAGGCGATGTAGATAATTACGAGATCACGGTTCCGGCAGGCACTCAGGCTGTCGCTTTTTACCTGGACGGTTACGATGAAGATCCGGATATGTATGTCTCCAAAGGTAAAGCACCGGTAAAAAATGGAGATAACTGGGACGCTGATTTTATTTCATTCAGAAGTGCTGGCTCACCTGAGCTGGTTACAATCTCTGCCCCTTCAAGTACAGACTCTTACCATACGGCGATCGATGCATTTAGCGCATACTCCAATGCGACGCTTAGCGTAATTTCTGGTACGGACGACACACTGTGTAATGGGTGTGAGCGTGTGTTTTTGGCTGAAGTAACAGGTCTAAGCTCTGCTAAAGGCGCGGAACCAAAAACGTATCAATTTGATATTCCTTCAGACGCTGTGCGCACTGTTGCGGTCATGCCGGGTGGCTACCAGGGAGATCCGGATGCATACGTTAGTTTAAATTCTGTGCCGACTGCGGATAATCATGACTGCGGTCCTTTTAGTGCACCCAGGCACAGTGAGTACTGTGAATTTGAGGCAGGTGGCGGTCAGCTGAATATTATGATTGACCCGTTTCTCGAATATAGCGATGCATCATTGGTTGTTTATTATGAGCGAGCAGCAAACTCCGAGTTACCAATCGCCGAAGCAAATGGACCCTACAGTGCCATCATTGGCGAAGCTATTCAATTTAGCGCCTCAGGCTCAAATGATGCGAATGGCAGCATAGTTAGTTATTTATGGGAATTTGGTGACGGTAATACATCGACTTCGCCGAGTCCGTTACACACTTATCAAAACACAGACGTGTATACAGTTAAGTTAACCGTCACAGATAATGACGGAAATACCTCAACGGACACCACCACGGCTGAAGTTAAATCAGAGCGCGTTGCACCTACTGCTCAGGCCAATGGTCCCTACTCTGCTATGAATGGTCAACCTGTTACATTCAGTAGTGCAGGTTCAGAAGATACAGACGGTAATATTGTTAGCTACCTGTGGCAGTTTGGAGATGGTAATTCAAGCAGTGATGCCAATCCAACGCATACCTATGCTCAGGCAGGAAATTATACTGCGACGTTAAAAGTGACAGATAACGATGGACTAAGCCATAGTTCACAAGCTGTAGTCGACATTGCAGGTATCGAATATTGCTCTGCCAGTGGTAATACCCGCTATGAGTGGATTGCAAATGTTCAAAGTGGCACATTTAGTAACCCTTCACAGGCGAACGGATATAGCGATTTTTCAGCACAGACCATCAAACTGACAGAGGGAGACAACCAGTTTACCTTCACACCGGGTGGTAACTACACTGAACACTGGGTGGCCTGGATAGATTTCAACAATAACGGTCAGTTCGAACAATCTGAACAAGTATTAACTGATGTTTCTGGCAAAGGTGAAGTAACAGGAACCATTAATGTTCCCGCAAACATGGTAGGCACAAAAGCGAGGTTACGTATTGCCATGAAGTATAATGGCGCGGCTCAAAGTGCTTGCGGCACTATTGGCGACGGGGAAGTAGAGGATTATACCGTTGAGATAATGCCTAAAGATACGAGTGGCATGGTACCTGATGCATGTTCGACGCAGCAACCGATAAGTGGAGGTCGTCTGGAAGCTGGTAAAGCTGAATGCCTGGGCGGAGATGGCACCGTGTGGTTATCGATAGGCGATGTGTCATCTGCACAAAATGTGGCAATCACAACGGCGCATGGCACGAGTAACTTACATATACTGTATAAAAATGGCGGCTGGCCAAGTGATAATGATAAAGATGCAGAGTCGAACTCAGGTACCACAACTGAGTGTATTCAAATTGCAGCAGGCAGTGAGTACTGGTCTTATCTTAAGATCACCGGTGACACTGCTAATACCAGCATCATAGTCGACTTTGATGCTCAGCAGTGCCGCGGATTATAAAGAGATCTTAATCTTTTTTGATTTTGAGGCGGCATCGAAGCTTGATGCTGCCTTGTTTTAAAAACCATTAAGTAATGGGGCTTAGTGAAAGTGAGCCTTACCCAAGCGCAGTGAAACTTCCCCTCCCCTGATAAGTATCAGTTAATCTTTACCCTGGCTTCTTTAAACAGAGCAAAAATATACGTATATCTATGTATTTAATATAACTCTGTAACTATTTTAGGGGTGCGCATTTTTACAAACTCCTGGTCATTTTATGCTCGGATCTCTGCTTGTTACAGGCGATAACTCGCATCAGTGGGAAGCGCGTGCGACTCAAGATCTTGGTTTATGACAAGAGTGAAATCCGCTTGACTGTGAAATTTGGATCGCTGCTTAAAAAGGCAATCTCACCTGTATCGCGCTGAAACTATCGACATTAAAACGTTTGAAATGCTAATAATATATTACTATTTGTTTACATTCATTTACATGAAGAATATATCATAACCAATCGTCTCTTGGCTGATAAAATATTACAAAACAATGAAATAAGTGAAATAAAGTCATGTCTTATAACTCGAATTGTACTTTATATAGCCAAAAGGAATTTAAAGATGTGGTAACCCTGTGTTTACAGTTGTGAATCTTCTGTACTTAATCCTGGACAGAAGGAACAACAACTAATCTAGGGAAAAACTATTATGACAACTAATAATTTAAAAATTGGAGCCATCGCGCTGGCTGTTTCAGGTATGTTCGCTACAACCCATGCGTTCGCAAACGACGTTGAAACACTCCACTCCGTTGCAAGTATGACGCAACTGAGCCAGAAAATTGAAGGTCAGAATACAGTTGGTACGCAATTTATCATCAAGTATAAAGATAACAGCAACCAACTCATGTCTATTTCTGGTGCGGATATGTCGCCAGCAATGATGAACGCGAGAGCTCAGAGTTTTGTGAAGAATTTTAAAAGTAAAAAGAAAGCTTCACTGCAAACCAAGTATGTTCGTAAGATGGCTTTAAGCAACCACCACGTTATGCGCGTCGATAAGACATTGACAGCGGCAGAAGCACAAAGCCTGATGCAGGAAATGGCATCAACAGGGAATATCGAATATATTGAAATCGATCAAATGCTTCAGCCGTTCGCAACGCCGAACGATCCGCGCTATTCAGATCAATGGCACTACTTCGAATCTGCTGGTGGCATTAATGCACCAGCTGCTTGGGACAAATCAACTGGTAATGGCGTGGTAGTCGCGGTGCTGGATACGGGCTATCGTCCTCACTCTGACCTGAATCCAAATATTCTGCAAGGCTACGACATGATCTCTAATTTGTCTGTGGCAAATGATGGCGGCGGTCGTGATAGTGATGCACGCGATCCTGGTGATGCCGTTTCTGCAAATGAGTGTGGTTATACTCACAGCGCGCGCAGCTCAAGCTGGCATGGCACACACGTAGCAGGCACCGTTGCGGCTGTGTCAAATAACGGTGAAGGTGTTGCCGGCGTAGCATACGATGCAAAAGTAGTACCCGTTCGAGTACTTGGTAAATGTGGCGGTCTGACCTCAGATATTGCTGATGGTATCATCTGGGCATCAGGTGGCTCAGTATCTGGCGTACCGACAAATGCAAACCCGGCGGATGTCATAAACATGAGTTTGGGTGGTCAGGGTTCTTGTAGCTCAACCACACAGAGTGCGATTAATACTGCGCGTGCGAATGGTGCAACTATCGTTATCGCAGCGGGTAACAGCAATGCAAATTCTGCTAACTTCAACCCGGGTAACTGTTCAGGCATTATCAATGTGGCTTCTGTAGGTCGTAATGGCGGTCGTGCTTATTACTCTAACTATGGGTCAAATATCGATGTAGCAGCACCAGGTGGCGCGCAGAGTTTTGCTAATGATCCAGAAGGTATTCTGTCAACTTATAACACCGGCAGCAATACACCTTCCAGTGACAGCTATGCATACTCCCAGGGTACATCCATGGCCGCACCGCATGTTGCTGGTGTCGCCGCGCTTATCAAGCAAGCCAAACCGTCAGCAACGCCGGACGAAGTTGAAAGTATTCTGAAGAGTACGACACGCAGTTTCCCATCTACATGTAGCAGTTGTGGTACGGGTATCATTGATGCTTCTGCAGCCGTAGATGCAGCGCTCAATGGTAGCGGTGGCAATGAACTACAAGATGGCGTTGCGAAAACCAGCCTGAGTGGTGGATCTGGCAGTGAAACTTTCTATACGTTTAACGTAGGTAATGGCGTGAGCAAAGTAACCTTTACCATGAGCGGTGGTTCAGGTGACGCTGATTTGTATGTACGTGCAAACGCGCAACCTACTCGCACGACCTATGATTGTCGCCCTTACAAAAATGGTAATAATGAAGTGTGTACTGTGAATAACCCTTCTGCAGGTACCTATCATATCATGCTGCGCGGCTATTCATCATACAATGGTGTTAGCCTGGAAGCACAAACAAACTAACAGATACCTTACAGCGGTTTGCTTTTAAGCAGGGCAATAAGTTGCCCTGCTTTCTTGTTAAGGTAAGTGTGGGTGAGCTGTTGGTACTCAGACGGTTGCCCGCTTTGTGTTTATGTGAACTCAGAGAGCCAAAAGAATTTCGACTTGTATTTTAGTCATCTCAGTAGTCTAAAAGACAAATTCGAGAGCTCGTGAAATAAATATTGTCTTTACCGGTCTCCTAAGGACAATCAATATTTCAGGAACACTATGTCTCACTCAATTAATTTCAAGCTAATCGCTTTTGTCATTGCGTCCAGTCTGGTTGTGATAGGCAGTTCTTTTATGCTCGGCGGTCATTCTGGATATGTAGAAAAGGCGTTAGGTTTCTATTCGCTCACTGATATTTATTCTTCGTCAAATCTTGGGCTATTTTTAGGCGGTTTGTTTTTAGTCACGGGGATCGCCCTGGCTTCATCGACAATATTGCCTTCTCTTCGCAGACCTCAATTTTTCTTACTCATTATCGTAAGTGTTATTATGCTATTAACCTTATTCGATTCAAGCCGCTGGATAGCTGAACACGGTGGTTTTCCTGTAATCGGATCGGGTCAGGGTATTATTAAGTATTTTGCGCTTTTGCCTTTGGCTTTCTATTTGTGTTTTAGCACACGTATAGATATCCGTGCCCATGCATTAATGAACTATATTCCTGTTGCGATTGTTTTATTCTGGATTGGAGGTATGAAGTTCTTAGAGCTTGAAGCAAAAGCAATCGTGCCCCTGGTCGAAACTTCGCCTTTCATGGGCTGGTTATATACTCTGTTTAGTGTACAGCAGGCATCTGATTTAATAGGTATTTATGACCTGGTTTTTGCCATTGTTCTCGGTTTAGGGGTATGGTTTAACAAGCGCGTTGTGATACTCGCTGGTCTGGCCGGGACCGGTGCGGTATTCGTTATGACTCAGACATTCTTGTTTACTGCTGACGGTGGATTTTCCGATGCAACAGTGATTGATGGGCTGGGCTTGTTCATTATCAAAGATTTATGGTTCATCTGTAATCTTTTCATCATTCTCGAGTACGTTAAGCAGTCGGATAGAAAGGTCGCGGTGTAACTGCCCGCGCAGACCTGTCAATGGGTGTGTAATTTTCATTTTAGTGGGATAAGACCGTTGCAATCTCCAAATGCTTAGGTCAGAATAAACTACTGTTTAAATAATCAGTGTTATGCACACCTTATGACGCCTCTCGTTGACACACTCAGACAGCTTAGATATTTAGTTGCGCATCTTGAAGATAATACACTGGCAACTGAGTACCCTGATATTGACCACTTTTTGAAAAATGACGTGTTCGATCCCGAGCGGTGTAAAGGTGATCTAGCATTCCTTTATCAGTTTTTGTACGTATATGGTCGTAAATCAGAAGCCACTTTTAATCGTTTTCGCAATGAGATTGAGCGCTTTTATCTGTGGTCCTGGTGTATTCAACAGACTTCGGTATTCGATTTAAAGCGAGAGCACATTGAGGGCTATGTAGAATTTGTTGTTGAAACAAAAGATGAGTGGGTAGCGGATTCAGTACAATGGCGATTTAAGGATATTGAAGGCTTTAGACGAGTTAATCCAAACTGGCGTCCCTTTGTTTACAAGGCTAATGGGGTTAGTCAGCAAACACTTGCATCTATGTTCACAGCGCTCAATGTGTTTTATAAATTTGCAATTTTGGAAGAGAGAACTTTTACAAATTTCGTTCCTGTCGTTAAAAAGAACTGTCCTTATCTGGTGGTTCAGTCGCAGATTAAGCTGCCTGATACGCTTAGTGATTTACAATGGGAATATGTGTTCGGCGTTACAAAAGATCGTTGCGAAAAGGATCCCAAACTTGAACGTAACCTGTTTACCCTCGCCTGTTTAAAGGGATTATACCTGCGTATATCCGAGCTGTCTGATCGACCGCAATGGGCACCGGTAATGAGTCATTTTTGGCAAGATCAGGACGGGTTTTGGTTTTTACGTATTATGGGAAAAGGCAACAAACTCAGGGATGTTACTTTGAGCGAGGACTTTATTGATTACCTTAAACGTTATCGTCTGAGCCGTGGTTTGAGCTCTCTCCCCCGTGTCGATGAGCCACATCCCATTATTCATAAGCTGAGAGGAAGCGGGGGGATGAATGTCAGACAAATTCGTCGCATCGTTCAGGAGAGCTTTGATCTTGCGATAAAAAAACTAAATGAAGATGGCTTTCAGGAAGAGTCAGAAAATCTACAAGCTGCGACCTCCCATTGGTTAAGGCATACAGGTGCAACTCATGATGCGCAGCACAGACCTTTGAAACACTTGTCTGAAGACTTGGGCCACTCTAAAATCGCTACAACTGACCAGATTTATATCCAAACCAATATCAAAGAGCGAGCTAAGTCGGGTGTAAAGCGCAAACTATAACTGAATCTATCGATGTTTAACGGCAATTCTTTAAGTAAAATGTATTTTAAATAGGTATCTAATTATTCTCATTTTTAAGCTTGCTTTATAATTGAGGGATGTTAATTTTCATATTTTGCTATGATAACGGCGGGCACATGTCAGGATTGATAGTTTTATTAAATATTTTCCATCAGCCTATGTGAACATTATTCTTATTTAATGCTAAAAAATTTTTTTATTTCTTCCATTTAAAACATATGGTTTTTCAGTGATTTTTAATAAAAGTATCTCATTACAATATGAGATTTACTTCACTAAAACTGGATTAAACCTCGGTTTTCCTCAAATTAGAGTTTCAAATAATATGCCCGGTATAAATATTTAAAAAATACCAGAAAGGTTTTTCCAGCATGTTACCCTACCTCCCTCGTATGATTTGGGTCCTACTTTTAGATGGTTTTTGTCTTGAAGGTCGCTACAATAATCACGCCACTTTCGTGTTTAATTTTCTTTCGATTACCTAGCCCCTAACTCACTTGGCAATTTGAACGGAAGTAGAAAAGCGGAATAAAGAACACATCATACTGTATATTGATTCGAATTTAACTCAGCAACTTATAAATTTCGAGAAAATGGTAATCAAAAAGCAAACATCATGCGGTTTTTATATTATGTTAAATAAAGGTGTTGCCGGGTAAGCAAAGGGAATAGATTGAAAGAAAACAGCATAGCAACAGAAGTGAGACTGTTACTATGCTGATAAAGTTAGAGGTTATTAGCGATAAACTCAATCGGATGCATGGGCTTTTGATTTTCGAACCGTTTAACCTGGCAGCGGCAAGAGAACCCGGTTGCCAAAATCGTTTCTGAATTTATCTCTTTCGTATGATGCTGCCAGGACATTTCATACAGGTTTCTTGAGTTTTCCTGATGATCTGTTTCATGTCCATAGGTACCAGCCATACCACAGCAACCTGTTGCTGGAGTATCCAGGTCAATACCCAGGTGGCTGAATATCGTTTTCCAAACATTCTTACTGTCTGGCATCGCGCTGGTTTCAGTACAATGACTTAACAACTTCACTTTGCTCGAGTTAGTTTTTGCTTGTTGGCCTAGTGCACCCCAGTTCTGAGTTGCGAGCCATTCGTGCGCCAGCTGCACTTGAAATGCTAGTTTATCCTTCTCAAGGATCTTAAGATACTCATCCCGATAGCAAAGAACTAACGAAGCATCTAACCCAATCATTGGTCTTCCAAATTCCGCGACGCGAGAAAGAAACTCGTTTGCGGAAGATGCGGTTGACTTGAATTCTTTTAGAAATCCTTTTACGTGTTGCGCTTTACCGTTTGGTACGAAAGGCAAGAGGATCGCTTGTTTGCCAAGTTTACCAACTAACTTAATGAGTGCTTCTACCAGTTCTGCTTCGTAATAGCTGGTAAAAGGGTCTTGCACGATAAACACAATATCGGACATTGCATCTTTTGATAAAGCGGCCAATTTATTTTCATCGTATAACTGTGCGCTTTTTACTCTCGAAGCTAAGGTAGGAACACTTAGCTTAGGCGTATCGACATAACCAATGATCTTTTTCAAAGCCAACTTTACTGGAGGGAAATTGACAAAAAGGTTTGTCGTTCTTGGTAATTTTGCCATCAAAGGTGTGGTTTTTTCAACGTTAGCAACCAAGTGATCTTTGAACGGTCGATTGTATTTGCTGTGGTAAAGGTTCAGAAACCTTGCACGAAAACTAGGCACGTCTACTTTTATTGGGCAGGCAGTTGTGCATGCTTTACAAGCTAAGCACTCATCCATTGACTCTTTTACTTCATGCGAGAAATCATAAAAGCCTTTTTGTTTTTTCTGATTATTACGAAAACGTTCCCACCAGGTTGTATCATTTTCCTTTGTAATTAAGGTATTCTCGACAGCTAGTAGATCAACCCCCTGCTCTTCTTGCAGTCGGAACCATTCACGGATCAGAGACGCTCGACCTTTAGGTGAATGACGACGATCTTTAGTTACTTTATATGATGGACACATTGGCGACGTTTCGTCATAGTTGAAGCAGAGCCCGTTACCATTACAGTTCATCGCATTTTCAAAACTTTCTCTGACTTCGATATTGATAGATTTATCAAACCATGCACGTTTTTGATCGTCTACACTAACTAGGCGTTCGCTACTATCAATAGGCGTACAGATCTTGCCGGGGTTCAGGCGGTTATTTTTGTCGAATGCTGTTTTAATTTTTCTCAGCTCATTAAACAGTGTATCGCCAAAAAACTCCGGGCCGTATTCACTTCTATATCCTTTACCATGTTCACCCCACATAAGCCCGCGATATTTGGCGGTCAGGGCAACTACTTGATCTGAAATTTCTCGAAGTAATTTCTCTTGTTCCGGATCACACATATCCAGAGCCGGACGAACATGGAGTACACCAGCATCAACGTGGCCAAACATACCATAGTGTAAACCCTTGCTATCCAATAGCGCTCGAAATTCCAATATAAAATCAGCGAGGTTTTCTGGTGGTACGGCAGTATCTTCCGCAAACGCCAGCGGCTTTTGTTTACCTTTAGTATTACCAAGTAAACCAACCGCCTTTTTGCGCATCGCGTAAATTTTAAGAATATCGGACTTATCATTGGTGAGCTGATAACCGACAACCCCTGCTTCTTTATTATTAATGAGGAGGTCTAGTTGTTTACACAGTGAAGATACTTTATGTTCGATTTCTTCGGGTGTTTCTCCGTTGAACTCAACCATGTTGAGTCCCTGAACGTCAACACCAGGTACATCGGATATTAAGTCCGATACTGAATGCCAGATGATATCCTGCTTCGCAAGATTAAGGACCTTACTGTCAACAGTTTCAACTGAAGTGGCATTCGCAGCGACCAAAAATGGTGAATTTCTGAGTGCGGACTCGAACGAATCGTATTTAATATTGATAAGTGTTTTAAACGGCTGAATACGAGTTACATTTAACTTGGCTTCAGTGACAATACCAAGTGATCCCTCTGAACCTGTGATCACTCGACTCAGATCGAAGGTTGTCATTTGTTCGTCGAAAACGTTTTCCAGATCGTAGCCGGTTAAAAAGCGATTGAGTCTGGGAAATTTCTCTAGTACGAGGTCTCGATTTTCCTTACAGCTATTTAGAACAGTATTATAGATTTCACCAACCCGATTGGTTTGTTTAGCGAGTATCTGTGCTTTTTCAAGTTCAAGCTTGCTGGTGTTTAGCTCCGTACCGTCGACAAGGATTGTCTTCAGTTCAAGCACGTGATCACTCGTTTTTCCGTAAACAAGCGAACCCTGTCCAGAGGCATCTGTATTTATCATTCCACCTATAGTGGCGCGGTTACTGGTGGATAGATCGGGTGCAAAAAAGAAGCCATATGGTCTTAGAAAATCATTGAGCTGATCTTTGATTACGCCGGTTTGAACTTTTACCCAGCCTTCTTCTTCGTTGATCTCAAGAATCTCGCGCATGTAACGAGATAAATCAACAACGATACCAGGTGTAAGTGACTGGCCATTGGTACCGGTACCACCACCTCGAGGGCCGAAACTTAACGAAAGAAATGGGTCCAGTGATGCAACTTGCATCGCGACCTGTACATCTTTTGAGTTACGAGGATAGATAACAGCCTGGGGAATTTCCTGATAAATGCTGTTATCAGTGGCGGTTACGATCCTGGTTGCGTAACTTGTATCGGTATCTCCGCTAAAGCCCTGGCCTGTGATCTTTTTGATGTAGTCAGTTAGTAATGTATTGGCAGAATCCTGCTGGGTAATTTCGGCAATCATGACGGTAATAAATTATTGCTTTAGTAGCATTGTATCATGTTGAGTGCCATTACAAATCCGGAATTTTTCGTTTTGTTACATTTAGAAAAAGATTGTATTTGGGATATGAAGTACGCTTATAGGTAACTATAAAACCCACGAGGTTGGTATGAAAAAGTTACTTTTGAATGTGTTAGCTGCAGTTTGTGCCTTATTAGCTTTACTTTTTATCGTTGTACCAGGCCCTTCCATTGTTTTTTTGTTAGCCGGCCTACTTTGTTTGTCCTTTAATTATTCATGGGCCAGGGGTTACTTGAAAAAAACGCAGACTGGATTTAAGAGAATTTGCATGCAACTTGATAAAAGATTGAGATAATCTGAAAATAAAAAAGGCCTGCAAAAACAGGCCTCTTAACTAGCTAATTCTATTAAGCTTTATTTTGCTCTGCAAGATATAGCCAGGTTTCAAGCACTGTGTCAGGGTTAAGTGATACAGAGTCAATACCCTGGTCGACCAACCAAGCTGCAAAGTCTTCATGATCCGACGGACCCTGGCCACAAATACCAACGTATTTGCCTTTTGCTTTGGCAGTCTGAATAGCCATAGAAAGCAGCTTTTTGATAGCCGGGTTACGCTCGTCGAACAAGTGTGCAATCAGACCTGAATCTCGGTCTAGGCCCAAAGTTAGCTGAGTAAGGTCATTTGAACCGATTGAGAATCCATCAAAATATTCAAGAAATTCTTCAGCCAAAAGTGCATTTGAAGGTAATTCACACATCATGATTACTTTCAGGCCATTTTCGCCACGCTTAAGGCCGTGCTCTTCAAGAAGCTGAATAACCTGAGCCGCTTCTTCAAGTGTACGAACGAAAGGAATCATAATCTCGACGTTGTCCAGACCCATTCCGTTGCGAACGCGCTTGATTGCTTCACATTCAAGCGCGAAACATTCACGGAAATCTTCCGAAATGTAGCGTGATGCACCGCGGAAGCCAATCATTGGGTTCTCTTCTTCCGGCTCGTATTGTTGACCGCCAACTAAGTTTGCGTACTCGTTTGACTTGAAGTCAGACATACGAACAATAACTCGTTCTGGCGCAAACGCAGCTCCAAGCGTTGAAATACCTTCAACTAGTTTTGCGATATAGAACTCGACTGGAGACTCATAGCCTGCAATGATATCTTTAATCTCGGCTTGAAGATCTGCCGGCTGCGCATCAAAGTTAATAAGTGCTTTGGGGTGCACACCAATCATACGGTTAATAATGAATTCTAGACGAGCAAGACCAATACCTGCATGCGGCAGTTTAGCGAAGTCGAATGCGCGGTCTGGGTTGCCCACGTTCATCATTATCTTCATCGGAATTTCAGGCATGGAGTCAATACGTGATGAAATAACTTCAAAGTCTAGTTTACCCTGGTAGATGTAACCTGTATCACCCTCTGCACAGGAAACGGTTACTTCGTCGCCATGTTTGATGGTATCCGTTGCGTTACCACAACCAACTACAGCGGGAATACCCAACTCACGAGCTATAATTGCAGCATGACAAGTACGTCCACCACGATTCGTAACGATCGCAGCAGCGCGCTTCATGATAGGTTCCCAATCAGGGTCTGTCATATCTGTCACAAGGATGTCGCCTTGCTCAACTTTATCCATTTCATCGATAGAGTTAAGTACACGTACTACACCGCTACCAATTTTATGGCCAATTGCGCGACCTTCGCAAACTACGTTTGACTTTTCTTTAAGCTGATAGCGTTCCATAACGTTGGCGTCTTCATTAGAACGCACTGTTTCTGGACGAGCCTGTACAATATAAAGTTTGCCATCGTTGCCATCTTTAGCCCATTCAATGTCCATTGGACGGCCGTAGTGCTTTTCGATGATCACAGCTTGCTTGGCAAGTTCTTCTACTTCGCTATCTGTGATGGAGAATCTGTTAGATAGTTCTGGTTCCATATCAACGATCTCAACTTGCTTACCGTGAGATTCATCGTTTGAATACACCATTTGAATTGCTTTGGAACCAATATTACGTCTGACAACCGCTGGTAGGCCTTTAGCCAAGGTTGGCTTATGGACATAAAATTCATCTGGGTTCACAGCACCTTGTACGACCATTTCACCAAGGCCATAGCTGGAAGTGACAAATACCACATCTTCAAAACCTGATTCTGTATCAATGGTGAACATAACACCTGATGATGCCTTGTCAGAACGGACCATGCGTTGGATACCGGCAGAAAGCGCAACGCCGCGGTGGTCGTATCCTTGGTGAACTCGATAAGAAATAGCGCGATCGTTAAACAGTGATGCAAATACGTGTTTGATGGCAACCATCACTGCGTCTATGCCTTTCACGTTCAGGAAAGTTTCTTGCTGTCCGGCAAAAGATGCGTCTGGCATATCTTCTGCGGTGGCTGATGAACGCACTGCGAAGGAGACATCGTTGTTTTCATCACCGTGGAGCGACGCGTAAGCTTCACGAATAGCTTGGTCTAATTCTGGCTGGAATGGTGTGTCGATTACCCATTGTCGGATTTGGGCGCCGACTTTGGCAAGTTCGTTGACGTCGTCAACATCGAGAGTATCTAGAATGGTGTGGATCTTTTCGTTGAGGCCTGATTGCTCAAGGAATTCATTAAAGGCATCTGCCGTTGTCGCGAATCCACCGGGTACTTGTACACCTGCATTGGCAAGGTTAGATATCATTTCACCCAGAGAAGCATTTTTACCACCAACTCTAGGTACGTCTTGCATACCTAATTCTTGATACCAGAGAACGTAGTCTTGCACGGAACTGTCTCCAAAACAAATTGTATTAAATGTGAGAGAAAAATTGACCTTCCTATAGGTCGAAGGCATTCTACAACTTAAAGCATAGCGACGTAAACCGCGACGCGAAAAAATACTAAAAAAGTAATTTAAAGGTTAAAATGAGAACTGCATTTTATATATCAGACGGGACGGCGATTACATCAGAAGTGTTCGGCCATGCTACCCTATCCATGTTTCCTGTGGACTTTAATCATAAAACCATTCCATTTGTTGAAACGGTCGATAAAGCAGAAAAAATCAAAGATTTAATCAATGAGACTGCGGTAACGAGTGGCGAAAAACCGCTGGTATTTTTCACTTTTGTAAATCCCGTTTTGTCAGATATCATTTTGGCATCCGATGGCGTGTGCTATGACTTCCTATCTTATTCTAGTGAAATTGTAAAAAGAGAACTGAAAGTTGCACCTGTTCCAAAAGTACATCGCACACACAGCATTCATGAGGCTACCTATGACTTCAGGATTGATGCAGTCAATTATGCTCTGGCCAATGATGACGGTGCAAATGTTAAGGATTATGAAAAGGCGGATATCATTTTGGTCGGTGTGAGCCGCAGCGGAAAGACTCCAACCAGCCTTTATCTTGCTTTACAGTACGGTATCAAAGCGGCTAATTACCCTATGACAGAAGACGATTTGGAAAAAGGTACCCTGCCTAAATGTCTGACAGCCTTTAAGCACAAGATTTTTGGTTTAACTATCGACCCAGAGCGACTGTCAGCGATTAGACAAGAGCGCATGGCCAATTCACGGTATGCATCCATTAGACAATGCAGAATTGAAGTGCGGGAAGTTGAAATGCTGTTTAAGAAAAACAGGATCCCCTACCTAAATTCAACAAAATTCTCTGTTGAAGAAATTTCTGCAAAGATCATGTCAGAAACAAACCTGGAGAGACGTAAATACTAAGACAAAAGGCCCCGCAGGGCCTTTTTAGTGTTTTAGACTCGATTTCTAGCGTCTTTAAGTAAGTCTGCAACCAGGAAGCCTAGCTCCAGAACTTGATCTGCATTTAAGCGCGGGTCACACTGAGTACGGTAGCGTTGGGCTAAGTCTTCGTCTGAAAGACCGTAAGCACCACCAATACACTCGGTAACGTGTTGACCTGTCATCTCAAGGTGTACACCACCTGGATAAGAGCCCTCTGCTTTGTGTACAGCGAAGAACTGACTGATTTCGCGTAGTATATTATTGAAGCTGCGAGTTTTGTATCCAGTACTGGCTTTTTCTGTATTGCCATGCATCGGATCTGAACTCCAGACGACTTTACGGCCTTCTTCCTGAACTTTTCTGACTAGTGCAGGTAGTTTTTCGGGCAAGATGTCTGCACCCATTCGAGTTATTAAGGTCAATCGACCTGGGATATTCTCAGGGTTGAGCGCGTCGATAAGTTGGATAAGCTCGTCTGGTTTCATACCTGGGCCTACCTTGACACCAATCGGATTCTTAATACCTCTGAAAAACTCGATATGTGCGTGGTCTAGCTGCCTTGTTCTTTCACCAATCCAGACGAAATGCGCTGAACAATCGTACCAATCGCCACTGAGGTGATCACGGCGAGTAAGTGCCTGTTCATATCCTAACAGCAGCGCTTCATGAGACGTATATAGATGTGTTTCTTTGAGGCTTGGCGCAACGGTGGCGTCGATGCCACATACTTCCATAAACTCTAAAGCTTCCTGGATCCGGTTCGCAAGCTGTTGAAACTTTTCTTTCATTGGATTCGCTGCAACGAAGCTCATATTCCAACGGCTAACTTGATGCAGGTCCGCAAGACCACCTTGTGCAAACGCTCGCAACAGGTTCAGTGTAGACGCGCTGTGATGGTATGCAGTCAGCAATCTCTTGGGATCTGGTATACGCGCCTCTTCTGTAAATTCGAAGCTATTGACGATATCACCCCGGTATGACGGTAAAGCAACGCCATTGATAGTCTCAAAATCTGAAGACCTTGGCTTAGCATATTGCCCAGCCATTCTTGCTATTTTGACAACCGGGCATTTTCCGCCATATGTAAGAACGACCGCCATCTGCAAGAGTGTTTTAAATGTGTCTCTGATATTAGTGGCGCTAAAGTCTGCAAAGGATTCCGCACAATCGCCTCCTTGTAGTAAGAATGCTTTACCTTCACATACGTCTGCCAGGCTTTTATAAAGGCTACGTGTTTCCTCAGCAAACACCAAAGGTGGAGCAGCATTAATTTGTTTCTCTACTGACTCTAGCTCAATTTTATCTGGGTATTCAGGCTGCTGAACTATCGGGTGATCTCTCCAGCTATCTGGACTCCAAGGCTTCATATTTTTTCCTCATTCCTCATTAGTTACCTCAAAGGCAAGGTACCTTATAGACGCTGATGCTTCAAGGATCTTTCGAAGAATTTAAAGGATAATTCAAAAAACAAAGAACACATCATACTATAAACAAAAAAAAAAGATACTCAGCAACTGCATATTTAAAAAACAAGTCTCCGGAAAGCTCAGTTTTCCTCTCCTTTGTTCTTAACCTCGGAAATATCCGATACCAAAAATAGAACATTGGAATTATGTTAAATATGCATTACTTTCTGATAGGTCTCCAAGATTAGTAAGCTTTAAAAAAGTAGTGCTATATGATCAATGCTAGAAGCATAGACATCAGACAAGTGACCGAAATTAGAGGCCTTACTGGTCAAATCCAGATAGCTACTGATGACACTGTTATTGTCAGCTTTTTACCTGGTATTCAGACATACAATTTAGTAGCTTCGCTTCAACATACTTCGAAAACCAAGCAGCTGTTTTTATCGATTCTTGGCTGCTTACTCCAGTAAAACCATCAGCTTTAATGGAGCTAATCTCGCTAAACATTGATTCAATCGTTAAGCCACCCGGAACTCCTGAATCCGCGACAGAAATTTTGGGCAACTCAGCGCCTACGATTTGCTACGAGTTTACGTTGTCGACCAGATATTCCCTTCCTCAGTTACGGCATTTATTCGTGCTTACATAGCACGCGCCGTTTTCGAAGGCTCTTAACCGTTACTATCAACTATAATTCAATACCTGTAATTCACAGGACGAAGGTCAGAAGGGAACTGCCAGAGCTTAGAGAATTAATTTTTTCGCCCTTTACAGGAGTGGTGCCGTGTGTTTTGCACTGTTCAATTGCGTCTCAGAAAAAGTTCGGTGTTGCTTATCGCGATGAGAGCTTTGTTATAATAGCGCTAGTTGGTGGTACGCTTGTTTTAAAAGTTCAACCTCGGCTTATGCATTTGAGATCTGATCGTTTAAGGTTAAGTTAGTCTGATGTTCTAAGAAAAAACACCATATAAAGTTAAACAACAACGACGAATACGGTACAACGTTAAAAATTTTAGCTTTGCTTAAATTTGTACCTACGTAACATTTAATGAGAAAGCCTTTTATCAGTATTTTGATTATTATTGAAACTGTTGAAAAATATAGAGAACCCGTAAACTCAGTAATTTCTATATCGTTAAGAATAACTAAACTTAAAATACAGTGCTTTGCTCATTACAATATCTCAATAAAGTTTCTACTTAGATACATCACAATCATATTTTTATGTATCTATATGTCCCCTTACTATAAAACCAGATATATATCTCAAGCTAAGTATCTGCCAATTCATATATTAACCTTACTTCCTGCACTACTGGGACAAAATTTAGCTAGTCGAATTAGTGTTAAATGATGGACATAGATGAGAGGTAATAAAGATGGACTAATATTGCTTAAGTGACCAATTATGTTTATTATAAAAAGGAACACATCATACATTACTATTTCAGCAAATTAGTAAAACTAGAAAAACGTTTATCAAAATCACATGTTCATTAAGTTTTCTACTAACAAAGTGTATAATGCTTATCTATCCTAAAAATCAGGCTCTAAATTATGAAAAGCAAGCTTTCTATACGCTCTCATTTTGATTACCTTTTTGAGCAAATCTCTTTATTTTGTGAAGAAATTAAACAAGCAGACGTGACACAAGCTTACTATTTCAAATTGCCTCCAGTACAAAAAAAAGACGAGCTCTCGGCACCTGATAGTATCCATGTGGAAAAATTAACAGGCCAGGATGCATCCAACCATAGCATCTCTTCTTATAAAGATCTTTTTCTTGATAAAAAAGAAAGTGGCAAAGTTCTCACAAGACATCCCGGGATACTTCTGGTTAATGATCCCAAAAATGAGATACGGAATAGATTGGTTGAAATAAATTTAGCAAAGGATGCCTTCAAAGAACTGATTCTTGAAATTACAAATAACGATGCAAGATTTGAAGCTGTGCACAGTGCCGTTCCCAGTTTAGTCACGCTCGCTGCATATAGAAAAATACATTTCGAGGAAGCTGTTCCCTATTCAGTTCGATTCACCTGGATGACCAAACATTCTACCAAAACACTTTCAAAAAAAGCTGCTCTAGATATACTTCAAAGGTCTTCCCAGTACACGAACCCAAGAGCAATTGATCAAAATAATTGGCAGTCAATTGTAGAGCAAGAACGTGTTAGAGTTTCCAGCCTCCCTGATTCTGCAAAGTTGAGGATCAGACGTCCTACAAGAGTTAGCCCGGAAGTAAATGTCCGTTTTAGCGCCAAAAATAGATATCACGTTAGCGGCGCATTACCTTTTGTTTTGCTAAACCCTCAAAAAGAAACTAAGATTGGCGAATTAAAAAATTATAGTCGTGACAGCAACGACCCCAGAAAAAAGGAATACAATTACCTGATAGAAAGAATCTATTTGGAAACGATTAATAGTTAACCTTATTTAAGTTCTGTATAAAAGCTAAACATTTCATTGTGGTCATCTGGAAAACGTAATAAGCAGTTAGAGTGTTTTGGAAAAAGAAAAATTTATCTCAGTTCTATAAAGATCGCTTTGGTTAACTGTATTGGCCTGATGTGATTTTTATAGATAAGCTCAGAAAAATTAATACCTTTTGATTAGATCTTTACAGTAAGATAAAAGTATAATTTAATTACGTAATAAAAATATCAGATACTCCATGTTATCTCGACCTTTTCTATATGCTTAGATACCTTTAGGCTCTAGATGAAAGTTGCTATTGGATTAGTTTAATCGAATAAGATTCTTTTTTAAATCAAATCCAACACGCTTGTAGGCAAACACATATCTCCCATTTATGTAAGTAAATACATACTTACATATGACATTTCGTTTGAAATGTGCTCGTTCTTTACTACGTTAACAACAATATCTTGGCCTTGCATAGACTCGTTTGATCCGTACAAGATTACTATTTAACTTTAGAAGTCGAACAAATGGCTTCAAATTATGAAGTGAGCACTTACAAATAAAGCTTTGAAGTGACAATTTCTCAATACACAAATATCTCACACCGAATGACATTTCATGGTTACAAATGCCACAGCGATTCCGCACATAGATAAGTAGTCACCACATAAAACACATCATTATTGGAAGTAACATACCTGTTTTCACAGCACATAACTCTACACGTTTCTCCCTTCTATAAGTTTTCCAAGATACAAGCGCTGTTGATCCTGTCAAAAAGCCAAAATAGTGACAGCCAATCTCCACAGGTTCCGTCCCTTACGGCCTAGCAAAGGATATTCAGCAACCATGAAGAACACATCATATAAATTTGTAACAAGAACATTTTCAACGCTCACCCCTCCACCTTGCTCCCTCCTAACAGTTACCCAAGATACAAGGGCTGTTGATCCTATAAAAAAAGCCAAAGCAATGATGTCCATTTTCGCTAGGTTCTGTCCCTTACGGCCTAGCAAAGGATATTCAGTAACCATTAAGAACACATCATAAAAATATGTAATAGAAACATTTTCAACGCGCACCCCTCCACCTTGCTCCCTCCTAACAGTTACCCAAGATACAAGGGCTGTTTATCCTGCCACAAAACCCAAAGCCGTGATGTCCATTTTCGCCGGGTTCAGTCCCATACCACCAAATGCAAAAGGATGTCCAGCAACCAAAAGAGAACACATCATGAAAATTAAATAACGAAAATATATTCAACAGACACCACAGCCCCCTTCTCACTCCTGAAAGTTACCCAAGATACAAGGGCTGTTGATCCTGCCACAAAACCCAAAGCCGTGATGTCCATTTTCGCCGGGTTCAGTCCCATGCTGCCAAAAGCAAAGGATATCCAACAACCAAAAAGAACACATCATTGAATTATATAATAAGGAGATTTTCAACGCACACCCCTCAACCTTGCTCCCGCCTAAGAGTTACCCAAGATACAGGGGCTGTTTATCCTGCCACAAAACCCAAAGCCGTGATGTCCATTTTCGCCGGGTTCAGTCCCATGCCACCAAATACAAAGGGATGTCCAGCAACCGCAAAAGAACACATCATTGATATAAGTAATAAGAACATTTTCAACACCCCCCCTCCACCTTGCTCCCGCCTAACAGTTGCCCAAGATACAAGGGCTGTTGATCCTGTCAGAAAAGCCAAAGCAATGATGGTCATTGTCGCCAAGTTCCGTTCCTTACGGCTTAGCAAAAGATATCCAGCAACCACAAAAGAACACATCATTGATATAAGTAATAAGAACATTTTCAACACACACCCCTCCACCTTACTCCCTCCTAACAGTTACCCAAGATACAAGGGCTGTTTATCCTGCCACAAAACCCAAAGCCGTGATGTCCATTTTCGCCGGGTTCAGTCCCATGCCACCAAATGCAAAGGGATGTCCAGCAACCACAAAAGAACACATCATTGATATAAGTATTAAGAAGATTTTCAACGCACACCCCTCCACCTTGCTCCCTCCTAACAGTTACCCAAGATTTAAGAGCTGTTGATCCTGTCAGAAAAGCCAAAGCAATGATGGTCATTGTCGCCAGTTTCCGTTCCTTACGGCTTAGCAAAAAATATCCAGCAACCCAGAAAGAACACATCATTGAATTGTATAATTAGGAGATTTTCAACGCACACCCCTCCACCTTGCTCCCTCCTAACAGTTACCCAAGATACAAGGGCTGTTTATCCTGCCACAAAACCCAAAGCCGTGATGTCCATTTTCGCCGGGTTCAGTCCCCTGCGGCCTGGCAAAGAATAACCAGCAATCACGAAAGAACACATCATTGAAATATATAATAAGTACATTTTTAACGTATACCACTACACCTTGCTCCCTCCTAACAGTTACCCAAGATACAAAGGTTGTTTATCCTGTCACAAAACCCAAAGCCGTGATGTCTATTTTCACAGAATTCAGTCCCATACTACCAAATGTAAAGGGATGTCCAGCAACCACAAAAGAACACATCATTGGTGTAAGTAATAAGAACATTTTCAACGCACACCACTACACCTTGCTCCCTCCTAACAGTTACCCAAGATTTAAGAGCTGTTGATCCTGTCAGAAAAGCCAAAATAGTGATAGTCATTTCCACCAGATTCAGTCCCCTGCGGCCTGGCAAAGAATAACCAGCAATCACGAAAGAACACATCATAAATGAATGAATATATGCTACTACTTATAAGCTTTTATATTGATTGGTCTAAAAAACAAACACATTTATACATATTTAATCAAAAGAACCTTTAGATAAGCAGAAAAACGGTACATTGTGTACAATCTTTTAAGGGGATTGTATAAATATAAAACAAAATATCACTATTTAACATAATCAAGCGTTCTTTATAGATCAAACCAAGCTAAAAGCTTACTTTATCTACAGGCTATTTTTTAACTATTTCTTCAAGGGTATCTTCATCGATGATTTCAGCATTTTCAACAATGCGCTTACCACCTTGAATTTCAATACGCTTATTATGTTTGTTTAATGCTAATATTTCGTCACAGAACTGTGCAGATGGGTGCATTTCGTACACATAATCGATGATTTTGCCACTTTTATCATCTTTTACATTTGAAATATGGTACTCAGATATCGCCCCTTTTTCGATCAGGTCTTTCATAGTTGTAGTCATATCTCTGCGTAACGCTTTCAATTTATTGTCGGTTATTTCATCGTCTGGATAGATAGAACCATACTTTTCCATAATGGATAAAAGTCGAAAATGGTACGTTTTACCAGGCGCGGCATATCTCCACAAATGATATAGACGTAGCATCATCCAACGTGATAAACCACGTTTAAGCTCTTGTGCGCTGTTGAAGTAGTAGCCTTTATATTCTAAATTATCGATCATGTTATGAACGAAAGCATTTAGACAGGCTACACATTTTACGTTTCCGCCCTGACCTTTCTTTCCACTAAAATGCAAAGAAGACAAAAAGTTCATATTTGACTCGTAAAAAGAGTCATCAATATCTGTACTTTTAGTGTCCGTAGCCCGATATTTGAACGAAAGTTTAGACCCTTGAAGCGCCTCTAAAGACTCCTTAATCTGTGGGTAAGGCATTGATTGACCTACAGCTTTTAGCTCTTGGGCCAACTCATTCATAGAAAAAATTACCGCATATTGAATACCGGACTTAAAATTTATTTTGACTATCTTACCTTTCGAAGCAAGACGAATTAGTGCCCGTTCAACCTTCTCTTCTCTGTCCGATGGCCAGACTAAGAACTCAGCTTCTTCGCCATCTTTTTTACTACTCACAACCGCAGGAGTGATTTTTAATTCACCGTCATACAGTATGCCATCGACCTTTTCAGAAATACGCCTGGAAATAATTGTTTTCTTTGGAGCCTCTTCTAGAGGTAATTTTTTGTAACCAGAGCGAACAAAGCGACCCCAAAGATCATAGTGATTAAAGGTGTTAGAGTAAGCTCGCAAACCATGGTTAGGACTTTCCAGCGAAACGCGTACATCTTTGTTATCAGTGAACAACGCTAAACTCTCGTTATCAGTTGCACTTTCAACACCATGGATCTGACCTCTAAGGGAATCAGGTAAATTATCAACGGAGATGTTTACCTTGCGGCTCATTTTATTACTTCCAGAATTCTGTGACGGTTAATGACAACACATTCACGATCAAAAGTTAATTGTTTAAGTTAGTAAAAAAGTGATCTAGGCAAAAAAACCAAGATGAGATCAATTTTTTACTAACTGATGCATAATTCAGGATCCATATTATACCAACTGCTGCTCGAAATCCCCTTAAAACCCCTTAGTTTCATGTTCAGGTCAGCCAAATGTAGCCTCATCTTTGAGTCATTGTGGATAAAACACGATCCAGCTAGTAAGGATCCGATCTATTCTAAGTAGAGATCAGATCTATACCGATTGAAACACCTTAAGGATCTTATAAAAGTGTATAACTCTATGAAATAACTTAGTAAAATATGGATCTAAGCACCTCAAAAAGTGGATAACGTTGTGCATAAGCTGTGATAACCGTTGTTTTTTGGAAGCAGGTTGGTAAAAACACGATCTATAAGTACGCAAAGATCTGATCTTAACCAAGTATTATCTTGATCCAACTATTAATATATATATTCAATAAAAACAATAGGATAAGTTTGTTTATAGACCCCTTAGCCTTTAATACCTATAGATCTAACCAATTCTAATCTTATTTATTTATTCTTTAAGCAAGCAATCAATATGGATGTCTTTGTTTTTTTATGTTTACTGCAAAAGTAATGGACATTATAATAATAGCCATCATTTGAAGGAAATAACGTATGTCTATCAATAGCAACGCGCTCTCTACGTACCGGCTGCTGAAAGCAACCGCTGAAGTCGCTGAAAAATCCCTTGAAGGCCGGATTCAGCATTATCGTGCGCACCTAAAAAGTGAAGATAAAGAACTTCGCACCTATACACAAAAAGCAGCGGCTGATTTACTCGGTGTAAATAACAGAACACTAAAAAGGCGTCATGATCAAGGTGATTTTGACCACCTGGCAATTCAGAAAGGCGCAAATGGTCATTATGCTTATACACTCGCTAATATCTTTTCGATGGCTGAAATTCTGGGGATCCAGGCTGATCATAGAAAATCTGAGGATAAACTTCAGGTTATCGTAATCAATAGTTTAAAAGGTGGGTGTGGTAAAACAACTAGCTTGGTGAATATTGCAGCAGCGCTCGCAACAACAAATATTAAACGTTATCGCATCGGGATCATTGATTTGGATCCTCAAGGATCATCATCAAGCTTTTTTCCTTCACAAGATCCAGAACCCATTACTGTCGGCGATCTAATGCGGGATTGTATTGAGCTCGACGAAGGTGAAACATGGGATCAATTAGTGTCCGATGCTTTCAGAGAAACACATATTCCAAATATTCGTGTATTACCATCAGGAATGGACGATTTTTATTTTGAGCATGAGACAGCCACAGAACTAAAAGAGTCCTCAAGCTACACTCAAACCCGTCACTACCATAAGTTAAAAGAGAAGGTCATAGAGCCAGTTTCAGAGCAATTTGATATTATCCTGATAGATACAGCCCCTTCTCTTAATTTCATGTTCTACAATGCATTGATGGCGTCTACGGCGATGCTAATACCTGTGCACCCAGAAGCGGTCGACTTCGATGCGAATAATAAATATCTAAAGCGATTGGGTGAAATTTACCATACGGTGGCTGCACTTGGACATGAAGGTTGGGACTTTATGCAGTTCCTGGTAACTAACTATGTGAAAGGTAACCATTCTCAGCGGGACATAGTTAAAGATGTTCGTAGCGCCTTTGGCCGCCAGGTAATGAGTTATCCTATTAACCATAGCTCTGCGATTACGGCGAGCTCTTCTTCGTTCAATACAATATTCGATCAGAAAACGTCAGATTCACTGGCAAGTCGTGAGTCGTTGATCAAATCTCAAGAAAACATTAAAGACGTGGTTGATGAACTCGAAATGTTGATCCGTTCAAATTGGCCTTCAACTCAGTCATCACTCGATCAGTAAGCAGGTAAACTATTTCATGGCTAGAAAACGTAAAAACGACACTCGCATCGACCCATTTGCAACACCCGTTGAAGGAAGTAGCCTGGATGATCTTTTAGATCAGGCCAAAGTAGGCGATGTGATCACTATGCCGGCTCCTAGCGATCCAAATAGAACGATCACTTTGATCTGTAAGGTGATCAAACATAATGAGATTACTCAGAGCACCCGGGTTTATGGTGATAACCGACGTGACCAAACACTGCTGAATGAACGTTCAGTTGCTGATATTTTACCTGCGATCGAATCTGATAAGCGAAATTTGCATCCCGCTTTGTGTTGGGAAAAGGGTCCTGTGCATGAGGTTTTATCGGGCTCCAGACGTAGAAAAGCCTGTTTATTGGGTGGCGCTGATTATGTAATTTTGACTTCTGCAGATTTCACTGATGAAGACGCAAAAGTATTGTCTGTGTCTTCGGACCAGTATATTGCGCCTAGCTTATGGGAGCAGGGCAAAGCTTTTTCTCAGACAAAGCAGGCACTTATCCAGCAAGGAAAGAAAGGCTCATATCGTGAAATTGCGGCAATCGAAGGCTTATCACACACAGCCATCGCAGATTCTTTAAAAGCTTTTGAGCAGATCCCTGTTGACGTAGTGGGCCTGTATCCGACTGCAAACCATTTAGGTCGGGAAGCCGCTAAAAAGCTAATTGCTGCGATCCAGGATCATAACGACGCGTTTAAACAGAAAGTGGCTGAATACAATCCTGAGCAACTCACCACAGATCCGGTAAGTGACGAGAAGCGTGCGGTATTGCTCACCAACTATCTGACGACCTTTTCTAAGGCTGAAGCCAGAAATATCGCATTACTCGAAAATGACTATGTCAAAGTGCAAAAGAACATTAAAAGTGGCGCCATTACGGTAAAAATAGATGATCGCGTTATGACAGAAAAACGTCTGGAGCAATTAGAGAAATTACTCGCAAGTTTTAATTAATCACTAACGGCCGGATTTATCGGCCGTTTTTCGTACTTTCCCGCGTCAGTTGTCATCCAACCAGTCATTTTTTCCCAATTTATCGCCATTTTGCCCTTTAGCTCAAATACGTAATTTCATATACTGCTCTTTTACGTCTTTTTTATTGTAAACGAATGTCTTCGCAGTTATCTAAAGAGCAACTTCTAGCACTATTTGAGGAAATTAAGCAGGAACAGTCGACTCAGTTTCCATTGTCAGAGCGATTTCTCAAACAGTATTTTAATGCTGCCTTGTTAAGCAAGGCTAAACAGTATTTGCACGATGAGCAGATCTGCTTTTTGGAGCACTCTGAAGATTTTACTAAAATAGACGCCCAGGTCATGGGCAACTTTGGTAACACCTTTACTCAGCATATCAAGATTGAACAGGTAAAAGGCACCCCATCCGTTGAGGCACAATGTACTTGTTCAAATAATCCAAAGTGCCGTCATATCGCAGCGGTGTTGCTTAAACTAAAAATCGATCATTCCGGTGGCTTTGGTGAGTCCTACCTGGTCAATGATTGGTTTAATGAGCTGGCTCAATTGCAGCAGGTCAATGATCTGGACGTGACCAATGTATTGCTATTCGTGCTTGAATCACGTGGTAATGAGTTACTGGTTAATCCTAAAACCACACCACAAAAGCCAGACGGAATATATCCGTTGGGTCGTGCATTGACTGAGCATCAACTTAATAGCCAAGTGCCGCCAAAAGATATATTAGAGAGCGATTTCAGGTTATTTTCCTGGATCCGTTCGCAAAATACACCAGGCCACTTTGAACTTTCCGGGAGTTGGGGCTTTTCTGCCTTACAACAGTTGGTGCAGAGCAAGCGTTGTTTTTATCAGAGCAGTCGCAAGCCTCTCGCATTTGGTCATAAGCAGCATCTGGAGTTTGGCTGGGAAAAGGAGCGAGATGAATATCGGCTCACCAGTTATTTAACCGGAGTGGAGCAATGGCAACTGATTAAAACAGATCCCCCAGTTTATCTGGACACTGAGAATATGGTGTTAGGCCGTATTGAGTCTGAGTTAAGTGCCCAGGAGATTGCGCACCTGCATACCATGCCACTTATCAACGCGACGAAGATTGAAGCGGTGATAAAACGCTTTCAGGATGTTTTTGCCGATAACATAGTTCCACCGCCTCAGGGACACGAGCATTTGGTCAACAAAGATAAGCTGGTGGCCAAGTTAAGCATAGAGCCTGGCGCCCCTTTGAAACTGGCATTGTCCCTACTCGATAAAGAAGGCCGTCACTCAAAAGCTAAGCAACTTAATCGTTGTGAAAAAATGCTAAATGGGCTTGGGTTTTCCGCACAGCAAAATCACTTTGTACTGCCGCATGATGATGATGTGACATATCATTGGTTCAATAGCGAAGTCCGCCCTTACTTGCAAAGCAAGCTATGGCAGGTTGACGAGCTACAAGGTGGTCGTCCGGTATTGACCCCTAAAGTTACCCTGGTACTTAAACGGGATAAGAAACATCATGTCATTGGTCGTGTGCTGTTTGATGATAAGCTGGTTACGCTTGATTGGGATAAAGTACCGTCTCATGAAGTGAATTCTCTGGCCAATGTTTACCAGTACATAAACATCGCAGAGCAATTCTACGCTATCCCTAAGGCGGTGTATGATGAGTTATTGCAGCTTAAATCCCGGTTTAGTTATTATCTATCAAGCTCGCAGTTCAAGTTCCCGCTCTCCTATGCCAGTAAGTTATTTGATCTTGGAGCAGTTGAAAGTGTGTCGGACGACCCTCGCCTGCTAGATTATCTGGAAGAGCTAAGTAAACCGGACGCCTCGGGTGCTATGGGTGTATCCAGCACGGGTGAACATTTCACGCTGCGTGATTATCAGGTTCAGGGGGTGGATTGGCTAAGATTTCTGAACCGTCATCAGCTGGGCGGGATCCTCGCCGACGACATGGGCCTGGGTAAAACCCTTCAGGTGATCGCTTATTTCATTTCCCAGCATAACACTCTGGTGACAAAGCCGTCTTTGATAGTGTGCCCAACCAGTCTGGTTGGGAACTGGCAAAACGAATTCCGCCGCTTTGCGCCACATCTTCCCTTGTTGACGGTCCATGGTGCTCAGCGTGACAAGCAACTCAATCAGGTGGCTAACGCACGGTTTATCATTACCACTTATCCTTTATTAAAACGCGACCTGGCGCACTATTCCGAGCTGGAGTTTGACTCTATTGTGCTCGACGAAGCGCAGTACATCAAAAATGAGACGGCGCAAATTTCCAAGTGTGTTAAACAGCTATCAGCGGAATTTAAGTTGTGCCTAAGTGGTACTCCTGTTGAGAATAATTTGCTCGAACTTAAATCGCTGCTCGATTTTGTGATGCCTGATGTACTGGGTACAAAACAACAATTTAAGCATTACTTTCAACATCCCATTGAGAAAGAAAACGATACCCGGCGCGCTAAAGAGTTACAGTCTCTGATTGCGCCTTTTATTCTGCGTCGAACAAAGTCAGAGGTTGTGCGGGAGCTACCAGCGAAAACTGAGTTGGTTAAGAAGCTTGAATTCAGTGGTGATCAGGCAGACATGTACAACCAGGTTCAGGCTAAGGTTGAATCAAGCCTGCTTGATTTATTCAAAGAGCAGGGTGTTGAGCGCAGCAAGCTGGCCTTTTTAGATGCCTTGTTAAAGCTACGTCAGATTTGTTGCCATCCTAGTCTGGTAGACAAAACGCAGCCATTTAACAGCGCTAAGTTTGATTGGTTGTCTAGTCACTTACCGATCTTCCTCGAAGAGGGTCGTAAGGTGATTATTTTCAGCCAGTTCACCAGTGTACTCGATATGATAGCCAGCCATTGCGACGGGTTAAACATTCCTTTCACCATGCTCACGGGGCAAACGCGCCAGCGGGACAAGGTGATTGCAAAGTTCACTGAAGGAGAGGTCGATGTTTTTCTGATCAGCCTTAAAGCGGGTGGGACGGGTCTGAATCTGACCCAGGCTGACACAGTGATCCATTTTGATCCCTGGTGGAACCCCGCCGTTGAGAATCAGGCAACCGACAGAGCCTATCGAATTGGCCAGGATAAGCCTGTATTCGTCTACAAGCTGATCATTGCTAACTCGATTGAGCAAAAAGTCTATCAAATGCAAAAAGACAAGCAGGCGTTGGTCGATGCATTATTTGCCGATGCAGGAGTGAATTTGACCCAGTTCAATGAAGCGCAAATGCTCGAAATGATAAAAAACTAATTTTTTTCTGAACTTTTTAGAACCCGGTGAGGTCTATCATTATGCTTGTTGTTAACGCCTAGTGTGTAGTAAGCATATTGTTGATTTCCCCCTATTAAATACAAGTATTGTATCGAGCCGGTTAACAGTTAACCGGCTTTTTTTTGTGCATTTTTTAGCTGTTCCATATTTGATCCACATTGTTTTACTTTAATGACCATATTGGCGAATTAGGACGTGATGGACTCAAGGGGCGAGCTATGTTGTGCTACGAAAATACAATTTCACAGTTAAACTTTATTGAACCTCAGTCACAGTGTGATTATGATCTACTGAATGAGGTAGCCAGTTCAGAAGATCTGGCGAGTATTTTGACCATGCTGCTGTTTGACGAAACACTGTCAGATAAATTAAAAGGTCAGGTTAAAAGGCAGCTTTCACAACTTAAGGCTAAATCGAGAGGCTAAATGACTTCAAAGCACCATATTCTTATCGTTGAGGATGATTACGATATTGCAGAGCAGGTAATGCTGTTTTTTAAAGCTTCTGGATTCGAAATTTCTCATATTGCTGATGGTGCTCTGGTGGTCGACTGGGTGAGAGCAAATAACCCTGAAGCCATTCTAATGGATATCATGCTGCCAAATCAGGATGGTGTTGAATGCATGCGACAGATCCGCGAGTTTTCTATGGTTCCTATCGTCATGCTCACAGCTAAGGTATCTGAGGCTGACCGTTTGAAGGGGTTGGAGTTTGGTGCCGATGATTACGTCTGTAAGCCATTCAGTGCCGCTGAGCTGGTCATGCGCATCAAAGCGATACTACGTCGCTGTCAGGGCGCTCCTAGCGCCGCTCAGGAAGCCGCAGTCGTCGTCGATGTTGATCAGCTCATTGTCGCTATCAAAGGCAACACATTGTCTCTGACAAAAGTTGAGTTTGATGTGTTTGCCATGTTGTATCAGTCTCCGAACCGCGTGTTTTCGCGTCAGCAGATCCTGGACCATATTCAGCCTGATAACTTTGATATCTCCGATCGCGTGATTGACAGCCACATCAAAAATATTCGTAAAAAGATAAAGCAAATCGATTGTTCGCCCAAGATAGTCGAGTCAGTGTATGGCGCAGGTTATCGCTTCAATGAGCAACAGCTCGACGCATAAAAGACGGCGCGCATGCGCCGCATCTTGTTAAAACTAATTTCTGGAAAAGCACAATATAATAGGCATTTAGGCTGTGTAATTGATATTATCTAAACATAGTCACATCAAGAGAATGCCTATGTTTTGGTCTAGTTTAGTCTCCCTCTCTCCCGCTCATATTTTTACTTTACTTGGTACAGGCACTGTACTTGCTTCATGTATTTTTGCTCCGCTTTATTTTTTGATTCGGCAAAGAAGTGCGACATGCCGGCAACAGCTCGAGATGCAAAACGAGCAGTTACAGGCGCAGCTCGCACAGCGCAGTGATGAACTAAAACAGGCACAGACTCAACACTGGCAACTACACGGTGATTGCCAGCAGCTTCAAGCAAGACTGGCTGAAAAACAAAGCCAGGCCAACGAATTACAGACGCGCTGGCAAAAAGCCGAAGACATGGCGCAGGATACTCAAGCATATGCGCATCGCCTTGAACTTGAACTAACTGATGTCAAAACCACGCTGGTACAGAAACAGCAGTCTTTTGATGCGCAGCTGACACAGCTGGAGCAGTCTAAGTTAGTTCTTAAGCAGGAGTTCGAAAACCTGGCCACACAGATTTTTGAAGATAAAAGTGAAAAGTTTGCTCGCCACAGTCAGGACAAAATTTCTCAGTTATTACAACCCGTTCAGGGAGAGCTCAAAGGCTTTCGGGATAAAATGGAGGCTATTCATAGCGAAGAGCTGAAACAAAGAGCGGCGCTACGTACCGAGTTATTGCACTTGCAGGCAAACAATCAGGCCATTACCGAGCAGGCCAGTAAACTCACTAATGCGCTACAGGGACAAAAGAAAACTCAGGGTAACTGGGGCGAACTGATGTTAGAGAACGTACTGGACAGCGCAGGTTTGCGCCCGGGCAACGATTATCAGCGCGAAGTCAGCTTTTCTACCGAAGAAGGTAAATATCGTCCCGATGTGATCGTTTACCTTCCACAACAGCGTCATTTGGTTGTCGACGCTAAAACGTCTTTGAATGCTTATACCCGTTATGTAAACGCGGAGCGAGATAGCGACGCTAATCAGGCCATTGTGGCACATGTTGAAGCGGTGAAAGCCCGGGTCAAAGAGCTTGGGGATAAATCTTATGAGCGATTGCCGGGTTTGAACTCGCCAGAAGTGGTCATTATGTTTATTCCGGTTGAATCTGCTTTTGTTGAGGCTATCAAGTATGCGCCCGATTTATATCAGTATGCGCTAGAGAATAAAGTGCTGATTGCTACCCCTACGACATTACTGACGAGTCTGAATATCGTCAAACAGTTATGGCGTTTTGAAGAACAGAGTAAACACAGTAAAGAGCTGGCACTGCGTGCAGAAAAATTTTATGGCAAGCTGAATGCGTTTTTGCATAGTTTAGAAGGGGTTGGAAAACAGCTTGATAAGGCTCGTGAAGGGTACGATAAAGCAATGGCTCAGCTCTACAGCGGAAAAGGGAATTTGATTAAACAGGCTTCGGAGTTTAAAGAACTGGGTGTCTCAGTGTCTCGCGAGCTACCGAGCGAGTTAACTGAAAAAGCAAAGCTTGAGTTGGAGTAATAGACAATAAAGTAACAACAACTGCTTTTAATTTTGCGTACCTCATATGGTTACGGTATTATTTTTGCTAATTTTTATTGATAATTTAAATAAGGGACAAATTTGAAAAAAGTAATTTTTGGCGCTTTATTGGCTGCGACCAGTTTTAGCGCGCTGTCAGCATCGGGATGGGTAACAAAAGATAGAAGTGCACGTGTCGACTTTATAAATTCAGAGCCCATGGGAGTGAGGGTTTATTTTTCAGCAAACGATGCTAACAATATTGGCTGTGCTCAAAAGCAAATTGTCTGGATAGATACCAGTACAGAAGGTGGAAAGAGGCATTATTCAACGTTGCTTGCCGCGTTTATGGCCGGTAAGAATGTTGCGATTTACGGAAATGGTTGCTTTTCAAATTGGGGAACTAGTTACCCGAAAGTTCAGGCTATCAACGTTTACCATTAGATAAGCAGGAAGCATTTTCAGTATCAGGTAATTTAATAAGCAGTGTAATGTGTCCGGTCTTAAGCGCTATTGCTGTTCAACCTTTCCACTTGTTGTCTTTGCTCTAATCTGGGCACATGTTCTGCTGATATAAAGTGGCTTGCAATGCAGTTATTAATATATGGCTTTATTTTTGAGTAGATAATCGACGTTAACCTGATATGTAAGACAATAAAAAAGGGGCCTGATGGCCCCTTTTTATTTACGTATGATCAGCTATTACACAAAGCGTACTTGCCCCTGCGAGGCATATCTGTATATAAGTAAATATACATGTCGTTATTTTGTACATCTTGCCACACTCTACTGTTGGCTGCAGGACATAACGAGTTGCGGATATATTCTTTAACTTCATTTTCAGACATCGCCAATTTGGTTGGGATCTGAATAAATACATTTAGCTCGCCACTTTTAAAATCAATATTATTGAATTTCCAGCTGCCCATCATGAACTGCTTAGAAAAGTAGCGCGTAATACGTTTTTGGGCGCTTGAATCAATCGCTGCGATCTGAACTTCTTCAGATGAGCTATCAACAAAATAAGACCATGCAGCAGAAAGAATGATAAAGCCACCCAGTAACATAGACCAGATCGGTAATGTGGTTTTTACTGTCGTGTTTTGCTTTTTTTGACGATGTCTGGATTCAACAATTTTTACCCATTCATTGTGTTTCATAGTACGCTGTGTCATAGACTATTCCTCCCGTGTATATTGCTTATTAAAACCAATCATTGTGGAAAGAAAATGGAGGCCACCTTTTGTTCTCTCTGATCGGAGCAGTTAAGAAAAGATTAAATTAATTGGTTTATGTGGTGGGTAAGAAATTAGCATCAGCTTTTTTGATGAGGATTATCGACCATGTGTTGTTTGCTCTTAAATAATACAGGCACTATTGCCACCTGGTAACAAATTAAAACAAACACTTGTATGCGGATGGTGTACCTTTCCCTTAAACGTCAGGCTATATTCTGTACGACTCTACATAATGTAATTGAGGGAACTAATGAACGATAATAATGATTTTAGTCGTCGTCGCTTCATCGCGTCGGCTGGATTGGTAGGGCTGGCTGGAGCCTCTGGTGCTGTGTCTGCAAGCACTGGGGAGGTTGTTGTACCTAGCAAAAGTTCGCCTTCGGTAACGGAAGGTGAGAAAGTTTGGTATGTGAACGCACTCACGGGCAGTGATAACAATGATGGCTCAATGGACGCACCCTTTGCGACTCCGCAAGCTGCCTGGGACAATCTGCCTGATGTCATTCTGCATCAGCAAACGATAGAACTTGCCGAAGGTATATACAATACATCATCACGTCCATCTAACGCTGCCAGTCAATTTGGCCGACCTGCACTACTGATGTGTAACGGAAAAACGATCGTAAGCCGCACTACTCGTACTGGCAACACTATGTCTGGTGGCGTAGTGATCCGTGCTGCATTAAATGCACAAGTGGTGTTGGATTCTGCTGTTGGTTATTCAACCGCGGTTGTTTATGTAACGGGTCAGTCTGCACAGGTGGCCTTTCAGGATTTAACCCTGAGAGCCAGTTCACAGCCAGTCTCTGAGCTAATAGCGGCGCATCGGGGGGCAAAAGTGCATGGCGTTAATATTACATTTGATGCTTCCAACGGTAATGCTGCCACCTGTATTCTGGCTGAGTCTATGGGTTCTGAAGTCGAGCTCAAGTATGCCAGGCTTCTGAACGGAAATGGATCATCATATGGCGCAAATGCCATGGTTGATTCAGCGATTTTGCTCTCCACTGACACGCAATATGACGACGGTACTTTCCGCCATAGTTGTAGTGGCAACAGTTACCTGGCTTTTGTTGATTCTGGCACGCTACTTTCTCCTGTGGTTGTTTACAACTCTGTTTTGAATATAGTCGGACAGAGTAGCACACAGGCTGTGGATATTAAGAATACCATTGAACTACAATCTGCATCAGCAACAATGACTTATGCGAGTTTTTCATCTGAAGGTAAGCTAGTTTCCCACTCTTCTTCGGTACGAAGTGATACCGTGACCTTTGTCGAGCCCTGGCAATTACACACCAGTATGTTGACCGCAAAATCAACCGTGAACCAGAGCGCTGTTGCGCCCGTAAAGCTGTATTCGGGTTCCAGCATAGACACCTCTTTGGGTGGCAATCAACTAGACAACATCGGCGTGTTTGATTGTGTATTACACGGTGACGAGCAGGTGATCACAGTTCCTCTGTCCAGTCATACGGTCAGCATCAATGGGAATGGTGCTAATCGTATCGGGTGTGAGCTGGATGCCAGTGAGTTCTCAGATGGCAGTATTTTATATGTAGAAGGTTCTACCTGGGGATGTCAGTTTGTTGGTGGTCAGCATATGTACCTTAACAAACCACTCAATATCGGTAATGGACAGGGTTACTACTCTGGTGCGACATTTGTCAAAGTGAATGGCAAGCTGAGGCTTGTTGCTGTCGGTCAGTTAAATTAACTGCATGTCTTACTGATCCCTATAAGGTCAGGTCGTCAGTTATCTAACGACCTGAATTATCACGAGATCAAGCACTTACCTGACTGTTACTGTGCTTTTTAGCAGGTAACTCGGACGCAACTTGACGCAATGTCACCCGAACAGACAGGCCCCCTAGTCTGCTATCCCTGAGCTCAATTTCACCTGCCATGGATTCCACCAGGCTTTTACATAAGGATAGCCCCAGACCTGACCCTCCTGTCGCGCGACTTCGCGAGCTTTCTACCCGGTATAAGCGTTCGAATAAGCGTGGTTTCTCATTGTCTGAAACACCCGGAGATGAGTCTTCCAGCTGAATGATCAATCCTTCGCAGTTTTGTCGGATTTTTACTCGTACCTGGCCTGGCTTGTCTGTGTACAGGCAGGCATTTTTTGCCAGGTTATCTATGACTCTGTCCAGTTTGGGTTTGTCTATTAATACACTGGCATCTGTGGGGATCGAAATATCAGCACTAAAATGCAGCCCATTGCTTTTCACCAGTCGCTTAATGTCATAACAGTAACTGTCGGCAAGTGTTCGGGTGCAATAAGGTTGGTTGTTAACAACCATGGCCTGGTTATCAGCCTGAGAAAGTTGATAAACGTCTGAGATCAGGTGATTAAGCTGGGATATTTTCTCATTGATTTTACTATATGCTAGGGTATCGTCATCAAGCAGGTTATATTCCAAAGCCTCAATATGCAGTTTGAGTACACTCAACGGGGTTCTGAGTTCGTGAGAAATGTCGGCCAGCATTTGATCTTTTTGTTTGAGGTTTTGCTGATACAGGTTTGCTTTCAGGCGTGCGGTTTTATTTTTACTGTACAAAATATAACTGATTAAAATACCCAACAATAAGCAGGTCAAGGCAACAAATAGCCACATACGCTGCATGAGCTGCGCATTGCGCAATTGACTTTCCGTCAGCTTGCGGTGATGTTCTGAGTCATCCAGACGTTGCTGCTGCATCACCGTATCTATGGTGCGCTTGTGGGTAAGTGCCTGCTCTGAGTTGGCTTTTTCAATCGTTTGAGCAAAAAAAGTATTTGCCTGAATCAGGGCTTCATACGCTTCCTGGTGGCGACCTTGTTGAAAGTCAAACTTGGCTTTCAGGTTATAGTAAAGCTGAGATGTGTAGGAATTCTCTTCTTCTTCGTCCATAAAACGTGTCAGCCACTCGTAGTGTGGGCGTGCGAGCTCAGATTTTTGCAGGTATAAGTAGGCTCTGGCCATAGTCACATGTGCGTGAAAATTCTGGCTCTGATCATCACTTTGCGAGGCGTAGTGCATTGATAACTTAGCGTGCTCTTCGGCTTTATCGCCTTTTTCCAGCTTCAGATAAGCGCCACTGATCAGCTGATGGGCACGAGCCAGGCTGACATTGGCCGGGATTTGTTCCAATAGTTCAATTGCTTCGGTGGCTTTTTCAACTGCCTGTAAGTAGTTTTTTCGTTTCGATGTAACCTGAGCCAGTCTCAGTGCTGTACCGGCAATGTGGCTCAACTCACCTGCTTTCTTATCTGCTATCAGGGCCTTGGTAAAAAAGAATTCAGCCTGCTCCAGGTCGTTAAAGCGCATTGCCATATCACCCAGGTTATAAAAGTTGTTTGCGACTACCCCGTGGAGCTGGCTGCCTTTAAGTGCATCTCTGGCCTTGAGCTGGAACTGCATGGCCTTTGCCAATTCGTTCTTATAGTCATACAAGGTGCCTAAGTTTGAATAACTTTGACCTATTAAGTCACTATTATTCATGGCTTTAGCTGTATTTAATGCCTGTTTGTAGTTAGTTTCAGCTTCATCCAGCTTACCCATGCGTCGGTAATTGATCCCCAGCTCTTTATAAAGCTGAAACTGATTATCGATATCCAGCGGAAACTTTTCTGATAGCCTGCCCAGCGCATCAATGGCTTGCTGGTGTTTACCCTGTTTGCGATAGATTTTCGCTTCAACAAAGCGTGCATTTAATTGCTTCAGGTGATCCGAGTGGTTATAAAATGGGGTCAGACTGCTCAGTGCCTGCTCGTAATTGCCCGATAACTCAAGCTTTTTGATTTCCGGCAAAGTGATTGTCGAGCTAGTAGCCTGAGCATTTACAGAGACTATACTGAGTAACGCAAAGGCTGATTGAAGCAGTATTTTTTTCATAATTTTTAAGTGGCACATAAGACTTTTTTCAGAGTATGAAATAATTGTGGGGCAATTATGGAGTTGTAAAGGGGGTTTACAGTTTGCTGAGTTGGTAAAAAGATGATTTGTTGCTTGTCTAGTTAGTAAAATTTTGTTCTATCTAAAGTCTGACTTAGTAAAAATTTGATTTATGGATATAGGAGTTAGTAAAAATGTGGCCTGAGACGTATTTATTATTGCGCCTAGTCGAATTTTTCAGCTAAAAATTTACGGTTTTTTCCTATTTTTAGGCTGAAACAGGGCGCAAAGCCTGCTTCTTTGTTATTCCCGTTCGGTAAAACTTCTAAATATCACCCTGCTGATAAAATTCTGATCTCGATTGCCCGCGCAGGTAAAATGTTGATCCGTTATTTACCTGGCTGATAATAATAGAAGTCAGCTCGCTGAGCATTGGCACTCGGTGTGGGGAGTTGGGAGCATAGGCAACCATGACGCCCCAAAGCTGGTAAAAACGTGATCTAAAAAAGGGCCCGAAGGCCCTTGCTTGATTAAGGAACTTTATGACAATTAAAACTGGTTCATGGTGTTGGCTTCGCCACCGGCTTTCAGCGCATTCTCACCGCTGAAGTACTCTTTATGCGTGTCACCTATATTAGAGCCTGCCAGATCCTGATGCTTCACTGACGCCTGTTCGCGGCGGATCTCTTGTCTTTGAACATCGCGGACGTATGCAAGCATACCCAGGTCGCCAAAATAGCCTTCTGCAAGAATATCGGTACTCAGTGCCGCTGTGTGATACGTAGGTAAAGTGATCAGGTGGTGGAAAATACCGGCCTGAGCAGCCCCATCACGCTGGAAGGTACGTACTTTTGTATCTGCTTCAGCTGCCAGTTCTGACTGATCCAGCTCTGGTGCCATTAACGCTTTAGGATCTTGGTTGGGATCCGGATAAGCAGATAAGTCTTTACCCTGTGCCTGCCATTCTGCATAAACCTGTTCACGGAATTTCAGGGTCCAGTTGAATGACGGTGAATTGTTATAAACCAGTTTGGCGTTCGGTACTTGCTCCCGTACGCGGTTAACCAGCTCAGCAATTTGCTCTACATTGGGCTTTTCGGTTTCAATCCACAACAGATCGGCGCCTGATTGTAAGCTCGTAACGCAATCGAGCACCACGCGGTCTTTTTCGGTACCTTCTTTGAATTGGTACAGGCCATTGTCGAGACGCACCGGCTTGCGCAGTTCACCTTCCTGCTTAATCACCATATCCCCCTCTTCCAGATCGGCAGCACTTGAGATCACTGTGGTATCCAGGAACGCATTGTACTGGCTGGCCAGATCGCCAGGCGTTTTCGAGACCGGAATTTTTTGAGTCAGGCTGGCACCTAAAGAGTCAGTGCGCGCAACAATAATGCCCTCTTCTACGCCCAGCTCGAGGAAGGCGTAACGTACCGCATTGATTTTTGCCAGGAAGTCTTCATGAGGTACTGTGACTTTACCTGCCTGGTGGCCACATTGTTTGGCATCTGATACCTGGTTCTCAATCTGGATGGCACAGGCACCCGCTTCAATCATTTGCTTGGCCAGCAGGTAAGTGGCTTCTTCGTTACCAAAACCGGCATCGATATCTGCAATGATAGGCACCACATGGGTTTCAAAGTTATCGATTTGTGCTGTGATTGCTTGTACATCACCGCCCTGTGCCTTGGCTTCATCCAGTGCTTTGTAGAGGTGGTCGAGTTCACGTGCATCGGCTTGTTTTAAGAAGGTGTAGATCTCTTCAATCAGCTTAGGCACAGCGGTTTTTTCGTGCATACTCTGATCAGGCAGCGGGCCGAACTCAGAGCGAAGCGCAGCGACCATCCAGCCACTCAGATATACATAGGAACGCTTAGTGGTTTTATTGTGACGTTTGATGGCCATCATCATTTGTTGAGCAGTAAAGCCATGCCAGCAGCCCAGAGACTGCGTATATTGACTGCTGTCAGCATCATAAGCTGCCATGTCTTCGCGCATGATTTTTGCGGTATATTTGGCGATATCCAGACCCGTTTTAAAGCGGTTTTGTAAATGCATGCGGGTTGCAAATTCAGGGTTAATGCCCTGCCATGCATTGCCCTGAGACTGGCACAGTGTAGTAAGACGATCAATTTGAGAGGTATAACTGCTCATAACAAAATTCCTTCGAACGGGTTTAAGCTAACTGGTTTATGTATGTTCGCCAGGTTGCGAGTGTGAGAGTGCTTGCTGGCGTTTAAATAAACACTAGACCGACCAGTGAAATTTTTTAAATTTATAGTTGTTATTGCCAGTATATTTACTGTGAATGGCAAAAGGGGTTTGTTTTTACCGAATTTGGCTTATTTTAAAGTGACCCGTTCAACCCCGATCAAGGATCACTCACATGAGCTCTCATATTTTACAGGCTGGTTTACGTATCGATACGCGCCTGTTTGACTTTGTCGATCAGGCGCTGTTGCCTGGCACCCGGATTAACGCAGACGACTTCTGGTCTGGCTTTGCCAATATTATTCGTACGCTCACCCCTAAAAACCGTGCACTGCTGGAAAAGCGCGATAGCTTGCAAAAGCAAATTGATGACTACCATATAGCCAATCCAGGCTGGGATGCTGAAAAATATCGGACATTTCTGACCGACATAGGTTATCTGGTGCCTGCGGTTGAAGCACAAAGCATTACCACTGAGCAGATTGAACCCGAAATTGCCCGTATCGCCGGTCCGCAGCTGGTTGTGCCTGTGAGTAATGCGCGCTTTGCATTGAATGCGGCAAATGCCCGCTGGGGCTCTCTATACGATGCGCTTTACGGTACCGACGTGCTATCCGAAGAAGATGGCGCGGAGCGTGCCAGTTCTTACAACCCGGTACGCGGTTTTAAAGTAATGGCTTATGGCCGCCAGTTACTGGATCGTATGTTGCCGCTTGCGCATGGCTCTCATATTGAAAGTACCAACTACGCAGTGGTCCAGGGTGAGCTGATCATCACGCTCAATGACTCCAGTCAGGTTAATTTGACGGAGCCCGCACAGTTTGTCGGATATAACGGACAGCCACAGAATCCGACTGCACTGTTGTTTAAGCATAATGATCTGCATTTTGAGATCCTGATCGATCCTCAGGATCCGATCGGGCAGGCTGACAAGGCTGGGATCAAAGACATTATTCTGGAATCGGCTCTGACTACCATTATGGATTGTGAAGATTCCGTGGCCGCGGTAGACGCCGAAGATAAAGTGCAGGTTTACCGCAACTGGCTGGGCCTGATGCAGGGCACGCTCAAAGAGGAATTTGAAAAAGGCGGTCAATCCGTTGTGCGCTCGCTAAACGCAGATAAAACATATCTGACGCCTGATGGAGGATCGCTTACACTCAAAGGCCGGGCGATGATGTTTGTGCGTAACGTGGGTCACCTGATGACCACGCCTGCGATTTTAGATGAGCAAGGCGAAGAAGTCTTTGAGGGCATTGTCGACGCGGTGATCACCGCAACAGCGGCACTGCATGATCTGTACGGTGATGGCGCACTGAAAAACTCCAGTGCGCAAAGCGTTAATATCGTTAAACCCAAAATGCATGGCCCCGAAGAAGTTGCCTTTACCGGTGAGTTGTTCGATGCCGTTGAAGAGTTGCTGGGTTTGCCTGCTAATACCCTGAAAATGGGGATCATGGATGAAGAGCGCCGTACTTCGATTAATTTGCAGGCCTGCATCAATGCAGCTCAATCCCGTGTGGTGTTTATCAATACCGGGTTTTTAGACAGAACCGGCGACGAAATTCACACTTCTATGCTCGCAGGTCCGGTATTGCCTAAAGGCGAAATAAAAGCCCAACCCTGGATAGCTGCCTATGAAGATCGCAACGTAGATATAGGCCTTGCATCAGGGTTTGCCGGTAAGGCGCAAATAGGAAAAGGTATGTGGCCGATGCCTGACAAAATGGCGCTGATGATGGAGCAAAAGCTGGCTCATCCTAAGTCCGGTGCGAATACAGCCTGGGTGCCCTCACCCACAGCTGCCACTTTGCATGCGATGCACTATCACGATGTAAAAGTGGCCACATTACAACAGCAAATTGCACAGCGCCAGATGGCAAGCCTGGATGATTTGCTGACACCGCCATTGCTGGGTGATCGCCAGTTAAGCGAAGAGGATATTCAGACTGAGCTGGACAACAATGCGCAGGGCATTCTGGGTTATGTGGTGCGCTGGATTGATCAGGGCATTGGCTGTTCTAAAGTCCCTGACATTAATCACATCGGCCTGATGGAAGACAGAGCGACTCTGCGTATTTCCAGTCAGCACATTGCTAACTGGTTACACCATGGTATTTGCACCGAAGAACAGGTTAAGCGCACGTTTGTCCGTATGGCGACAATTGTTGACGAGCAAAATAGTCATGATCCTCACTATGTGCCTATGAGTGGCGAAAATATGGCGGACAATCTGGCGTTTTCGGCTGCTCTGGCGTTAGTGCTTGACGGCAAGGCACAACCGAATGGTTACACTGAACCTCTGTTACATTCGTACCGACGTCAATATAAGCAACTTGCTCAGTAAGATCTATGGCTGGTTTGGGTAATAGAGTGTAAAGGGGCTTTACGCTCTGTTGCCCGATAAAATGTCAGCAGATGTAAGATTGCGTCAGATTTATGTTGTAATCCGTTGTGTTTGTTTAGTGCTCAGCATACTCTTATCTGAAAGTGATAAATATGGATGATAATGACTATGTTATCAGGGAAATACACCTTAGCAGGTATCAGTGCCGTGTTTTTGTCGGGCTGTGTTTTTGTGCCACATACCGAGGTGAGTTTTGATGAGTATTGTGGCGTTTACAAAGAATCTACCAGTATCAAAATGGCGCCGCGTGCTTCCAGTAACCTGGTCGCTCACGAACTCGAACTGGCAGGTGGTCTGGCACTGGCTTTGTCCAACGGTGTGGTTAAAGCACAAGAACATCAGGCTTATAAAGAGGCCTGTCTGGCAAATGGCATTGATATAGACGCCGAGCGCAAGCTGAGTGCTGATACCTCTGCGTCTCAATCAAAGCAGCAGCATGAATGCGACGAGCACGCGTCTGATTTATGTGAGATTGAACGACGTCGCTGATCCGGTTTTTTATTGTCGACTGTCAAAGTCATTGCTGTGACTTTTTCTTTCCGATTCTTCTTTAGCGCCACCAGCTTATTTTGACGGATGACGATAGCCTGTGTCCAGGTAAAAATTTTGACGTCTGGCGTATTGGTGTGTCTGATATTAAGCGCCAATAACCCGCCGTTTGACTGGTTTGTACTCTAAGAAAAAGAGACGCAAAGACCAGAACCCTTTGATAGTTATAGGTTAGTGAATATTGGTGTTATTCTATACGCTGATGGTACGGGAAATGCATCAACACTCAGACCTAGCACACAGTTTAAAACCGGTAGCAAAATGACGTACTCAACCCCGGAGCTCAGCCAGTTGCAGTACTGGTTGTCTCATGTTTCAAATTCTCATGGTGATGTGTCACAAAAGTGGCTCATATCAGGCCTGTCTTTAAAGCAAAGTGCTAAAGCAGCATCTCATTTTGTCGCAGAGGATCAGCTGGAAACGTATTCCGCCGCACATGTAAAACGGATGAAGGCGTGTCTGAAAGGCGAGTTTAGTTTGCTCTGCGCTTTGATGGGCGAAGATGTTTTCGACGTGCTCGTTCAGGCTTGCGTGATGGCTTTACCTTCTCAGTCAGTGACCTTTCATACTTTGGGCAAAGCGTTTGTGCGATTTTTGGCTAATTCCTGGCCGCAAAGCAAATTCAACGCCAGCCAAAGTGCGCTGTTTGAGGTGTACGTGGAGCTGGCCCGTTTTGAACGTGCCAAAGCCGAAGTGCTGGCCTCCAAAGGGTCAGAGCAAATGCCACCAGCTGAGTTCGCATTAAACGAGTTCGAACTGCTGGGCGGCGGTGCATCACTGAACATAATGGTACCTGATTGTGTACGTTTGCTGATGAGTGAATACGACATATTCCCGCTGCTGTCTCAGCTGGAAAATCGCCAAACGAAAGGCGTTGAATCGCCTGCTATGCCAGCCAGAGAAACCCGTTACATAGCTCTGACCCAGCAAAACGGCCAGCTGATCACTCAACCATTAACTCACTGGCAGGCAGATCTGTTAAGTCACTGCAATCAGGCGACCTCGTTTGAACAGGCACTGGCAAACAGCGCTCGTCGTCAGGGAGTGGAGCCTGCGGTACACAGGGCGCGTCTGGCCATGTGGCTGCCAGCTGCCGTGGACAGTGGCCTGTTGGTGGTTGAAACGGCAAAATGTCCGGCAGCAACCACTTAGGCGTTTTTTTACTACTTATAAGCGCAGCGCGAGGGACGAATATCCAGCTTTGCAGAAAATTTGCTGGCTAATTGGTGGCGCCAGTACGGTGCCATCATCTCTTTGTTGGGGGCTTTAGGGCCGAGCGTGACATACTCAATCGGGGCCAGATGATCGTCTCTGTGTAGCTCCAGATATAAACGCGGGGCAGTGCCTTTGGCAAAGTCCGGGTCCTCGCTTTTAATTTCTTTTGCACCATAGTCAAGATGAGTCACTATCACCCTGTGTTCCTGCTCATCTTTATAGTTGGCATCTTTAAGCAGGTAGGGTAGCGGGCCTAGCAGCCAGGCAAGTGTTTGCAGTTTTTCGGGCGTCGGGTTCTTACCAACAAACTTATCGACTTCTTTTTTGAGATCTTTGAAGTAAGATTGCAATTTGGTTGCACCCTGACCCAGTAGTTTGAAATTATCTTTTAGATACACAACCCGATAGAATGCTGCGCTTTCCTGTGGCGACTGGCCGGTATTGGCAAATGAGGGCATTTGTTCTTCTTGTTCTGTGTGGCTACCCTGCTCTGCCATTAAACGATAGTCAAAAAAGCGCTCTGTATTAAAAGTTATGGCGCAGCCACAGGCATCGTCATTTAAATGGTTTTTACTGTAAAAGCGCCACATATTCAGGCTGTCACTGTCCGGTAAAAAGCAGCCGATAAATACCGGATTACCCTCTTCCGGCTCATAGCCCAGCTCTTGCCATAGCAATTTGCCTTCATTGGGGTCATTCACCGCGTTAATATGCCCCAGTCTGAAAGGGCTTTTTTCCAGTAAGATTGCTTGGCCCACGTCGAAGGAGGTGTAGTGAGTCATTGTAAGGTTTTTTCTTACTTGAAGGTGAAAGAGTATCAGTTCTCTTAACGTGCTGATTGACTTAGATTTTTCAAAACGTCCCGCTCTATCAACTAGCTCATAAGCTTCAAAGCTTAGTTCCGGGTCTTTGAGAATCCGCTCACACAGTGCTTTTGTCCGAACGTAACTTTGTTTTACACCATCACCTTGAAAATAACTGAAGGCCAGATTGAGCTGGGCACGGTTATTTCCTTTCTTTGCGGCGAGGCGATAATATTTATTAGCTTCTTTACTGCTCTGTTTTACTCCTCTGCCAAAATCGTACATGTAACCTAAATTACACAGAGCTCTAGTATTGCCTTGATCTGAAGCCAATCGATACCATTTTACGGCCTCAGTATCGTTTTTCTTTATGCCGTTACCTCGTGCGTACATGAAGCCTAGCTCATATTGAGCGAGAGCATTTCCTTGTTGTGCTGCCTTTCGGTACAATTTTACGGCTTTTGTATCGCTTTGCGTTATACCTTCTCCTCGTACGCACAATACGCCCAGGTTATATTGAGCACTAGCATGTCCTTGCTCTGCGGCCTGTTGGTACAGTTTTACGGCTGCTTCATCGTTTTGCTCGAAGTATTGTCCCATTCTGTACATATAGCCGAGACTATATTGTGCATGGGCTTCTCCTTGTTCTGCAGCTTTTCCAAACCAATAAACAGCCCTCTCATAATTTTGCTCGACTCCCTCACCGAAATAATAGGCATCGCCCAACTCATTTTGTGCTTCGGCATCGCCATTTTGGGCTTTCTCAATCAGTGCTTGGATCTCTGGGGATAGTTCGGGGTTGTGTTCTGACATCAATATTCCTTTTAAACTGCTTAACCCCGAAAGTATCATCAATGGGGTTTTATACCCTTATTAAACGGTATTTTGTGATATCTGACAATGGGATAGATTTTACCCATTGGGTACATACAGTTTGACTGTACGAGGATGAAAGCCCTATAGCAGTATTGGCGGCGGCGAAGTGAGAAAAGCCAGAAAAGTGGCCCACGACTCGTCAGCCGGTGGACCACAGAGTTAACCTGGTTACTTGATTGGCGTCTGAAAGCCTTTAGGCTTTATGGCCAGTATGGAGCATTGGGTTTGTTCCAGTATAGACTCGGCGGTGTTGCCTATGATCAAACCCGGAATGCCGACACGTCCGACTGTGCCCATCACGATTAAGTCAATCTGGTGTTTTTGTGCCAGCAGGGGGATCTCTTTGCTGGCTTTGCCTTTAACCTGGTGCAGTCTGGGTTGCAGATACTGAACGGCCCATTGTTGTCACCAGCCGGGCCAGCTTAGTGGCACAGTCTCTGCGCCCCTGCTCTACATAGTCATCCACCTGTTCGTCCGACTGATGCGCAAAGGTGCCGTAACGCAGCCAGTCTTCGGCGTAGGCATCCCAAGCACTGCCCACATGTAGTTCAGACGGCTTCGGCAGGCTCAGCGCCACACTGCACTTCATCACGGCTTGATTGAGCTTGTCCTGTACTTGTTCATCATCTAATTCTCTGAAGCTGTCGTTCACGTCGACCGTGGCCAGGATCTTATTAAAGGCATCAAGCTGACCGGGTTTTAACATCAATACGGGACAGGGGCATTTGCGCAGTAAGTGCATGTCTTCACTGCCAAGCATGCGATCCATCCAGTCTGCGTCTTCGGCGCATTTTACCACCAGATCGCATTGCTCATCGATCGCGCGTCTGATGATCTCGATAAAGCCAATCCCGGTGCAAATGATGATATTGGGATCCAGGTTGTTATCCAGTGTTTTGATTTTCGCTTCGATGGCGGCTCGCTTATTGGCAAGCAGCTCAGTAAGCTTGCTGGCATACTCCGCTTTACTGGTAAAGAAGGTGCGCCAGTGTTTGACCTCTTTCAGTACTGAAATAAAAGTGATGTCTGCCTGATTATCTTGTGCGAGGCGGAGCGCCTGCACAACGGCGGTGTCCATCGTAGCTTCTGGGTCTAACACACATAGAATTCTGTTAAATCGTGTCATTAGTCACCTCTGTATGAGTGCTGGCTGGGGTCGCTGCTCTTACCCGCTCTACCGCCCGTTCAGCGGCGTCATGAAATGGCATCAGTACCAGGGTTGCGCCTCTTTCTTCTAACAGGGGTTGGTCGTGCTGATGCTGGGTTGAAATGGCAATACCGCCGCTATAGTGTTGTTGTTTCAGTCCACCCAGCAGCGCCAGACGGGGGTCTTCATGCGTTACCCCCAAATCATGTTGTGGCATGGCTGATACTACCCACTTAACGCCCTGTAGCGGCAGGTCGTTCACAAAAGCCGGATCACTGGCATCGCCATACATCACCAGGTGGCCATCGTTACGCCAGCGTCTGACTTCGTCGGGGTTAAAGTCCACGGCCAGCAGACTGAATCCTTCTTTTTGCAGGTAGTGAGCCAGTGCCTTACCGTAACGGCCAAGACCAAACAGAATGACATCATAAGCCTGCTCAGACGAGGGCTGGTTTTCCAGCGCAGCTTCTCTGAATGGCTTGTCGCGTTCAAACACACTTAACCAGCGTTCCAGCTTGTTATACAAACCATGAGAATAGGTGATCATATATACCGACATCGCGATAGTGATCAGGCCCACCAGCGTGACCAGTCCTAAAGAGTCGGCTGTGACATGACCTATGGTGAGCCCCATGGCCATGAAGATCAGGGAGAATTCACTGATCTGTGCGACGGTTAGTCCCGCCAGAAAGCCGGTGCGTTTGCGATAGCCCATCAGCCCCATGATCACCATCACAATAATCGGGTTGCCAATTAACACAAACAAAGAGAGTATCAGCGCTGGGAAAACCTGTGAGCCAAGTAAACTGAGATCCAGTTGGGTGCCCAGGGCGATAAAGAAAAACAGTAACAGAAAGTCGCGTAATGAGGCTAAGCGGGCAACAATGGCTTCTCTGAATGGGGTAGATGCCAAAGAGATACCTGCCAGCAGGCCGCCTAGCTCTTTACTAAAGCCCAGTTGGCTGCCTATCGCGGCCAGTAAGGTGGCCCAGCCGATAGCAAAGGTGATGAGTAGCTCCTGAGAGCGTGCTATTCGACTGACCAGTGGCGTTGCCAGATAGCGAATAAACACTAGGACAAATGCCAGCATGATCAACCCATAAAGCAGTACACTGCCAACCTGAGCCAGGGCTGATTGCGTGCCGCCCGATTGTGTCCCTATACCCATGGCCGAGAGCACCATCATGGCCAGTACCACTACTAAATCTTGAACTATCAAAAAGCCCACAGCTATGCGTCCATGTAGGGAGTCGACTTCGCGTTTATCGGACAGTAGTTTAACTATGATAATGGTACTGGAGAAGGTCAGCGCGACAGCCACATACACAGCGGTAACAGTATCCAGCCCCAGCATTTTGCCGAGTACAAAGCCAATGGCTGAGGTAAATGCAACCTGTCCCAGTCCGGTGGCCAGTGCGACGGGCCCGAGTGTGCGAATGAGTTTAAGGTCGAGCTTAAGGCCAACCAGAAATAGCAGTACAGCAATGCCCAGTTCGGCAAGTAGTTCTATGTGCGCATGGGATTGAACAATATTCAACGCCGAAGGCCCGGCGATCACCCCCACGGCAATAAAGCTGACAATCATAGGCTGGCGCAGCAACACGCCGACAAAACCCAGTGCTGCGGCTAATACCACCAGTGCAGTAAGTTCATAAAAAGCAGACAGGTGGATAAAACTCAGATCTGGCATTGCACCTCCTTTTTTCACGTCCAATGGCTTACAAGCGTGATCTTAGTGGTCGTCAGCTTCACAACTCCCCACGCAAAAATCAATCTAAGTTCCGGGTATCTACGCTGACTATGTCCTACATCAAAATAGCAACAGAAAGGCGCCGTGGCATGGGATTTATAGTATGAATTTACCGTATTTATAGGCAGTTATACTCGAAGTGTTATGGATCTGAATGGCCCGCAAAAAGAGCCACATCAATGGTTGCGTTTATTTTTATGGTTTTGGTTATTTAGATTTGGGAGGGCTGTTTTGTGTGTATTTGAAAACTGCACAATCAGGCGTATTACTTTTTTGCGATTGAGTTTATTAAGTTTTTGTGACTTTATGTTGCTGGCTTTTCAATATTATAAAAGGAGATTTTATGAAAAAGTTTACAATGACAGGCATTGCCCTTGCCTTGTTACCCATGTTGAGTGTTGCGAGTTCAGAAGTTGCCCTGCCAAGTGGTTTTTCGGATTCACTGGAAGTAGGCAAGACCGTTGTTCACAGCAATCAGCGCTTGACTACAAAAAGCGCAATGCATGTTTCCTCGTCCGCTACTCTTAACGAAGCCGATCAACAGACATCGGCTTTCACGCAACGCTGCCCTGATACACTCAATATCAACACCAGTTACACACTTGGAGGGGCGCAGACTGGCGGGGCTGATTGCTTCCACTTTAAACTCGACAAACAAAGTAAGCTCTATGCGTTTGTAACGGCTCAAAATGCACAAACGAATGTGAATTTGAAGCTGATCCGCCATAATCCAGATGATACCCTGACTGAGATAGGGGCTTCGTCAAACGAAGCCGGGTTGGATGAGCTGGTCACGACTGTCTCACAAGCAGGTGATTACTATTGGCTGTTAGAATACGCTCAGGCGGATGGTGGTGCGTTTAATTTTGGTGTTATGGCGAGCGAGCTCGTTGATAGCTTTGAAATAAACGATACGATCTTACAGTCAACGATTTTACCGGATCAGCTTAACAAAGCGGTGGGCAATCTGGATAGCATACTTGATATTGACCACTATGCGTTCGAAGCGAAAAGAGGGCAAGAGGTTTTATTAAAGTTCTTTGATCCAGGCAATACCGGTGAGTTTGTACTTGAACACCTTGAGGCCGGGGCCTGGGTAGAAGTGCCACTTGCAAAAGGTAAGTTGATCACCCCATCACAAGCTGGTGAGTATCAAATTGTAAGGGTCAGACCAAACTATAACTTACCTAATAACCCGGCGAGCGCATATCAACTTACGTTAGGGTCTAATGTTGCGTCATACGCACAACATGCGCTTGAACCAGATGCAAATGTGTTACGCGTTCCTTACTCAGCCCAGGGGTCGCCGTACATGACAACACAAACATATCAAAAGCTGACATGGAGCCTGATTTTGCAAGATTCGACAGGCCATCCAGTTGCAGGTGGGCAGGCATTTTTTGTCATGTGGCGCGACTACGATAACAGAACGGTAGAAAATGCTGAGGTGACGTCCGCGGTATCGGATGCACAAGGTCGGATATCAGAAGTGATAGATCTGGGCCGCTGTACTTGGGGGCGTGACGAAGCAACTCATACTGAATATAGCCTGGGTTATGTCAACCGTTGGCGTTCCAGATACAACATTGGTGCCTGGCGGGTGCAGATCCCAAGTGGACTAGACGGTAACATAGGCATTGGCGGCGATCGCTATCCTGTGGTTACACTCGGCCATATTTGTGATCAACACTTGTTATCAAGCACTCGTCAGTAATTTAGACGTACCGGAAGGCAACAGTCTTCCGGTTACCACTGTTATTTAGCAAACGACGGATCAGCTTTTGCTTGTAACTGGTCAGCTATATTAATCGTCCATTCCCACTTATTGAGCAAATAGCCTGTTTGTTCTCTTTGGATATCGCTATTGCGGCTTTGTGTGATCATCTCTTTAAAATCGATAATCTCTGCAAAGTTGCTTTCGTTGACATCATATTTGCCCCAGTACTGACTTTTACCGGAACTGCCGCGCTCTATTTCCAGTCCTTCTAAAAAGCTCGCTTTAAATTCCTGAGCCGCGCTGACGAGTTTGTCATTGCTATTTAAGGCTTCTTCAACAAGTTGCTTATCAGCCTGACTCAGGTGGCCTGTTGCAACCAGTTTGCCCGAGTCGTCAACTGAAAAGCCCCAGCTTTTATTTTTTAGTTGCGGATGTTGTTCATACAAATCTGCAGACACTTTTTCATATTCCTCGGCAATTTTATCTGCGGCTGCCGGGGTGTCGTGTAAATATAGCTTGCTGGTGGAGTTGATGGTACGTTCAAGTAGTTCCCTGTGTTCTTCATATCTGGCGGGTAGATCGAGCTTACCGTTAGGCTTATAGGTGATCACGGTCAGTTTACCGTTGTCAGATATAGCTCGCAATTGTTCAGCTGGATGTGTTGGTTCTGAATTGATGAATTGTTTGGTTGGATCTACTGTGAGTGCCTCATTACTGCTTGCGGCGATGTTTCTCATTTCATCACTAACCTGGTTGTTTTTTGCATGCAGGAGCTGCCCGGCATTTGCGTCAATCTTCATGTCATTATCCTTATTACACGGTTCTCTCTTAACCATATCGGGTGTAGAGAAAATAAATTTAACAAAAAATTATAATTACTTTAATCTAATTTGATTGGATAACCTATGGCTGTCTCAGTATTTAGAATTGAAAAAGTCGCATGTCGGATTGGTTATTTCTGATTTGAATTGGCGTCAAGAGGCGTACCAAGCATAAAAAAGCCGCCCTTTCGGGCGGCTGGTGGGAATTCAACAATGTAATACAAGGAAAAGGGAGTGAGTAATTACTACTCTTAAGGTGCTAGCCTTCTATAAGCTTACCGGTGCCAATTTCAATTTTTCTTGGCTTTAACGCTTCCGGTACTTCGCGCTCCAGGTCAATCAATAACAGGCCGTTCTCAAGCGAAGCGCCAATCACTTTTACGTGGTCGCCCAGCTGGAATTTACGCTCAAAGTTGCGCTCGGCAATGCCCTGGTGAATAAATTTTCGGTCGGTTTTGTCTTCTTTATTTTGCTTCTCGCCTTTAACGCTCAGCGTGTTGTTCTCCGACTCCAGCGACAACTCCTGCTCTGTAAAGCCGGCCACCGCCATGGTAATTTGGTACTTGTCTTCAGCTAAGGCTTCGATGTTGTATGGCGGGTAGCTGGGCTGTTTTTCGCTGCTACGCTGCGCCGCATCCATCATAGATGCAAGGTGGTCAAAGCCGATGAATGAACGGTAAAGGGGTGATAAATCTACTGTACGCATAATCGTATCCTCATAAAGCGATAATTAAGCCATTTACTCTTTGCAATAAACCAGTAAATAGCGGTTTTTAATTCTAAAATTACTTAAATAAAGACTTTTAAAACAAAGTCTTACTTTGGTTCTGGACCCTGTCGGCGTCCTCACAAATCTATCTATGGCCGGGGCAAACGCTTTTCAAGCAAGTTTTTTGAAAAAAGTTTGAAGATTTTTTATGTGGTTGATTTTAATGGATTTTATTTTTGGTTGTTTGCTATGGATCTTTGCTCAGATCAGCCATCTTTTTGCTGCCAGTGGTTCCCGGCTCAAGGCCAGGATGACGGAGGAGAGGCTGGGATGACAGGGAGAGAATTGTTCTACTTCCCTACATCCATGTAGGTCCATGCGCTCATCTCCTCATGCGGGGGCGCCGAGCCTGCGACGATACTTAATCGTTGGTCTATGGTGAGTTGTGAGTAAAGTACGTCCCTGTAGTTACGTCCATCGCGCATCTCGACAATGTGCTCCTGCATTGTTCTACTTCCCTACATCCATATAGGTCCATGCGCTCATCTCCTCATGCGGGGGTGCCGAGCCTGCGACGATACTTAATCGTCGGTCTATGGTGAGTTGTGAGTAAATTACGTCCCTGTAGTTACGTCCATCGCGCATCTCGACAATGTGCTCCTGCATTGTTCTACTTCCCTACATCCATGTAGGTCCATGCGCTCATCTCCTCATGCGGGGGTGCCGAGCCTGCGACGATACTTAATCGTTGGTCTATGGTGAGTTGTGAGTAAAGTACGTCCTTGTAGTGAAGGTCCGGCTCGACATCCATGTCTCGCGCCAAGCCACGCTGCGGTGATTATTAATCACCGGTCGTGTTAAGTGCGGAGTAAAGTACGTCCCTGTAGTGAAGGTCCGGCTCGCCCGTCCAGGGCTCGCGTCCACTGACAAAAGGCGATACTTAATCGCCTTTTGTAGTGGACCCCCAAAAATTTGTGCGGAATTTTAGGCCTGCGCCTATGCTGGCATCCGGGGTGATGAACAGTTGGCTCGGGCGGGCTGTTGGGTCTTGCCAGTTGTGGTAGAGCGGGATAAGGCGTTCCTTGATCATATTTTCAAGTAAATGATTCACAAAGAGGTTTTTACCCGGAAAAGCCGGGAATTCGACTTCGTTTTCATCGTGGCGCAAAGCCGAAGAGGAAATAGGATCATAGTCAGTGCGGAAGTTGATCACATTACGGAGGCGCATGGTGTTAGCGAAATAACGGGCATAAGTGTCGATTATCTTTGTACCAGGTGAGGCAAAAACCCGGGTTTGAATGCCAGTGCGTACGCCTGAGTCGACTGCGGTATAGCCGCCGAGGCTATGGCCGGTTAGCACTACATTATGGCTGTTTGTCGTTTCGGGTATTTGATAGCCGGTGGCAATAGATGCCTGATTGGGTGGATACTGATCCAAAATGCGCTGGCAAAACTCATACGCTGTGCGTTGCCAGGCGATGTCGGTTTCGGCCAGGTTAGCAAAAAATAGTTTAAAGTCTTCGTACAGGTCACCGGTGTTAAACGGATTGGTACCCTTGTAGGCAATGATGACTTCTTCTTCCAGATTTTCAGATGCAATGGCGGGCACTTTGACAGCGAAGGCATAAACGCCGTCTACATTTAGCAGTGAATCAATAATCTCCAGCTTACCGTTTGTTAGCATTAACTTTTGATACAAAGGGTCATCATGATAGGCAAATGAGCCACCGGGTTCCAGGCTGTAGGCATAGGCTGAGGCAAACGCATACCGCAACACCTTGTTGTAGGCTATCACATCCGGGCTGGTGCTGATTTCCTTGGCCTGTGAAGGCGTGAGCACGGGGTATTCCCAGCCGACACTGCGGTCTGAGGCAAAAAAGCTGATGTTATTACTGTACTGAGGACCAAATTGCTGCGCGAGAGTGACCCGGCTTAATTCCTCAAGGGTTGCCTGTGCCTGGGCATCGCTGACCTCAACGCCATTGATTTTATCTACCACAAAATAGTTGCCGTAAATGGCAGTGAGCGCATTATCGTGCCAGTGTCCCTGCAATTTTGCATAGTCATCGCCTGCCAGCATCCAGTGTTTCTTCACCAGTTGTGAGCGGGGTATAAAGCCCGTATGTATGCCATAACTTTGTACAAAGGTGGTGTCTTGTTTAGTGGTCTGTGGGGTTGAGTCCAGCATAATTATCCTCCCGGATTGTGGTTTCCGAGAGCAAGTATGGAACACAATTTGTGGTGTGCCAGTTACACGAGCTTACAGAGCTGGGTAACAGTTCTCCCTTGCCTGACCTGCACTCCTGCATTAGGATAAAAAATAAGCACAAACCAGGGAGAATAGGTATGGCTGAGCGCAGCATCTCGGTTCAGGGCAGTGCCAATCAGAGCATTATTATTAGCGGCGATCATAATCAGGTTGGCGGGTCTGTGGAATTCCGCATTCCGCTGGTGCGCTATCATGCCCCTGCCCGGCGCCGTCGGGGCCGGCAAACTCCAGCTAGTGTGCTGGATATTCTCAGTGCGCACAACAAAGCATTGAGCTTACAGGGCCGTGAGCGCGAGCTGACGTTACTCAATGAGTGGTTAAGTGACGATGCGGATATCTCCGTCTTTGCCATCACCGCTCCCGCAGGTAGTGGCAAAACGCGTCTGGCCATTGAGTTGTGCGAGCAAGTCGAGCTGCAAACGGGCTGGGCAGCTGGCTTTATACGTAGTGACGATCTGGCAGAGCTGGCACGTGCCTTTAAATTTGGCCACGCTAACTGGTCCCATTCTTTGTTACTGGTGGTTGATTACGCCAGCGCCAATGCTCAGGCACTGGCGCAATGGCTGGATGCCCTGTCTCAGCTCGATGAGCTGACCGACGGTATTCGGGTGCGTATCTTGCTTCTGGAGCGTGAAGCCTGTAAAGAGGCTGGCTGGTGGCACACGCTGACAGGTTCCGCGTTAGACAGTGACCAGACACGGCTTGACTTGTTTACCCAGTTTGAGCCCTATGTGCTGGCCGGGCTAGGCGATATCACAGTCAGGAGAGCGGTTTTGTGTGCTGCATTGAATGCAGCGCAAGCGCTGGTGCCGCATCCAAATGTCAGTAAAGTACCAGAGGCTGATGAACAACCCGACTTTGATTCCGACCTGGCTGACCCACAGTTTGGTAACCCGCTGGCACTGGTCATGGCCGGTATTCTGTGTCGGGACATGTTGCCGCGCGCGGCTTTATCATTGCATTATCTGGCCGCGGCCGAAAAACTAGCGCAGCGAGAAATCGATCGCTTTAATAAGTGTTTTGGTGAGGGGGCTGAAACCACCAAGCTCGCCCATTGTTTGTGTTTTCATTTATTAAGTGGTGGGCTCCGTGTTGCCGATATGCGCCAGACGCTTAGCGCTGAGTTGATCGCCATGGGCTGGCATAACCCAAGCCTGGATAAAGAGCTGTTGGCATTACAGCTGGCGTTTCCGCCAGCGGACGACGGAGGGGAATCAATCAGGCTACCAACCACTCAGCCCGACCTAATTGCTGAGGCCATGTGTATAAAGTTGCTACAGAGTGACAGGGAGCGAAGCTTAAAAGCGCCCGACATCTTAGCTCGTACCCTCGAATATGGTCAGGAGCAGGCAGTAGCAGCACTGGTTCGTCTGCTACAGGACTTTGCTTGCCCGGTCAGCCAACCAAGCGCCCAGCAGGCTCAGTTGTTACAGTGGGCAGAGCGACTGGTTGAGGATAATCTGCATAAACCAGCGCTGTTAGCGTTACTTAACAACGCTATGCCACTTAGTTCTGTTGCGCTGGCCGAATTAGCCTGCAAATTGGCAACGATTTTATACCAGCAAAGCCTGGCTCAGACTGAGCAGCAGGTCAATGAAGCTAGCCGGGCGCGTTTGGCCAGATCGCTTCACAATCTTGCTAACCGACAAAGCAAGCTGGGCCAGCGTGAAGCCGCTCTGACCAGTGGGCTGGAAGCGGTTGACCATTACAGATCACTTAGTCTGGCCCGTTCCAATGCTTTTTTACCTGGTTTGGCCGTGTCATTAAATAACCTTGCTAATCAGCAAAGTGCGCTGGGCCAGCACGATGCTGCACTGAGCAGTGTGCTAGAAGCCGTTGAACTGCTAAGGGTACTTGCGCAGGCCCACCCTGATGCCTTTTTAGCTAACCTGGCTATATCATTGAACAGTCTGGCGGGTTGTCAAAGCAATTTGGGTCAACACGAAGCCGCCGATTCCGCTGCACAGGAAGCCGTTGAGCATTACAGGCTATTGGTTAAGGAATATCCCGATGATTTTTTACCTGACCTGGCCATGTCACTGAATAATATGGCAATCTTTCAAAGTAAGTTGGGCCAGTATGAAGTTGCCCTGAGCGCCGCTCAGGAAGCCGTTGAATACTTCAGAATGCTCGCACAGGCCAGTCCTGATGCCTTTTTACCTAATCTGGCCATGTCACTGAACAACCTTGCTAACCAACAAAGCTATTTGGGCCAGCGCGAAGCTGCCTGTACATCCGCATTGGAAACCGTTGACCATTACAGGCTACTGGTTCAGGCACACCCCGATGCCTTTTTGCCCGAGCTGGCCAAGTCTCTGAATAATCTTGCTAAGTTACAAAGCGATTTGGGTCAGCGCGAGGCTGCTCATGCAGCTGTACATGAAGCCGTTGAACGTTACAGAGCTTTGGCTCAGGCGTACCCTGATGCCTTTTTGCCTGATTTGGGCATGTCACTGAGTAATCTTGCTAGCCTACAAAGCGATTTGGGCCAGCGCGAAGCCGCCATGACTACGGCGCTGGAAGCCGTAGTTTTAAGAAGAAAGCTGGCACAAGCCCGCCCCGATGCCTTTTTACCAGACCTGGCTACATCACTGAGTACTCTTGCTAACCGACAAAGCGAGCTGGGCCTGCGTGAAGTTGCTCTGACCACGGCGTTGGAAGCCGTTGAACTAAGAAAAAAGCTGGCGCAGGCCCGCCCTGATGCCTTTTTACCTAATCTGGCTGAGTCACTGAATAATCTTGCTATCCTACAAAGCGATTTAGGCCAGCGCGAAGCTGCCCATACAACTGCACTGGAAGCCGTAGCACTAAGAAGAAAGCTGGCTCAGGCACGTCCCGATGTCTTTTTGCCTGAGCTGGCCGGGTCACTGAATACATTTGCTACCCTGCAAAGCGATCTGGGTCAGCATGAGGCTGCTCTGATCACCGCTAAGGAAGCCGTTGATTACTTCAGAGCGCTTGCAAAAACCCGCCCAGATGCCTTTTTATCTGACCTGGCTGGCTCACTGAATAATCTTGCTATTATGCAAAGCGATTTAGGCCAGCGCGAAGCTGCGGTGGCCACTTCGCAGGAGGTTGTACAACGATTGTCTCCCTACTTTACAAAATGGCCTGACACTTACGAAGCGAGGATGAAAAGGGTGTTAAGCAACTATCTTTATTATTGCGAGACAGCAGGCCAGTTGCCAGATATTGAACTGATCCATCCAATCATAGAAACATTCAATGAATTAGAACAGGAGTAATATCCCATGACAGACAGGACAGTACAGGTGGGTGGCGATGCCAATGGCGCGGTGATAACCACAGGTGATCATAACAAGATTTATGCCGTTCCAAAAATCACCATGCCTGAGCCCCATGCGGTGGATATTCAGCGGGCACTGGGTGAGTTAATCACCGCATTGGGTGAGCTTAGCATTGCTCAGCCGCGCAAGCTGAATAATGCGCTGGAGGAGGCACAAGAAGAAATCGAACAGGCGCAGCCTGATAAGGTTGAGGTAGCGGAGTCGCTGGCCCGTGCGGCTAAAATAGCCAAAGAGGCTGAAAGCTTTGCCAGCCATAGTGAAAAGTTGGTCGAGCGTTTTACTCCGGTACTGGGCTGGTTAGGTCCACATGCCACCCGGGTGGCCGAGGCACTGGGCATGGCAATTTAGATAATCACTTACAGTACACAAAAAAGCCGCCCTTTCGGGCGGCTGGTGGGAATTCAACAATGTAATACAAGGAAAAGGGAGTGAGTAATTACTACTCTTAAGGTGCTAACCTTCTATAAGCTTACCGGTGCCAATTTCAATTTTTCTTGGCTTTAACGCTTCCGGTACTTCGCGCTCCAGGTCAATCAATAACAGGCCGTTCTCAAGCGAAGCACCAATCACTTTTACGTGGTCGCCCAGCTGGAATTTGCGCTCAAAGTTGCGCTCGGCAATGCCCTGATGAATAAATTTTCGGTCGGATTTGTCTTCTTTATTTTGCTTCTCGCCTTTGACGCTCAGCGTGTTGTTTTCCGACTCCAGCGATAATTCTTGCTCCGTAAAGCCGGCCACCGCCATGGTAATTTGGTATTTGTCTTCAGCTAGCGCTTCGATGTTGTAAGGCGGATAGCTGGGCTGTTTTTCGCTGCTGCGTTGCGCCGCATCCATCATAGATGCAAGGTGGTCAAAGCCGATAAATGAACGGTAAAGGGGTGATAAATCTACTGTACGCATAATCGTATCCTCATAAAGCGATAATTAGGCCATTTACTCTTTGCAATAAACCAGTAAATAGCGGTTTTTAACTCTAAAAATATTCAAATAAAAACTTTTAAAACAAAGTCTTAGGTTGTTTTTGGACCCTGTCGGCGTCCTCACAAATCTATCTATGGCCGGGGCAAACGCTTTTCAAGCAAGTTTTTTGAAAAAAGTGTGAGTTTGTTTTTATTTTATTGATTTTAATGGCTTTTATTTTTGGTTGTTTGCTATGGAGCTTTGCTCAGGTTAGCCACCGTTTTGCTGCCAGTGGTTCCCGGCTCAAGGCCGGGATGACGGAGGCGAAGCGGGAATGATGGATGTGATGGGTAAAGTGGAGTGAAAATATGAACTTGCCAGAGGTTTAATAAAGTCTAATTAAAGACATAGTTGCCATTTAGCAAACGGGCGGAATTAAGCGAGTGACGCACAAACTAGCAAACACAATCAGTCATCCCGCACTTGATGCGGGAACTACTTAAATACACTGCCATTTCAGCAGATGGGCGATGATGTATACGTCGCTTGGTAGTATATGACTCAGGCGCAGAGCCGGATAAGGCTAAACCGTGGCGCTGATGCGACCTGGTGATGCAAAAGTGCCACGTGTGTTTGTTATTAAACCAGTTTGGCTTTGCCTGCCTTAACGGTAAAACGTTTTCCAATGTGCGACTGGTCATTCTTAAAGCCGACGAATGGCACATGATGCCAGCTGGCATTTAGTTCATCCTGAGTGATGTCCAGGATCACAAAACCGCGATTGGCGAGGTCGATATAACGTATATGAGGATTTTCCGGGATCAGAATTTTACCAACATCGCCTACCAACTGTTGCAAGCCCGGTACCGGGATCGACGGCGATGTTACCGAAGAAGTCACGATTTCTACTGCGATGGCCCCTTCATGAGTGAAGCGGTTGTATTCGTGCCAGTCATAAGGGTTTTTACAGATGTTTGCGGCCCAGGAAGAGTGCACATCACCAGTTAAGAACACCACGTTATCTATCTGGTTTTGTTCAATAAAATCAAGCAGGCGATGACGTGCTGCCGGGTAGCCGTCCCAGGCATCGCCATTGATGGGGTTACCCAGCATCTGAATTTGCATCATCTGCACTTGCTGGCCCAGTAACTTCCACTGCACGCCATTTTGCTTAGCCTCAAATAGGTTGTCGTATAACCATTGCTCCTGCGCATAACCCAGTAAAGTTCGCGATTCATCCAGGCGAGCCGGATCTTTGATCTCAACTTGCTGATCGCGTCCGATCAGACGGGTGTCGAGCATATTCAGATCTAGCAAAGATCCAAACTGGAAGCGGCGATAAGATCGTTCCCGGTTGTTATCGCTGGGTTCACGGATCGGCATCCACTCATAATAGGCTTTAATTGCAGCCGCTTTACGGGTATGCCAGTCGCCCTCACCGTCATTGTGGTTCTCTGCCCCACCCGACCAGGTATCGTTGGTGAATTCGTGGTCATCCCAGATACAGATCATTGGGTGCGTCTGGTGCAGGGTTTGCAAATCTTCGTCGGTTTTATAACAGGCATGACGGATCCGGTAGTCGTCCAGGGTCACCATTTCGTGGGCTGGCTGAACTTTACGATTCCATAAGAACGGGTTGCGGTATACATCTTTGTTACCGTATTCGTACAGGTAATCACCAAGGTGCAGCACCGCATCCAGATCATCAATTTCGGCGATACGCGCATACACATTAAAGTAGCCATAGCTAAAATGCGAGCAGGAGGTCATGGCTAGTTTTACCCGGCTTACATCGTAGGCTGGCAGCGTCTTAGTCCGGCCTGTTGGCGAGATAATTGGCTCATTCAGCTCATCAATGATAAAGCGATAAAAATACCGGGTATCAGGTGCAAGCCCGGTTGCATCGACCTTAACAGTAAAGTCGCGTTGTCCGTCGGTGATCTCATAGCCCTCAGCAACCAGAGCTGAAAATTGTGGATCTGTAGAAACCTGCCAGAGTACTTTGACACTGAGTGTATTTATATCGACCCGCTGTTGCACTTCAGGTGGAATGGTAATTCGGGTCCATAAGATCACCCGATCATCCAGTGGGTCGCCACTGGCAACGCCATGGCTGAACGGGCTCTGAGAAAAAGTACAGCCACTCAGTCCTAAAGTAAGGGGAACGGTTGACAGCATCAGGCTGGTTTTAAAGAAATCGCGACGGGAAAGACTCATAAGTAAATACTCTAATTATCATTTTTGGGCCGTATTTAAACGTGTGTATGTTAATTTTATATAACAAAAATATTACATTTAACCAGTGAGATGGCCAATCTGACATCTTTGATTTAAAACTGACGCGATAATGGCTATAACTAAAAGATACAGGTCAGAGAATAAGCAGGTGAGAGTGGTTGGTATCAGGTTGTATCTCAGAATGTGGTGTTTTTTTATTGCCGGTGCTTTTTTTTATGGTTCACAAGTCAGTGCACAGCAATCGTGTACCGGCGAAGTTAAAATTGGCGTTGTCGCTGACTGGCCGCCGCTGACAGCCGTTGATGAGCGCGGGGCGTACGGGCTAGATGTAGAAATAGCCCGTAAGGTGTTCGCACAGTTGAACATGTGTCCGCGATTTTTGCGCCTGCCGACTTCTGCCCGAAGTTTAGATCAGCTGGGTAAAGGAACGGTCGATGTATTATTGATGGTCAGTTACGTACGGGAACGTGCAAAGTTGGGGGTGTTTTCAGCGCCCTATCGCTGGGAAAAAATGCGACTTTTTTCATTGCGTCAACCGCGCATGGCCATAGACTTAAAAGCCTTGTTGCGGTTGGGCTATCGTATCGGCCTGAGCATAGGTTCTTATTATGGTGAGGAACTCAAAAACCTTGCCGAAAACCCCAATTTTGGCCATCTATTGGTGGGCATTTCCGGCAGCCCTCAGCGCATTGAGATGTTGGCAAAAAAACGGGTCGATTTTATCATCGAAGACGAGATCCTCGGGCGTTTCATGGCGCGTAAGCTGGGCATTAAAAACTTTTATATTTGGGACTATCCGGTCCACAACAACCAGGTGCACTTTTTATTGCGTAAAGGGCTGTTCGATGCTGCACAACTGGCGCGTTTTAATGACACAATAGAGCGCCTTCGTCCAGATATTGATGAGTTGGTTGAGCGCTATACCCATCACAGCGTGCCACGCTGAGCTGTGTGAAATGCGGGGTAATATCAACACCGCTTTATTGTGGACTACACTAAGGAAGCTAATGGAGCCGCAAACAAGGAATAACCATGCGCAAATACATGCTTCCTCTCGTTGTTATACTTTCAGGTTGCACGGGTACTGCCGATAGTGCAGCGAACGATCCACTCGTCCATGCCGCTTATACCATGCTGGCCCCCACACAGGATGGGGGCGTGCAAGTCTATGCCAGAGCTATTGTCGACGGCGCACATATCAATGATCAGCAATGTCCAAAGCTAATACACGCGGGTGAACAGGCGATAAAAACCCGGGCCAGACGATTAAATCCGGATCCTGATAATTTTCCGGTCACAGTGTGTGAAGCCGTGATCCGTCCAGATACTCATTATCGTCTTTCTTATGGCGGGATTGAACTGGCACCCGTTACCCTGGCACCTGAGCAAATTCAGGTCTTTGGAGACTCCGGATGTAAGAGTTCAGTATGTGAAGGGGCAAGTGCTGCGCAACCGTTTGCTCAGCTGGCGGACCTGGGTGCCAAACAAAGCAAGCAGCTGATCCTGCATATGGGTGATTTTAATTATCGCGGTACGTCGGGCAGCATCAGTAAAGATATTTACGCTTATGATGCGGGCGATGGTGGTTACGGTGGTCCGTCATGTGGTCTAACAGAGACCTATTACTCGCAAAATGCCAGCGGGAGTCCAAAACCCGATACCTGGCAGAGCTGGCAGGCTGATTTGTTTGCACCGGCTAAGTCTTTGCTGGCTAGTGCACCTTGGGTATTTGCCCGCGGTAATCATGAGTTGTGCAGCCGTGCGGGTCCGGGCTGGTTTTATTTCCTGGGACCCGGCTCTGACTTACCGGGGGGCGTTGCACAGCAGTCATGCCCTTATCAGGGCGAATTCAGCCAGCCTCCCAGCGAAGCAAGCGACCACATTGTGATGCTAGATCCCTATTTGCTTGAACTGGAGTCTCTGGCATTGTGGGTAATGGATTCGGCCAATGCCTGCGATTCACGCTCGCCACAAACACTCACGCGCCAGTATCGCGACCAGTATGCTCAGTTGCAGCGGCTCGCTTCTCGGGTAAAAACCCCGCTATGGATGATGACCCACAGACCTCTGTGGGGACAAAGCGGACCGGTTGGCACACCTTCAATCACAGATATGCTGCAAACAGCGCTGAAGACGACTCTGTCGCAACAGTTACCGTCTGAGGTCAGTTTGTCCTTATCTGGTCATATGCATATTTACCAGTCGCTGACTTTTGGTAAGGGCAGTGATCGTCCGCCTCAACTGGTGGTTGGCAACAGTGGTGTCAGCCTGAGTCAAACCGGTGCAAACAGCGGATTCAGTACTCAAATTGATGGCAAGCGTGCGCAGGGTAATACTCAGGGAGAATTTGGTTATATCTCCATTAAGCTGGAGAAAGACCACCAATGGCAGGGGCAGTTTTACAACACCCAGGGCCAGGTGTTCCTCGATTGTGGTAGCAAGCAGGCTGAGCAAGGTAAAGCTCTGTGCCAGATAGCGCGATGAGCGGACAAGTCACCACCTGAGTATAGGTGGCGACAATCACCCTGTTTACCAGGCCAGCTGCAAGCTGAAATTCAGCCTGAGTGTCAGCGCCTTGTTGGGATTGATGTGATCCAGTGCGGTGGTGACTGACCAGGTTTCACCCTGATAAGCCAGTTCGGGTGCCAGGTTGAGCGGGTCCAGCATTAAACGCCAGTCTCCCAGTTGCATGCCCAGCTGTGCAAAGTGCTGGTCGCCCTGACGACGCACACTGGCCAGGTAGCGGTAACCCTGGTATTGATATTGTCCTTGCAGGTAAACCTGGCTGGATAAATCAAAATCATGATTTTGAACGGTTTCTCGGCCTTTTAACAGGGGCCGAAAGCTACTAAATCCCGCGTTGTCGACAAAACTGCCTTTGGTGTTGATGTCCGCTTCGGTAAAGCCTGCCTGGTCAAATTCAAATTGGTTGTACAGATCGATCACCTTGCCTGAAAGCGCAAAGTGTTCTGTCACTTGCCAGTCGAAGTGCACATCCAGTGATAAACCCTCTCCGCGAGTGCGCCAGGCGTTGTCCGTGTTAGGACGCTTTAAAAAGTTGTTATCGCTGTAAAACTCGCTAAATTGCAGCGCGCCGCGTAATTGTGCATTGTTGCTGCCTGAGAGTGCGCCGCTTAGCTGCGAGTCTCTGAGGTAGTTGAGTTGCCAGTAATTGGCCTGCACGGTGACTGTTAATGCATCAAAGTGGTGCTGATAAGCCAGCCCAAGGCCTTTGCTGCGTGCCCCGGTCAGCGTTAGCCTGGTGTCGTAGCTGTCATAGCTGGTCAGAGGCTGATCATTTTGCTCCTGATAGTAACCCAGCGCCGTATGAGCATTGGTCTCAATCAGATAATCAACACGCTGCATTGTATGTAGTTGCCAGTTTGCCAGTGCAGTATGGCGATAGGCCACGCCAAAACGTGACTGAGAAAAGCCAAATGAGGCATCCGACTCAGGGCGCTGGTCCCATTTGTCGCGGGCTATTTTTAATACTGGTGCAATATTCGTCTGACTGTTGCTGTCGAGATAAACTGTTACTTCATGGGTGTTTGCCATCGTGCCTGTTGACACCAACAGACTGGCAGACAAACCTAAAAACCATTGTTTGTTCATAGCTTTCCAGAAAAAGGGCCAGCGCTAGCTGACCCCGAATGAGGTGTTACCCGCCAGGCCAGGTCTCAGCCTGGCCTGTTTTACACGGATATTAGAGAGTTTCGATTTGCTCGTTGGCATAAATGATGAATACACCCGCATCTCGTTTCACGATTTTTGCGGCTTGCTCTTCACCCACCATAATGGTGCCCAGCGTTTGCTCACCTTCACTGTCATCGGAGTTTGTCTCGGCCAACTCCAAAGTGACACCTTCGGCATTATTAGCTGAAAGTTGCTCTGTTTCTGTGTTGTAGAAGACAGTGAAACTACGCTTTAGCTCTGAACCCGGTACCTGGTAGTCAACCTCCAGCTCCAGCTCGCCCGCTTTAAAGTCGGTACGCTGGCCTACCAGAGACAGGTCAACATGGTACTCACCCAGCTTAACATTGACATTCATAGCAGCACTGATGTCCAGATAGTTAGATTCGGTCTCAATTTGGTAGGTGTCATTGGGCTTACCAAAAGTGCGATGGCCTTCATAACCTTGCTCGTTCATGGACATGTAATAGACAACTTCGACCTGGCCATAGCCCGGATAATTCAGTGTGTATCCCTGGTATAGCTTCTTTTCAAATGCTTGTCGTGCGTAGCCCTGGCTGCCTATCATCAGCTCGGTACCGCTAATATCCCGTACCGCCGACAGATAGCTGTCATAATTCATAGTCCATTCTGCATGCTTGACTGGGTCGAGGTAATTCCCACTTTCGTCTACTGGCATACCTTTTTCATCCAGATCATGTGGCTGAATAAAGTAGGCGGTATATCCCTTTTTTGAAGTGTCAGGCTGAAGATACGCAGCAACGCTGTTGTCAATGGCATGGAACTGATCAAAAGAGCTAGTGCTGATCATCAGCGCATTCTGATCGTCTTGTTGTGTCAGCGCATTGATGAATACTGAACTATATTCAAGGGCCACCCCGTTATTTGACACTATATATTGGTAGCTTGCTGTGGTGCTATCGTCACCAGACGAACTCCAGGATTGTTGAAGCTCTCCTATTGTTGAAACGATGATATCTCCGTCTGCGGATGTTTTGATCTCGGGGGTATTGTCAATGTTTGGAAACATATACCGTGCCGATAGGTCATAGCTTTGACCGACCTGATAATCCTGTTCTAAAAACTGAAAGTTGACGTAAATATCATCTACAACCGCAATGTAAAAGGTGCCCGAATGAGCTGGAGTCAATAAGGTTTGGACATCTTTGATGCTGGCATAGTCAACCGGGAAGCGGCGCAATTTTTGCACGTCTACTTTGTTGTCTGCATAGAGCCATGTTCCCCAGTTCAGTTGATCAACAGGCACCTGTTCACCAGACTCAAATGTCACCAGTCCATTAGCATAATGAGTGGTGCTGTCTTGCGGATAACGAAAATACTGTAATTTAAATTCATCAGTACCTTCTGGCACGATCCGTTCGAGTCTTTTAGTGACAAAGTTGTCTCCATAGTCACTGGTCACTTCAACATAGTCTACGCCCTGATAGGTGCTGATCTTTCTTGTATGAATAGGAGTGGTGTTTTCATCGTCTATATATTGAGTGATAACAGTCGCAATGCCCTGCTGATTAACCGGTTGGAATTCAATCAGCAGTGACTCGCCGTTTTTGCTGGTGATTTTGGCCTTTGAGTCAGACTCAATGGCTAGCGTGCCTGCATCAGGAATAAGGCGGCCAAAATGTTCAAATCCGGCAGGGTTAAACTCACTGAGGTTATCCAGTTTTACCGTCAAACTTGCACCGAACTGATTGCCCTGAGCCGCATTAAATGCGCCGCTAAGCGATAGCATACCTGGTACAAATATCGTATCGGGGCGTATTGAGTACTCTTGCCAACCTGCAGCGCCCTCAAACCTTGAAACATGTTCTAATTTTTCAATATGTTTTGCAGTTAGTTCAGCGCTGAGCATGCCTTTAAAGCTGACCGGGTTTTGAACCGTGTCTGTCGCTTTCTGTGCTATGGTCACATCCAGTGTCAGGCTACCGTGGCGGCCATCAAACGCAGGAGCCGTCCCTTCTTTAAGTTGCTCTGTGGTGACAGGCTGATTCAGTACTACCTGAACCTGGCTATTCGGATGAAGCGTCAATGCGGCGGCATTATTCTCCACTTTACCAGACACATTCAGCGTATAGGTTTTATTGTCTTCAGCGACGGTGAGCTTAGCGTTAGCCTCCAGTTGCTCCTCGCCCGCAGACGCGGTCACAGAGAACACTAAACCCGTTTCGTCAATCACGGCTACACCGGTTGCGCCAGCTAGTTCCAGATAGTCGTCGAGTTTAATCGGCTGATTGTTATTAGGCAGCTGACCGGCACGACGCGCGCTGTCGATTAAAGCCAGTGCTTCAGAGACGTCTGCGAGCAGCTTATAAGAGTTAGCCTGATCACGCACCATGTCTGTGGCATCGTCGATCAGGGCAACAAACTCATCACCTTGTGTGCGGACTTCTTTACCGTGTGTGTCTGCAACATCAAACAGGTTCGCAAATACGCGAATATCCTGCACCATTGCTGCGGCTTTAGCGACGGCATCATCACCGCTTTGCTGCTGTGCCTGCCCTTTTACGCGATCTGTGCTTTGTGTATCAGCACTGAGCATTTCATTATGCAGGCTAGTCGATAGCTTTTCCAACTCACTGAGGTTATCGAGTTTGTCAGCCAGTGCAGGATCGGCCTTGATAAGTGTGATGAGCTGCTGGCTGGCAAGCTCTGCACCCGCAAGAATGTCGCTGAGGTTAAACTCAAAGCTGGCATCATCATCATGCGCTGAGTTGGCCAAAAACGCGCCGTCTGTGGCTTGAATATCGGTTATAGCTTCGGCCAGGCGTGTGCTCAATGCGTTGTTCTCATCACTCAGGTCCGAGAACAAGGCGTGTGCAATCCCTGCGTTGATTAGGGCATAACGGAGGTCTTCACTGTTGTTGCCATCAACCAGCGACGCACTGTCTTCGATCATTGCTGGTTTCATCTGGTGCAATGCACCTACCAGGCCAAATAGATCGGCAATCTCAGAGTGTGCAGTGGCAATTGAATCAGAGGTTACTTCGCCACGCTGCTGCGCAATTGCTGCGGCAAAGTGTGTCAACGGGGTGATATTCGCGGTGCTTGGCTGCTCAGTGACGTTAACAAATGTGCTTAGTACCAGATCTGGCGCAACCTCGGTCAGATTAACGCGTTCACCGAATGCAATTTTATTATTGGTATCATTTTGGCCGCATCCAGCTGGCGCATCACAAATCATATATGTGGGATTTTTTGCATCCTGGCTGACACTGATCTGTGCTTTGACTATGCCCTGAGCATTGTTAACTGAGGCGTTAAACAGGCCTTTTTCATCCGTTACAACGGTGGTCTGGCTATCGAGTTGAACTGGTTCACCGTTTTCATATTTAAAGAAAGTAACCGGTGCGTTGATCAGCGTACCTTTTGCCGCTACGCCCTTAATTTCATTGGTCGTAACCTGTGTTTCGGGTGTGGGGTCTTGCTTTGTATTGGTCTGGTTGTCATTGCTATCAGAGCCACAGCCACTGAGAACGGATAAAACGCCTAACGCGAGTAGAGTTTTTTTAAATTCCATATTGATTCACCATTTTTAGGTCGCAGCGTACTGCACGGGTCCGGCCCGTGGTTGTATTGGGAGAAGGGATAAAAATGTTATGGGTTAGCTTGGAACGCCATATCCTTGATATGTACCTACTTCATCCTGATGCAGTATTTGCTATGTTGTTTTGATTATTGCGGGTGGTATTGTAATCGGATGAGCTGATTTATCAACAATCATTATGACATTTTAGTTACCATATTGATTTTTATGGCTTTAATTTTTTGTAAATGAAATTTTAAATATAATTTTTGTTGTCTTTTGTTGAATTTTAATCTGCAAACTTCACCCACAGCCAGCTATCGTCGCCATTAAAGTGCAGCGTCTGAACGGATTGCTGAGTTTTAAAGTTGACCATATTAACCTGAGTTGGCCAGATATCTCTAAGTGCATCATGACGCATCTGCAAGTGGCTTAATGTCGCTGGCATAGGCGTGCGCTGGATAACCCAGAAAAACTGCCCATCAATATTGCCACTATATAGCGTCAATGGGATGGCTTGACCTGTTTCATCCTTTAGCTCCACTGTGTTGTGCACATATTTTGCAAAGCGGTTTCTGTCTGACTCGTTTTTAAACAGGTCGGTGTCTTCGCCAAATAGCTCTTCTACTGCATGCTCGGTGTCGTGCAGATAAAATCGGTGCATTAATTCGATCTGCTCGTTACTTGGGTCAACCAGTACCGTTGTCATTGCTGCCTTGATTTGGTGTGCCGTTGCTGTGTTTACCCACATTAGTGCCAGTGCGGCAATCAGCCGATCCCTCATGTCGTACCCCTTGGTTATGTTCGGGTCTTATCATACCGCGAATTGAGCACAATTATTGTTATTTTACTGCTGAGCTTGTTATCTGGATTAAAATAATCGGTGCGCAGTGAGTACGTTTTGTTTTTGAGTGATTTGCATATATGGTCATTTTGCCTCATTCGTCTATATTGTCACGAAACGTAACTAGCCCCGTGTTTTGGACGTAACGAAGTGAGTATAGTGATGATGTCAAAATAACAATAAATTTCCGTGCCAAGTTCCCATTTTGCAAATTTATTGTCTCTATTTTACAAATAAATTAAAAAAGCCAAATTCAATGGTTGAAATCGGAACTAAATTCCCAGTAAAATCGCGGACTTTTCAATCGGCGAGTAAAACTGGCGTTGGTTTTGCTCTGTACAAAGTACCCGTTTAGCAAAAAATGTGGTGAGCAGTATGGATTTCTACATACTAAAAAAACAAGAGAAACTCGTTGCCATACCGGCGGACGAACAGAACTGTAAAGAGTATCTGGATAACGGCTACTTTTATGTTGATAAAGTGGCTGCGTGTAACGAGAAATCGGCACTGAAACGCCTTAATGGCAGACAGAACCGTTATCTCCGCGCGCTGTGGTTGCTGGTGATCCCCGTGATGATTTTCGCCTGGCGTCAACTCAGCCATTAACCTATTCAGCTAAGCAGTGTATATTAACCGGCATTAAGGTTAAGGAACGCTGCATGAAGGTTTTACACACATCCGACTGGCATCTGGGTCAACAGTTTTACGAGCACAGCCGTCATGCTGAACATCAGCATTTTCTGGACTGGCTGTGCGACACACTCACTTCTCATCAAATTAATGTACTGATAGTCAGTGGCGACATTTATCACAGTGCCACGCCTTCGGCGATGGCTGAGCAGCAGCTGTATGCCTTTATCAGGCGTGCAAAAGCTGATAATCCAGACTTACACATTGTTATCACCGCGGGCAATCATGATTCAGCGAATCGAATAGAAACGGCTAAACCGCTGTTGAGTCAATTCGACACCCATGTTGTCGGCCGGTTTGATAAGCATAATCCCCAGGATGTGGTGAAAACCCTGAATACTGGCCTTGGCACTTTACAAGTTGTGGCCATGCCGTTTTTACGCAGTGCAGATCTGGATACCCAAGCCGATGATCCTTTGGCCTATCAACGTGGCGTTGAACGCGCATACCAGGCTGCTTATCAGGGAGTAGATGCTCAACTTCCGGTGCTGGCTATGGGTCATTTACATGCCAAAGGTGGCAGTATTTCCGGCGATTCAGAGCGCAATATTACCATTGGCGGTTTTGACGCTATTACTGCGGATGTGTTTGGGGAACGTCCCGATTATGTTGCGCTGGGGCACTTACATAAAGCGCAAAAAGTTGCTGGTAGCGACGCTATTCGCTATTGCGGAACCCCCTTACCGATGTCGTTTTCTGAGCGTAATTACCGTCACCAGGTACTGCTGGTGGAATTTACCGACAATGATTTTAGTAGTGTAAAGCCCCTTGACGTGCCGCGCCTTAAACCTGTGATTTTACTGCCCGAGCGCGGTGGGGCGACGTTGGATGAGCTCATTGCTTTGCTCAATGAACTCGACTTATCGCAATACCAGAATCAAGGTAAAGCAACACCTTACTTGAGGCTGCGGCTCAACGCCAGTGATACTGACAGTCAGTTTCGCACTAAGATTGAACAGGCACTGGCGGATAAACAAGTGCACTTCTGTGGTATTGAGCGTGTGAATACTACACAACAGAGCACAGACATGCCGCATTTTGAAGACCTGGGACAGGTTGAGAAACTGGAACCCATGAGTTTATTAGAGCTGGCGTATCGGGCACAGATAGACAGTGAACAAGCTGTGCCACAAGCTTTGCAGGATTGCCTGATGCAGGTACTGGCCGGTGTACAGGAGCAGGAAGCATGAAACTACTAGGGATCCAGGTGCAGAATCTGGCGTCACTGGCCGATGCCGACATTGATTTTACACAGCCACCGTTAAAAGACACCGGCCTGTTTGCCATCACTGGCGATACTGGCGCGGGCAAAAGCACCTTGCTGGATGCAATCTGCCTTGCCCTTTACGGTAAAACCGCACGACTCAAGGCTGACGCAAAAAACAAAGTGATGCTCAACGGCGATGAGCTGAAACTTAATGATCCCCGAAACCTGCTGCGTCGTGGCTGTGTCAGCGCCCGCGCCGAAGTAATATTTTGTGGTCAGGATGGCGAGCAATACCGTGCCAGCTGGCGCGTCGGTCGCGCCCGTAACAAGCTGGATGGCCGTATTAAAGAAGCTGAGCATCAGGTGGTACGCCTTGCTGATGATACGGTATTGGCCACCAAAACCACCGAGGCCAAACAGCTACTGGAACAGTTACTGGGTCTGAACTTTGAACAGTTTTCTCGTGCGGTTCTTCTCGCACAGCATGAATTTGCTGCATTTTTGAAAGCCAACAGTGATGAGCGGGCGCAATTGCTCGAAACCCTTACCGGCACGGCTAAGTTCAGCGTGATAGGTAAAGCCATATTTGAACATCACAAAGCAAAGCAAGATGCGCTGGAACAGCGTAAGCAATCACTTAACCATGTCACTTTACTCAGCGATGAAGCACTGGCCGAAAATCAGCAAAACGCAGCGGATTTGACGGCAGCCATTGCCACGGCTCGTGATGAAGAAAAGCACCTGGAGCAAGGCATTCAATGGTATCAGGCTTGTGACAAGCTGGCCGAGCAATGTCATCAGGCTGAGCAGGAACAGGCCGATTGCCAGCAGCGACTGACTATGCATGCCCATGACTTTGATAAAGCGAGGCGCGCCAAAGCTGTCGAGGTGATCGCAGATAACCGGGCTCAGGCTCGGGATATGACTGCCCAGCTTAAGCAACTAGAGCTTGATATCAGCCAGTTGCAACAGCAGGATTACGCGCCGCAGATCCGCATTGCACAAGATCAACTACAAGCCGCTCAGACACGACTCAGTGAGGCAAAAAGCCAGTTGCAGATCAGTACCCCTGCCCTGCAATCATTACGTGAGCTGGACCAGCAGCGCGAAGCCAACAAACAGCTGCTGGCACAAAACAGTGCAGAACATAACGAGCAGCGTGAGCAGCATGAAGCATTGCAACAGCGCAGTGAAACGCTGGGGGCTCAGCTACAAAAGGATGGTCAGCAGGTTGTCCGGTTGCAGCAAGAGTGCCAGGCAGATCCGGATCTGACGCGTGTGAGTGAGCAGTGGTCACAGGTAAGCGGTGCATTAAAGCACTGGCAGGCATGTCAGGCACAGCTCGGTAAACTGGCTCAAGAGCAACAGCACACACAAGCCAGTGCAGACAAAGACACACAAACACAACAGGCGCTGCAGCCCAGGCTGACAGAATTACATCAACAGTTGGCCGGTATTGAGCAAAACCTGAGCGCGACTCAGTCGCAGCTGAGTGAGCTGGACTATGAGACTTTACAATGTCAGCGTACCCAGTTAATTCAGGCGCAGCAAAATCAGTCACAGCATGCCCAGCTGCAACAGGAGCAGGGCGAGCACCGACTTCATATTGATCGCCTGCGGCATCAACATCACAGCCTGCAACAACAACTTAAAGACACTGAGCAGCAAGATGAACTGACCAGACAGCGGGTGTTGCTGACTCAGGAAAATTTACAGCAAGTACGTTTTCGGGCCAGTGACAGTGTTAGTAAACTGAGAACGCAGCTGGTTGCGGGCCAGGAGTGCATGGTGTGTGGCTCGACGGAGCACCCTTATGGTGTAGATCACATCGACAGTCACTGGCAAACCCTGATTGCTGATTTTGAATCGCAATATCAGGCTGCTGAACAAGCCCGCGCGCAGACGCAGCAACGTTACCATGACCTGGTTGGTCAGGCTGAGCAATGCAATGGTCAGTTACAAGCGGCACTGCAACATGAAGCACAACTCAATAGCAAGCTTGCGCAAATTACCGAATTACTGGCGCAGCTGCCTGTTGAGTTACGCGATACTGCGGACCCTCAGGCGTTACTGGCTCAGTTGGATCACAAGCTGCAAACCTACAGCCAGCTGAGTAAAACACAGCAACAGCTTTGGCAGCAACAGCAGGCTGCTCAGCGTGATATACAGCAACTGGAACAACAAAACCAACAGTTACAAAGTCAGCTCGAACGTGCCGCACAGGCAATGGCTTATGCCCAAACCAGGCAAACAGAGCTTGCGACAGAGCAGCAAGAAACCCTGTCGCAGATCCGGCAGATATATTCAACCTCTGCATGGTGGCAGGTGTTTCAGCAATCACCGGATCAAGCTATCACTCAATTGGGCGAGCAAGTGCATGTCAGGCAGCAGCAGCTGCAACAGCTCAGTGAATTACAGCAAAAGATTGATGAAGGTGAACAGCAGGCTAAACTGCTACGCCAGCAAAGTCAGGATAAACAGGCACAGCTTAATAAAACGGCGCAAGCCCGCCACGCTCTGGCTGAAAAAGGGGACGTACTGACCCGTGAACGAACAGCGATCCAGCCACTTGAGATCAGTGCAGACAACTGGCATCAGTCTTTACTGGATGAACAACAGCATGCTGAGAGTTTGCTGGCTCAGGCAACACAACGAGTCTCAGATCTGCGTCAGGCGCAGGAATCACAGGCACTGACGCTGGCACACAAGCAGCAATCACAGCAGCAGCTGCAAGCGTCGCTGACAAAAGTTCAAACTCGTTACCAGAGTTGGCTGGCGGAGCTGCAAACTCAGTTCGACACACTCACAGAAGCGGATGTTGAGGCGCTGTTACAGTGGGATAAATCGCAGTGGCAAGCTTTGCTGGCCGAATATGAGGCTGTGAATAAAGCATTACATAGTGCACAGAATAAACACGCTCACCTGCAAGAAGAACTGGCATCTTTACGTGCTAAGCCTGTGACCGAGCAAGCCCAGGCACATCTTACTGAGCGACTGGTTCAGTTGCAACAAGCGCGCGATGCCAATCAGGCGCAGTTGATCAGTGTAAATGCAGTACTGAAACAGCATGAAGATAACCAGGCTTATCTGGCCGAGCAATATGAGGCACTTCAGGCGCAGCAGGCCGAATACGAGCACTGGCACCTGTTAAATCGCTTATTGGGTGACGCCACGGGCAAAACCATGCGTAACCTGGCTCAAGCACAGACGCTCAGGATCTTGTTGCAATATGCCAATCATCACCTTGGCAGTCTGAGTCATCGTTACCGCCTGACCGTCATCGGGCAGTCGCTGGAGATCGCCATTATTGACCGTGATATGGCCGATGAGCAGCGCAGTGTAAACACTTTGTCTGGTGGTGAGTCCTTCCTGGTTTCTTTGGCGCTGGCATTGGGCCTGGCGTCTCTGTCTTCAAATCAGGTGCAGATCAATTCGTTGTTTATCGATGAAGGGTTCGGCACTTTGGATCCACAAACGCTCAGCGTGGCACTGGACGCACTCGATGCATTGCAGTCACAAGGGCGCAAAGTGGGCGTGATCTCTCATGTGGCCGAAATGACAGAGCGGGTAGCCACGCAAATTAAAGTACAGAAACAGGCTGGCGGCTTTTCGTCGGTTACCATCAGCGAACGATAAGGAGACATCATGCCCAGTTTTACACAGGATGAAGCAACCCATTACGACAGCCGTATTGAGCGCCTGGTGCCCGGTTATCAGCTGCTTCATGAATTGGTGCAGGCACAATTACAGACTGTGCTCCCAGCGGAGGCGCAAATTTTGATCGTGGGAGCCGGCACGGGCAAAGAAGTATTGCAGCTGGCCCACAGCAATCCGCACTGGACCTTCATCGTACAGGATGTGTCTGATGACATGTTGGCCATCGCAGATCAAAATTTTACTAACTTAGGGCTCTCGGAGCGCGTGACCATACACTCAGGGCCACTGGAGCCCGGACAGTATCAAGCTGATGTTGCACTGTGCCTGCTGGTGATGCATTTTGTACCGGATAATGGCGCTAAGCTGGAACTGCTGGAGTCAATTCATAGCAATCTCAAACCCGGTAAATCACTGTTGATGGCAGATCTGATGAAGCCTGAAACCCTGTTTGAGCGCGAGTCTCAGCTTAAGCACTGTCGTGCTATAGGGCTTACTGAGGTTGGTGAAGAACGTATGCGATACAATCTGGAGCACGAATTTTACCCACTCGACAGGATCCGGCTGGCAGAGCTGTTGGATGAAAGTGGCTTTTCGTCCGCGCACATGTTCTTTAAAGCGCTTGGATTCAGTGGCTTAACTTGCGTCAGGCAATAAGTCAGGCATGGCCTGTATTGAGCAACTCAACTAATTTTGAGATCTTAATATTACTAAGCTGGCGATAATCCAAATACGGACAGATCAGTAACTTATTGACGGGATCAATGGCAAACTCCTCATCCAGCCAATGCAAAGAGTTAGTAAAAATATGATCCCGGAGCAATGTCTTTGCATAGGTGCGACCCGCGATGATGTGCCAGTGATAGCGCTTTGCTGCCAAATCTGGCACAGAAAACAGCAATGCCTCCTGGCAACCCTGCTGTAACAGTCGCTTATCCCGGTATTTTTGCCAGCTTGGATAATGTTCGGGATGGTTAGTAAAATTGTGATCCGGGTGACTGAGCTCTGCTATAAACTTGGCATACACATTAAACACTTTGCGCCACCCATTGCCGCATTGTTGGTTGATGTAATCAATTTCTCCAGTCTGTAAGGTTATGACTTTATTTAACTTTTGAAATTCTGAGAGTTTTGGCGGGTGCTCGACATAAATGGCCAGTAAACCTTGCTCTGCGCCAAATCCGTAAGTTGGTAAATTCATGATCTCTGAAAAGGTGTATGCAATTGCTAAACACATTATACCTGTTTTTGTTATTCAATTCTGTGTAAACCCCCTTTACATCGGGGGTGAGCAATAAATTATTCCCCCTGTCTTTAGTTTGACTTATAACTGACTGAAAACCTTAATATTTAAGCAATGTATCTGTAACCGGTTCACCCCAACCTATTGTGCGCTTTATAACAATAACTGTAGCAATCGTAGCAACTAACTCGGAGTAACTAATGAAGCGCATAGCATATTCGTTGATCGCCGCTGCCGTCACAGTGGCATTGACTGCCTGTGATGGTGATGATGGTAAACAAGGCCCTCAGGGCGAGCAAGGTGTTCAGGGTGAGCAAGGCACTAGCGGTACTAACGGTAAAGATGGTACTAACGGTACTAACGGTACTAACGGTACAGATGGCACTAACGGTAAAGATGGTACTAACGGTACGAGCGGTAAAGATGGTACAGATGGTGCTGATGGTGCTGATGGCACGGAAGGTGCTGCAGGTAGTGATGGCCTTCATGGAAGCGCTGGTACAAAAGGTCTTATCCGAATTGCCACTGTACCAGCAGGCGCTGAAGTAACAGGCTTGTTTCTGACAGAACAAGGTGATTTGTTCTTCAACGTACAGCATCCGGATGATTCAAATACGCTTTTTGATGAAAGCAATAAGCGTCCATTTGCTGCCGGTACTGTGGGTGTATTGACAGGTATTAACTTTAACGAATTACCTAGCAATATCGTTAGTTCGCCGGTCCCTGCAACAGATTTTGAAATGCAAACGGTTATGACAGCGGTTGGTCAGTATCAGATCCTGGGCCAGACGGGAGATGTGTATGCGGATTTGGGTGAAAAAGGCCTGGCAGGCGGCTTAGGCGTGCACTACGGCATTACTTCTGGCGATAAGATCATTGAAAATGATAACCCAGACTTCAATGGTTTTATTCCTAGTGCTGACGAAGAAAATACAGGTTACTTGTTTACCAACTGGGAATCATACCCGGGTGGTATGAGCCGTCTTAAAATGAGCAAGAGTGATGCAGGTGTCTGGAGCATTAAGGAAGCTATGATGCTTGACTTTGATGCGGTGAAAGGCACTGCTGCAAACTGCTTTGGATCTGTTTCTCCTTGGGGCACTCCGTTGACGTCTGAAGAGTGGATCGTAAGATCAGATGTTGATACGACTCAGCATGCCGAGTGGAATGACCCTGATTTCACAAGTGTCGATAACTTAAAAGAGTTGCTTGCGCCTGAGTTTCCTAACCCTTATCGCTACGGTTATATTGCTGAAGTTCAAAACCCGCTATCTGATAAGCCAGATGTGGTGAAGCACTTCACTATTGGTCGTTATGAGCATGAAAATTCAGTGGTTATGCCGGATGAACGTACAGTTTATTCCTCTCAGGACGACACCGGTGGTGTGTTGTTCAAATTTGTTGCTGACCAGCCTCGAGATCTAAGTTCTGGTACGCTTTACGGCGCTAAGCTGACGCAGGACAAAGGCCTGAATGATCCAGCTGTGACTGGTTTTGATGTTACATGGGTTGAAATTGCATCTGGTACCAACGCAGAAATTGAAGCCTGGGTTGCTGAGTATGATGAAATCAACACTGAAGACTTTGTTAAAGACCAGACAAGCTACCTATCTGTTGCTGACGTAAAAGCCTGGGCAGAAGGTGCTGAAACTTATCCAACACTGGAGCAAGGTGGTGGTCTGGTTACGGCGGGCAAGCCAATGGATAATCGTGCTGCATTCCTAGAATCTCGCCAGGCGGCCAGACAGCTAGGCGCAACAGCCGAGTGGCGCAAACTGGAAGGGATCAGCATCAACTACGACCGGGTAGTAGAAGCGGTCACTGGCCAAGACAAAGTGCCTGGCGAAGTTGTAGAGCAAGCCTATATGTATATCGGTGTTGCCGACATTGACAAGACCATGATCGATGGTGAGGGCGATATTCAGCTTTCTGCCCGTGTTAAAGACTGTGGTGGTGTTTACCGTGCACACATCGATAATAACTACAACCTGACTCGCATTGAGCCTGTTGTAATGGGTGGTACATATCGTTCAAGCCTGACAGGTGCAGAAAAGTGTGATGTGAATCAGCTATCTCAGCCTGATAACGTGATTGTTATGCAGGATGGCCGCATTATCATCGGTGAAGATGGTATTCAGGAAAACAACACCTTGTGGTTGTACGATCCAAAATCTAAGTAATAACTAACTCTGCGGTGCCCGTTTGTGGCACCGCATTTTTTTATCTAAAAATGGGCGTCATAAAAATGAAATACCACGTAATCGGCCTGGCGGTACTCACTGGCCTGGCCCTAACCGGCTGCGAAGAATCAAAACAATATAATCAAGCCGCTGAATTGATCGTTGCGCAGGCAGACGGCTCGACGGCACCTTACAAGCCAGGCGAAGACATACCGGCAACCGCTTACATGGAACACGATGAGGTCTATAACCCGGAGTCGGTGATCCCTCCTCAGTGTTACACTAAAACCGATGGTGTAAATAATCCCTGTTATGCCTGCCATCAATCTTATAAAGAAGAGCCAGAAAGACCGAATGCGATGCGCGATGGCCATTTGCAGGGGGTCTATGAATTCTCTGATCTGGGCCTGAAAAACCACTGGAAAAATCTTTTTGTTGACAGGACTGACTTGATTGCAGATGTGCCAGATAAAGAGATCATGGCGTGGATCAATCAGGATAATTATACCCCGCTTATCGAAAAGCTGAAAAAAGATGAACAATGGCATGGTGAGATAACCCCGCTAGAAAATCTGGCCTATCCGGAAAAAGCCTTTGATGAGATGGGCTTTGCCAGAGATGGCAGCGGCTGGGTGGCGTTTAACTACAAGCCCTTCCCATCGACGTTTTGGCCCACCAACGGCTCCACGGGCGATGTGATGATCCGTTTGCCCGAAGCGTTTCGCTCAAAAGCCGGTGTCTATAATCAAGATGTGTATCTGGCTAATTTGAGCCTGGTTGAGCTGACGCTTAAAGGTCTGGATAAGATATCAACACCCACAATCTCAGAGCAGCGTATTGGTAAGGATTTAAATGGTGACAATCAGCTCACTGAAATCAATGAAATTACCAAGCAAACACATTATGTAGGGGATGCCACAGATGAGCTGGCGTATATGCTTTACCCTCAGGAGACCGAGTTTTTGCATACCGTTCGTTATATTGGTGTGGACGAACATGGCGGTATTTACAATGCGCCACGTATGAAAGAACTACGTTATATGAAAAAGCACAAATTTAAGACCCGGCAATCACTGAACTCTTCATATTATCGCGAAGCAAAAGAAAAAGAGTTTGAGAACCTGCCACAAACCTTGTACCTGGGTGATAGAGGAATTAATAATACCTTTGGCTGGACTATTAATGGCTATATAGAGGACAAGCAAGGTAATCTGAGACCACAGCATAAGCAGGAACTGGCATTTTGTAATGGCTGTCACAAAACCATCGGCTCAACTTACGACCAGACCTTCTCGTTTGCACGCAAAGTAGAAGGCGCACGTGGTTGGGGCTATATCAACCTCAAAGAAATGAAAGATGTCCCCAACAAAGGCGAAACACTCGGCGAGTTCCTGACTTATATGAATCGCGTTGGTGGTGGCGACGAATTCCGCCAGAACAGCGAAATGCTGCAAAAGTGGTTCAAAGCAGATGGCACGGTCGACAAAGAAAAAGTGGAGTCGACAGATAATCTGTACGAGTTGATCACCCCGTCAAAAGAGCGCGCACTGGCACTCAACAAAGCCTACAAAACCATAGTGGAAGAGCAAAGCTACCTGTTCGGCCGCGATGCAACGCTGGTTGAAGCAAGTAATGTACTGCAGCAAGTAGATGACTCCCAGGCCCCGTTGAAAAAGGAAAACCAACACCAATGGGACATGCAACTTGATTGGGCTAAGTGAGAACGACGATTGATAATCGTCGCAGCTCACTTAGCGCTTTTCATGGATGAAAAGCCGGAAGCCCCCTACAGGGACGTATTTCAACTCGTACCTTATGCGACCGATGATTAATTATCATCGCAGGCTCGGCGCCCCCGCGCTGCGAACGCTTTTCATGGATGAAAAGCCGGGAGCCCCCTACAGGGAAGTATTGCCACTCGTACCTTAATCGTCCCCGCTCACTTAGCGCTTTTCATGGGTATGTCGTGCAAAGTCGTGCTTAGCGCGGTCTTTGCGCAAGATAAATGGGTCGTTTTAGCGAAACTTTTACTACTTATTAAGATCTGAGAGACAGAGTCGTTAATAAGCCGCTCCGTGGTATGCCTGTGGGAAAACTCTGAATAAACTGCCCTGCATGGTCACATTGTACCGATAATGTTGTTACAATATTACTTTGAATAGCAATAACTAAAAATTATGCCCGTACAGGGTTTTACTATTTATTTAGCACGTATTAAATAAGGATTATTATAATGAAAAAGCTCGCTTTATCAGCCGCTTTAGCTCTGGCTTCTTTAGGCGCACAGGCTAATACCTGTAGCAGTATAGGCTGTACAAGTGTCATTGAAACACTTTATACCAGTGAAAATGGCAACATCTACGTGGGATTTCCGGCAGATGAAAAGTTGGCAAAATGTACACCGCAAAGTGGTGTTTACTTTACTTTAAGACCTGACGCAAAAAACAAAAACCAAATGTACTCAACTCTGATTTACGCGCTGGCAGCCAATAAGAAAGTGCAGGCTCGTGTTCACGAAAACTCTCAGGGTTGCACTATTGCCTGGGTGAGTGTAGACACTCGTTGGTAGCCAATAGTTACTAATCCATACTCATCTTGAGGTGAGTCTTTGCTCTGGGCAAAATTGCTTCATCCCCGTGGCTGAAGCAAATCACTTGTTCAGAGCGCCGCTGTGTACCTGGTGCTATACAAAGCGTTGAATTGCCTGGTAGGCGTTGTCCTGATACTGCTGATTGTTCAGGTCTTTAAATAGCTCCGCCTGATCCCCGATAGGGCCCGTTAACCCTTTCTGACTGGCGTAAAATGTGCCACTTTTTAACTCTTCATCAAACAACCCGGTCAGATAGCGCTTCGCACCCTCTTCAACTTTATGGACTTTGCCAAGCCACAGCATAACCTGCATCATACTCTTCATAACATATTGTTTTATAAATGAAAGAGAGTTAAAGCCGTCAGTGCCCGTTGTTGCTCCTGGGCTCATGGTGATGAATTTCAGCTGTGGATGGCGTCTGGCCATTGCCGACATCCATAATGCCCCCATATATTTGATTGGTCCGTAAGGTATGGTCGCATCTGTGGTGGAGCCATAGAACGACCCGTCACAGATAGCGGCAAACTCCTCGACTGATGAGGTGTTTAGCTCTGGACGTTTCATGCCCATTTCCTTCACGCCCCGGGCGGCTTCTGAGCCTGCATAGAGCGCAACCTGAGTAAGCTTCTGCGCCTTAATTAGCTCTTCTGTCAGTACACTGTGCCCCAGCAGGTTAACAGCAAATATCTCGGTGACGCCCTGTTTATTCAGTTTGTTAAACTGTTTACCGCCCGTGCCTCCGGCATTCATGATCAGTGCATCAATACTTTCTGGTAGCTGTTGCACGGCGGAACGCACCGAACTTAAATCGCTGACATCGAGTTGGATAATCTCAAATATATGCTTGCCCGTCTGTTGTTCCAGTGCCATCTTAGCTGCTTCAGCTTTGTCACGGTTGCGACATCCCAGGTAGATCTTTTCAATGTCCGGATACGCAGCAATCTGCTTTGCTGCTTCTTTACCTAAGCCTGCATTTGCGCCAGTGATTAATACGCGGGTGATCATAATGTGCCTCTTTCTAAATTCGGGTATTGAGTTTATGAGGTCAGATTAGCGTATAGCGGCTGGCTGCTTTTGATATTTCTTGCGGTATTGAATGTGCGTTATCGGCTCATAAAAAAAGCCTGATAGTTCAGGCTTTTAGTGTTACAGGGATATTTAGGTACACTTTATTGTTGGGGTCCGCGTCATTAAAGCCGCCTGGTAATAACTCGAAATCAGGCTTGTCAGCGTACTCATAGCGGCTTTTTGGCAGCCAGCTTCCCCAAATATACCTTAGGGTTTCTTCTAAATTTGAAATGGGTCCTGTATGTGTAAATCTGGCATAAGTTTGTGCTGCCAGTTCTCGTGTGATCAGGCCATCCGGCACGTCATCAAAATTTTCAACCTGGGCTGAGCAAATATAAACAAATCGAGTGACGTCACCGTCTTCCTGATAGTTTTCATAGATACCGAAAAAGTGATCGCCTATCCGATTGGGGATTTTGTCACGATAGGGGCGAAAACCTGACCAAAGCTTAGGCAAGCTGAGATCTCCATCTTCGTATACATTGGCAATCCCCACGATTTTCATCGCAGGTTGTTCAATGATCTCGGGTTCCATACTGATGTTGTTTTGCAAAAATGCCAGATCGTCAGGGCTAAATGGCTTTTTATACAACAAACGAAATGGCTCGTTTATTTTTCGATATTGTGCGGGTGTCATATCAAAAAGTGCCTTAAATGCCCGAGTAAATGCTTCTTGAGAATCAAACTGACAGTCCATGGCCAGGGTTAATATGCTCACATCCTCAGTTAATAGTCGTTTTGCAGCTAAGGTTAACCTGCGTTTGCGAAGATACTCTTTTGGGGTGTCGCCTACCAATGCTTTGAAAATCCTACTGTAGTGATATGTTGAATAGTGGGATGCCGCTGCGATTTCATGCACACTGATTTTGTCATGCAAATGCGCTTCAATGTAGTCGATACTTTTAAAAAAACGATCCATCCCATAGTCCTCTTTTATCTTAATGGGTGTATTCACACGCTGACCGGTGCTGATTGAACAAGGTTATTTTCCGCGTACCGTTTTAACCCTGTTAATAGTTTGCCAAAGGCGACGGGAAACACCAGCCGAAGTAGCGGGTAAAACAGATAGGCAAACCATTTAAGCTGTGGCGAGGCAGTCCAGATCACCTTGCTTTGGTTTTTACCAACCGGCTGCACTGACATCATAACGTGGTTCTGCCGGATAGGCACAATGGCTGGGTTATTAACGGGCAGCACATCAAAAGCGATAATCTTGTCTGTTTCACTGAATTCGGTAATGACCTCTTTGACTTTCGCACCATTTGGATTGTCACTTAAATTGCAAACGCGCCCTTCCATTGGGGCGCCTAAGCGGCTGCTGCCTTTACCGAGCGCCTCAGAGTGGGGTATTGGGCCCATCCATAGATGTGCTTTGTCAAATTGATGGGCGACTAACTCCCAAACTTGCTCAGCCGATTTATTAATGATGATTGATTTGGTGATCTTCATGATTAGCTCCAGGAATTGATATTGAAGCCAGTGTATAGGGTTGAATGCGGTGTTTTTTGATATTTCTTGCGGTATTGGAGGTGTGTAGCACCAATTAACATCAATAACAGATAATTGAGTTAGTCTTTCTGCTTTTGGCGTTGTTGTTTAAGTATGGCACCAAACAAGACGCCAAAAGCCAGCCCCAGACCTATATTATCAAACGCGACACCCAGCGCGACGCCGATTGCAATGCCTGCACCAAGGGCTTCGCCATTGCCCGAATTGTGTCTTTTTTCTTTTGAGTATTTAGCCATTTTCGCTGCCTTTACAGAAGTCAATTTGAATATAGTAGTGCATCTATTTAAGCTTCAAATTCGCACAAGCATAGCTCAATTACAATAAAAAAATGTAATCAATGATGAATGGCTGAAATTGTATAAACCTTGATTGGCATATGGTAACTATCTAATTTTAAAGTGTTTAAGCCCAGGCGTATATCCAGTCTAGTACGTTGAAATGTCACAAGTAAGTACAATACAAACGACAAGCCGATAAAGAGGCTGGTGCACATATGCTAAGGTAATTGTGGCAATAAGCATGATATGTAGTTAAAGGAGAGTGTCTATGGAAAGAAAAACACAAAAATTATGATGTTTATTATGGCTGAACGACTCCCGCTTATTTTGGCGCTGGCTATCGGCCTGCTGTGTGTAGCAACGTATCACTTGTTACTGTCTGCCAGCATAGGATATCTGGCGGGACTAAGTGTTGCTAAGCAAGTATACAATGAACAGCTGGGTAAACCTCTATCGGTAACTGACGGCTATGAACAATCGAGTGAGGGGGATTAGCTTTGATTTGAACATTTAGACCAGAAGCCAATGACCTCCTGACTCGGTTAACTGAATTATGTGTGATAGTTGTCCCTGTAAAATGAAGGAAATAGAATGAAAACAACAAGAACAATAATGGCCAGTGCCTTTTTAAGTTTGCTTTCAGTGGGAGTAATGGCGAAAGCAGACTGCACAGCCGATTGCCAGCTGAGCAAAGTAAACCAGTACTTTGATGCGCTGGATACTGTTTCTTATAAAGGTTCAACGGTTGCGGATATTGATGCTCTGATTGGTCTGATGCACGACGAGGTTAAATACGAGCATGTGGAATATCTGGCTAATTTTGATAAACCCGCCTGGCGACGCGCATTCTTACGTAACCATGAAAGTGGCCGGTACGATAGTGCAACCAACCGTGAGATCCGGGTACTACGAACTATTCCGGGTAAAAATCACGTTGCTGTAGAGTATGCTTATGGTTTCAACCAGGCTGATGGCAGCTGGCAACGGCAAGAACCTAGGCTGGCCGTATTTGGTTTTAAAGAAGGTAAAATCAGCCTGATCAGGGAGCTGTGGTAGCAAGGCTGCGGATTTACTGGATTGCCGGGCAACTATTGACGATGAGCACTTGATTAAAATATCGGGTGATTTTGTTATACCCGGCTGGTGCAAGGTGACTATGACCCGCACTTTTGACACTGATGTTGGCGATCTGAATATCAAGGGTGAATGTACTGCCATCCATGAGCCCCTCGCTAAAGTAACGGGGCTGCCAGCTCTGAACATCCAGCGATTTGAAAAAGGCCAATGTGTGGCTGAGTGTTTCAGCGGAAATGCGTTTTTCACACACCGGTGTGGTTTTGCCTGAGTCGATTTTACTCAGGCTCAACGTTTGGTGATCGTAATACAATGCTAATTTATTTCTGTATGAACCTGCCTCAAATTTAACGTGCTCTGCCGCGAGCGGCCCTGATGTGAGTAACATCAGGGTGCAGGCGGGTGCCGTGTACCTGTAGCTAGAAGTCATAGCTGATGCCGACGTACGCCGTACGTGGCATGCCGGGTTGGATACGGGTTCTGCCAAAGCGCTCTTCGTTTTGCAGCGCATAGGTTTTGTCGGTGAGGTTTGCTATCCGGGCGTGGAGTTTCACGCGCTTGTTGAGCCGGTAGTTGGCTTTGAGGTTAAACACGGTATAGCCCGAGTAAGTATCGGTGTTTTCTACGCTCAGGTAATAGTCGCCGATACTTTTGGCTTCAGCGGTGAGCCTGAGTCCCTTGATGGCCTGGCTGGTGTAGTTGAGCCTGAAGTTGGCAACATATTCCGGCGCCATGTGCAGGCTGTTACCCGACAAATCTTGCTCCATTGATTCGCCTGTTTCGCGGTGAACTCGTCCTTCATCGCGAATGTAGTGACGGAACTCATGGTCGGACTGGCTGTAGGCCAACGCAGCAGAAAATGCGCGGTTAAACTGGTAGTTCAGCCCAAGCTCAAAGCCCTGATGTCTGACACTGGATGCGTTGACCCGGTATGAGGCGCCCAGATCGCTGAATGCTGTGACAATGGCGTCGTCTACATCCATCAGGTAATACGCAAGTTCAATCGACAGAGCATCCAGATTCGCCTTGTAGCCTAGTTCATAGGTATCGGATGTTTCTTCTTTCAAACTTCCCAGTTGCGCACTGCTTTGGCGACTTTTGAGATGGTACATTTCAGGTGCGGTAGGTAATCGAATTGCATTGGCGAAGCGCGCGTAGACACTGGACTGATCGTTTAGCAAGTAATTCAGGCTCAGCTTAGGGCTGAGGTGACTAAAGGTATCTTTACGTGAGGCAATGGAGCGATTGCCAAAGCCATCGTCTTTGTATTTTGGCAGTGCATTGTCAAACTCGTATTCACTGTGGTCAAAACGTGCGCCCAGGGTATAGCTAAGTGCGTCAGTAATATAGCCCAGGTGCTGGATGTAAGGTGACACGCTTTTGAAGGTGGTGGTGTCGTCGTAGAACACATGCCCTTGTGGGTAAGTTGCGGCACCACGCCCGGTAGTGATCCGGGTGGTGGGCTGAAATGAATAGGTGTCTCCGGAAGTATGCTCCAAATCAACGCCTACGGTTGTCTGAGCACTGTTTTGGTGAGACCAGCTGGCCAGAGCCAGCAAGCCGAATGTAGTGACTTCTGTTTCTTCTACCGGCATATTGGGTTGCCAGGTGGCAAGGTGTTCCAATGTGCGGTGACGCGCGTAAGGGATAAGGGACACGCTCAGGTTTCTGTCCTCATACAGATATTCAGTGCTGAGGCGCACATAATCTGTGGTTCTGCGGGGATCTAAAGCGATCACCTCGTCAGGCAGACCAGACTGAGATGGATCCTGTTCAAATTGCTCAATGCTCAGTGTGGTCAGGATCTGCTGATCAAGTGATGAGGCAATCAATGAGGTGGTCAGGCTTTGCTTGTCGTCCAGCTGATATTCATGGCGTACGTCCAGCTCGGCTTTTTCAACAGCGTTGTGGTCTCGCCAACCGTCATTATCCAGATAGGCCGCCGATACGCGCAATCCACCCTGGTTGTCGTCCAGCCAGGTGGTGCTGCCGTTAATGCGTGAATAGCCATGCTCACCCAGTGTGAGGCCGAGTGAATTTTTGTTAGCTGTTACAGGCTTAGATAATACGTTGACGGTTGCAGCAACGGCACCTGCGCCATGCAAACTGGTACCTGCACCTCGTAGTACTTCGAGGCGTGACAGACCAATGTTACTGGTGGTCCACCATAATGCATTATGGGTATAAAAGGCTGCAGATTGCAGCGGAATATTATCCTGCAAATACAAGGTATAGCCGTCAAAGTTTATCGGCATACGCACGGCTGCGTTGTGTCCTTGTCCGCCTGATAACTGATTGATCAAAACGCCCGGTATGGTTTGCAATGACTCTGAGATATGTTGTGCATTATCGTCAGCAATGGTTTGTTCGGATACCTGACCCACACTCAGCGCTAGATCGGTATTTGCTCTGGCTGTACGGGTTGATGTGACCGTGATTTTTTCAATCTGGTCGGCACCTGCTGTGTCAGCAGCAACCTGTGCTGAATAGGCCTGTAGCAAGGCTAACGTTAATGCAGAAACAGTCAAACCGGGTTTCATGAACACCTCTTTATTCGTTGAAGGAGCTGGATAATAATCCTGCCATGCAAAAATGTACAAATTATGCGGTCAGTATACGGTGGTGTCTTTATTGTCGATCTTTGTCTGACGGAGCAAACCAAGTTGGGTACATTGGTAAAAAATGTGTTAACTTTTATCTGTGAATGATGACTTGTTGACTATGAGCTATGCCCCATACGCCGAATTTTGAGGATATACGCTACTTTATTGAAGTTGCCAGTACGAGAAACTTGTCTCGTGCGTCTGAGCGCCTGGGGATCACCCAGCCCAGCGTGAGTGCTGCGATGAAACGGCTTGAGCAGAGTTTTGGCACCGATTTGCTGGTTCGGCATAAAAATGGTGTGGTTCTGACCAAAGCGGGTGAAGTGTTACAAGCACAGGGGCTGCGCTTCATGACGGATTGGGCAAAATTGAAGTCGAATGTCTGCCAGGCAAACAGTGAAATGGCAGGCACATTCACATTGGGGTGCCACCCTTCGGTCGCATTATATACTTTGCCCCATATACTGGGACCTTTGAAAACGAAGTTTCCCTGTATGGTATTCAATCTGGTTCATGACTTGTCGAGAAAAGTCACAGAACAAGTGATCAGTAATGAAATTGACTTTGCACTGGTGATTAACCCAGTCAGACACCCAGAGCTGGTGATTCAAAGCTTGTTGTTTGATAACGTCACCATTTGGTGCGCTGAATCCGTTGATTGCACTGAGCAACAGACGTTACCTTTGTATTGCGATCCTAACCTGAAGCAAACACAGCAATTGTTGTCGTCTACTAGTGACTTTTCCCAGCAAATGATTGCATCGAATAACCTTGAAGTGATCTCTACGTTAGTGGCTAACGGGTTGGGTTTAGGTATCTTACCTGAGCGAGTTGCCAGACGCGCACCTGCGCCTCTGGCAACTTACAATTCAAAGATCAAGCCTGTTCAGGATGAACTGTGTTTTATCTACCGGGCAGATAAGCAAAACCATGCTGTGAGCGTGCAGTTGCATCGTGAAATAAAACGGCTGTTAGAAAGCTGATTGTTGCTGTGCGGGTTTTTTATAATTGATCGCAATCAATGGCGCTCACGATGGCGTGTACGTCCGGGTTATTTGACAGCTTTTCAAACAGTTCGCCAAAGGTCTCGCCCCCTTTCGTACGTATTGTGACAACGGTGCCGTAATAGTATGTTGTCAGATCAAATGTGTAAGTCATCCCGGCGCGTGTTTGCGTGCCCAAAGCAAGTTCTGTGGAGCCATTACTGTCAGGAAAGTAATTATCTATTATCAGGTTATCGGCCAAAATCTGATAATTGCTGGTGTAGCTGTTACGACTGTTTAGTGCGATACCAATCCCGCAGTTGCGATCATGTAGTTGTGGGTAGACAACAAATAGTTCGGCTGTATTGGTGTCTTTTTGTAAAGTTGCAAAATCGCCACTGCGTTTTATCCAGTCGCCCGCATCTGCATGCGCATAAGATACTAAGGTCAAGGCGGTTAATGTCAGCGTGCGCAAGGTGTATTTGATTGTCTGCTTCATTGTGTGAACTCCTGTTTTGTTAGTTTTCCCAACTTTAAAAAAGCCAGCTAAATTAATAAAATAGAAGTCATCAATGTGTGTGATAGACAAACCTAATGGCTCAATGATCTCATTCGCGATGCTGTAACTCACTGGCCAGTTGTTGTGCCTGTGTAATTTCATCGAGTGTCATACGCTGTTCCAGATGTCGCCTTGTCCACTCAACGCGACTATATACCTCGCTATCCTGGCGGGTTTGCAAAAAGTAATGACTGTATGCCAGCGCCTGAATATAGTTTTGTCCGCCTGTGTCAGGGTCCAGATGTTGATAGCCTCGGATCAACTGTAAGGTGGCTTTCTCCCCGCCTAGCAAAGCGACTTGCTCAGTCACCTGATATTTTTGCGCGGTGAATGCTTTCATCTGAGCGACTTGTTCGTCTCTGGTGAGTGTACTGAAATTCAGTGCCTGATGTACTTCGGCCGGTGCAAGTAGCCAGAGTGTGTCGGCCGCTTTATCTGAGCCCATTTGGGCTGCGTGAATCAACTTCTCTACATAGTTCTCATCACGGTTGGTGTTGCTCAGACAGCGCTGATATCTGGCTTTCATGGTTTCGATTATCTCGTGTACTTCGTCGCGAGATAACGCCTGTTCGAGCCATTGGTTGAACGCTTTGTCGGTACGCGGTACGTTGCGACACAGGCGTATTTGCATGGCTTGTTTAAACAGTGCTTCAGCCGACTCGGCCGGCACCTGTTGCTGCTCAGGTTGGTGGCGTGTTGTGCTGACAATTGTATTCGTCAGGTCCGGGGGCTGAACCTGTTCGACAATGGGCTCTGAAATCTTGATGTTTTCGGCGCTATTGTGCTCTTTTGGGTAAAACACCACAGTACAAATAGAAAGGCAAAGGCCTGCAAGCAGGCCAATATGTGTACGACGCATTAAAAGATTACCTGTTGATGAAAGGCGCCGCATCATTGAAGCGGCACCTGGGATTAAAATCCGTTTTTAAGTGCCTGAACTCGGTCTACGACTTTGCCCTGATGGATCACCGCATGTATTTTTTGGGTGTTCTGAATATTTTCAATCGGTGAGGCATCCAGTATCACAAAGCTTGCCTGAGCCCCTGGTTTTAGACTGTTGTCTATTCCCAAAAAGGTACCTGCCTGTGTGGTTGTCGCTGCCAGCGTTTGCCAGTTCGACATGCCCGCCTGGGTCAGTTTAAGCATTTCTCTGTGCACTGAATAACCCTGAATGGTGCCGTAATTACCAGCATCTGTTCCGTTTAAAATAGTGACGCCAGCTTTAATTAGTTCGGCCAGGTTGGCGGTTCTTTGCGCATCCTGCTTACGCCACTTTGCTTCTCTGTCTCCCCACCTCTTCATTGTTTCTTCGCTCTGGTAGCCTGCAATGATGGCTGGGGTGGTCATAGCCTGAAGCAGCTCAGAGGCGATCACTGCCTTGTCGAACAGAAAGTCTGTTAGATCGGTATGCACTGTCATGGTTGGGATCACCACCATTTTTGCCGCGGCAATTTTATCTGCCAGTCCTGCCGGGATCGGCGTGCCGGGCATGTGTGTGAACGCTGTGGCGCCTACGTCGATGGCATCGAGAACTTCCTGCCAGGTTTTAAGGTGGACGATGGTTTTGATCCCGAGTTTGTTGCTTTGCTGGACGATGGCAGCAAAAGTGGCTTTATCAATCGAGGGCTGATCGTCACTGGGTTGGTAAACGACTTTAATCACGTCGGGTTTGGCTTTGGCCAGATCTTGCACCTGAGCGACTGCCTCTTCTGGGGTCGACATAGTGCGCGTTTCCAGACCGTATTCTGTGCAATGACCTTTTGGTGCAGTCAGACAAGATAAACTGCTGTAGATGTCAGCACCAAAAAAGGTGCCTGCTCTTTGCTTTTCTCGTACGGCTATCAGATCTTGCTCATCGCCAAACAAGTCTACAAACCCGGTTACACCTGCATACAGCGCGCGCTGGGAGATTTTTTCAGTTCCTGCAAAGTCTGATTTGGCGTGAGGAGCTCGGTTGCCAAACGCATGAACATGCATATCGACCAGCCCCGGGATAAGCCAGCGGTTATTCAGATTGAGTGTCCGCCCTTTAAAATTGGCCGGAGGCGCTGGGTATTCAGCGGCTATTTTACCTTGTTCAATCAGCAAAGCACTGCGGCGGATCTCTTGTTGTTCGACATCGACAACCTGAACCTGAGTAAGTAGTAATGCATCGGATGACATGACCTGTGTTTCAGCTGCATAGCTGAATTGTGCACTTAAGCACATGCTGATGGCGCCACCGAGTAAGCCTGTGAGTTTTGGAATTATTGTTTTCATTATCAGGATCCTTGAGCAGAAAATTGTTTTTTTATTAGTGTTATATCCAACACCATAGTGTGCCGATGTAACAGATAGTGTGCAACGTTAAATATTCTGAATTACCTAATGTAAAGGGGGTTGACGCAATCTAAGAAGGTGCTGGCGCACGTTCAGTATGACCGACTTTGTTTTTGCTATATTGTAACATTTATTTTCGTTTAACTGTTTTTATGTACAGTGTTCTGTGGTTTACTATGTATCTAAATAGGAGACTAATACGATGCTAGAATTAATAAAACAAGTACCCTCTGCCCAGGAATATTGCGATATGCGCGTTAAAGCCGGGCTCTCGCCAAAGTCTCTGGAAGCAGCTGAAATTGGCTTACCTAATACACTGTATGGGGTGTCGATCCGCGAGGGTGAAAAGTTGATTGCGATGGGCCGGGTAGTCGGTGATGGTGCCTGTAATTTTGAGGTGGTTGATGTTGCCGTGGATCCTGCTTATCAGGGGCAAGGGCTGGGTCGTCGTGTGATGGAATCGATCGATGCGTATTTGTCGTCTGTGGCATTGCCCGGGTCTTATGTGTCTATGATTGCCGATGAACCGGTATTTTATGAAAAACTGGGGTACAGACTGGTTGCACCAAAGAGCCAGGGAATGACCAAGAAGTTTCAGCCCCACCAATAAGCTTAAGGGTCACTATGAAACAGAACATTGCGCACGTTGCGCTGGTGGTTAACGACTACGACGAAGCGCTCGACTTTTATGTGGGTAAACTTGGGTTTGAGTTGATAGAAGATACCTATCAGGCAGAGCAGGATAAACGCTGGGTCGTAGTGGCTCCCCCGAATTCTCGTGGGGTGGCTTTATTGTTGGCAAAAGCTTCTAAGCCCCGACAAAAACCCTTTATCGGTGATCAGGCTGGCGGTCGAGTGTTTTTGTTTTTAAGTACCGATGACTTTTGGCGGGATTATGAATGGATGAAAGCCAAAGGGATACACTTTGTGCGTGAGCCCGCTACGCAGGACTATGGCATCGTCGCTGTGTTTGAAGATCTCTATGGCAATTTATGGGATTTGATCCAATATGTCGATGGTCATCCTATGTCGACCCGGTGCCGCTAGTTGCTGCTGGAGTGGTGAACAATACTTGCTGCTGAACCCGAGTAAATAGCGTACACTCGCGCAATCATCCAATGTCGTATCTTTTTGGGTTATATAACAATGATAAAAGTGGATTACTCTCAGTATACTCAGGCTGAACTTCACGAAGCGCTGCAACAAATCACGCCTGACTCAGAGCGCTATTCAGCCCTGCTCGCCGAGATAGATACTCGTCGGGGGGAAGCAGAATTGCACGAGCAACAGCAAGCAAAAAAATCACCCCACACTACTGAAAGGCGTGTGAAAGTCATAGGATATATACAGCTGCTGGCCGCATTTGTGATGACCGTCGGGCTGATATTCGGACCCCTTAGTTCATGGCTGTCTCTTATTAGTGTGCCTTTTATTTTGCTCAGTGCTGCTGCGGGTTATACGGCGGTTAAAGAGCAGGCAAAGTGGTATTGGTTATCGATACTGAATCAGGGGCTACAGATTGTCAGTTTCTCTTTTGGCGTACTTAATTACAAGTACACGGGGCTTGGGGGAATTCAAATTGGTTTTACCTGGTTGAAAGACTTTGAACTGTCTTTTGGTATTTTATTTTCTTCCACTGTCCGCCTGACTGGACACTCCGGCGCGTTTTCTTTGAATGCAGTTCAGATAGACGTGTTCGCGCTGGTATTGATGATTGCGCTGCTTACTCTGCGGTCTCGTCAGCAATAAGTCAGCCCTGAAGTGGCTGTTCAGGCCACTTATCTATTGTATGTTACCCTTCTTATTCCCTAATCATCTTATTTATACCTTTAATGAATATGTGATATTATATCTTAATTGTGCAGTATGAGCTGTTGGCTATAATCCAAATAGCTCGTTGATTAAGAAAGGTAAATGTATGTTATTTGAGTTAGAAACCTATACTCGCCATGCCAAGTGGCTGGGCCTCGCTGCGATTGGAGTCTCTATCCTTGCCTGGACAGTTGAGCTAATGGGCATGGTTTATGTCTGCCCTTATTGCCGTGTGCAACGTACCGTGATTGGTCTGCTTGGTTTGATGTTGTTCACCGGTGCCGGGCGTCATTGGATGGGTAAGTATGCGGCTATGGTCATGGGCTTTTTTGGCGCTGTTGTTGCTGCGAATCAGCATTTTATGGGCTGGAAATCGATTTCATCAGGTAAGTTTGAGTTCAATGATACCCTTATTATTGATCCCTTCTTGCTGTCGGGCTTCGCAATGACGGCAATCATCGGCCTGGTTTGGTTGGTAACCCGACAACAAAAGTGATTGTTTCCTACTCCATTGTGTTTACTATGAGTCACAGTGAAGTGATTTAATTGAGTGTGCTGGCGCGGCCATTTGAGTGTCAGTATGCTCCTTGTTAAGGAAGCATGATGAAGTATGACATATACATAGTAGATGCCTTTACCCAGGCTCAATTCAAGGGCAATTCGGCCGCCGTAGTCCCTGTTAACCTATGGCCGGAAGACAGCACAATGCAGCAGATCGCTGCTGAAAATAACCTCTCTGAAACCGCTTTCATTCGCTCTGTTGAGACCGAATCAGGTCATCACTTTGAGATCCGATGGTTTTCTCCGCTGACAGAAATCGCTTTTTGTGGTCATGCAACACTCGCTGCGTCGTTTGTGATTTTTAATCATTTAGGTGCCCAGGGTGAGATCACCTTCCTGACCCGCGAGGTGGGCCCTTTAACTGTTAATCAGTTGCCGGATCAGCGAATAGAAATGAGCTTTCCGAACCAGCAGCCTGAGCCAGTCGATCAAGTGCCAGCTGCGTTGCTGGAAGGTTTGTCTGAGCAGCCTGCACAGGTGCTTAAAAATCGTCAGGCGTACTTTGCTGTGTTCGACAAAGCCGCTTCGGTAGCGCAATTGACATACCATAGTGATTTACTCAAACAGCTGGCTCCGCTGGACGTGGTAGCAACGGCACGAGCTGACAATTATGACTTCATTTCTCGCTATTTTTGGCCTGCCAATGGCGGCGATGAAGATCCCGTTACCGGTTCCATTCATGCAGGGCTGGCTCCTTACTGGGCAGCGATATTGGGTCGTGATGAATTGGTGGCCTATCAGGCCTCGCAGCGTGGAGGAGTATTACATTGTCAGGTAGCAGGCGAGCGAGTTTTGGTATCCGGGTTTGGGGTGTTGTATTTGCAGGGGACTATTTTTGTTGCTGATTAAACAAAGCCCGAAGCATTGCGCTTCGGGCTAAGATGTTTTTAGGCTGGCTTTTCATCCTTCATCACCGCCACCAGAAGTGCCGGCAAAAAGGTCAGGCTGAGTAGCGTTGAAACCAGAATACCACTGAGTACGATAATACCTACGCCACGATACAGCTCGGTACCCTCACCCGGTATAAGCACCAGAGGCGCAAGACCAAAGATGGTGGTGGTGGTTGACATCAGTATCGGCCTCAGACGTTTTGCAACAGCCTGCTGAACTGCTTCTTTGACCTTCAGTCCCTGTTCCATGACGTAGCGTCGGGTCTGATCGACAATCAGGATTGGGTTGTTCACCACAGTACCCAGTAAGATCAAAAAGCCCAGCATAGTGATCATGTCAAATGGCTGGTGGAAGGCACTGAGGCCCATTGCCGACAAGGTGCTATTGATGCCGTTAACGGTCACTAACCCTAACAATCCCCCGGCCATACCCAGAGGCACAGTGGCCAGAATAAACAGTGGATAGCGCCAGTGTGTGAAAATAGCCACAAGCAGCAGGTAGCTCAGCACCAGCGCAATGACAAAGTTGCCAGAGAGCGACGTCTTGGTTGCTTCCAGCTGGTCCGCTGCGCCACTGATGTTAACCTTAATGCCCTGAGCAATCTTGCCCTGTTGCCAGAGGTTAGGTAACAGTTGCTGACGCACTATTTGCTCGGCTGTTTCCAGCGCGACGTCTCTCGGTGGAATGATGTAAACAGTGACGGTTCGGTTGCCATCAACGCGACGCACCGAATTACTGTTTTTACTTTCTACCAGATCGGCCAGCGCGTTAAGCGGCAGTACTTGTCCGTTAGGCGTGATGATCGGTGTTGTCGATAGTTGCTCTATGGTTTGGCGATTGCCAGCGCCACTGAACAGGAACATGTCAACTTTGTCATCATTGAGGATGAACTCATCAACATACGCACCATCACTCATTGCGGCTACCGCATAACCAAAGTCGCGGTTATCGAGCTCCAGTTCTGCCAGGCGTGCCCAGCGCGGCTGGATCTCTATCAGCGGCTGGTCGAGCGTCAGTGATCTGGGGTCTGAGTTAATTTGTGGCTTGTCGAACAGCTTGTCTGCTTCTGCATATACTGCTTCTGCGGCGCTGTACAAGTCTGTGATATTTGCACCGGCAATATCCACAGCCACGGCCCGTGTACCGCCGTCATTGCTGGAAATGATAGACCCTCTGGCCGAGAAAGCGCGCATGCCCTCGTAGCTTCTGAACTTGTCTGTGATGGCACTCATCATCTGATTAATGTGTTCCGGCTCTACCGGTGCACTTAAGAACCAGATCCGTCCAACCGATACTGACATGGCGTAGTATTCAAGCGGTGGCATGTCTGTATTACCCGCCAGAAAATCACTGCTGTCTGCCTGCACATAGTCATCAAAATAGGCGCGCAGTTCAGTACCAATTTTTTCCATTTCGGTCAGGTTATAATTGGGCGGCGCTATCATCATAGAGAAGGCTTTAGGCTCCTCTCCTTCTGGCAAGTATTCGGCGGCAGGCATTAACGTGGTTGCCAGGCCCATGATCACGATAATGAAAGCGGCACTGGCAATGCGTGCCTGGGTGGTGCTGCGGGTAAACAGCTGCGACAATTTCAACCAGTAGCTGCCCAGTTCAACCTGACGTTTTTCTTCCAGGTCTTGCTTTTTGCCAAAATTCGCCAGCGCGACCGGCACCACAAAAATAGCGACAAGCATGGAAGCTATGATGGCACCTGAAATGGCAATCGCAATGTCAGAGTAGAGCTGACCGGCTTCTTGTTGCACAAATAAAATAGGCGCGAATACCAGCACTGTGGTTGCGGTTGATGCCAATACCGCAGGCCAGACTTCTTTTACGCCATTAATGGCGGCTACGCGTCGGCTGATCCCTTCACGTTTGGCCTGAACGATAGACTCTAACACTACAATGGTGTTGTCTACTGTCATCCCGATGGCAAAGGCAACCCCAGCCAGAGAGATTACATTAATGGTTCGGCCAAAGCTCATCAGGGCAAAAAACGCGGCGATGGTACACAGTGGGATCCCCATTACACCAACCAGGGTTGCCCGTCCTGAGCGCAGGAAGAAGTACATGACCAGAGTAGCCAGCAGTGCACCTAACGCCAGGTTGGTCCAGACGTTTTCAAGTGAGCTTTTCACGTAGCGTACATCGTCGCTAAGCAAGGTCAGCTCCAGCCCGTTTTGTGCCAGTAATTGTTGGTTAATTTCTTCAACCACCGGGAGCATCTGCTCTTTGATGTCGAGCACATTTGAGCCGCTTTCGCGACGTACCGACAAGCGTAAAGTACGCTCGCCATTTGAATAAGACACACCTCGGGTTTCGAAGTGATCCAGCGTTACATTGGCAACATCTTTAAGCAATACATTGGCGTTGCCGTCGCGTTTAATGATGAGGTTTTCCAGTTCACTGAGTTGCTCAAAACGGCCAATTACTCGCAGCAGATAGCGGCTTTCACCACTTTCTATGTCACCGCCTGAGGTATCCCGGTTACGGTCGCGGATCACGGTTCTGACATCGCTCAGGCTTATACCACGCTGTGCAAGACGTGCCGCATCAACCTTAATCTGGATCTGCCGTTGTGCACCGCCACCAATGCGCACTTCGGAGACGCCTGTGACACTTTCCATTCGAGGCCGAATATAGTCCTCTGCGTAGTCCCGCAGTAGGTCCATGTCTAACTGTAATGGGTTACCTGGTTGTGGCTTGAGCAGGAAGAACATAAAGGCATTGCTGGAAAAGGAGCTGGAAAATAGCCTAGGCTGGTCGACGTTTTCCGGATAGGCGGGTACCTGGCTGAGCGCATTGTTTACCCGAATAAGGGCGTCGTTAACCTCAACACCAAAGGGGAACTCCAGCTCTATGGTGGCTTCGCCCATTTCGGCAAACGAGATCATGCGTTGCAGGTTCGGTAAACTGCGCAGATAGCGCTCCTGCTCTATCAGGATCTCTTTTTCCACATCTTGTGGTGTTGCACCAGGCCAGCCCGTTTGTACTGTAATCGTTCTGACTTCCAGGTCCGGGATCATCTGCACGGGAATGTTGAGCGCTGAAACCAGGCCCAAAATGGTGGTGATCAGCACCACCACGGCCACCAAAGTGCCGCGTTTTACCGCTGATTCTATCATTGTAGGTTACCTGCCCTGGCGCTGATTTGCAGTTGTGTGCCTTCTTTTAACAGCTCAATGCCTGTGGTGATTACTGACTCATTACCTGTCAGGCCGGTTACTGCAACATAGTCTGGTCGTGAATCCGTGATAGTGACCATTTTTCGTTTGGCTGTGTTGTTGTCGGCAATAAACACGCTGCTGCCGCCATCCGGATGTTGCTTTACGGCCTTTTTAGGGATCCAGACCGCACCGTCTTGTGCGTTTAGCAACAGATCTGCCTGGGCCGACATGCCTGGGGTAAATTGAGCATGGACCGCCATGGTATCGGTCAAATCTATATGTGCCGTAAAGGTTCTGCTGGACGGATCCGTGACGGCTACAATGCGGCTTACCTCTGCCTTGATGGGCTTAGCTGCGTTAATATCGGGCGTGACCATAACCGGAAGGTTAGGCGTTGAGCGCAACAGCGGGAAGTACTCCTGTGGCACATTAACCACAATTCGTAAGTCCGATTCTGCGACCAGAGTAAACAGCTGATTGCCCGGAGTGACCCATTCGCCCATGTCCACAGAGCGTTGTCCAATCACGCCTGTAAAGGGGGCATACAGGGTGTGACGATTGAGTCTTTCCTGGGCCAGCGCCACCAGAGCCTGTTGCTTGATTTGTTCTGCTTTGGCATTGGCCAGTGTGGCGGTGCGCTCGCCAATCAGCGTTTGTGCGACACTTTGCTTTTTGGAAAGGGCTTCCACTTCATCGAGTAATCGCTGTGCTTCCTGAACCGATATTTTTGCCGCCTGTGCCCCAGCTCGTGCCTGCGCCAGGTTCAGTTCGGCCAGTGTGGCATCCAGTTTTAACAGTGGCTCGCCCTGAGTGACGTTGTCACCCACGTCAACGAGCAAAGTTTGCACCAGCCCAGACTCCTGGCTGGCCAGTTGTGCATGGTGTCTGGCTTCTACAGAGCCGCTGAGGGTCATCACCCTGGGTTGCTTTGTTGCACTGGGTGTATAAACCTCAACTTGTGTGGTTTGCGCTGCGCCCGTGTGGCTGTATAACAACACGGTGGTGAGCAGTATAACGCTTGCGATAACGCGTGCGGAAATATGCATATAAGCCTCTAATGATAATAGTTTTCATTTAATTCTATGGGTCTTTTAACCAACAAGCATGTGATTTGCGATTAAACATGAGATTTTTGCTATTTATGGGTTACTTGCCTCCTTTGAGGGCTCGGCTGATTTTGCAGACTGCTCCGGCGCTGAAAAGCGATTTGTCCATGAGCAGGTCGGTAGCCCTACATTTGAAGGAACAAAAACAAACAAAATGTATAAAGTGAAGCACGAACAAGTGTGTGTTGTGGGCAATGCATTGGCGCCTGACGGCATGCGTTATTATTTGTATAAGATTGGACCCTTCGATCGTTATATCGCTGTACATATCGGGCTGAGCGGATACGTGCAGATGCACGGCCCGTTTAAACCTGAGTGATCTGTTACCAGGTAATCGCAGAACCATCATAGCTATAAAACCCTCCGCTGTCTGATGCCTGTTTGCTCTGTATTAGATCAGTCAGGCTCTGTGCCACGAAATCGGCAGAAAAAAGCTTTCCGGGCGGCACATTTTTCTGAAAAGGCACTGATAAAGCGGTATCGGTTGTACCGGGGTGGAAAGCCAGTACGCAGCAATTAGGTAGTTTATAACGCCATTCAATACTGATGGTTTTGAGCGCCATGTTCAGCGCCGCTTTGGCACTGCGGTAACTGATCCATCCACCCAGCTGATTATCTGAAATGCTTCCGATCCGGGCTGACAGAGCAACGAAGTAAGTCGGGCGTTTTGCTTTCAGTGCTTTTGCAAAGTGCTTGGCCAATAACAGCGTTGGTAGCGTATTGGCTTTGAGATTGTCGTTAAAAAAGTCAGGGTCAAACTCCTGAATAGACTTCTCTGGGAGCTTGTCGGGCGTGTGCAGCAGTCCGGTGGCATTAATGAGCACATCGACCTTAGGCAGTTGCGCAGCCAATGCTCTGACGTTATCTTCCTGGCTTACATCGAGGTGGAACCATTGGACGTTTTGCGGTGTTGTATCGGGTCTGGAGGTTCGGTAGGTCGCGTATATCTGGGCTTCGGGTTGCTCACTGGCATAGCGATTAACCAGTGCACGCCCTATGCCGCCTGATCCGCCTACAATCAGTATGATCATTTGCTTTCCCCTGCGCTGATTACTCTAATTTATTGCCTTTATTAAACGGACATTCCCGAGAATTGGATCTGTACAATGAGATCCGGTTTTTACTAACTCAGCCAGTATGGCTGGTATCTGTTATGCCTGTCAGTCTTCAGATCGTTATTTTACTAACTGGAGTATTCTACTGGATCACGCATTAACTAACGTTATCGTCATCCAGATCAAAGTATTACTAACTTACCCCTGCTCAGATCACGAATTTACTAACAGTAAAGGCATTTTGGCAGGTTTCTGACCACAGGGTCGGTATTGTTGGCAGTTGTGGCTATATTTAGGTGCTCAATTGGCGAGTAAATCAAGTTTATGGTAGTCATAGATCATCATTTTACTAACTACTTGATAAAGTGAACCGTCTTGAGATCAGTAATTTACTAAGTGATTTTGTCTTCAGATCGTAATTTTACCAACTGAGAAGCGCTATTTTGGGTCAGAGATCATCATTTTACTAACGCTTGAAGTACACAGCGTCACACAGAGCAGGTTTTTTACTAAGAGCCGGGTGAATCTGAAGTGGGTGAGAGAAATACGAGTGGGATTTTTAAGCAAGTTGGTAAATTTTTGCTCCAATAGGTTGGGAAATATACCGAGTTGTCGAATCTATGTGTTTGATCTATAGATTTAAAAGGGGCTGAATCTGGCTCAGCCCCTGACTCTTATATAGAGGCAAGCACAACCGCGATGAGTGTGGTTGCAGGGAGTAGGTAAAATAATGATCTCACCCAGCTAGGCCGGAAGGACAGTACGACTGCCAGCAGTAAAACGGCGAGGGCCATCTGGCCGCAGAACATCAGACTGCCGTAACCAACGGCCTGGCTAATATCGACAGCCAGAGTTAGTAAAAGCATGATCCAGGCTGCAAGCAGATATCGTTTACTCTGAATCTGGTCGGGTCTTGTCCCAAATACCGCTTTATAGTGCGGTGTTTTAGCCAGCGCAAAGGCCGTAAAGCTGGACAGGCACAGTAAGGTTGCAATCAGGTACATCATGCAGCACGCTCCCTGCGGGCACGTTGCGGCCGAGCCTGTCGGGCAAACTGAAGTTTTTTACTTTGCCAGAAGAACACCGCTGCGGCTAACAGAGCCAGTATATCGAACATGGCCAGTGACCACTGACCACTGCTAATGTAACGGGCTAAATTCCCCTGTGTTGTAAGTGCATTGCACAGCGGCAGCATGAGCCAGACAAAGGCATTGGCGAGTGCCAGGGTACGCCAGCCTTGGGCATTTCGCCACTTAGCGGCAAACAGCATTGTCGCAGCCCAGGTCAGGAAAAATGCAAGCACTTCCTGATCGGCACGGCCACTATTGCTGACAGGCAGTAGTCGATTGGCGTAGAAGAATGCCGCTGTAGCTAGTGGCAGACCCATGATGGCTGCCAGGTTAAGCGATTCGACCAGTTTAAGGCCAAAGCTGGCTGGCTGAGTGGGTTTTTGACGTTCTCGGATCCGTTTAGCCCACATAACGCAACCACTGGCAATCATAGCGCAGCCTGCCAGGCCACACAGAAAGTACAACCATCGCAAGCCAGGAGAGGCCAGACGTCCGGTATGCATGGCAATCATACCGCCATATAATTGCGCTGCAGTGCTGTCTTCGAGGTGCACAGTGTTCAGTAGTTCACCTGTTTGGCCTGAATACAGCCAGACTGCTTGCTCGTCTTTTATTTCACTGCGGTTAGCACCGTAAATCTTCATTATTGCCGCTGCATCCCGAGGGTGATCTATGATGATGCGCGAAATGGGTTGTTCTGGCCAGTTAGTAAAAAAGTGATCTAACGACTGTGCAAAAGCGGGAGCGGTCAGTGTCTGGTTGCTGAGCTGAGGACGCTGTCGTTCCGGATAGAACTCTTTTCTGAATTCTTTTACCCCATCGTCATACACCGTTTGCGCCGGATACGGGAAAAGCGTAAAAATAAGCGTGATCAGTCCGGTGTAGGTGATCATCAGATGAAATGGCAAAGCCAGCACTGAGCTTAGGTTATGTCCATCCAGCCAACTGCGGCTGCCCTTGCCTGCCCTGAACTGGAACATATCCTTGAAAATACGTTTGTGGATCACAATGCCTGAAACCAGCGCAACCAGCATAAACAGGCTCGCCAGACACACTATCCAGCGCGCTGTCGTACGGTCCATATAATGTAAGTCAAAATGCAAACGATAAAAAAAGCTCCCGCCTTTTGATTCTCTCGGTGTTACAGGTTCTTTGCTATCGGCCGCTAAGTTATGGTTGACCCAACTGGCTTTTTCGCCTGGCTCCGCATAGGGCAGGTGCGAGACGCGCAGTAGCGAGTTGCGCTCAGACGGTAGACTAATCCACCACCTTGCTGCGTCAGGCGCTTCTGTGTTCAGGCGTTCAAAGCCGTAATCCAGTAGCGCTTGTTGTGAGCTCTGAACTTCAATGCTGTGGGGGTGCAGTTCTGGCTTGCTCCACAATGTAATTTCCTGGCGGAAAAAGCTTAACGTGCCTGCAAAAAACACCAGCCACAACAGCCAGCAAAAAAGTAATCCGACCCAGGTATGGAGCCAGGTCATAGAACGAAAAAAACTGTCTTTCATTATTATCCTCTTAACATCAGGATCAGCAGCCATTGCACTGTTGCAAGCAGCAGTAAACCACCACAGAGGAAGCGGAGTGATTTTGTTGCGAATACAGCGATAAAAATAAGGCAGTGGATGAGTACACTCAGGCACACGCTGAATAGCACAGCATCCACTTTGGAGACCGGTAACAACAAACTCATCAGGCTGATAGAAAGCGCGGTGCATGCATACCCTCCGAAAATAGCGAGAGCAAACCGGGTGACAACGTTTATGCGATAGGCTGTAAAGTAAGCAAAGTAGGGCGATAGCGACATACTTGTTCTTTGATCAAAAATAGGGAGGCGAATTATCACTGAATCGCGCTATAAATAACAGTAATTATCATTAGCAAATGCGTTAAATGTACAAATATTAATGCCAAAAGGAATATCAAATTCCTGTTGGATTAAGCTTTGGATATTTAGTGACCGCACTTGTGCACTCTTTTATTGGGTTACAGACTGATATACTTACCTGGGTTTATTGCGTTGTGAGGAGAATATAAACGTGAATATCATTGAGCGTGTCCGGCAATGCACCCTATGTCGGGGACAGTTGCCTTTCGAACCCAGACCGGTGATCCAGGGGTTGCCAGCAGCGAAAATTCTGATTGCCGGTCAGGCCCCCAGCTTGAGTGTGCAAAAAACCGGCAAACCGTTTAACGATGCCAGTGGTAAACGGCTTAGAGAATGGTTAGGGGTCACTGAGGCTCAGTTTTATGATCCAACCTTATTCGCGATTATACCTATGGCTTTTTGTTATCCCGGTAAGGGCAAGTCTGGCGACTTACCGCCACCCAAAATCTGCGCGCAGACATGGCGGGCGCCTTTGCTTGAGGTATTTAATAACATTGAGTTAACTATTTTGATTGGCCAATATGCACAAAGCTATCATATAGCTGATTTTGTTAGTGTGTCTCAAGCGGTGACTGAATGGAGGACTGGTTTACCGGGGCAAATTGCACTGCCACATCCCAGCCCACGTAATCAACTATGGGTTCGAAAACGTCCCTGGTTTGAGGCTGAAGTATTACCTGTATTAAGAACTCGAGTTCGGGAGGTGTTGTTGTCTTTTTAAACCGTCGAACCCCAGTGTTTATAAGCCCTAAGACAGCATTATGTAAATAATTAGAAAATGAATTAACTCATATGGGTTGCTATTTGGTACTGTATCGCTCATAATTTGGGGTGAGTTAGAATTACAAATTTTAACAAATTACATTCAAAGGATTTGAACATGTTATATCGAATTTCGGGTTGGTCAGCTATCGTTCTCTCCCTGCTGGCATTATACCCAAGCTATCAAACAGGTGCGCTGTCCGTTATCGGATTTTACCTTGGTTTATTCGCACTGATCCTCTCCTCTTTTGCCAGTCACACCGGAAACCTCTTTTATTACCGCAGTGTATTTGTATTTTCTGTGTTAAATGTTTTCTTTGTAAATGATGGCACGTGTGTGATGTTATTAGCTGAGAATAATGACTGGGTGTATATCGGTTCTATGTATGGGATCTTTATTGTCATAAGTAGTATATGTGGTTTTCTGGTTAATAAAGACAGCTTTTTGATGAATATGGCGCCTAAAGTCAAGCGCGTGCGGTAACGCGTGCGATAACACATGTACTAATTACTTAATACAGCGCTGGTTTACAAAACGATCGAAGACTTATACACTTGTGGTGGTTTTTAAAACAGCTGCACTGATAATACAAATTCGCAAGGAGCGGTGAAGAGTGTTTGTCATAAATATCACGTACACCGTTGAACTTGAAGAAGTCGATGCGCATTTACCTGCTCATATACAGTTTTTACAGCAATATTATCAGCAAGGTGTGTTTTTAGCGTCTGGCAAAAAGGTTCCCAGAACTGGGGGAATGATTTTCGCTACCGCAAAAAACCAAACTGAATTAGAAGCAATTCTACACAACGACCCTTTTTACCTCGCCGGACTGGCGAATTACGAGATCACAGAAATTGAAGTAAGCAAGACTGCCAGTGGTTTATCACAACTGCTAACCCTTTGAATCAGCATTATTGTAATGCTGAATACACACTATGACTGAACGTCCATTGAGGATGTGCATTTGTGGTGGTATAGCAAAGTGACCACGCGCCAGTTTTGATGCTTTGATATCAATTCAAGCTTACGTATTCTTTCTACTCTGCATGATATCTCCGCGGCTTTTTATGTCAGCCTGACTTTGACTGCGTTTTGGTTACTCTGTTTACAACTGCCACTTTGCTGCAATTTAACGGATTGCTATAAACGGAGAATATTATGCCCAGACTAAACAATAAAATTGCCCTGATCACAGGTGCTGCACGTGGTATTGGCGCTGCGGTTGCGACATGCTTTATTGAGCAAGGTGCGACCGTGATCATTACAGACAAAAATGCCGAAGAGGCGCAAAAACTATGCGACACACTCGGCGATCGCGCGTATTTCCATCTGCTCGATGTATCTGAGGAGTCGCATTGGCAAGCCGTTGAAGCCTTTGTACAAACCGAATTCGGTCGGCTGGATATTTTGGTGAATAATGCAGGTATAACGGGATTTTTGGAAACCGCGGGACCTCATGACCCTGAACACTTAGACTTAGCAAGCTGGCATACTGTGCAACGCACCAACAGTGATGGCGTTGCGCTTGGTTGCAAATATGGGATCCGGCTTATGAAAGCATCTCAGGCTGCGAGTATCGTCAATATCTCCTCTCGTTCCGGTTTGGTAGGGATCCCGGCCGCAGCAGCTTATGCAGCGAGCAAGGCTGCAGTACGTAATCACAGCAAATCGGTAGCCCTGTATTGTGCTCAACAAGGCTACCCTATTCGTTGTAACTCTGTTCATCCAGGCGCCATTTTAACACCTATGTGGGATGCCATGTTGGGCGAAGGGGAAGCTCGGGAAGCCGCAATTGCTGGTATTGCTGCCGATATTCCGCTTGGACACATGGGCAGTGCTATGGATGTGGCCTATGCGGTGCTTTATCTGGCCTCAGATGAGTCCGCTTATGTGACAGGAATTGAACTGAATATTGATGGTGGGATCCTGGCTGGCAGTAGTGCCGCGCCTAAATCAAGTTAAGCTATATCAAACCTGGCCGGTATAATCCTGATACCGGCTTTTGTCCGGCGGATTAGTTTGCTAAGCTCAAATGAACAGATGTCGCAATCACAAGGAGTTTGAGCCTATGTATTGGGGTTTAATTGTTGTTTTTATTGTGCTGGCTTTTTGGCTTCACAATCGCTATAGCTCCAGCTCAGAGGATTATCCAGCACTGGAGACTGACCCAAATGATCCTTTGCTGCTCCAGGCTGTGGCAGAGGCCAAAGCGTCATTAGATGAATTCAAATCCCTGTATCGTCAGTTTCCTAAGGACGCTTTTGTTAAACTCGACTTTGAAAGCGATTGTGGTGTTTCTGAACACCTTGGTGCACACGTTGAAGGGATAAAAGGCGATGAGATCAGTGTCTTTCTGGTCACGCCACCTGTCACGCATCAGGGTAAACTTGCGCATAATTACACTTGCCACTTCGATGACATAGAGGACTGGCAGATCACAGATAAAGAGGGCAACATTTATGGCGGATTTACGCAGCGCGCCATGTTTGCGATCGCTGAACGTGAAGGCGTGGAGTTGCCTCGTGAGCTACAGGAAATGCAGGGCAAATACGTTTAACGTTGTGCCCTCGTGCTATTACTAGCGTGTCATTCAAAAAGCACTCACTCCTTTAAGGCTGTTTCCATCGCTGTCTTTCACATGAGTGATAGCGATGGAAAAAACTATTTGATGTAGTTATATAGAGCACTTTTGTACGTTGAATTAAGGCTGTTCGGCAAATGCTCTGAGTTCATCACCTGTCAGGCGATAAATGATCCACTCGTCCTGAGGTTTGGCACCAATGCTGTTGTAGAAATCGATCGCTGGCTTGTTCCAGTCGAGTACTACCCATTCAAAACGACCACAGTCTTTTTCGATGGCCAGTTGAGCCAGAAACTTCATCAGTGCTTTCCCTGCGCCCTGCCCGCGCTGATCCTGAGCAACATACAAATCTTCCAGATACAGACCGTATTTACCAAGCCAGGTCGAATAATTAAAGAAATACACGGCAAAACCAATGGCCTCGCCCTCTTGCTCGCAGATCAGGGCATGGGCGCGTACATCGTCGCCAAATAGTTTTTGCTCAATATCCGCGACTGTATTGAGTACTGCGTCTGGCTCTTTCTCATAGATGGCTAGTTCATTGATAAAATGTAATATTGTTGCTGCATCGTCTTTTTGTGCGTGGCGGATTGTAATACTCATCGGCTGTTTCTTTCCAAAGTTGACATGATGGTTACTCAGTGTAAGCTCAATTAATAAATGAATAAAGTGCATAGATTGCACAGGCTAGATGCATATTATTAATGAAACATTTGCCGAATTTGGATCTTAATCTGCTTAAACTGTTTGCTGCTCTTTATCAGAATGGCTCGGTTACACTCTCTGCCGAGCAGCTGAATCTCAGTCAGTCTGCGTGTAGTCACGCACTGACCCGGCTTAGGGAGCGCCTGGGTGATGAACTGTTTGTGCGGGTGAATAATCGTATGCTGGCAACCGCGCATGCACATCGACTGGCAAAGACTGTGTTGCCGGCGTTGCAGATGTTGGAGGGGGGGCTGCAAGAAGCCAGCCCGTTTGATGCAAATGAACCTCATACGCTAACGATCGCGGTGACGGATTACACTGCCTGGTGTCTGCGGCCTTTTGTGGCTCATTTAGTTAGCCTGTTTGAAAATCTGGATATCCGTTTTGTTCAGCTTGAAGAACGTATTGCAGAGCAAGCTCTGAAAGACGGAAGTCTGGATCTGGTATGCGGGTTTGCCCATCAGCAGGAGTTTTCTGAGAGTCTGACCCAGCTTAGCTGGTTTGAGGATGCCTACGTGACAGCGCGTTGTCAGTCTCACCCGTGCAAAAAACAACTAGATCTGAGCACTTTTATTGCATATCCGCATATTTTGATTGCGCCATGGAACGAGCGTCGGGGGATAGTCGACAGAGCACTGGCAAAAATTAAGAAATCCAGAACCATTGCAGTGACAACCCCACATGTGTTGGTGGCACCAACGTTGCTGCCAGAGAGTGATATGTTGCTGACTATGCCCAGGCGTTATGCCTTGCAGGTGTGTGACAGATTAAACCTTCAGTTACAGCCGCCGCCGCTCCCGGTGCCTGACTACCAGTTAAAGTTGTACTGGCACCGCACGCGCAAGCGCGATCCTAAAATTGGCTGGTTTATTACTCAGTTCTGTGACTTTCATAAGCTAGACCATAACGAAACCAAGTTAGTAAAATAGTGATCTGTTAGCTGACGTCGTGAATACCGATATGCTCACTAAGGTATCTAATTTAGATTATATAATTCAAAGTGTTAATCCAGATCAGAATTTTACCATATCGGCAGCATGAGTACGCATATAGTCACATATAAAGTCGACGCTGAGTTTAATATTCGGGAGCTGATATTTGGCGTGTTGATATACCAGGTTTATTTCTACTGTGTGTGCCTTACCGGGTGACAATTTTAGGTGCTGTGCAACGGGTGTTACTACGCTTTTTAGGTGTGCGGGGAGCAGCCAGTCGGGGGCTAGTAACAGGCCTTCACCCTGAGCGAGCGCATCCAGTAAGGTAGTACTGTCATTGCTGATCAGAACGGGTTGAGTAGACACCGGCTGCCAGTCATCTTGCTCGTGCACCCACCAAGGGACGAGGGCCGTTTTACTGCGAAACATGATTGTCGGACAAAGACAGAGCTGATCAACAGACCAATTGGTGGTGCCAAATTGAGTATTTAGTCGATCAGCCAGTTGGGTGTGCGCCCACAGTGTAAAGCCACTGCGAATGAGCGGTTTGGCGATGAGACGGGCATCGTCGATCGGTCCGCCCCTGATTGCCAGGTCGACAGAGTCTTTCCCGAAGAGCGCATATTCATTGGTATAGTCGAGGTCGAGCAAAATGTTTGGAAATTGCTGGCGAAAACGCCTAAATAAGGGCACCAGCAGCGCCTTTGACAGACCGGGAGGCGCACTGACTTTTAGCGTGCCGCTCGGGTTATCAAAGCTCTGTGAGATCAGCTCATCGGCGTAGGTCAGCTTACTGAGGATCTCATCAATATGTTGGTAGTAGATTTGCCCTAATTCAGTAATACTGACGTGGCGAGTCGTTCGTTTGATCAGCTCGATCCCCAGCGACGCTTCGAGATCTTTAATACGCCTAGACACGGAAGAAGCGGGCACCGAGAATTCCTCGGCAACAGCGCTGAAACTATTCAATTCAACAACACGCTTAAAATAACGCAGTGCTCTGAGTTTATCCATTGTGATCCAAGATGCCTTTTATCCCTGATAATCTAGTTTATTTTTGTCAAAAAGACAAAACTGATTTGTGGCTGATGTACTTTTTCGTATGCCATCTTCGCGCAATAATATCTGAAATTTTCAAAGATATTTAGTTATTACAATGACAAAACAAGTGCTTATTATCAAATCGAGCCCGGCAAACGAATTTTCTGTATCCAGTGAGATAGCTGATTATTTGCAATCACAATTGCAAAATAAGAATGAAAGATTGGCTTTCACAGTGCGCGATCTGAGCCAGACGCCTGCCCCAGTTTATGATAATCAAATCCTCAATAGCTTTTATGGTGATCAGGATGCACTCACGGCAGAGCAAACTGCGGTTGCACAGCCATCATTGCTTTATATTGATGAACTAAAACAGGCTGACATCATTGTCTTTGCATCTCCCATGCATAATTTCAGTGTGACGAGTTTGATGAAAAATTACATCGATCAGATCTGTCGTTTTGGTTTGACCTTTTCTTATTCAGAGCAGGGTCCGAAGGGCTTGTTGGAGGGTAAACAGGCCGTCATAATTGCCAGTGCGGGAGCTGACATGTCGATGCCCGAAATGCATGCCATTGATTTTCAGGTACCCTATCTCAAACAGGTGCTCGGTTTTATTGGTATAGCAGACATTGATGTGATCACCGCATATGGGATCAGTATGCCGCATATTGGCAGTGAGGTGGCGACCAGACAGGCGAAAGTCCAGGTGGACCACTGGGTGAATGCTATCGCCTGAATCTATATAAGCCAGCAATAATTATGTTAAATTAAACCTTGCTGGCTTATATCTGAGCAATGCTCGCTTTAAGCGCTTTGTTTGTTTTGCGCCTTGACGTATTTTTTTACTTTTTTCATGGCCATTTGACGCTTGAGTGGCGACAGGTAATCGATAAACAAGTTGCCCGATAAGTGATCGATTTCGTGTTGCATAACAATGGCCAGAAACTCATCGCTATGCACAGTAACAGACTCTCCATTGCGGTCGAGCGCTGAGACAGTGACGTCAGTGTAGCGTTCAACATTGGCAAAATAATCAGGTACAGATAAACAGCCCTCCTGCCCCATTGCTTTGTTACTGCCACTTACTACTTCAGGATTGACGAGGATCAGTGGATCGTTGCGTTCGTCTGATATGTCAATGATCACAATCGCTTCTTCGCGGCCAACCTGAGTTGCTGCCAGTCCAATACCGTTGCTGGTTGCGTACAGGGTGTCGAGCATGTCGTCAATCAGGGTTTGGACTGACGCGATGTCGGTTACCGGTTTAGCTGTTACGCGTAATCTGGGATCAGGTGTGGTTAGAATTTCTAAAATTGCCATCTTGTTATTGTTATATCTCTATGAAAAATAGAAGTTTAATACTTAATACAAGGCAAAGCTAGCGAAACGCATGCGTTTCGCTTACTGTTGATGAGCCTGGCGGTATTGCGAAGGAGACAGAGTTTCAAACTGGTTCCAGATGCGACGAAAATGACGTGCACTGCTGTATCCACAGGCATCAGCGATGGCCTCTATTTGGATATTGCTCCTCGACAGGAGTGCTTTAGCATGGGCAACTTTAATTCCACTTACATATTCACCGGGGGTAATCCCGAGGTTTTGCTTGAACAACCTGCTTAGCTGGCGTACTGACAGATGGGCCGCACTTGCCAGTGTTTGCAAGCTGTGTGGGCTGCTTATCTGGCCGCACACTAAATCTTGTACCTGATGTAAAGCTCGGTGCATATGGTTACGATGGCAGAGCCAGGGGCTGAGCTGAGGATCTTGTCCACTGCGACGAAAGTACACCAGCATCTCTCTGGCAACCCGTGCTGCAATGTGTTCTCCGAATAATACGGAGACAAAGTGCAGTGTCATATCGATACCGGAGCTGATGCCTGCACTGCTGAATAGCTTACCATCCTGGACAAAAATGCGATTATCAGCAACTTTACAGGCCCGAAATGCACTACGAAAACGCTCAATGAGCGCGAAGTGTGTGGTGCAGGCTTTGTTCTCCATTAACCCGGCTTTAGCTGCCAGCACAGCCCCTGAGCAAATAGACAAGATATATGGGTCATATCTGGCCTGATCTTTTAGCCATTGTTGGGTGCGTAAACCAGCCGGATTGTTGTAGGTTACAAAGGCGTCCTTGCAGCCTGGTAATATGACCACGTCGGTTGCATCCAGCTTGGCAGGTAAGGGCCTGAGTTGATGTAACCTCAGACCACCATCCATAATTTGTGCGTCTTCGGCACTGACATAATGTATGTCGATGGACTGTCCTGCGCGCTGTGCTTCAAGCAACACCTGTAATGGTCCTGCAAGATCAAGTGGTAAGGTGTCATTGAGCAGCACAAAATAAAATTGTCTGGGTGTTGGCATGGTCATGTGTGTTTTTCCCGGTGGTATTATGCCAGATAGTCGCGTGTTCGATGAACGGTTGCAAACCGCTCTGCCAGCACCAGTTCTGTCCGGTTTTTTATGTCTTCCGAACTAATAAGTTTCCCACTGGGCTTATGTTGCATATCAAAGGTTAAAGTGGCATCAGTCACAAATTCAACGTCAAACCCCAGGTCGCTGGCTATACGTGCCGTCGTTTCGCAGCATTGTTCCGTTCGAATACCTGAAATTACAACGCAATCTATCTTAGCTCGCTTCAGCCACGTAGCCAATCCCGTATCGGTAAAGGCATTATGTACCGATTTATAAAAAGTTTTATCAAACTGAGTTTCCAAAAATGCCATAGGTTTAACAAACCCCGACGCCGGATTGAAGGGACTGTCAGCGATGTCTTCCCGACTGTGAAGAATTTTTACTACTTTCCCCTGGTTGCGCTGGAATGCTCCAATCAACTGGGTCAAATTATGCTGAAAATCGGGGATATCACGTACAGACCAGTAAGGTGTGTGATAGAAGGAATCCTGAGTGTCGATAACCAGTAGTGCTTTATTCATAGGTTGTTTTCCTGTTGGTGTATTGAGTGTGTTTGTTGAGATTAGTGTAGGGGGTTGGCGCGCAGGAAAAGAGACGAATTACAGACATAGATGGGACCTATCTGGCCTTTAGTAAGTTGGGTGTTGGGTCTGGGGGCTGAACAAAAAAACAGTCCAGTGTTGACAGGTGTTTAAAATGTATATACGTTGTATATACATAAGGGCTTCAGAAATGCCCTCTTGCAGGAAGCAAAGCATGGCAAACAATAAAGATGCACAATTAATTGTGCGTATTAATAAAGCGCAAAGAGATGAGTTTGTTGCCCTGTGCAATGAGCTCGATACATCTTCTTCCCGCGAAATTAGAAAGTTTATTAAGCGGTTTGTGAAAAAACACAAGCCAGGGCAAGAGAAACCGGTCAAAGGAGATCAGGATGGCTAAGAAAGTTGATGTTAAAAAGCTAAAGAAAGAAGTACAGAAACGTACTGGTAAAATCGCAAAACATGAAGCGAAAATCAAAAAGCTGAAAAAAGCGATCAAAAAAGCGAATTAATCGCGAAAAAAGGCAACCACAGGTTGCCTTTTTCTTTTCAGAGTTTGGCCTTACTTCGTAATCTGTAAAGCCCCTTTACAAACTGACATTAAAAGCGGCAATAACCTGGCGCATTGTCATGGAATACCCACCTTCTCTTTGCTTCCCAGATACAGTGATTAGGATCCTGAACAACCCGTGTTTTAGTGGTATGCTCGGTGCGATCCAGATCCCACCATAAGTAAGATGCGGGGCAAGCGACATGGCCATCATAGCTGGTAGTGACGCTGTTCGGTGCCCCCTGATTTGGATAATCGGTATAAAAATGGCAAATGGTCACGGGGTAAGTTTGTTCAACCGAACAGTTCTTTACATAGTAGGTCTCCCAATAGCCGCATTCATCTGAGGCGCTTACTGTGCCAGATAGAATAACCATGGCGAGAGGTATTAGTACTTTTTTCATAACTTTGTCCTTTATTTTCCTTGAAAGAATCCTTCCTGCTAAGGTACCGCTCGATCCCTAATAGAAAGTCCGGCGTATCAATGATATGAATGCCCTCAGTAGAGCGTCTGTGAAGTTAAGTTGTTTGCCTCCTAGCTCCGTTTATGAAGCTGTTAAGTTGGTAAGCGAGTTCAGCCAGATCAGTACCAATATTAAAACGCCCGCGCAGTTTGCCTTCTGGACCAATTAAATAAAGCATGGTGGAATGGGCAACCTGGTAATTGCCCGAATTTGCGGTAACCTGAAATTGCGCACCGACACTGCGAGCCAGCAATTTCAGTTGTTCTGTATGGCCCGTAACCCCTATAAAAGAGTCGCTAAAATAGCGTACATACTTGTGTAGTTCAGGTGCAGGATCTCGTTTCGGGTCGACGGATACAAACACATACGCCAATGTTCCTTCGGTGGAGCGTGTTGTTAAGTGTGTTTCCAGAGACGCTAGCCGGGACAGTGCCGTTGGGCAAATATCCGGACAATGTGTGAACCCGAAGATGACGATTGTCCATTGCCCGAGTAGTGCGTGTTGATCAAATGTGCCGTGTACACTGTGTAACTCAAAAGGGCTCAGGTGTCGCTTTGTTTTTTGCATAATTTGCTGCGTGACGACAGATTGAGCTGGTTGGGCGACTGGGAGCAGCATACCCAACCCTAAGCCGAACAACAGCGTCGACAGTACTGCGTACTTGCTATGCATCAACTTGCTCCTTTCTTACCTGCCAGCACAGCCATAGTCCCAGCAAAGCGGGCAAAGTGACGCCCGTAAAATCAATGAGCAGAAAAATGGGCCCGCAGATCCCGACCAGCACTTCCCAAAAGTGAAATAACGCATGACAGATTAACCACAAGGTAGGAAACAGCCATATCTGAAAACGGTAGCGAGTATAAAAAGCGCCGTAGCTAAATGCCCCGCCAATCAGCATATACAACATACCGATATCGCGAATAAAATGCTGATTATAAAAGCCCCGATCGGGCACACCGGGCACACTCCAGTACCACTGCTGTGGATAGAAGAGCATAAATATGCCATTTGCCAGCGCCGCCAACCCCAACAAAACAGCAATGGATGTGGTGATTTTTTTGCGCATAACATTACCCTGTGACTGCACTGTTTTTATCTGTTGGAGTCAGTGTTTGCTCGTTCACGACGACACGGCTGCACGCTTTACCATGCCCAAGAGTATATTTTAGTGCCGGGTAGACACGACATGAGCTGATGCTAAAGGCAATGGCGATCAGCCCCTTATCTCCCCACTTTGAACGGATATGTGGACGAATATCATCAGCACCGGGATTGTGGGCCAGAACCAGGTCGGTAAACTCCACGATTTGCGCCAGTTCATCAGGCAGTGCTGCAAGGTCCTTATTGATAATTGCACTGACCTGAGTGGCGGGCACGCCGGCTTCCAGTGCCATATTGACCAGCAGTTGAGTGCAGGGGCCGCAGTCGTCCCACAAAATGGCGCGCAATTTGGCTGCATACAAGGGGGCGGCAGGTAAACCGCCACGATAATCTGCCATGGACTGAAATTTCAGATATTTAAAAAAAGCGCTCAGATCCGCAGACAGCACATCCTGCATATAGGTGACGTCGTAGTCGTACTTTTTCTGCATCGAAATGAGCATTTTGTTCAGTATGTATTTGATCATCGGATACTCCTTGTGGTTTGGTAATCTTGTTCAGGCGTTGTGGCTAGTTGAGATTGCGCGAGCCTGGGGGTTTTTAGTGGCCCGAGCAGCATTCCCAGGCTGAGGGCAAGTAGTGCAGCAAAGGTGCCCAACATCGTGGTGAAGACATCGCTGTTGAGTAACGCGGAACCGAGCAGCGGCCCGGATGCCATTCCTACACTGGATACTACCGCTGCGAAGGAAGAGAGTTGCCCTGAGCTGTCCAGCTCTGCCGTCACTGCAAGCAAATAGGCGTGTACCGCTGGCCAGGCAAAAAACAGCAGGGCCAGTGCAAGCGCGTAGATCAAGTCAAAGTGTGCGAAGCAAAGCAGTAAGGCAGCTATGGCTGAAAGTGAAATACCGCCACTTAAGCAGACTGCGCGGTGTGCCCTGTTTGGATTGAGTATGGGTAATAACGCGCCACCTAGCCCCAGTAAGCCCGTCATTGCAATCGTCTGACTGGTCTGTTGCTGTGACATCCCTGCCGCCAGCCCAATTTGACCTGCATAGGCCCAGATCCCACTCGCTGCAACCAGATAGAGCAGCATCGCCAGCAGTAACTGGCTGCTCTTGGCTGATAGCTGCAAGCGTTTTGTCTGCTGTTTGGTGTGAGTTTGGGCCGGTAATGCGGGTAACAAGGGCAAACATAACAGGGCCAGGCACACCAAACCCGCCATGGTGTAAAACACCGCGTAGTCACCCAGCAAGGCTTCAAGCAGCGGTATGGCATAGATAATCATTGAGCCGATACTAAACTGAATCAACAGTAATGCGCCGAACGCTCTGTCGGGGTTACTTAAACGCGCGAGTGTGGCAAATGACACACCTACGCTAAACCCGCCTAGTACACCGGCGATAAATCGCCAGACTAATAAACTAGTGTAAGTGCTCCATGCAGCGGTACAGAGTTCCATAATGCACAATGCGAGGAAGGTGATGAGTAAAGCTTGCTTCCAAGCAATATGGCGAACCACAAAGATGGCGCAGATACTGCCCAGTAATGCACCATAGCCGTTGCTAGCTACCAGTGTGCCGGCTTGTTGTGGGGAAAAACCAATGCCGCCTGCCAGCGCGTCCACGACCGCAGGTAAAAAGTTAAGGTAGGCCAGCCCGGCCATGGCAACGAATGCCAGGCAAAAATAACTGACCCATGAGTTTGCTGCACTGTTTGTAGTACGATTTAACATAGTCTGTCGCCTCCTGAGTATCTTTGCGGATACTTTAAGTGGCTGCGAGAGGTTGAAAAACCACAGTTCTGGCCATTTAGTCGTGAATACTATTCATGAATAATTGCTGATATAGTGCCTGTATCTAAGGTGTTTACCCAAATCACAGGACTGACTATCATGGATAAACTGAGATCGCTGACCTTGTTCCTGGCAACTTGTGAAGAGCAGAGTTTTGCGGCTGCGGCGCGGGTTTGCAATACCGACCCTTCCACCATCAGTAAAGCCGTGAGCCGACTGGAAGCTGAGCTCGGGGTGACTTTATTCCAGCGCTCCACCCGGCAACTGAAGATCACGGCGGCCGGGCGCCACTATGCACAAACCGTGCGTTCAAGCATTCTGGCATTGTCCAGCTGTGAAGATGAACTCAGGCAGCTCAATGATGCCCCCAGAGGGCGGCTACGCGTCAATTCAGCGGTGTGTTATGGACATTTGTATTTGCGTCCTTTGCTCAAAGCGTTTTGTCAGCGTTACCCGGAAATCACACTGGAACTATCCCTTGATGATATGCATGTGGATATTATTGAGCAGGACATTGATGTGGCATTACGCACCGGCTTTGTCAAAGACAGCCGTCTGGTTGCGCGCTGCCTGAGTCCGATGGATTTTGTGGTCTGTGCGTCACCGGACTATCTTAAGCAGCACGACATGCCTGTTAGTCTGGACGATTTCAACGGACATTCTTGGATAGGCTTTAAAATAAAAGAAACACAGCAGCTGCAACCGATTTTTTTGCCAGATGCAGACGGCGTTTATCAACTCTGTGAGCTACATCGCACGCATATTACGGATGATGGTGAAGCCATGGCCCAATTGTGTGCTGATGGCTTCGGGTTCGCTCAGTTGCCGCATTTTCTCGCCAAAGCAGGACTCAAAAGCGGGGCTTTGGTATCGCTTTACCCCGCGTTCAGAGCACCTATGCCAGACAGCGGGGTGTTTGCGATTTACCCAAAACGCGCCTATTTGCCTGCCAGAGTACGGGTATTCCTGGATTTCCTGGTTACCGCTTTGGAAGCACAACAAGAAACACCAACCCATACCTGGGCGCAGCACTGGCCGCCGCATGTGCAATTTGATTGATCAGCCGAATAGGGGCGCACAGTTCCCCTGTGAGCGGATCTCCTGGAGTTGCTGGGTTAGGTGGGTGTACATCCTTTCAAAGGCAAAATTGCCCATACTGATCCGTTTCACCCCAAGTGCACTAAGCGTGTCAAAATTGGTCAGATCTGGCATTGCCATGACATTCAGGGGTAACTGACAAGTCTCAGTGATGGCCTGAATATCTGCTTGTTGGGTAATACAGGGTAAGAACAAACCATCGGCGCCTGCCTGTTGATACTTATGTGCCCGATGCAAGGCTTCCTCGCGCGCGTTGTCGAGACCCAGTAAGAAGGCATCGCAGCGCACATTAATAAAGATATTAGTCTGCTGAGTGGCCAACTCATGACGTACGGCCTTTAACCGTGCCGCAAATTCATTAGCATCGATTAAGGTGCGGGTTGTATTTACCTGGCTGTCTTCGAGATTAACTCCGACCACACCCAGTTGCGCAAGTTGTTGAATGTGCTTTGCTATTGTCTGTGGATCACGGCTGTAACCGGATTCAATATCAACACTTAAAGGTAAGTCGGTGGCACGGCTGATCCGAGTGACCATAAAAAGTAGTTCGTCGAAAGACATTTGTTCGCCGTCGTCGTAGCCCAGTACGCTGGCAACGGCTGCGCTGGAAGTCCCCAGTGCCTGATATCCCGCTTGCTGAGCTGCTTTGGCACTGGCGGCGTCCCAGACATTGGCCAGTAAAAACGGGCTTGTTTGTTGGTGTAATTGTTTGAATGCTTGCATATTATCTCGCTGATATTATCACTGTTTTGTGGTCACTATAGTGCGGTTACCCGGTTCCAAAGACCAACGATAAAAATCGACTTATACTATAAGCTCAGCTTATAATGCTTTTTGTCCTAGAATTCGGAAGTGCCCCCTATCGTGTTCAAAAATATCAATTTGCTGGTGACATTTGAGTGTGCGGCAAGACATCAGAGTTATAGTCTGGCCGCCGCTGAATTATGTATTTCGCAGGCCGCAGTCAGTCAGCAGATGCGGATGCTGGAGCGGCAGCTGGGGCAACGGTTATTTGTGCGAGTCGGCCGCCAAATGCAGTTGACTCAGGCCGGGTGTACGTTGGCAGAGCATACCGGACCGGCTTTAACTATGATCGGTCACGGTATTAATAGCCTGCGTCAGGAAGAGTTGGCGGGAGAGCTCAGCATTAGTTCTACACAGGCATTTAATACCTTGTGGCTGATGCCCAGATTGCAGGAGTTCGCCAGCTTGTATCCGCAGATCCGTATTCGTCTGCACTCTTCCGCGAGTTTTGAAGACTTGCGACACGCTCGTATTGATCTGGCAATTCGTTTCGGCACACAGGTCGAAAAGCACACCCCAACCACGCTGGCTTGTGAGTATTTTGGCGCTTCACCTGTGTTACCCGTATGCTCCGCGCAGCTGGCTGCATCTTTACCGCTCAAAACCCCGGCCGATCTGCTGGCTACCTGGCTGGTAACGTTGGAGCAGCCCGGTGCATATGACTGGCCAAGCTGGTTTGAGGCGCAACAGGTAGTAGATTATGTCGATCACCCACACTGGACCTATGTTAATAGCACGGATATGGCACTCAGCGCTGTGGCCAACGGCCATGGTGTTACCCTGGCTGTGCCATATCTGTTTCGCCGTCAGCTCGATAACGGTGAACTCGTTATTCCGTTTCAACTGCCCCACCCCAACCCGGTGAAACGCTATCTGGTTTACGACCCTAACTCCGCCCGGATAGCGCGCTTACAAACGTTTATGAACTGGTTAAAAGCGCAGGAGATATAGCGTTGTATGGGCTTTCGCCCAAGTAAAAATTGGCCATTTGCAGCCAGGCTTGAGCATATTAAAGCTACGGCTGTGATTGACTTGGGTTTAACGCGTATGTTTTTTGATTCTCTTATACAACGACCAGCTTTGGTGGCATACGTATGTCCAAGACTGACCACCGTCTATCTTTTTCATGACAAATACATATTAATTTCATAAGTTTATTGGCTTTAATCTATCGTTTCCGGGTGACAAACATGTAGAGTTTCTAAAAGTTATTTCCATAATATTGGAAATATAGATTGATCTGATTTCATATTTCCATAATACTGGAAATATGAAATCACATTAGGAGAGATCTATGTCACCAGAAATACAGGTCATGCTTAAAGAGGCGGCCGATATGTTTGTGTTCCTTGCGCTGGAGTTAACCGTGTTATTTCTAGTCGTAAGCTATTTGGTGGGTGTGCTGCAGGAGTACATTACACCTGAAAAGGTGAGGGAAAATTTGAGTGCCCGCAAAGGTAAGGGCTACATGATTGCGGCGTTGCTGGGAGCAATCACACCGTTTTGTTCCTGCTCAACGATCCCGTTTTTAAAAGGGCTATTGCAGGCACGGGCCGGGTTTGGGCCCGTTACCGTTTTCTTATTTTCCAGTCCACTGTTGAACCCCATTGTTATTGGGTTATTGATTGTGACATTCGGCCTGGATGTGGCGGTGTTCTATTTTTCGGTTGCTCTGATCACGTCGGTCGTGTCGGGCTACTTGCTGGAGCGACTAGGGTTTGAGCGTTATGTTCGGGATGAAGCCTATCAGGCTGCGGTCAGTCAGTCTGCTTGTAAGGCTGGCCAGACGAGCAAAGAGACGCCGCTTAACCCGGAAAGTAGCCAATGTGGAGATAGAAAAAATCCCGCTACAGGCACAAAGCAGGCAGAAAATCGCTGGTTGCGAATTTGGCGAACAACCTGGAAAGACTTTCTCACTACCCTGCCCTATTTACTGCTTGGTATCACCATAGGGTCCTTCATATATGGCTTTGTGCCCACAGAGCTGATTGTTGACTATGCCGGTGAAAACAAATGGTATGCCATTCCACTTGCCGCCGTCATTGGTATTCCTTTGTATATCCGAGCTTCTGCGGTGATCCCGCTGAGTGCAGGTTTAGTGCAAAAAGGTATGGCACTGGGGTCGGTCATGGCGCTGATCATTGGCAGTGCAGGTGCCAGCCTGACCGAAGTTATTCTGCTTAAATCCATTTTCAGAACGCAGATGATCCTGGCATTTCTGGGTGTGGTACTCGGGATGGCGATGACTGCCGGGTACTTATATACCCTTATTTTCTAGCCGTTTATTTGTTTTTTAGAGGTTGGCAGGCTAAGCCGACCGCCTGAGTTAGATACGATTAATCAAGAGGTAACCTGATATGAAACCAATCAAAGAAGTCATTATTATTGGTGCCGGACCCATCGGCCTGGCTGCGGCTGCAAGACTGCTGGAAAAAGGGATCCGCCCCACCATTATTGAAAAAGGTGACACCGCAGGGGCTGCAATGTTGCAATGGGGACACGTTAGCCTGTTTACGCCCTGGTCCTATATGCTGGATGAGGCCGTGGTAAACCTGCTGACTGAGCATGGCTGGCCCGGCGTAGACGCCAATGTAACTCCTACTGGTCGGGAAGTCGTTGAGCACTATTTGCAACCTGCGGCCAAATTACCCGAATTGGCGGAGCATATTCGCTATGGCACAGAGGTCTTTGGTGTGTCTAAAGCGGGGATCAGTAAGCATACAACGCAAGGTCGTGACAGTGCACGTTTTGTTGTGCATTGTCGAAATGAGTTAGGGATCCAGGTGCTGCATACTGATGCTGTGATTGATGCGTCCGGCACCTGGTCGAGTCCAAATCCGCTGGGGCTTGATGGTTTGCCTGTGCCAGGTGAGTTGGCCAATCAGCAGAGTGTTTATTATGGTATTCCGGACATTCTGGGTACTCAGCGAAGCGATTTTGCAAGAAAACGCAACCTGGTGGTGGGTGCCGGCCACTCGGCAATGAATATCGCACTGGATTTGCTGAAACTGCAAGCGGCAGAGCCCGGTACCGAGGTGATTTGGGGCATGCGTAAAAACAACATCGATAAGCTGCTGGGCAAAGGCATCAACGACAAAGTGCCTGCGCGCCGGCAGCTCGGGCTGGCGGCCAAAGAGGCCATTGAGCGTGGAGCGCTAAAGCTGATTTCTCAATTAGAGATAAAAGAGATTGTCCGGGCCGGGCATGGGCTGAATATCTGCGCTTTGGCGGGGGGAGCTGATATCGGGATAGAGGTCGACAACATCATTGTTGCGACCGGCTTCAGGCCCGATCTGGAGATGTTGCGAGAATTAAGGCTGGATTTGGACCATGTTGTCGAAGCACCAACGCGGCTTGCACCATTGATTGACCCAAATTTGCATAGTTGTGGTTCAGTGCGTGCACACGGAGTCGACGAGTTGTCTCATGATGATGCGCACTTTTACATTGCGGGTATGAAATCCTATGGACGTGCCCCGACTTTCTTAATGCTCACCGGCTATGAGCAGGTGCGCTCGATTGTCGAATCTCTGGCGGGTAATGCAGAGGCCGCTCGCTCGTCTCAGTTGAAATTTCCTGGTGCACCAAAGGCGCAACAGGGCGCATGTTGTGGCTAGCTTGGTTCGCCCTGAGCGGTATTACATGTATTGCTGCAGCCGGGATCGTCTGACTGATTGATACAACACTCTTCTTGCAAGAATCCGATCAGCCCTATTAGTGCATCGTATTGAGGCACGCAGTAAAGTGTGCGGCTTTCTCGCCTTTGCTTGACCAGCCCCACTTTTACCAACCGATTAATATGATGAGACAAAGTCGAACCCGGCACATCTAAGGCTGCCTGTATTTCGCCAACGGGTACGCCATGCGTGCCCCCTTTCACTAAATATCGGAAAATACTTAAGCGGGTAGTGTGTCCCAGTTCAGCGAGTTTATCTGCCGCAGATGCCAGTTCCATATCTTGCTCCTCATTCATATAATTCCATAATACTGGAAATATACGAATGAGGCAAAACGGCTTTGCCAGAGCATGCTCTTTGCCTTGTCACTCAGCAGCACAGGTTTGTAAGACGTTACCCGAGCACCAATTTGACAGCCAGTCTTGTATGACCTGCGAGCATGTCTTGTGTAAGTTGGGTATTCGATATTGTACTGTAAGCCCCCTTTACAGCCGTGCCGCTAATCTCAATTGAGCCCTTGCGGGGGAACATTTCAGTCCGCTAAGAAAGCGAAGAACTGGATGAACAGCAGCGCGCTTCTTTGCAACATGTGTATTCCTTATTCTGAGTAGCTGGCAACTTGATCAAACCAATAACGCCTGCCAGCAGGAATTGGGGTGAAAAAGTGCGCTTTTAGGATGATTATCAATCAAACCTTGATAATCTTTCAACTCGTAGCCAATTTATCGTTTGTGTCTATGGGCTTAAACTTGTGTACATTCGTTTTGTTGTTTTCACAAGGGGCTTATCTTCGTGGCAAAATCCAGTTTACTCAGTGCTTTAATTATTTCGGCGTGCCTTTTCTCTCACGCTCTAAAGGCTCAGGATACGAGCCTGGGTAGTAATGAGGTAACGATTATCAGCACCGAGCAAATTGAATGGGGTCATCTGAACCCGGCTCGGGGTGATAAGAGTCCGAGGGCTGCGAACTTGTGGGGAGACAGAACAAAACCTGGCGCGACTGGCATGTTGGTGAGGTTTGAACCGGGCTTCTCGTCCCCGCCCCATATCCATAATGTGTCTTATCGCGGTATTGTGATAGAAGGCTTGTTGCATAACGACGACCCTCAGGCCAAAGCGATGTGGATGCCACCGGGATCTTACTGGACTCAACCGGCTGGGGAAGATCACATTACCTCCGCCAATGCACCGGGCAATATGATTTACCTTGAAATTGACCAGGGCCCCTATCTGGTCAAGCCCTCTGCACAGCAATTTGATAATGGTGAGCGGCCCGTCAATCTTCACTATGCGAACCTGACCTGGCTGGATCAGCATACGTCAACGCAGCTCAGGGGCGCAGGTATTCAACTGGCAAACTTATGGCAGCAAGCACAGCTGACAGGTGCGTTGGTGAAGTTACCGGCAAACACAAAGGTGACTTTGTCCAGCACGGGCACAGAGTTTAAAGCGGTGGTCATCCAGGGGGCCATTAATGTCTTGCAGGCAAACACTCAGAAAAGTCCGGAGTTACGACCTGGCAGTTATCTGGCCGCTCAGGACGCCGTAAAGCTGGTGTTGAGTACCAAGGCACCTGCCCTGCTTTACGTGAGAACAAATCAGGCATTTCAAATAGTACGAGAATAGTTTGAGGTGTGCTGGAAAAGCAGCCCGGCACAACAAACCGGGCTGATTGTATTAAGCTGGGTTTATCTCAGCTGCAATCACTGAAATCTCTACCAGTAAGGTGTCTCTTGCCATGGCTGCTTCTACACAAGCGCGGGCTGGTGCGTGGCCTTCAGGCACCCAGGCATCCCATACTTCGTTCATTTCACTAAAATATTGCATGTCTTTGATATAGATTGTGGCAGACAAGATATGCTCACGATCACTGCCAGCCTGAAGCAACAGCTCATCGACTTTCTCAAGCATAGTGGCGGTTTGTTCCTTAATGCCCTGCTCTGCGTCTTTACACACCTGACCGCATAAATAGATGGTGCCATTGTGTTTGACGATGCGGCTCATGCGTTGTTTGGTATCAATTCTCTGTATCACGGGGGGTCCTTTATTGAATAAATAGTGGAACACATAACAGGCTTCGATGGTATCACTGCCTGTTGCTCTGTGTAAGTGCTTTTGTCCCTTTATTCTCCGGCTTGTTTTTGCCAGATGTCCCCGAATTATTGCCCTAAAGCGCCGATTGTTATTTCCGCCTGACGCCTAACATGGCATCCAACGTTGACCTGGTAGTGAACGTTATCTGAGGCGACAAGATGTCGCGAATTTAAGAGTAATTTTTGAGGAGAATTTTATGTCTGGACTGGTATCTATGGCGCAGCAATTTAGTGGCTTACCTATGAAGTCACTTATCGGTGGCCCACTGAAAGCTGCAACAGATGCAAATGGCATGATGGCACGTACGCAAACGCAGTTTATGCTCAGTACCTGCTTTGATAAATCAACCGGGGGTGCCCAGGGGAGTTCAAGTCAGCTTAAGCCAATTATGGTCGAGTTCACGCTGAGTCGTCCGGTGATCAAAGGCACGGCGACGTCTGAAGCGAATATCACACTGAAGTTACCTCTGTTGACGCTGATCCCGCTGAACTCTCTGGCGGTCGATGACGTGAAAGTGCACTTCGAAATGGAAGTGTCCAGCTCAATGTCCAAGGACAATGAAAAGCAGTCTGAGCAGGAAACCGCGGCTAAAGCCGACATCACGGCAAAATACAATGCCGGACTGTTCTCGGTAGAAGTCCATGGTTCTGTGTCACACAGCAGCAAATCCAGTTCGAAGCAACGTGAGCACTATGAGGCATCGAATAAAGCCAAGTATGAAGTGGACGTTCATGCAGGCCAGTTACCGCTGCCAACTGGTGTAACCACCATCATCAATGCCTTTACGAAGAATATCGACCCGATTATCGAAAAAGAGTAATCACCTGTAATAGCACCCAACCAGGGGAAGCCGTGTGCTTCCCTTTATTAACCGGATAAACACAAAGAGAATATCATGATCGAATTCCAATCACTCATGAAAGCGATCCACAAAGGGGTCAAAGATGCTGCTAAATCGGTTGAAGGCGAAACGCTGGATTTTGTGAAACGCTTTTTTGATGAACAAGATAATGGCAAAGGGAAAGCGCCCAGCTACTCACCCAAAACTTGCGCAATGGAGTTTCCCAGCCGCACGGAGCATGGCATAGACACAGTAAGTGCGGAGGTACCTTTATTGGCGCTGGTGCCTATTTCTTCACCTCGTATCTCTGAAGTGAAATTTATTGCCGAGCTGGAGATCAGCAACAATGATCAAGATCAGCTGATGGTCGCGTTTGCTCGCAGCACAGCCAAACCTGGCGGGCTGCGCAATAAGCTGATGGGTCAGCAGGATACTGCTGAGAGCACAGCGAATGCGAGCCTGGAGATCACCTTGACCGGCAACGAACCGCCAGAAGGTCTGCAAAAGCTGATTGAAGGATATGAACGTGCACTCAGGGCGCAAATTCCAGGCTAAGCCACACAGTGTGAGGACTAAAGTATGAACAACAATATTGCGTCGCAATTTGCCGGTTTGCCCATGAAAGCACTGATTGGTGCACCGCTCAAAGCAGCCACAGATGCCAATGCGATGATAGCAAATGCGCAAACTCAGTTTATTTTATCGACCTGCTTTGAAAAAGACAGCCATAACCACGGTCACCTGACGCCGGTGATGGTGACATTTACGCTGTCCCGTTCAGTACTGGAGAAAGACGGCAGTATCAGTAAAACCCCTTATGAAATGGAGATTTCAATCCCGCTGATGACGCTTATCCCGATCAACTCGCTGGCGATAGAAAAACTAAAAGTATCTTTTAGTATGGAAGTGAAAAGCTCCAGAGAAATAAAAAAGCAGACATCACAGGAAAGTAAACAGAGTCGCTCTCAGACTCGACAGCCCGAGCACGCGCATGAATTTGAAACCGAGTTACATGGCGCTTTGGCGAAATCTGGCAATCAGAGCCAGCAACAATCCGGCTCGGCACATGCGAATTATGAAGTGATGCTCGAAGCGGGGCAACTACCTCTGCCACGTGGAATTACCACAATACTGGATATTTTCGCAAAAAACCTGACTCCTTTACCCCGTAAAAATGAGGATTAAACGATGAGTATAAAATCTAAAATTGACTGCCCTGAATGCGGCGTGCCTATCCATTTCGAATCCAGCCTGCTGCTGGCTGGACAAGCATTTTCTTGCTCTAACCCAAGTTGTGGGGTGACCATTTCATTGACTGCGACGGATAAAGAGGTGGTGTCTGATGCGTTTGATAAGTTTGAGCAAATGCGTAACGAAGCGACGCACCAGGCAGGTCGATACGATGCCTGAGCGGCGCGACTGTGACTAGCCCGGCAGTGTATTAACACGCCCGGGCTATGGCATAGCTGTTAAGCGCCCGGACCACATTCCATACAATGCTGGATGATATCCGGACCAAATTTGAGTTTGGCGTTGAGGTTTCTCAATGCAGTACGCAGGCCTTCTTCGATTACCGGGTGGTAGAAGGGCATATCCAGCATCTGAGGTACCGTCATTTTATTTTGTACAGCCCAGGCCAGCAGGTGCGCCATATGTTCAGCTGAGGGACCGATGAACTCTGCACCCAGGAACAGGCCACTGCCCTGCTCTGCATACAGATGCATATACCCTTTGTTTTTGAGCATCACTCGGCTACGACCTTGATTCTCAAAGCTTACTTCACCAATCGCAAAGCAACCACACTTGCCATATCGCTCATTGAGTTGTTTAAAACTCTCACCGACCATGGCGATTTGCGGATCACTAAATACGGCCGCAATGGGCGCACGTCTCAGGCCATTACGCACATCCGGGAACCGTCCGGCATTTTGACCGGCAATGGTGCCCTGATCGGCCGCTTCATGTAACAATGGGATCTGATTGCTAGCATCACCGGCGATAAAAATATGGCTGTCGCCACATTGCATCGTATAGGGGTCGGCAAGCGGTACGCCGCGCTCGTCCAGTTCAATGCCGGTGTTTTCAAGGCCCAGTTTATCAACATTGGGTACCCTGCCCGTTGCCGCCAGTACGAAGTCAAACTGCTCCGTTTGTGGTTTACCCTCGCGGTCAATATAAGTCAGCTGTGCCTTATCGCCAACCTGCTTAATATCAGAGACTTTGGCATCGCTGTCGACATAAAACTCTTCTGCAAAAACGGTATTGGCATAGTCCTGGATCTGCGGATCAGTCAGTGGTCCAATATTGCCGCCAACGCCAAATAGCTTCACATTGACGCCCAGACGGTGTAGCGCCTGTCCTAATTCGAGACCGATTACGCCCGGACCAAACACGGCCACAGATTCAGGTAAATCCTGCCAGTCGAATACGTCATCATTGATGATCAGTTTGTCGCCAAATGCCTGAAAGAATCCCGGGACATTGGGCCTTGAACCGGTAGCGATGACAAACCGTTTTGCAGTGATCACGGTATGGTCGTCGATTTGAATCCGATTGGCATCTAAAAAGCGCGCATACCCTTTTATCCGGTCTTGCTCAGGCAGCTCATCCACGGCTTCCAGCACAAAACCAACAAACCGGTCACGTTCGCTACGTACCCGTGCCATCACGGCTTTACCATCGATTTCTGGTGCTGTGGTATTGACCCCGAACTTGGGTGCTTCGGTGACACTGTGTGCGGCTTCCGCAGCGGCAATCAACAACTTGCTGGGCATGCAGCCGACCCGTGCGCAAGTGGTGCCATATGCACCGGCTTCGATCATTAACACTTTGTCAGTAGATTGTTTGGCATTTCGATAGGCGCTGAGCCCGGCAGTGCCCGCACCAATGACGACGACGTCAGTTTCAAGTTGTTTCATGTTTTACCTCTGAGCAAGGGGAGTTGTGGGGCTGTTAAGCCCCTTTACACTGATATTGGCCTAATAATTAGGCCGCTACGGGCATTATGCGAAGTGCGCATCCAGGTCGTCTGAGCCGCCAATGTGTTTACCGCCAATGAACACCTGCGGCACAGTTTCACGACCAGACAGCGCTTTAAGGCTGGTCAGTGTGGCTTGTTGACCTAACACCAGTTCTTCATATACCAGACCTTTCTCATTCAGCAGTGCTTTCGCTTTAGCGCAGAAAGGACAACCAGGTTTAGTGATGATTGAAACAGGCTGAGGCTTAACCTGCTCCGGGTTGATGTATTCAAGCATAGTATCGGCATCTGATACTTCAAACGGGTCGCCTGGTACGTCTGGTTCAATGAACATTTTTTCAATAACGCCATCTTTAACCAGCATAGAGTAACGCCAACTGCGTTTGCCAAAGCCTAAGTCTTTTTTATCAACTAACATGCCCATGCCTTCAGAAAACTCGCCGTTTCCGTCCGGGATAAGTGTGACATTCTCAGCTTCCTGATCTTTGGCCCAGGCGTTCATGACAAAGGTGTCATTTACAGAGATACAGACGATGTCGTCGACACCATTTTGTTTAAATACGCCAGCCAGCTCGTTGTAACGTGGCAGGTGTGTAGATGAACAGGTTGGAGTAAAGGCGCCTGGTAGCGAGAAAACCACCACTGTTTTACCTTTGAACAGGTCATCTGTGCTGATGTTTTTCCATTCGTCGTTTTCACGCACTGGGAAAGTTACCTGAGGAATTGTCTGACCTTCGATATTGTTTAACATACTGTTTGTCTCCTTTGATTTCGATGTAGCCATTATCAGGCGATTCGATTCATTTGTATAATGGGTTAAATTAATCAGTTCAATTGAAAAAATAGAATGGAACGCTCGCTCAGTGCAATGCACTCAGACGACGGTGTTTTTAGCGTAGTTCGAATTACTCTAAAGTAAAACCGTGTTAGGGGGAAGGCAGCCGGGTTTAGTCGGCTGAGGGCGTGCGTGCTGCGAGCGGCAGTGTCAGTGTGACCCGTAAACCGCCTAACTGACTGTGAGACAGAGACAGCTGCCCCTGATGTAATTCTGTGAGTTTCTGACAGATTGACAGGCCCAGACCTGAGCCACCTAAATCACGACTGCGGGATTTATCGCAGCGATAAAGTCGCTCGGTGAGGCGAGGTAAGTCCTCGTCACTGACACCCGGACTGGAATCTTCAAAGTGACATACCAGCTGTTCATCTTGTTGAGTAATGGTGATACTGATCTGACCGGGTTTATTGCTGTAATGGCAGCTGTTGCGTGCCAGGTTGTTGAAGATCTGATGCATCCGGTTAATATCGCAGGTAACCTCCGGCGTGTTTGACAGTGTGTTTTGTGCACTGAGTGTCAGGTCGTTTTGCGCGACTAATGGCTGGATTGCACTGAGTAACTCATCAAACAGTGCTTTGGCTGGTCGGGTTTGTAAGTCCAGTTGCAGACTATGTGTGTCTGCCTGCGCCAGCTCATAAATATCAGCAATAAGCGTATTCAGCATAGATAAACGGCTTTGCATCAGCGTGTAAGTGGCATCCGGATCAGTGATCAGGTTGTGCTGCAGTGCTTCGATATTCAGTTTGAGTACGGTCAGAGGCGTTCTCAGTTCATGGGATACATCTGCCAATAACTGCTGTTTGAGTGTTAACGCCTGGTTTAGTACCGCAGTCTCTTTTTCCATTACTTTGCGTTTTTTCAGATGGTACAGGTAAAACATCAGGAAAAAGTTCAGCAGCACGATAATCGCAGCTGCCAGGATAACACTTTGTAGTTTGTTCTGGCGTTTTTGCTCATCCAGTCCGCTTTGCAACTGATTCACCTTGAGCGTTTCTAAATGGAGTTCAGCGTCACGTTTTTTGGCTTCCAGGCGGGTCAGTCGCGACTGCTCTGTCTGCTGCTCGAGTAATTCAGTGGCCTGCGTCTGAAAGCGCAGTGCTGATGCAAAGTCTTGTTGTTGCTGATAGGCAAATGCGAGCACTTTGGCGGCTTCCACCATAGTATCGGTTGGCTCGGCTTTGAAAAAAGGCATTAACTGTTCGATGGCCAGTTTCGGGCTGTTGTGACTCAATGCTCTGGCATACCAGACAAGGTGTTGGCTGTGGAGTAGCTTATTATGGATTGGGTTGATTAAAGTCAGACCCTGGCCGATGAGATTCGCGGCCTGAGGGTAGTTACCTTTAGTCAACTCAACACGGCCCAGCCCGGCAATGGCCCAACCCAGATTACGCTTATGGTCGATTGATTCACTGAGGGTTTTTGCCTGTCCATATGCCTTATCTGCAGCAACTAAATCTCCGAGTTGAAGATGTTGCTCGGCGATCCTGATCTGGTTTTGGGCCATATAGAGGCGATCATTAACCTGTTCGTCATAGCGATAGGATTGCATGAAGGCGTCGAGCGCGGCCTGATGGTCACCAAAATCGACAAAGATGTCTGCCAGACCATAATAAGTTGCGGATAACATGGCCTCGTCCGGCACATTTTGCTGTTGAAGCCAGTTAAGCTGGGCTTGACGGCTTTCCAGTGCCCTGTCTAACTGGCCAAAGAGTTTGTATATTCTGGCTTCAGTATCAAAGGCCGCGTTGTGCAATGGGATGTTATTGTCCAGGTCCGCATAGTGCTTTGCTAAAGCAATGTGCTCAATAGCGTTGAGATCCGGGCTGCCTTTTGCGACGGCATTGGCGGCCATACGGTAGGCATGGCTGAGCATGCGCCAGTCCTGAGTGCGGGAGAAAAACTCGCTGGCTTTGAGAAAGTGGCTTTGGGCACTTTGGTTGTGGCCCAGACGAAAGGCCAGATCACCGTTTACCCAGTGATATTTGCCTTGCATAGAATCGTCAGGGTGCGCGCTCAAATGCGTCGCGAGTGCATCCAGCCTGTGTTGTGCGCGATCATACTCTCCCAGTCGTACCAGATGCAAAGCCGTACGATGCAGCACAAAGGTTCGCTGTTGCGCTGTAAGTGTTGATTGCGTGAGTAACGTCTCCCCTTCTTCCAGTGCAGCGCGGAATGATTTTTTCCCTTTCAGTGGGAATTGTTGCTCATAGGTAGCGAAATCTGCGCTGTGTGAGAGCGAAGGCCAAAGCACACAGAGTTGGGCTGCAAAGGTTAAGGCGAGTAAATTTTTCAAAATTAGCGTCCAAAAGTATGACACTAAATTTTATGTGCAATGAGAATAAACGCCTATCCAACTTTTCTATTAAATTGAATAATCCTTGCTTGCACCGTGCTCATTCTGGTTCCGGAAGTGGCCCGGAGGGACGCCATTCCACTGATTAAACGCACGAATAAAAGTATTGGCATCACTAAAGCCGAGCAAAAAGGCGATTTCCTGCAAAGACATACTGGAGCGACGCAGGTACTGTCGGGCAAGGTCGGATCGCAGCGCGCTCAGCAGTGACTGAAAGTTTGCTGATTCCCCATCAAGTTTACGCTGTAATGTACGCTTACTGATCGCCAGCTTGGCCGCTACTTGTTCTGCGCTCACTTGTCCTGAGGGCAGTAATTCCATTAGCAGCGCTTTGACTTTTTGCGTCATGCTGGCGCTGGCATCCAGTTCAGCCAGACGCTGGGCCAGGTCATTTTCAAAAAAAGACCACATGGCGGCGTTTTCAGTCATAAAGGGTCGCTTTGTGTCTGCTTGATGAAAACGTATCGCCACCTGATTGCTGAGTGTCAGACTGGTGCCAAAATAGTTTTCAAAATCAGCCATATTGTCCGGAAGTTGCGTCACATACAGGGTTTTGGGTATCACCTGTGCACGGGTTGCCAGGCGAGCAAGCTGAGTAAAAAAAGCCAGCTCGCACAGACCCAGCGATTTCGGCAGGGGTTTATCGTAGCCGTAGCAGTCGAGGCTGAGTAACAGGCCGTGCTTATCTTCGCTTACGTCCAGGGTCAGCGGACCGATCAATGGTTTGTAGCTGCTAAGGCGGCGCATAGCGGCACTCAGGTTGGCGCTGCACAAGCAGGCAAAAATGGCTGGATCGAAGGCCTCGATATTAAGATGTTGTGCCAATTTCAGCGGTAATGTCTCACCAAGCTGCGCTTCCATTGCATGCCACAGGTCAAAATACTGGGCCGCCGTGACTGAGGTGGGCAGGCTATGCCACAGATCAGCGGGTAGCTTTGCCTGTTTTAACAGCAACGCCTGATCCAGGTCGAGATCTTTAAATAAGATCAGGCAATGTGGTGACAAGGTAAATTTTGCTGTTCGCTTCATTATTTTTCCATCGTACGGCGTGACAGTGCAAGTACCAGCCGACGTGGTAGCAAAGGCACTATCCAGTTGAGCATAAAGTTTAGCATAGGGTCGTTAAAGGCCAGTAGTTTACCTTTTTGCATAGCCTGATAACCACATCGGGCGACGGATTCAGGGCTTTTTCCTTGTTTAAAGACCGCGAGTTCTTCCAGGTTACCGGTTTTGGCAAACTCGGTGGCAACCGGGCCCGGACATAGCGCCGTGACACTGATCCCGTGATCGCGCAGCTCTTCGGCCAGTGCCTGAGAAAAAGAAGTCACAAATGCTTTAGTCGCGTAGTAAGTTGCCTGCAATGGACCCGGTAGCAAGGAGACGGTGGACGAGACATTGAGGATTTTACCATGTTTACGGGTTGTCATATCCTGTACGAAGAGGTGCGTGAGCGCAGTAAGACTGCTGATATTGACTTGTATCATCTCCAGATCGGCCTGCAATTCACGTTCATGAAAAAAGCCATGACCCCCAAATCCGGCGTTATTGATCAGGATATCAATCTCAATGCCCTGGCGTTTTGTTTCGTTGTAGATGGTCTGCGCCGATGCAGGATCGGTGAGATCGGCGGTGATCACACAGGCGTTGACACCATGGGATTGTTCCAGCTCTTTTTTCAGGGCATTGAGCTTGTTTTCGGAGCGGGCAACCAGAACAAGATCGCCGCCCTGCTGCGCGTGTAAGCGCGCCAGTTCTAAACCAATACCAGAAGATGCGCCTGTGATCAGGGCTGTGTTTGCGTAAGTCATGATGTCACCTTGTTACCAGAAGTTATGCGCTCATTGTAGAAGCTGAGCGCATACAATTCACTGGCAAAAGGTGACACTTTGCTTGCAAAAGGTGTCGTTGCGGGCGCGGTTAATCTCGAATGTTGACTTCGCCACGGATCTTTTCAATACGCTGACCGCCGGAAGAATCACCGGTGATGGTAAGGCCACCTGCCTGAATGACTTCGATATCGCCGGAATCATCGTCAATAGTCACATGACCTTTGATGTTTTGTAGCACCAGATTGCCACTGCCGTCATTGACCTTAGCGTTGCCCTGCAAGTCCTGAACCCGGATAAACCCCGAGTCGTCGCGTAAATCAAGTGAATTGCCGCCGCGGATTTCGAGGTTACCAGAGCCATCTACAATGGTCAGGTCGCCGCTCATGTCGGTTAGGCTGATGTTGCCTGATTCATCATCCAGGGTAAGCGAACGTCCGCCAATAATTTGGATATCGCCGGAACCGTCTTCAATATCCAGATCCCCACGCACGTCGGTAATATATACCTGGCCCGACGCGTCATCGAGCTTCAACTGGTTGCCACCCTGAATGGTAATGTCGCCTGAACCATCTTCGATATCCAGCATGCCGCTGACGCCACGGATAAGCATTTGCCCTGAACCATCATCAATTTTAACATTTGCCGCACCATTGATGCTGATATCGCCCGAGCCGTCCTCCAGCTCTATGTCTCCTGTCATGCCTTTGATAGCAATGTCGCCTGAGCTATCGTCAATATCCAGTGCAAGGCTGTTGGGTACGCGGACAGTCAGATCGATTCTGGGGCTATTGCCGCTGTACCAGACGACACCAACCCTGGCATTGTGTTTTGCGATCAGTCGTGCGTTGTTGCCGTCCTGTTCAAGCGTAAGCTGATAACTGTGATCTTTGTCTGTCAGTATTTTTGCATCAACTTCTATTTGTGTAAGCGTGTCATCACCGATGATATCCAGTGAGCCTGAACTGGTATCTGCCATCAAACTGTTCAAATTTGTGGCGTCCAGCGTCAGGGTTTTGTGCAGCTCCACGTCTGCTACTGTTTTACTGTGACCATCAATATGAATCACACAACCACTGAGTGCGAGTGCTGCGAATAAGGGAGAAAGTTTTTTGATCATGGCGCAATTCCGATTTGTTATTTTTTATATGACTGGAATATAGCAAAACAGATGCCAAAAAGGATAGTTTATTTATATCAGTATCTTACGTGTTTCTGACGCTTGGTGGTTTGGACATAAATTGACTCAATTTAGCGAAATTAACTAAATGTTGGTGTAACTATCTATTCGCCGAGTATCGCCTTGTCACCGGAATGTCAATTATTGCATCTAGCATTGGGTTTGTACCGAGTGGCGAATATTGACGAGCAGACAGATGTTAGATTCGATAGTGGCCCGGCCAACACAAGAGCAACCGCATCGCACCCATCGACAGGTGCCAGTGCCTGATTGTGCACTGTTTCTGGGCGTTGGTGCGGCCAGTGCGGCTGAGCTTGGTAATGCAGCCTGTGTAATCTGCTGCGAAGACACCCCCTGGTTACTGATTGATTGTGGCCACGACACACTGGCACGATTTAAACGTACTTTTGGCAGCCAGTCTTTGCCTCAGGCTGTCTTTATCACTCACCTGCACTACGACCATGTTGGCGGCCTGGAGCAGCTGTATTTTAAGGCCGCATTAGGCAGACAGAAAGTACGTTTATATGTACCAGTTCAGCTAATTCAACCTCTGTGTGCGATGTTGGCATACACCGGGCTGGCAGAGTTACGCGAAGATATCTGGCATACTTTTGAATTGCACCCCATTGGTGAGCACTTTTTCCATCAACAGCTCCGGCTGAACTGCTATCCGGTCCGCCATCAGGCGCCCGGTAGTGCATTTTCTTTGCATCTTCCCGGACGGTTTTTTTACAGCGGTGATACCCGCCCTATTCCCGAGTTACTGATCCATCAGGTGACTCAGGGAGAAATCATTTTTCATGACTGTGTGGCGTCTGGTAATCCCAGCCATGCCGGGTTGGATGACCTGTTACGAGAGTATCCGCCAGCGATTTTAAACAGGTTGTGTGTATACCATTATCATTCACAAGAGGATGTGCAGGCGTTTGATGATGCCGGTATTCGTTACGCGAAACCACAGCAACTTATTCCTTTGTGTTAAGCCCCTTTACAGTGGTGTAATCTGATTTCAGCGAGCATTTCTTCTTCCTCTTCATCGAAGCCTGTTTCTACAAAACCAAAGCTGCCATAAAAGTCTTTAGCGACGGGGTTGTCCGGTACATAGCAGATGGCGATTTCTGTTACCTCTGGCAGGCTACGGATCTCTTCCAGTGCCGCTTGCAGCGCTTGTCTGCCTATGCCCTGCTGTTGATAGGCTTTATCAATCATTAAGCGCCAAATTGAAATGCGATGCGGTTTTTCGGGAACCCACATCAGCAACCCGACTTGTTTATCCTGGTAATTGATCGCACGCACTTCATACCCTGGGTTATAGGCCGCTTCCAGCAAAGTCCATTCGTTTGGGGCCACCAACGGCTGCTGTGGTTCATGCAGCGTAAGGTCACCCAGATGTTCGAAGTTTTTTTGCCACACTGTGCTGAGGTATACCTCTGGCAGAGGCGTGTCACGATGCCATTCCATCAGATAAGCTGTGTCTCCCCAGCGGCCTTTAAACTCAAAAGACATGCCACTGAGTAAACTGCGCATTCTTTCATTGCCCTCGACATAGACGGCAGAAATTACCTGACAATCAGACTTGGCTCTGAGCTGTGTGAGCAACTTTTTCAGGGCTTGTCTGGCAAACCCTTGACGACGGAAGCGCTTGTCTATAGCCAGCTGTGTTATGGTATATTCATGTTTTGTACCCTCAGGTTCCATGGGGTGATATTGTATAAACCCGACCAGCGTTTGATGATGGTAGATAAGCAGGTTTCGGTAGTAAGGAAAAAACGCTGACTCTGCCAGGGTTTCGGCTGGCGATGCGATAAAGTTCAGGTCTTCAGGCAGCAATTGTAGCGCAAATACATCACTGTAATTGTCTTTGTGGGTTGCTTTTAATGTGATCATGACACCTCCTTTTTTCCTTATATAGGTCCGTATTAGCGAAAACCCAAGCTTTTTGTGTGTTTTTTATTCAAATCAATGGGTTTATTTAAGTTGTTGTATTGTATGAAGTTGCACGTACGAGTCGGACAATTGGCCTAGTTTTTAGGATAATATCTGTACTATTTTCTGGTGTTTTGGGTATTTTTTTGCTATCTATGTTACTACTTTTGGTTGTAGTGCATTCTCCTTTATTAATACTTTTGTGGTTTTTACGTTGGGGGAAGCATAGGAGAGTTGTTTATGTTGTTTTCACAATCAGACCGTACTGGTCAGAATCAGTGTTCACTGCTTTTTACTACGGTTGCCACCATACTGTTGCTTGCTATCACACTTTGGCTAGCCTGAATGGTAAGATGCCATGGAGGGTATGAATGGCTATTTACCCGACAGGCGTGACACCGTCTGACATTCTACGTTAATCACATGCTGCAACATGTTTCCTTACCATTTAATCTGAATATATTTAGTTATATTTCCCGCAAAGTACGTTAAAATGCCCTTTTAGTTTGTCGCACCAGTCATTACGCTTAACCTGATTACGTGTCGTGTAAATGGGGTCTGGCTGGGCCTGGAAAGTAACTGTCAGTTGAAAGGAAAATTATGCAACTAGTTGATTTAAAACCAGATGATCAAAGTGTTAGAGAACTATTTGCAGAAATTGACCGCTTGATGAATACCCTCTACCCCATTGCCAGTGATCAGTCTTTGGCACTGGAAGAGCTCAATCAACCTAATGTACGTGCTGTGGGGCTACGCAACGAAGAGGGCATAGTTGCATGTGGCGCCATCGTTAAACAATTCGATAAAACCTTATACGGTGAAATAAAGCGTTTGTATGTCAAACCTCAGTATCGGGGCAAGGGGTTGTCTAAGCGTATCATGCAAATCTTGTTGCATTACGCGGGCGACGCACAAATTCCACTGATCCGCCTTGAAACTGGTGTGAAGCAAGAACAAGCAATTAATCTGTATGAAAGTCTTGGTTTTGACCGTTGTGAACGCTTCGGTCTGTATCGTGATAACCCACTCAGTGTGTTTATGTCTTTGTCACTGAATAAAGAGTCAAACTAGGAATTTTCCTAAACCTTACGAGTAAGGTCGACTTTGCTGATATCTTGGTCTAATTTTTATTCTTATTATCGGTGAAGTTATACCAATTTGCTTAATTAAGCGTTCTATTTTGAGGCGAGAAAATAGGGTCGATAACCAGGCAAAAAATTTGTGAACCTATGTCTAAGGTATAAGGTTCTAAATGAGAAATTTTTAACGCCGTTAGCGTCATCTTTGCTCCGTCAAAATGAACTCGTATTAAGTGAAATTGGTATTAATATTAAGGAGAGACAGGTGAAGATACTGGTTGTTGATGACATGGCGTCAATGCGGCATGTGATGATAGGTATGCTCCGTCGGCTTGGTTATACAGACATAGATGAAGCGACAGATGGCAAACGAGCACTGGAGCTACTTGAGGCAAAACCCTACCAGCTGGTGATTTCCGACCTGAATATGCCACACATAGATGGGCTGGCCTTACTTCACGAAATTCGCACCAGACCGGCACTAAAAAATCTCAAGCTTGTGATGGTGACCTGTGAAAATGGTCGTGAGCGAGTACAGCAGGTGTTACTAGAAAAAGTGGATGGGTTTATTATTAAGCCATTCAGCATGGCAACATTAGAAAAGCAGTTCAAAAAGCTGCACTTACTAGAGCTCATTGAGTAGCGTTTTAAATACGCCGTTTGTAAAGAAAAAGCCCTGTTATAACAGGGCTTTTTTGGTTTTACGGTTACTTGTCAGCATTAACCGGGAAGCCGCGGTCTAACATCAGGGCTTCTACCGCTGCATCACGACCACGGAACTTGCGGTACGCCTCTGCCGGGTCCATTGCGTTACGCACAGAGAACAGGTAATTCACTAGACGATCTGCTACTTCTTCGTCATAAAAACCACCTGGTGCACTGGCAAATGCCTGTGCAGCATCTGATGTCAGCACTTCGGCCCACAGGTAGCCGTAATAGCCAGCTGAATAACCTTCACCTGAGAAAACGTGACCAAAGTGTGTGGTGCGGTGACGCATGACGATCTCTGATGGCATACCAATTGCAGTCAGTTGAGATTTTTCAAATTCAACCGGGTCGCCAATCTGAGCGGGATCTGTGGTGTGGAACTTCATATCCATAATGGCTGATGCCAGGTATTCAGTGGTGGCGAAGCCCTGATTGAAGTTGGCTGCTTGCTTGATTTTATTCACCAGTGCTTTCGGCATAGGTTGACCTGTTTCATGGTGAACCAGGAAACGATTGATGACTTCATCAGTGACCAGCCAGCGCTCCAGCAGCTGTGACTGGAATTCAGTGTAGTCACGTACGCCAGAGTTGGAACCTGGGTATTTCACTTTCGAAGACAGAGAATGCAATGCATGACCGAACTCATGGAAATAGGTTTCTGCATCGTTCCACGAGATCAGGCTAGCCTGTCCTGCTGGTGCTTTTACGAAGTTTGAGTTATTCGAGCTCAATACGTTGGTTTTGCCATCAAAGGTGGTGTGGCCACGGTATGAAGTTGCCCATGCACCTGAGCGCTTACCCTGACGGGCAAATGGGTCTAAGTACCATAAGCCAATATGCTCACCGCTGGTTTTATCGGTGACTTCCCATACGCGTACGTCTTCGTGGAAGACAGGCACTGAGCCTTCTGGTACTTCGGTAAACTCAAAGTTAAACAGGCGACCCGCGACGTAGAACATGGCGTCACGAAGTTTGTCCAGCTGGAGATATTGTTTAACTTCGTTAGAGTCCAGGTCGTACTTGGCTTTACGGACTTTTTCAGAGTAAAAGCGATAATCCCATGGCTCAATCTTAATATTGGCGCCTTCTTTATCTGCCAGTGCCTGCATGTCTGCCACTTCTTCTTTTACGCGGGCAATTGCGGCTGGCCAGACTTTATCCATCAGCTCCATCGCATTTTTTGGATCTTTAGCCATGCGATCTTCAAGACGCCACTGAGCATAGTTTTCATAACCCAGCAGTTGCACCCGCTCGTGACGCAATGTCAGGATTTCATTGATGATGGCTTTGTTGTTGTGCTCACCTGCGTTGTTACCACGGCTGTAGTAGTTCTGCCATACTTGCTTACGTAGCTCACGTTCAGTGGAGTACATCAGGAATGGGGCCATGGAAGAGCGGGTGTTGGTAACTGCATACATGCCTGGTTTGCCACGCTCTTCAGCCGCGGCAGCCGCAGAGGTAATGTAGGACTGAGGCAGACCAGAAAGCTGATCTTTGGTCAGGTAAACGACATAGCCTTCTTCGTCGGCCAGTACATTATTGGCAAAGTCTGCGTGTAGCTTCGATAAAGCCAGGTTAATTTCAGCGTAACGTTCAGCGGCTTCACCTTCCAGTGTCGCACCGTTACGAGCAAAGCTGTTGTACTGTAGCCAGGTGATACGTTGTTCTTCAGCACTCAGCTGCTTAAACTCTTGGCTGTCATACACTGTTTTAACGCGCTCAAATAACGCCTTGTTTTGGGTGATTTTAGAACGGTATTGAGCGTACTTTGCCATCAGGCCGCCCTGCATTTGGCGAAATTCAGGTGATGAATTGTTGGCGCTCCAGATACCAAAGTAGGTAAAAAGGCGATCCAGTGCCTGACCTGAACGTTCCATCGCAACAATAGTATTGTCGAACGTCGCCGGTGCGGTGTTGTTTGAAATCAGATCAATTTCGCTTAAGTGGTCAGCCAGTGCGATATCCAGCGCGGGCTCAAGATCTTTCAGTTGTACTTTATCGAATTGAGGTACGCCTTGATAAGGACCGGTGAAAGGCTGTAACAGCGGGTTTTGGTATTGTTTTTCCGCAACGGTTGGCGTGGTTGTGCTGCTTTGCTGGGTGCTGCTACAACCTGCCAGACCGATCACAACGGCGGCGCTAAGTAGTGTTAGTTTGATTTTCAACATAGTTGGTTTTCGCTTGTTGGTATTTTATTGCCAAGCATACTAAAAGACAAATTCATGAAAGTGCAATCAGATCTCGATTAATCGCCAAAATCAAAGTGTAAATAGATATGAATGGCTAAGATCTGCGCTACACTAAGGGAGCTAAAAAACTTCCTTATTCTGGATCATTCAATGGAAATCGGTATTTTTATTTACGATGGCGTTGAAGTCTTGGACTTTAGCGGCCCATTTGAAGTGTTCAGCACGGCTGCCCGTTTTGTTGACGAGCCCGTAAATGTAAGCCTGATTGCACCCAGTCATGCACCCGTCAGTTGCCGTGGTGGCTTGTCTGTAAACCCGCATTACAGTATTCATGGTCATCCCAGATTTGATTTGCTGATTGTTGCAGGCGGACAACATCAGCACGTACTCAGTAATACCTCAGTGTTAGCCTGGCTGGCTGAAACGGCGACGCATACTCGCCGCTGTGCATCTGTGTGCACAGGGGTTTTTTTGTTTGCCGAAGCTGGGCTCATTGACGGTAAATCGGTGACCACTCACTGGGATGACCTGGCGCGGCTGCAAACCAGTTACCCGCATCTGAAAGTGTGTGAGGATAAACGGTTTGTGATGGATCAGAATTTTACCAGCTCGGCAGGTGTGTCAGCGGGTATCGACATGAGCCTTGAGCTGGTTAAGCTGCACTTTGGTAAATCACTGGCGTTTAAAACGGCCCGGCAAATGGACTATAACTGGCTCTAAAGTGCCATTGATAAAGCGGTGTCGTAAATCCAGTGGATGACAGGCCCCGAGGCTTTGTCTCTGCGCCTGACCAGACCCATGTCTACGGTCAGAGAGCCGGGAATATGCCGGGTGGAAAGCGTGATAACTGCCTCGTTAAACCAATGAGATTTTACGACATGCTCAGGCACCAGTGCCCAGCCAACCCCTCTTAACACCAGGCCAGCGATATAGTAATAGCTGTCTACATGCCAGTGAAAAGAAGAAATCGCCTGAGATTGGCTGTTGCCAATGCGGTCTCGGATCACCAGCTGCCGATGTTGATTTAATTGCTCTACGGTTGGCTGTGAATGTGATGCCAGCGGGTGATCGGGGGCGACTATCAGGCGCTGCTCAAAGCTGCCCAGCGGTGTAAAGTCGAGACTTTGTGAAAGTGGCTTTTGGTGAAATAAAATGCCCAGATCGGCTTTTTGCTCATCAACCCAGCCAGCAATATCATCCTGTGAGCCGTTTAATATCGACAGCTTCAGGAGAGGAAACTGATGTGACAGCTGTTCGAACAGGGTTTCAAAGGCATTGATGGGCACAGCCTCATCCATGGCGACGGTCAGGGATACTTCCTCACCACAGCTCATAGACAGCGCTCTTGATTGTAATCTCTGGCATTGCATGAGCACTGCTTCTGCCTCCGCAAACAGGTCATGCCCGGCGGCATTCAGCACTGGTAACCGGGCTGTGCGGTCAAATAACTCAAAACCCAGATCGGTTTCCAGGTTGGCAATGGCTGTGCTGATCCGGGACTGAGCTTTACCCAGCTTGCGGGCGGCTGCAGAAAATGACCCCGTTCTGGCGGCAGTCACAAAGGCTTCCAGTTGATCCAGTGTCCAGTGCATAACAGGCTCCAATGTATCCGAAAAGCGGATAGTAACTAACTTTCTTTCATCCGATAGTTAAGCATAATAGCGGTTATTCGCAATGAGCGGGGAGTTTTATGCAAACGCATGATGTTGAGCTGACTGAGCTCAGTCAAAATCAAAAAGATCCGACAGGTAAGCAGAGTGATTCGGTTGTCCGAACATTTTGGCGTTACACCATACCGGCTGTTGCCGCCATGATGGTGAATGGGCTGTATCAGGTTGTTGATGGGGTCTTCGTTGGTCATTTTATAGGGGCAGATGGCCTGGCTGCGGTGAACATCGCCTGGCCTGTTGTTGGCCTGATAGCGGGCCTCGGCACTTTGGTAGGCATAGGTGCCGGGAGCTTGTTGTCGTTGTTTCGCGGTGCCAAAGACAGCGAACAGGCGCATGCTGTGCTGGCAACCAGTATCTGGTTGCTGTTGATACTGGCAATGACAACTAGTCTGGGTTTGTATGCCAGTGGCAGTCTGTTGCTTGACGTACAGGGGGCCAGCGGTGAGGTGCTTAGGTTTGGTTACAGCTATTTGTCGGTATTTGGCTGGGGTGCGTTAGCAACTATGGCAGCAGGCGCGTTACCTATGTTGATCCGTAATGATGGCAGTCCAGGTGTGGCTACGCGGTTACTGATCCTGGGGGCACTGACTAATATTGTTCTGGATTATGTGTTTATCGTGTTGTTGCAATGGCAGCTTGCAGGTGCAGCCTGGGCCAGCGTGGTATCGCAGTCCCTGGTGGGCATATTGGCATTGAGTTATTTTTGCTCTTCAAAAGCGGGTATCGGACTGAGCTTAAGCAGGCTGACTTTTTCTCAGAAACTGGCGGGGCGCACCTTAGTACAGGGCGCATCGGGGCTTGCAATGTTTTTGTACTTTGCATTTATTACTGCGCTGCACAACAAGCAGTTACTGACCTATGGAGAGTCGTTGCACGTCGCTGCTTTTGCGCTCATCGGTTATATTGGGGTAATTTATTACTTTTTTGCTGAAGGGGTTGCCAGTGGTATGCAGCCACCGGTGAGCTATTATTATGGCGCGGGGCAAATAGAGAAAATCCGCGCGACCCTTAAGTTGGCATGTCAGGTGAGCTTGTCGGTTGGTCTTGTGATTGTGTTGTGTCTGAACGTGTTTCCCGAAGCAATCGTGTCCTTCTTTACTCAGGATCAGGCATTGCTTAATGAGGCACAACATGGTGCACGTCTGCATTTGTCTATGGTGTTTCTGGATGGGTTTATTTTTCTTGCCGCCATGTATTATGTGGCACTGGATCAGGGAGGGAAATCTCTGTTGATCTCGCTGGGTAACATGGTCATTCAGGTGCCATTTTTATACTTGCTGCCAGAACAATTTGGGGTAGATGGAGTATGGTTATCGGTGCCTGTGTCTAACCTGGTGCTAACCTTGATTGTGGCACCTGTGTTGTGGCGGGATTTATCGCGATTAAAACAAGTCGCAGAGGTCCGCGGTTAGTATTTTAAAAAAGGGGGGATGGAAACCCCCTTTACACATCATAACAAACGCTTGGTGGGAACATATTGGCGGGCTGTGATGAGGCTGATAGCCACCAGAGTTATAATTACACCGGCGAAGCTTGCTGCAATGAGTGTCAGGCTGGGAGAAAATGCCATTAAGGTGTCGAGCCAGGGCCAGCTCAAGCTTATCGCAATTACTGCAAATGCAAGGCTGAGCAATGCGGGCTGCAAAAATGCACGGATCCTTGCCAACAATACCTGACGACGTTTTGCTCCCAGCATCAAATGAACTTTGACTACACCTTGCTGAAGATAAGCTGCGTAGCTTTGCAGGCTGTATATGCCATAGGTGGTAATGATTAGGATCAGCAGATTGACAACGACCAACAGCCAGGTTGTGATACGCCGATACTGATGGGCATGGGCGACTTCCTCTGCCAATGCGCGCCACTGAGTCAGGACAAATTGCGGATACTGTTGTTTTAACCGCGTACTGAGTTGTGTTTTGCTCAGAGTCACCCCAGGCGCGAGTTTAACCAGCAGGTAAGTCGCTGAGCCAAAGTTCGGCAGGTAAAAGCGTGCCGGAGGAATGGGTTTACCTGGCAGTTGCAGGTCGTCGATGACCGCGATGATACGTTGTGCTTTTACCCCATCAATATTCAGCGTTTTATCCAGCACCTCACCGCCCAGCTGACGGGCGAATGTACGATTGACGATCACCACAGGGCGTTGTTCCTCAATGTCCTGTGCGGTGAAGGTCCGCCCTGCAATAAGACGTTGTGCCAGTATCGAAAAGTAGTCTTGATCCACATTGCGATGAAATGGCAAATAGCGGGTGTTGCTCCACGATGCAGTGACATTGAACTGAAAGTCATCTTTAAGCGGAGTGCGGGCGAAACTGGCTGCTATTACACCAGGCTCTTGCAGCAAAGACTGTTTAAATGCTTTAGCCATTGGTGCATAAGCTGGCCAGCCCTGCCAGTCAAGTGTTGCAACATTGAACTCCAGTTCATAGATTTGTTGGGTATCGAACCCCAGCGGGTGAGTCAGCTGCTTCAGGTTGTCCCAAACCAGCTGAGTACAAGCCAAAATGGCCAGGGAAACCAATAATACCTGGGAGGCAACGAAGCGCCTGATGGTTGTTTGCGATAGTTGCGCAGCCTGGCCTTTGCCGCTGCGCTTGAGACTGTTCAGCAACTTTTCTGGCTGGCAATGTTTGTGGCTTAAGATCATGAACAAAGCCAGGATTACACCCCCCAGCAGGCATGCCAGCGATACGATCTGCCAGTTAACGGTTAGTTGTGCACTTTGATAAATGAACTGTGATATCCATGTGTTGCTGTAGTTTAGTGCCAGATGCGTTAATCCGAGGGCGAATGCCAGTGCTGGGACTATTAATAAAGTCAGCTGACACAGCAAGGTATTGCGCAAAGTTGTGTATTTTGCACCAACCACAGATCGCACAGCCAGCTGATGTCGGCTTTGCAGCAACTGGAGTAAAAACATTTGCGCCAGATTCAGACTAGCTAGCAACAATAACGCCAGCGTGCAGGTAAAGACAATAACAATAACCGGATGATCACCACGCAATGCCTTGGTCAGAGGATGTCCGGTCAAACGGGTTTGCCAGTCTCTGAGTTGCGCTGGTGCATGCAAGGCTGCTGATTCATTGGCTCTCGTTTGTAAGTCCGCAAGTTGTGCTTGAGGTGTCTGCGTGCGTAGCAGGACGCGAATGTGCGGATCGGGGCTTTTCCAGTACCCTTTATATTCAGAGTTGTTAAAACGCCAGGGCAGCCACAGCTCTGGCTGCCAGCCGGGTTTTAATAGCTCAGGTGGATGATAGCCCGGGCTAACCACACCCTGAATAGGGTGACGTACCCCGTTGATATTAAGGTGATGTTTTAAGATATCTGGTGTGCCACCGAAAGCGGATTGCCACAGCGCATGGCTGATCACCGCACCGTGTGATTGAGTGTCTGGCGCGGCTAAAAACGCATTACTATGGCCATGAATGAGTTCAGCTCCCAGCATAGTTTGCCAGTCGCCACTGACATACGCGGTATTTATTTTCTTCTGGTAGAGCGTGTCCAGAGGGACCTCTTCGGCATAGTAGAGGGCCAGCAATGTGTGTTTACCCGGCGCTGATAACAGCTGAGTGAGTGCCGGGTAAGGCCAGCCCTGATCAGTCAGTTCTGCTGCACTCCCCTGACGGTGATGATCCATCAGATGGAGGTGCTGTGGCTGAGGGTAGGGAAGTGGCTTAAACCAGATATGGTAAAGCACAGCAGCAACACAGAGTACGGCACTGAGTGTCAGTGTCAGCAGGACAAGCATGCTTAATGCCCAGCGCGGTTGCCTGTGCAATTGCATAAGTGCTGGCTGTAAACAGGTGAACCAGATAAAGTCGCGATAGCGCTGTGACATGGCCAATATCCCTTGAACGGTCGGTGATCAGGATTTAGTCTACAGCAAAGAATGAACCAGAAAAATTGTATAGTGATAACAATTGGTTATATATTTCATGCTGCTATCAATTGCAAAAGCGGACCAAAAGTCCGGAATTGCCATGTTGCCATTGCTCAATCAGGCAGGGAGAAACCGTGAAAATACATAAATTACGTGCCGTACTGCTACCTATGGTGATGGCCCTGACAGCGGCTTGTCAAAGCACGCTAAGCGAGCGTCATTTGACACAATTTAAGCCGGGTGCAGAGCAGGCTTGTTATGACAGGGATACACAGCCTTATACGTTTGTAGTGGATGCCCATGCTCATTTTCGCCCTTTCGGTGGTGAGGCGGTTCCTTACCCTGAACTAATAGGTTATTTTCAGCCTGCGGGCGTGTTATTTGTGAATGCCTTTGGCATCGGACAAATGTTCAGCGCGCAAAGTGGTTGTCAGCGCTTTTCAGTGTGTCCGACGGGTGAAATTAAGCCGACCATCAGAAACGATATTATCAATGCATCCAATGCGTTATTGCACCCAAATACAGATGTTCATCTGACCCTGTCAATGAGCTTTGCCGACCTCAGTGAGCCGCAGTATGTCGCGCAAAAAATGGCATTGCTTGATGATGAATTTGGACCTGCATTTACCTGGATGGGCGAGGTGAATCTGGTAAAGCAGGCCTTGTTTGATCATTCGCACCGGGCAACGCCGCCGCAACGAATTGATGACTGGGCGCCGTTTATGGCCCGGCTCAGAGCACCTGAAGGCGGCAGGGCACCCATGCCTTTGTCCATCCATGCTGATATCGGCTCAGATCAGGCGCCAACCAAGTATTTGCATCTGATGGAAAGTGTGTTGGCCCGTTACCCGGAAAACCCGATTGTCTGGGTTCATATGGGGTTGTCACGGGAGCAAACGAAGCTGGATCCACAGCTGCATATCGCGATTTTATCGCGTCTGTTGGATGTCTATCCTAACCTGATGCTGGATATTTCATGGCGAGTTTTATATGAGGCGTATTTTCGTCATGCGGCAATACGAGAGCAGTATGTGGCATTTTTTAATCGTTATCCAAAACGTATTCTGACCGGCAGTGATTTTGTGGCAGCAAAAGGCTATCAACAAAGGGATTACAAGCGTGAAGTGGAGATCAACAGCCGCATTAACCAATATTTGAATGACGAGGCATTTCGATATATCGCGCTGGGGCAAAACTACTTTGATTTGATGAAGCTGGACTATCAGGCTCCTGAGGTATGCAAATAAATAAAATACTGACAGACCTTGTAGAACAATCTCCGCAGCCCGTCATGTCGCAGCAAGTTATCATCGCATGGCGGGCTTGATTATTTTTGCTCGTGTTGTTGGTACACCAGCTGTTCTTCATATTCATCAAGTGTTTGCTGATACTCCTGTGCTGAGATTTCTGTGAGTTGAAAGCGACGCTCTAAAATCAGCACTTGTTTGATGTAACGCATACTGGCTATAAAGGCCTGAGGGGCAACCTGCTTTGAGCGCTGTAGTGTGATCAGGTGCTCATTCAACTCACTTAACCCTTCCTGTGACAAGTTTTTACTGATCAAATTCTGAGTGAGCATATTATCCAGGTAGTGTGGGTAAACGAGTGGATTGCGGGTAAAAAAGTCGCCCTGTTCACCAAACTGTTCGGGATTTTCCTGGTAGATTTCATTGAGTTTGACGCTGTAGTCCAGGCTTTCTTCAACCACCGCTTCGGCGGCATTAAGTACCTTAATTAAGTCTTTAATTTCTTTTTTGTCTGCATCGTAATTGCTGATCGCAATTGCCAGTAGCACGCCGACTAGGGTGGCAACCAGGGTCAGAATGAAATTGCAGGCAACTTCGTAACGGAGCGTAAAAGCTTTGAATGAAGGGGTAAACAGTAAAGCGCTGAGTGCCAGCAGAGCAATGGTCAGTATGATATACAGCATAATTGGATATTTTTATTATTTTATAAATAAAGTATTGATTTTATTCTTATTATGCAACAAAAAAGCGAAAGAGGGTGAAGTTTGCTTGCTGCTTCACCCTGGTTTTAGGCTATAAGCGCTGTGTAGGTGCCTTGTGAGCGTGTGTATTCAGCCACTCGACCAGTGTGTCCAGTGCGCCTGGTGCAAAATCATCTTCCGTTAAATACAGTGCTGCTCGTATCGACAGCTCGGTTTTAAGCAGGGCGTGGGAAGCATTGCTGATCACCTTTTGAGTCAGCTTGTCTGATGCCCCCAGGGTACTGGCAAATATCTGTTGGCTATGCTCAATATCAACCCGGATATCTGAATCGCCAAATAGCGCCAGCATCGGAAAGTGGATCTGAGCAAATCCAAGACTGACGTCGGAGTCGATATTCGCACGTACAAAGCCAAAGCGTGCTTCATCCTCCAATGGTTGTGCCATAAATGGATGCAAGTGTAGGTCACTGCCCAGATAATCATTAAATCCGCTTTTAATGAGCTGATATTCCAGCTCGTTGAGCTCTTCAATCTCTTGCCACACGGCGGTGTCGTCAGGGTGAATTTTTTCTTCCTCTATCAGGCGCAACCACATGGTATATTTACTTTGTTCCCGCCAGTTTGCAGCGCCACCTATCAGGGCGGCAAAGGTGATTTTAGGTTCATTGCCTAATTCGGCCAGCACCCAGCTTGCCTGGCTGAAGCCAACCACACCAATGGGATTATTCGGATAACCATTTTGTCTAAGATAACGAATAGCACTGCGGACTTCCTCTGCACGTTGTGACATGGTTTGCGCCAGCCAGTCGCCATCAGAATTGCCAACGCCAGGTTTACTCCATGACAGCGTCGCGTATCGTTGTTCGTTTAACGTGGTGATAATTGGCTCAAAGTAGCCTTTGGCGCTGTGATCCATCGCGCCATCACCATGTACAAGCAAAATGATAGCATCGTTACTTTGGTGCACTTTAGGTACCACTAGTCTGGCCTGTAACGTGTTTTCGTCTGAACTGAAGGTGATGATACGGTCTTCAACCAGCTCCTGGTTACTGTTATGACAACCGCTGAGTGAGCAAAGTAGGATAAAAAAGAAGGCAGTGAAAAAAGTCGGATTCCATCTGGGCATTATGATCTCTCCTTTAATTGATACGTCCAATAATCAACAGACTCCTACCATATAGACTGACCCGCCCTAAGGGTGTAAAGCTCTGTGGAAAAGTTGTAATTAGCTGTAAGGCTTCAGCTAAGGTAAAGGTAATTTCTGTCCGAACCAATGGTTTTGGTCGCACCAAGGCTGATATAAGCGGCCTGTAACTTGTACGAGATGATTTTTGCTGTGTGGAAAAAGTGTTTGCCAGTTACGTCCATTATCTTTTTCTGAGAAATAATCTACAGTGAATACGCACAACGCAATGGCTACCAGAAACGCCAGTACTACACATACAGATCAAATAACTCAGGAGGGTAAAGTACGATGAAAAAAGTTCTAATTCCGGTCACCAACCACGCAACCTTAGGTGAAACAGATCAGGCAAATGGTACCTACGCCCCGGAGCTGACACATGTCGTTCATGTATTAAAAGCACAGGGAATTGCCTTTGAGCTAGCGTCTATTGGGGGTGGTCAGGTGCCTTTATATGGCACGGAAACGGAAGACGATGAGGTAAACCGGCAGATGCTTGAAGATCCTGAATTACAGGCAAAAATAGCCAATACGCTGAAAGCCTCAGAGCTGAATGTGAGCGATTATGATGCGATTTTCTACCCGGGTGGCTTTGGTCTGCTCAGCGATCTGGCAAGCGACGACCAGTTTGCTGTTTTGGCAGCGAGTCATTATGAAGCGGGTGGGGTGATAGCGGCAGTGTGCCATGGGCCAGCGGCCTTATTACCGATCACCCTGAGTACCGGTGAGCCGCTCATTGCGAATAAGTCAGTCACTTGCTTTACCCGCGAAGAGGAAATTGATTTTGGTACCATCAGCGATATTCCGTTCTTGCTTGAAGAAGCCATTGCTCGTAAAGCGGCGCAATACCGAAAAGTGCAGCCCTGGCAGGAACTGGTGGTCGAAGATGAACGCCTGATAACGGGTCAGAATCCGGCCAGCGCACACGCTGTGGGTGTGGCATTGGCTAAACATCTTACACAGTAATCATTGTTATCCTCGTCGGTCGTTTTTGATATGTGTACGGCCGACTTTTCTCAGACAAGGGATCCATGTTTTCATGATTAAAGTACACCATCTTAATCAGTCACGTTCAACTCGCGTACTGTGGCTGCTTGAAGAGCTTAAGCTGCCTTACGAAGTGGTACACCACGAGCGCGATCCGCATACCCGACTGGCACCAGCAAGCCTGGGCCAGGTTCATCCGCTAAATAAAGCGCCGGCCATTGAACACAACGGGCTGGTGCTGTGTGAGTCGGGGGCCATCATGGAGTATTTACTTGATCAGGCTGAGTCGACAGCGCTGCGCCCTGCAAAAAGCGATACCCATTATTATCAGTATCTTGAATGGTTACATTTCGCCGAAGGATCTCTGGCACTGCCGGTGATCACGACTTTGTTGCTGGGTATGGAACAGCGTGAGGGAAGCGCGCCAATGGATGGATACATTGCCAAAGAGCTGGCACTGGATCTGAGTTATATTGAAGCAACGTTGTCGCAGCAAACGTTTTTTGCTGGCCCGCAATTTAGCGCAGCAGACATTATGATGACCATCACGCTGGAGTTTGCGGCTAATCTTAAGCTGCTGGATGATAAACCACAGATACAGCGCTATCTTAACCAGGTACAAAGTCGCGAGGCTTATCAGGCTGCCAGAAAGCAAGGGTAAATTGTTTCTATGGGCTGCTTTGCTTTATCTGCGCAGAGCAGCTGTTTTTCTGGCGTTGACCACTGAATATCGATTTATTATCAATAAAAATAAAATACTGATTGTTTATTTGTCTGGATAATAAATCTTTATTAAATAATCTATGCTGTATCTGTACCGTGAGTGTGCTCCGGTTCTTTTTAATCGACCCTATTAACTTCAGTGAGCGATACAGTGATGACAAAAACCATATTAATTACCGGTGCAACCGATGGGATTGGACTGGCTACGGCGAGAACACTCCTTGAGCTGGGCCACCGTGTGATCTTACATGGCAGAAATGCTGAAAAGCTATCAGCGCTCAAAGCTGAACTTTCGGTGTATATCGAGCCGGAACGTGTTGCGACTTACACCGCAGATTTGAGTGTGATCAGTGATATTAAGCATCTGGTCAATACGCTTAAGCAGGCAGGTACTGAGCTGGATGTGCTGATCAACAACGCCGGTGTATTTGTGATACCAGAGCGAACCACGCCAGAGGGGATTGATGTACGCTTTATGGTGAATACCATTGCCCCTTATCTGCTGACCCAAGCGTTGCTGCCTGATATGAAGCAAGGTGCCAGAGTGATCAACTTATCATCGGCTGCACAGGCATCTCTGAAGCCACAAGAGATAATCGCATCCAGCAATTTGTCGGATAATGCGGCGTATGCCAAAAGTAAGCTGGCCCTGACCATGTGGTCGATGCAACTGGGCGCAGCCTCTGATGATTCCCAGGCGATGATTGTTGCGGTGAATCCCAAGTCTTTTCTGGGTTCAAAAATGGTTGAGCAGGCCTATGGTGTCGCCGGGGGCAATGTTCAGGAAGGCGCGGATATATTGGTTCGGGCGGCGTTGTCCGAGGAATTCTCAGGGGCGTCCGGCCAGTATTTTGACAATGACCATGGACGCTTTGCACGGGCCCATGATGACGCATATGATGAGCAAAAAGTAACAGAGTTACTCAAAGTCTTAGAGCATTTTCGTCAGCAATATGGGTTTGCGTAATGCATTTGCCACTGTGCTTTGACAGTGGCAATCAAGAGCGAACGATTACTCGAAGCGGGAAAATTGATTGAAAAACCCAAGCTGAGCCGGGTGATTTAACGCTTTTGGACGCAGTGACTGCACCTGAGGGATGATGTCCGCTTTATCCAGTCCAAGTTGATACATGATCAAACCAATGGCCAGTCCTGTGCGCCCTGAGCCGCCTTTACAGTGCACTGCAACAGTACCTTGTTCAGACAGAATGGCCTTAAGTTGCGGCCAGCTCTTCACAAATGCCTGCGTAAAGTCTTCATTAGGTGGGGCGTCATCTGCAATAGGCAACTGAAACCAAGACATGCCAAGGTCTTCGCACACCTGAGGTAAGGCGGTTGCCTCGTTACTTTCTAACTCCGAAGGGTACATGAGCGTCACAATAGCCTGTGCTCCGGCGTCACGCAATTGTCGTACTGACTCATCTAATGTGGTGCCCTTAGTGCCCGGGCATGGGGTAAATAACAACGCTGCGCCATTACCAAGGCGCAGCGTATCGAAAGGGTGTGAGGTCATTTAGTCTGTCTGTTCCTGTACTTTATACCGGTCAATTAATTCATCCATATCCATTGCGGCCTCTGCGATATTAGAGGCTGCCACGGCAATTTGTTCGGCCCCCGCTACTGTTTCGGTGGCCTTGGCAAATATTTCTACTATATGCCGGCTGACTTCGTCAATGGCGTTGCTTTGCTGCTGGGTATTCACTGACACCGAATCCGTCACTGATTCTACCTGCTTAGCCTGTTCGACTATTTTGCCTAACGCTTCTTTAATGAGTTCGGCACGCTCGGCAGCCTGCATGGCATTTTCTTTGCCCTGGGTGATAACGTCCGAGGCAGATTTAGCACTGGTTTGTAGTTCGCTCACGAGTGCAGAAATTTCTTCTGTAGACTGCTGAGTGCGACTGGCCAGGCTGCGGACTTCGTCGGCAACCACCGCAAAGCCGCGGCCCTGCTCACCAGCCCGGGCGGCCTCAATAGCCGCGTTCAGTGCCAGCAGATTGGTCTGTTCGGCAATGCTCTGGATCATATCAACCATACCCGAAATGCTGCCCACCCGCTCGTTCAGCGCATCGACGGATGTCGCAGACTTCTCCATATCAAGGGATGCTTGCTGGATCACTTGTACCGCGTCTGTCACGACCTTTTGACCATTGACTGATTCCTGCGACACGGACTTTGCCGCGGCTGCATTTTCTACCATAGAGTTGGCGATGACCTGAATATTGGCACTCATTTGCTCAGCCGCTGAGGCAATGGTTTGCACACCGGATTGCTGTTCAACCAAATTGGTCTGGCTCTGGCTGATGGCACAAGCGGTTTCGTGGGTTGATGTGGTGATTTTTTGCGATGCACGACCGAACTCAATCAGATCTTCAGCAAATTGTCGGGTCAGACTGTTGATATCGGTTGCTGATTTACCAAGCTCGTCGGAGCTAAGAATACCGATTTCATGCGCCAGATTGCGTTGTTCCATAGCGATGATGATGCCTTCTGCAATCTTGGCAGACTGCTGATGACGAAGCCGGATTGATATGAACAGCGCAGCTGTTATCAGTAAGCCTATTACCAGAATAATCAATTCAACCACCAGAACCGTAACCGCTGCTTCCTGAATTTTGATGGCCGTTTTATCGACCAGTGTCAGCGCTTTTTCTTCAGCTTCTTTGAGCGCATTAATCCGTTGAGTAGCGGCTGAGAACCAGGCTTCGGGATCTTGTCCGAACCCCGAATCCCGATCCGCGACGGTGGCCCTGAAAGCGTCAACGTTTTTCATGACTCTGCTGTTTAATGCCGAAGAAAACATGGCTTTCATTTCTGGGGGAGATGCTTCGAGTGCTTCAGTCAGATAGACTTCTTGTTTGGTGTGAAGCTGGGTATAGCGGGTGCGAAGTGCCGGGGTAAATTTATCTTGTGCAAACACATTTGTCAGAACCGCACGCTCTATGCCAGCAGACTCCTTGGCGCTGGAGAAGTTGTATATCGCCATTAACTCAGTGGCAACGATATAATCGCGGCTCAGACGCGCTGCTGTGATAACAATATGCAGGCCCTGATTGTTAATGTCGGTGTAGTATTTTAATGCTTCAGGCAGGCTCATAGAGAGCGAGCTGACTTTGCGCCTGACATTGTCGAGCTGGTCAAACTTTTGCAGCAATATGTTGAGCTCGCGCGTCATTTCTTCCGACAAGTCCCAGTGTATCACCTCACTTTTAAGCTTAGTGAGCTGACTTTCGGTCAGGCGGCGTTGCTGTGTCAGGTTGCTTTGAAATTTTTGGCCTTGCGAACCGATGAAGCCTGCAGAAGCCCCCCGCTCTTTTTGCGTTTCGTGTACCAGAGCGAGCACAGCATGGCTCAAAAAGGCATTGTATTCGGCGTCATAGGCGTCATTCATGCGTTTTGCTGACACTGACACATCATAAAAAATGACGCCGCCCAACAGCAAACATGGAAGCAGAACAACAAGGGTAAGGTGGCTGGATATGGTTTTAGCTATTGTTTTGAGCATGCACGACTCACTTCTTGGGGTTTTAGCGTAAATAGCTGTTTAAATATAGTGCGAAGTGACAATTTTGGATCACTTTACGCACACACTATTGCATAAAGTTTCGTTATTGATCCAGTAACTTCATAACATTTAATAAGAAAAAAATACTATGATTCTGTTGTGGGTACGTCATGTTTCTCTTACGGGTATGTTAATGGGGCTGGGCTTTTTTGATGGGGAAGGGGGGAGTGTCACAGACTAAAGGCTTACTGTGACACTTTTCTGGCTAACGCAGTCGTATTTTTAAACTCTGATTTTGTTGCGTGACGTGTACCGCCAGTTGTGGGAACTGGGGGGCGCCTGTGAGTGTGGCATTATTGCTAAAACCATAAGGCTCAGTTGGTATACCAAAGCGGTTTCGATTCAGCCTGCCGTCGTTGTTGAGGTCCTGATAAACCATAAAGCTGTACTGTCCGGGTTCTACGTCGCGTAATATGAGTTCAGGCTGGTTGCCAGATACGTGCTGTTGCGCCACCCGCCATGCTTGTTGCTGTGTAAACGCGGCCGGAGAGTCATAAGCGACGAGCTTCAGGGTACCAGATTGGTGTGCCAAACCACTGAATGTGATGGTCAGATCCTGTGCCATCGCACTGGTTGAAAGTGCGGCAAGCATACAGGCGAGGGCGGTGGTGCGAGTAATATGTTTAGTCATGTCAGTTATCCTTTGATGAGTCATTGTGTTGATGGGATAACTTTACGAAATGGCGCGGGTGATTACGTGTGTGATCTGTCATGACAAGGGCATGACAGATGTCATTCGTACTCAAAAAACAGGCTTGTTGTTTACACCTCCTGAGCTGAGCAAGTCCTCCTAGATGGCAAGGGCCTTTACACTTGCTAAGGTTGTAACTGGGTTTTGCACCAAGCCCCATTTTCATGCTGGTAGAGCTCGCGTTCATGGAGCCTGTTTTCTTTGAAGGTCAGAAACTCGATACTGAGCGGTTGTATAACAAAGCCACCCCAGTCTTCGGGGAGTGGTATTGTTTGTGCCTGAAAGTCATTACCAAGTGTTTCGAGTTTGCTGGTAACGGCTTGCATGGATACCAGCGGCTGGCTTTGCTGACAGACTAAGGTGGTGAGCTGAGCGTCATGACTGCGGCTTTGCCAATAACGCAGTGCATCGGCACGGCTGATCTCGTATGCCAGTCCTTTAACACGAACCTGATAGCCCAGGGCGTCCCACCAGGCTGTCATGGCCACTTTGGGATTACGTCGTAAGTCTTGCCCTTTTTGCGAACCCAGGTGAGTGCAAAAAGTAAAACCGGCATCACTCACCGCTTTAAGATCGACAAAACGACCACAGGGGAAGCCCTGTTCGTCTATGGTAGAAACGCAAACGGCACTGCGTTGTTTTAGATTAGGCTGAGCTTTGGCCTGTTGCCACCAGGACAGAAACTGTTCGATAGGGTTATTCATCACGACTCCTTGTTGAGTTGTTTTTCTTTACCATGGCATGTTCCTACTTCGGTTTCAAATGATCCATACAATGGTTGCGCGCGTATGAAATACAGGTCCCATTGCTGCGATGTGACCAGCAGGTAGGGCCTCAACAATTTTATTTTTAATATCTTTGCAAGGTGTTTCGGCTTACCCTATGTTTAGTGTGGTTGAAGCCTTGGTGATAAGGAAATATGAATGGCTGATTTAACGGTAAAAGGTGTGATTTTTGACCTGGATGGTACCCTGGTAACCTCCTCACTTGACTTCGCGTTGATCAAAGCGCAGGTCGGCTGTGATCGTGATGCAGACTTACTCGATTTCGTCGAGTCTTTACCTTCTCCTTATATGCGCGAAGAAGCCATGGCGCTGATCCATCAACATGAGATGCAGGACGCACAGCATGCCGAGCTAATCCCCGGCGTAGTAGACACAGTGTCATTTTTTAAATCTATTGGCATACCTATGGCCATCGTCACGCGTAACTACTCCAAAGCTGCGCAATTAAAGCTTGAGCGATGCGGCCTGGAGCTGGACTATATGTTAACACGCGAAGATGCGCTACCTAAGCCGGATCCTCAGGCATTGCATATGGTTGCTGATAGCTGGTCTTTACCGTATCAACACTGTGTTTATGTGGGTGATTATAAATACGACATTGAAGCTGCACAGCGTGCCAGCATGCATGCTTGTTTGTTTGCTCCCGTTGGCCTGCCAGACTATGCTCAGCAGGCTGATATCATCATTGAGCGATTTGTTGACCTACCTGTGGCACTTGGCCTGCATCATCGGTCCCGAACTGGCCAGTTTGCCTAAAAATCTCAGAGTAAATATCGCAATATCGGGCAATTCTCGTCTGGGTATGGCCCAAAATGCAATGTCTTGTTAGAATCTTGTCCAATTTAATTTGCACAAACGAGAATTAAGATGGGTAGAGCATTTGAAGTCCGCAAAAACGCCATGGCAAAAACGGCAGCGGCAAAGACCAAAGTAAACTCAAAATATGGTAAAGAGATCTATGTAGTCGCAAAAAATGGTGGCGCTGATCCAGACACCAACCTCTCCCTTCGTCGTTTGATCGATAAAGCTAAGAAAGACCAGGTTCCGGCACACGTTATTGAAAAAGCGATTGAAAAAGCGGCCGGTGGTGCAGGTGAAGATTACTCACCAGCACGTTATGAAGGTTACGGCCCTGGTAACTGTATGGTGATTGTGGACTGTCTGACAGACAACCCAAACCGTACTATCAAGGATGTACGTCTGCCGTTCACTAAGACAGACTCAAAAATTGGTAGTCCGGGCTGTGTTGCTCACATGTTCGATCACTTTGCTATCCTTGGCTTCGCCGGTGATGACGATGAAGCCGTACTGGAAGCGCTGATGATGGCGGATGTTGACGTGACGGACGTTGAAGTAGAAGACGGTCAGGTTTCTGTGTTTGCACCACATACTGAGTACTTCAAAGCGAAAACTGCCCTGATCGAAGCGTTTGACGGCATCACTTTCGAAGTAGATGAGATTACCTGGGTACCGCAAACACACGTTGAGATCACAGGTGAAGACGATCTGGCAAACTTCGAGAAGTTTATCAACATGCTGGAAGACTGTGACGACGTACAAAACGTATATCACAACGCCATTGTGAAAAACTAATCTGTTGCGGCAGATAAGTTGCCTTTCTGGGCGCAAAATTAAGAAAGCCGGGCTAGTGCGCTCGGCTTTTTTGTTGTTTTGTGTACATACTCTGGGTAAGTTGCAGACTAAGCTGAGTGACCAATATCAATCAGACCACGAAGTTAATGACTGAAGAACAATGGAATAAGGCGATTCTGGACAGTGGTTCAGACCCTGATTTAGTCTATGCAAAGTCGGTATTTTATAACCAAACGGATGAAGTAATATTTGGCCGTTTTCGGGCAAATTTTATTGAACGAGCGGACGAGCTTAGGTTTATGCCTCCACTGTTATTCAATGCTTATCTGGGCTACTTTACCCGCTACCTCACAGAGCACGAGCACCTTGACGATGATAAACCCTCACTGGCAGATTGCTTTACTACCTTGCTAGAAGAAAAGCTTGCTGATCGGGTATCGTTTGAAGATCCTCTTTGGCACAAATGTCGCGAAGCGGTCACGTTTCTTTTGCAAAGTCCGGGAGAATATACTGGCGACCCGGATATATACGTCAATCTGCCTGAGCGGCTGAATAGGTTGGAGAAAACCTTCTCGTCTGGGTCAACTGAATAACACAAGTATAGGTAAGAGGCCCATAGCGGGCCTCAAGATACAATTAGCAGGTTATTTAGCAGCTGTATCAAGCCCGGTGGTGCTCATAACATTCTGCCAGCTAACGTATTTAAAGTTTTGTGGTTTATCTGGAAAGCGGTTACGACCGTCCTGAATCACCAGCAGGCCTTCGGGATAGTCTGGCGTACGCAGGCGGGTGGATAAAGCCAGACCATCCGTTTCTGATGCCCCATCAATGCCGTTAAAGCCATCCAGACCGACGCGAAACCCGGCCAGATGTCGGTATGGGGGCGTTGCTTCGTATAGTTGATAGCTGTTGTTGCCCTGACTGGAAACGACCAGAACAGGTGATTTGCCAAACGATAAGGCAAGGCCTTCGACGTCATCAACCAGGTGCTCACCCACTTTGGCTACTGACACAGGTTGGCTGTTATCCGCCGGGTTCAGGCTGGTGGCCCAAATCCCAACATCTTCTTCGCCAATAAACAAGCGGCCGCGCTCATCATCTGCCACACAGCCTTCCGGTTGTGAGTTCAATGATATTTGGCGTACTTTGGCGGCGGCAATTTTGCCTGTGTTAGCTTGTAATGCGTACTGAATTGTCAGACCGGCTTTATTATTGGCAAATACATAATGGGTGCCTTCAAAAGCGGCCATACAGAGACCATAAATTTCATCAAGCCCGGCTGCCACAGTTCCTAGCCTAAACACTGTGCCATCAGCTTCAATACCATAAAATGCGAGACTATCATCATTGCGCTTGCTTGCAGCAGCGATACTGATGGTGCGACCCTGCCAGCTGAAACCATCGCGCAGGTCGACGTTATTGAGTCGACCATCTTTGAACTGTTGCAACAGGTTACCTTTGAGGTCATAGACTTCCAGACCTTGTTTTTTGTGTGTCCCCAGTACCAGAGAAGCAGCGGGGTTACTCGGATGCACCCAGATGGCTGGGTCATCCATCGCATCGCCAAACTGCTCAGCAGGGTGGCTCTGTGCCTTAGGTCGAACTATTGGTAGCGTCTGCGCAGTTGGGGCTGATTTAAGAGCAATATGCGTACTGGTATAACTGCTTTGTTGTTCGTTGACGAAGCTCAGCTCGGCAGTTTGTTGCCCCGGTGACTGGCTGAGGTTCATCATAGTGGCTTCGTAATTTTTGAGCACTAACGTGTCAGCGGACATCCAGCTGTCTGCGGCATCTGGCGTATCCCAGTACAGGATCTCCAGGCCATTTTCCAGTAACGCAAAGAGTTCTCCAGAGTCACTGGTTGCCAGGCTTATTGCCGGTGCTTGCTGCTCGCCGTATGGGGCAACCAGAGAGACCGGATAATATTGTGGATTGTCTTCAATGCGCGCTGAGTAGCGCCAGATCCCCAGTGGTTCGCTGATGTAGAGGTAGCCATTGCCAGGGTCCACGGCACAGGAGTCGGCGTCGTAGGGCAAAGACAATGAGCGCAGTAGTAAAGGGGCCTGAAGCCAGTGTTGCTGCTGGCGAAGCAGCCATTGTTCCGCCCTGCCACGTCCATCGGAAACAAAGATAGACAGGGTCTGATCTGCCGGATCTGCAAATAAGCAGAAGTTATCGACCAGGAGTCCGGTTTGCGTGAGTTCAAAACGTGGTTTCAGTTGTGCATCAGTGACATCCAGCGTGCCCACAAATACACTGTCTTTGCTGCCTTCAAGTGCGGCATATAGCCACTGGTTATTATTTATCGCATTGAGGCGGAGTTGTTTGAATGCGCCCGGGAGCTGTGCTTTGAGTACATTACCCTGATGCAAACTGAGTCCATGTTGCTCTGACGCCGTCAATACCTGATCTGTTCCGGGCAAGGGCCAGCTGTCAACAATCGCCGCGACAGAGCCTTGTATTTTGGTTTGCAGTGGCTGCTTAACTACTTGTTGTGTTTGCTGGCTTTGGCAGGCGCTCAATGCGCCCAGTAGACCTAAGGTAAGCATGATTTTAGATAAGGTTTGTATGTTCATATTTTTGCTCCGACATCACTGAGAACTGACAGAAGCGCGCCTACATCAGGTGTTGTGTTCAGGCCGCCAAACCATCAACGGGTGTAAAGAGAGCGGCTACCTTAAGCAGGTAATGTGACAGTTCTGTTTCATCCTGTTCTGGGTTTGGCGGTCGATGGACCTAAAACGATGCAGATAGAACAATATCGTAGTAATGGTGAGCTACTTTGTCTTAAGAGCATCGACTTTATTTCATATAAAGCGCAATAAAATCATAGTGATATTTGGTTTGATTTAGAGGGCTGTATAACCCGCAGCAAGTTAAGTGAGCTATTCTGGCCGGGTCCAATTAGCTCAGACCATTATTGAGCTTGCCTTAAAAGTGTCATATATCCGAGCTAGGATACCCGGATGAATGTGTAATTGGCTAAAAAATGAAGAATGTCAGCAGCTTATGTTTAACTCTCTGTGTCAGTATCTTGCTGACTATGTTGGCGCTCTTCATCGGTGACCTGAAATCTGTGAATGACATCGATTGGGTTGACGCCGTGGGCGAAGCCACCACGTCGATGATGGCAGCTATTTGGTTTATTCTCTTGATGTTGTGTCGTCCAAGAGGCCGGGTTACCACGGTATTGCTGCTGGGCTCTGCAACCTACTGGCTCACGACCTGGCTGGACCTATTGGATGAGTTCATTGCTTACCCGCTACAGAGCCACCTGTTTACCTGGCTTGAGTCGCTGCCTGCCCCGGTTAGTATGACCTTGTTAACCTGGGGACTAGTCACCTGGTATCGCGAACAGCAAGCGGTCAACCGTCAGTTGAAACAAAGGGAGCATTTTCATCGTGAACATAGCCTGATCGACCCCGTTACTCAGCTTTACAGCCTGCGCTACTTGTTGATCCAGCTTAACCGTGAAGCGGTATTGCACGATAAACGCAACCAGCCGCTTTCGTTGGTGATGGTTGATATAAAGGGTTTTGCTCATTACAACCGGGTACATGGTGTGCAAAAAGGCGACGAGTCTCTCAATGAGGTTGCCTCTGCGCTGGAAATAGCGCTGCGAGAAACGGATCTGGCGTGCCGTTACACCAGTGATCGGTTTGCGGTTTTACTGCCCGAAACACCACCGGATGAAGCCAGAGTACTCTCGCAGTTGATCCAGGCGTGTTGTAACTCAGCGCTAAAGGGTGCGTTGACTGTGACCACAGTACAGGCCACCCGAATTGCCGGGGAATCAGAGCACGCTCTGTTCGAACGACTGAATCAGCAGCTGGCAGGAGCGAAACGCACGAGCTCTGTGGCCATGGATGGGGAGGATGTGCGATGTCTTTGAAATTTGCCTATTTGCATGATAAGCGCATGCCCGCACACTTCCTGATTACCATATTAGAGCTGGCAGAACACTATCAGATAAAACCACAGCACCTGATCCGTGGGTCTCAGTTGTTTCTTGAAGATTTAGCCTACCCGGGGGCCCAGGTTGCCCCAATCAACGTACTTATTATCCTGAAAAAGCTCAAGCGAGAACTTGCAGAACAACCGCAATTGGCGATGGAGCTGGGACAAAGAATCGCGACCGGACATGGTCATGTTTTGTTTGACTTGTGGCGGTATGCCCCTGACCTGCACAGCGCACTGACGGCCTGGGCAAGAGTGCAAAAAGGATTTGAGACGCTGATCCAGTTTAATGTTGAGCGACATCAGGGCAAGCTGTATATCAGGCTGACTGAATCAGCGTCGTTGAGCACTCAACAGCGAATGGTGTTTGAGATTGTCCTGTCGGCCTGCCGCTTATTGCTGAAAGAGCAGCTTGGTGCACAGACCTGGATACAGATAGAGCTACCCTGGTCGCAACCCGGGCAGGATTTTCATTATCCGGTCTATCTGGGTGAGCATGTACGGTTTAATGCACCGCGTTGCGCGATTGTACTGCCCGACGAGGTGATGTATCAGCCTTTTAAAGAGGCCAGTGCATTGCGCTTTGCTCAGGCAAAACGCAGTGCCAGCCAGCTTTCGCACCCTCCGCAATTACTGCAGGCACACTTACGCCGTTTGTTTCGAAAGAACCTTGGGCAGGCCTGGTCGCTGGAATATACCGCCAATTATCTGGGTATGAGCCCGGCCACACTCAAGCGTCGTCTCAAACAAGACGGCACCAATTTCAAATTGTTGGTTGATGAAGTGAGGGGGCAAGAAGCGTTGCACCTGATGGATCTCAATCAGTGGAATAACAGCCAGCTTGCCAGCACCATGGCGTTTGCCGATGTGCATAGCTTTCGTCGCGCGTTTAAGCGCTGGACGGGCGCTGTGCCAAGTGCCTTTCGCTGTGGCTCTTAAGCTGGAGGTGTCAGAGTCGGTTGCCTAACTTAATCATAGGGTTTGGTGTGCCTGAACGATTACGAAAGCAGCAATGATAAAGTCCTGTCAAAAGTGTGTTGAGCTTCAATGTTTAAGTCAAAAAACAATTTAGCACACAACGAACATACTCTCAGATTCAGTACCCATAGCACCCTTTGGATGTAATTGGTTGTAATTGATCTTGATGGTTTTGAATACGATCCTTTTGATGAAATGATTTTTATTATCATTTCACTCTTTTGGTTGCTAATAGTAATCATCACTGACATTAATACTAAATACGGAAGGAAGAGAGCATGTTTAAATATGTTACCCCTATTTTCCTGGTTTTTATGAGCCAGGATGCATCTTCGAAAATAGTTGAATCAAATCCAGAAGTAGACGTTTTATCTCACGAATATGAGGCTTTTAAAGCCCGCATCGAGCAGGAGTACTTGGTTAAGTCGCAGGCTACAGACACTTTAGAGGAAAGTGTCAAAGCTAATATGCAGCCGGCTTCTGGCAGTGAGTTACTGGGCGTTAAAGTCAACGGATACTGTGCTTCAAAATGGAATAGTCAGCTATTTCCATGTAGTTATAGCTCCTCTTATAAAGGGTTTATATTAAATCCAACCTCTGGGGGATACTATACAATTTCGCCAGTTAATAACCCCAACCGATGTTTTCATCGCACTACCAATGCTAGTTCCTTTGTATGGACTGAAAACTGTGATGGCTCTTCCAATCAGAAGTGGTGGGTCGTATTGACCAACAATAGTATTTCAGTTCGATCTTCTACTGACTTTTATAAAGCTTTGACCATGTACAGTATGAATTTTCCAGAAAGGTTTATCCGCCTCGAAAGTACTTACAGTAGTGGGCATCCTAAATCGGAACAGAAGATTTGGTATAGAGCAAATTTGTAAGTCCGGCTAATTGATGAATATCGTAATGAACTCGTTTAGCGGTATCTACGTCGGCAACTTTCGTTATTACGTAGGTCATGGCACCAATTTGGCGCGTAAGGTGAAAAAATGCCAGGCGGCATCATAAATACTAAGATAAGGCTGATATGTAGGAAACAATGTGGCGGTAGTCTTTAGGGTTGTGATATGTAACGAGGCCCCCTTTAATAGGGAGCCTCGAAATTAAAGTTACCTCTTAAGCAGCTGGCTTTAATTAAGATTACAAGTCAAATGTTCTTGAAATCGCGAACACAAACCGGTCGTCGGAATGTTCGCCATCAATCGTGGTGTCTTCCAGCGTAAAGGTCAGATCGAAATCAAACTGGGTGGTGGAATAAGAGATATAATAGTGTGTATAGGAGCTGTCTAGCCCGAGTTCATCCCAGGCATGTTTATCTGCATCGAATGAGTTAGATACATCGCCGCTCAGGGTAATAGAGTGGTTATCGGCGATATCAAAAGTATGCGACAGCATCGTGATGGTATGACCAACATCTTTACCGGCGTAATCCCAGCTGTACCACAGGTTGATATTCGTCGTCCCCAGGCTACTGGCATAGGCAAACTTGGAATAGACTTCTGGGTAGTTAAAGCTGCTGGCGTCGGTGAAGCCATGGTAGCTGTAATAGGCAATACCATAGTCCAGTGACCAGGCACTTGAAAGGTCAGTGGTGTTACCAACGTAAAAGTCGAGTTCATGGCTGGTGTCGTCACCAAAATCTACCCCTGATCCCCAAGTACCCACATACCAACCCGCATCATCGGCATAGTCCAGGCTGCCCTGAATAGTCGCATCGCCTTGCGTCTGTGAAACACCGTTAAAGGTATAGTCAGACGTAGCAGTAATGGTGGTCGACAAACCTGCTACAGCGAGATTAGATAGCATAGCCAAAGGGAGTGCGCAGAGTGTCGTTTTTAAATTTATTTTCATTTCTTTTGAACCTTAGTTTACGGTCTCGATACGGCTGAAGTCGATGGTATTCTCTTTAGGTGAACGGGTAATGTTGGCCACTGTTTTGAATTTGCTGTAGCAAATATAGCCAAAACAGCCAAAAAAGAGCGCAATAACCAGTGCACCAACCCATTGTATCTGCAAAAAGTTTAGTTTAAATAGCAGCGTCAGCAATGACAAGGCGGCAATATTAAACAAAATATAATTGCGTTTCCCGAGTTTTTTAACCGTCAAACCCAGGTTGTCGGTATACAGTCGAACTAATGAATCCAGAGAGTTGATCACGAAAATCACGCCAACCACCACCATGGCAAGGTTTTTAATCCCTGCTGTGTCAATGCCTGCTTCATGATAGTGATATAAAACACTAAACCAGACAGCGATGGGAATAGACGGGAACACCAGCATTGCAGCCAGTACCTGATAGGTTTTCAGGCCACCGACAAAACGAGAGGTGAACTGACCTATCATAATGCTCCACGCAAACCACCAGAACAGATAAAATTCGTGGTAATCGTTAAGTGGCAACACAAACTCGTTGATATTGCTAAAGTAGCCACCCAGTAGCGCAATGTTATTCGTAAAGGCGCTCATCTCACTGTTACCAAATACGAACGCAGAGGCCCACATAAAGGCGATCAGGGCGAGAAACATCCAGGTCGTAGAGATACTCAGAATGCGTACATACTTCAGGCTGGTGCTTGAATACACCGCAAAACAAATGGCGGCGAACACGATGAGATAAAAGGTTGGAATAATGGACTCGCCATCGCCCACACTTGGCATATACCAGGGCAGGTTAGTCAGCAACAGATAAGCCGTAAAGGCGCAAGTACCAATAATAACAACATTGTTGATAAATTTAACCCAGGGAATTTCGAAGAACTTCACCTTAGGTTCTATTACGCAGAAATAAAAACACGTCAGAAAATAAAATCCCCAGATCAGGAAGCCCCAAAAGCCAAATTCAATGGCAAGTGGATTGGCAAACGCATACTCTGGGCTTGCTTTTATGTCTGCGTAACCCGCAAACTCCGTCAGCGGAAACATGATAAGTCCAACATCCAGGCCGGACGTAAATAAGATAGCAATAAAGGTAAAAGTTTTAACCGGTGTCACACCGACACAGCGTAGGTTCCCCCATTTTAATAGGATAAAAGCGATGGCAACTAGGGTAAATACAATGCCTGCACTAAGCCATACTGTCATTGTCACCCTCCCAAAATAAGTAAAAATAACTCATTGTCTCTCCGTTTTTTATTGTTTCCGCATTAACCCGATACAACCAATTTGTATCGCGCACCACTGCAGACCCCACGACCCGTTTGGGCCGCAGGTGGCTTTGTTAAATCTCCGTGCTACGTTGTACTGTCTGCCATTGTCTCGCAATGGCAACCTGAGCGTTGTTTGCTTTCAGGGCTGGTTGGCCCAGAATAAGGTCTGCGGCTTTCTCTGCGACCATAATGGTTGGCGCATTGAGGTTGCCGTTAGGGATTGTTGGGAAGATAGATGAATCCACTACATTCAGGCCATCAATACCATGTACCTGGGTGTTTGAATCCACCACGGCCATGTCATCTTCACCCATTTTGCATGAGCAGGACGGATGATAGGCACTTTCGACTGCCTGGCGTACAAAGGCATCGATTTCAGCGTCGCTCTGTACGTCTTTACCTGGCTGAATCTCGCCATCTCGGTAGACATCAAAGGCCGGTTGTTCAATGATCTCACGAGTGAGTCGGACACACGCCCGGAAGCCTTCAATATCATCCTGATGGGCCAGATAGTTAAATTGGATCTTAGGCGCCTGCGTGGGGTCTGCTGATTTAAGGGTGACCTCACCGCGACTTTTCGGTTTGTTGTGACCAATATGGACCTGGAACCCGTGTCCGTCAAACGCACTTTTACCATCGTAGCGAATGGCCGCGGGTAAAAAGTGATACTGGAGATCCGGCCACTCTACGCCTGTTTTTGAGCGGATAAAAGCACAGGATTCAAAATGGTTGGTAGCGCCAAGACCTGATTTATTCAGTAGCCAGCGTGCGCCGATCAAGCCTTTAGAGAACCAGTCCAGTTTGCCATTCAGAGTGATGGGTTGCTTACACTTATACTGGAAATAAAACTCCAGGTGATCTTGCAAGTTCTTGCCGACGCCTGGCAGGTGGTGCTTAACTTCAACACCGGCGGCCTGCAAAGCTGCCTGATCGCCGATGCCCGATAACTGCAACAAGTGAGGCGAGCCAATTGGGCCGGCACTTAAAATCACGCGGCGTTCGGCGCTTACACTGTGGATTTTACCTTTACATTGGTACTCAACACCGACCGCGCGTTTACCTTCCAGTAGCACTTTATGTACCAGTGCACCAGTTACGATTGTCAGGTTGTCACGCCCCTTTACAGGGTCAAGGTAAGCACGGCTGGCGGAGCATCGGCGGCCATCTTTCACCGTCATATGCATGGGGCCAAAGCCTTCTTGCTGCTCGCCATTGTAATCTTGTGTGGTGGCATATCCTGCCTGCGCACCAGCTTCGATAAATGCGCGATACAGCGGGTTGGCCATCTCATTACCATTGTTGGTACCCAACGGGCCGTCATTGCCACGGTAAGGGTCGTCGCCCAAGTACCAGCTTTCAGCACGCTTAAAGTAAGGCAGACAGGCTTGGTAATCCCAGCCTTGTGCACCATGCTGCTGCCATTCATCAAAATCTTTCGCGTGACCACGAACATACACCATGCCATTGATAGATGAAGAGCCGCCCAGTACTTTGCCACGTGGGCAGTGCATCACCCGGTTGTTCAGGTAAGGTTCTGGCTCAGTATGAAATTGCCAGGCGTATTTGTCGGTATTCATGGGAATAGACAGTGCCGTGGGCATCTGAATAAAGATGCTCTTGTCACTGCCACCTGTTTCTAACAGTAATACCCGATGTTGTGGATTGGCAGACAATCGGTTTGCCAGGACACAACCTGCTGAGCCAGCTCCGACAATAATGTAGTCGAATACTTTTTTCATGATCTGGCTCCTTGCTTAAAATGGGCTTTCGATTTGGCTCATACCGACATAGACAGATTTGGTTTGGGTGTAATGGTCCAGTGTTTCGATGCCATTTTCGCGGCCGATCCCAGACTGTTTATATCCCCCAACAGGCATTTCGGCAGGAGAATTACCATAGGCATTGATCCAGGTAATACCGGCTTTTAGTTGGTGGATAACACGATGTGCACGTTGAATATCACGGCTAAACACGCCAGCAGCCAGCCCTAAATGGGTGTTATTGGCGCGCTCAATTGCTTCTTGTTCGTCATCGAACACCATGACACACATCACCGGACCAAAGATCTCCTCGCGGACTATGGCCATATCCTCATGACAGTCAGTGAAGATGGTCGGTGCGACAAAGTAGCCGTTAGGTGCCGAAGCCGGGCTCAGGGCATGACCGCCAGTGAGCACAGTGGCGCCTTCTTGCTTGCCTTGTTCGATGTAATCCAGTACCAGCTGCTGATGTTTTTTCGAGATCAATGCGCCCAGGTTGACCTCGGGGTTAAGTGGATCGCCGGCGATGATATTTTGCTCTGTGCGAGTTTTAAGTTGCTCAAGGAACTGCTCATACACGCCGCGCTGTACATAAACACGAGTGCAGTTGGTGCAGATCTCACCTTGAGTGTAGAAATTGCCTAACATGGCAGCACTGATGGCCTGCTCGATATCGGCATCATCAAACACCAATAGCGGTGATTTACCGCCCAGTTCCATAGTCACGTCTTTGAGATTAGCAGCCGCACTTTGCATGACTTTTTTACCTGTGCCCACTTCACCGGTAAATGACACTTTTTCAATTTCCGGATGTAGCGTGAGCCATTGCCCAACTTCTGCAGCGCCTTGTACGACGTTAAAGACACCAGCAGGCATACCTGCCTCGATAAAAATCTCGGCCAGTTTCATTGCACCCAGCGGGGTTTCTTCAGAGGGTTTAAAGATTAGGGCATTACCTGCCGCCAGTGCCGGGCCGGATTTCCAGCAAGCAATTTGCAGTGGGTAGTTCCAGGCGCCAATGCCCGCGCAAATACCCAGTGGCTCTTTGCGGGTGTAGTAAAAATCATTGCCGACCATTTGTTGTTGTCCAACCTGCGCAGGTGCGAGACCGGCAAAGTACTCGATCACATCGGCACCGGTTTGAATGTCAACGCATTCGGCTTCTTGCCAGGGTTTGCCCGTATCCAGCACTTCAATTTTGGCAAGCGCATCATTGCGTTCACGCAACAGGGCTACCGCTTTATTCAGAATTCGACTGCGCTCAATGGGGGTCATGGCTGACCACTGCGCAAACCCGGCTTTGGCACTGTCGATGGCGGCTTCTTGAATGTGCGCATCGGCCACTTCAACGTGATAAATGACTTCGTCGGTCGCGGGGTTTTTTACCGCAAACTGCTCGCCGGTCTGGTTGGCAAGATAGCGGCCGTGAATAAAGTTCTGGTAGACAGGTGTGGACATATTAGACTCCAAATTGTTGGATGAGGGACTGGATATAGCGTTTGGCCAGATCCTGCGCGCTGTCAAACTGCGCATCATCGGCTTTATTGAGAACGGCTCTGAGCCACAGGCCGTCGATCATGGCGGCACTCAGCTCTGCGGCTTCACGCGCTTTGCCTGGGGCCATTAACTGTTTAAACGAATACAACAAATTGCTGTAAAGTCGGCGAGCATTGACGCGTTGTAAGCGATGTAATTCAGCATCGTGCATGGAATGCGCCCAAAAGCTCAACCAGGTACGAGTGGTGTCTCGCTGTTGTTGCACCACAGCAAAGTTGGCTTCGACAATAAACATCAGGCGTTGTTCAGGCGTACACCCCTGAACTGTTCGTTGTAATAAGCTGCGTTGCAGACTGCTCAGCAGATAGCGCACTGTGGCTTCTATGAGACCTTGTTTACCACCAAAGTAGTGGCTAATGATCCCCGACGACATGCCTGCTTTTTTACTGATGCTATTAATTGTGGTGGCTTGTAATCCAAGCTCTGCGACTGACTGCAAAGTCGCCTCAATCAACTGCTGGCGACGCACAGGTTCCATTCCGACTTTGGGCATATTTTTATTAATTGATCGTTCAATAAAAATAAATTTTAAGGTGAACAGAGAGGAACATCAAGGTTGATATTTTGTGAACTCTCTATTTTAAAAAAAAAGTCCAATTTAACTTTATGATATTTAATGATTTTTTGTGCCGGTAAATTCAATAAAACTATTTTTCCTGTGTGCGCTTTGTGATGATTGCTTCGGGCGCAATGGTCTATTTGGAGGCGCTTTCAGTCGATACAGGATTATGTATGAGGGATCGCTATCTCAGGACTAAACACTTTTGCGCACTATTCAGACAAGTCGTATGGTCTTGTTTTCACTTGTTATTGCTGCTTTCTGAGGGTAATTTTCTGCCGTTGAATGCACCTAGAATTGTTGCTAGGTTGAAATGCGACTGACTAAAAGGAGATTAAAAAATGATAATAATTAAGAATCTAACAGTTGCCTCGCTGATCACTTCTACGCTTTGTTTTGCATCTAATGCACTCGCACAAAATACATCCCCTCCAGCAGATGCTATAAAGCTGTTGCCCCCGCCAGCTATGAATGTGGACAAGCAATTACTCAGAGATATAAAACAGTTTGTCAAATTTGCGCATAAAGTTAAATTTTTCTACTCCAGTCAGGCAGTTGCCGATACAAACTGGGACAAATTCATTGCAGAAACGATTGTAGAAATGAGTCAGGCAAGGTCATACCAAAGGCAGGAGATTGGTTTACGAAGGCTGCGTGAGATTGCCCCGTTTATGACTGAACGCAAGCAGGAGTTGCCCACCCTGAGTGATGGTGAGCAGGTTGTTACGTGGGAGCAAATAGCCGCCAGAACACAACACTCATACACCCGGTCGCTTGTGGCTGGTGAGCTTACCGAAATGAGGATGGATCCACGTATACCTGATAGTGCTTTTTCACGGATCCGGTATGGCTGGCGCACTGTGTATTTGCCATTGTATCTTTCTCAGCACGCAAGTGAACAGGGAAGGCGGGTTGATGATTATCGCCTGTGGGATATTGGTACAGACTTCGCCAGCTTGCCTATATGTATGTCTACTATGTCAGGAATGTGGGGAGAAATTCACCATTTCTGGCCTTATTTCGAACAAGTTGATGTTAATTGGCGTCGCAGTCTAACCCCTTTACTAAAAGCATGCACTGAGGATGTCAGAACTGAGCGTATTATGGCTATCAACCGTGAGTTCAAAAAACTGCAGGATAACCACGTTTCTATAGGCTATCCCCTTTCATATCGCTCCTATAATGTTGGCAGGTACCCTTACGAGTTACGTCGGATTGAAGGGAAAACAATAGTTGTGGGTATTGATGAATCACTTAGTGGGGTAATCGAGATTGGCGATGAATTGCTGTCTATCAATGATGTTCCCTTTGAAGAGATGATAGAGCAAAGAGCAAGCTGGCTTATGCGTAGTGATCATGTGAGTGAAGCAGATGCCGTAGAGTTTTCAAAGTATGCTACTTCAGAAGATGCAGTTAAGGCTTCTTTTAAAAAACAAGATGGTGACGTGATTGATATTGCAGCAAAGCCGATGGCCTTTAAAGAATTTAAGTTTGCCCAGTACCACGAACTTGTACCTTACGATGTAGAGCCCGTAAGAGAGTTAGAGGAAGGACTGTGGAAACTCAATTTATATAATCTGACGGAGCAAAATGCAGAACAGGTGAAGTCTGAGTTATTAACTGCGCGAGGAGTGGTCATCGATTTGCGACAATATCCTAATGATCCAATTGGGTGGCGCGAAGGGCTGTCATGGTTTTTGACACAGCCAGTGAAGCACGACAAACTCCATATAAGATACCGAAAAGGCCCCGCTTTGCGAGCGACATACAAGGAAATGTTCACCCAAACGATTGACGTCTCAGAGCAGCCTTTGAATATTCCTGTCGTCGCCCTTTCATCCCGAGACAGCTTGAGTCAAACTGAACATGCACTCACTTTTGTAAAAAATGCAGGCATACCTGTGGTAGGTGTGCCTACCGCTGGCATCAATGGTGACCGTATGGTTGCGAATTACTTTGGTTCGTACATGGATGGCGGGTCCTATTTCAGCTATACAGGCTTACGTGTAGATAATGGGGATGGCTCCGTATTGATCGGGCGTGGTGTTCAGCCCGATATCTATGTCCCACGGACCATAGATTCTATTGTAGCTAACGAAGACAATCAGTTGTCTGCTGCTATTGAGTATCTCAAAGGCTTGCTGTAACACTTGTATCACCTTCACCAAGCACATCAAGTCAGTGTTATGACTTGATGTGCTGAATCATAAACTTGCTATCACTTGCTCGTCTTGCCTGTAGGGTCATAAGTTAAAATCTCAGCTCAATCGCCGATGTTTGATTTAGCCCCTCGATGACAGAAACTGATTGCGCTCGTCATGATTCACTCAAAAGTCAAAATGCTTGGCTATACTTGCCAAAGATGCTTTGTTCAGTAAACAGTATATGATTAGACTAGCTAATTCTTTGTTTTTCTTCGCGGTATTCTATAGTTCGCTGGCTGGCGCACAGGAACAAGAGGGATCGATATTTGCTATGTCGTTTGAAGAGTTACTCGACCAGGATGTGACGGTTGCGGCACGTAAAAGCGAAACCTGGCTGGCGTCATCCGGCACTGTGTATGTGATTAGTCGCTCTGATATCGAGCGTTATGGCTGGCGCGATTTAAAAGAGATCCTCGCTTCAGTGCCGAATATGGATTATTTCTATCAATGGGCCTGGTTGCCGGGCGGTCAGAGAGGCTTTACCGGCAATATGTCGGGTACTTTGATGCTCATAGATGGCCGGGAAGTACAAAATCTGCTGGCTAACGAAGCCTTCATTATGAATAACTTTCCCAGTGCCAGAATTGAGCGTGTTGAAATTTTGCAAGGGCCAAATTCAACTCTGTACGGTGGCAATGCAACCCAAGGGGTGATCAACGTAATCACTCGCCTGGAAAGTGGTGTGAATGAAGTGGCTTTACTGCTCGGTGAGGTGGGTACACGTCACGGTCACGGCTTGATTCATTTTCAACAAGGCGAGATTGAGCTGGCGGTAGCGGCCAGTTATTTTGAAAGCGATCTGGATTATCGTGAAATACGTGAGTTTATCGTCGATGATGAAGCGTTCAGTCGAAACAGCAAAGATAGGTTAAGAAACCACAACCCGGATGATTTTCGCAATCGTGAGAAAAACATTACGCTGGACAGCCGACTCAGCACCCCCTGGTTTTACTTTGGCAATAACCTCACTCGCACGACCAACGTGAGTGGCATAGAAGCGGTGGCGTTCGATTACATTACCGGCGATGATGCGTATCGCGGGTACAGTAGCTACTATCTGGGTAAGCACATGCAACCGTCTGTAAACTGGTCGGGTAATGTGGAGCTGAGTTATTTCCGGGAATACAAAGAGAAATACCGCCTGAGTGTTGATAACACTGAACAGGCAAGCCGGTATGAAGCGTTGGTGTTATATACAGAGCGCGAAGATATCGGTCCGTCGGACAGAATTCGGCTCAATACCCAATGGACCTATCAGGCCAGCGCCGATCAGGACTGGATACTGGGATATGATGGTTGGCGCACTAAAATTGGTCGTAAAATCAAATATCGGCAAACTGAAGACGGCGTAAAACTGGTCACCCCAGAATCCTGGCCGACAGACAAAGAGCGCTCGGATAAGCATGCGGTGTTTGGACAATATTCCAGGCTGTGGCACTTTGGCGAGCGCACACTTAAGGTCAATGCCGGGCTAAGATACCACCGTCAGGATTACACCAATGCCAGCTGGCTGCCGCGGATCAGTATGGTTTATCAGCCAGACCCAGATCAGGCAATCAAAGTGACCTATGGCAAGGCGTTTCGTCCGCCAACCATTTTTGAATTCGATTTGGTGGTTGATGACGAGATTGAATCGCAGAGTATGCAGATGTACGAGCTCAACTGGAGCAGCAAGTTCCGTTGGCGCGAGATTGAATTTGCCAATATTTCTGCCTTATATAGTATGCAGGCGAAGAACTTTTATCAAAAAGTTCAAGACCCGAATACCCAGATCTGGCGCACTATAGTGGCAGGAGAGCACAGAGTCTCAGGTTGGGAAAACCAATTGCGTTGGCAGGCCCGGCGCTGGCACGGACAACTGGCTCTGCGTTATGTCTCGCCAGATAAAACCCAGGTGGCAGCGCAATCCGTCAGATTGGATGTGCCCAGTCATAAGGTCAAGCTGGGGCTGGGTTACACCCTGGATCAGCACTGGCAGATCTCAGCTTTTGTTGATCATTGGGATAAAATAAAGACCGAAGCTAACCGCTTTCAACAAAGCGGCACTGAGGTCGTTACGATACCCGCCTGGACGACCTTCAATGTTAACCTGACCTATACACAAGGAGAGAGCACCCTGGGTTTGTATATCGAAAATTTGTTCGACAAAACCTATTATCATGGTAATGCCCGGGGTGTCTCTCCTGTGAAGTATATTCAGGCGCCCCGAAATCTGCGCCTGAGCTGGTCATATCGATTTTAGCGGGTAACGAAACCACCGTTGACAAATAAAGTCTGGCCGGTGATCCAGCGTGCTTCTTCACTGACCAGAAAATCAATCATGGGCACCACATCGTCGACGTTACCCAAGCGATTCAGGACACTGGCTGCGCTCAGATAGGCCACGGATTGCGCATTTTCTTCGCCATGAAAAAATGCGGTATCTATCGGGCCTGGTGCCACGACGTTGACAGTGACACCACGACTGCCAATTTCTTTTGCCAATGCCCGGGTAAAGTCTTCCAGCGGCGCTTTGGCACCAGCATAAGCACCGTACAAGCCAGTAAACGCTCCGAGTAAAGAGGTACCCATATTGATAATGCGACCCTGATCTTGAATATGTTGTGCTGCGTGCTTCATCATAAGGAATGGGGCTTTGGTATTGATGGCAAATAGCTGGTCGTATTCTTGTTCTGAGATATCCGCAATGGCTTTTTTCAGCACTTTACCGGCATTGTTGATCACAATATCTACCCGGCCGAAGGCTTCCAACGTTTGACTGTAGAGCGACTGAACCTGGTTTTCCTGGCTCAGATCGCCCTGAACCACAAGTGCTTGCCTGCCAATCTGAGTGATCTCGGCTGCGGTCTGCTGTGCGTCACTCAGCGATGTATCACTATGATAATGCACCACAACATTCGCGCCTCGCTCGGCCAGTGAAATAGCAAAGGCACGGCCCATATTACGCGCTGAGCCAGTGATAATGGCGACTTTGTCAGTCAAATCAAAAAGCGTGCTTGAGGTGGACATAATACTTACTCCTGTTGGATTAGTTGACGAAAGTAAGCTTAGTCGCTTGCGTTTATTTCAGGTATCCCATAAATTTTCATTTATTAATTGCGAAAAATGCAAAAAGTAATGAATGCAAATGAACTGACATTTCTCAAGGTCATTGAAGCCGGCAGTTTGAAAGGCGCTGCCGAGCAATTGAACACAGACCCTTCTTCGGTGAGTCGCAAGGTGGCGGCATTAGAGCAGCACCTGGGTGTTAAACTGATTAACCGCTCTACGGTTCGATCCCAGCCGACTGAAGCCGGATTGGTTTATTTTCAGGGGCTAAAACATATTTCGGAGCAGCAGATAGAGTTAGAAAATCGTCTGCGAGGTTTGCAGGATCAGCCTGGCGGAACTTTGACCATTGCTGCACCAGTCGATTTTGGTAATCAATTTGTCGTGCCTGTACTCAGTCAGATGCAGGCGGCTTACGACAACCTCAAGGTCGAATTGCGGCTGGGGAGCCATTTCGAAGACCTGACCGAAAATGGCATCGATGTGGCGGTGCGTATTGGTGTGTTGCCCGATTCAGGGTTGATCTGTCGAGGGCTGGGTACTGCTGAGCGGGTATTGGTTGCCAGTCCGGATTACCTCACCCAAGTGGGCGAAATGAATGACCCTTCGATGCTTGAGCGATGTCAGTTTGTGTTTTATTCCCGTGCTCAGGGCAACGCTCGGGTGAAAGTTCTGCAAGGCACAAAAGCAACCCAAGTTAAAGTGTCAGGGGGGTTTACAGTGAACAGCGTATCTGCTGTCAGGCAGCTTGTACTGGCAGGCAAGGGGGTGCATCTGGGACCAAGGTGGGCATTCAAAGAAGCGCTGAACAGTGGCAAGTTGGTGGCCTTGTTACCCGATTATCAGCTCGAGGGGTTTCCTGTCCATGCTGTTTATCGACCCGGGGGGTATGTCCCGGCCAAGATCCGATGTTTTATTGATCTGATGAGTGAGCATTGTAAGCGGGCGCTTTAAACGCCGAGTGAAAAACAGTCATTGAAGCAACCTCCCGGAGTCAGTCAGCAATATTCTTCATTTTATTCTGTCAGGCATTTGGTGTTTAATGATTGACCTACACCACGATAAGGAGCATTTGGTTGCTATTATGAGTCATCTTCAGCTTTACTATTTTCCACTGTCCGGGCACAGCCATAAAGTGCTCACACTTGCGTCAATGCTGGATCTGAGCATAGAGACTGTGACCGTTGATATAAAATCCGGTGAGCACTTGTCTGAGTCGTTTGTGCACCTCAATCCGGCTGCCAGGATACCTGTTTTGGTTGATGGAGACACGGTTATCACCGACTCTCATGCAATTTTGTTTTATCTTGCCCAGCAATACGACCCTGCAAGAGTCTGGTATCCTACCGATCTGGCGACTCAGGTTGAGATCCAGCGATGGTTTGCCCTATCTGCCGGTGAATTGTGTACCGGCCCCGTGGCACTACGCGGGATCCGGGTGCTTGGGAAGCCCGGCAATGAGGCGCATGCGATGCAGCAGACGCTAAGGTTATTTTCACTGTTAAGCACCCAGCTTGAGCAAAGCCCCTGGCTTGCCGGAGTGACCCCAACTTTGGCTGACATTGCCTTGTACAGTTATACTGCGCTGATTGCCAGACTGGAGCCGAGCTTACGTGATTATCCGCGCGTACTTGACTGGCTGGCGCGCTTTGAGCAGTTACCCGGATACCGGGCACTGCCTGCAAAATAATCATAGCCTTGGTTAAGATACACAGCTGATTTCGTCAATGTGCCGGTCACAGAGAATGGCGCGTTGGCGCAACACCTGACAGCAACCAGGCTTGTCTTGCGGTCGCTGCGCCAAATTCAATCAGCCCTGTGCTCTGCAGTGCAGTGTGCTGATAACCCAATTCAGTCAGGCTCAGCTGCAGATAGTACGCAAAAAAGCGCATATAAAAGTGTTGTGATCCCATATTATCGAATAAATGATAAATGGTTTGCAGTACTTCAGGGTCGCCATTGAGCGTGTTGTGTCCATTCAGCTTGTGCATACCTGTTATCAGATTGTTCAGATCTGCCTTGAGATCCGGGTGCATTTGCATCATTCGGCCAAGCGTCGGACCGGGTTTACTGCGCCAGTCTCGTTCTTTATGTGCGCTGTCATATTGTTTGAGTTGTTTCAATCGTGTGGTTGCAAGTTCAATAAGAGTAGCGGCCTTTGACTCGTCAGCACTAAGGTAGTGTGCAAAGGCCGGTGAATAAAAAGCCTTTCTTAATAATGGGTTGGCCCGGCAGCTAGGCATCTGGAGGTGACGAGGCATAGCCGCTGCCAGTGCTTCCGACAACCGGGTCGGGTTCGCGTCTGCCAGTGTGGGCAGTAAGTCACGAAATACATCACGAGGGATGGTGAGTGTCAGGGTGGCCTGAATATCTTGCTGCCCTTTGAGCTTGCGATAGAGTTGCCCGGCAAGGGTATCGACTTCGCCGGGTGGAATGAGTCCCCAGATAGCTAACTCATCAGCCAGCTGGCAGGCAGCGTGTTCGTCCAGGTTTTCCTGACGTGTGCTATGTGCCAGGGTCAGCGTTAGGTCAAAGTCCTGCATTGACACCAGAGCCGGGGCTTTAAAGGTCGGCATAGCCGCTTCAAAGTCGATATAAAACTGGCGTTTCTCTTCGCCCGTCTGGTCCTGATAACATCGCAGGCCTTGCCCGGACAGCTTGATTTCACCATGCACATTTTCCTCGGTGATAACCTGAAACTTAGTATCTTCTCGGCTCATCATCTGCCAGGAAAAGACATTGAAGTGGACACCCCAGGTGTGATGTTGCTGTGTTATTCGCTGATTGAAAAACTGCTCAACATTCACCTGTTTCAGGTGTGTGTCCAGTTGACTCATCAGTGTGCCGGCGACTGTGGCTTCATGCAATGTCGGTGTGAGTGCGTCGTCGCACACTGTCAGGTGCAAAAGTGCCTGATGCATCTGCACGCGATGGTAATGGTAGTAGAAGCTTAGCTCAACACCTGATTGAGCGGCTGTGCAGATCGAGGTTTCCAGGCTCTGCTGAATTTCTTTGATACGCGGTTTTAGTTCTTCGAGTTTGTCCAGCCCAAGTCGTTTTAAGAGCGCTGTCGCAACGGGGAGCAGTTGATCTGGCAGGGCATTTGGAGGCAAATGGGCTGTCAGTGCCTCAATCTCCTCCTCAGAGCGCTGAAAGATAGCCTCTAAGATAGCCGTGTATGCGACCTGAAACGCCTCTCGGTTACGCAGTTTTGCAGTAATATTGGTATTTACTGTGCCTTGTGTGCTGTTTGAGGTCGATTTGACATAGCTAAGGCGCAGTATATGAGGTGTGTCGACAGGCCGGAAAAATATCACCTGATAACCTCCCTCGATGGAGACCTCAAGGTCGGCGTTCAGACTGGCATTGAACGACAGATCCAGTAGCTCTCCTTGTGCAAGCCAGCGGCTGATCAGATGAAAGTTTCGACACAGCAACTCACTCCACTTTATGGAAGTTTGGACCGTCAATGTACCCTGCGTATCAAGCGCGAGAGACTCGCCGGGCTTGAGCGCTTTGACGTCCTCGCGGGAATAAATGCAAGGCAGGGTGGTCAATTGCGTTGTGAGTGTGTCCGCGATGATGTTACCGGGGCGGGCGCTGAGGCAAGCTGTTAGTTGCATATGCGCACTGGCCTGGCCCGATATGTTATTTGCTTGCTGACTGGGTTGTATTGTGGTGCCGCTAAGTGACGCTGACAGTTCATAATTGAGCCAAAAGGTTTGGGGCTCAGCGCTGGTTTGGGTTGTTGAGTACGTAGTCTGAGAGGTTGTCTGACTTGCCGGTGTTTGACTGTGCTCCGGGTGATCCAGCAGCGTCACGGTCAGTGCACCACTTGCAATGGCATGCCCACCCGGCACATCAAAGGGTGTGCTGTCGGTGAACTGGTTGTGTAGCAAACGAGCGGGCCCGCTGTAGTCTTTAAATGAATGACTCAGGCGCTGTAATCGTTGTGATTGATTGTATTGCACATGTATTGGCATGCCTTACTCCCTCAAGATAAGAAACAATGCTGGTAGTGAGTATTTACATTGTTTTGTTGGTGCTTTAGGTGCAAGCTTCCTACCCTAAGGGATCATGCTCAAGAGCGCAACTCAACCGGGTGGTAATTCAAACCACAGCGCCTCAAGTGGGGCTGTTGCAGTTAGCTCAATAGACTCTTCTTCTGTGAGACCCGCTGCATCACCTGCACTAAGGTGTGTTTGCAAGGTTTGAGCCGCGCCTTTAATGAGGTGCAGGTAGCCCCAGCGCCCTGGTGCGTTCAGGATTACAGTCTCACCAGCAGATAACTTCAAACGATAGAGCCTGGCATCCTGATGAATGACCAGTGAATCGCTCTGCCCGTCCGGGGTCACAAGTGGCGTAAGGGGCCCTTTTTGGTGGATCGTAGCCTGTGCGTAGCTGGGGTTGAGCCCTTTTTTGCCAGGTCGGATCCAGATCTGTAAAAAGCGGGTTGGCTCAGTTGCAAAATAGTTGTACTCGGAATGGGTGATCCCGGTACCGGCGCTCATCAGCTGAATATCTCCGGCCGGAATAACGTGATGATTGCCCTTACTGCCTTTGTGTTCCAGCGCTCCTTGCATAACATAAGAAATGATCTCCATATCCCGGTGGCCATGGGTATCGAACCCCATACCCGGGGCCACAGTATCGTCATTGATAACGCGTAACATGGAAAACCCCATATGTTTTGGGTCGTAATAATGACCAAATGAAAAAGTATGCAGGCTTTGCAGCCAGCCCAGGTTTACCTGACCCCGCTCTGAGCCCCGACGAAGTAATGGCATAATGATGACGCTCCTAAACTGTGATAGCCCCACTTTACGGATTCTGTATAGAGAACAAAATGTGCGAATTTCGTATTTATCATTCTGTAAAAAAGAATGGTTACCTGGCTTTGCAGAGCACGCGCTTTTACGCCTGTATGCTAGAGTTATACAGTCGAAAGTAGATTGCTAATCCAGTTTCAGGGAATGTTATGTCGTTTTTAAATCAGTTTATTCCATCGCCTGTGATTGCCGTTGCATCGGCTTACCAAACACACCTTGGCGGCATCGATGTGTTCATCTGTTTTGCGCAAATTGACGATGACAATCAACTCCTGCTTCAGCTCAGGGAAAGCTATGCATTGCAGGTAGGAGATTTGGTCACGGTACACCTGGATAATCGCACCGGTGTTAGTGAATATGACGCTGAGCTGAGTGTTTATCGTTTGTCTTATAAAGGCCGGGTAACTGCACTGAACGAGACAGAGGTAACCATTTCGCCAATTGAGTATCAGGTATATTACGGGATTTCAGTGGAACTGGAATACCGTGCGCCGGGGTATGAGTTTCCTGACGATCCGCGTGTGCAAGCCCCTTTGCCATGCACGCCGTTAACGACAACCCCTGTGATGGATGATGAGGAACACGATAATAAAGTCGGGGTGTTGATCACTAAGGCGCAATCACAACCGCACACCACTGTGATGGCGTTTTTATCCAGCACCTATGATGATGTCTTTTTTATCACCCTGCCACAAACCTTTAAGTCCAGCCTGATGAAGCGCGATAATCAGTGCTATTTTGCCATCGACAATCGTGCCAGCTTTACCTTTGAAAACTATGTGGAGTGGAATTACTCCATTATCGCAGGAAAGGTGCACCAGATAGCAAGTGACAGCGCCTTGTTCAATGAAGTGAGAGAATTGTTCATCTCTAAAAACCCCTGGGAAGTGGGGTTTTTTAGTCACCCGGACATTGAGATGTATCACCTGAAAGCTGAAAAGGTGGTGTGTCCTAAGCGTTGAATGAAATGCTATGAAAAATAGCTAAAAAATAAATCATAGATAGAGAGGGTTTCGCAATCAGCCATCCTTATTTGGATGGCTGAAAGTTTATAATAAACTCACCTTAGATGGTGCCTCGACATCCATCAACACCGCATGTGAACTCCAGGCAATGTGTTAAGCCGATTTCACTGTTGTTTATAGGACAGCCAGTGGTTCTGACTCTTGCACCCGCAACATTTGGTGTCATATTAAATGGCAGATTTGAGTTGTCAGCTGACAAAGTCTTCATTTTCTTTTTGTTTAACTTTAATTTCATGTTTGCTTCCTTGTTTGTTAAAACTGTGTATGCAAATTGTTTGCATTGGCAATTTAACTCAACCATCTAATGAGTGCAAGGCTTGTTGGGATGTTTTTCGGGACATTTTTGTTTAAGGCGGCTCTTTGGTTTGCGTATTGCTCGGCACTCCAATCGCCCGCAATCTGATACCTGCTCAAGGCCTACATGACGGGGAAAGTTGTTGTGACCATGTGGAGTGCTTTCTTATTCTGGCTGGTGTTTGGGTATTTCGAATAGCCATTTCAGGTGTCTTACGATAAAGCACAAATCTGACCCTCTTCATCCATCATCCCGGGTTCGACACGGGCTCTTGATCTGGATGAACCGGTTGATGGCGTTTTGCGTGGCATTACAGGCGTCTTTCCCTCTTCATAATAACGGCCCATAATCACGGTCGTACAGTCAAAGTAACGCCTAAGCCACAATCAAGCGTGATAGGAGTGCCGATGGGCGCTGACTCAGAGGTTATCTCGCTGACAGAAAAACGCTCTGTGTCCGTGTTTTGCTCATAAGCGCTGCAGGCATAAATAACGTACCAGTTTGCGCCTTCATGCCATAGTGCAGAGATAGTCGCCTGGAATGTTCGCTGTCCAACTTTGCCGCTGAATGTCGCCGCCTCTTCTGATAACGACAATTTGCCGCCTGGCCATTCAACGATCTTGGGTGGCGGTGATACACATGCCATTAAAGACAAAAAGAGTGGTATCAGCCAGCAAAATTGTGGCTTGATTATCGGCATGATTGGTCTCTTTGTTTGCACAAGTTCCGGTTAAGATGACACAGATAAACGTGCTTTTCCAGCTCAGAAATAAGGCGGGTTTTAGAGCCTGTTGTTAAGCAAAAAAGACTATGTTAATAGTTTTGAAATGGGCTGTTTTATCATCAGTTAGAATAACCATTGCTCAGCCTTCATAGGGCTCTCGTAACCATTCATCACTTTTCCATAAGCGATTTTATCCAATACTTATAATAACTTGCAGCCCATCAAAGCAAAGCAACAAAATGGGTGGCCGGATATGGAACAGCAATTTAAAGATCGCAGAGCAGAACTTTTGGTACAAAAAATGCGCCGTACCGAGCGCTTTATGCGTCATCAGCAGCTCGAAAAGACAGCGGTGTCATTTGGTGATGAGCAACTCGAATTTATTGAGCATGCAATGGTAGATGGACTGAACGAAGACACCATACGCACGATTGAATTTCATCGTCGTTGTCTGGCGGCGGGGATAGACAATGGTCGTCACTACTGGTGCTTTAAGCAAGGCGAACAGCTGATTGGCATGTCCGGTTATCATTATCGCTTATGGGACCCAAAAAGCATTGTCTGGGGTGGCTGGTTTGTGGCCGATCAGGATGTCTCACCTCTGGTAAAAATGGCAATGCTGCTCGATACCTTAAAGGTCTTGTTGGAAGAAACCAACTATGAGGAGCTGTATATTGAGGTGTTTGCCGACACCACGCAGTCCAATATTCTCAATATCTATCATTCTTTACAGTTTACCTCTTTGGGTCGATTCGAAAGCTTCTATGGTCCGCAACAGGATATGGTGGTGATGAAGCTGGAGTTGGCTGAAGTAAGAGCTTTATGGCTTAACACCACACGTCCACTTGAACGGGTTCAGTAGCATGCTCCTGTTATATGTGGAGTCTGGCGCGGGGTCACGAGCACTGGCAGAGGCTCTGGCGAGCGGTTTTCGTAAACAAGGCAAAACCGTTGAGCTGATGTCAGTGTCCGATCTTTTGCCACAGTGGCTGTCCGACTTACTGTTTGGTCAGTATTACCAGTGGTGCATGTCGGGTAAGCAACATCACAGTAAGTTATATGCAAGCCGCTGGTTTTACCCGTTTCTCTACCGACTGTTACCGCTGTGGCTGGCGCTTAAAGGCAATGACAAGCTGCAAGAAGCGAAGGCGGTGCTGCGTCGCCATAACCAAGTGGTCGCCTGTAGTTATTACGGTGCATTTTTCGCGCGTTATTTTGCCAGACTGGCTGGGCATAAGGTCGAAGTCAGTGGTGTGCTGGGTGATTATCAAATCTCTAATGGCTGGCGGACGCCGTTAACTCAATTGTTTGTTTCTCATCAGTACAGTCATCCTGTGCTGGACTGGCATCGCGCCAGAGGGACCGACATATTGCCGCTGGGGATCCCGACAGAGGTAGCTCAGGACTTAACGGTGACAGGCAAAGATACCGCGAAGAAAAGCGAGGCTGTTCTGAACATTTTACTCTGTGGCGGTGGCTGGGGGTTGGGCATTTCGGCTTCAACAGTGGCGTTGTTATTGGCTCAGAATCCATCTGGTACGGTAACGGTCATTTGCGGCCAGAACGAGACTTTACAACAGCAACTACGGGCTCGTTTTGAACAAGAAATAGCCCAACATCAGTTGCAACTGGCCGGGTTTGTGTCGGATATGCAGCCTTACTACGCCCAGGCGGACATCATAATTACGAAAGCTGGTGGTCTGACCCTGACCGAAGCGGCCCTGGCCAATACCTGCCTGATCATTCATGGCGCTTTACCCGGGCAAGAGCAACACAATCGAGCGGTGTTTGTCGCTCAGGGCGCGGCACTAAACGCGTGCAATGATCAGCAGCTCAGTGACTTGCTCAGTCAGATACAGACATCGGCATCACTGCGCAGCCAGACCATTATGAAGGCTGCCACTTTAGTCAATGCCAATGCATCAAACCAGATTTGTCATCATTTACTCGCAAGTAGCAAATAATATTGTAGGAGTCGATTATGTGGACTAAGAAAGCCACGCAACTGGCGGTCAGCGAATTACCGCAGGCACATCAGAATTTTATGGCCAGAAACCCTGGGTTTACCGCCCATCATCAGGCCAGCACCGAGCGAGTGGCTAACGCCCTCAGACGCTATGCAGCGAGCGGAAAAATCGAAGCAGATAACATCTGTAAGCTGGTCATTAAAATGACCAGCAGTTGTAATTTGCGCTGTGAACAGTGCTTTCAGTGGCGTGAAACAGGCTTTCACCATGGCCTGGATCCCACGGCCATCCCTTATGAGCAGAGCGGTCATTTGTTTGATTTTGTTGAGCGTCAGCGCTGCGACATCATACTGACCGGGGGAGAGCCCACTTTACACCCTGATTTTCCTAAGTTTCTCAGCCGCCTGGCTGAAGCCGGATGCTTTATTTATATCTGTACGAATGGCCTGATGATTAAGCGCCACTTTGAGGTATTGAGTAAGTATCACGATCAGCTGGCCTTTTTGATTTCCATCGACGGACCGAAAGACATCCATGACTCGATCCGGGGTAAAGGCACCTACAACAAAACCATGGCCGGTATTAAGTTACTGGCTGACGGTAAAAAAGAGGGCAAGCAGTGGCTGATCGGGGTAGAGAATACCATGATGGCCAAAAACCTGGACCGGGCGACCGAGTTACTTAATGAATGCGAACAGGCCGGTGTTGACTGGATGATCTACAACCACCTGTGGGTCGTGGACATGATGGCGCGCAGCGAATACCACCGCTTTTGTGAAGACTTCGACACTGTGCCTAACTCCTATACCGGGTTTGATATGGGGGATTTTCGCCCGGATTACATTGAACACGTCATAGACACCATAGACACATTGCGTGCCTATCCTTCACAGATCCCCGTGTTGTTCGGGCCGGATTATGATGCGGATGAAATCCGTCAGTACTATCGCGGCAAAATGCCAGCACGGCCACATTATCTCAAAATGGGTGTGAAACTGGATGTTGATATTGGTGGCAAGCTGGTGATGACTAAGCAGTTCCCTGATCTGGTATTTGGTAATGTGCTCGATACTCCAATTGAGGAGCTCATTGCTTCTGAGCCATACCAGCGTGCTGCTAAGACGATGCGTGAGCAAAGCCTAAAGGTGCTCAATGCGTGTCCCGATGCGCATAACTTTTTGCTCTAGGGGTGCGTATGTTGTCCGTGATCTTGCCTGCTCATAATGAAGCAAAAACGTTAGCGGTTACTTTACCGTTATTGGTTGAACAGTTGCCTCTGGATGCTGAGCTGATCGTGGTCTGTGATACCTGCTCGGATGCAACCGTGCAGGTGGCGCGGGCCTATACTGAGCAGGTATTTACTATTTCCGCAGGCAGTGCCGCTGCAGCGCGTAATTATGGCGCTGCACAGGCAAGTGGCAGCATGCTGCTGTTTCTAGATGCTGATACCGTGTGCAGTGCGCAACTACCAGCGCAAATTGCTCAGTTTGCCAAGGACAGTCACAGGGCTGTGTATGGTACGGCGCCACTGAAGAGCGACAGTGGTCACTGGCTCGGTCGTTTTGTCGCGACGGATATCAATCGTTTTAACCAGCGTCACCAGAGCATGGGCGGCAATTGTTTTGTTTCGGCCGACTTGTTTAAAACCGTTGGTGGCTTCAACACACGTTTATTGCGTGGCGAAGACACCGATCTGGGTGTGCGTTGCCAATGTGAGGGTGGGCATTATGTGTGGCTTAGTCAAAGTCATTTTGTTCACAACGAGCGAAAGTTCCGCACTCATGGTTATCTGCGGTATTACGGTTCGTTGTTGCTCGGTGGCGTGTTATGGCAGCTTTCACCGCGCTTGTATGCCCGCAGTCTGGGAGGACAGGCATGATAGAAAAATGCAGAGCCTTGTGGCAGGTGCTGTCACTCAAACTGGTTTTATTGAGCAGCTTAAGCGCCTGCACCACCATTTTGATCCTACATACCTTCACCATGGCACTGCAACTGGATAGCAGTAATTCGGCCAGCCTGGCTCAGGGCGCTATCTGGTTCTCAATGGCATTCATTGGTTTTGTGGTGGTGCAGCTGACCTTTCAGCGTAGCGTGATCCGACTGACCGAAACCACCATTAAGACCGTGCGGTTGGATATTCTGGATGCAGTGCGTCATGCACGATTACAGATGATTGAGCAGTTTGGTCAGGAGCGGATCCTCTCGGCGATTGCTTATGATGCCAACACACTCAGTCAGCTTAATCAGTTCGTCGCGTTAAGTGTGGGACACCTATTCACCGTGATAGCGGCACTGATTTACATGTTTGTGATTGCCCCTATGGGGGCACTACTTGCACTGGGTCTGATAGCGGTTGCAGTGACGGCCTATTGCTTACGCTTTGCCCGCATTCATCAGGGATATGAACGTGCGCGAGAGGCTGAGGACAGCTTCTTTACGCACTTGCACGATCTGCTGATGGGGATCCGGGAAGTGAAGCAAAATGCTGCGCGTAATGACTCGCTGTATCAGGAGCATCTGACCCGGGATGCGACTGCGGTCCAGCATAATAAAATCATGGCGGAATGTCGTTTTGCACATAATCAGCTGATGCTGATGGCCGCACTTTATCTATTGGCTGCGGTGGCGGTATTTGTCGCGCCGCTGTGGTTTGCTTTATCGCCCCAGCAGAGTATCAGTTTTGTGATCATCACTTTGTTTATGGTGAGCCCGTTCCACAGCAGTATGGAGTTATTTCGGGTGCTTAGTCAGCTCCAGGTTTCACAACAAAAGCTGGCTGAAATCAAACAACTGGCCAGTGAAGCTGGGGAGCAGAGTGTTGCGCCATCTAACCTGTCGTTTTCGCATCGGCTGACGCTCCACAAGTTGATGTTTGAGTACCAGCAAGGGTTCACCGTGGGGCCGATTAATCTGGAAGTTAATCAGGGAGATATCGTGTTTATATCTGGCGGTAATGGCTCCGGGAAAACCACCTTTATGCGCTTACTCAGTGGCTTGTATGCGCCGCGAAGCGGCCAAGTCTGGCTTGATAATACCCAGCTGGATGATGCTCAGTTATTGGCTTATCGCCAATTGTTTTCCGGCATCTCGGCGGATAGTGTGGTTTTTGCCAATCGTTATGGTCAGCCGATGCATGAGGCCTTGATCAATCAATGGCTGGACAAGCTGGCGTTGAGCGACAAAGTGCAGTTTCGTGACGGCTGTTTTACCAATACCCGCTTGTCGACAGGCCAGATGAAGCGCCTGGCCCTAGTGCAGGCCTTGATGGAAGAGCGTCCTATTCTGGTGTTGGACGAATTTGCTGCCAACATCGACCCCGAAAGTCGTCAGGTGTTTTACCGTCAGTGGCTACCGACATTGAAGGCCATGGGTAAAACCTTGTTCGTGATCACCCATGATGAGGCGTACTTTGATTGTTGTGACTGTCATTACCTGATGCGTGATGGTCAGCTTCATCCCTATCCGGCACAGTCGTTGTCGCTGGTTAAATCCCACTAAGGAGCTTGCTATGAAAGATTATCAGTTAACCTGGTTGGCACCGAGGGTGACAACGCAAACGACGGCAATATTGGTGCCGTTTTACAATGAAGCGGGTGATAAATCACACTTTGCCGAGCGACTGGCTTACTTTGATGGGCTGGCAGCTCGTCATCCCGAACTTGATATTATCCTGATTGATGATGGCTCTACCGATCAACCCTTCTCGGCGAATACAGAGCAGCTAACACATCTTAGCCTCAGCCGGGTGACGCCAAACGGCCAAAAGATTGGGGCGCTTTACACTGTGATCCAAGCTTTGTCTCATCAGTACATCATTTTTACCGACTTTGACACTGAGCTTCAGGGCCTGGATAACCTGCCTGATATACACAACAAGTTAGCGGCGGACGCCACTGCAATGGGTTGCTATTTCAGTATGCGCCCTACAGCCGGTAACACGCCCGCGGTGCAGTTTCAGATGCTGGAATATGCGCTGGAGCGAGCGAGTTATCAGTTCAGTAAAAATGAGGGCAGTGTGCCTATTATGCCGGGTGCGGGCTGCTTGTATAAACGGCCAATCATAGAGGACCTGTTGTCCCGGCACAGCGGGCTGCGCAGCGGTGAAGACAGGGAGACGTGTTTGCTGGGTCTGGAGCTGGGCTATACGGTATTTTATGCACCTCAGATCGAGGCACTGACACAGCCGCCCCAAACCTTCGGTGCTTTACTGCATCAACGTCGGCGCTGGTCGCAGGGGTTTGTGGAGGTCGCGTTGCATAAAGCGGCGTTTTATCGCAACCAGATGGCAGAGAAAACCGTATTGGGACTGCGCCATCGGATCGATATGATTTCAGTGAGCATTTTTTTATTAATGCCGCTGATATTACTGATGGCATTTCTTATCAGCAGTACTGTCGGCGTGGCCCTGGTTTTGGCGTGGACGGCACTGGGTTTTGTTGAAACCTTTTGGCTGTACAGCAAAGCCAGCGATGAATTTCGTACCATCCCCTACCATAAGCTGAAGTTGTGTCTGATCCCATTTGCACGCGTGCTGCTGGAAGTGCCAACCTGGTGGCGGGTGATAGGACGAGTTTGTCTGAACAAACTACAAGGTAAAGGAGCGTGCGCATGAGTAGTCACTTTGTAGCCCAAACCGGCAACCCTTTTATTGCGGGTCAGTATAGCCGGGTACACAGTCTGGGTATGGATTGCCGGCCCCGTCATTTGACTCGTCAGCTGGAGCTGGGCTGTCGACGCGGACCATTTGACTGGATCGGTGGTCGTTCTGTGGCCGATCTCGACAAGGCACTGCAAACGCGGTGCAAAGAGGTACTCTTACTGGAGAACCTTGAGCCTTATGAACCTGAGTGCACGGAGTATCGAAAATACGCCGATCGCTCAGCGGGATACCTTTCTGCCCATGACTTTGCGGTTGAAAATCATGATCTGGTGCGTGAGTATCCCGCATTTCGTGAGAAATTTGATGGCATCTGCAATCGCTTCTTTTCTGAACTGGCCGAGCTTGACAGTGTGCTGTTCTTTTTAAGTGTGGCATTGGAAGAAAATGCCGACTGGCAGTTTGAAACGCCGGACGAGATCCTGGCTAACACGCTGCAATTAAAAACGACGCTTGAGCAAGTGTGCCCAAATGCTCAGGTCGCTCTGCTGGTGGCCACCTTTCATGACGAGCTGGTTGAGCACAGCCGGCCAGGGCTGGCGTTTATGCGCAAATACACTTTTGATAATGGTGAGCCCTGGATGGAAGGTCAGGAGCTCATACATTGGAGTAACATGCTGGTCGGTGTCAATGGCTTTACCGGGCTGGCACCCCACAGGGAGTCGGCATGAGCGCAGTCAACGTGGCCGATATGGTCGCCAATATCCTGGATCAGCCGGGTCAGGCTGTGGCACTTCAGGGCGATAGCTGGACCTTTAGCTATGGCGAACTGCGCGGGCAAGTGATGAGGTGTGTTAAGCAACTGCGCAACTTGGGAATTCAGCCAAATGATTGTGTTGCTGTGTATGGCGATGATCCGCGCTTAAGTGCCGTGGGGATAATCAGCGTACTGTTGCTTGGCGGTACTTTTGTCTGTCTGGACGTGCATTTTCCTGTTACACGCAAGCAGCATATGTTGGCATGCAGCCAGGCGCGCGTTGTACTTTATAGCCAGGATGATCCAGGTTTGGGTGGGCCCAGTTGTCGAGTCGAGCTGGATTGCGTTTTGGCTGATGATGCATCGGCGACTTGTGACGTATCGACAGACAATCAGGATGAGGCTACGCGCGTTGCCTACCATGTGTATACCTCTGGCAGCACAGGCCAGCCAAAGGGCATCGCGATTTCACGGCACAGCCTGGCTCAGCAGATCCAGGCTGCTCAGCAACAATACCAGCTGACACCGGGCAATCGTGCCTTATGTATTTTATCCAGCTCAACAGACGCCTTTTTGCAGCAATTATTGATGTTTCTCTCGGCCGGAGCGTGTGTGTGTTTCACACAAGGTTCAGTGCTTGATCCTGCCGAATTTGCAAAAGTCTGCATCTCGCAGGCAATCACCCATCTTGATGTGCCCCCCAGCTTGATGGCGAACTTTTTGGCAGATCCCAAAGCCCGTGACTGGCTGTCGAGCATGCACCTGAGTACGGTGATCCTTGGCGGTGAAGAATTCAGTCACAACATAGTACGTCAATGGGACAGGTTGAATTTGTTTGAGCACATTGCGTTATATAACGAATATGGCCCATCCGAAGCCACAGTGACCTCCTGCTTACACCAGGTAACTCGGGCTGATTTAAAGCGCAGCCGGGTGCCAATTGGCAGGCCTTCGGCGGGCAGTATCTTGCTGATTGTGGACGAGCAGGGCAGACCGGCCAGACAAGGTGAGTTACTGATCGGTGGTGAAGGGGTGGCGCTGGAATATCTGGCAGAGCCGCAAAAAACAGCCCAGCAGTTTATTTCTATGGCGCGCCTTGGCAGGACGCAGCGCTTCTATCGCAGTGGCGACTTGGTGTGTCGGGATGAACAGGGGCTGATCACCTATCTTGGGCGGCTGGACAATCAGGTTAACCTGCTTGGCCACCGGATTGAGTTAGAAGGCATTGAAGCCGTGCTGGATCAGTACCCGGGTATCCGCAGCTCGGCGGTATTGTGTGTTGGCACTCAGCTGATCGCTTTTATCGCTGGCGACCTCAATGATACCGATACGACCGCGCTGCGCAAAATGCTAAGCGAGGCGTTACCTGCCTACATGTTGCCAGCACAGTTTTTTTATTACACGCAGCTGCCAACCACTGCGATTGGTAAAATTGATAAGCCAGCTTTAAAGCGCGTTGCTGAACTTAGATTACAGCAACACGAACAGGTGGCAACGTTGCCAGAGCTGGTGGCGCGAAGTCTGAATGTACCTTTGGCCGAACTCGATAGGGGCAAAGGTTACAAGGCACAGGGAGGTGACTCACTGAAAGCACTGACGTTACAAACCCGTGCCAGACAACATGGCTGGTCAGTATCGTTAAGTCAGTTGCTCAGCGATGTACCTCTGGCCCGGTTGACGTCTTCTTCAGCTCGCACATCATTGCGTTTTGAGCCAGCGTTGCTTAACTTTGCTCTGCCTAATAAGCTGGCCATGATCCATATCGATGGGATTGAGCGCTGGCAGGTATGTACTATGTTGTTTACTCAACAACAGCTAAGCTGCGAAAAAATCCATCAGGTTGTGCGTATATTACTGCTGAAATACCCGGCTTTAAGGCTGCGCTTTGACCCAGTAAACATGACACAGCGCGTGAGTAAAGGGGCTTTACACCTCAGTGCTGAGCTCACAGTATCGAGTTTTGATGATTTTAAACAGCAAGCCCGGGCGGCATTTAGAGCTTGTTTGGCTGAGTCTTCGTTGACTGAACAGTTGGTTTCCATCGCCAGCTATCGAAGTCGCTATGGGCATATAGTCGCGGTAGGGATCAGCCATTTGTTGGTGGATGACATCAGCTTGCAAGTACTCAGTAGCGACCTCGAAAGCCTGCTGAACGCCCCCACACATTTCGACAGACAGCGGGACTGGACGCTATTGCATTGGCAGCGGCAATGCCACAATGCGGTCATGGCGGGCCATTTTAATGCCGATCTCAGCTATTGGCGGGAAGCGCTCAGCACGCGTGGCGCATTTTGTCAGGAAGCGGAGCGTAAACTCACAAAGCTTCACAATAATAAGCCTATTTATAGCCAGGTACAGCTAGCTACTCCACAGCAGCTAGCTTTGCTATTACCGCGCTTAGCCCGTCAGGGCACATCACTACAAGCCGTGTTATTTGCTGCCCTGGCACACAGTTACCATCAATGTAGCGGTGACAGTGCCGTTGTTGTTGCACTGGAAAACAATGGCAGACAGCCTTTTACAGGCGGTGACAGCGGGGTATCGGTGGAAGTGGGGCAGGCTGTGGGCTGGTTTGCTCACAGTGCGCCGTTGCTGCTGCATGCGGGTGATGAACCTGGTTCACAATTGGCACTGACGCAAGCGGATTTAGCCAGATATCCGGTGGGTGGGCACAGTTATGGCTGGCTAAGTATGTTTAGCACAGATGAGGCATTTAAAACGCTGGTGCAAACCCAGGCTCCCAGAGTGTCGATCGCTTTTGCAGATCTGAGTGAATTGCCGGAGCAGCAGCTGTTTGCTCAGCCAAGGTTTGGTCTGAGTGGGCAGGACTGGCTGACAGACGAGCAGGTATTTGCGTTCGAGCAGCGCTATCATTGGTTACAGGTTCGTTTTGTTCGCGATCAAGAAGTAGGCCTGATGGTTGAGCTGAATAGTGATGCCGACCTTGTTAGCGAGCTTTGGCTGGATAGCTTATCCGGGTTGATAGTAAGGTGCTTTGAAGAGCACTGCTGCGAGTGACAGATAATTTGTCTTTGGTAACTGGCGGAAAAAGTACCTGATATGTTATAAGCTTAGATACCTGTTTAAATAGGTAGGTAAAAGTGCAATTAGGTCGAGGCTACTTAGCGTTTATATTTGTCAGCTTGCTATGTTTTAGTACATTTAATGCAGCGGCACAGACCTGTGGGCAAACCGTTACGGTCAGTGCCAGCGACAACTGGCCACCTTATTCTTACCGGGTAGGCGAGCAATATCACGGGCTGGATATTGAGATCCTCGAGTTGGTCCTGAAAAGTGCCAATTTATGTTGGCGCTATGTATCATTCCCCTCATCCAGCCGGACCTTTGAAGAATTTAAAAAAGGTAAAGTCGATGTGATTTTTGCAGCCAGCTTTACCCAGGAACGACGCCGGTTTTCGGAGTTCAGCTTGCCTTATCGGGATGAGGTGATGCAGTTGTTTCGCCACGTTGATAACCCTTTGAGTCCTCAAAGTGCATTTGCGCCTACCTTAAGCTTTTTAACCAAATCTATCGTGGCCGTGAATCGCGGCAGTGTCTATGGCGACGCTTTTTCACGCATAGTTCAGCAGTGCCCGGATTGTGTGGTGGACATTAACCTGGCCACAGAGCGTTTTGATTTGCTGGTCAAAAAGCGTGTCGACTATGCGGTGGAAGATTTGTTCACGGGTATTTATTTAATTAATCGAGACCCCTACAAAGCACATGTGAGAGCAAGCCGTCTGACCGTACATAAAAACCCCGCACATTATATGATCCGGCCTGGCTTGTTTAGTGAACAACAATTGCAGCAGTTCAATCTGGCCATCGTGCGCAATCAGGCAGCTATTGACGGACTGATTGATTTACATTTTCAGCGCCTGTTATCCGGCTCTGTGCAAACTAAGCAGTAAGTGTGCTCTGTGCTGGTCGGCGCATATGGTATTCAAATTCGTCTTCATCATAGGTTCTGAAGCCCAGCGAAAAATATAAATGACGGGCCGGATTATGTTTAAGCACAGTCAGGAGAAAAGGGTGTTCGGGATATTGCGCAAACATGTGCCTGAGTGTGTTACGGCCAAGTCCCTGCTTTTGGTATTGAGGATCAATTTGTAACTGCATCACTTCCACTTGCTTGTCTCTCAGTCGGAATTTGAGGGTACCGACCGTTACCTGATCAATGATCAGCAAGTGAGAATGGGCATAGTCTTCCTCAAGCCGACACAAATGCGCCTCGTCACTGAGAAAAACCCCCTCCCGTTCCAGGTGCTCCACCATAGTTTGCAGGCGTAGGTTTAATAAATAGGGTTTGTCGGTATCGCAGGCCTGTTTTAGTTCAATATGCATTGTCCTTTCCTTGTTCTGTTTCTGAACATTTTGTCAGAGTGCGTGGATATGCAGTAATACTTTATGTACAGGCTGGCGAGGACTCTGCCCTGGCAGGCCTGAATTCATCTAATCCCAAAGTCACCGGGGTTGCAAGCAGAAATTGTTCAAAGAAACAAAACTTTAATGAAGTGGAATAGCCATGACCAGGACACACAGATAATGACCGAATAGGGGCGACCTTCGCGCCAGAGCGACTATATTTTGTGCTTTGTAGTTGAATGTCTGGTTTTAAAACCGTACCATAATTGCAAATGATAACGATTAGTATAAATATGAGTTTTATTGCAATTATCCCGCTTTGGCTTGCTGCACTGAGTTTGTATCTCGGCAGTCAGCGACAAATTATCATCACGCGTGCATTACCCAGACCTTTGGCTGGATTTGGTGCTATGTCTTTATTTTTACTTGGTATTGTAACTTTTAGCTTTGATTACCCCTGGGTTTCGTCGATGTTGGCGGCGCTGGTGGTGTTTATGCTGAGTTTGTTTACGGTGACGATTAGCTCGGGTTATTCCAGAGGGCGCACCTTGTCGATTACGGGAGGCGTGTGTTTGTTTAGCCTGCTTTTTGGGGGAGCAAGCTATGTGGCCTAAAACATTATCGGGTTTGTTCATAGGCCTGTTCTTATCCATCTCTGTGGTGCTTAATCTGAATTTACTGTTGCCATTTTCAGAGGGAACCCGTCTCTTAATTGGTCTTATTCTGGCGTTTCCCATTTGGGCAGCGGCACTGGTATGGGCCTACTCATTTCCTTCGGCCTGGAAGTCTTTCAGGGCCTTGATGTTGGCGCTGGTGCCATCCGTTTTACTTAATACTGCCCTGATGGTGCTGAGGTAAATCAGATAATGAACAATCAAACCCTTAAATCACTGACTAATGCGCATGCCTGGGTCGGTCTGATCATTTCTACCGTCTTGTTTGTGGTGTTTTTTGCCGGTGCTATTACTTTGTTTAAGGACAATATCACCAGCTGGGAGCGCACTCCTTTGTTGATTGATGCTGCGCATAACACTGAGCATCCGGCTTTTGATAAAGCTATCGCCACCATTGAGAAAAATTATCAGGTGGATATGCATGGTGGCATGTTTATATATGCCCCTGACCAGCACAATCCGTTTATTGAGGCCCGGTTTGAGAGCGAGCTGGCTCAGCCAGATCCTATCACCGGTGAAGACCACCTTCATCAGGCCTTATTATTGGACGCTATTACAGGCGAAATCGTAGCCAGCAGCGATACGCATAACTATGCTCACTTCCTGTACAAAATGCACTACGATCTGGGGCTGGGACGCGCAGGGCTGTATTTTGTTGGTCTGGTTACCTTGTTCTTTTTTGTGGCGATCCTGAGTGGCATAGTGATCCACTGGCGCAAAGTGTTCAGCAAGTTCTTTCAGTATCGAAAAGACGGCAATAAAGATAAGTGGCTTGATGCGCATAACCTGATAGGTACTATGGGCCTGCCGATGCACCTGATGTATGCATTTACTGGCCTGGTATTTAATCTGGTGATCATTTACCAGATCTCCTACGCGGTGATTTTGTATCAGGGCAATCAGGAAGCCTTGCTGGATGCGGCCGGGTTCGATCAGCCTCACCTGGAAGAAGTCGATAAGCGTATGGCCATGACAGGCGTCGATGACATGTATCGTCGAGCAATGTCTACTATGGGCGATGTCACTATACAAAGGATCAGCATTGAGCACTTTGGTGATGAGAATGCAATTTTGGTGTTCGCTGCGACCAGTAACGAAGACTTTTCCTTGTGGCGTGAAGTGCGCTATCTGATGAGCAGTCAGGAGCAAATTTATCTGACCATGGACAACTATGACAATGCCGTGCGTGGCGGCTTGTCGACCATTGCCAGTCTGCATTTTGGTGATTTTGCGGGTTATGGCATGCGCCTGGCGTTTTTCTTGTTTGGTCTGGCGACTGCCTATGTGATCATCACAGGTAATCTGATGTGGATTGCTAAACGCGCTAAACAACGTAACCAAAGCCAGCGTAGCCTTAACTTTGTAAGGCGTTTGACCTCTGGGAGCTTTATTGGTGTTGTGGCGGCTACTGCGGCAGGGTTCGCACTGGCACGAGCGTTGCCGGTTGAGTACCTGGGGCGGACAGAGTTGATTGAACGGAGCTTCTACCTTATCTGGGTTATCAGTATTGTGGTATCGCAACTGATGAGCAACCAAAAGCTGTTCTGTAAGGCGTTGCTGAGCGCGTCTGCTGCACTGTTTGCAATTACGGCTATCAGCGACTGGACCTTGTTCTACAGTACGTCCAGCCTGCTCGATGGTGCTGCACTGCGGGACGTTTTGCTGGTGGATACTATGCTGCTGCTGTTGGCTGCCATTTGTATGGCCGCAACGAAACGCGTGTATGCGCAGGAAGTGAAGACACAGCCAATTGGCGCTGAACCCATAACATCTCGGGCATAACATCCATGCTGAGAAGGCGCTGTTATTAGCGCCTTTTTTTGTGCCCGAAATAAAGGCATAGTAGGGAAATTATCACAATACAAAGGACCCTGTGTCACTATGAAATCACAGACTTTCTTTTCCTGGATTTGGCGGATTAACGGCCTGATCATTTTGCTCACAGCATTGTTTTTGGGCGCACTCTTTGTTTATGAAGTCAGCAAAGACTTACTCAGGGAGCGCAGTGAGCCAAACGTAACGTTGAACCTGGCTGAGGATAAAGACCAGGAAGAGAACTGGGATCTGGGTTATCCGGTACAGCTGGGAGATTACGATTACTTTTTAATCCCACTGGAATCTGAAAAGCTGACAGTCGACGCGTCAGATCTCTCTGCGATAGAGGGGTTTAAGCGCAATAGCGGGCCGCACCAAATGTTTAGCAGTTATCGAGAGTCGCGTATGAAAAACGCCATTTTGGTCAACGCCAGTACCAATGAATCTCGCTGGCTGTTCGACTCAGTGGATCAGCTTATCTATCGCTTTGATACCCTGGAGCAAGAAGGCACTCGGCTGAGTGAGCAAAATCAGGCGATTTTCTACGAGCTTATCAATGAAGACAGCAATGCGGATCAGCAGCTGGATTACAATGATGAATTCATTTTTGCTTTGAGTCGTCTTGATGGCTCCGGCTACACCGAAATCATCAGTGGTTACAGCGATCTGATAACACAGGCTGTAAACAAACAGGGCAATTTACTGATAGTGTATCGCCGACAGGAGCAGGTTTTCAGTGCCCTGATCGATTTGCGTGACTTTAAGCTGCTTGATAAACGCGCCTTACCTAAAGTGGGAGATCAAGTAAGCACGCGTTGAGTATAGAAATATGAGGCACTGACAGCGGTGCCTCAGATTACTTTTTAAATTTTTTAGTGGCAAGTGACCGGGCAGTTGTCAGGGCCCAGCGGGTTCTTTCTGCGTTGACTATCTAACTGTATCTCCAGCGTGTCAGAGAGCTTAACGTTTAAAGAAGCTGAATGCGTGGTGTAGCCCAGTGAATTACCCGAGACAGAAATACGGACGGACTGACCACTGATGATGTGACGAATCGCATCTTTTGCCTTCACTCCCAAATCTTCACCACCATAGAAAAATTCACCGCTTGGGATCGCTTTATCCAGAGAGAAAATAGTGCGAGAACCGGTTAACTTATCACTGTTAATGGCGGCATATGCCATGCTCGATAGCTTGGATTCAACAAAGTTGTCTATCAGGTTTGACAGGCCAGGGATGCTGATCCCCAAAAAGCGCGTTTCAAAGTCAATGTTCAGGTTGACCGGATTCACTCTGATGTTGCTCACTTCACCACTGAAGGCATTGTAGTCTGCGGTTGCCCAGATTTCAGGGGAGTTGATCCTGCCATAGGCTTTGAAAATAAACGACGGGGTGTTTTTTAAGGTTATTTTTGCGGTAGAACTGATACCGACACCACCCACTTTTGCTAAGATGCGACCGCCTGATTCACGCAGCTCAAATACCATAGGACCATTTAGGTTGGTGTTAACATAGTCAAGGTCAAAGCTGCCATTCAGGTTAGCGTCGACGCTCTGATAAATCTTTTGGCGGATGTCTGCCTCAAGTGCATTTCTGCGCGCAGAGGTTTTTGCCAGCACAGATTTTACATAGTTGTTTCTATCCAGCGCACAATCCTGATAGCCTTTGTAAGAAACAGATGCGCTAACCCGGGTCACATAATCGTCCCGATTGTATTGCTCAAATAAGCTGTAGAAATCACACTCGCCAATATTGTTGTTGATAGCGGCAGATGCCATACCTGGCACAAAACCAGTGCTTAAAACCGCTGCAAGTGTCAATGCTTTAACTTTTGTGATCATTTTTCATTTCCTTTGTGTTTTAATTTTCGGTAACAAGCTATCTACTTTTGTTATCCAATGTCAAAGGAATAAATATTAATTTTTAACTAAATTAAATCTAGATCATCTTTTTCAGGTTCACGCACAGGAGGAGTCATGTCGTTTAGCTCTTCTTTCAGCAGACGTAGCAGTGCTCTGAGCCCAGGATGCCGCTCTAAATCACGACAATAGAGGTAGTAATCTACGCTGGGCAAAGCTTGTTTTATCGGTATGAAATCAATGTGCTTGTTGTCTGGCTCAGACAATGAGGCCGGTACGATTGCAAAACCAACCTGATTAGCAACCAGCGCCAGTGTGGCTGATTTGGTTTTGACTTGCTGGACCAGTTTGGGACGCACATGTGCGATGGCAAATGCCTGGTTAATTTCATCATATAGCTCAGGATGCAAATCCCGTGGATAGCTAATATAGGGTTTTTTGGCCAGTGCTGACAAGCACAGTTCTGCTGCGGTGAGTTGCCATGCTCGCGGCACTGCCAGTACGTAGGGCTCTTTTTTCAGAAGATACAAGTGCTCATCAGACAGGGTATGTTGGTGCAGTCTGATAATTGCGGCATCCAGCAACTGGGCGTGACATTGTGAGATAAGTTGCTGGGTGGTGCCTTCTTCCAGGTCAATCAGATAATCCGGATGCTGTTGGTGAAAAGGCGCAATACGGGGCGCAATTAACACATCGATTGCCAGACCGATGGCACCTAAGCGCAAAGGGAGTAGCTCACTTGACTGCTCAGCTCCCAGATAACGCATTAACGCATAATGGCTTTCCAGTACTTTATCAGCATGCTGGATCAGTCGCTCTCCTCTGCGTGTCAATGAGACCTGACGTGTTGAGCGTTCAAAAACGGTAAACCCAAGTTGTTGTTCAATTTTTTTGATCTGCTGACTTAACGGGGGCTGGGCCATATTCAATCGCCGAGCTGCCTTGCTGAAGCTGAGCTCCTGGGCAACGGTAACCAGATAGCGGAGTTTTCTAAGGTCGAGCCAATCTATATTCATTAGATATAAATAAAGGTGATTTATATATTGGATTAAACAATATGCTTTGGGTAGCTTAGATGCAAATAATAAAAAGGAATAATGATGATGCAGAGACTATTAACCGCATTGCTGACATGTGTAGCCCTTGTAAGTGCAGCTGTTCAGGCAAAGTTGGTACAACACGCTTACTATTCGCAGGCCATTGAGGGCAGTTATATTGGCACTGACCCCAACCGCACCATCAGTGTTTATCTGCCCAAAGACTATGACACCAGCACACAAAGTTATCCGGTATTGTATTTTCTGGGCGCTTATAACTGGCCAGATCGATTTGCTCAGAGTCTGGCTAAGCGCTTTGATACATTCGTGCAAGACGGAAACAGAATGGACTTTATTGTCGTCATGCTAGATGGGGATACCCCCTTGCGCGGCAGTTTCTACGTCAATTCAAAAGCGCACGGTAATTTTGAAGACTTTGTGATGAAAGAAGCCTTGCCTTTTGTGAATGCAAATTACCGGATCAGCAAGCAACCCGGAGACACTGCCATTGCTGGTTTTTCTATGGGCGGAACAGGCGCATTGCGCTTTGCCGCCAAATATCCGCAACACTTCAACCATGTTTATGCCATGAGCCCGGGTCTGTTTTCAGAGCAGGGCATGCAAGACTCCTATCTGGCTGATGAGAAAGCGGTGGCAGGTTATAAGCTGTTTCGTCAGCAACTGGCAAAAGCAGCCGACCCCGCGGCATTTATGGCAAGTGCATTTGCCGATTATCAGGGGTTAAAACTCTGGCAACAAGGGGTCGATCACTCTAATCTGGCATTGGTGCTTGCCTATGGCAGTGCGTTTGCAGGCACACAAAGTGATGCGTTTGGCCCCCATTATACTGAGCTTGAGAGCAGCAAAGACGCCTGGCAAGGCGGGTTTGGTGAGTTGCTCAGACTATACACAAACCCACATGTCCTGAGTAAGTTGCAAACTGTACATGTAGAGGTGGGTAATAAAGATGAGTACCGTTGGATCTCAGACGGCAGTATGCGCCTTGGTGAGCTGAGCCGGGCCAGTAATAGCAAGGTACAGGTAGAAGTGTTTGAAGGCGACCACAGTAGCCGTTTTGGTGAGCGCATCAGCGAGCGAGTGTTGCCACATTTTGCGACTGTATTTAGTAAGCATACTGAGCTGTAAACAAGCGAGGGAAGGCTCGTTCAGAACTCTGGGCGAGTTTTTCTCGCGAGCACATTTAAGCGTGACCGAATTACAAAAGCTATATTGCCTATTTATCACAACATTGAATATACGCTAGGTAAATGAGCATACTCAAGCTTGGGGCCACACTGCTACTTGTCTATTTGCACAGAGATCTGTAAAAGAAGATTAGATAACAAAAAAGGAAACGCCCAGTATGGAATACCTCTATGCAATTATCCTCTTTGCGATTTCGTCTTCTGTTACACCAGGCCCTAATAACATCATGGTCATGACCTCTGGCGTGAACTTTGGCGTAAAAAAAAGTCTGCCTTTACTCAGCGGTATATGCATTGGCTTTGCCTTTATGCTGCTGTTAGTTGGGCTTGGTTTTTCTCGCTTATTTGAGTGGTTTCCCGCGCTACATATGATCATTAAATGTGCGGGCGTGCTGTATTTGCTGTATCTGGCCTGGTTGATCGCGCGTTCAGCCGAGACCCAGGATACGGATAGTCAGGGTGAACCACTTTCGTTCCTAAAAGGCGCCTTGTTTCAATGGATCAATGGTAAAGCCTGGGTGGTGGCGACCGGCGCGATTGCTGCCTTTACCACTGTGGGTAGTGGCGTTGATACTCAGACTATGTTGATTGCCACCACTTTTTTGTTAGTGTCCTTTCCGTGTGTTGGTGTCTGGCTGTTGTTTGGCTCACTACTAAAAAATTGGCTGAACAGTACCGCCAGTCGTAAGCGCTTTAATCTGGCGATGGCGGGACTCTTGGTGATCTCTGTATTACCGGTCTTAAAGGAAATAGTGGTACAGTTATCGGGACCGATGACCACGCTTTGACCGAATCTAGTGTAAAGGGCATTTACACTTGCGTGTATCATCACAACTTTGGAAGATAAAGTGTATGGTACCTTCTTAAGGGCAGTGAAATCAGGTCTGACAGATAATAACAATGTAAGGAATACCCAGATGATCACCTATCGACTCGCTTTACCGACCGAAGCCGACACACTAAAAGCCCTGCTATGGCAGCATGGTCAGAATGAATGGAATTACCTCACCGAAGACGGGGTCAATGCTGAGTTTGAGTTGCTCGAGCGTGGGGCAGCAAGTGCCGTGGTGGCAGTACAGGATGACGAAATTATCGGCTGCTCGGTACTGATTGACGCAACACATAGCCCGGATTACTTAAACAAATACACGCATCAGAAATTGATGTACTTTATCGGCGATGTGGTCGTTGCAAGTCAGCACGGCGGGAAAGGCATTGCCACAGCCCTGTTACAGGCGTGTATTACGCAGGCCAGGCAAGTCGGCGCTGAAATCGTGTTAATTGAGCGACATGAGGAAAATTTGGCTTCGGCTGGTATGATGCGAAAAGCCGGATTTCATATCCTTGATACTTTTCATGATCCGGACAAACGCAGTGCGGGCTCACAAAATAGCTGTATTCTGGCTATAGAGCTTTGAGCGTGAACTTAACAAAGCCTCTGATATTCAGTTAAGCCTTGTTCAGGCCACACGTATAACGGCGTGGCCTCTGTTGAACAGCTCAGCGAACAGCAACCGTAACGCCCGATGCTGCTAACACCGAGCCGGCACAGCGATTGAGCATGGTCAGTCGTCGTGGTGTAGATATTAGCTTTCTGGCCTGACCGCCCAGATATACATACCCCAGATTAACTGAACCAAATGCCAGCGTTGCGCATGCCATGATCCCTAAAATGTCCGTATAGGTCATACTTTCTATGGCCACAAAGGTAGGAAACAAAGCAACATAAAAAACTATGGCCTTGGGGTTACTCAGCGTTAGTAAAAAACCACTCAGTACGGCCGATTGGGTGCTATGTGTTGCCGTGCCAGTGGCCGAAGCACCGGGCTTTGATAGTAACAAGGAAATACCCATCCAGATCAGGTAGGCGGCGCAGAGGTACTTGATGATAACAAAAGCGCCACCTAACACCTCGGCAACGACAGCCAGACCAGAAATTGCAAGCAAAATGAACACATAATCGGCCAGCAGTAAGCCCGCAGTCATAAATATGCCCCGTTTATATCCACTGGCAAGTGAGGCCGATGTAATGGCGAATACGGCAGGTCCGGGTATGATGGCGACAACAAACATTGCGATAAACAATGCTATATAGTGTTCAAAGGTCATGCAATTGCTCCTTCAGGGCTTAATAAACTATCCTGGCTGATGGTATCTCAGCTCACGTCTCTAATGTAACTTATTTTATTGTTGTGGAAACGGAACCGGGTTTCGCCCTCAAGTTGGAGCGTGTCTCCGGCACTTAAGCCATTTGGCAGATCCGCTGCAAGCGTAGCCTGGTATTGAATGTAGACTGTGGCTGCCTGCTCTTCGAGAGCTAATTCTGTGATTGTCTGTTGGCGGGTTTCGAATAACGCAGCCCCTTTTACAGCGAGTTGCTCAAACGCCGCTTTACCATGCGCGCTGGCCGTGATCTCACCATTAGCTTCGTTTTCAAACACGATCTGGTCATCTAACAGTGCCAGCATCGCGGCGATATCAAATGTATTGTAGGCATGAATATAAGCCTCAACCAGATCAATATGAGTGAGTTCTGACATGTCAATTCTCCTTGAATGAACCATGTTTGCCACTGCGAATTTGGGCAGGGCTAAAGTTATTAAATCGGCTGAGATACAGTTTGGCAAGAGGCTTAATGGTAAAAAAACAGCCTAAGTACGCACTATTTTTGTGGCAGGTCTGTGCGCTGTTTTCTGACTAAATTATTCACTTCGTCTTACGTTTTTAGTATTTAACCCCAATTTAATGAAAACTGAAATGTTATATTATAACATTTGTGGGTTTTAACTAAGATAAGAACTAGGATCTCACAAACATGTCATTGCTTTTGTCAACGCTGACGGTCATTGCGTCAGCTGCATCTGCGCCTGCTACCGGGGTGGACAAGTCAGTAGAAAAAATTGAGGTACAAGGAGTGCGTTCACGCCTGATCAAGTCGGGTGCATTAAAAGACGATATTGCCAAAACGGAGCTGCTTTCAAACGAATATATAAAAAACACCCAGTCCTCCAGCCTGGCAGATGCAATCCAAAATGCCATTGGCATTCGTGTGTCTAATGAGTGCGCTATGTGTGGTGCAAAGCGGATCATGATCAATGGATTAAAAGGAGAACATACTAATGTTCTCGTTGATGGCATCCCCATGCATACTATGATTTCTGGCTTTTACGGCATGGACTCAGTAGCGGCATCTGGCATCGGACGTATTGAAATTGCCCGTGGTGCGGGTGCTTCACTCACTGCGCCGGAAGCCATTGGCGGTACGGTTAACCTGGTTACCGCTGAACCCAGCGAAGATAAAATAGAACTGGATATGGCGACGGGTACCGGTGGATACAAGCTGATCTCTGCGCTGGCAAATGGCATCAGTGCTGATGGCAATACCCGAGCAACCCTGATTGGTCAGTATGATAACAAGGATCAGTTTGATGGTGATGGCAACGGCGTAAGTGAAAATCCGGCCCTGACCAATCAGTCACTGACGTTAATGGTATCTCATGATATTGGTTATTCGGACAATATTCGTGTGCGGCTGAATCAAACCCAATCAGAAGTGTTTGGTGGCCCGGTTCTGGGTGATACTGCAACCAGTATCTCTGCTACGTTAGCCAGTGTCAGCCAAGGGGAAGCAGACGCCTTATTCGTAAACGATGATGTCAGAAATCGCTACATCGGTAATGCCTGGGAAACTGCGGAATGGGTTAAAACAGAGCGCGAAGAGGCCAGCCTGAGCTGGTTACATGAGATTTCATCCCGCCTGAACGTGACCTCCAGCCTGGCCTATGTTGATCATATTCAAGATTCATTTTATGAAAGCACAGATTACTATGCTGAAGACACTATGTACTATTACTCGGTGCGCTTTAACTATGATCTGAATGCTGAGCACCTGCTTACCTTTGGCGCGGACAAACGAGATGAAAAGATGCGCTCCTCGTCTGCTGCGCTCGAAAGCACTGCAAATTATGTATCGGACAGCTTTGATTACGATACAACCGGACTTTATATACAGGATACCTGGTTACCAAACGAATCCGTTGAGGTCTCAGCTGCGTTACGTCTGGATCAGATCCAGGCCGACTTTGTTGATCCACAAAAGCCAGGCATTGAAATCGACAAAACCATCCTGTCCCCCAGAGTCGACATGCGTTATTTCCACAATGATTCATTTACCTCACGTTTGTCACTGGGGCAGGGTTATCGCGCACCTTTATCTTTCTTTGAAAGTGACCACGGCATATTGGATTCCGGTAAAGGTTTTCAGGTAGAGGTCAGTGAACCAGAACGCTCAAAATCGGCGACATACTCACTCAGCTATGAGACAGAAATGCTGACTGTTACAGCCTCAGCCGCACATACTAAAGTGGAGCACTTAGCCACTTTGTCTCATACTGATTCAGGCACGCCGGTGCTCACTCAGCTGGCAGAAACTGCCGCGGTGACCGCTGTGGATATTTCGGCAAACTGGCAGGTTTCAGATACTTTGACTGTGTCAGCAATCGCGGAGCAGTATCATTACGACGACACATTCAAGGCCTCCTTTGGCATCGCACCGATTGAAAAGCGCGCGACGCTTAGCACCGACTTGCATATTAATGAATGGGAAATCATAACCAGTGCAATCTGGGTGGCGAGTCGCGATCTGACAGAATACGGCTATGAAGGTTTTAACGATGCCAACGGCGAGTTTGCCAAACCCACCACAGCTGAGAGTTATGTCACGGTTGACTTAAAAGTGGTTAAGCCACTCTCCAAAGCTCTCAGTCTGTACGCTGGTGCCAGCAATCTGTTTGATTATAATCAGGCTGAAGATATGGGCAGTCCGCTGATGTATGATGCTGAAGGTGGCTATGATGTGGTGTATATTCATGGCCCATTGAGAGGCAGACAGGCTTACCTCGGGCTCACCTATGAATTTTAAATGGGTGGCCATGTTGCTGACCAGTTGCCTGGTGTATGAGAGTCAGGCGACTGACTTTTATACACAACCCATGCAGCGTCTTGATGACGCTGCTTATGGCGAGCTGCAAACGCTGGCCCCGTTTACTGGGGCGCCAGTGCTGATGTCTTTTTTTATGCCAAACTGTCGCTGGTGTGAAAAGCAGCATGTCGCACTGAGTGACCTGGTCGAGTCGTGTGCTGGCGTTCAGCCCGTGATGATGGGCGTGAATGGTAATCGCCTCGATTTACGTCGTGCACTTAAGCGAAAACACAATGAATTTCCCGCCTTTTTAAGCAGTCGTGAGTTTATTCAGGCGTTAGGAACAAACCCGCCGGTCCCGATGACCTTGATCTTTGATAATCAAGGGGAGCTGGTGTTTTACACCCAGGGTTATCGTTCACAGCAAACTTTATCTACACTGCTGAAAGAGCATCAAGTAACACAGTGCCTCTGAGTTAGCGCTGGTCTTAAACATCAGACATAACATAAAGTGATAGAGGTGTTGTTACAGTAATCAATAGCACTGGTCAGGCTATGGAGAGAAGATGTAGAAACCACTTTGGTAACTTTAAAAAAATTCACATTGATGCTTCAACGTAATAGCGTGTGTTTTGTTGAGCTTCTGTCTCACACGTGTGACTGGGCATTGTTGCCTGTAAATCGCGCTTCGTTGCCCACTGGTCAATGTGGGCATGAGCTGTTCGTATCTACATATTATTGCTGACTGAAGTTAGAGTTCCTTAGAGTGCACTCTTAACTTGTTCAGCCATCAATTACTCACTAACTAAGTAATGACAATAATCCAAACACCAATAAAGCACAGGTGATTAACGATAGCAGCGACCCAATACCGACCAATACTTTCAACATAATTTCTGCGGAGACGTTTGCTGAGAATCCCGCGCCAGCGATGGGCAGCGCTTTACTTGCGCCTGTTAATGAGGCAAATGTGATGCCGATCCAAATAAGTATGAATCCCAATGCAGAGCCATAAGCAGCAAAAACTTCTAAATAATAAGGCAGTTCAACCAGTGACCAGATAATGCCAAAGATCGCCAGTGCCATGGCGCACTGAACAGCGGTGAGGTGGCCAGAAAGTGCCATACGGGAATTTTTTGCAGCTGGTATCAGCGCACCTTGTATTAAACCGACCAGGAAGAAGGCAATACCAATAAAGATGAGGTGCGCACCTATCTGTGTAAGTTCTATCATGATGTTCCTTATGTGTTGTGGGTAGGTGGAATCAACACCCTTGATCCTGTTAATCATTCTTAATATGGGTGTTTAGCTGTCAGACTGGCCTACCGCTCAAATTGTCCGTCTGGCGTATGCTTTTGTAAGCTGACGAGCGTCATTTTCTTCCACGGAGAAAAAAAGTACCCGTACCTGTTTAAAAAGGCAAGTTAAAAATTGACTTCACAAAAAATCATCAACATGAGCATTCATACCCGCTCTACCCTTCTTGTTTTGTGATCGGAAATTGTGATTGAAAACCAAAGATTATCCAGTTTTTTTGTATTAAATTGAGCGTTCATGTTGACGTTCAAGAGTACAACCTATGACCCCAAAGTAAGCGTGCGTGTGATACGCATGGAGCATGTGTTTATTTGGAGAATCAGTACGGCACGTCACCTGTTAGATATATGTAGACATTTTTTATACACACGATTTTGTTTTTTGCGTACATTTTTTCGACACTTTTACCTGGTTGCTGATTGTAGCCGGGTTCCCCTCTTCGGTAACAAATTAATGGGTTGTGTATCTGTCCATTTTTACAGGTGATGACCTGAGTCTGATTAATCGTGTCACGAACTTTGCCTCAGCGGTTAAATTCCCGTCACAGGTGACGATGCGGGTTTCTCACATTAAGTTAGGAACGATGATTTCTGTATATAATCAGCGTCAATTTGAACCGCTCTATTAATAATTTAATAATTCATCTAAATGTATATGCAAATTCTCATAACTACGGCCATTTGAGAGTTAATTTATTCCTGTAAAAGCACAGGATCATCATAAATATTCCCAATTATTTGTTAATTTAATGTTTCATTTTAAGTGTTTGTTTTATTATTTCTTTCATTTTTTTAGACATTTATTCCCCAATTGCTTGTCTTTTGTACCCGTATGTATTATAAATTTTAACCCAATGTATGTTGTATGTTCGGTGAAGCTCGAAATGAAACATAAATGTAAAAATAGGTATGATGTAATAATTGTCGGATCTGGACCTGTTGGCAGTGCTGCGGCAATTTTATATGCAGAACAAGGGTTGTCGGTTGGTCTGATTGAAAAGTCAAAAGACATCAATAGCTATAAACCTGTTTGTACTCACTTTTTACAAGGAGTAGCCACTCCTATATTGAAAAAGTTAAATGTTGTTGATGAGATTGAAAAATCTGGGGCAATTAAAAACTTTATACAGTTGTGGACTAAGTGGGGTTGGATAAAACCAGACCCAGCTGTAAGTGCTGAGCATCATGGATACAATGTTCGTCGTAAAACGTTAGATCCCATTTTAAGAAAAAGGGCTGCGGCGCATGAAAATGTAACTCTACTGCAAGGTTACAAGATGACAGCGCTTATATTTTCGGATCCTAAAAAAGTTATCGGTGTAGAAGCTGATGATTTAGAAGGAGGCGAAAAGCACAAGCTATTCGCAAATCTTATCGTTGGAGCAGACGGTCGTAATTCGATTGTTGCTAAAAAGATTAACGCATCTTACGAGAAAAGAAAAAATAACCGAACATTTTATGTTTCTTATTATAAAGACCTGAAACTTACATCAGGACTTATTTCACAACTGTGGTTTTGGGGAAAACATGTTGCGTACGCATTCCCCTGTGATGGTGATCTCACCTTATTATGTATTGGATTACATGATGAGCAACTATCAGAATTCAAAAAAGACTACAAAACAAACTTTCATAATTTTTTCAAAGAGTTACCGGATGGTCCTGATATGGATAGCGCAGAACGTGTGGCTAATATCACGGTCGGACCTAATATGGATACTCAAAGGGCCGTGCATCAAATTGAAGGTGTTGCGCTGATCGGAGACGCTATGTTGTCAATAGATCCCTATGCTGGAACTGGCGTTGCATTTGGCCTGTTAAGCGCTGATTGGCTGGTAGAAAAAACGTGCCGCAGCCTGTTAGAAAATGATCCGATAGCGTTACTTAATAGTGTAAGAGATTATGAAAATATACATAAAAAGAAATTAAAAGAGCATGAATTTATTATTTCAAGTTACTCATCTGGTAGAGAATTCAACTACATATTTCCGCCTGAAAGAGCTGTGCTTTCCTCAGCGGTGTATGACCAAAAAGTTGCAAATAAACTTGATCTATTTTTGAATCGTGAAGTCAACTTAAGTGACCTTATTACATTTTCTTTTCTTGCTAGATTGGTGAGAGCTCAGTTTTTAAGAGCGTTTAAAACGTAAGGTTTTTACTTGATTTTATTTTAATTCATTGTTGTTTTTGGTTATTTTTTATGTAATTAAAATGATTTTTTATTTTCACATTGAGCCTTTATTTTCTTAAAGGTTACTGAAACTAAACTCTGTATTTTTTTGGTGGGTGTGGTTTTATAAAAAACCGCATAGGGGCTAGCTGTGTGTTTTTTAAAGTAGGGTGGTGGCATAATAAATTACATTGATAATGAGTCACTTTTTAAAGGTGTCTGACATTTTTTCTTAAGCTATTAAGCAAAAGTTAAAGCTCATGCTTTGAGGGTTGCTTTGTGTTTATTGGAGGCAGATACCCAGTACATAAATCGAAATTTAAATGCTTTACCAACTCAACTGTGACTGAGAAGAAGCGAATTTCGGGTTTATATGTGAAGGCATTTACACTAAAAATTTTTATAAAGGATTGTTCTATCATGAATTCATTTAACCATTCTTCTTTGCCTGTTTTGGCTCCGTTGGAGCAGTTTTATGCCCTGACGCGAGAGTATGAATTATCTGAGCTGGAATCTATGACTCCAGCGCAAATTAAAGCATTGATTTCAAGCACTCAGTTGCCCTCTATGATCGTGCCAAAAGAGTTTGGCGGGCTGGAAATGCCAATGAAAGATGCACTGGAAGTGGTGTACTCCGTCGCCATGATTTGCCCCTCAGCTGCATTGATGTTGTGCATGCATTTTCACGTTGTTTCTACCATTTCCATGTATCCGAATTCCTTTCAGTTTGCAGGGCCATTGCTCAAAGACATATCTGAAAACAATGCCTTAGTCGCTTCTGCCTTTGCTGAAAGCTCAGGGAACCAAGATATATTTCATACCAGTGTTGCGGCGACCAGCACCGAGGAAGATTACATCATCATATCCGGCAGCAAAAAGCCTTGTACGATGAGCCATGTAGCCGACTATTTTGCCGTTTCTATCATCACAGCAGAAGGCATACCTGGGGTGGCCATTGTTTCTAATGGCTCTGAAGGGTTGGAACGAAAGCCTTTCTGGCCGGGAGATATCCTCAAAAGCACCGACAGTCATGAAGTGATCTTTAATAACGTCATTGTGCCTAATGAATGGTCGGTGCTCGCGCAAGACGATTCATTTGAAATGTATCTGAGTACTGGTCTGGTGAACTTCAATTTATTTATCGGCGCTGCGTATACAGGCGTGTGTAAATCGTTAGTTGGGCGTCTTAATCCCGCTGCGCTTCAGGCTCCTTCAATTTTCATTCCCGTTACAGGAACGTTGGCGCAGTGCCGTTACAGTGTATGTGGATTGTCACACAAAGTAGCGCCAGAGAACCTGGAGTGGTTGGTGCCGGAAGTGTTGTCTTTACGATATCAAATACAGAAGTCGCTTAAAGATGTGAGGAATATCGTTTTTGAAAGTATTGGTGCACATAAGTACCTTTCTGATGATACCGCTCATTACTTATCCAGAACAATCGATTTACTGGCTTTTCACCCGGTAACTCAATTCGGTTTTGAACAACAACTAAAGAACTAAAAGGTTTTAGCGTCGTGAAGTGTCAACCTTATCGCCAGTCGATTTTAGAGCAGTTTAAGTTAGATTTGAGCATTGTCCGTAGTAAGGGATCTTATCACTATGACAATGAGGGTCGGAAAATACTTGATGGTGTTTCTCAATATGGGGCATTACCGTTAGGTCATAACTCCAGTGAACTAACTCAAATAGTTACTGAGTATCTAGCAACGGAACAACCTAATTTTATTCAGCCATTTTTGCCTAAAAGTACGCAAGAGCTCGCAGCGCGTTTGGTTGCATTGGCAGGCGATAAATATGAATACGTAACGTTTAGTAACTCAGGAACTGAAACTGTGGAAGCGGCCTTTAAACTGGCCCGCCTGAAAACACAAAGAAGTCATATTCTTTCGGTCAATAACTCATTTCACGGGAAAACGTTTGCAGCTTTGTCGGCGACAGGCAGTGACCGCCATAGTGATCCAGTTATCGTTGATAAAAATCAATATGACCGAGTGGAGTTGAATGATCTGTTTGAACTAGAGCAGGCCCTCAAAACCCGAAAATATGCTGCGTTCATCATTGAACCTGTTCAGGGGGAAGGTGGCATGCTCCCGGCAGACAGAGAGTATCTTCTGCATGCGGCTAAGTTATGTAAGACGTATGGCACTTTGTTCATACTCGATGAAATCCAAACTGGCATGGGTCGTAGTGGTGAGATATTAGCGGCGCACCGATACAAAATCGAGCCAGATCTACTGCTGTTGTCTAAGGCTCTGGGTGGAGGACTTATTCCCATTGGTGCCATGATCATGAAACGGGGCACATATGAGCAAGAGTTTGACTCCAAACACAGTTCTACATTCGCTAATGGTGGCTTAGCGTGTGCCGTTGGCCTGGGAGTACTGGATGCTTTGGAGGCACAGGATCGCTTAGTTCTGAATAATGTGAAAGAGCTTGAACAGGTTATCGTTGAGCGTTTAACACGATTACAGGAACGTTACCCACAGCACTTTTCGTTTAACGGCCTGGGTTTGATGTATGCCTTAAACTTCAAGGATCTCGAGACCAAAGGCAATTACATTGTCAGCTACGCACACAGAAGCGACCTGCTGCCTTTGCTAATTTGCGGCTATTTAGTCCATGTGAAAGGCATCTTTTGCATGCCTATGCTTAACAGAACAGAGCTTGGTGGAGCCATCCGTTTTCAGCCAGCATTGAATGTGAGCAGGAGTGAAGTTAGCCGGTTTTTAGGCGCGTTTGAAGAAGTCTGTGAGCTGCTCAGTGAGAAGCGCTATGACCAGCTAATGGGATTCCTGGTTGGCTATAAACCGGTTGTTGAAATAGAAAAAACCAAAAAGCAGCAAAAGAAAAAACCTAAACCAATTCAATTACTCCCGGCACCAACTGAGGGTAAAGAATACCGCCTTGCCTTTTTGTTCCATTCAACCAGTGCGGAAGATATCCGTCGGGGATTACCGCAAAAAGTCAAAGAAAACTTCTCAGAACAACAGCAAATGGAATTGTCTCAGTGGCTGTTTGCACTGGGAGATATCGAAAACGAACCACAAGCTGTGTTTGAGTTTTCTATGACCGGCGGTCAGGGAGACGTCGTCAATGCGGCGATGATTTATAGTCCTATAAGCCCAACAGGTATGTTAAAGCTGAGTCGAGCCAACAAAGCGAAACTCATGAAAAAGTATCTGCAAAAGGCATCACACTTTGACGCGAATCTAATAGGACTTGGCGCGTATACCTCAGTGATCACTCGCGGTGGACTGGATATTGCCTCAGACGATTTTCATTTGACGACCGGTAATTGTTGGACAGCGATATCGACGTGTAACGCCATCAGAGAAATGTTTGCTGATGATATTGAGCACAGGCATCTGATGGTCATTGGTGCACGAGGTTCTGTGGGTCGGATTGCACTCATGGATCTATCTCATCGTTTTGGCGTCGTGGATGTGGTTGGCAGTCAACATACGCCACTGGATGAGCAATACGTCAACCTCAGAAATGCACTGGTTGAGGTATTAAATGAAATTCCAGAAATTAGCCCGGGTTCCGCAGCGGGTAAATTTTGGCGATATGCAGAAGCTCTGAATGTTAAAGAACAGCTTATTCAGAGTGAGTCGCCCGAAGTCCCAGACATGATGCGTAAGGTGATTGAACACGGGCATGCTCAGGGAGAGTCAACCTTTAACCTGTTTGTTGGTCTTGACACTGAAAACGTCAGCGAAAATCTCGACTGTGTTCTGTCAGCGACCAGTGAAGGTAAAGCGTTCATCTCTGCCGAAATATTCCCTAAAAACTGCAAAATATTTGATGTGGCCCGGCCATTTGATGTGTTGGATGAACATAAAGACAGAGAAGTCCATGAAGGCGGTCTCGTCTACTTACCTGACCGCCGGGCTATGCTAAGTGATTGTAATATCATAGGTTGTCGTCCAGGCGTGAATTTAGCTTGCCTGTCTGAGACCATTTTACTGGGTATGGATGGCGTTGAGCAGAATTACAGTCTGGGTAAAGAAATCTCATATAAGCAGGCAATCGATGTCAGCAAAATCGCTGAAAAACATGGTTTTCGCCACTTCATCAATCGAGACAAATCCATTACGAATGTCTGAAGTTAAGGTGCTTATCGATGAAACATTCAACGTGTGATTTTGGAGTGGTGATATGGATACTGTAAATAATTTTGAAACCAAAAATACCCGATTATTGGGAAGACTGGAGTACGGCTTTTTACTGTTGATCAGTGTTGCTGTGACACTTTATCACTGGCAGGAAGTGCGGATCATCCCGTTTATTCTCCTGTTTGCTTACATTGACTTAATAGGTTATCTGCCTGGTGCCATCGCCTATCGTAAATATAAGGGGAAAGTGCCCGAGATCTATTACGTTTTGTATAACTTTGCGCACAACTTCTTCACGGCAGGTTTGGTTGCCTTAGCTTGGTGCTACTTTGTTAAACCTGAGTGGGCATTAATGGGCATTCTGATACACCTGTTTGGTGATCGCAGTCTGTTTGGTAATGGACTTAAATCCCGAATGCTGTCTTTTGAACCGGTGAAACACCCTATTTATAAAGAGTTCGAGCAACAGATTACAGACGCGAGAAAATTACCATCTCAATCCATTGATCCAGTCAGGCAGTTCATGATCACTGAAAAGTACGGTGATCATCCGTCATTGTTCCTGGCTTTAAACAAGAACATATCAACCTATTGCATAGATGGCGTTGTTGGCTATATCCCCTATGAGGACGACGGTAGTTGCTTGTTTATTTTAGCTGGTATTGTTGCTGCCAATGAAGATCAAGCGGTGTTACTGGACGGCTTCATTGAATTCGCGAAGACGCATAAAAGGGAAGTTGCGGGGGCTCAAATTCGTCAGGAACAGGCCGCACTATTTGAGCAAAAAGGGTTTCAGGTTAACCAGATGGGTTGCTCCTACACGCTAGGCCTTGAGTCGTTTTCTTTGGCTGGTAAGCACTTTATGAGTCTGAGAAATAAAATTAAAAGGGCGGCGAAGGCTGGCGTGACGGTCCACGAACTGGGTGCTGATATCTTTAAAGGCGAAAAGCAAAAAGAGATGTTGAGTGAGATTACTCGCTCATGGCTTCAGGAAAAAGGTAACAAAAAGCTGCTGTCATTTATGGTCGGCGATCTGGAAGCCAATGACCTGGACAAAGAACGTATTTTTGTCGCAGTTAAAGATGACAAAATCATCGGCTATATCAGTTATGTGCCTAGTTTTGGCCAGTATCAAGGGTGGATGCATGATTTGACTCGTCGCCTTAATGATGCGCCTCCGGGAACGATGGAGCTTATTAATGCTGAAGCGATTAATCGCTTCAAGTCTGAGGGCGAACGTTATCTTAATTTTGGCTTTACGCCATTCTTCGGTGTGAACGATGCACAAGATACCTTCCCTTCCAGGAGCCCGCTTCTGAAGCGCATTATTGGCTTTTTAGAGCGCTATGGACAGAAAATTTATCCGGCATTGGATCAGGTGAATTATAAGAACAAGTGGAAGCCCATCGAACAAACGCCTGAGTATTTTGTGGTGCACGGGAAGTTTCGATTCAAGCATTTGATTCGACTGATGAGGTTGACCAATGCCTTATAAAACAAATCAAGATACCCGTAGCACAGGTAATCCTTGGGTCCCCTCTATTGATGCCTTTAAGGGCGGAAGTTTAAGTGGAGACATCCAATGTGACTATTTGATCATTGGCGCGGGCTTTACGGGTCTGTCCATAGCGTACAACCTGCTTAAGCAGTTTGGACAAGAGAAAAAGGTCGTCCTGATAGACTCCCATACGCTTGGTTCTGGCGCCAGTGGGCGTAATTCGGGCATGCTTGGTCCTGGCATTGGTGCGCCTTTTCACCGATTAGAAAAAAAGTTTGGCCCAGAGAAAGCGCGCACCATGTTCCAGCATACGCTAGATGCTGTTGATAGCAGTATCGCTTTGATAAAAAGGGAAGCTTTTGACTGCGACCTGACCGTTGGCAGCCAGTTTAAAGTATCAACAAACTCATCGAATGATCAGCAGTTGAGGCTTGAATCCGATGCCTTGCATCGAAATGGGTTTGAGTTAAATACCTATGATGAACATTCGGTACAGGCGATCGTCAATGGGCCGCGCTACCGATATGCCCTTGAATACAGCAACACTGCGACGATCAATCCGGTGAAGTTGTTACGCGCTTTGGCCGAAAAAATTACTGCACTGGGCGGTGAAATTATCCTTAATTCAGCTTGCACGGAGCTGGAAGAAGGGCATGCATGGGTTGGTAAAAAGCGTATCAATTTCGAGCGCGCTGTTATTTCAATGAACGGATTTTCTCATTCTCTGGGTATTCAAAAAGGGCGTGTGATCCCTGTTTCTACTTCGTTGATGATGTCGTCGCCTTTGTCTGAACAACAACGTCAGCAACTAGCACTTAAAACTGAAAATGCGGTAATTGATAACAGGAAGATATTCAATTATTTCAGGCTGACAGCGGACAATCGGTTAATTTTTGGTGGTGGAGCACCGTTTTATTCCACCTCCGGCATTATCGCCGAACAACGCCGTGGAAGTGATGGGCCGGGTTCTGTCTATAAAGAACTGTCTGCCGGAGTAAATAAGTACTTACCAGACCTGACTGGGCTCCATATTGAAAAAGTATGGACAGGTACGATTGGTGTCACGCTAGATAACTTCCCGGTGATCAGCTCATACCGCAAGAGTATCGACAGTGTGATTGGCTGGTGTGGCCATGGCCTGGCACTGTCACTCGCTTATGGTGCTGCATACGCACAGCAACAAAAAGAGTCGTCATCTCAGACTGGTTTGTATTGGCACAGAAAAAAAGCACCTTATTTGTCACCTATCCCATTATTACCAATTGCCAGTAATTCGTACATTCGTTACCTGAATATCATGGATAACCTGCGTGGTGGGTAAGTCATGGACAATAAAAAATAGTAGGTAGCAAAATGAATAGCACAAGACAAAAAGCAAGCTTTATCCGATTTTATCGGCAGATCTGTGAGCACGTTAAACTGGTTAATGGAAGTGGTGGATTCACCAGTCATTTAAACTCAATATTGTTTGTGGTGAGCATTTCATTTTTTTATTTTGTCGATATGCTGCGTGCTCCTGGCCGTTTGCATCATCGAAAAAGTGTGGCTCAGCTTTATTTGTCTTGCAGAGAAAGCCTCCCATTTTACAATAATTTTCCTTTGCTGGTGACCCAGTCACCAGAAAGTAAGAAATTTACCCATGAAGTATCAGAGCTGATCAACAAGTTATGCCTGGCTATTGAGAAAGATACGGAGATCTCAGAAGAGTTCAGAAGATGCAGGATCCCAGGTCGAATATGTGATCAGTTATATGTACCTACAGAAAACGATTATTTTGCTCTGCTATACCAGGGTTCTGTTTTCCAGGTGCCCTTAGCTTACGCTGAGAACCCAGGTCGTTTAGCAAAAATGCTTAATGATCTGCTCGCTGAAGGCAAAGTCACGAAGCAAGAAGGTGTCGCTATTACACTATCCGAGTGTGCGTCTTACAAGCGGCGGGATTGGGCTGTGTGGTCAAACAATGTAGACAAGCACCCATCCTTAAAACGCACCTTAGACATGTTAAGAGATAGTCGCTTCGTCGTGTGCTTAGATAACACGCCTGACAGGGAGATTGACTGCCCAAGCAGATTTGACCATTTAGACAATCGGTTTTGTGATAAGTCTATTCAGCTGTGCGTTAACTATTATCACCAAAGTATTATGCTTTTGTGTGAGCACGCCAGCGTAGATGGAATGAAAGCAAATCAGCTGTTTGAGAGAGTTTCTCAGTATTCTGTAACTGATTTATCGAATGGCCTGGATAAAAGGCTACCAGAGCCAGTTCGTTACGATAATGACGCCAGTGACTTGTTCCTTGGAACAAACTCAGCCAATAAAATAAAGCACTATTTGACAGCGCTTATATCTACGTCACAAAACGCGTCAGTTTATATTAACGATATTGATTTTAGTTGTGCTCGTGATAATGGCATATCATCAGATATGCTGATACAGCTTTGCGTATATGAAACATTCAGAGAAAGTGCCGGGCACTCACCTACAGTCTTTGAACCGATCTCCTTGTCACATATGACAAGTCGTAATTTAGACTTTATAAATCCTGTTTCTGGTGCATTCAGGCACTACAGCTCCGCTTCTTCTGCAGATAAAAAGTTCGCATTACTTCAGCAGGGCTCAGAAATACACAGAGCGAATATAAAGCGAAGTAAGCAAGGGTTGGGGTTAATAGGTCACCTGTTAGGTATGACTTACTATTCTACGTTTGGAAACAACTTTAATACCCACTTAAAAGAATTTTTAAGAAAAATCGTTTTTACTTTCTTGCCAGCAATGAAGTTTATATATCACCGGGACATGATGGTTTCAAATGGCACTGCTAAATCGCCTGTAAAGGGATTTGGTACCATTTGTCATCTGCCAAATATGATAGGGGTTGGGTATCGAGTCGAGCACGACGGTATTTACTTAGAAGTACTCTATTGTCAGCAAAAGTTACTGCCTATTTCAGCCACCCAATTTATTCAAATCACAGAAGAGAAGATCCGAGAGATCTTAAAATTAATTCGTACGAAAGGAAGTGATTCAAAGTGATGAAGAAAAACAATAAATATGCCGTTATTACTGGTGCATCTTCTGGGATTGGCTATGCCTTGAGCTGTCAGGTTGCGATGCGTGGATATAACGTGATCTTGATAGCGCGAGACACTGATAGGCTCGAAACAGTCAGTAATGATCTGGTCGCCAACTATGGCGTAGGCGTTATTACGCTGGCATATGATTTGACGTGCCAATCCTCAATAGAGCAGCTTATGCAAGCTTTGGAGCCTTACATCGATCAGGTGGAAGTGTTCATCAACAATGCAGGAGTTGGGCTGAGTGGGGAGTTTGTGGGCAATTCCTTGTCAGAGCAACACAGGCTGCTGGATATTAATATCAAGGCGACAGTTACACTCAGCCATTTTATTGCGAAACATTTTATTGCCAAAAAACGTGGCTACATCATGAATGTAGCATCGCTGGCAGCTTTTCAACCTGGGCCCTACTACAGCAGTTATTACGCAACAAAGTCCTACATATTGCATTTTACCGAAGGTTTAGCCGTTGAGCTTAAAAAGCACAATGTTATTTGCAGTGCCTTGTGTCCAGGAACCACGGACACACCGTTTCATCATCGCGCTGGCTCGACGGATACAGGATTAGCGAAAGGGTTATTTGGCATCGTGATGAGTGCCAATGAGGTTGCTGCTGCAGGCGTAAAAGGGCTCTTTAAAAAACGTGTTGTCGTGGTTCCCGGGATCGTTAACAAGATAGCCATGTTCTCTATTCGCCTGGCACCTAGGTGGTTAGCTCGTCAAATAACCGCACAGATTAATCAGTAATTTTACGCAGGGAAAGTACCATGTTTTCGCTTTTTAAAAAGAAACCACCTATATACGGCGAAGTAAAAGGTCAGTCGTTTAAGCTGCACAGAAAACGCACCATTTTGGACAGCATTCTTGATGAAGGCATTGAAGTCCCATATTCATGTCAGGTTGGATCTTGTCAAAAGTGCCTTGCCAAAGTCACGGACGGTAAGTGTAGCTCGTTGGTAGATCTGGAGGCTTATCTCTCTCCAGAATTGCAAAGCAAAGGCTACATTCTTTCTTGCCAGGCGGTCCCAGAAAGTGACCTTAAATTGAGCTTTGTGAACGAAGTGGACCAGGACGTGCAATTTGAATCCGCTTTGATTGAGACGGTTGAAACTCTGAGTGACAACGTTTCTCGGATCACATTGAAGACAGCATTAGAAGCGCAAGTCGGGCAGAGCCTGATGGTGAATATTCCCGCGCTTGGACAAGGTCGTTATTATTCTGTGGCAGGCGTAGATGAAGGCCGAATTAGCATTGATGTTGCCGTTAAAGAGCAAGGTATTTGCTCCCCTTGGTTGACGGATGCAAGCAATGTAAACCAAACCGTTGAGCTGGGACAGCCTGAAGGTAAGTTTGGCCATTCGTTTCCCGATACCAATCGTTGTGTCGCTATTGCCGGAGGATCGGCTTTAGGGGTGGTATTAGGTATCGCAGAAAAATGGATGAAATCTGGGAAGATTTCTAATGTTCATCTCATTCATGCGGTGCGCTATAAAGCCCACTCCTACGATCTTAGCCGTTTAAACCACCTTAAAGACACTTACCCTGGATTTGATTTTCAGATTGCTTTGTCGCGTGAAAATTATGAACAGGGCGGGTTTGTACCAGTTCGAGCACCAGAACTTTTGCAGAACATGTTTCGCTTAGAAACGGCAGAAAAGCTGACTGGTACTGAGCACTTTCTAATGTGCGGCTCTGAGCCACTCATAAACTCATGTGTGGAGCTACTCAAAGGATATTTAGTCCGAGCCTCAAGCATAGAAGCTGAATCGTTTGGAAATAACACAATTGATATTAGGTAATAAAATGAAATATATACGATTTTCTATAGTACCTTTACTCTACTTACCCTTGCTGATTATCGCTAATTTGTTAGGGGGTTGGTATCCGCTACTTAACTTTCTTTTCATTCTTGTCTGTTATTTAGTATTTGACAGAATTACAGACTCCATGCAAAACGATGAGCCGACCCGCTTTCCTTTCATTTTGAATGGGTTTATGTATTTGCATATTCTGTTGTCTTTCGTGGCCGTTGCCTCGGTGTGCGTTACCGCCAGTGACTATCATGGCCTGGTATTAAGCAAAATAATGGAACTGACCGGCATCTCTCTTTCTGAGCTGGCAAATCCATCTCTTATCAGTTCCGTAGTTGCAGCCGTCGGAACCGGGTTTGTGATAAGCATTAATATGGTGGTTGGCCATGAGTTAACGCATCGCACGCTGAGTAAGTTGGATATGTTTATGGGGCATGTATCCCTGGCAATTGTTGGTGACAGCCAGTTTGCTATTTCGCATGTTCACTGCCATCACAAGAATATTGGTACAGAAGAAGATGCCGCAACAGCGCGTCGTGGTGAAAACTTATACCGCTTTATTCTGCGCTCCGCGCTCGGACAGCATCGAGAAGCCTGGCAGTTTGAAAAAGTTCGGTTAGAAAGATCATCCCGCTCAGCATTCAGTTTTGGTAACAAGCTCCTGCCTTGGTATTTTGTCACGCTGGCAATTGCTGCCTGTACATTTGTCCTTGCAGGTTGGATGGGAGTGATGCTGTATCTGATCATCATGCTTGTGTCTAAGGCTAATTACGAAAGTACTAATTACATCCAGCATTATGGACTGGTGCGTATCCCTCAGACCAAAGTGAGACCGGAGCATAGCTGGGATTGTATTGCCTCATACTCTTCTTCGGCATTGTTAAATTTGACTCGGCATTCCGATCACCATGCCAATCCAAACAAAGAATATTGGCTGTTGGGATCAACAAACGAAAATATGATGATTGAGCATGGATATGTTGTCCAGATGATGAAGGCGCTCGTCCCGGGTTATTGGTTCCGAATGATGGAAGACAAACTGATTTACTGGGAAGAGAACTATGCCACGGATGCTGAGCGAAAAGTAATGGCTACCCAGAGACAGAACTGGAGAAAGCAAGATGTTTAAGCACAGCATAAGAGACTTATTTCTGGTCATATTGAGTATGCTGCATGTCGCCTGCTGGGTTTTGCCTGTACTCTATTTTGAGCAACTATCAATTATGAATTTATGCATGTTTGCGTTGGCAAATATCATGCTGATGTGTACAAACTATCAGTGTATTGCTCATAACTTTATTCATAATACATTCTTTAAATCTGATTATCTGAATGGGTGGTTTTCGGTTTTAAATACCCTTGGCTTGATCATGCCTCAATCATTTTATAAGTCGCATCACATAAATCACCACGTTCATAACAATGATAAGTGGCAAAACGGTGAGCCGCCTAAAGATAAATCATCTTTATATTATTACGGCAAAAATGGCAAAGAAGAAGGAATGCTTCGGTATACACTTTTAAGCTACTTCAGGTTATCTATCGCGTTTTTATATAAAGATTCGAGTCAGCGCAATGGGAGCCTTGTTCTGATTGAAATCGTGGTGTTAGCGCTGTTCATCACCGGTCTTACGATCATTAATCCATGGGCTGTATTGGTTTTTGTCTTGCCAGTTCATTATATCGGCACCTCTATGGCGTCATTAGAAAATTATGCCGAGCATCATGGATGCAGCCCTGATAACAAATTGAGTAACTCAGTCAGTTGTTATACGTCAGTATATAACCTTCTTTGGTTTAATAATGGGTATCACCAGGAGCACCATTATGAACCGGAAATCCATTGGACCAAACTACCTCAGGCAAGAGAACGAATGCTTGCTGAAACAGAACGCAAAGTCGTAAAAGGCTGTCATCTAGCAGGACTATTTAGTAAGGATAATTCATGAAAAGCGAAATTGAAAATCTACCTTTTTATCGGGTTTTATGTGAAGCCATTGAAAATGTACAGGCAGAGTCATTAAGTGTATTCACGTCTTTAGAAAGTGAAGACGATCTTCATAATATGAGTATTCAACGGCTCGGATTGGATTCAGTACAAATATTTGAATTGGTTGGCAACATTGAAGATCTCTTTTCCATAACGCTGTCGGATGCCCAGGTATTTGAGTGCAAAACGCTGGGAGAGTTAAGGTCACTGTGTGAAGAAAATGGGGTTTGCTAAAAACACACAGTATCAATACTGAGTGTTTTTCATTGGGTCAATTTATTTAAAGGGTCGTATTACAATGACGCAAAATACTGATGATTTTTATCATGTTCCTCATTCTGAAATTGGGTTGACGGCCAATTCAGTTGCCGAAATATGTCAGTGGCGAGGGGAAAATCAGCCAGACATGGTTGCTTACCGGTTTTTACACAATGGGCTGGATGAGTATGAAGAGTTAACTTACGCTGAGTTGCTGCTACGAATGCGAGTGATTTCAGCAAGCTTTTCGCCGGTTTCTGAGGGGCTAGAGGCTGATCGTGCGCTGCTTGTATTTCCGTCAGGTTTGGATTACATCACCAGCTTTTATGCCTGTCTATACGGCGGTGTGACGGCTGTACCAGCGTATCCGATGTTATCTCACTCGGACAGTATCAGGCTACGCGTAATAATCAATGACTGTAAGCCTCGTTATATATTGACAAACTCTGCGCTCAAAGATCGTTTGCTCAGTTGGCTTAAACAGGAAAATTTGTCACCGGATGCGTTTGACATCATCGTGGTAGATGAACTGGGTATATATGCCGGGCAGAGCCACTCTATCGACACGCAAAAAATTGCGTTTTTGCAATATACGTCTGGCTCAACCGGTAACCCCAAGGGGGTGATCGTGCCTAACCGCAACCTGGTGCATAACTCCGGGGTGATTTATAAAAAGTTTGGGCACACAGCTAACTCCGAGGTAGTGAGTTGGTTGCCACCTTTTCATGATATGGGACTCGTTGGCGGAATTATACAACCTCTGTACGGGGGTTTTACCTCTAATATCATGTCGCCAATGACGTTTTTAAGACGACCTATGCGTTGGTTACAAGCGATTTCACGTTACGGTGCGACATCGAGTGGCGGCCCCAACTTTAGCTATAAGCTTTGTTTAAAGCATCATAACGAAAAGCAAATGAAGGACGTTGATTTGTCCTCCTGGCAAGTGGCATTTAATGGTGCAGAGCCAATCCAATCTCAAACCCTTAAGGACTTTGCCGCAGTGTTTTCCCGCTACGGATTTAAAAAGGAAACCATGTACCCCTGTTATGGGTTAGCGGAGGCCACATTGTTTATTTCCGGATGTGACTCCGGGAGAGCATACAAAACCGTTAATGTGGATAAAACAGCGCTACAGTCTCATCAGGTCATGCTCACTGAACCGGGCCATGAGAGTCGGGAGCTGGTCAGTACCGGTGATGTGCTTGAAAACCAAGTGTTGATTGTTGATCCCTCCTCGCAAAAAGTACTGGGTGAAAAGCAAATAGGCGAGATTTGGCTTGCCGGTGAGAGTATTGCTGATGGGTATTGGAAAAAGCCTGTCGAAACCGAAGATATTTTTCAGGCGTACACCTCTGACGGTAGAGGGCCATTTGCAAGAACCGGGGATTATGGGTTCTTTGACGGGAAAGAGCTATTTGTTACCGGACGCCTGAAGGAGCTTATCATCGTCAATGGAAAAAACTATTTCCCCTCTGACATTGAAAACACCGTTCAATCTGTATCGCCTGCATTGAGGGCCGATAGTGGCGCTGCCATTTCCATCGATCAGGACAGTGAACAACTTATCATAGTGCAGGAAATTGAAAGGTCCTGGCAAAGAAAAGTTGAGTTACAGGAACTCAAAGAGCAGATAGTCGCACAGTGTTTTGAACAACATGCCATTCGCCCTGGTGAGGTTGTCATTGTGGAGCAATCCACCATACCGAAAACAACCAGTGGCAAGGTAAAGCGGTTGCAAGTGAAAAACAACTATCTGCAGGGCAGTTATATTTCACTCTAAGTGTGCTAAAGCCCTTAAAAAATAGGTGTTTTTAGGGGCTATCTGAGTGGCCAGTATATTTTTATAAAGACGTATAGTGAGAATGTCTACGATGGAATACAGAGATAGAATTTCTTTGTCATATAAGCAATATGATGGACCTGAGTTCAAAGGCGGGTTGACTCTGAAATGCTTCCGTAACTTTGTCAGAGTGGCCGAGGTTATCTTGCCAACTTACACAAAGAAAATGATGGGTGACCTCATTTTTAAACCCAGAGTTAAAAAAAATGATCCTAAAGATCAGTTCTTAAAAACCGCTGATGTCACTGATACGTTTACTTTAAAGCCCGGGATTGACTGTAAATACTACATATGGGGAGGGAAACAGCCTGACGTGATTCTGGTGCACGGGTGGGAATCGAAGTCTTCTCATTTTTCGACATTGATCAAGCTTCTTGTGGAAAAAAATCACTGCGTGCTGGCATTTGATTCGGTCGCTCATGGTCAATCGGAAGGTAAGCAATCAGATCTATTAGACTTTGTCGGCTGCATTCAACAACTCCATCAAAAGTTCAATAGCATAGGAAGCATAATTGGATACAGCTTCGGGGGGCTTGCGGCTGTTAACGCAGTTAAGTCTGGCCTGCCTGTCCAGCGAATAGGCATTATCAGTGCTCCGTCCAGTTTCTACGGCATATTTGAAAAGCTATCAGCTCAACTAAATTTATCTGAAGCAATGAAGTGCCACCTTTCGGAAGTTGTTCTGAACAGATACGGTATTTGTGATAGTAGCTGGGATACCTACAGTGGTTACGCAAATATCGAGCATATATCCATTCCGTTAGTAGCCATTCATGACAATCATGATACGTATGTCAAAAAAATTGAAAGTGAAGTGCTGGTCGATGCATGGCCTGAGGCTAGTCTGATAGAAACAAACAACCTGGGGCATCGTGGCATTATTAGATCTGCGGAATCCTTGGCTGTTTTTTATCACAAGTTATACGCCTAACTAGTTGGAATTTAATGTGAAAGTGATTCTTATTGGTGCGACCGGGTTAGTGGGAAAAAGCTTGCTTGAGCAATTGCTGGCAGATAGTTCGATTGAGCACGTTAAAGTCCTGGCACGACGGGCAACGGGGATCTCCCACCCTCGTTTATCACAGAGTATTGTGAACTTTGATCAATTACCCGATGACAACATGTTCGAGGGTTATGATGTGCTTTTTTCTTGTTTAGGAACAACGGTTAAAATTGCAAAAACGCGCGCTGCTCAGTACAACGTCGATTTTCATATGCAATATAGAGTCGCTGAGCTGGCCTGCCAAAGCGGGGTTAAAAACTATGTTTTGTTGTCTTCTTATGGCGCCGATACTCAATCTGCTGTCTTTTATTCAAGGATGAAAGGTGAGCTAGATACAGCAGTCAAAAAGCTTAAATTTGAAAAGGTCAGCATTATCAGACCCTCTGTGTTAGGTGGAAGTCGGGAGTCACTGCGAATTGGTGAAACACTCCTGATAGGAGTACTCGGGTTTTTGTCATTAATACCCTGGATGAAAAAATATCGTCCAATAGATGGCCGGTGCGTAGCAAGCGCCATGATCAACGCTGCACGAGAAAACCAAGGTGGTTATCATATTTATGAATTGGAAGATGTTTTTAGATTAGTAAAATAATAAGTTATAAATAAATGTAATAAGTTTTAATTTGATACTTTTTAAATTATCCCGGTCGATTTTTATTTTTTGCTGATAGAGGGGGAGTGTCAATTGGTAAGTTAAAGTGATTTTTAATTATTTTTTGTGTTAATTTATTAATGAAGATTCGTGAATTATACTATTTACAGTAATTGCCTTTTATGTAACCATGGGTGCATGAAATAAATAATAATACTCAATGCTTAAATGTTTAATAGGCTAGAAGTAAGAGTGTAATAGATAAAAAGAAATGGACGTAGGTATGTTGGAAAACCAAATGGTCTCTCAAATTATTCTTTTTCTTTGTTCCGTGGCTATCGTTTATATCGTCAGCTACGCTTATTTGAGTGGAATTCTCGCCTTCGCGCGAAAGGGCTTTAAATATGAAGTGTTAATAGTCCTTGGTATTCCTATTCTTTTGATTCCATTTATTGATTATGCTGACTTTTACACTCGTCGATTGATTGTGCTGGAGACGGTTTTTAATATATTTGTCTTGCTATTGTTGTTTTCACATAAAATCAATTTGGGTGAGAATGTTAAAAGGGGTTTGAAGCTCCTGTTTGGCGGATGGTTCTTCTTACAGGTAGGCGGGTTCATCTATGCTCAATATACCAAAGAAGTTTACCTTTTGATGTTGAATTCTTTCATGCTTTTTGTGGGGATCCTTCTTTTTTTCAAAGACACTAAGGGGCTTAGCGCTAAGGTCACAGACTCATCAAGAGTTTTAATATTTGGAGTGAATGAACCAAAACTACTTCAAGTATTATACTTATTCTGGATATCAGGTGTTTTACTTGTTGAATACAATAGTTATCTCCCTAAGGTCATTGTGCCAATATTACACCTTTCTTCAGTCGTTTTGGCGATGAAATCAGGAGACTTCTTCCATACCAGAATCCTGACGGCAAGTCATTTGATGATCATTAATGCTAAGTTACTTTATTTATATGATATTAATTATCAAGGTTTTGACTTTGCCAGGCTCCCTGATTTCATATCAGTCCCACATGTTGTTTCATTCTTCACGTACTTCTCCTTAATTGGATGTACTGTCACTTTTGCGCTTTTGCTTTACTCCCGAACAAGGAAAAGTCAAATTGACCCTTCTATTTCAAACAGGGGCGCATTAGAACAGCCAGAATAAAAATAATATATTTAATGAGTGATTGTCTAATTAAGTATGCAGCTGGAGTTGGTCTGGAATTATTTAAAATAAGCTAACTTCTGGCTTTGCTATAAATGACATGTTTTGAAAATTAAGTAGAAGTCTTTGGTCTATATTAAGCAGGTTTTTATTTGCTGTTAGATTTTTGCGGTTTTGTTGTTTTTGATTTTTAAGTTGTTTTTATTTGTTGGTTATTTCTTTTTCTCAATTGCCAGTTGTGTGTGCGGTTGATGCAATAAATTTCGGAGCGAGCTTCCAGGTCTTGATGGATTTTTAATAAAGGCGTTGTCGGTTTTAAGAGCTTTCTCGATTGATTGGTTTTAGAAGTATTATAAATTGTGCGTGGTTTTCTTTTGGGGGTTATCCCTGTAAGTGAAGAAAGCCAGGTGCTTATTATAAAAAACGGGTGAGTGGTTTTTCACTTGAGATGATTTATTTCTAAGGGTTTATGTTTAAGGAACTTTCCAATGAATATTAAAAATAAAATGCTCTCCATGGCTATGCTTTTATCTTTGCCGATTGCTGGCATCTCGCATGCTGAAGCAAGTGATATGAAAAAAGTTGAAATTAAAGGGTACACAATCTCTGGAGCAGAATACCTCCCTATACTTGGTTATGAAGAGTTTGCCTTTCCGAACCATGTTCAATGGGGTTTTTATGGAGAGCTTAATACGTACGGTCATAATGTAGAGATCCCCGGTAACACGCTGGCGTGTGCTGAATCTTCATATGCTGCTTTATCTGAGTTTTTGGTAAGCCTTCCTCAGGAATTCGAAACGCTTAAAGATTTAGGTGCAACACGTCGGGTCTATATGTGGGTAACGGATTACTCGGCGGCCACTTTGGACAGAGCGACTCGACCTAGTAGCTTTTGGCACGTAAACAGTGGTGGACCCATGGATTTCAGTAAAGGTTACTGGAAGTGGGAGGCCGTTGTTAAGCAAGACGGTACATGTTCAATACCCACAAAGGAACAAGCGATTCAGTTTGCACAAAGAATCATTGGTGCTTACAAGCAAAGTGAAAACTACTGTGATTTTGCAGACGGCACTAAGTCTTCTGACAGCGAAATTGACAGTGTTATCTGTTTAGCGAATCAATGGACAGATATTTCCGCTGTTGGCACTACCTGGCAGGCTGATCGGGAGTATGTTGGTGGAGACGAAGTCGTGTACGAGGGTGTGCGTTACCGCGCGAAATGGTGGAACTTCAACCAGAATCCTAAGCAATACTCCACTCAAGGAGAGCCTTGGGAAAAGCTTCAATAAATTATGACCAAAAAGGGGCGTTACGAACGCCCCTTTAACACCAAACGTTCAGCACAAACCCATGGCGTTTTATTTGTAAATATTAATATTTGAAGTTGTGTGTCGTACAAAGATCTGGTTAAGGCCGGCTTAATCCCTGGCATCAATGGAGATGAGGAATAGTGTCAGATAATTCAACATTATTAATAGAACCCGAAGCACTACCGAATACGATAGGCTTGCTAGGTCGGGCTAGTTGCAAGCGAACAGTGGCTATAGGCGCTCCTTCACTACCAGTAACCGTATTAAAGTGTCAAGGGATGAGAGTTTCTGAACAGAAACTACGGCAATTTAATTCGGTGATTGGATGGAATAAAAGTGAGCAACTTCCGCCTACTTTTGTGCATATTATGGCGTTTCCGTTACAGATGTCTTTGGTATTGGAAGAATCTTTTCCTTTCGCATTGATGGGATTAGTGCATATAAAAAATACTATAAGTCAACTACGCCCGATCCATATTAATGAGAGTCTCGATATTAAATGTTACTCATCTGATTTGATCTCTCACAAAAGAGGATGGCAATTTACCTTAAATACAGAAGCGTATGTTGGGGATGAACTCGTTTGGCGCTCTGCAAGCACAAATTTGCTCAGACAAGAAGTTCAGACGATTGCCCGTGGCAATATGCCGGCATTGAGAAAGCCCATTGAGCCAAAGGGGGCAACAGAAAATTGGACATTAGCCAACAATCTGGGACGCAACTACGCCAAAGTATCAGGTGATTACAATCTGATCCATTTGTATCCGTTGACTGCAAAGTTATATGGTTTTCAAAGGCATATTATTCATGGCATGTGGAGTAAAGGCAGGGCTTTATCTGCTTTGTCTGATGTACTTCCGCCCGCTTTTGAGGCACATGTAAAGTTTAAAAACCCCATACTTTTGCCTGCTGAGATTATCTTTTCTCATCAGTCAGAACAAAACCAGGGAAAATTTAGCATGTATTCAAACAATTTGTTGCAACAACATTTGACGGGCCACTGGCTGTCACTTTAATACCTTGCTGATAAGTGTTATCAGGTATCTGAGCGATAGTCAGGCTCCAATCTTTGTTTTTGCTTAATGTGTGTGTCAATTGTTCAAGATTGGTTTATGTCTGGAGCTTGCTGGGCTTTAAGAGACTGTTTATCAATGTCAGCCTATCAAGTTTTGCTTCCCTTATCCTCCCGGTGCAATGCGCTCTGTGGCATCTATCAGACCCTATTCTTAGCCTTGTAGCGAGGCGATTAAGTACTTCAGGTGACGCTGGACAATTTTGATTAAGTTTCCGTCAATTTTTTAGTTGTATTAACGAACGTTCGTGCTATTATCTAAAAAAAAGGAAACACCGAAATGACTTCAAGACTAAAACTATCTGCACGACTGCTGGTTATATTTTGGGCGATACCATTCACATTCTTTCCAATGCAGCTACTGGAAGGTTTGGGACTGAATGCTTTGGGTTCTCCAATGTTTGTACGGCTGTTAGGTGCTGCTTACTTAACACTTAGCCTGGCGCTTTGGCTTTTTGAAGAAAAGCAGATACAGGTGAAAGAGGTTAGAATTATCAGTATATTATTCCATTTGGGGATGGGGTGGGGCATTATACACTCAGCTATTTTTCATCACTTACCCGTCAATCATAACGTAGCTTTTGTCGCGCTAATGTTAACAGCCATTGCCTGTTTATCGAGTGTACTAATAGACCTACTTAATTTTAATCACATCGAGGCATCGAATGAGAAAAGGCAAGCAAACCCGCCAACAAATTTTAGAAACTGCGCTTAATATTGCCACAGGCACCAGCTTAAACGATCTAACGATAGGCAGTTTAGCCGCGGCTACTGAGATGTCTAAGTCCGGATTGTTTGCCCACTTCAAATCCAAAGAGAATTTACAGCTCGCGGTGTTGGAGTATGCCCATAAGGTTTTTCGCGAACAGGTTATTGAGCCTCTGAATGATATTGAAGACCCCTTTGATCGATTACTTAAAACGGTTGAACTCTGGCAGAAGTGGTATGGCCAACAGGCCCAGTCCTGTATCTATATCAGTGCTACGAGTGAATTTGATGATCAACCCGGGCCTGTACGAGACAAGTTGAAAAGAGATTTAACCTTGTTACTTTCTTTCCTTGAGAACTTGGTGAGTCAAACAATAGAAAAAGGCGACTTTAAACAGGACACAGATGCCAAACACTTTGTATTTGAATTCTATTCATTGTATCTGGGTTCTCAGCAATTGAAATGGGTTGATTTTGAAGACAGTGAACAAACGCACTTTTGGCGTGCTTTTGATAACCTCATTAATCGATATAAAAGTTAGAAACTCACTCTCGTAGCTCAATGACTCTGTCTTAGTTTATTGAAAGTTGATAACGCGCCAGAAGCTAATGACGGAACGATTCGCCTGATAACAACTGGCCCCGGTGAGGATAACATTAAGCTGGAGAGGGTTGAGGGAAAAGACGGATATGGGCTGCCTCTGCGTGCTGGCGAGCGATATAAGCAAGCCTGCTAGTATCCATGACGTTGATGATTGATAATCAAGATAAACTTGTGTTTAAACTCAAATCTAGCGCTTGCAGAAAACCTCACTCACGCTGCTTGCCGGCGAAAAGCGTATCAAGTTGTATTGTGTCTCTGAGCCTGTTTCGCAGGTACTTTGAATACTGAGTAACATATCTGGCCGCTACTTTGTGACCTTTCGTTTGTTGTAATAAACTTAATAAATTTCCCTAATTACCTGCCACTTACTGTTTTTTGAACAGCTGTCTTCTATATTTATTAAGACAATACAGTCGTCTGGTTTGTTGGGGGGCACTTGAGCGAGCCGTTACCTTCTATGTCTCTTGTAAAGAGATTAACTCAGCTTAACTTGTCGGTGATGGCAAGCAGTATGCTATTGGTCTTTTCGCTAACCTCGATATTGCTGTGGTTTGTGGTCCGAGACCGTCAGGCGGAAACCGCGGAAATTAACCTTGCTCAGCTAGCGCATAACGTAGTACCTATGCTGGTTTTTAATGACGCAGATACTGCCAGCAAAGAGTTGGAGTTAGTCGGGATTAATAAAGATGTGCTGTTTGTGTCTTTACGTAATGCCAAAGGTGAGGTTTTTAGCGAGTATGCCAAGCCTAGTTTTGTGCCGTATTCGTCTTTATATCAACAGGTTGGCACTGAATCTCAGCGCGAGTACGAGGGCGTGCGAATGCGCTTATATTACCCGGTGTCAATCAAAGGCAAGCTTGAGGGCGACCTGATTATGGTGCTCGACTTAACCGGCATGATGTATTGGTATTTACAACTGGTGCTTATGTTGGCGTTGCTGATCGCCGCCTTATTCACGGGCTCTGTTTTCTTGCTGGCACGTGTGCAGCGTCAGGCTCTGATGCCCCTGATCACTTTGTCGGAGCTGGCTCAGCGGGTATCCAGTGAACACAACTTTCAGTTGCGTGCCAATGTGATACGGGACGATGAAATAGGCATTTTAACGCGTAGCTTCAATGAGTTACTCAAGCGGGTGGATATTTCTCAGGCTGAGCTGAAACAGCAGCTAGAGCAAGAGCAAGCCCAGGGTCAGCAGCTTAAACAAATGGTACGCACCGACCCACTCACCAATTTACCTAACCGGGTTGCCCTGAATCAGTTACTCAAAGAAATAACCTGCGAGGGATGCAATCCCAGGCCGCTGAGCTGCCTGATGTTTATTGATCTGGATAACTTTAAGTTCGTTAACGACAATTATGGCCATGATGCTGGTGATGAAACCCTGATTGAGGTTGGAAACCGGATCAGCGCCATGATCCGTAGTGATGATCTGCTTTGCCGACTGGGTGGTGACGAGTTTGCGTTATTACTGCCCAGTATAGAATCGACAGAAAACGCCGAAAAACTGGCCGCACGGATTGTCACCATTATTAACCGGCCCATTATGGTCAAAGATACTGTGATGCCAATTGGGATCAGTATAGGCCTTGCTTATACGCCGCTGGATGCTGATGCACCCATGGATCTGCTCAATTGTGCCGACGACGCCATGTATGCTGCTAAACGTGCCGGGAAAAATAACTTCAAGGTATTCAGCAAACAGGCTCCAGTATGAAACAGCAGTATCTTATCGCCGGGTTGATTTACATGCTCTGCGCCTCTGCTCAGGCGCAAAATGACCCGCTCCCCGATCTGGAAGACTTACTGAACCAGCAGCTCAACCAGCTACCCAGTAATACGCAAATTTCAGCGGGGTCCAGAATTGAACGCTCCAGTAGTGACAGCATGGCTGTAACACACGTGATCACCGATAAGGATATCAGGCAATTCAACTTGCAATCACTGGCAGACATTCTGGCCATGTTTGTAGGGATCACGACCCGGGATAACAGCTCCTTCATCTATCTGGGCGCAAGGGGCATAGGCCGGCCCGGGGATTTTAATTCGCGCTTTTTGTTTTTGCTGGATGGCACCAGGATGAACGAGAACCTTTTGGATGCCGGGCTTGTTGGGTATGAAAATTTTGTCGATGTCGGGCTGATAGAGCGGGTGGAGTATAGCCCCGGTGCATCCGCTGCTTTGTATGGGAACAACGCGCTGCTTGGGGTAATTAACATAGTCACTAAAACCAGCAGCAAGCTGCGCGGTCTGAACACTGCGTTCTCTGTGACCAACGATGAAACACAGCATGGCCGGATTACAGCCGGGTTTCGTTCAGAAGGCGGCGCGGATAGCTGGCTTTCTTTGAGCGGCTCTAAGTTACGCTCTATCGACTTTCCTGTACCGGGCGCACCGCCCGAACTGCTGGCCTGGCAACATTTGAACAAAGAAAGTAGTAGCAGGGCGATGTTCAGCCATCAAAGTGGCAGTTTTCAGTTTCAAGCTGCGGCTTCAAGGCGCCAACGCAGTTTCCCTGATGGTTTTAGTGTACTGCGCTCGGGAGCGCCGGTGAATACGACTCCGGAACTAGAGACGCTCGATAATGAAGCCTATTTTGTGGCGCTAACCTTTGATGACACTATATCGGATGACATAGAAGCGTACTTTCATATCTCAACCCATGGTAATGACCTGATCCGTAACTTTCCGCTTATTTTGCCTGATGGCGGGCTTGAGTTTGTCCGCCCAATGAACTCGGGGCGCTGGAGCAATATAGACGGTCAGCTGGTCTTTTTGGGGCTCGAAAATCACGAGTTTATGGTGGGAATAGACTTTCAAAAAGACCACCGGCAGGAGTTTAGTTCCCGCTCAAGCCTGCCAACTCAGTTTAATTTTGAGCAAAAAAGTAACGAAAATCGCTATGGCGTGTATGTCCAGGATCTGTGGCGTATTACCCCAAAATTCAAATTTCAGTGGGCGCTGAGATATGATAACTCTGACTTTAGTTCAGCCAGATGGTCTCCCAGTTTTACAGCCAAATACAGTGTCACTGAGGGACACCACCTGCTATTACGTCACAGTCGGGCGTTCAGAGTCGCAAACTTTCTCGAAAGAAATGCGAACAACGTGTTCAATGAGCCAAATCCGAACAATGAAACCATTGATTATAATGAAATCAGCCTGGTACAGCGCTGGAGCGATTCGCTGTCGTCGTTTAGCACGTTGTACTACGCCAACATAGACAATCTCATCCATCAGGATTTTTTCCGGCCAATCTACTTTAATCCGCCGCCCATTCGCAGTCATGGTTTTGAGTTTGGCGCAGACAAACGCTGGGCCAGCGGCATGTCACTGATCGCCAGTACAGCCATTCAGCGCTCACGACTAAAAGGCGGATTTGGTATTGCCAACTCGCCGGAGTTTATCGGTAAGGTGCGTTTTAGCCTACCGCTTGGCCGCTCAGGCTTTACATTGAGTTTAAATTCTTATGCAGTCAGTAAACGAAGAACATTTGACAGTCATTTGCCGGGCTTTGCCAGCCATGATGTCAGTGTAAACTGGCAGAACAAGGAGGACTTATTCGTTGCTCTGGGAGTCAGGAATATCACCGACAAAGAAATACTCGATATTACCGACGACGGTTTTGTGCCTTATTTGCAGCGTCGTCGTCAGGTGCACTTGTCGGTTAACTGGGGCTGGAACAATGATTAAGCTGCTCATTGCTATGTTTTTGTTATTGTTTTGGTCTGAGGGGAAGGCTCAGAACCTGAGTGAGAACGAGCTCAAGGCGGCGTTTGTATATCGTTTTAGTCAGTTCAGTAAGTGGCCGCCGCCTCCGCCCGATAAATTGAGCTTTTGTGTGGTCGGTAACCCGGATCTATTTAAGGCCATTAATTCTCTGCTGCACGAACAGGAAGTGGACGATGATACTGAAGTCATTGAACTGCCCGACAACGCGCACGTAGCGCAATGCGATATTTTGTTTTTAAGCCAGCAAAACCGCCAACAAACCCAGTATTGGCTGGAAGATCTGGCGCAGTCTCCGGTGTTGGTGGTGGCCGATACCAGTGAAGGGTTTCGTCAGGGGGCCATGATAGGCCTGATAGCTGATGCCAATAATCTCAGTTTTCGTGTCAATCTGACGGATGCAAAGCGGCGTGGCCTGAACTTCAGTGCACATTTACTAAAGCTGGCCACTGAGGTACGGTGAAGCTGGTAAAGCGCGACAAATAAAAATAGCAAAGCGTAAAGGAGAATATGATGAAGTTGATGGGACTCGATTTGGCCTGGCATAGTGAAAAGAATCCATCCGCAGCGGCAATAGGGCAATTGGATCAGGGGGTTTTGTCTTTGGAGGCTTTAGAGCCTGCATTGTTTGGGATCGCGGATGTGATGGCGTTCATCGCGAACGAACCATCGCTTACAGGTATTGCGATCGATGCGCCGTTGATCATTGAAAATCAAACCGGTCAGCGGGAGTGTGAAAAACAGCTCAGCAGAGAGTATGGGTCGCGAAAGGCGTCTTGCCATACCTCAAACACCACCTTATATCCCGATGCGTCAAGTGTTGTACTCTCTATGGCATTGCGGGAGCTTGGGTTTGGGCATTTGGCTAATTCACAATGGCAAATTGAGTGTTATCCACACCCTGCGATGATCGAGTGTTTTGAGTTGCCCGAAAGGCTGCTTTATAAAAAAGGAGATGTGGCTACGCGAAAAGCCGGTCAGACAGCGCTGGCCAGTTTAATTGCACAGCTCGCTTCCTCTAAGGTTTTGGCACTTCAGGTACCAGAGCCATTCTCTTATATCTTGTCTGAGAGCTATATTGAATCGTTAAGCGGGCAGGCCCTTAAAAGTAATGAAGACGCACTGGATGCCATCTTTTGTTTGTACATTGCCGGGCTGTATCAGATAAATGCCCAGGGGATGACCTATGGCTGCGACAAGCAAGGGTATATCTGGGTGCCGCAAATATCATGTATTTCGTGGTCGCCACCCAGCCAGGAAACGTGTGCATAATATCTGTTACAGGGGAGCGTTATCCCATTGGGCTAGTTGGCAGTGGTCAAACTCGTACCCTTAAATATATAAACAGATAGAGACTCAGATGTGAAATCATTCTAAGGCAAGTCTAGTGATCGAGTTAAAAGAATCAAAAATTGCAGAGATAGCGCGATTTGTGGAGATGGAAAGTGCGGATGATACTGCCGGGTTTATTATTCCCTGCAGCGTAGAGCAACACCTTGCCGCGATGGCGCAAGCACAGATTATTTATTTATCTATCTACGAGCGCCAAACCCTGGTTGGCTTTATCATTCTTTCACTGGATGATACGACCAGTGTGGAATTTCGCAGAATTGTTGTGAGCGAAAAGGGTCGTGGTATTGGCCAACACGCAATGCGTTGCATGGAACACTATTGCGTCAATGAGTTGGGACGTAAACGTATTTGGTTGGATGTGTTTACCGAAAATACCCGAGGGATCCATATTTATCAAAAGCAGGGATACGATCAGTTTGATCGCAGCGAGTATCAGGGCAAGCCGCTACTGCTAATGGAAAAATTACTCTAACATTTTGCCTCACTGGATGCCTGGCTCCATGTTTGTTCGTCGGCTGCTGGTTGGCTGGCAGTGCAGTGTTTTTACCTTGCACAGTATTTGCACGTTCTTTGCGCGGTGTTTGCACAATCCACTCATATAGTGAGATCAGAGATAGCAGCAAAGGCTATCAGATGTTCAGCTCTGTGGGAGTGATTAGTATGAATACAGTGCATAAAAGGTCGTTGTTGGCAGTGTGGATATCGGTGTGGATGTTGTCCGCATGCGGTGGTTCAGGGTCTGGGGATGACAGCAGTACTCAGGTACAGTCGAGTTCACCAAGCGGTGAGGTCAGTGGCAGCAGTTCAGGCTCAGCAACAGTAAGCGATAGTACGACAGACAATACGGGCGATAGTAGCACCGGCTCTGATGATTCAGGGTCAGAAGCCCCCGAGTTGAATACAGACACAGGCACGGCCTTGACGTCGGACTCGACTGACGGAGTACTGTGTGATTACTTTTATAATGAGTTCAATGACTCAGCGTCGGTGCAAATGACTAGCAATGCTGACTGGAGTTGCACAGGCACCACCCGGCAACTCACTGCGAATGGCATCCCCGATCATCAGACCGGCACCTTTCCTAACCCGGGAAACCCCAACACCATCAGCGAAACGGCGGTGTCAGTCAGTTACACCCTCACACCCGAACAGTCAGACACGGTATCGACTCTGGGGGGACCAAGAGGGGCAACGGGTTATGTGCTGAACGGCGTTAAGATTGATGCGAATACTGCGGGTTCCTGCGACGACTCGGGCAACAGTTGTAGCTTGGTCGGTAACACAGGTAACTGGCATATAGAAGCGCTTGGTCAGACGAGCTTTGACTTTGGCACCGACGACAACAACGCCCACGTTCAGCCTAATGGTTCGTATCATTATCATGGTATGCCGGAAGGCTTTATTGCGATGCGCGGTGGTTCAGAGTCCAGTATGACCCTGATTGGCTGGGCAGCTGACGGTTTTCCCATTTATGCCCGGTATGGTTTCAGTGATGCACAAGACGCAGGGTCGGCCCTAAAGGTGATGACGGGCAGCTATCAATTGGTACAAAACGTCAGCAGTAGTCGGCCAGCCACATCAGTTTACGCCTTAGGGACGTTTGCACAGGACTGGGAATATGTGGCAGGCAGTGGTGACCTTGATGAATGTAATGGCCGTTATGGTGTAACGCCTGAGTTCCCTCAGGGTATCTATCATTACTATGCCACCGATACTTACCCGTATTTTCAGCGTTGTGTCAAAGGTCAGTTGTAGTCAGCGGAGGTTTAAGCATGCACAATTTCATCACAGGTTTACTGATGGCCGCAGGCCTTTCACTCAACAGCGTAGCCCATGCACATTTAATGGTGGCCGAGCAGGGCACACTGAACTTTGACGAGTCAGGTGCCTATCTGGTGGTGGCCATCGACCCATTAAGTTTTCCAAAGGCGGATACCGATAAGAATGGCCATTTGTCAGTCGAGGAGTTTAAACAGGCTCATAATACGCTTTTTAAAGCCATCCAGGCACAGGTTTTTATGACCCAGGGAGAGACTCAAAAGCACATCGAAGGTTTGATGCTGTCACCACAAACCGCACACCATGGCGACGAGAAAGAAATTGATCAAATCGTGGTGATGGGCAAATTTGTTGGCGTTGATCACCAGCAAGGGTTGCAGTTTCACAATGGCTTGTACGGCAAAAACAACGAAAAGCAGCTAGCCATGCGTGCTAAATATAAACGCCTGGGGTTAACGCAGCGCTTTACCCTGACAGCAAAGCAGCCTACTGCTAAGGTGTTTTAACGGATTTCAAGGGCAGTGATTACAATTGAGGGTTGGCTGCTGCATTTATTTCGCCATGCAGCAGCGCCTCACAGTTTCTTTTTCTATTCTTATAAATCATATAGTTAATCTTAAAAACCGTGGCAAGAAAGCAGGACCTGTTACAAGATATGGCGAACTTTATGTTTCTTGATGAAACTTGAGCTTTTTTGTCCCCATTTTGAATTGTTGTGCGATTTTTCGCTGTGTACCATTTCTTCGAACTCACATCACAAATGATATAAGGAGAATGACAGTGAAAGTCGTTAAGTTCGTTTTACCCCTGCTCGTAAGTAGTCTTGCTGCCTCTTATGTAACAGATGCGCAGGCATCAGTGCCCGGAGAGTGTGATGATTTTATGATCACTTCTCAAATGAACCGCTATCATGAATCAGAAGAAGTGCAAAGACTCTGGATCAGTGCTGGTAGTCAGTCAAAGTGCGTACGCATGTCGCCAGATCTTCACAACCCTGTTTATGATGTACTTGCCCGACAGCGTTCACTGCGCAACCAACTGGAGACGGAACTCAGAACCAGGCTGGATGACGAGTTGAAAAATGGCATTAACAGCTCGCTCAGACACAGGTACACCAACTTCGAACTAAAAGGTGGCCTGTCGACAACCCTGACGGCCAATCATAATGGTGAGATCCTCGCCAATGTGAATGGCTTTGGATTTTACGCCAAAGCGAAATATACCCTGAAAAATGTCCCTTCAATGATTGCGAGCGCGTACGCAACGGTTAAGGTTGAGCGTATTTCTGTTAACGCAAAATATGACTTTGTGAAAGGCGAGGCCTATGACCTTAAAGTTGATCCGCTCCATTTAGATGTGGATGTTGATTCCAGGATCTTTGGTATCAGTGTCCCTGTGCTGAGTAATTTCATCAATAGCCGAGTTGAAGGCGTTATTCGTGACAAGATTGAAGACTATCTGAATTCAAAGACGAACGGCTGGAGTAAGGCTATGTTCTCGCTGGACAAGGCAATTCCGGATGATAAATTTGGTTCATTGGGTGTGTCTGTGAAAAACAGACTGACCAGCTTGTTGCCAGGTAAGTACATCAAGATGTCCTCTTCTGTACAAAAGATGGATGGTGCGTCGTTCTATGTTGACCTGTCCGGCGACTTTACCATCAGTATGAGTAACAAGGTATTCCAAAACCCGTGTTATATATACTCCGATAAAGCGTGCAACCTGTTCCCTGATTTCTGATAGTTGCAAGTGAGAAACTCGCAGGCAGCCAAGCAGCTGCCTGCTGTCTGAGGCTACAAGGCAATCATATTCCCGGCCACCACGACCAACAAGCCTGCAAATAGCTTCTTGATGGTCGGAACGGGCAAATGTTGCACAGACTTCGCCCCTAATGGCGCGGTAAACCACGAGGTACACACTATGCCCAATAGGGCGGGTAAATACACAAACCCGGCAAACCCATCTGATAAGGCAAACTGTGCACTGCCCGACGTGATGTAACCCACAGAGCCAAACAGTGCTATCACGATGCCGCAAGCTGAAGCACAGCCAATGGCTTTTTTCATATCAATAGAGAAAAACGTCAGCAGGGGCACCAGAAGTGCACCGCCACCGATACCAATCATGGCTGAGAGCCCGCCAGTGATGGTTGTAAACCCCGTTAACAGTCCCTTGTTTGGCATGCTACGCTCGTCTGATGCGGGTTTATTACTGCCAAAAAACATTTTGAGAGCGATCAAAATCACACTGACGGCGAAGACCCAGCGTACGATTTGCTCGGGTAACATGGTGGCTAAAAAACCACTGATCAGCGCACCCAGCGCAACTCCGGTCATAATCCAGGGGGCAAGTTCCCAGGGCACATTGCCATTTTTATGGTGGGCGATGGCTGATGAAGTAGAAGTAAACAGAATAGAGGCCAAGGAGGTGGCGATGGCGGCAACGATCACCTGCTCAGCAGGCAGGACCGCAAAATACAGCAAAATACTGCTCAGGACCGGGACAATCACCAGCCCACCACCAATGCCAAGGAGCCCGGCCAGAAAACCAACACCGCTGCCTAACAAGGCGCAGCATGCTATCAATAACAACAAGTCACTCATTCCGTTTTTCTCATTATATTATGTGGGGTTAGACGGATGGCGAGTGTATCGACGGTTAGCCAGCTGGCAACCGGTTCGCCACGTTCTGAGCGAGTATATCAAGATAATGTCTGTGCCTTTTCAGATAAGTTTTGAATATTCCTCACGTTTTACTTGAAGTAAATTCAATTTAAGCATCTAGATGGCTAGATGTTTTTATTTCTAGGTGTTTTTGTCCCTATTTTTCCATGCTCCCCCTGCAAAATGTCAGAGCTTCACAACAACCATGAATACAACTCAAGTTTTAGGTGAAATTAAACCGTTTTTCTTCAAGTGCTTGTCCGGGTAACAATGTAATTGCTCCAAACGCCAGGCTAGCTTAACGATGGCTAAGTGCATGCGCTGCACCGGGAAGAGCACATTGTACATTTGGGTTAATCACAGAATATTGGATACCAGAACGCCATGAATAACGAGTTTACTTTTACAGTTAAAAGCATCATTTTTGATGAAAACTACCATCCGTCAGACAGCACACGGATCACCACGAACTTTGCAAACCTGGCCAGAGGGGAAAGCCGTCAGGCAAACCTGCGTAATGCACTGAAGATGATCGACAATCGTTTCAATGCGCTGGCTAACTGGGATAACCCCAATGGAGATCGCTATGCCATTGAGCTGGAAATCATCTCGGTAGATATCGACGTGTCGGGTGACAAAGAAGCGTTTCCATCGATTGAGGTACTGAAAACCAACATCATTGATCATAAAACTGGTGATCGCATCGAAGGCATAGTCGGCAATAACTTCTCATCGTATGTACGAGACTATGACTTCAGTGTGGTACTGCTTGACCACAATAAAGGTAAGTCGCAGTTTAGTATTCCTGAAGGCTTTGGTGAGTTGCACGGCAAACTGTTTAAACATTTCGTGAACTCAAGCGCCTATAAACAAAACTTTAAAAAACTGCCGGTTATCTGCCTGAGCGTGTCAGACAGCAAAATCTACCAAAGAACTGAAAATCATCATCCGGTGCTGGGCTATGAGTATGAGCCTAATGAGTCCTCGCTGACCGAGCAATACTTTAAGAAAATGGGCCTGCAAGTACGCTACTTTATGCCGCCAAATAGTGTTGCCCCGCTGGCATTCTACTTCTTTGGCGATCTGTTGAATGACTACACTAACCTGGAGTTGATCAGCACTATCAGCACCATGGAAACGTTTCAGAAGATCTATCGCCCGGAGATATACAACGCCAATGCGGTGGCAGGTCAACGTTACCAGCCAAATCTTAAAAACCTCGACCATTCACTGACGCAAATTGTGTATGACCGCGAGGAACGCAGCAGACTGGCGGTGGAGCAGGGAAAATTTGCCCATGAGCACTTTATTAAACCTTACCAAAGTGTGCTTGAGCAGTGGTCGGCGAATTACGCCTGATAGTTAACGAGAATAAATGGCAAATATGATGAAAACACTATTACCGACGTCCACCGCAGGCAGTTTACCTAAACCCTCATGGCTGGCACAGCCTGAGGTGTTGTGGTCCCCCTGGAAACTTGAAGATCAGGCACTCGTTGACGGCAAACAAGATGCACTAAGGGTGTCGTTGCAGGAGCAGCAACTGGCAGGCATTGATATCGTCAGCGATGGAGAGCAAACCCGTCAGCACTTTGTGACTACCTTTATAGAGCACCTGGACGGTGTGGATTTTGAAAATCGTAAAACAGTTAAAATTCGCGACCGCTATGATGCCAGTGTACCCACTGTGGTTGGGCCGATCAGCCGTCAAAAGCCGGTCTTTGTTGAGGATGCACGATTTTTACGCCAGCAGACCAATCAGCCGATTAAGTGGGCACTGCCCGGTCCGATGACTATGGTTGATACCTTGTATGACGATCACTACAAGAGCCGCGAAAAGCTGGCCAGGGAATTCGCCAAGGTGCTGAATCAGGAGGCCAAAGAGCTGGAAGCGGCGGGTGTTGATATTATTCAGTTTGATGAACCGGCCTTTAATGTCTTCTTTGATGAAGTCAATGACTGGGGCATTGCCTGTCTGGAGCGTGCCATCGAAGGCCTTAAATGCGAAACTGCAGTACATATTTGCTATGGCTACGGTATTAAAGCCAACACTGACTGGAAAAAAACGCTGGGTTCAGAGTGGCGCCAGTACGAGGAAGTATTCCCTAAACTGCAAAAGTCGAACATAGATATTATCTCACTGGAGTGCCACAACTCGCGGGTGCCAGTTGAGTTATTATCCCTGGTTCGAGGCAAAAAAGTCATGGTGGGGGCCATTGATGTGGCAACAGATACCATAGAAACACCAGAGGAAGTTGCAGCCACACTCAGAGAAGCGCTGAGATACGTGGATGCCGATAAGCTCTACCCCTGCACCAACTGTGGTATGGCACCGCTTGCCCGCGACATTGCCCGGGGCAAACTGAATGCACTCAGTGCCGGCGCTGAAATTGTGCGTCAGGAGCTGGCTAAGTAAGCCTGAGCAAGACATGCTGATGAGTGTGTCTGCTTGCTCTTTTATCTCTGTCACATAAAGCTGGGTTAGGACTCACTGAGCAGTGCATACAACGGCTTTTTGTTGATGTTGGTTATATTTTGCGGTAACAGTACGTCAGATGACGGCACAATATCTGATCTTGTGCTATTACAACAACGTATAACCAGATCACAGAGTTTTAAGGAGCAAGAATGCGACATTTATCAGCAAGTATCCTATGTCTGCTGCTATCGGGTTCACTTCAGGCCACCCAGAGCAACACACCAAGTCAGGCCTACAACTGGACTGCAGGTCCGGACTTACCTATGGCGCTGCAAGAAGTATATCCTGCTGTATTTAATGAACGTATTTTTGTTGGGGGCGGATTCACCCCCTCTGATTCACCGTCCTTTTCGGGGCTGGGTCCAAGCACAGACGTCTTTTTACTTAACCCGGCAAAAGAGTTCTGGACAAAAGCACCGTCCTTACCTGCGCCACGTCACCACCTTGGTATGGTCAGTAATCGGCACTTCATTTATGGTATCGGTGGCTTTACGGGTGCCAAAGGCAGCGCCTGGGAAATTCAAAACTCTGTATTTCGCCTGGATGGTAATTTACAGACCTGGCGCACCGGCCCGTCCTTGCCTATTCCTCTGGCCGAATCTGTGTATGCTAATGTTGGCAAAAATATTCATGTGATTGGTGGTAAAACGATCTCCAGAGAGACAGGTAAGAATGTCGACACCGACGCCCACTATGTGCTTATTAATAATTCTTACTGGCGAAAGCTGAAATCAGCGAGCCTGGTCAGAAACTCCGCTGCCAGTGCAGTCATTGGCCACAAGATCTATGTCATTGGTGGGCGTACATCAGGCCAGGACGGGGCTAACCTGAGCTACGCTGAAGTGTATGATACAAAAACCGAAACCTGGACGCCTATTGCACCGCTGCCGGTGGCTTCCGGCGGTTTGTCGGCCAGTGTTCTGGATGGCAAAATCATTGTTTCCGGCGGAGAAGTGTTTGGTCCGAAAGACAACTGGCAGGCAGGTAAAGCTTTTGATGTTGTTTGGGCGTACGATCCGCAGACCAACCAGTGGCAGGCATTGCCTGACTTGCCTCAGCCACGTCACGGACATGGCTCTGTCTCGTTAAACGAGCAACTCCATATCATCGGCGGTGCGGCTAAAGTTGGGCCGCAGGAAACCTTGTCGTCGACGCTAGTGCTGACACCGAATGTGGACCCATAACGAAATAGCGATATCAAATTAGATAGCACTGAGTTGTTGAGCGAGAGCCGGGTTTTATCAGATATAAAGATTGTTTATATTTCATACATGTTACTTGCTAGTGTACAATAAAGGGACAATGACAGGCTGTCTCTTAATACAGCCACCAACAAATGGATTTTTAATGAAATACTTTTTAATTGTTCTGTCTTTTATATGTATAAGTACACAAGCAAGTACTAAGCACTTTACGCAACATCAGGTGAATATCAAGCGTCTGGGTAGCCATGCTGGTCAGGTATTTTATATGTCTTTTGATAAGTCGTTTTCAACAGATTGTGCGTGGGGTAACCTCTATTGCCCAATCGCTTCAAAGGAATGTGAAAACTTCTACTCACTTGTGATGACCGCTAAGGTAGCAGAACTAAAACTATCAGTTGTTGCTTACTCTCAGGATACTCCAGGCGGTAGCTGCAAAGTAACTCATGTAGAGATAGATTAGCTGCAATCGCGCTTTGTGGTACTGCACTCTATGGCAGATAGAGTGCAGTGGTTCATATGCTAACTTATGGCAAACAGCTGGGCTTGGTGAAGAAGTATCTTACTTCGTAATCTTCACAGGTGGTGTAGCTGCTATTCCCGCCATTGCTGGAGTTCCAGCAGGCAAAGCCAGAGCTGTTGTTGACCAGGTTTTGCCCGCTCAGGCTTGAGTCCAGCTTACTGCCTTTAACCCGTGCAATGACACCCGCAACATCACTGGTGCTGCAACTGGCTGCTATGTTGCCTGCAGACTGGTGTGAACTAAACAGCTCGTTATCACCACTGGCCGGGTCATCGCGGTCAAGCCAGCCGGTGGCATAGAGCCCGCCATTGACCTGTGAACTGGCGATACGGTAAACACCCAGTGAATTCAGCTCTTTATTCTCGGTGCCATGAAAGGCAAACAATTGCTGGCTGGCACTGGCTGAGTAGGTTGTACAGCTGCCAGAGGCAGTCCCCCCTTTAACTGAATTGCCATTGCTGGAAGTCAGCTTCAGGTAGTACACGGTATCGTAGCCATATTTGCCATTGTCTTCACAGATCTGCAGGCTCTTCAGATGCTCGCCTTTGCTGCTATCAAAGATTAGTTTATTGCCCCAACTACCGCCGCTGCCACCGTAAGTAACACACAACTCTGACGTGCCGACACTGGCATGCGACAGGCTTTGTTTGGTCTCGTAACAAGCCTGAAATCCATCCACCCGATTGTTTGAGCGAACCCGTACTGAGCTGAGGTTAAAGGTGCCGCCTACCAGGGCTTTACGCTTTAACAAAGCAATATCGTTGAAGGAGTCGCCTTTATTGGTCGAGCCCACCGCGTTGTTTTTCACGTACTGCCAGTCAATATGTTCAGCAGAGTTCGACAACCAGAAAGAGTCGAATGCCTTGTAATAGTTCACCCAATGGTGCTCTGAACTGTCGCCGATAGCGTTTTGCAGCTGAACATGTTCATAGGCGTTGAATGGCATCGCAAACTGAAAGCTGCCACCAAGACTCTGACAGTTAGCAAACCCCATATCCCAGCTGCCTTTGCTGGTGGTCAGCTGCCAGTTGCGGTTCTCATCCACACAAGCATGGTACTGATAAGTGGAGCAGGCTTTGTCAACAATCGCAGTATCGCTTTCGAGGCTGGCGCAGTCGCCAGAGCCATTGGGTCGACTTGATTTCCACGACCAGATAAAGTCCTCAATCTGGACTTCATTGGCACCATAGCCGCTGGCAGCACTGGTGTTATTGGCCTCGACCAGCGCCAGTTCGAGAATTTGCGCGCCTTTGTTAGCCCATTTACTGATCACATTGCTGCCGGTTTTACTTGAACTCGGGCCATCCGGGTTGAGCTGAGTGGCGCCATCAATGATCACTGTCATATTGTTGGCAAGGTAATGCGCGGTTTGGTCGCCATTTACGCACTCATTGCTGCCGTTTTGACAAAATGGCTGATTGCTTTGCAGGTTACCATTGGCATCGAAGGCATCCACGCCGATAAACACGGTATTCCAGAACTTGGAGTAGCTGCCGCTACTGTGATAGGAGCACAAATTGCTGTGATCCCGGGGGGTTTGTACTACAGCAACCAGTTGCTTGCCCGCTGCCAGAATGTCGCGTTTAGTGAGATGCGACACTGGCAATGATGCACAGCTCTTATCGGTATAGCCCCAGTCAGAGGGCATAAGCAGATAATCGCCGATGTCTTTTTCCAGGCGCTCGCCAATCTTGTTGTGCCAGTTTTTATGGTCGTTATGCTTGTATGATTCAATCTTCAGTAAAACGACCTCGTCCGGGTTGTCTTTCAGAAAGTCTTTAATGTCGTCTAACCCTTCTGACAACTTAGCGTGAAAGCTGGAGCAAATGGCTTTATTTTCCAGCGAGTTGTGACACAACATAGGGGTTGAATCAAAGGTGCCTTCCGGATAAATATCAAACTCCATGACCCGAATGCCGCGCTTAAGCAGGCTTTTGGGTGAATAGTATTGATTGACGTCGGTGTAAGTGCCTTTGCTCCAGGCGTGTGACGCATAGGCATTGTGCGCCCCGGCCCACAGAGTTTTAGAAAATGGTGCAAAGTTATCTATTTGCCCTTGCAGGTCCAGTCGGGTGACTTTCTCATCATCGGTCTCTATTGCGGCACTCACTGCGAATGATACGCAAGATGTCGCTACCGCACCTGCTAGCAGCAGCGCCAGTGTATTGCTTGGTTTCATAGTAAAAATCCTCTCCTTTTAGTCTGATGCTGGTCCTTAACCAGGGCGCTGTTTACGCACCCTGTACGAGCAACCGCGGCAAATATAGGCGTGAAAAGTGCAAGAAGTGTGAAGAAAAGAGTTTAAACTCTAAAGTGGGTTGGTGTGCGTGTAGCCAGCCCCTTGTTATTTTGAGAAAAAGTTCGAATCTCGACACACAGGTGGTTTTATGAAAAAAGTAAACGAAATGTATTTCAATAAACTGTAATAGAAATGAAAGCATGAGCACGCGGCCGTTATTAATTGACGCTCAGTATTTTTCTGCTTTTTCGAGCTTAACCCACCCCTCAGTCATCCCGGGCGCGTGCGAGCCGGAAGCTACTAACCCGTAATACTCTGGCTCTTTGTGGTCAAATACCTGACAAACCACTTTGCAGCAACCTCTTAGCCAATTGTTTGTATTATGGGTATGCTATTAAGTATCTTGCTGCTAAGGTCGTAAGTAATAAGCAGCAGAATCACTACAACTTTGGATAAAGAAAACTAACTAGCGATTATGGTTGAAGAAATTAGTATCAAATTGTTTGAATTAGGCCCAACAAGGTCTGCCCGAGTACGCTGGGCGTTGCTTGAGGCAGGGTTAACATTCGAGTCTGTGCAAAACGGAGTAGAGATATTTAAGTCTACGGAGCTGTTAAATATTCACCCATTGGGCAAACTACCCGCGGTGCTAATCAATGGACTGCCTCTTTTTGAGTCAGCGGCCATTGTCACAGCGATAGCCGACCTAGTGCCTGATAAAAAGCTGATCGCAGAGCCTTCAAGCTGGTCGAGAAATCTACATAACCAATGGGTTTGTTTTACATTGAGTGAGCTGGAACCTTATGTGCAGTCCACCGAGATCAACTCAATGGACTTTGTTTTGCCAGCAGAGCAGCATGTTCGGGAAATTGTCCCACAAAATAACATGTTGTATAAAAAAGCGGCCGCAGCGTTAGAAAATCACTTTTCCCGGCACGACTATCTGGTTGACGATCAATTCTCGGTCACAGATATCGTACTTGCATACACTCTTTGCTGGGGACAAGAGCAAAAGCTACTGGGTGACTTTCCGAACATTTATGAGTATATGGATCGACTCTATAACCGCGAGCATTGCACGTTAAAAAAACCATAGGGGCAGCTTAGCGCCTTTGTGGTTTGTTAATTTGAACATGCTTCCAAGCCAGAATTTAAGGCAGATGCTTGAGCAAAGCTGTCATCCCGAACGCGAGTGAGTCGGGAACTGCTAACCAAAAGCGCAACAAACTCCTGATATGAATCGCCAGATTGCGCCATAGGTGCTTGTATATTAGAAATAAATTGGTTCTAATATAGGTAAATGAGAACGCTGACAGAAATACGTTTTATTAGAAATGAAAACGCGCACAGCTTTTTCATCACATGCTATTCCAATAAAACAACCTTCTGGCAGCGCCTTGATCAAACAATGAACAGCGTGCATTGCATGCATGTCAAAACTCAGTCTGTTCGACCATTCCATATCTGAGGAAACAATGAAAAATAAAATACTGTTAGGCTTATTTGTAAGTGCTTTTTCATCCAGCGTTTTTGCGGTCAATGAGGGCAAAATCACTTCGATTGCCTTTGCGGGGGCGAATATGTCAAGCCACCCAGATATCGTCCAATTACAAATTGAGGGCGGATTTGAGTCAGGCGATTGTCATAAAGGTGTTGCCGCAATAAGGAAAAGTGATACACATCTTGTTTCTGCTGCGCTTGCCGCATTCTCAACGGGAAAACCAGTCAAGGTGTTCCTAAATGCGCACGACTTTTATTTTCCTTCACAAAAACGATGTGTCATATCAATGCTGACAATGGCGAAATAAAGTTAAGGCTGAGTGCCACTTCGTTGAGGCCCATGCAAAACTTATAACGAAGGGTACTGCAAGGAAGATTCCGTGTGGATTTCCACCTGTACTTTCCGGGTATGTTCTACGTTAAAATACAACACTGTTTGTCTTTCAAATGGGTACCAAATGCACCCGGTGGAAAACACATTTTGATGCAGCGCAGTTGTCTTTGGTCTGGGCTGTAATTCCATTATATATCCCGCTTAATTCTAATAAGTAAGCTGGCTGCTGGTATAGCGGCTGTGTTTCGCCTTGTATTGTGGCTGCCAATGCCGCAATACAAGGCGAGGATGCACTGATCTCCGTGGGCTATTAATGGTTGTTTGTCCATAGGGACAAGCTCAATAGGCATGTTGGTACGCCATGTTTTACTCGGCAGGCTTTGGCTTGAAGGAAGCCTGCTCAACGAGCCTGTGGTTTCGCAAAGTGTTAAAGTACCATGCGGAAATAGCGCAGAGCACTGATGGTTTAAAAAAGTAGTGCAGCCGAACATACAAACCTCACCGTTATCCCGGACGCATACAAGCTGGGGTCTACCAGCCTAGGCGTCATTTTGCTTTGCTCACCTCGAACCCAACCAATCCGCGTTTATTCCGAACATTTGCAATTCGGGAGCTGTCTTCTGAAAGGCAAAGCTACACTTTATGAGTAAAAGTAAATTAAATGTAATGGGGTGTAATGGAAGGCCTGGTTTTAGAGTTCATAATTCACCTGGGTTTTGATTTATTTTGATAGCTAGAGGAGTAAATTATGTCTGATTCAGTAAACTACAATTTATTTAATGGCAAACGACTGCGAAACGAAGATAGCGTCCATCCTAATGCAACCTATGTGGTGATCAATGGATTCAAGCGCTTCATTCCAGATGGTTCTACCTATGTAAACCTGTGGGGAGACGACAACAGCGGTATCCAAAATGATCCCAATTTGGAGAATATCCCTGAAGGGAAGGCACTTACTTCTGGGGCATCTTTGCTCAGAATAGAAGGTGAAGCTGCGACATACCTTGTAACGAATCAACAAAAGTTATTTATCCCAAGCGGGAACATTTTTCATGATTATGGCTTTTCCACAGCGTACATAAAAGACGTGGAAAGAAGCGTGATTGATAATATTCCTCCCGGTGAAGATCTTAAGAGTCCATTTGATGGAACTTAATTACTGACAAAGTGCATATTCATAACCCCTAAGGTGTTCATACAAGTAATAGGGCAGCTATCTGCCCTATTGGTTATCAGTTTTAAACCATCTCATATGGAGGAAAGACAAAGGGGGTTAGTCTAGGTTTGGGTCTGGATATTCACCTTTGTCTTTTGGATGCCTGTGAACAGGAGTCTTCCAACGTGCGGCGCAGTGGTCACTCGCTTCAGCCGAACATACAAACCCCACCGCCATCCCGGACGCTTGCGAGCCGGCACCTATTAACCTGCGATACATAGCCTCTTTTTGTATATATACGAGCCCAGTTAAACTCATTGCTCGCTTTTTGGGCGTGTTTTGACTTGAGCTGTTAACAACTAGGTGTTAGCTTTTCGTTATTTCTTGAGTGTTATTCCCTCTGTTTTGAGAATGCGCTTAAACTGCCATGGATGCGAATACAGTATTAGTACCACACCCCAAACTCATCATCACAGGAATGATTTGCAACGATGAAAAAGCTCTTATTTTTTCTTTTCTCACTAATTACACTGAGTGCTTATGCTGAAGATATTGTTATCGGTAAAAAGTACCAATTAGAGTCGAAGGTTTTAAATGAAAACAGAGAATACTGGGTATCTTTACCTAGTTCTTATAGAAAGAATAGCCATAAAAAATACCCGGTTCTGTATTTCACTGATGCAAACTTAAATAGCTTTTTTCATACTTTCTCTGGCATCGCAAAACAAATGAGCGCCGATGCCAGCCCCCAAATTCCTGAAATGATAGTGGTTGGAATTGTCAGTCAGAATCGTGTCCGCGATAGCGCTCCTACTAATTCACTTGTGCAATGGGGCGGGACAGCGACAAAGGCGCTGGAAACGACAGGAGGCGCGGATAACTTTTTAAAGTTCTTACAAACAGAATTAGTACCCCACGTAGAGCAGAATTATCACACCGCGGATTACAGGGTTTTGGCAGGCTACTCCTTCACAGGTTTAACGGTGATCCATTCACTGTACCAAACACCGGAGTTTTTTAATGCCTATATAGCCATTGATCCAAGCCTTTGGTGGGATAATCAAATAATGCTCAAGCGTTATAGCGAATTTTCAAAAAAAGAACTTAGCAAACGCCAGCTGTTTGTATCGACATCTGACCGGGTGCCTTCATTATATCCTAAAGAAAACTATGTTATTGAGTTCATCCGCAAACTGGAGACATCGCCTGTTAAAGGCTTAAACGTCCATTCGGAGGTTTTTGGTACAGATCAAAACCACCATACAATGCAAATAATGAGCTTTTACCTAGGTTTGAAAAGTATTTTTAGTGGCTTCATGATTGATGATGCTATCAGATTTAGACCTGCGGCAGAGTTAAAAGCGCATTTTGAAAGTATTTCGGATAAATTAGGTGTAAAGCTCATGCCCAGAGAGGGCTTAGTGAATTTTTTTGGTTATAACAGGTTGTATGACAACCAGTTTCCGACCAACAGTGCAGCCGCGATTGACTTTTTTAAGTTGAATACTGAGTATTATCCAGAGTCTTATAACGCATGGGACAGCTTGGGCGAGGCATATTGGTATGAAAAAGAATATAAGTTAGCACTAGACGCCTATAAAAAATCGACTCAATTGAACCCGGAAAATAGCAATGCAAAAGAGAAAATTAAACAAATCAAAGCGCAGTTAAATTAAAAGTAGCGGCACTCTAAAGTCGAGCTTTTCCACTGATGTGACCGTACTATTTTTGCTTACCTGCCTTGCTGGAAAAGTCCAGACCACGTGTATGGGCTTTGGTTGAAACTGCACCACGATTTATCTGAGAGTTTATAGAGTATGTCCAGGCAAAGCCACTCTCAGTCATCCCGGACGCTTGCGAGCCGGGATCTATTAACCTGCAATATCGTAACTCCTTCTGGTCGCGAACCCAACCAACCCCTCGGTCATCCCGGACGCGTGCGAGCTGGGATCTATTAACCTGCAATACGGTGGTTCCTTCTAGTCACGAACCCAACCAACCCCCATCCGATTGCCTGCGACTCGTCAAACTGGTTAGGTATTACTGGGAATCAGTATTGTGTTATCTTACACGGCAGTTGTTAACACGGAATTTTGCACCATGAACGAATCGATGATCCACCAAACCTTATCGCAACGTTTTGGCTTTTCAGCATTCAGGCCTGGCCAGGAACAAACAGTCACCCAGCTGGTCAACGGCCACTCTAGCCTCGCAATTTTCCCAACCGGTTCAGGTAAGTCCTTGTGTTATCAGCTGACGGCCTTACAGCTGCCCAATTTAACCTTAGTTATCTCGCCTTTGCTGGCGCTTATGAAAGATCAGCTGGAGTTTTTACATAGCAAAAACATCAATGCGGCCAGTTTAGATTCAACGTTGACCCGGGAGCAAAGTCAGTCAGTGATGCAAAATGTCAGAAATGGCAGTATTAAAGTGCTGATGATCTCGGTTGAGCGTTTTAAGAACGAGCGCTTCAGAGAATTCATCAAACAAGTGCCTGTCTCTATGCTGGTGGTTGATGAAGCGCACTGTATCTCTGAGTGGGGTCACAATTTCAGACCCGATTATCTTAAGTTACCCGACTATCGTAATGAGTTAAATATCCCATTGGTGCTATTGCTTACCGCCACGGCGACCAAAAAAGTAAAGCGCGACATGGCCAACCGGTTTGATATAAAACCCGAGCATATCGTGCAGACGGGCTTTTATCGTGCCAACCTCGATTTAAGCGTATATGCCTATCCGGAAGAGCAAAAAGTGCAGGCATTGATTGGCTATTTAAAACAACAAGCTGGCGCAGGTATTGTGTATGTCACGCTGCAACAACAGGCAGAGCAAGTAGCTAAGCAATTGCAGGCGGCGGGTGTAAATGCCGCAGCCTATCATGCCGGGCTGGATGACAGCCTTCGTCAGAGTATCCAAACCGATTTTATGAACAATCACAAACAAGTGATTGTTGCCACGATTGCCTTTGGTATGGGCATAGACAAATCCGATATTCGCTTTGTGGTGCACTACGACCTGCCAAAATCGATAGAGAATTACAGCCAGGAGATAGGCCGCGCAGGGCGCGACGGGCAATTTTCTGAATGTATTACCCTGGCTAACTTAGATGGTGTTGCGACGCTTGAGAACTTTGTTTACGCCGACACTCCGGAGCAAGCCAGCATTCAGGCGCTGATTGATGAAATTCAATCGCAGCAACAGCAGGGCTTATGGGAAATGCAGGAACTCAGCGCCTCCAAAGTCAGCAATATTCGATTGCTGGCTTTAAAAACCTTGCTGGTGCAGCTCGAACTCAAAGGCGTAATTGAGGCCAAGTACGCGTTTTACGCCGACTTTAGATTCAAGTGGTTACGCACAGAGCAGGAAGTCATAAATGTGTTCGATGCGAACCGGCAGCAATTTATTCAGCAGATAATTGCCAATACGCAATTTAAGAAGGTGTGGGGCACCGTTGATATTCAGGCCTTAGTGCAACAAGGACACGACAGAAATCGAATTGTAGCAGCACTGGATTACCTGCATGAGCAAGGGCATATCGAGCTTGAATCAAAGCGCATGATGCAGGTGTATCAGGTTGATGAAATTAAGTTGGCAGAGCCAGATTTGGCCAAAGAACTTGCGGATTACTTTTTAGATAAGGAGCAAGCCGAGGTTAAACGTATTGGGGCCATGCTGCGCTTTTTTGAGTTAAACACATGTTTAAGTTATAACTTAGCGCGTTATTTTGACGATGAAAATGCGCCACAACAATGCGGACACTGTTCAGCGTGCCGAGGCCAGGTTGCACAATTAGCCCAGTCTAAGCAGACAGAGCTTCCGTCGGACGACACATTACGAAGCGACCTAAATGCGTTAAAACAGCATTTGATGCAAATTGGCGTTACGCCAAGCTCCGCAATACTGACCCGATTCCTAACCGGCATGACCTCGCCATTGGCAACGTCTTCCAAATTCAGACAACGCGCCGGGTTTGGCAGCTGCGCAGACATTCGCTATCAGCAGGTTTTGAATAAAGTAAAGCAATTAGGCTTTGAGCAGAACAGTGCGTAAAGGCTTAGTGCGTCTTTACTAGGTATTATAAAAATCAAAGCGAGACAGTGTTTGAATGAGCACCGGCCTGGCAGTCAAAGCTGATCCGGCCGAACTTCTCTTTCAAAATTGGTGCCTTTAAAGCTGGCGCCCATCTCTGTCATCCCGGACGCTTGCGAGCCGGGATCTACCAAAATTCGATACAGTGGCTTCCGTTGCAGTTGAACACACAAACCCCACTGTCATCCCGGACACCGCGTATTGACTCAGAATTTAGGGGTTAATGATTACGTATCTGGCGCTGACATAGTGAGGAAGTGTCGAACAGCTAATGGAGCCATTTTTATCATCAATGTAAACTTCCACGCTTTTATCCGCTGCGAGGGCAGCTAAAACAATCGCGTTACTTTTGTCCGACGGCGGACAAATCCACTTCCCATTAGAGCCGCTTGTCTTGAATGCAGTGTTGCCACTACATTGTTGAGGATAATCCATCACCCAAGTGACTTTGCCTTTGCAGTTGATATCCGCCGCATTTGCCAATACAGGGAACAAAATAAGTAGAGCTGTTAATAACGCTTTCATAGACCTTCCTTTAGTGTTTAGTATTTTCGCTAACGATACAAAGTACTTTGTATCGTTGGCGACGAGCGTGCATGACTGTGCTTTTATGTCAGCTTGTAACTGCGTGCCACAGAGCAAGCTTACAAACTTCTGACTCATTATGGATAATTTTTGTTAGTTTGTGATTACAAGCTCGTAACAGGTTGGTTTCAGCTTTAGGAGAGAGTGACCAAAATGTGGAGCGGGTATCCGGGCAAAGTGGTTGCTATTACGACTGAGTCATAGCTTTTTGGAAAAGCTCACCCATACTAGCCATTGCTTCAGGCATTGTCATTTTCCATGTGTTGCCTTCTTTAAATACAGTTTCCACTTCAACATTTTGGAACGAAATATCGGTTTGCTCAATAAAGTAACGCACCACTACATGCGCAGTATGCTCTCCTTCCATCACTTTTCCGATAATTGCCAGCTTAAGCATTTCATATGATTCCGGGGAAGCAGCGAGTTGAGTACTGACTTGTAATACGTTCTCACAAAACTGGATCTCCGACATTTTATTAATACTATCTAAGGAGCTCTTTTCGCCAAAGTAAAGGACTCTTGCTTCTTGCTTCCCTGAGTTAGATTCAGCCAGAAATACCGGCATGAGTCCTTCTTTAAAAGTATGAAGGTCTTTATCTCTGTATAGTTTGCAGGCTTTCCATATGGTATTAGATGCAACGTAATCAGTGTATCTTTCAACAAGCTTTTCCGGTGATTCTGATGCGATAGCTACCGACGACATTGCTGTTAGCAAGAAACAAATAAGTGTTCGAACGTATTTCAAAATAGTGCTTTCCTGTATTTAAGCTAGACTCGACTCCCCTTTGTGGGAACCTATCAAAAATTATAACCTGTCGCGTCATTGCTATGCGAATTTTTGCTGGGTTTCCAGGCAAAGCGCTTGATAACAAAGAGTGGGTTTAACCTTGTAATCGATCACACAGGACCTGGCTCACTCGCCGTCTTTTGTGCAGATGCTCACAGTTATCCGTCAATGCATGCTTTTGGCCTACCGCGCTGTGAAAGGCCCCAGAAAAATTACGACGACACCCATTCTCAATTGACGTAAAAATGGTACGAGCACTCGCTTAATTATCAACCTTTTATGCCTGTTTGCGAGTGCTCACAGTTCACCGCTGTGGGTTTAAGTTATGCGCCTTTGAATGTGCCTGAAATCTGGATATAGCCTGGTGATTGCACTTCTTGAACCTCAATCGCCGGTACCGTGATGTTGAATCCGTCGCTGAATAAGTCGTGAAATTCATTCAATGCTTTTTTCACCGCATCTTTTATGTAGCTGCAAGTTGTACCGCCACTACAGCTGTCATAACTATTGTCAAAAGAAAGGTGTAGCTCACCATTTTGTTCACTAAAACCAATCTTGAGGGTAATGTGATAAGTGTGGCTGACCTTTATAATGATTTCTTTGTAGCGTAAGTTTAAATGGGTAACTAATTGGCCATTGGGTGAGAATTGGCTGTTTAGTTGACCTTTTTCGATTTTTACAGCTGCGCCACAGGCATATTCGGACTCTTTTGAAGTTTCGTTGTTACTCACCAGTGCGGGATAAACATGAGTATCTAAGCTCATAAAATGACTACCAACGAATAACTCTTGTTGCTCCAATACTTGGTACAGTGATTTTTCTATATATTTCATAATGGTTAGATTTGAAATGATAATCGAAACTTCACACGCTGAGGCCTGGGGGATGTTATTTACCGATAATGGGCTTTTGGGCTCGGTATCATCATCGCCGATCATTAGGGCTACGAAGCTGTCTTCTTTATGCGCTCGATTATAGACATAGGCCAGGCCGACCTTGCTCTGTTCTGAGCTTACAGGCAGAGCTATATTGAGTGGAAACTCAATAGAACCGAGTTGCCCTATGGCTTGGTTGAGCAGCTCAGTAATATGATTATGCTGCTGTTCAATATCGATTGGTTTTTCTAAGAACTTAACGTCCAGCTGAGATAAATCAATGTCACTGATTACTTGGTCAGCAAAGTTGATTTGTAGCGTGTGTTCATTGTCGCTTTGATTGATTAGCTCTGCTTTTACCTGGTTTAAATCAATGGATGCAGTAATGCTGCCATGAATGGTAAATAGTTTTTTAATCGTGCCTTTGACGGAAATTGAAAAAGTCAGTTGCTGCTGGTTATGAGTGTCCGCAGTTGTTACCTGAGGGCAGCCCAGTTCAACACCAGCCAGCTGATGTGGAAGCTTTTGCGCATCATAGAGTGCTCGAAGTTGTTTGTTCATTGGTATGAGCTTTTCAGCCAAGATGAAATCCCAACCCGCGTTGAGCAACTGAATAGGATTCATTGCAATCACATAGCCCCCTGAAGCAAAGTAAAGGTGACTTGCTGCTTCATTTTTAGTCATTGCCACAGCGTGTTTACCTATGCCTGGGAAGTTCCTTTTGAATATGATCTGGCCAGTCTTGATATCGAGTTGCAATAGATAGCCGATACAGCCTGTATTCACTATGTCACCATCTACCAAAAATGAGACTGCCTCTTGTTCTGAGGTCAGGCTGGTACGCCAGTCAATGGTTGAAAATGTATCAGTTTGAACGCTGATAACATCGCCACTCACGCCGATAAATAGCCGTTTGCCATCAGGTGTAATCGCTAAGCTGAGCGGTTTGCTGTGCGCATCTGAAATATTTAGGTGGCTCAGTTCATCGCCCGTATTCGCATTTAATTTATACGCATGATTGTGACAGGCGGCATATAGAATTTCATTTTTCAGTAATAGGCTAACGATATCAGATGAGCTGTTAACTGTTTTGCGCCAGGTCTGTTTTGAGAAGTGATTAGTGGCGATACGATAGACGTAGCCATCAGTGCCCACATAAAGTGTGTCACCATCTTCACTTAAGGCTAAGCAACAGTCGTGGAAGCCTGCGCCCTTGAGCTTGTTGGTTGAGATATTATTCCCGGTAGTGGCATCCAACAGATAGGCATATCCATGGCAGGCCGCATATACTCTGTCACCGTGGCATACTAGCGATACATTTTTGTTGCTTTTCTCAATTCTCTTGTGCCACATTGACTGACCAAAGTTATCAGTATCAATACCAATAACGTAGCCTGCGGTGCCTGCGTAGAGTGACTTTCCATTCTCAGAAATAGCCATCATAACGTTATCATTATGGGGGGCTGGCAGGTTGTTAGTTTCGAGTAAGCTCCCCGTTTCGGCATCTAATTTATAAATACAGCCGTTGGCACCAATGTAGATATGTTGATCATTGTTAATCATGCTCATGTTGCCAGTAGTGTCGCTGACTTGATAATTCCACTCTGTATTTGGAAGGTTTAACGTATTTTCAGCTGTTAAAGACTCGATGGTTGGTAACGAAAGTTTCGAATTTTGTATGTTCATTTTATTTCCCTCGGTTCATTTTACAGGTGGAGGGAGCGCTCAAAGCAAAGCTGATTTATCAAGTACACCAGCCCTTGCTTGCGCTCAGAATTACAGTCCAATATATGAATAAACAGAGCGGGGAGTTATTACATTGTATTACGCAGGGTTAATGTACTAATTGAGTAGGGCTTGTTTCTCTTCTGACTTAAGGCACCGTGGTACCCTTTTGCAGTTGAACTTACAAACTCACAGTCACGTGAGGCACCTGCCACCCTTCTAAAAGTGGGTGTACATTCAAGTTAAACGTGTCAACAATGCGGGCACTGCTCAGCATGCCGAGGCCAGATTGCACAATTAGCCCAGTCAAAACAGGCCGAATTTCCGTCGGACGACACATTACGAAGCGACTTAACAGCGTTAAAACAGCATTTGATGCAAATTGGCATTACACCAAGCTCCGCAATACTGACCCGATTCCTAACCGGCATGACCTCGCCTTTAGCAACCTCTTCCAAATTCAGACAACGCGCCGGGTTTGGCAGCTGCGCAGACATTCGCTATCAGCAGGTTTTGAGCAAAGTAACGCAATTGGGATTTGGGGCATGATGGTGCGTAAAGGTTTAGTGCGTCTTTATTAGGTAGGACGAAAATCAAAGCGAAACAGTGTTTGAATGAGCACCAGCCTGGCGGTCAAAGCTGACACGGCCGAACTTCTCTTTCGAATTCGGTGCCTTTAAAGCTGGTGCCCATCTCTGTCATCCCGGACACTTGCGAGCCGGGATCCATTAAGCTATGAAATCGCAGTATCCTAGGGCAGTCAATGTTGGGGGCGTGTCACTTGTTTTCTGGGCAACTACAAGGCCTTCGTATCACTTAACTGCCAAGCAAGCTCATTGACTCCTGTTGCAGTATTTAAATTTACTAAGAGTCACTGACCTTACCTCTTATGGATAGGTCAATAACTATCACCTCCACGGCGTCAACGTCGGGGTAATTGCACGCTATTTTATCCCAGTAACCTTTCAATGCACCTCGCAAATCTTGAAGCGTTGTTGACTTACCATTAATTATCCACTTTTTGTAAGTATCTGCCGCAACAAGCAACATGATCCCACATGATGCACCATCGGCTCGTAGATAATCACCAACCAGCTGATTTCTCAGCCTTTCACATAAGTCATTGCCTGACCACCTCTTATCTAACAGCTTGAGCTCAATGGGTACAGGGAAGCTTATATAGTTACTTTGAAATCCAATATCCATTCGTTGCCCGTTGGCCAGCTCAAATTCTTGCGGTACAGAATATTGTCTTTGACTATTTTGATTTAGCCAGCCAGCAATGAGATTTCGCAACTCATTCTCAACTTTGGCTTTTTGCCATGTCTCCCAAGGACTATCATTCCCATTTTCTAGCCAAGCTTTTAAACTATTCAATTGTTGGACACCTAACTCAAATAATTGTCTATGGGTCTTGGGTGTTATTAATTGTTTGTGTTCAAACAGAACCACTTGTTCAGCATTCCACGGGGCAATATCCGCATCAGACTCAGCTCGTTTATAAGCCATTTTTGCCATCCAAGGGCGATATCCCGGCTCTGGGTGTTCACTTTCCAGCTCCCTTAAAGCCACGTATGCAGCTTTACCAGGTATTTCAGCTAATAAACTAAACAAGCGGCTGCGGGCATCTTGCGCATCGTCACGTAAGGCCGGGCTGTACACGCCACCATCTGTTCTATCAATGTCATCTGCCGAATGAACATACTTATGAATCAAGATATACAAGTTTTTTAGATATTCCGGAGTCTTATATGACTCACAGCAGCCAAGACCACCGACTAACTCAACAACAAAAACTTCAGCTGCACTTTTAGCACTCTCTTTGGCTAAGCGTCCCAGCCATTCTTTAAAAGCGGGTATTGCTTCCTTAGAATGACAATCTACCCATAAGGCAAACCATCTTGCTTTAAGCTCAATCGAGAGCTCTCTACCAATCTCTCGCTGAGCGAGCTCTATTAGACACTCGGCTCCTATCTGACCTCGGATAATTATCTGTACACAGTACTCAGGGAACTTGCTAACCTTATCTGGGTTGTCCATGAGCCAGTCAAATACAAATGGCGTCAGTGCCTTGTGAATCCAAGGAGCGTAGTGCAGTAAGTTATACAGGATATAATGTACGGACTCTCTAGCTCCAGTGTATTCCAGTTCCCATTTAAGTTCTGTAATTACAGCTTCTAGCGTATCTGTTGGAAAAGCCTTGTACAACGATTCAAACCAAGCCGAAAACCCATGTAACTCTTTCGCCAAGTACCTGAGAGCTTGTTCTAGCTCAGTTGATGAAAGGTTAAGAGGAAATGATGATACCTCACGATATTCAACCTCTAAGCCTGCCATGGCGACGCTCAGCGCAGCTGGTCTTGTGCTATCATACTCATTGCTTTCTGACTGTAGAGCAACATCATAGTGTCTCCAGAATGCCAAAATGGCTCGTTTATACTCAGTAGCAACAGATTCGCCAAACTCAGGAATTAGACCTTTCCATTGAGCACCACACGAAATATCGAAGCTATAATTATCATCTTGAAGTTCCCGAAAAAGATCCAATACGTCATCAGTGAGCTTTCCTTCGACGCTGTTAACCCTACTAGGGTTAGCCTGTAACGCCTTTATCCACCCTTGTCTTTGTTTTCTTTCAAACTCATCCACTTTTCGCTCTCGTTTTTCAGTTTCTTCACGGCGTATTTGGTGCTTACTTTTGGGGGAAGCAGTGGGACCGAGTTTCCGTTGCAACACCCCTTGTAACAAGTCATTACCTGTCACTGCCATTTTTAAGTCGTTCAAAATACTTTGCGGCTTATCACCATCCTGATAGACATGAATTACCGTACTAAGTGCAACTAACTGGTTATCCTCAATTTCTGATGCATTAATGGCAGGTATCAATCGCTTGTATGAGGTATGATCAAAGAACCAAAAGCGAGTATTCCATCTGATCTCCCAGTCATCTTTTAGTGATTCATTTTTTGCTTTTAGCTTTGTTCGAGCCTGATCAACACTTGCCCAGTACAAAGTGTCATTAAGCTCTGGCCATTCAGGTACGATATTCCGCAAATTTTCTTTATAGTCATTGAAATCAGCTTGCCTAGAATATTTCGCAGTTGGCAGCATGATAAGTGTGGATACAACATTATTACTCAAAGCGACTGGGTTACGTGCTGTTATAACTTTTGCTATTAACTGTGCCGTGTTGCTGGCTAACCAAGAGTACTTTTGTGAAAGTTTAGAATCATGCTGTGTCTCATAAGGTTCTTGAGTTATCAGTCTAATTAAACCTTCTAATAAGTAACAAATAGTATTTAAGTCATCTTGAACAGATAGTATTTTTATGAAATTGGTCAAAGCCCGGCGAACACTTAAATACATGTACTTTTTCTTACAGTCTTCAAGCTTCTCCAATGAAGTTAGCAATTGTTGTTCATCAATAGCATTAGCTGAGAGGTGTTCCAAAAACTCTAACAGTAACTGTTGCGGAAAGTCTTCTTCCCCTTGGTTTAGTCGTTCCCAGATGTTCAAATAAAAGCTTGGTTTGCCTAAGGTAATAATAGCCCTTAGAGCAGCTCTTCTTGCGTAGATCCCACGATGACTGTTAAGCACAATGCCTTCAAGCAAGCTTAGTGTTTTGACCATTTTTCCCTGCCAAGCTAGACGGCCTAAGTAGAAAATAGCATCGTCGTTTTCTTTGTATTGTTGTATAAGTTCAATTGCTACAGGGGATAGATCTGGTGTCGCTATACGAGCTATAGCAGTGTTATCTCTTGCACCGCGGTCATATTCATCATCTACAATTTTTTGTACGATACTACGGAGTAGCCGCACTCTTATAGGTAATGGCAATATCGCTGGATCACCACCTTCAACAGCTACTTCTGGAGCTATAGACTCAGCTTGCTGACGAAAACCATCGTCAAAGAGCAGCAACCAAGTCAAAACAGGACGAAGCCTCGGGGTGATGATTTTTTCACCGTACAACTCTTTGAAAAATAGACCCTCAACCGAGTATTTATTCGCCCCTGATTGCAACAAAGTTTCAAACCATTCAGCTGCTAACAACTCTTTGATGTCTCTGTGCCGGAACCTAACTGTTTCGTAAACTACATCGTTAAATATGCCAAGCTCTAGTAGCGATTGAACATCAGAAGGCGGCCAGTCATTAAGCACCTCTTTTGCACAGACCCCCTTTGAACTAGATGAAGCCCCGGGAATCAGCATTCCCGCTTTGCCCGTTAGTACTGCGGCAGCGGCGAGACTGCGAGCGCCTTCTTGCGCTCGTTTTAAGTCTAAAACTTGTACGGTTGATCTGTCGGTAGAGTGTTTATCAGTGAGTTTTTCTTTAATGTTGTGCCTGAGTAACTCTAAACGACTACCCAGTTCATTATCGTCTTTCCATTTACCTATTATGGTTTCAAGATCAAAAGGCCTTTCAGCTAGGCTCCATAAGCCTAGCCTTTGTATTTCATTTATTAGCTCACCAACATTTTCCACATTACGGGAATGACAGTATGTCTCTACCTGTTCGACATCCAGCGGTCTTAATATCAGCACTTCCAATGTGCCTTTGTTCTCTGTGCTTTCTTCTTCCGAGTCTGTATCTTTAGCCTCTGGTAAAAATAAATGCTTGTCCATCAACTTACGGTCTTCGACTGGCTGCCATGAATAAGGCCTACTTGAAATAAACACATGAGCTCTGTGCTTTGCACAAGTTATCCGCCTAGCAAATTTTGTAATGGCCTTTCTAAAAGCCGCAGGACTAGCCAGCCTTGCTTCATCTACCGAGTCTAAAAAGAACCAAGCTTCTTCCTCACTTTCAAGCCAATCATTAAATTGTTCAGAGGTGCCCACTTCGAACGCATCTTCAAATTCGCTGTCAATGTCCTCAATACGAATAAAAAATGCAGGGAGCCCTTTTTTATCAAGGATGGATGCTTGCTGCTCAAACTCTTCTGACTTACCTGCACCTGCTTCAGCAAGCAGCACACAACGGTACTTTCTAAGAACATCCTTCCATGTTTGATGACTTGAGTCTCCCAAAGCCCAACTCAAGAAGCCCTGTTCATTATCACCTTCTTTTTCAACAACCGCAGAAAACTTTCGGTTTAATTCTATATAACTTGCCATCACGATCCTTAGCCTGGTTACTTTTAATCACCAAAATACAACGAGTTCAGTTTCGTGCAGAAGTTAAGCAGAGTCAATGGATGAGCTAGCCTAGCCCCTTCTAAGGCACTAAGTATGAGGCTGAAGCTACTTACCTGAAAATACAATTGCTTTTCTGCAAATGACCAATAAGTTCGAAGTTATGTAGACATCCACCCAAAAGTTACAACACACCCAACTTCTTACTCATCATCATTAGATGAGCTATTATATTATTTGTACGTTATTTTGTACTTTTTAAGGTTCGTTATGAATCGTATTCATCTGGATAAAGATATTCAGCCGCTTTCTGAGTTTCGTGCTGGTGTTGCATCCTATATCAAGCAAATCAACGAGACGCGTCGTCCACTGTTAATCACACAGCGCGGTATAGGTGTTGCCGTTGTGCTTGATGTAGCTGAGTACGAAGCAATACAAGAGAAAATTGAACTACTGGAAGAAATGCTTGCAGCTGAGGCCCAGTTGGCTTTAGGTCTTGGCGTGTCAAACGAGGATGCGCGTACCCAAGTGCTAAGCCGTATCAGGAAATGAACGTTGCCTGGTCTCCTTCAAAAACTCGGTATCCCTATATCCTGAATCTATTGCGTAATGCCAAGCCAATCAGAAAGACCAATGCTATTGATGTAAGCGACTGAAACCATGAAAGTAAAAAAACATGATCGGGAATTTTGTCTGTACTTTCAAAAAGGCGACTCACAAATTCTGTCCGGCTAGCCCTTGAGCTGGGTATCAAATGTAACATTTGTGCGAAAGAGTAGTATAGTGCGTCTGTTATTGTTGCTGCTTCTTCGGTGCGGCTAAAATAGTAAATCGGTGAGCACAGAGCACCTATCATAGCTAACCCTGTGAAGGGTCTTTGTATGCTGCGCCCGTAGTCGCCGAATTTATCGAAAAGGAACTCAACGAATAGAGCTCTTTTGGACGTGGTTTCAATCCATCTACTACATTTCATTTCCTCGACATGTAAATCTAAAGCGAGTTTATGGTGTTTATTTGTTTCCGCTAGTTCCTTCAAACGTCGAATGCGATCTATGTCTTGCTTGTCTGCGGCTGCGACTTTACATAGCCAGGGCAACTTTTTGGATAATTTTAGCGTTCGCTTTTTTCTTGAGTAAGTGAACTGTGAGCCAAACCAAACCTTTTGAACGCGCAACATGAGTTTGGATAAGATCTTCCCCTTGCTGATCATTTTGGGTTTAACAATAAAGTGGCTCAAGCTAAGTTGGTGTGAGAGCTTGGTATTTGTGAAATCAGGGATACAGTCGAAGTTATTATTATCTAGACTGACGGGACCATCAAAAGTTGTAAATTTGAAGGATAGGGACTTTATTAGTGTAGCGCCTCTAACATCGGAAAAATGGAACTGCCCTGATGTATTTATTGCGCTGAAGTTAACCACCCCCTTACCAAATAGTGTGTAACGGAAATAAACATTTCCTACACCATATTGAGTATCAGAAAAGTTGACGTCACCGTCACCAAATTGGACGTTGTAGAAGCTAACGTCCCCCTCCGCAAATTGCGCGCCGTAGAAATCGACATGGCCTTTTCCAAATAAGGCACTGCTAAAATCAACGTTACCCTGTCCAAATTTTGTGTGTGAGAAGTTAACATAACCGTTTCCAAATTGGACACCACTGAAATCAACTATACCTTTTCCAAATTGGACACCACAGTAATCAACGTAACCCTCTCCAAATTTGGAGTCGCAAAAGAAAATGTCACCCTCTCCAAACTGGGTACCATTGAAGCTAACGTCCCCTCGTTCAAAATGTACACCACTGAAGTCAACTGTACCGTCATTAAAGTGGGTAGCCGAGAAGGTTACATCACCATTTCCAAATTGTGCATGATAGAAGTCGAGGTCACCCTTTCCAAATCGAGCTTTGGAAAAATCTGTGTTACCTTCACCGAAATTGACACATAGGAAATAAACGTTACCTTCTCCAAATCGCGCACCATAGAAGTCAACATTACCTTTTCCAAAGTGCGAATGTGAGAAGTCAACATTACCGTCTTCAAAATTAGTGTTGGAGAAGTCAACTTTACCCTCATCAAATTGAACACTATGGAAGCTAATATCCCCCTTGCCAAATCGAGAATAGGAGAAATCAACGACTCCTATAGGAAACTTATAATGTTCAAACGAAACCGCACTGTACATAGTAAAATCCACACAATGAAAATCCACATCAGCAATTGGGTTCTCGTCTACCCAAGTATTCCAGACGTCAGGGCCTTTGCGCCAAAGGTCAATTGCGGCCTGGCCTTCTAAGACTGTCTTGTTGTCATCACGTGCCATAGTGTGTGTCGGTTCTTGGTAGCGTTGGTCGGCATAATTTACGTCCCTTTTTATCAGAGGTCAATTTTGCTCCCCTATACCTTGCTGCAACCTAATGCCATGAATAATATTGGCTATTTGAATAGCCTAGCCAGTCTGTGCCTATTAACAGATATCAATCGCATTTTGGTAGTGCTTACGCTGATTAGCGGGGGTGGCCAGAATTGAATGGTTTTTAGCCATAGTTATGTTGACATCCACCTAAAACTGGTGTGCGTCTAGGTTGAACCTATCGCTTCTTCTGCACACTAATTTGGGGTGAGTGTCGGCCAGTTCGTTATCAGTAAAAAAGTAACTGTCTGAATTAAAATCTGACCTGTGACAAGTAAATCCAGCCGACCACACTCAGAAGTGGCTGATGGAGCCGTTAGCTCCACCACCAATCCCACATGTCAAGTTACCTATACAAGTTACAGTCGCGAGATTTCAATTGTTCCATTAACTGTACATGTGGGATCTTTGTGAGAGTCGTATCTTTTACAGGAGCCAGAAATAGTCTCAAAGCGGTTTTAGACGATGTCGTTAGATGATTACACAATCATCATTACTCGCCGTGAATCGGGAGATGCAGTAGTTATTTTACAATAGCCTTGTCGAAACAGTTAATTTGCTTCTTTCGTCCAAAAATGCGGAGCATTTAAGTCATTCCATATTGCAGTAACGTGCTGGCAAAACAACAGAAAGAGAGCTAATTGATGGGTAGTAGCCAGCGTTTGCTGGCCTGACGATGCCTCGGGTGGCTATTTGTACTGGCAAAACCAGACCAAGAAAACATGGAATATATCAATGATCTGAAAAACGATGTTAAACGTTCGTCATTTGATGAGGGCAAGGTAACCCTGAGCCACTAAAAGAGAGTTTTACTGGCTTCTGGTCTTCACGAATTAATGACACAAACAGGCTTTAATCGTCGGGCGACTAACAAGAGGCTATGGTGTCAATAGCTAAGTTCGGCATTTGGGAGCAGCGTGGATATTAACTCAAGTTGTACCTACTCTTATTCAGGTCGTCTTTAGGTGCGGGGTACTCCAAAAAGTCATATACCACAGGCTCTGAACGTGATTAAAGGAGGCTTGTTCCCATATTGATATAGTGATAAATTCCTGCTGTTAATAAATAAAATCTAGTCGACGCATGATTGTTCTAATTCCAGTCTCTAGGAGTGTGTTTACTTTAGTACGTGCATCGTCAGGAAATCTACAGGATATATACTTTGCGTTTAATAACTATTTTTTCGTTCATCTTATTTCTCTCCGCGTGCAATTCCACGGAACACAGCTCAAAAGCGAGTTTTGTAAAAGTTGGTGTTAAACCGACAGAGCATCTGGCAAGCCTGAGTTTTCACGATATTAAGCCTGTCAGTTATATCACGTCACTGGGTAAAATTCCGGTTTACGGTGACTTTAAACCACATGACAAAGAGGTTGCTGTTTATGATGGCCTTTTTTGGGAAGTTACTCCAATGGGGCAATATGTTTATTATCTGGCAGGTGACTTCAAGAAAAATGAGAAAGGGTTGTTAAGATTTGGCTCTCAAAACACAGAGTTACGGGTTGAGATCAGCTATGAGGATGATGCAATTGATGTAGCTGGCTATGAAATGAGCTATGAATATGAACAAGCAAGTCGAGGAAGCCGCCTTAATTTATCTGATTTACAAGGACTGCAACTATCTTCGATAGACAGTTTGCTAAATAAATCGCTAACTGTCGATGGCTCTTATTATTCCCGAGGGATTTTCAAAAACAGTGAACTAGGGTCTAAAACATCTAAGTCTCGATTTAAATTTATGAAGTACAAAGACAATGCAAAGCTAGTATTACTCTATGAAGATATCCTCAAGCCACAGAATGAAAATGAGGAGCCCCGATATCTCAAGATCATAGTGTCTAGCAAACAAGCTGACCTTGATGCAGGAGCCTTGTCATCTTTATTTAAGGAACTAGTGTCTGTTTACCACGACATGCCTTATAGTCGACTGTCCGGAGCGACGAGAATGTAGTGTGAGCAATACCAATTTCACTTAATGCCTGTTCTATTTGAAGGAGCAAATAAGACGCTAACGGCGTTAAAGATTTCTCATTTAGAACAACTAAATAGCAAAATTTTTGCCTAGTTATCGAACCTATTTTCTCGCCTCAAAATAGAACACTTAATTAAGCAAATTGGTATAAAGCGATGGTGGTTTGCCACACTTCGGTATCAATACCCACAAAAAAAGCCCCTAAAAAGGGGCTTTGCTGTCCTGATTATCTATAAACCAAAACTACTCACTAAATAGCAGTTATCAAAACAAAAACCAAAACAATCACCTAAACAATCACCCCCGGAATTTCCTTACCAAATCCAAGGTCTACGCCACACGCCTTGGCTGCGGTGTGCAGCACATCGTGCTGGTTGTAGCCAGAACCGATGTCGCTGACTACGCCTCGGTTGATACGGGCGCCGCCGCCGGCGATTAGATAGGCACAGGGGTTGGCAGAGTGTTTGTCTGCATGGCCCATGTCGGTGGTTTCTAGTACCACTGTGCTGTCTAAGATGCCGGCTGCTTTGAGTTTTTGGATCAAATAGGCGCTCAGGCTGCCCAGGTGGCTGCGCATTTCGGTGTAGTACGGGTAGTTTGGCTGGCCGTTACTGCCACCGTGAATGGCGTTGTGATAGTGCCCCTGGAAGTTTAGTTCAGGAATACGGAACTCTGACTGGTGGTTACCAAAGGCCAGTGATACTGAGCTGGTCAGGTTACACTGCAAAGCTGCCACGGCAATGTCTGCTTGCAGTCGTGCCTGCTGGCTGAAGGTATCAAAGGTCAATGGGAACTCTGTGTCATCGGGGGCAATGCCACAGGAGGTGCCGCCAGAGAGCTCATCCAAACGTCGCTGGGTGTCTGCAATGGCATCCAGGTGATCATTCATGCGCTGTATTTCGTAGCCTGCGAGCCTGTTCTTAATCGCATTGGCTGCCGACATATGCGCATTCATGATAGGCGTTTTACTGTTGCTGCCCTGGGCGCCGCCAAACACCATTTTATATACGGTGAAGGGGTTTTCCTGGAACGGCAAATGATTACGGTTGTCTTTGGTTAAATGGCCCTGACCATTACTGTGAACGCCTAAGTTCAGATAGCGAAATGGCAGGTTCGGGCCCAGTGCATTACCCATAGTTACATCGTAACTGTCACCGCCCCAGTTTTGGGCGAGCAGCACTGGCATACGGCCATGACCTGCATTGGAGTGGGCCATATTGACCATAAAGTTACATTCGGTTTTGACTGGCTCGTAGCCTGCCGACATAACGCCCAGCTGCATGGATTCACCACTGCCGGTGGGGTTCCAAAGCGAGGAGATAGACCCGCCCGGGATATAAATGGACACGGTTTTATTGGGCAGCCCGGCGTCCATCGCATCGGCATGTCGTGCGTAAAGCAGTCCTGATACCAGCGGTGATGTGCGGATCAGGGCAGTCGAAATACCCGACGCCATAAACATTTTTAATAAGCTGCGGCGCGATATCGCCATGTTATTTAAATGCTCTTTTTTCATGTTACTAACCTCTTAATGTTGTGACCCGCATTACTCGCTTCTGGACCAGGCTTTGCGATAACGCACCGACTTGAGTGAACCAAATTTCTCCAGCATGGCTCTCGGGCTTTCCTGCATCATGGTGTTGGTCAGTGTGTCGATTTCACACATATAACCGACCTGCTCTGTCTGAGACAGGCGCTTGTCTTCTTCATTAGACGGGTCGATAGAGTCATGACCCACACCTATCACGTAGCGGAACATTTGCTGTGGTAAGCAGCTTTGCGCAGAAGAAAGGTCGGCTATCACAGCACCTAATTGTTTAGTACCGTTGAATGGCACAAAGTCACTGACCTGCGCATACTTCTCAGGAGCATAAAGAGTGCCCGATGCGTCGATCACATTACCGTTATTGTCTTGATTGCGGATATTGCCCACGGCATCAAAGTCTTCCATACCAAAGCCCATCGGGTTGATGTACTTTTCGTGGCAACTTGAACAAGGCTGACCTTCCGTTAAGCTGTGGTACTTGAGTCGGTTGGTGGTCGTCGGGTCTTGTAACAAGTCAGACAGCTCGGCAAGCCTTTGCTCTCTGGCTTCAAAGGTACCCGCTGGCGGATCGGGCTGCTCCTGACATAACATACGACGGCGCACTCTGACCGAGCGTAAGATAGGGTGCGACTCGTCTACTTCTGCCCAGCGCGACATAAACGCACCATTAGCCAAGATGCCACCACGCTGTGTGGTCTCTACTTTTTGCAGGTCATCACCCGATACGCCAGGAATATTGTAGTGGTTGGCCAGCAACTGATTGACGAACGTGAAGTTGGCGGTATATAGCGAGCCAAATTTTTCGTCCGGCTGAGTCATGATGTAGGAGAAGGTTTCGTTGATCTCCGCCTTCATGGCAGGTACCAGATTGGCAAAGCCCGGATAGTGGTCCTGATCTTTACTGGCGACCTCTAAACTGCCCGTGCCTAACCAGCTGCCTACAAAGTCACCCAATACCGGCTTGGCTTGTTCTGCCAGGCGGTTTGCATGGGCAATGATATGAGCTTCATCACGCAGCTCATCACGTTCAGCGGCTTGCCACAGAAGCTGATCTGGCGTTGATCCGGTAAAGGTATAAGACAGGAAGGTGGCCATTTCCCATGAGGTCAGTTCAAAGGCATCGTAATCCAGCTCTGAGTTATCCGGGTTCGCTTCACCTAATTCATGGCGGTAGATAAACTGCGGCGAAGACAGCAAGCCTTCCAGCGCTAACTGCATGCCCGCTTCAACGTCGTTATTGTTGAAAAAGCCTGTTGCGATCAGTCGGTAACTGTCTGCCTCATCCTGTGTTAGCGGACGGCGGAATATCTGCGGTGCTAACTCATCAATCAAACGGTTGGCACAGTCTTCATTAATGGCTGCACAACTTAAAGCAGGCGAGTAGCCATTCTCAGCCACCCATTGTGCGACTTCTTCAGCGACCAGCAGGTAGTTGCTGTAGTTAGAAGGCTGCACAGTGGCATGGGTATTGTTGATGAAAAAGCCCACCTGAGAATCCGGCGATAAGCCGTCTGATACTGCGAAATCAACACCCAGTAAGTCTTCCACTGTGTTTTGATATTCGGTTTGGGTCAGTATTTTCAGTTGTCTAGCACCGTATGCCACAGGCGCGACACCCACATCACAGGTTAATGGCGCAGGCCACAGGGTTTGCAGGTAATCCGCGATATCCGTGGCACATTGCTCATCACAGGCGCCCGGCGCGCCATAAGGCATAGTCGCGGTGATCACATCAATCATGGCCTGTACATCACGTTCGGTATTAAGCGCAGGGAATGAACCCAGACCGCCGCCTTCAGAACCATGACAACCGGCACAGTTGGTTTTGTACAGTTCCATGCCGCGGGCAATGGGGTCGGTTTCTGTGACTGTGACGCGTGCAATATTACTCGGCTGGGAGGGCACTGAGTTGTTCAGCGCAATCACCTTGTAATCAAACTCGCCTGATTCCGGTAAACCCGACTCGTAATAACTGGCGTTAGAGGCAAGCGTTGCGGTGGTGTGCCAGCGGCCATCAAGCGATTTTAAACGCACCAGATAATTGGTTTCGTTATTGCTGTTGTCGTACCAGCTTAATTGCGCCTGAGCTTCGGCCGATAGGACACTGGCGCTCAGCTCCGAAGGTGCAGCCGGTTTAGCGGCCATATCAACAGGCTCAAAACCGTTTTGCTCGGCTGATAAAAACGTCAGGTTAAAGTAAACCGGTACGGTCTCACCAATGCCACTCAGGTTGGCGACTACTCGCAACGCCTCAATACCATAGTCCATATCAAAGGCTTTACTGTCGATGATCATCGGCGTAAGCGTACTGACGTTAACATGGCCAGTTGCCAGCTTCACGACTAACACATCCAGGCTCATCTCTTGGTTTACGCCATGCAGGCTCATCTCACCTGTAACGGTTTGAACCGTCGGATTGCCCACTTCCAGCGTGCTCAATAGCGCAGGGTCAATCTGAGTATTGAAGTACGCCGTTGGCAGTAATTCTGTTTCAAACAGTAAGTCCATGACTCGGCTGTTTCTGATATCCACACCGGTAGACACGCTATTCAAATCGACTGCCAGGAGTACGCGCCCATCGGCATCAATACTGCCCGACAACGCAGGGGTTGCATTATCTTGCGATACAAACTGGTTCAGCTCTGCTATATGGTCTTTTTTGACCGATACATAGCTTAGTGAAGACTCAGTACTGTCCAGCGCCCACAAGCCCGTTTCTGTAACAGCATCCGGGGGCGTAGTCGGGCCTGAGTTGCTACATACATCGCCATTAAGGGTGATGGCAACGTCTTCGCTCAGGCCATTTTTACTGGCAACAAAGCCCAGCCCAAATGACTGATTTGCATGGACGGTATGACCCTGCGTGGTGATGGTACACCCAGTGTCGTTACAGTCGAAATTGCCATTCCAGCCATTTTGCAGGGATATGCCCGGGTTCCAGGTGAGTTCGAGGGACCAGTCGTTAATGCTCTGATCTGAGTCATTTGCAATGACTATCTCGGTTTTAAACCCATTGTTCCAGTTATCCGGAATGGTAAATGAACACTGTGCTGCCTGAGCAAACTGCGCACTCGCGATTAAACTCATGCAAACGGCAAACTTAGCGATAGCTGGCGCCGTTGAGCAGGCACGAGTAAAGGTAGAGAATCGTGTTAAGTTATTAAATATCATCTTCTTTCCCTCCTATTCCTGCGCTTCAAACACTAAGTTAAAGCTCACGGGAACCGCGTAACTGATCACAGATAAATTCGCCAGTGTTCTCAGTGTTTCTATGCCTGGATCCAGGCCAAAGTCTGTGGCGTCCAGTACAACCGGCTTAAGGCTTTGCACCATGACTTTAGTGTGCGTAAGGCGGCGAACTGCCACGTCTGCAGTAACTTCGGCTATCACGCCTGTAAGGTTTACTGTGGCGGTGACGGTCTGTTTCTCGGTGCTACCGATAGGCATGGCGGCCAGGGCTGCATAATCAACCGCAAGCAGCACTTCGGCTTCAGGGAACAAGCTGGTATCGAATAGGTGTTCCTTCATTCTGCCATCCCGGGTATCGTTACCCGTATTGACGCTGGTCAGATCCAAAGTGAGCCTTGCAGCCCCTTGCGTAGAAATACTGCCGCTGAGGTTTTCAAAGGTGTGTGCTTCAACCACATGCTGCTTTTTGGTGGAGACAAAGTAGAGGCTGGAGCTTTGTGGGTTTAACTCAAATGGTCCGGTGATGGGTGCCACATCCGGCTCTGCGACCTGAATGCTGATGGGCTGGCTGACCGTGGTATTGACCCCGTCATTGACCGATAGTTTGACCGTAAATGTGCCTGTTTGATCGAAAACATAAGCAGGGTTTGGCTCGCTTGATGTATTACCGTTACCAAAATCCCAGCTGTACGTTAAGGCATCCCCGTCTGGATCGGACGAGTCACTGCCATCAAAGTTCACCGTTAAAGGGCGCTGGCCGCTTGTTACTGACGCTGATGCAATGGCCGAGGGGGCACGATTAATATTGCCGTCTACCGAACATAAACCGCCCAGTGAAGGCGTTGTTGGCGCGTCATTTTCTTGTGCCTTTTGGGCATTGAAACCAAAGTTTAAACTCTGACCCGGGTTGATGGTGCCGTTGTAGTTCTCGTTCACAATCTCATACGGATTATTGCCGCTGTGATTGCCATGCCAGACGCCAGACAGTTTAGTGTTGTCGGCAAATTCCATCAGCACTTTCCAGCCTGAAATGGCTACGCTCTCCGTATTGGTGATAGTGACCTTGCCGCGAAAGCCGGAGATCCACTCTTGTTCCACTTCGAACAGACAGTGTGCTGATTCTGGCTGAGCTTCTTCAATTGAGAGTGTGATTGGTGTCGCCTGGTAGTCATTGGTGCCGTCGTTGATGGTTAATGACACCTGGTAATCACCCGGCTGCTCAAAAGTATGTTGTGGGTTCATTTCATCTGAGTTTTGGCCGTTACCAAAGTCCCACAGATAGCTCACGTTGTCTGATGTCGAGTTGGCTATTTCACTGCTGAACTGGATAGTTGCAGGTGCCGTGGCCTGAGTGTCAGACGCCGTAATGGCAACACTAATTTCGTTATTGTCATCCTGCCCGCCGCTCTCACAAATGCCGGATAAGCTAGGTGTAACTGCGCTTTGCCCGGCACTTTTCTGTACGTTGAAGCCAAAAGTCTTGGATGAATTTGGATTAATCTTGCGATTCCAGCTGAGGTTCTCAAATTGATAGGGGTTGCTACCGCCTAGTTGAGCGCGCCATGCGTTATTGATGGACTCACCCTGATTAAACTCTAATCCGACTGACCAGCCATCAATAGCGACATCGGTGTTGTTATACACGGTGACTTCTGCGGTATAACCGCTTTGCCATTCGTTCTTCACTTTGAACTCGCATTGCGCAGCCAAGCCGTGTATGGAGTGCCCCAAAGCCAGTAAGCAGAGACTGGTTTTTAAAAACCGGTGCTGCCTGGTGTTGTATTTACGTTGTCTCATGAAAGTTCCCCGAAACATTGCCATTTGACATGTTAATTCCCTGCTGCTCTTCGCGGGTTAGGCGTTGACCAGAGCTAACAGGCTGCAATAGCAAGAGCAAGTTCAGGTATGAGGAGAGACCAAAAGAGGGCGGTATGACAGCTCATGCCATTGGCGTGAATACCAATATGCTTCGCAATGCGCATACAAAACAACAGTATGCACATTACGCTTCATTTATACTCATTGGCATTCAGCAACCCCGCTATCTTAGTACGCACCTTAGACCGGAAGCTTTGCGTCCCTCCCTTTCGAAAGGTTTGCTATTTTAAGCCTGTCTGAGGAAGGTAGCCCAAAATTGCAATAATCACAAAGCCCACACTGCAACTTTCACATTATTTGCACATTTCACCTGAATTAAGGCCAAAAGGCTGTTTGAATTTTGTTCTCACTCATTATGAAGTCCTTAAAATTTAATGATTTATGCTCAATTTTTGAAATGTGCACAATGTGGCTCAATTGTGCAAAGGGGCAGGGAATGTGTCCTGAATTTGATTTGGTTTTGGTATATTTTTTGTTTGTGATTAATGGACATCTTTTCTACAGATTGAATGGATGATTCTGGTAAAGTGTTTTTATTGGGGATGTTTCGTTAGACGCACGAGGTCGGTTCTGACTAGTTTTATGGCTAATATTTGGTCAAGCAGTGAGTGAGGTGTGCTCAGTCACTGACAAGTACGCTGTTTTATTTAAGACGCGATGGTGATAAATGATCATTAACAGGTTTTCTGGAGATATGTTTTGAAGCAAAAAAGCAGACAGTTGTTACATGTGTTTGTCGTGGCATTGGGACTGATTTTTTCAATAATATACAAAGCAACGACGAGTGAAAATGAACATGTCAGACTTGAAGAGGATGTTTCTAAATTGCTCCTTAAAGATGGAGACAAAGCCAAGTTACTCTCTTTTTATGAATCAACTGACGTGACTTCATTAGAAATTGGCGTTGAAGGCTTTAGCCGAAGTGACGCATTATTTGAAGAAAAGAAAAACCAGTACAAAGTAAAGACGCTGAACTTTGTCTGTTCGAACGATGTACTAAAGAAATACTTAGACGCTGGGGATAAAATTATTATTGACCTGACGGTTGGTGAAAACCTCGCCGATATAATAGCTAACTTACATGTCACATCAGCTCGTTGTAACAGGTTGGGGTTGTAGGTCAAATTAGCATCAGAATGTAAGTAACAGACACCAGTGCAAAGATTTTTCAGCTGGCTTTGGCGATACTATGAGTATCTTTGCAAGGAACGTGAACGTACAGGAGTTACTGTCATTTTTTAAATGTGCGCCTTGCCCTGGCAAGTTTATCTTTATCCATTGTTGATGATACGTGCTCCCATAATTGTTCCTTGAGTGTATCAGGCACTTTTTCCAGGTCATCAGGTCGTTTTTGCGAAAAGTCCCAACCTCCAAAAAACCTGGCAGCTCCTTCTGTCTGTGCTGTACTTAGCTGGGTTGAGTTAATGATTGAGATGATGTTAGCCGTTGAGTATTCAAACAGCATTTTCCTTGCAACATCCTCATAGGATGGATAACCTGACCAAGGTCCAGCGCCGGAACCATACCATTCTAGTAAAGTCAGGACCTGTAGGCGTTTATCTGGTATTGCCGCGGTGAATGGAGCTATCAATCGCTGTGTATCTCTTGTGCCATGAGGGGTTAGGGTCTCTGTCCAGACTGCTCTTATTGACGAGGGCATTGCTGCAAGCCAGCGCTGCTCGTTTTTCTGGTTTTGTACTTGCTCTTTCCTTTGCGTATCAAACATCTGTCGTGGCCACGGCATGCCGCGATCATCAAACCAGGTCAGCAATTTATCTGTATCGACTACAGAAGCATCACTGCTCCAGTGTGAGAAGCGAATATAGGCACCGTTAATATATGATAAAGCTCCTAGCTCTTTATCACCTTTGTAGAAATAGATTACGGGGTTACCAACGCATAAACAGAGTCGCTCTGTTTCGGGGCGTTCAATTACCAGGCTGTTTTTCAAAGCTGATAAGTCTTCTCTTTTTTCGGACTCAAATTGCACCAGTGCGTTTATTGGATCTTTTACTACTAACCTGTCTGCCTGCTCAATGATCTGGTGCAACTGTTTTAGGTTAACAGGTCTTTGTATCTCACTCGCACAGGTTACTGACATACAGAACATCAACAACATGGCATGTAAACATCTGTATTTCATGGTAATTTCTGGTTGAAAAAGATTCTTAGTGTAGAATTATCATAATTTGTAGCCCTGTCAATAAGAAGTATTCATTTGTTAGTTAACGACTATCAAGGTTAACTCTGTGGTAGTGCTGACGTGAGCAACTGCGTAGTGGCTATCATGCCTGGTTTGTCTCTGGCTTCACATCAAGTTACAGTGCTCTGTCAGTTGAACTGAAAGTACATAAAAAAGCATGGAAAGACGATGGATTATTTAAGCATTAATAAGTCAGCCTGGGATAAAAGAACCCAGGTACACGTAGCATCTGAATTTTATGATGTGGCCGGATTTAAGGCCGGGCAATGTTCACTGAACCCGGTTGAACTGGCGCAGGTGGGCCCAGTAAAGGGCAAGTCTTTACTGCATCTGCAATGTCACTTTGGTCAGGATACATTATCCTGGGCGCGTCTGGGGGCTAATGTGACAGGTGTGGACCTGTCAGAAAGTGCCATCGCTCAGGCGAATGCCCTCAAAGATGCGCTTGATATCGACGCAGAGTTTATCGAAAGTGATGTGATCCACTTTGGACAAAGCAATACACGTCAGTTTGATATCGTGTTCACCTCCTACGGCGTACTGTGTTGGTTGCCCGATTTAACCGCATGGGCAAAGACTGTGGCTGGCGCACTCAAGGCAGGCGGAGTGTTCCATCTGGTTGAGTTTCATCCCTTTAATGATCTGCTGGCTGGCTATGCTTATTTTCCTCATGGTGCGCCTGATATTGAAGAAGAGGGAACCTACACAGAAAACTGCGATGGCACCAAAGCCACGACCGTGACCTGGACTCATTCGGTCAGTGATGTGGTTAACGCTCTGATTGGAGCTGGTTTGAATATCGAGTCGCTTACTGAGCACCCGTATAGCCCATATGATTGCTTTGAGGGGTTGGAGTTTGTGCCAGAGCAGGGGTATCAAAAGCTAATTCAAGGTCAGCAAGTGCCCATGTTGTATTCAATCAAAGCAAGCAAAAGCCGGGCGCTTGTGTAAAAGCACGGTATCACCCTATTTGGTTAGATTAACGCTGGTGATACTGTTTGTGCTCCCTGGCTTTTCAATACAATCAGTTCACGGTCATGATTTAATGGAAAAACAAGCACTTAAGTGCTTGCTACATAAACCGCTTAGCATACAATAAACGCTCACTTGCATAGTCTGTTTATTGATATATTAACCACTCTCAAAATGAGAGCCTTGTGTCAAAAAAGAGTCTGACACAAACTGTTTACTGGTTTCAGCACTGACTTTGGTGTTATGAAGGTGCGTTACTTTTAGTTAAATTTCCATCAGAATAACTCACCTATTTTTGGCACCCGCTCTATTTATATATGACCATAAAAAATGATAGGAAGCATTGAAAATGAAAAGAATAATAGCAACGGTATTAATGGCTTTTTCGTCTTTTAGCTCGATGGCTGGAGAATGGAATCAGGCAGGAAAAGTCACAAAAGTGTACCCAAAGCCAACTAGAAATGGGATTTACTTTACTCATGAGCATATGGTTTCGGGTGGTTGTACAAGGGGAACGAACTTATTTTTAAGTGCAGATGAAAACTTATTCAAAGAAACATATTCTCTGTTGTTGTCTGCCTATGCTACGGGTCAACCAATAAAAATATATGTTGACGGGTGTCAGCCAACACATGGGTATCCGCTCATTAAAGAAGTGATTGCACAGTAAAGTGCTCAGAGGCGGGCACTCAGAGTTGCGTGTCCGCACCTTATGTATGATTGATAATTTATGGATATCTAAAATAGGGGCTGATGCACAATACCTTATAGTTATTCATACTATCTCTGGCAAACGGCTGCGCTTAACTCATGCTGTTATTATGTGATTTTGACTTCGGGCAAAAGAAACGAGTTCAGTTTGGGTATTCAACAAGCGTAACTCTGGTTTTCTTGATGGTATATTCAGCGAAATTGGTTGAGCTGAAGCGTGGATAAAAAATAACAGCCTGTCGGGTGTTTTAACTCAGTATCCACTTGAACAGGGGGTCTTTGACTGAGCGATTGACAATGAAATGCACAATATCAAGCCTGAGAAAACCATAGAAAAAAGTAATCAGCCGGATTTCATTGGCGGGTTCACAACCGCAAGCCAGGCGCATTATCATTACAAACATGGAGCGCGTATTTAGGTTAAATTTTAGGTCGGTTTAAGGTGCTTTTGAGCACTCTCTTTTGTAAAGCACCACAAGTACGTCATTGCTTTCCTATCACCATATTGCCTGCAAGGTTCGAACTTATATCACTCTGTATAACAGAGTTGCACAGCCTTATGTGCATTCTTAGCACCGTTATCGACAGATTCAGCACTCCAATGGATGACGTGTTCAAATTATTGGATATTAATACTATCCAAAACTGGTTTCGCCAATTATGGCTATGAGGGGCATGCCAATACGCAAGAGTAAGCGATGAGTTTATGCTTACCCTTAAAACCGGTCTGATTTTATTTTCCTTACCTGAAAGAGGGGCGAACTCCCGTCTCTTGTGGCTTTCCCGAGGCATGAGGATTGGCTCACTGGCCCTGTAAATATCTATCACTATCAGCACGGCTGTATTCTGCCTAGAGTATTTGACAGCGAACAAACAAATACAGGATAGAAGAATGTCAGTGTTAACCGGCAAGCATTTGATCGACGGGCAATGGTGCGCACAGAGCTGCGAAAGTTTTTCGGCCTATGCGCCGCAAATGGATGAATTTATATCCCCACAATTTCACTCTGCTGAGGCGGCAGAAGTTAATCTGGCAGTTCAAGCTGCGGAGCGGGGCTTTGAGGTGATACGACAGCTGAGCGACCATCGTCGTAGTGAACTGCTGACAAATATTGCGCAACAGCTGGAATACATCCGGACACCCTTAGTTGCTCGCTGTGTACGAGAAACGGGGTTGCCAACCGCCAGGGTAAATGGAGAGATTGATCGCACGAAAAAGCAACTTTTGCACTTTGCCAGCTTGCTCATGGAGGGGAACTGGCGACGAGCGTGTTCAGCATCTTCGGATGTCACCTCACATCCTGATTTACAACTAAGCTCGGTGCCATTGGGTCCTGTTGTAGTATTCAGTGCCAGCAATTTTCCTCTGGCCTTTTCTGTAGCAGGTGGAGACACAGCATCCGCATTGGCAGCAGGGTGTAGCGTAATCGTAAAGGCCCATCCGGCTCATCCGGGCACGTCGGAAATGGTTGCTGACTGTATTTTAAGCGCGTTAAAGCACCTGGATATTCCGCCCTGTGTTTTTTCTCTATTACAGTCAAAAGACCATGAAGCAGGGGTTGCGCTGGTGACAAATCCGGCCGTTAAAGCCGTTGGGTTTACCGGGTCAATTCAAGGGGGCCGGGCTTTATTCGATATCGTCAGCCAGCGGCCAGAACCGATCCCTTTCTTTGGAGAGCTGGGGTCTACCAATCCGGTGTTTGTTTTTGACAGCACATTTGCCAATGGGGTTGATGCTTTTGCTCAGGCATTTTTAAGTTCAATGACGCAAGGAGCCGGGCAGTTTTGTACCAGCCCGGGGATCCTGGTACTACAAAAGAGCGAGCACCTAGATACTTTGCTAACCAGCTTAGCCGCTGCTATTCCCTCACAGGCGAAGCAGACAATGCTCACTCCTCATATTTGTTCAGCATATCGCAGAGCGACCAAACAACGTCAGTCTCGCAGTGAGCTGAATACATTGGCCGTTGGAAGGGTGGCCGAAAACGCGCAAAGTCAGGCACACATTGCTCTGTTTAGCGTTTCAGCACAAGACTACCTGAGTAACCCCGAACTGGAACATGAGGTGTTCGGGCCATCCACCCTGATTGTGATATGCCAGGATTTTGCCGAGCAGCTAGAGGTGGCCAAGAGCCTTCGGGGGCATCTCGCCAGCTCTGTTTTTTCAGAGCCTGATACAGAGGACCGTCAGCAGGTAGCGCAATTAGTGGATGCGCTCTCCCTGAAAGTGGGCCGACTGGTGTTCAATGGATTTGCCACAGGAGTCGAAATCAGCCCTGCGATGCAACATGGTGGCCCTTACCCCAGTAGCACAATGGCGGCAACCACCTCAGTCGGAAGTCGTGCCATTGAGCGTTTTATGCGGCCTGTGTGCTTTCAGTCAATGCCCGTCGATTATTTGCCTGTTGTGCTAACCAGCGCGACAGCAGACCAATAACAATCAATGTAGAAACTCAATAGGATATGAGAATGAGAAACAAATTAAGTCAAGACAATGTTAGCTATGTCGTCAACAACACAGGTCTGGCAGACTGTGTCAGATATCTGATTAATGCGGCGGATCTGGAGTTGTTTTTTACTGAGAACCCGGCGCTCTTCAATGCGCTGATCAATAAAAGCAAATCAGTAGCGGCAGACGCCATCATCAGTGGCAACGAGCATTCGTTGTATGAGCTACACCGAAGCTTGTTTGAATTGTATAACATGAATATTCGAGAGCCTCGCCCTGGTCAGGATGACAATCACAGCAGCGCTTTTCTAATGAGTGTACGCAATACACTGGAGGGCTATGTTGAGCAGCAGGAGTCCAAACAAGTTGAGAAGTTCGATGTCGAACATTTAGACGGTCAGGACTTTCTTAACCATATCAAGGAAATATGGAAAAGTAACAGTACGCCTGAGCACGAAATCTTCCACTTTATGGAGCACAAAGCGAATCGAGCGCAGTTCAATACTTACTTTAAAAACGATTACATGTTGAACATTCGTTTTTACGATTTGATTGTCTATTCACTGATTGGCATTGATGAGGAAGTCAGGCCAGAGGTTGCAGAAAACTTCTGGGATGAAGTTGGCAAGGGGAACCCTGCACATACGCATGTACGTTTGTACAAAAATATCTTTGATGAGCTGGGGTTATCACTCGATGAGTCAATGCTCAGCGATGAGCTGAACTGGCAGGCGCTGGAAGGATACAACCTTTTGATGCGTCACGTTATCAATCGCAAAAATTACTTTAAGTCTCTGGGTTCTCTGGCAATCACTGAACTTGCCGATCCACAACAATATGAGCGCTTTGTCGCCGGTTGTAAACGAGTCGGCCTTGGCGATAATTCACAGTTGTTGCAGTACTATGAAGAGCATATTTCCGTTGACACCATTCACGGAGACGGCTGGCTGAATAACGTTATTTTACCGTTGATCACCAAATACCCCGAAGCAAAGCAAGATATTATCTTTGGCTGTTATGTTCGCCTGAACACCAGTAAAGCCTATTGGGACTCGCTCTATCAAAAGCTACTGGCACAAGAAAGTGCGACTTCGGCGATTCAGTATACGCCAAGTGGGGAAGCGTTGATCCTGTCTTAGTGCAAATTGGGAGGGTTCACCTCCCCTGGAGTTCCTGAATGAGATTAAGTTATGTCTTTGCCACACTGGCAACGTTAATGTGGGCCGGTAATTTTATCGTTGGCAGAGCCGTTAATGAATCAATGAGTGCGATAGAATTAAACTTCTGGCGCTGGTCAATCGCAGCTTTGATTTTATTACCTTTTACTTATGGAAAGTGGCGGGAAAACAGCGCCGTTATCAGACAGTCTTTCCGTAGTTTACTGGCGCTTGCATGCACCGGTATCGCGCTTTATCACTGCCTGGTTTACATCGCTCTGCAAAGCACAGGCTCCATCAATGCGACGCTGGTCAACTCAGCTGTACCTGTATTTGTTCCAATTCTGGCTTACTTTATTTTAGCCAAGCAACTGACAGTGCAGGGACTTATCGGTACCGGACTTTCTATTCTGGGTGTGACCATCGTTATCTGCAAAGGCTCGCCATTACAGATCTTTGATTTAGCATTTGTCCCCGGAGACATCATTATGTTGCTGGCTGCATTGATATGGTCTTTGTATACCGTGTTATTGAGCAAGGCACCCAAACTGCCTGCAACTTTGTTTTTGTTCTTAATATCGGGCTTAGGTGTGTGTTTACTGAGCCCATTTATGTTTTATCAGGTGATGTATGTCGGGGTGTTTGAACTGAGCGTCAGCAATGTTTTGGCGACAGCCTATATCGCTGTATTTGCAGCTGTTTTAGCTTTTCTGTGCTGGAATAAAGCGGTTCAGATAATGGGGCCTGTTAAAACAGGATTGTTCGCAAACCTCATTCCGGTGTTCAGTGCCTTTCTTGCCGTGCTGTTTCTTCAGGAAGCGCTTCGTTTGTATCACTTTATTGCCCTCGCTTTGATTGTGCTGGGAATTTATCTCAACTCCGGTAACTCGCCCACATTATCGACCAAGCTGTTTAAATCTAAGGAAAGTCACTATGTCAGTCGCAAAGATCGAGTTTAATCACCAGCAAACCGCCTCATTGGGCTTCATGCTGAACCTGCTTAAGTCGAACCCCTATCAGGATTACGCTGCTTTCTATCATGAAGTTGAAGGATTAGTCAGCGAAATGACGGAGCTGAGCGAGCACATTATTAAGCAACTCAATGAGCTGCATTATCTGCAGCAGCCCGTTGTGCTGTTTAAAAATGTGCCGATAGATGACGCTCTACCCATATTTGATTTTCATGACCCCGTTGCAGCCAAACACAAACTCAAGAAGACATTTGTGGCAGAAGGGATTCTTTGTTTTATTGGTATTTTGATGAAAAGCTACCCGTTTGGGTTCGCGTCCATCAATGATGGTGATCTGTTCCATGATGTCTACCTTAAAGATGCACTACGTGACTCGGCATCGCAAAAGTCTATGGTGTCCATCGGGTTTCATTACGACATGGGGTTTTTCAAGGTTCGGCCTGATTTTGCCAACCTTCTGTGTTTACGTAACCCCAGTTGCAACAAGGTATCGACCAGCTTTGCACTGGACCAGGCAATTTTGGACGGGCTTACTGAACAAGAAAAGGCGCGCCTCTCCCGTACTGCGTTTAGGACCAAAACGGAAGTACTCGCATTGAAGGGAGAGCGCACGAGTGCCTATATGCCTGCGCATCCAGTTTATTATCCACAAAGAGCAGCGAAGTTGTCGTTCTTTGAAGGTAGAACGGAAGCGATTGAACCAGAAGATCAGGCTATCCTGGATAAACTCGCCGAGCTTATTCATCTGCATAAGCAGCGTTTTTACTTTGAGCCCGGAGATCTGTTATGTATAAACAACAACCTGTGCATCCATGGTCGAGAGGTGATAGAAATCACAGATCTGGAAGCGCATAAAACGCGTTGGTTGCTAAAAACCTATAATTCCAATGATGAAACCTTGTTCGAAGACAATAAAGGTCATTTTGTGTCTGCTGAATAAAGCAAAGCATAGCCCCATGGCTCAGCTGGTGGGTAGCTGAGCCAAGATCCAGCTTCTGAACAATGAGACTTTGTCATCTTGGGTCTTTTTGGCTTCGTACACTAAATAATAATCACGTTTGCTGGGCGCTGATATGGTAAAAGGCGTGCACAACTTGCCGGTTTGCAGTAGCTCCTTAACAAACAGTGGGTCAATGAGGGCAAATCCGGCGCCTTCTAAGCAGGCTTCTATGATCTGGGATGTGTTTTGAAATTGAAATATGACATCCAGGCTGTACCTTTTCTTTGTGACTGATAAAAACCACTCTTCCCATTCCGACAATACGTTTTCGTTGTGCAACAATACTGCGCTGCTAAGGTTGTCTAAGCTCAGCGCACTGGTGACGAACTCAGGGTGACAGACAGGGGTCAGATTTTCCTGATAGAGTAGCACGGAGTCCAGCCCTTTCCAGCTCCCGGCACCGCGTCGTATTGCCACATCAATCTTGGCTGAGTCCAGATCAAGCGCCTGTGTACTGGTATGAATATTAAGCTGCCAACCGGGATGGCTTTGATTGAAATGGGACAATTTGGGGATCAGCCATCGGGTGGCAAATAAAGGAACGCATGACAGTGAAATTTGCTTTTGCTGGCTCTTATCGAAGAGTGACTGAGAGCTTTGTTCTATAAGTTCAAGTGCACTGTTAACTTGTTGATAGTAGCGCTGGCCATCTTCACTGAGATAGACCTTATTGTCTACTCGCTCAAATAGCCGGCAATTAAGGCGTTCCTCGAGCTGTTTTATCTGATGGCTGACAGCAGAGGGAGTGATATGCAGCGCTTTCGCCGTAGCTGAAAAGCTTTCTAACTGTGCTGCAGTTATGAATGTTCGTAATGAGCTTAATGAAGGCAGTATCATGTTTGTTCCTTATAAAAATTGACCGATCCATCCAGTGAACTTTCTTATTGTATACTTTATACAATAAATTAACTCAAGGCTATGGAATTAGGGACATGATGACTGCTGGTGAGCCGGGTTAGTAGACTTGCCATGATGAGTTTCAGCAGAGCAATGGGGCTTAGATGTCAGATGGTGACCACTCCTAAAAAATGATATGCGCCAATTTGTTTGTCAAAGATTCGATAGTCGCTTGGTACTCAGTCACCGTAACAGCACAACGGTGCGCATTTTTGGCTGTGGCTTTATCGGTGAGTTGTATACTGATTGCGTTCCCACATCCAGCAAAGTATCAGGGCAAATAAACCACAGGCATAGGTGATGTACAAAGGTGCAGACGTGTTTGCATCCTCCGCATACATAAATGCGTTAGACATCACCCAGGCTGTTACAGCACCAATTCCCAGCCATGCGGCTGCATAATACAGTTTATGCCCGGGCGCACTCACATAACCAGAAACCACCACACAGGCCGCGGCAACGCCACCTATCACTGGCTTTTTCCACCAACCTGCGTATTCGGCCAGCATGCCAGCCAGCGTCGCTGAAGCGATAAAGGTAACGATCACGATTACCATGGACAGTAAGAGCTTAAGTATTTGTTGCATAGGCCACCTTTTCATCCTTTAAACATTACTCAGAATAGCCTACCGCATTCGTAGCGCGAGACTTTTGTGACTTTTTATCATGAGGCTTGCATCTTTTACAGGGTTGAATTGTCGAGAAAATAGCGTGTGAACTCAATTTTGTTAGGACTGTTTCGGTGGAACATCACCGGTTGGTGACTGGGCCTTTTTGTAATGGGAATATCTTTACTTTGATACTTATTTATTTTTTCTTCTGATTAGTTACACCTAGCGATAAAAGCCAGCCTGACTTTTAATTTTTTCAGGTTTTGTTTTAAAGGTACTGGGATTAATAGATGGGTTTAATGTTGTAATAAATTAAATAATAAATATTAATTTATTTGTTGTCATTGCTCAATTATCACCAGATGGGGAGGCGAAAGGTTACGCGGGTAACCATAAGCTTAACTTATTGGTTTTGCCATACGACATTGTTTAACTTAAAAATAATTGAGGTTTTAAAATGTATAAAAAATCGATATTGCTATCTGCATTGCTCTCCGCTTCAAGTGCATGGAGTGTTATGGCAACGGAAGTATCACAGGTTAGTGGCCTTGAGCTGCATGTTACTGCCCATTCAGAAGGCACGGAATATGGTGATTTTGATGTGAGTTTCCACAACAAGGACGGCGATATTGTTCATTCTGAAATACTGTCATGTAGCTCGACTGAACATAATCAGTGTTCACTAAAGTCGGAGATACAAGGCCCTTGGTCAGCTGTGGTTATCGAATCTATGAGTGGAAACATGAGTGGTTATGGCCTTCAGTCTGACGTAACTAATAATGTCCTGAAGGTGCAGAATAAAACTACTTCAATTGGCCTGGTTTCAGGTGATGAAAATGAAGCTTATCGTTTTGGTTCTGATATTTATTCTTCTGAAAACAGAGAGTACTTCACAGGAACCGCTTCTCGTATTATCTGGAAAAACCAACTTGATGCTGCGATAGCTCAACTCCGCGGCAGCGCGATAAACGAGTGGAATAAAAAGGCCAAAGCCAAGTTTGGTGATTTCGACTGGTGGAATAAGGGATCACACAATAACCGGGTTCAGTGTCAGCCATATTGGGAAACTGTGGTATATGGATTTTACTACTGTCAGGCCGATGCCTACGTAAAATACGTGACTGTGCAGTAATATGATTGAGCTTTAACTTTGGGTTGTATACTTTGCTTTTAATGTTGTTTCTAGTGTTTTAATTTATTTGCTTTATAGCTGTGCCGTTTTCCGAGTGAGTTATGCAACCCTATTTCGATTATTTAAGCTACTTTTGGAGGTTCAAAAAAAGTAAGTCATGTTGTTATGCCTCAGTTAAAATAGTGGCTTATGGTGATGTTCGCATGACAAGGTTTTTATAGGCTAGCCCAAAATATGCTTTTTAGCGCCCACTATTTTGTGTGCTATTTCTAAGTTATGTTGCTCGGATACAGAGCGCCCCATATTTTGCTTGATAGAAGAGGAAAGGTATTGCGCAATGTTAGATGCATCCTTATCTTTTAACACAAGTTGGAATAAATGAGGCACATAGCTGTCGTATTCATCATCCCACTCATTTTCACCATCGTTAACACCGATTGGATCCCAGTCATGCCATAGTATCAAGGCTATTGCTTTGTACAGTTCTTTTTGTTTAGCTTTCACAGCTGAATTCCTTGTTTCTATATTGGTTTAATTGCTATGTATGAGCATTCAGAGTTATATCTTGGATTAGCCACTAAAGGCAAGGAGTATGCAAGAGCCCTTAACGCCTCGAATTTACCTTGATTGTAAGTAGTTACTTCTATTCTTTTGTCAGCTAGCATGATGAGTTACATCAGCATTATACCTTTGGGTATTAAATTCAATCGATGTGGATTTGTCTGCCACTTTTGATAATCAAGTTGGTGTACTCAGTGTGTTCGCGATGACGAACGTGGAAATTGATTTTCCCAAAGACATAGCGCGCTACAGCAAAGAAGCAATAAGAGCAGTGTGTGAAGACATAAGTTGCCGATTTAAACGTTTATATAGCTAGTTTCATCTTTTACTTTAAGTGAAGAAAGCTCTGTCGGTTTGAAGGTAAGTGGTGCTACTTTTCGTATGGAATATTGATGTCTTGATTATTAAGATGAACGATAAGGGTTTGGAATAAGTTATTTCTACATGGTGAGTGGATTATAAGCTTGTTGTAAGTTTATAATGATTAAAGCAAGGTGTAGTTTTAAAATGGTTTTGAATTAATAGTAAATAACAAATGTAGTCAAAACGATGGTCTGCTCTCTGGCCTATTTTTCGCTAGTTGCTTCGCGGTAAAAAAGTCCTTCGGGCATTCGTCGTTGATGAATATGTTAGTTTTAAAGGAAAATGTATGAGAAGTTTAATTTGTGCGACTTTGCTTTTGTCATCTTTCTTCAGTGGAGCAGGGGAGTTGGTAAGGAATGCTGTCATTACTGAAGTTGCTAGTTCCAGTGGTAATAAAGATGTGTTTTTCGTTAAGTTAAGTGGAGGCACAGGTCCATGTGCAAACGGATCTGTTGAGTTTCCTGCAAGTCAATCTCAATCAGAGCAGTCTTACAACCAAGCCTTTTCAATTGCCCTTGCCGCGGCAATGAGTGGGAAGAAGATCAGAATACACAATTATTCAAACAATGAGTGTGGCGGAGCAAACTTTATTGGTATTTTCACAAACTAGTAAATTGTAGAGTACGACTTATCAGGGGTGGCGTTCACGGTAGTTGAGTATATAAATGAATTAGTTTAAGTACTATGCTGCTTTTGTTCGCCAGCTAAATCAGACCTCCTGGTTATGGCTTGCCGGAAATGACTGAATAGTGAGGCAATAGTTGTATTCTGCTTGCATTGATGCACATCAAAACGCGTATATTGATGTTACTTTCAAGTTTGAGTGAGGACTGGCTTAAAGAAAGGGCAATAAAGTGGCTGTATTGATTTCAGGTGGCTGTCCTTTTTTTCATTCATCAGTAAGACAGGAAAACTAAGTCATGGCGTACGATCTGGCAGTTGGAAAAAGTAAATATGTTAAGGACGCTCCTGTCATTGTGGCCTCGATTTGTTTCAGTGAGTATCCGTTAATATGCGCTTTGCTGAAGAAGTCAGATAACTTCTTTCTGAGAAGGATGTGTGATCAGTTTAGCGATAGCTCGTTTTCTATTGTTGAGCTGCGTCACGCCAGAACTGAATTAGGTGTACTGCTTATTGGTGACTTGTCTGATGGGGAAAGACACTTATTGCACAAGTTTTTAGCTGCGATAGGTTATGCCCTGGATAAAGGTGAAATGTTGCATGGCATATCGGACTAGGCATTAGTTAAGTGCATTAAAATCGGCGGACAATTCGCCGCTTGGTATTTTTATTTGGCCCATGCGCAACATCTGGTTGATATGGTTAGCTTGTGAAAGTGTGATGAACATCAGAGGTGATATGTTTGTTGTAGATGAAGAAAACTGGTCATGGCTATTATTCCAGCATCAAAATGACATGTATTTATCTGTTCTTTGCGGTGGTGTCGCGATGTTTAACGTTGATATTCAGCTCACTCAAACCGAAATAGCTTCATACAGGAGTTTTGGGCGTGGGTTTATCGTAGAGTTGGCCAAAAGTATCGCTTTTAACCCCGGCGCTTATGCTCGCAGAAAATCCAATTTCAGAACTGAGTTTGACTTGGCTACTGTCATTGAAGTCTGGCGAGAGTCAAATTAATGAGCTTAATATCAATGTCATAATTCTTAGTGACCGTATATTTTTAGTAATGGTGTTGTCAGTAAGTGCCCAGTTTTTTGATACCTTAAGTGGATGCTCAAGGTGACCGTTGTGCTTGAAGGTCAGATGAATAGTTTAAGGAAGAGTGTAATACCCCAGAAGACATAACTAACTTGGTTTATGGCCTAATAGAAGCCTATAAGCCTGATTATGAAATTATCAAGTCACGGTATTTACAGAAAGAAGATGAGCAACATGATGATCAGCTGATAGCTTCGGTCATGAGAGAATATTCAGTTTTGGTAGGCCAGTTTGAGAACGAGTTAAAAGTTGAGTTTGGCACGCTAAAAATAGTCGATGATTTAGTTATAAAACAGACACTGGCTTCCCGCGATTTATCATGCAGATAAATCATAATCTCAGTACATCATGTGACTAGCTTGAATAAAACCTAAGTTGTTCGGATCAGTTGCCAGGTTACAGAATCGCGGTATTGTTCTAGCACATGCAGAGGCAAGCTACGCGAATCACATTAATGCTATTTCAACGGCAAAGCCAGTGCCTGTGATTTTTCACCCTGATACGATGAGTTTTTGCCTGCCCTTATTATAAAGAGACAAATCATTCTTTGGTTATGTTAAAGCCTGTGTAGTGTCAGGCACCTTTAGTCGTCATGCTATCTCGTATATTGTTTTGCACAGTGTTTTCGTAACCCTTACCTCCATCGACTTCGTCAATTAAACACCTGTGTCAAATTCGACACACTGGCCTGTTTCACCTGTCTCAAAACCGACACACCTTCAGACCCCCTTTTTCAGGGAAGAAATAAACATCAATTAAAACAGTTGTATACAGTGGTTTTAGATCTGGCATATCCCTTGTAACACCTTCTGCAAACCAGACCCAATAACAGAAGGGAAAAGCAGATGGATATACAAAGAGATCTTACACAGCCAGTGCGCTGGAAAAAACTGGGTTATTTGCTACCGGTTGTCGCGCTGGCTTTGGGTTACTTCGCAATTCAGGAGTTTACCGGTGATGCGTCTTATTTCGTGGATCGGGAAACTGTGGTCACGGCAAAGGTGGAGCAGGGCGATTTTCAGGTTAACGTGCGGGCTACCGGTGTACTCAAGCCCGCAGAGATCCGTTGGGTGGCAGCGCAGGTATCCGGTCGGGTAGAACAGGTGCTAGTGAAAGCGGGTGCTGAGGTCGAAGTTGGGCAATTGCTGCTCAAGTTATCTAATCCGCAGTTGCAACGAGAACTTGAACAGGCGCGCTGGGAGCAAGAAGCCGCCAAAGCTGAAAATAACGCCACCATAGTTGCGCTGGAATCTCAACTGGTCGAACTCGACAATCAGGTGGTCTCGGCAGATCTGGGTTATCAGGCAGAAAAGCTAAAACTCGACGCCGAAACCCTGCTGATTGAGCAAGGCAATGCCACTGTGTCTCAACTGGATTATCAAAAAAGCCAGCTGGCGGTAAAGCGTGAGCAACAAAAGTGGCAGGCCGCGAAGCAAAAAGCGCTCAAAATGCGCGCTGAAATTGAAGCTACCAAAGCCGCACAAACTGCCCGCTTTGGCCTGCTGGAGAATAATCTCAGGCGTATGCAGGAACAGGTCGATGCTTTGCAGGTACGTGCAGATAAAAGTGGTGTCGTACAGCAAATTTCGCTGGAGCTGGGTGAGCAGGTGAGCCTGGGCGGCAGCATTGCATTGCTGGCATCACAACAGAATTTATACGCCGAGCTGCAAGTACCGGAAGTCAGGGTTCAGGATATTCAGATTGGCCAGAGCGTGACGCTGGATACCCGAAACAATGAAATCACTGGCACGGTCACACGCATAGACCCGGCAGTGGAAAATGGCATGGTACTGGTCGATGTCGCGTTACCTGACAGTTTGCCTGCGGATGCCCGTCCTGAGCTGACGGTAGACGCACAGGTTCAGGTCAGCCATCTGAGCAATGCTTTGTATGTCCGCCGTCCAACCTATGCACCCAAATCCAGTCAAATCCAGCTCTATAAGCTCGACCATGCCGGACGTTTTGCCCATAAAACGGCAGTGGCGCTGGGTCAGGTTTCTGTCAATCGGGTGCAGATAGTCTCGGGGCTGAGCGCTGGGGATGAAGTCATTATATCTGACAGCAGTGACTGGCAGGATCATGCCGAAATCAAACTGAATTAATGCGTTTCTACTCAAGAAACAAGCAGGCTGTTACGCCTTAACCTTGCCAACAGAGGCTGTTTGCTGCACCCTGTTGGCTCTGAAATGGAGTCATTCATGAGCGCACTCATAAGATTAGAAAATATCAGTAAAAGCTTTTACACCGATGAAATAGAAACTCAGGCATTGCACGGCATTAACCTGAGTATCACAGAGGGTGAATACGTGGCCCTGACCGGGCAATCCGGGTGTGGTAAGTCAACCCTGTTGTCTTTGCTGGGATTGCTGGATGCACCCACACAGGGGCATTATATACTGAGCAATCAGGATGTATCCGGGCTGTCGCGCGATCAGCGTGCAGCCATCCGCAGTAAGCAAATTGGCTTTGTGTTTCAGTCGTTCAATCTCATTTCTGACCTCACCGTAGCAGAAAACGTCATGTTGCCTTTGAGCTATCAGTCCGGGATTAGCCGCAAAGAAATGCAGGCGAAGGCGCAGGAAGTGCTCGAGAAAGTCGAAATGAGCCATCGTACTGCGCATTTTCCATCCCAGCTATCCGGTGGTCAACAGCAACGTGTTGCCGTTGCCAGGGCATTAGTGAATGACCCTGCTATCATTCTGGCCGATGAGCCCACAGGTAACCTGGATTCTAAAAACGCCATGGCGGTGCTGACGTTGTTCGACAAGCTGCATAGTGAAGGCGCAACCATTTGCATGGTAACCCATGACCCTGCATCGGCATTGCGCGCGCAGCGCAGCCTGGAAATGTTCGATGGCCGCCTGGTAGGAGACACCCGTAATACACAGGCTTCACAGCCAGTGGCGCACAACGCGTTGGATCTGGAGGCGTTATGATGGCCATGTTGCTGGACCTAAAATACGCATTGCGTCAGCTTTATAAGTCGCCCAAGTTTACCGTGATGACGCTGGGGGTGCTGCTTGGTGGCCTGTCGATAGCCTTGTTCACGTTTTCATTCTTGTATTCGACTATCTACAAGGCGCTGCCTTTGCCAGATGGCGAGTCAGCAAAACGCCTGGTAGTTTATAACGATGGCGAATTCGATATGCCCACTGCCAACGAGTTTCAGGCTCTGATACAAGGTGCACAGGCCTTCTCTGAATTGGGGATCTTTCGCGATCAGGACGTGCGGATGAGTAAAGGCGAAGCAGGCCGTAACTTTTTTGGTGCTGCGGTTCAGGGAGGCTTTTTTGAATTCAGCCGTATAAAACCCCTGACAGGGCGCACGCTTAATGCTCAGGACAGCCTGCCAGGCGCCCCTGCTGTGGCGGTGATCAGTGAAGAGGTCTGGGAGGATGAGTTTAACCGGGATCCGCAAATGCTGGGTCAGGCCATTGAGCTCAATGGGGTGCAGACCGAAGTGGTGGGGATCATGCCGAAGGGGTATCGTTTTCCACACATTGCGCGTATCTGGTTACCTCTGCCCGACAAGGTACTCGACGCACAAGCTCCGGTGAGCGAGCAGTTTAATGCGTATATTCGCCTCAAAGATGATGTTGAAATAGCCACGGCTGAGCGCGAAATGACGCAAATACTGCGTACCCTGCAACTGCAAAATCAGCAGAGCTATGGCATGGAGCCGGTACAAAAACAGGCACGCATCCTTACCTTTCAGATGACCCAAACCGGCGGAGAAGGCGCCACGGTGTTTTTCTTTTTGAGTGCGGTTTCCTGGGTAGTACTACTGCTGGCCTGTATCAATGTGGGCAACCTGTTGCTGGCCAGAATTCTCGAAAAGCAAAAAGAGACCGCTATTCGTAACGCGCTGGGGGCAAGCTCCGGGCGCCTGATCAGCCAGTTAATGTGGGAAGGCGTGTTAATCACCCTGCTGGGGACATTTTTGAGTGTTTGCCTGGTTGGCGCACTTCTGGATTATGTTAATGTGGCGCTGCGTTCCTGGTTGCCTGGGGCTGGTCTGTTTTGGTGGCAATATGGGCTTGATGGGGCAACCCTGTTGATGGCGCTGGCTTATATGCTGAGCACCGTGTTGCTGGCAGTCTTTTTACCTGCCTGGCGCAGTACGCGGCAGGATATCAATGCCACGCTCAGAGATGGCACCCGTGGGGCACAAAGCCGCAAAGCCGGTCGCCTGTCTCGTATCCTGGTAACCATTCAGGTCTTTTTAGTCGCCATATTAATGCTGATTGGCTCCATATCTGCGCTTATTGCCAATAAATTCGTCAATATTGATCTGGGCGATGATTATCAAAACGTGATGAGCACGCGTTACAGTACCCCGGAACAAGATTATCCCAGCCCTCAACAGCGCCTTAACCTGACCTATGCACTGATGAATGAGGTGCAAAATCACAACGCAGTCACACATGTATCGGTGGCACAGTGGTTAGGCCCAAGCAATGTCTTTTTTGCCGACAAAGCCTATGGGGATGAGCAAACGGGCACTGAGATTGACACGATTTCCATGTTGGGGGATTTCCAGGCTACCGGAGTTAAACTACTCGAAGGGCGTTTATTCAACCTTGGCGACACCATGGACAAGCGCAGGGTGGTGATCATCAGTGATTCTATGGCACAACGCTACTGGCCGGGTGAATCCGCGCTGGAGCAGCACTTTACCATGGAGCTTGAGGGCAAAAAGCAGCAAGTGTTTGTGGTGGGTGTAGTCTCGAACCTGATGAACCCGAAATCTCTGTTTGGCAAGCTGGACTCAGCCGATGAAATTTACATCAGTGGCAGTCAGTTCGTGCAAACCCTGCAAAAGCTGTCGTATCGCATTTTGCCCGGCACGCGCAATGCCGATGAAATTTTCTACCAGGCAATGTACAAAATTGCGCCTAACCTGGAGGTCACGCAAACTGTGATGCCGGCCATTAAAAACCGCGATAAAATGCGTGAGTCAATGAAGTTTATTTCTCAATTAACCTTTGCAACCGGCGGCTTTGCATTGGTGCTCGCGGTGATTGGTATTTATGGCCTGACAGCCAATGCTGTGGCACAACGCACGCATGAAATTGGTATTCGTCGTGCCGTCGGCGCACGTGACAGTGTTATTGTGGGATTGTTTATGCGCCAGGGGGCGGTTCAGCTGGTAATTGGCCTTGGGCTGGCATTGCTGCTGTTTGCTTTGTTAGCGATGGGTTTTCAGAAGTTTACCGAGGGGCTGTTCCCCGTTGGCGCCTATTATGCTTTGGCTACGGCGGTGAGTGCTGCGCTAAGCGCTGTGGTATTGCTGGCGGTGTATATGCCTATCAAGCGGGCGATTGAGCTTGAACCGATCGCAGCGCTGCGTTATGAATAACCCCATAAAAGTGAAGGAAGTATAAAAACTGGCATGAGCACAAAACAACATATTCTGGTCGCCGATGACGATATGAACGTCATTGCAGGTCTGTCTTTTTTGTTGCAAGACGAAGGCTATGAGGTGAGTTGTGTTACCACGGCTCAGGCCGCGCTGGAAAAAGTCAAAGTGCAGTCGTTTGACTGCGCTTTGCTGGACATGAACTTTGGCAAAGACACTACCTCAGGACAAGAAGGGCTTGCCCTGATAGCTGAACTCAGGCAGCTCGACAGTCGCCTGCCAATAGTGATGATGACTGGCTGGGCGACCATTGAACTGGCGGTAGATGCGATGCGCAGTGGTGCTCAGGATTTTGTGCAAAAACCTTGGGACAACGAGCGTTTGCTGCATACGCTGCAAACCCATATTACGCTTGCACAAACACAGGGGTTAAATGAGCGGCTGAAACAGCAAAACCAGTTGCTACAGCAAGCCGCCTATCCTCAGGAACGCAGCGAGATTGTGGCCTGTTCACAGCCGATGCAACAGTTGCTGACCCAGCTTGAACAACTGGCTCAAAGCGATATGAGCATCTTGCTGACTGGCGACAACGGCACCGGTAAAAGCATGCTGGCGGCCTATGTGCACCGTTGTTCGGCGCGCGCTGAGCAGGCGTTTGTCACGGCCAACATGGGGGCGATAGTCGAAAGCTTGTTTGAGAGTGAGATGTTCGGCCATGTCAAAGGGGCCTTTACCGATGCCAAAGCCGCCAGAGCGGGCCGTTTTGAAATGGCGCGCCATGGCACCTTGTTTCTGGATGAGATTGCCAATATACCGTTGTCTCAGCAGGCTAAGCTACTCAGCGTACTTGAAGAGCGCCGGTTTGAGGCTGTTGGCAGCAGTCAGTCACAGGTTGCTGATGTCCGGGTTATCTCGGCCACCAATGGTGATTTGCCAGCGCAGATCCAATCTGGTGGCTTTCGTCAGGATCTTTACTATCGGCTGAATACGGTGGAACTCAGAGTACCCTCGCTCAGAGAAAGAGTGGCCGACATTGGCCCGCTGAGCGAGCACTTTTTGACACAGTTTGCAGCAAAGTACAACAAACCGGTTCCGCAACTGAGTGAGCAAGCCCTCACCGCGCTTTGTCAGTACGACTGGCCCGGCAATATTCGCGAGTTGCGCCATGTCCTGGAGCGGGCGCTGTTTGTATGTCGTACGGCTCAGATCACCCCGGACGATTTGGCTATCACAACTGGGCAGCCTGCGGAGGCTAATGTGGACGACCCTAGCTTGACGCTGGATGAAATCGAACAAGCGGTGCTGCGTCAGAGGCTGCGCCATCATCAGGGCAATGCCAGTGAAACAGCCCGCTCTTTGGGGCTGAGCCGCAGCGGCTATTATCGCAGGCTGGCCAAGTTTGGGATGGCTGAGTAGCAATGCGCAAGGTCTCTGGTTTTGCCTTAACGCACTTGCAGCGCCTGATTATCGCGGTATGTCTGCCTTGTTATCTGTTGATGGTGACAGGCTTGTATATGGCCAGCTGGAATGGCTATTTGGTGGTGTTTATTGCGACTGTGTTTGCCCTATTGCTGATCTGTCTGGTGGTGGCGAGCAAGGCCATGGTGGCGCATCAGCTGCATACCTTAACGAACCTGATTGAAGCCATGACTGTGGGGGATTATTCGATGCGGGGACGGGTGAGCGGCGATAAAGCCATGTCTGATTTACTCAGTCAGGTTAATCTGCTGGCAGATAGCCTCAGCCATCATAAAACCCAGGCGGTGGAGTCGCGCCTGATGCTTAATAAGTTTATTAATCAGATGGATGCCATGGTACTGGTGCTGGATGACCAGGAGCGGGTTATTATGGCTAATCAGCCCGCCCAGACAGTGTTGCTTACTGGCATACCCAGCACAGAGCAGCCACTCGCGCTTGCCAGCAGCGCTGTGGGTCGTCAACTGATGGCTTGCGACGGTAAAATAGTGATGCTGGACGACGGCCAGATCAGTGGTGAGTATCTGGTATTACGAGAGCGCTTTATCAGTGAAGGCAAAGCACATCAGTTTTTAATTATCAGTAATGCTGAGCGCTTGCTGATGGAAAAAGAACGCACGGCCTGGCAGGGTTTGTTGCGGGTATTGAGTCATGAAGTGAACAACACACTGACGCCCATTAGCACCATAGCGCAGCAGCTCAACAAGCGTTTATCACAGCCAGAAAATCAGCCATCAGCCGACAGTTTGTGTCAGGGCATAGGCATTATCAGTGAACGCGCCAGCTCTTTGCGTGCTTTTTTAGAAGGCTATACTCGTCTGACGCACTTACCTCAACCCAATAAAGTTCCGGTAAAACTGGACCGGGTGATCAGCACACTCACAACCCTCTACCCTGACATACACTGGCAGTTTGAGTTGGATCAGTCTGCCTTTGTGCTGGTTGACCAACAGCAGTTTGAACAGGTATTACTCAACCTCACCAAGAACGCGCAGGAAGCCGTCATGCCCGGCCAGCAGGTCGAAATCACTTTGTCTTCTGCGACTTCACTGGGCCAGCTGGTTCTGACCATGGTGGATAATGGCGGTGGGATCGCAAACCCGGATAATGTTTTTGTGCCCTTTTACACAACCAAAGCACAGGGCAACGGGATTGGCCTGGCTCTGTGTCGGCAGATCATGTTTGCACATGGCGGCAGTATTAAGCTCGACAATAACCCGGACGGCCAGGGCGCGCGGGTACGCTTGCTGTTTCCGCATTACGAAGGCTGACGACAAGTAAATTGGCGATTGATATTTAGCTATCACTTCAACTGAAATAAAAAATTAACTTTTTGGTGTCTTTTTATTCACCCTTCGGGCTTAGTCTGTGTGTTGCCAGTATTGGCACTAATCAACTTAAGGAAGAATAATGAGAACACATTTGTTACGCGCCGCTATTGGCGTATGTATGGCAGGCAGCGCATTTGCTGCACAAGCAACCATCTTTACCTGTTCAGGAGTTGTGACCAGCGTTGCTTCTCACAATGGTAATTTTGAAGTCAGATACAACAGTGAGCGCACTGGTAATCAGATGGAGCCGGTAATCATCTATAGCACGCACACTTATCTGCTTGGCCCGGTACTGAAAGCCATTGAAGCAGGTCAGGACTCACGCACAGTCTACAACCTGGTTATTGAGAATCGCGATGGCGGCAATACCCGTTGTTATGATGGTGAGTCAGAGAACGCTTTGATCGGCATCAGTGAAAAATACTAAGCCGTTGTATAGCTACCAGCGCACAAAGCTGGCAGTTTTAGGGGCGTCACTGTGATGCCCCAATATATTGTCAAGTCCACTTCTTCCAGGTCATTTTCGTCAGCTTACTCAGCCTTTTTCTGTATTAATGACAAGAGCAATTCAACTGTACATTGGATGCTTTTTTAATCTTTTTTATTTACAAGTGTAAATTTAGTGTTTATATTTTTTGGTTCCCAATAAAGGAAACACAAAGGTATACACATGTTAAAGGTTAAAAAAACACTTTCAATGACAGCGTTGTCTGTTTCGCTGGGGCTGGGTCTGAGTGCCGCAGCGATTGCGCAACCGGCTAATGTCGGTGAGCACTTACTTGATAGTATAAGTACTGAATATTATGAGCCTGAAATTGTTGGCGGTAATCCGGCCAATACCTCAGACTGGCCGTTCTATACACAAATTTTAAGCTCGAATGGCACCACGGCATTTTGTGGTGGTAGCTATGTCGGTGATGGTTATGTACTGACTGCTGCACACTGTGTGAGTGGCAGATCGGCAAGCGGGCTCAATGTTAAAGTGGCGGGCTTTATCCTTGGTGGCAATGACGGCGACCGCATTGCTGTGGCCGAAAAATATGTTCATCCACAGTATAACAGCAGCACGTTAAACCATGATATTGCACTGCTGAAGCTGGTTCGTACTCCAACTCAGGGGTCGAGCGTTACGCTGGCACAGGGCAATGTTGAGCAATATGTGCGCGTTGGCGATTTAATTTCTGTTGCAGGTCTTGGCCGTTTGAGCGAAGGCGGCAGCCGTCCCACTAATCTTTATGAGGTAGATGTACCACTGGTCTCTGATCAGGTATGTCGCCAGTCTGGCGGCTCTTATCAGAATGTAGGCAGTGTGGCATTTTGTGCCGGCTATCCTGAGGGTCAGAAAGACTCTTGTAGCGGTGACAGCGGTGGCCCAATCGTAGCAAACTCAGGTGGCCAGGTGGTACAGCTGGGGATCGTCAGCTGGGGGATTGGCTGTGCACGTCCTGCAAAATATGGTGTGTACTCAGATGTCGCGGCACTGCGCAGCTGGATCGACAGTGTAAAAGGTGGTGCTGAGCCGGTATCTGTGTCGTTCAAAGCAAACGATACGCTGACGGGTTTCAAGGTTGGCGAAACCAAAGCACATACATTCACCATCACTAACTCAGGCAATACGCCATTCACCTTTAAGACCTTAAATGTAACCGCCAGCGGTGTCACTTCTGGTCTGGTTAAGCCGGTTGATACATGTAGCGCGAGCACGCTTGCTGCAAATCAGAGCTGTCAGGTGGGGGTTGAATTTGGTGCCAGCCGCAGTGGCTCAGCCGGTGTTGCTGTCAACTTTGCCCTGGAAGAAAGCCAGGTGAACTACAGCGCCAAAGCCACGGCAACGGTCACATCTGGTGGTGATACGAACTGTCCTGGCAACTGGGATGCGAGCAAGGTTTATAATAAGCCAGATCAGGTGACTTATCAGGGCTTTAAGTATGAAGCACGCTGGTGGACGCGTGGCGATGTGCCAAGTGAATCGGGTACCTGGGGCGTATGGAGATTGCTTGGTCAGGACACAAGTTGTACACGCTAAGCAATTAAGTAGTACCAATTTGACTTAATACCTGGCCTATTTTCTTGCCTCAAAATAGCCCACTTAATTAAGCAATGAAGTAAAAAAGCAGCTTCGGCTGCTTTTTTAATGCAAAAATAAAGGGATCAACGTGTTACCTGACCGATGGCTAGCGCTCGCCACCGCGCGTCATTTTCAGTAAAGTCCGGTCGCGTTTAACCAAATGATGGTACAAGGCTGCAGCGGCATGACCCAGGATCAGCAGCCAGACAAGCCAGGCGCCGAGAATCTCCTTATGGATAAAGTCGATGGGTTTTTCAAACTCGGCGAATGACAGTCCCATCCCCTGCTCGATGAGTGCGTTAAACAGCGCTGTGCTTTCAAATTTAGGAATATCAAACAAAAAGAAAAACTCGGTGTCCACGCCTGTGCCAACATAGCCGGTTAATGGTGCGATGATCATCACGGCATACAAAGCGTAGTGGCCAAGATGGGCGGCCAGATGCTCGATGCGGGTGCCAGGTTCTGCTGAGGGGGCGGTATTTAGCCATCGCCAGATGAGTCTGAGTGCGACAATCACCGCAATTGAAACACCGAATGACAAATGGAGCTGCAATGCGGTCCAGTTTTCCGGTGTTTTGGCTTCAGTAAACCACTGACGATAATAGACGCTGACATAGGCTGCCAGAAATAACAGGGCTGTGCCCCAGTGTAGCCATTTTGCAATGGTGCCATAGTCTCGTGAGGTATTTTTGATGCTCACAGGGTTGCTCCGGATAATGATTGGTTACTGCCACGGATGGTAACAGCTCGTGATGTGAATGAATGCCACAAAGATCCGGATAAAGTATTCTATTTTTGAGAACACTGATTTTAATGCCCTGATTTATATCACCTTTATTTGATTAAGTGTGAGGTGTGCTGATTGCATTGCGTGAGGCTGCTTTTGATTTGCCCTGCTATACTGCAAGCGAATACAGTGTGAATCAGCCGGAGGTCCTTTGCTTACTTTAACCTTAGTTTCTCTGTCGGGGTGGTCCGATATTGTCGAGCGTCTTGGCCAGCCTACAGCACATAAAGTATGGCATGCGTTAGTGGCGTTACTGTCGCAAAATGGCCAATCTGGGTTGAAGCAGGACATATTCGAGCTGGGCGAGCTCTGGTTCGAAACCGACCAGTTTGATTCTCTCGCGCAGGCGGAAAGAGCACTGAGCCAGCGTGTGGCGCAGCACCTGCTTCACGAGCTGGATTGTCAGCTGGTGCATGAAGCCGAGATCCAGGTGAGCTCAGCGCAGGTGACAGAGCAAACTTCACAAGAACAAACTATCCGGGCTGGTGCAGCCTGTGCACTGAACGAGCTTTATCCTGATAGCAAAGAAGATTTGTTGCGGGTGTTTGCCAACAAAAATTTATTGCCTTACTGGCAGTCAATCCAGCTGGTTCAAAGCAGCGGCGTATTTGGATATGAAGCCTTGATCCGAGGTCCGAAGGCGTCATCCTTGCATCGGGCGGACAAGCTCTTTGGTGCTGCCATGGCACAGGGGCGACAGTTTGATATGGAAAAGCTGGCACTGACCACCCATTTAGCAACGCATCAGGGTCAATGTGAGCAACAAAGCACGGTAAGATTAACGGTTAATCTCTCACCCGCTTTACTTTTTGACGCGGACGTGTCGGGCGCATTGCTCGATTATCCTTATGCACACTTGCTCTGTATCGAGCTGACAGAACATCTGCCAGTCGATGACTGGGCACCCATCAAAGCAAAGATGGCTGAATTGCGCCAGCTAGGTTACACCTTCTGGCTAGACGATGTTGGTTGCGGATTCTTTGAGCTGACTTTGATCAATGCGGTGAAACCCGATGTGGTGAAGCTGTGTATCACCATTATCAGCCGCCTGGATTATGGCGCTGAGATCATCGATGAGATCAGACAAGTGGTTGATACGGTCCACCTATATGGTGGCAAGGTGCTGGCTGAAGGCATAGAAACACAGCAGCAGTTAGCTATTGCCCGGGAGTTAGGGGTTGATTATGCACAGGGGTATTTGTTTGATAAACCCAGGGAAGCCGGGCTGTAAGAACCTAAACCTGTGCTCGTGTAAGGCGGCTTCCAATCTTTAGCGCAATCAGTATACTGCGATTAGTAAACCAGTGCAGACGATTGGAGTAGTGACATGCAGTGTCCCAGAACGTCACACCCGCTTAAGCCAGTGAAAGTGGGTGGTATTAAAGTGTATATATCCGAGCACAGTGGTGGTGTCTTTTTTGACAACCAGGTGTTATCTAATTTCACTAATCCATCTGAATTGCGAGCAGAGGTGCTGGCAAAACACTTGCGCCAGTTCTCTGCTCCGCTTGGTGATGAAAGCGCCCGGGTCAAGTGCCCAAAATGTCCTGATATCGTCATGATGCGTCGTTATTTTAGTCCGTTACGTGTGGTTGAAATTGACGAGTGCCCTGGCTGTGGTGGCATCTGGCTTGATACCGGTGAGCTGGATACATTACATGAGAATCATCTGAGTGCGAAAGAGCGTGAGATGCTAAGGATCAAAATGCTTGAAGAGCATCAGGCTTTTCACATTGATAGCCCCAGGCGCTATAAATTGTCAGAGCAGGACGGGCGCAGCAACCTTGAAAAAGTGTTTGCCATTGCTGCAGACGTGATCAGTGATTGATGAGCAAGTGGTGCGCCCGCCCTTTAGCTTTGTTAAAGAGTTAGCTGTGTTATCTCAGTGAGTGAATCAGGATCACGGATACCTGAATAACAATACCGAACCAAAAAACCACCGTGTAACCGGCATACCACGTTCGACGCAACGGCTGAAACTCAGGCTTATTTGGCAGGGTGTGCTCGGGCGGTCCTATATACATAGGAAATCCTAGTTGGTAGTTGTTCATCTGGGTCAGGTTGAACAATCCCAGCATGAGATTAAGCGTTACAAAGCTAAAAAATTGCTCTAAAGGGTGGCTGAAGTAGCTCAGCGCAGACACAATAAAGAGGTATGCCCAGTATCGAGTAAACGAATAATGCGCACATATTGTATTCATCACTCGGGCGGACGTTGTTTTTGCGACTCGAAGCATGCGAATTGACTCGGGCATTAACTGTTGATATCCAGCAGCATACCGACTGCCACACCGATCGCTATACCAAGCGTTACGCCATTGACAATATTCTCAAAAGAGACACCTATGGCAGTACCAACAGCCAATCCGGTGGCCATACTGACGCCAATTTTGCTGGCTATCTTTTTACGGTTTTGTTTATCTGTCTTCATGATTTCACTCCTTTAAAGTCACGTTAGACAGTGGCTAATTTAGCACCAAATGACACCTGATGCCATTTATTTCAATATAGGGGGAATGAAAAAATAGCAACGTGGCGTTTTCGAGTTAGGCTGGATTGGCAGTTAGCGGGCAAGTGAAAGCCACTGTAAACGGGGTTTACAGTGGCTGTATAAGGTGCTTAGCCGCGGTGGTGTGGCTGCGAGTAATCGATATCCGGGCCAACCGGTACAACCTGAGTCGGGTTGATCATGGTGTGGCTAAAATAGTAGTGGCGCTTGATATGGTAAAAATCCACCGTCTCGGCGACATTAGGCCATTGATATAGCTCGCGGATGTAACCGGCCAGGTTTGGATAGTTTTCAATTTGCTTGAGGTTACATTTAAAGTGACCATGGTAAACACTGTCGAAACGGATCAGGGTGGTGAATAAACGCCAGTCGGCTTCTGTGAGGGTATCACCAACCAGGTAGCGTTGCTTGCTCAGTTTTTGCTCCAGTTGCTCAAGCGCCTCAAATAAGGCCTGTAACGCTTCTTCATAGGCTGCCTGCTCGGTGGCAAAGCCAGCTTTGTATACCCCATTATTGATTTTGTGGTAAACAAAATCGTTAATGTCGTCGATGTCCGGGCGCAGTGCTTCAGGGTAGTAGTCATCAGTGTTGCCTGTCAGCTCGTTAAAGGCCGAATTGAACATACGAATAATCTCGCTCGACTCATTACTGACAATGCGCTGAGTGTGCTTATCCCACAACACGGGTACTGTCACACGACCTGAATAGTCCGCCTTATTGCGTGTATACAGCTGGTGCATGTAGTCCTGAGCAAACAGGGTATCACCACTGCTGCCGGTTGCCTTGTCAAAGGTCCAGCCCTGTTCCAGCATATCAGGACTGACCACAGAGACATCAATGTGCGCTTCAAGCTGTTTTAAGCGTCTGAAGATCAGCGTTCTGTGGGCCCACGGACATGCCAGCGACACATATAAATGGTAGCGGCCAGACTCGGCTTTGAAGCCACTGTCGCCCGTTGGTCCGGCGCTGCCATCAGCCGTTATCCAGTTGCGCAATTGCGCGTCTTCGCGTTTAAACTTGCCCTGATTGCTCTTGGTATCGTACCAGACGTCATGCCACTTACCTTCAATTAATCGTCCCATTGTATTGTCCTCTTAATTTGCTAAATGCTTTACTGTGCCGGGTGTTAAATGCTGCCGAATTTTCCGGTCTGATAATCACGTACTGCCTGATGCAGCTCTGCCTGGGTGTTCATGACAAACGGGCCCATGTGGGCAATTTTCTCACCAATAGGGTGGCCGGCCAGCACCAGCATCCCCGCACCTTCCGGACCGCTGCTCAGTTCAACCGGGTGCGCCGGGTCCAGTTCCAGCTGATAAGTGGCACTGAATTGCGTGTCTGCCAGTGTGCCGGTATGAATATAGATAAGGACTTTGCCATAGCCCGACATATCCAGTGTCACTTGCTGGTTGGGTGGTAAAATCACATCCGCAATGGCGCCATTGCCTGCTAAATCATTCAGTGGCGAGCGAACCGTTTGGTCACCCAGTTGCCAGTTACCTGCCAGTGCTTTGAGCTCTGCGCCGGAGTCGGTGATAATTACAGGCGCCTTGTGCTCAGTGGTGTCCTGATAGCGGGGCGCACGCATTTTGTCTTTGGCTGGCATATTGAGCCAGATTTGGAAACCATGCATGCCCTGCTCAGCGTCACTAAGAGGCATTTCAGAGTGAATGACGCCGCGCCCTGTGCTCATCCATTGCACATCACCCGCACGAATGGTCTTTTTATTGCCCATCTGGTCCTGATGCTCAAAGCCGCCCTTACGAATATAGGTAAAGGTTTCAATACCGCGATGTGGGTGAGGCGGAAAACCCGCCATATAGTCGCTGCTGTTGTCTGATTTAAGTTCATCGATCATCAAAAAGGGATCTAAACTCTTGCCATCAAAGCCCGCAATGCGACTGATGTTTACGCCCGCGCCATCCTGCGTAGCGTGTGCTTTATTGATACGAATAATCTGCATAAAAACCTCGTTGCCTGCGCCATCAGTTAAAGTTAGTCCAATGCGCTGTGTCTGCCTGATGTGATCACTTTAGCAATGGCAGTGTGAGAATGAAATTTGCAAATATTGAAGGTTTCGTTCGATTTAATAGAATCTTTACCGTTCAGGAGTCGCTCAGTTTACCGAAAAGATACTGGCGGCGTATAATTATAAGGTACACTTAGTCGCAACCAACAGTGACAGACCCAATTAAGGAAAGCACAATGAATAAAATCGGATTACTTGGTGCTATAGTGAGTTTTATTTTGCAAGCCCCTGTTGCTGCACAGACATCTGAGCCCCGCTGGCAATGCAATGAGCAGACACTGGTGTTTAATAACAGAGCTGAAGATAACTTACATGCCTATCTGAGCTTTTTGGCGCGCAACCCCAGCGCGTTACCAAGCAAATTAAACGCTCAGGACAGGCGAAAATGGCATGCTGCCATCGAGCAGTATCGGTTACATACAAGTCAGCCCAGGTTTCACCCTTTGTTTAGTGACTCGGCATTGAGTGAGCTGACGGAACACCTGTTTGATACCAACAGTGCGGTGACCGACTTACCAGTAAACGACCTGACGCGCGGCTACTTTTCGGTGATGAGCAGCTATCGGGACGAGATATGGCCACAACATCAGGCTCAGAATCAGGCCTGGATGGAGCAGAGCATTGCATTGCTCGATGAATATGGCGAACAGGTTTGTTCGCGACTGAGTGATATATTTGGAACAGATGTGATTGTGGCGCAGCAGCATCGCGTTTTAACCGTTGCCCGACCGTTTACACATGCTGGTGCTTTTACATCTGGCAGGAACTTGATGACGTTTATCAATACCTATCAGGCGGGTTTTAATGACTGGTTTGCGCTCGAAATGTTGTTTCATGAGGTGGCACACACCAGTTTCCCGGATTCTCCTTTGTATCAGGCGCTGGAAAGCCGGGCGAAACAACAAGGTAAGCAAGCTGCGTTTAAATCATTGTGGCATCCCATGTTGTTTTATATTGTCGGTGAGGTAACCCGGCAGATGCTCTCCGCACAGGGGCATAACTTTGTACCTTATGCTCACTGGAAGGGGTTATATAAAAATCGCCCGGACCCGCTTGCTAAACTGACGCAATATTGGCAGCCGTATATGGTCGGTCAGGTATCGCAGCAGCAGGCCATCAATAGTCTGATAGACGCGCTGTAACGCACAAAATAATAAATCTGCCTTGACCTGTGCAAGAAAGTGACTTTAACTTTGTGTGCCATTTGACCCGTGAGGGATAGCAAAGGGATTGCAAGGCGGTAGGCACCCGATGAAATTTTCGTTAAACTTGAAGGCAGAGCCGTTGCTCTTTTTTAGGTGTAATCACCTTTGAGTTGTTTGTGGCAAAGTTCCACGGCGCCCGGCTGAGCGCGTATGTCAGCCTGATTAAGAGTACAAATTATGTTAGAGCAAATGCTACTGAGCAACCTGAACAATAAGAATGAACTCAGCGATGAGTCTTTCGAATATAAGAGCATTTTTTTGAGCTCAGTTGTTCCGGATCCCTCCAACGGTCGATTTTTACCATCAATTTTCGTAAGTGATGAAGACGCTCGTCTGTTTGTTGCGCGTAAACTGAGTAAAGCACAGCTCACCAAGCTTTATCAGGGAGAAAACCACGTTCTGATCGGTAAATCGATCATCATTAACTGTTTGAAACGCGATACGGAAGACTGGAAACGGGCTTCGCAGACCATAGATTCCATCATTGAGCTGGGTAACAACATTTCTGTGTCTGAAATGATCCAGGTACCCACTTTATATCCCCTTGAAGATGGTTGCTTTCAAATCCTTACGGGCCACCGCCGATTTTTTGCACTGGTATATGCCAAAGGATATGGTGCGGCAGCGCAGTTTAAGGTTTACGATAATAAGCCCCTGCTGACTAAGGTTAAACAGTTTCAGGAAAATGCCAGTCGTGAGGATCTGCCTCAGTATGGTAAGTTACAGGCGTTTTCTAATGCCATGACAGAGATTGAACAGCTGAATAAGGCGCGCCTGCAATCTGGCATGTCGCGGCTCACGGTCAGGACCATAGTCCCCAAACTTGGCATTTCAATGGGCGCATACGATAACTACAACGTGCTATCACGTTATCCGGTGGTTATGTCAGCCTATGAATCCGGGTGCAGTTATTCTTTTGTCAAAATGAAGCGACTTGTTTTGTCTGTGGAGTCGCAGTATAAGGCGCAGCACGACAAGTCTACCTTAAATGCGGTGGATAAACGCGCCATCTCTGACCTCATTGTGCAGCAATTGCAGGGGATCAAAAAGCGACCTGAGAAAAATAAAGCCCCGTTTGTCACCACATCGTTTGACTCGCCCGGCGCACTGCAAAAATTGCTGACACAGGATGTGACGCAGCTGGCATGCGGCGTCGACTGGTCAGCACTTGACTGGCAGGATAAAAAAGCCGTGTCAACCGCGCTGGCGCAGGTGATTGCCCATCTGGAACAAGAGTAGACACAGCAACAAACCTGACGTGCGTTACCCTCTTAGAATTGTATCAGTGTAAATAGCGACATAATGGCGGTATCTTGGGGCCGCCAAGGCACGCCCTTTTGTTGCGTTTTATACGATTTTTCTATTTCCTTGCAATGAAATTTGTTCATTAAGTAGACACCGGAACACTGCTATGCATGCGCTTGCGTCTGGATTTGCTGCGCTCAGTTTGGTGTTCATTTTGGGTAAGCTGTGCAGTCTGTGCCGGGGTTTAAGCAGGCGGTTATTTGTGATCAGGGCATTGATGCCAGTTTTGCATTTGTGCCAACAAACCGCACGAATTTGAGAATATGACAGCAAAAAGTCACTTTTTTATGGCGTTTTTATTGCGTCATCCATGAAAATAAAATCTATAAATTAATCAAGTCTGTAAACGTCATAAACACGGTTAACCTGAACGACTGGCTGGGTGCTCTGTAGCGCTTTCGCACCATTTTGAAACAATTAATTCCCTAAACCGTCATGTTATTGTCCCGATGTATGGGGTATAAATGTCCCCAATGAAGCACATTGGCCAGGTTCGAAAAGCGTAAATAGTATCGGTCTGCATTGAGCTGTGGACTGGGTATTGCGCCACAGAAAGGGCTTTGGTACAGGATTGTTAATGAAGTTGTTTAAATGTTGCTTTGATTTATACCTGTTTTCGGTAAGTTTTGCAGATCAAGTAAAAAGAAATGGAAAACTCAATTAAGCCAATAAAAATAAAGGTTTATTGATTTGGTTTATGAAATTTATAATTTTGAGAAATAAAAGTGTAGAAAAAAGATGCAGATTACATAATAATGCGTTTGCGTGAAAATTTAACACTTTGCAATACTTTTTAACATGGACTGATAAGATGAAAAATGACGCACTGACAGAACTGGGCATCAATCTGAATATCCACAATATGAATTCAGAGGCTGTAGATGTACAGCTGCTCCATCATATCTTCAAATTAGCCTATGACTTTGGTTACAAAGACGGGCGTAGCGGTGTATACGTTTGCCCGGCTTCGTCACTGCGTTCATTAGGTGGCTGCGAGCTTGACGCATAAGTCAGGCTATGAATTTATACATACCTTAGTCCCGTTGACTGACATTTCGGCACGTCAGCGGGCAACAACAGCAACATAAAACCAAAGAGTCGATCGCATTTGCATGCTGGACTCTATGATGCCAATTCACTTAATTGTGTACGCTATTTTGTAGCGAAAAAGTGTCGCGACAATATGACAACCCAGATATGAGCTTATGTTCATCAAATGGGAGCTTTGAACAAGTACAGTGTGCGCTGGACTTTTCATTCAATATGGCAAAAAGATTAAGACTGATTGGACTTATGTATCACTGGTGGTGATATCACAGAGTCCCTACTTTAGGGAATCTGATGCCGGTGTTTTTTCTTTATCATCAATTTGATTGCAAAAGCGAAAATATGAAACAGTTCTTTTTACAGCTCAGCGAGAAAGGGATCAAACTTACTGTCGATGAACAGGGTAAGTTACTGGTCAGAGGTAAGCTCAAGGCTTTGACAGCAGATGAGAAAGACTTTCTAAAGAACAACAAACAACAGATCATACAAGCGATTGGACAGCGCCAAAGTGGTGTTACTGAATCGCCCATTGCGGTTGCCAAAGCTCAGCCTGGCGAGCCGCCGGTATTGTCTTTTTCTCAGCGCCGTTTGTGGTTTATTGACCAACTGAATCGCGGCTCCAGCGAGTACAATATGCCGATGGCTTTCGAGGTGCATGGACACCTGGATGTAGCCAAGGTGGAGCAAGCCCTGAATACCATAGTGCAGCGCCATGAGGTGTTAAGAACGGTTTTTTATGAGTGTGATGGTGCGCCGTGTCTGCGCGTGTTAGACGATGCCAGATTGCATATCACAGTGTTAGATTTGAGTGACCAGGCCGACCCGCATCAAGCTGCCAGGGCTCATTTAGAGCGCGAAGCAAGCCGCCCCTTTGATCTCAGCCAGGATCTGATGATAAGAGCCAGCTATTTGCAATTGACGCATGATGATTCAGAACGCTGTCAGGCGCTGTTGAGCTTTAATATGCATCATATTGCGTCGGATGGCTGGTCAATGGATGTGCTGACTAATGAGTTCTTTGCGATTTACCATTCACTCGAACAAGGCACACCGAGTCCACTTGATCCCCTTACCATTCAGTACAGCGACTTTGCACACTGGCAGCAACGCAGCTTTGCACAAGCAGGGCTTAAAGAGCAGCTGGAATACTGGCAGCAACAGCTGCAACAAGTGCCGGCACTCCATCAGTTGCCATTAGATGCCAGCCGTCCTGCTGAAAAGCAGTATCGCGGTGAACTGGTCACCTCACAACTGAGCAGCCAGGTCGCGACCAGGTTGCTTACCTTGGCCAAAGAATTACAACTGACGCCATTTATGCTGCTGCATGGGGCACTGGCGCTGGTACTGAGTCGTCACAGTAATAGCAAGGACATTGTCATTGGTAGCCCGGTGGCCAACCGTCAGGATCCATCACTGGCACCGCTGATCGGGTTTTTTGTCAATACCCTGGTGTTGCGAGTCAGCACAGCCCACGACACCTTACGTGATTATCTGGCACACGTCAGAGAGGTCCATCTGGCGGCACAGAGCAATCAGGATGTGCCATTTGAGCAGCTGGTCGAAGTATTAAACGTACCACGCAATAACGCCTACAGTCCGTTATTTCAGATCTTACTGACAACAGACAACCAATTTAGTTCTGCCGCAGAGCAAGCGGAGCAAATCCAGCTGGGTGAGGCGTCATTACAGGCGATGCAGGATGTTAGCCTAACCACTAAATTTGACCTGGACATTCATATGTCACTGAATGAGGCAGGCGTCTCGATTGGCTGGACCTACGACGTCAGCTTGTTTGAACGAGCGCATATCAGCCAGTTGGATCAGCACTTGGGTAATGTGCTGAATGCAATGTCCGAGCTGACTCACACAGATAACGGGTTGACCAGCCTGACCGCACTCTCTATGGTGAGTGAGCAAGAACAGCAGCAAGCGCTGACGTTAACAAGCGGCAAGCAGGTATCTTCTGAATGGCAGGCCGTTCATCAGTTACTGGAATATCAGGCCCGGCATAACCCGAACGCCATTGCGCTTCAAGATCACGGGACTGAGCTGACGTATGCAGAACTGAATACCCGTGCCGATGCGCTGGCGATGCGCTTAATCACGGAACATGGTGTCACTGTGGGTCAACCTGTTGCGATTGTGGCGCAGCGCAGCATTACCACTGTGTGTGCGGTAGCCGCGCTGCTCAAAGCGGGCGCAACCTATGTGCCTTTGGACCCCGAAGCCCCTGAAGAACGACTAAATTACATTATCGGCGAGCTGTCACTCTCGCTGGTGTTATCACAGACACAAGACACCTTCGCTGGATTACCGTGTGTGCGGCTGGACAACCCGGATATATGGCAGCCAGTAGCACAAGCGCATGACCTGCCACACATTGGCGGCGATCATAGTGCATATATTCTCTATACTTCCGGCTCAACTGGCCGGCCAAAAGGCGTCAACCAGCGTCATAGCACCTTGGTGAATCTGAGTGTTCATCAGGCTGAGATTGACGGTATCACCCAGCCCTACCGGACTTTGCAATTTACCCCGCTGACTTTTGATGTTTCGGCTCAGGAACTGGCCACCAGCTGGTATACGGGCGCATGTCTGGTGTTGATGTCACAGCAGCAAAAAGACCAGTTGCAGGATCTGGCAAGCCTGGTTGCTGCACAGGGGATAGCGCGATTGTTTGTGCCACCTGCTGTCTTTGATTTAATGGCAGAGCAGGCAAATCAAAACCCGGCCATTGATATGACAGGGCTCAGACAGGTATGTGTTGCCGGAGACGTGCTGAAACTCACCCCCAGCATTCGTCAATTTATGGGACAACATCCGTCTTGTGATTTATATAATCATTATGGTCCTACTGAAACCCATGTCGCCACAACTTGCCATGTCACACAATATGATCAGGAAGAAGCCAGTATTGGCCGGGCAATTGCCAATACCCAGTGTCTGATTTTAGATGCAGATTTAGCCCCCGTACCAACAGGTTGTGTGGGCGAACTGTATGTTGCAGGCCCCGGTGTTGCGCTGGGCTACTACAACAATACTGAGCTGACTGAAGAGCGCTTTATTGATGCCGCCCGTGTGCAGGCGTTACCTACCAGTCAATCGCGACTTTATAAAACCGGCGATTTGGTTCGTGTCACACCGCAAGGTAACCTACAATACCTGGGCCGAAGCGATGAACAAATAAAAATTCGAGGATTCCGGATTGAACCTGGTGAGGTAAGTGCCGTTCTGGAATCTTTTGATGAGGTTGAGTCTGCATTGGTGCTGGCAATGGGTGAAGCAGCCAGCAAACAACTTGTTGCCTATGTACGTCCTTGTATCACGTGTGAGACAAACGATGCACAGCAACACTTGACCAACACACTGTTGACGGCGCTCAGGTCCGTTTTGCCTGCTTACATGGTACCGACTGCTATTGCTTTAGTTGAGCAATGGCCACTCACCGCCAATGGTAAAATCGACCGACGTGCCTTGCCTGTGGTTAAAGCAGATTTGGCACAGAACAAGGGCGAAGCGCCGCAAACTCAGACAGAACAAACTCTGGCCGGGATTTGGGCGACCTTGCTTTCGTGCGAGGCTGAACAATTGACCCGTGAAGCAGATTTCTTTGCGCTCGGTGGGCATTCGTTGTTATCGGTACGGCTGGTATCCTTGATCCGCTCTGAGTTTGAAGTCGAAGTTGCCGTCAAACAGGTTTTCTCAGCCAGTACTTTGGCTGATCTGGCTGCGCTGATTGAGCAAAGCAGCAAAGTATCACGACCTGCGATCGAGGCGTTGCCGCGTGATACAGACAGCTTTGAATTATCTTATGCTCAGCAGCGACTGTGGTTTATCGATCAGTTCCAGGGCAGCTCTGCCCAGTACAACATGCCATTGGCCTTTGAAGTCGACGGCCTGTTTGACCTGACTGTGGCGCAACAGGCACTGAGCGCGATAGTGGCCCGGCATGAAGTGCTACGGACTGTGTATCAGGAAGGTGAGGCTGGGCCAGTGCAGGTCATCCTTACGCCTCAACCTGTGATTATCCGTCATATTGAGCTACACCATCTGGCGGGAACTGAGGCGCAACAACAGCTCGACCAGCTGTTGGCTGAAGATGCCCAGGCGCCATTTGATCTGGCCACTGATCTGATGCTGCGCGCCAGCTTCATCAGCCTCAACCCGACTCGTGGTGTATTGCTGCTCAATATGCATCACATCGCCTCAGACGGTTGGTCACTGAACGTGTTCAGCCGCGAGTTTTTCTCTTTATATGCCGCACTACGAAGCGGTCAGGACAACCCCCTTGCACCGCTCAGTATTCAGTATGCCGACTTTGCCCAGTGGCAACGCAACTGGTTACAGGGAGATGTGCTGCAACAACAACTCGACTCCTGGCAATCTCAGCTGAGTGATGCACCGGGCGTACACGGTATTCCACTGGATTATCCAAGGCCTGCTGAAAAAAGCTATGAAGGCGCTATGGTATCGGGTAAAGCCTCTGCACAGCTGGCTGCCCAGCTACGTGATATGGCCGCACATTACCAGATGACCCCGTTTATGTTACTGCATGCGGTGCTGGCACTGACCATCAGCCGATACAGTAACAATGTGGATGTGGTGATTGGTACGCCGGTGGCGAACCGACTTCAGGCTGAAGTGGAGCCGCTGATTGGCTTCTTTGTCAATATTCTAGCACTGCGGGTGAACACAGAGCAGTCATCGTTGGATGCGTATCTGCAACATGTCAGAGATGTGCACCTGGACGCGCAAAGTCATCAGGATCTGCCGTTTGAGCAACTGGTGGATGCATTGCAGATCCCGCGGGGCGATGCCCATGCACCGCTGTGTCAGATCATGACGTCTTTCAATAGCGCGCAAACACCGTCCGGGTCTGAGCAAAATGCGCTCGACGGGCTGACGCTCACGCCATTGATGCAGGCCGGTTGCGTGGCAAAATTCGACCTCGAAGTGGAGTTCTCACTGGGTGAGGCGGCACTTCAGGTTAACTGGATTTATGACACTTCGTTATTTTCACAGACCCATATCACGCACCTGAGTGAGCACCTGATGTTGTTGCTGGAGCGCCTCGTACAAACAGAGATGACCCACAGTCTGAACAACCCGCCCGGGCAGCTGAGTGTGCTGGCGAACGAACAAAGCCAGTATCTGGTTAATGCCCTCAATGATAACTATCATGAGTATGATCGGACCTTGTGTATTCATCAGGCCTTTGAGCAGCAGGTTGAGCGCAACCCGGATCATATTGCACTTATCTTTGCTGATCAGCAGTTGAGTTATGCGCAGCTGAATAGCAAGGCTAACCAGCTTGCACACTATTTGCGAGAGCAGGGCACCATCACGTCGGATACCTTGATAGGGATAGCGCTAGATCGCTCGCTGGAAATGATCATCGCGACCCTGGCGGTGCTTAAAGCCGGTGGTGCTTATGTGCCACTGGATCCGGCCTATCCACCCGCACGATTGAGTTATATGCTCGAAGACGCCGGGATCAGGACCATCATCAGCAGTCAGGCCATCAGCGATGCTGTTTCTCTCACCGATTACGCGCTTATTCCGGTGGATGGCTTGCTCGATGATACCCATTTGGGGCCGTTCAGTCATTGCAGCGCAGAAAATCTGGATCATAAAGCGCTGGGGCTGCTACCCACCAGTCTGGCCTACGAGATTTATACCTCAGGCTCGACGGGTCAGCCAAAAGGAGTGTTGCTGGAGCATCAGGGCATAGTCAATCTGGCGGATAACCAGCGCCGCGCCTTCGCCATTACGCCGCGCAGTAAGATACTGCATTTCGCCTCAATGAGCTTTGATGCGGGCACCTGGGAATATGCCATGGCACTACTCAATGGCGCCACACTGGTCATAGCCAGCAGCGAACAAAGACGCTCCCCTGACGACATTACTGTACTGCTTGCACAACAGCAGATCAGCCATGTGACTTTACCTCCGGCATTTTTGGCCATGATGCCACTCGACACCTCGCTGTCGTTGCAGGCATTGATTGTGGCAGGTGAAGCCTGTGAGCCGGAGCTGGTCAATCAGTGGTCGGCACATTATCCCTTCTTTAATGCCTATGGTCCTACGGAAGCCTCAGTATGTGCGTCTTATCAGCGTTTGTACCCGGGCACCCCGATCACCATAGGTAAACCACTGAACAATGTGAGTCTGTATGTCCTGGATAACCACATGGCGCTGGTGCCTCCGGGGGTGATTGGTGAGCTGCACATAGGTGGTGACGGGCTGGCGCGTGGTTATCATAAGCGCCCTGAACTGAGTGCTGAAAAGTTTGTTGAAAATCCATTTTATTATTATCCGGCGCACCGTGACAGTACCCGTTTGTACAAAACGGGCGATCTGGCCAAAATATTGCCCGATGGCAGTATTGAGTTTGTAGGTCGCCTCGATGCCCAGGTCAAAATTCGCGGCTTCCGCATTGAGCTGAGCGAAGTGGAGGCGCAACTGAACCGCTGTGCGGTACTCGACTCAGCCGTGGTGTTGGTGAAACAGGCTAGTAATGGCACGGATATGCTCATCGCGTATATTCAGCCGCGCAATGAAGCGCAGGACCAGACCTCCGTGATACAGGACGTTGAGCAGCATTTGCATGCTCAGTTGCCGGAATATATGGTGCCGAGCCGTTTTGTGGTGGTTGAGCAGTGGCCACTTACTCCGAATGGAAAAATAGATAAAAAAGCGTTGCCAGACGTGTCTGGCGCAGACAGTGAGCAGCCTTATGTTGCACCCCAAACGGCGACCGAGCAGTCGCTGGCAGAAGTCTGGTCAGCCTTGTTAGGTATCGCGGCCAGCGAGATTAGCAGCCATGCGCGCTTTTTTGAGCAAGGCGGCAACTCCATTTTGGTGACCCGGCTGGAAACTCAGATCCGTCACCGCTTCGCTGTTGAGTTTTCTATTAAAGAGCTGTTTGCACAGCCGCAGCTTAAGGAGCAGGCTTTGCACATAGATTACCTGCTCAGCCGCCAGAGTGACCCGCTGGCAGAGGATGATGCTGAGCTGGAGGAAATGGACTGGTAACAGGACAAGGTTAGTCAGGCCACAGGCCTGAGATACAAGCACACGTAAAGACACAAAGTAAATAATCTGCCAGCCTGACGACTCAGGCTGGTTTTAAGTCGTAGAGGCTAAGCCGGTGTATGGGCGCGATTCAGGTATCTGAGTGGCTCTCTGGTTACGGGCACAGCGCTTTTGCAGTTAAACACAGATATGAGTTAGTCAGCCATTATGGAAAATATCAAACAGCTACTCGTTGAGCTCGAGCAGGCGGGGATCCGGTTATTTTTGCAGGATGGGGCATTAAAGTCCAAAGCCAAAAAAGGGGCCATCACGGTCGATATCGCAAAGCAGATCAAACAACATAAAAGTGCCATTATTGACGCGTTGTCTCAATACACTGAAGCTTCAGTCGTGAGCCCGGTGGCGCGTCGTGAAGATCTCAGCAGTTACCCGCTATCGTTTGCACAGCAGCGTCTGCATACGCTGGATCAAATTCAGGGCGGCTCCAGCGAATACCACATGCCGATGGTGTTCAGGCTCACAGGACAGATTGATGTTGCGCTGATAGAGCGTGTGTTCCGCGAGATAGTGACACGTCATGACGTACTCAGAGCGGTGTTTCGCCAGTCTGAACAAGGCGTGCAGCAGTTATTGCTCGACCCGCAAGACTTTTGTGTGATGAAAGAGGCCGTGACGACACAGGATGACGCGACCGGGATTGAACAGTTTATTAATGATGCGGCCGGACAACCTTTTAATCTGGCACAGGACTTTATGCTGCGGGTGCGCTTTTTAGCCTTGAATGCGGATGATGCCGGAGTGTTGTTTATTAACATGCACCATATCGCCACCGACGGCTGGTCCATGGACATACTGATCCGGGAATTCTTCGCACTTTACCATGCTTATGGCTATGGCCAGCCAAACCCGCTTCCTGAATTAACGATTCAATACGCCGATTATGCCCAGTGGCAGCGTGACTGGCTCCAGGGGGAGGTGCTGCAAACTCAGCTCAATTATTGGCAGCAACAGCTGGCTCAGTTACCCCGGGTGCATGCACTGCCACTCGATTTTCCAAGGCCGGATGTCAAAGCTTATCAGGGAGAAGTGGTGTCACAGCCGCTTGGTGCCGAGCTGTGTCACAAGCTGGCAGCGCTTGCCCGGCGTTATGAATTGACTCCGTTTATGCTGATCCATGGTGCGCTGGCGCTGGTCTTGTCCCGTAACAGTAATCACCATGATATTGTGATTGGCACACCGGTGGCCAACCGTCGTCAGGTTGAGCTGGAATCTTTGATTGGCTTTTTTGTCAATACCCTGATCCTGAGGGTGGACACGCAGGACCAGCCACTAACGGACTATCTGGCACAATTGAGACAAGTGCACTTAGATGCTCAGTCGCATCAGGATCTGCCATTCGAAAAATTGGTTGAGGTACTGAAAGTCCCTCGCAGTACCGCGCACAGTCCACTGTTTCAGATCATGCTGACCACCAATTCAGATTATGGCGTGAATGAACCGCATTCCGACACCACAGAGTTGGCAGGGTTATCTATTTCCCCAATGACCAGCAGTGGTGCGACAACCAAGTTTGATCTGGATATCAATGCCTCAATGAGTGATGAAGGCGGCGTCATTGAATGGACCTATGATGTGACCCTGTTTACTCGTGAACGCATCGAAACCCTGGCGAGGCACCTGGATAACACGCTGATGTTCCTGGCGGAACTGGATAGCGACAGGGCGGCCAATATTTCAGCTATTACCATGTTGACTGAGCCGGAGATTGAGCAGCTCAGTCAGTTTAATAATAACGCCATTGATTATCCGCAAGGGCTTTGTATTCATGAGCTGTTTGAGGCTCAGGCGGAGCAAAACCCCGAGCGCCGCGCCGTACAACATGGCGCGACGTCGCTGAGCTATGGTGAACTCAATGCCCGGGCAAACCAGCTGGCGCATTACCTGAGATTTGAACATCATATCAGTCCGGATTGTCCGGTGGGCGTTTGTCTGGAGCGTGGCGTAGACATGGTCGTCGCAATGCTGGCTATTCTCAAGGCCGGTGGTGCCTATGTGCCGCTTGACCCGGCGTATCCGTCAGAGCGACTGGCGTATTTGATTGAAGATGCCAGCCTGAGTGTCGTTCTGACCCAGCAAAGTCTGACTAACACGGTGGCGCTGCCGGGTGCACAAGCGGTGATGCTGGACGATTTGATTGCCCAAGGCAGTGCTTTCACTCATTACTCCACCGCGAACATTGGTCGCAATGAAAGCGGTGTGACGGCGCAACATCTGGCTTATCTGATTTATACCTCAGGCTCTACCGGTAAACCCAAAGGGGTGATGATTGAGCACCGAAACACGGTGGCCATGCTGTACTGGGCCCGGGCCGCTTTTAACGATGAGGCGCTGCGCCGGGTGCTGGCTTCGACCTCGCTGAACTTTGACTTGTCTGTCTACGAAATCTTCCTGCCGCTGAGCTTTGGTTTTGAAGTCGTGGTAGTTAAAAATGCCCTGGCGCTGGCGGATGAGCAGCTGGACATCAGTTTGATCAACACCGTACCGTCTGCGATGAAGGCGTTACTCGATGTTGGTGCATTACCCGACAGCCTGACGACCGTCAACCTGGCCGGAGAGCCGTTAACCGCGCAGCAGGTGAATCAGATTTTTGCGGCTTTGCCAGATGCTGAAGTGTGCAACCTGTATGGCCCATCGGAAGACACCACCTATTCAACCTGTGCGCGTTTTACCGGGCAATTAACGTCCGTTCCGGACATTGGTCAGGTGATAGCGAACAGCCAGGCCTATGTGTTAGGCAGTGCGATGGAGTTATTGCCAGTTGGGTGTGTTGGAGAGCTTTATCTGGGTGGCGCAGGCGTCGCGCGGGGCTATCTGAACCGACCCGATCTGACCGAGGAGCGCTTCCTCGCCAATCCTTATTATCAGGCAGGCGAGCACGATAACAGCCCACGCTTGTATCGCACAGGGGACTTAGTGCGTTATCGCCAGGACGGGCGGCTGGAGTTTATTGGACGCAGCGATGATCAGGTCAAGATCCGAGGTTTTCGTATTGAGCTGGGTGAGATTGAGCATCGACTTAATCAGCTTGAAGACATTGCGCTGTCTCAGGTCCTGGCGCGCACGCTGGCTGATGGTCAGCAGCAACTGGTGGCCTATGTACAGCCTTGTCTCACATGTGAGACAGCGCAGGATGAGACGCAGCAGGCAAGCTGGATAGCCGATATTAAAACGCGCCTGGGGCAACAACTGCCAGCCCATATGGTGCCAGGCTTGTTTGTGGTGATGCCACAGTGGCCACTGACACCAAACGGCAAAATTGATAAAAAAGCTCTGCCCGCGCCCGATGCACTGCAACAAAGCAGCGCCCAATACGTTGCGCCAGAAACAGAGCTGGCCTGCTTGCTGGCAGGTTTATGGGCTGAACTGCTGGGGCTGGAACAGGAGCAGATCAGTGCTACCGCCAACTTCTTTGAACTGGGTGGGCATTCACTGTTGATTATGCAACTGCTGGCCAAACTCCAGCAGCACAACCTTAATAGCAGCGCGCAACAGCTATTCCAGGCTAAGGACCTGGCCGCGATGGCCGCCGTTATTGACGAGGCTGATGATGCGTTTGCCATTCCTGACAATCGCATTCCGGTGCACTGTGAGGCCATCACACCTGAGATGCTGACGCTGGCAACACTGGAGCAACCCGAAATAGAGGCCATTGCAGCCACTGTGCCTGGCGGGATGCGCAATATTCAGGATATCTATCCATTAGCACCGCTTCAGGAAGGGGTGCTGTTTGTACATACTCTCAATCCAGAGCATGACCCGTATGTCACCACCGCTAGTTTTGAGTTTGCCTCAGCAGACAAGCTGGCCGGGTTTGTGACGCAGCTGAATTGGCTAGTGCAGCGTCATGATGTGCTGCGCACCGCAGTGTTCTGGCGAGGCCGGGAGCAGGCGATGCAGGTGGTGCTGCGTGAGGTGACATTACCTGTGACTGAGCTGGCACTGAGCGGCGACGATCTTAAAGCACAGTTTGCCCACTATGTGGCAAGCGGACCACATGGCTTTGACCTGGAATCAGCACCGCTGATCCAGCTAGTCACCAGCCCGCAAGACGAGCAGGGGCGTACCTTTGCCATGCTCAAGTTCCATCATTTGATTACGGATCATGTTTCTTTAGAGATCCTGATGAATGAACTCGAAGCCGATGATGTGCAGACACTGCCTGCGCCTTTACCGTATCGAGAATTTATCGCCCGCTCTATGGCGCAAAGCGCGCTGCTTGATACGGCCGAGTTTTTTACTGAATTACTGGGCGACATCGACACCCCAACTCTGCCATTTGAACTGGCTCAGGTGGCAGGCGATGGCAATGCGGTGGTTGAATACAGCCAGTCATTAACTGCAGCACAGTCTGAGCAGATCCGCACCTTAAGTAAGCGTCACCAGTGCAGCCCGGCGGCTGTGTTTCATCTCGCCTGGGCGCAGGTGTTAAGTGCCTGTTGTGGCCGCGACGAAGTGGTGTTTGGCACTGTGATGTCAGGCCGGATGAATGGTATGGCTGGCATCGAGCGGATGATGGGCATGCTGATCAACACCTTGCCAATTCGCGTGTCTTTGGGTCAGCAGGCTGCCCATGTGGCACTGAAACAAGTCAATGATGCGTTGCGTGCACTACTGCCTTATGAGCAGGTTTCGCTGGCCGAAGCACAAAGTTACAGCGGGATTGACGGTAATACGCCTCTGTTCAGCGCGATTCTGAATTATCGTCATTCAGCGACTCATGGAGCTCCTGAACAAGCACAGGAACAAGCCGACCCGGGCATTGCCTTGCTCAGCACCCGTGAGCGCACCAATTATCCGTTTGATTTGTCGGTGAATGACCTGGGTGAGGGAGACAGTTTCAGTCTTGATTATCAGATTGAGCAAAGTGTACCGGCAACACGGATAGCAGCACTGATGGAGACGGCGCTGAATGCACTGCTCACGGCACTGGATGAACACTCTGAGCAAGCCGTCGCAACCCTGGCTGTATTGAGCAAGCCTGAACTGACTATGCTGGATAGCTGGCAAAGTCATGATGCCGATTATCCGCGTAGTGCTTGTATTCATGAAGTGTTTGAGCTGCATACCAAAGCCACACCGGATAGTATTGCCGTGCAACTGGACAGTGAAACGCTCAGTTATGCACAGCTGAACGCCAAAGCCAACCAGCTGGCGCGTTATCTGCGTGAAGCACATCAGGTGAGCGCAGGTACCCTGGTCGGATTGTGCATTGGCCGTTCGGTCGACATGCTAGTTGCCAGCTTAGCCATACTCAAAGCGGGCGGTGCCTACGTTCCGCTGGACCCGAACTATCCGCAGTCGCGACTGGCGTATATGTTAGAGGACACGCAGCTGACGGTGATATTGACTGAGCAGGCACAGCAACAGACGCTGGCTTTCAGTCCGCTAAGCAAAGTTGTGCTGGATGATGCACACCGCGCCTGGTCAATACTGAGCGATGGAGATTTGTCACGCGCTGTCGGGCTGACACCGCAATCGCTGGCATACGTGATTTATACTTCAGGCTCCACAGGCACACCAAAGGGTGTTATGACACCTCATCGTGCTGTTAACCGTCTGGTTCACGCGCCGAATTTTATGACGCTGAACGCAGACACTGTGTTTTTGCAAAGCGCTAATATTGCCTTTGATGCCGCAACGCTGGAGATCTGGGGACCACTATTAAATGGTGGGCGCTGTGTCTTGTATCCGGATAGCCTGACCACCCTGGAGGGACTGAATGCCGTATTGAGTACACAGGGGATCACGGCGTTGTGGCTGACCTCTGGTCTGTTTACAGAATGGAGTAAGGTTTGTGGTGAGCTAGATACTGACAGGCTTGCGTTACAAAGTGTACTAGCCGGGGGCGATGTCCTGAATCCACAAGCGGTTAGTGCCGTGCAGCAGGCCCTGCCCGAGGTCACGGTGATCAATGGCTATGGCCCGACGGAAAACACCACTTTTACTTGCTGTTATCCAGTCCCACGAGATAGCGACATCAGCGCTGGTGTGCCAATTGGTCAGGGTGTTCAGGGCGATAAATTACTGATTTTAACACCGCAAGGTCGCCGGGTGCCGCAAGGGGTGGTCGGTGAGCTGTGTGTGGGGGGAGATGGCCTGGCACTGGGTTATCTGAATCAGCCCGCGCTGAGTAAAGAGCGCTTTATTCACAACCCGTACGCTAACGAAACCGGGCAACCCGAATTGCTGTATCGCACGGGTGATCTGGTGCGTTGTAATGATGGTGGGTTGATCACTTATGCAGGTCGCCTGGATGATCAAATCAAGATCCGGGGTTTCAGGGTTGAGCTGGGTGAAATCGAACGTCAGCTGGAAGCTCTGGATGATGTCACTCAGGCTCTGCTAACTATCAGAGCGCGCAGTGAAGGTGACAAACAACTGGTTGCGTATATTGAATTGAACGCTGGTTGTGAGCAGGTTGACCCTCGTGGCCAAACCCAGGCACTGGCAACGGCCTTGGCCGCACAATTGCCCGCGTACATGATCCCTGCGGCGTTTGTGTTAGTGCAGGAGTGGCCATTAACCCGCAATGGTAAAATTGACAGACAGGCACTGCCAGAGCCCGATTTTAGCCTGATGCAGGCCGACTATGTTGCACCGGCCAATGAGCTGGAAGATCAGCTGGTGGCCATCTGGTCTGAGCTACTGAACCTGCCTCCTGAGCAGATCAGTACGGGCGCTAACTTTTTCGAACTGGGTGGCCATTCATTATTGGTCATGAAGTTACTTCAGCAGCTGAATCAGCGACTTGAGATTGAGCTGCAAATTGCCGATTTATATCGCTGCGAAAACATTCAGCAAATTGCCGGGTTTATAGGCTCGGTGCAGGCCATCCATAACCAGGCTGAGCCGCAGTGCGAAGACAACGATGAATTTGAGGATTTTGAGCTATGAGTGTTGAGTTGCTTTTTCAACAACTACAACAGGCGGGTGTTATTTTTCAATCTCAGGATGAAAAAATCACCCTGAAGCTGCCCAAGGAGATGGACAGCCAGCTGAAGCGCCAGCTGGCAGAGAACAAAGACGCACTCAAAGCGTTTTTACATCAGCTCTATGCCCGTAGCCATAAGCGCCCGGTGTTGACTAAAACGGCCGGCAACAGTGCCCCCTTGTCTTTTGCCCAGCAGCGCTTGTGGATGTTAAACGAACTGCATGGTGGCAGCGCGCATTACAACATGCCACAGATCTATCAGGTTGAAGGCCAGCTGGAGCCGGTGCTGGTTGAACAGGCATTGGCGCGGATCGTTGAGCGTCATGAAGTGCTGCGCACGGTGTATCAGTCGCAACAGGGACAAGCCATTCAGGTTGTTCGCGATGATGTGGCCTTTACATTAACCTGTGTCGACTTGAGTGAGCATGACGAGCAGGCAGCGCAACAGGCACTGGACTCTTTGATCCAGGACGACGCCCGGACGCCTTTTGATTTGAGTCAGGACCTGATGATACGGGCAACCTGGGTAGATCTGGGGTTATCCGCAGATCAGACACAGGCACAGGGTTACCTGTTGCTCAACATGCATCACATTGCGTCGGATGGCTGGTCGATGGCGGTGCTCAGCCAGGAGTTTTTTGCACTGTACGCCAGCCTGGCACAGGGCAAAAGCTGCCCTCTGCCAACTCTGACATTGCAATACAAAGACTACGCACAATGGCAGCGCGCCTGGCTAAATGATGAAGTGCTCGCCTCCGGGCTGGACTTCTGGCGTCGCACTCTGGCTGATATCCCTGCATTACATGGCTTGCCACTGAGCTACTCAAGACCTGCTCATAAGGGCTATCTGGGAGGCAAGTATGATGCCTCACTGGATGCGACCGTTGCCAGTGCGCTTGGTCAGCTTAGCGAGCAACATCAGCTCAGTCCCTTTATGCTGATGCACGGAGCGCTGGCACTGACTCTGGCGCGTTTTAGTGGCAGCTCAGATATTGTCATAGGCACGCCGGTTGCCAATCGTAGTGATGCACAGCTCAGGGAGTTAATTGGCTTTTTCGTGAACTCCTTAGTGCTCAGAGCAAGTACAGATCATGATACACTGGCAGACTTTTTGGCGCACATTCGCAGCGTCAATCAGCAGGCACAGTCCCATCAGGACGTACCGTTTGACCAGGTGGTTGAGGCACTGAACCTTGAGCGTGACAGTGCTCATACGCCTTTATTTCAGATAGTACTGACCACCAATTCAGACTATGGCGTTGCCGCCGAGCAGGCCTCCGGCGTGGCATTGCCCAAGCTGAGTATGACGCCGCTGATGAGCGATGAGCCCATTTGTAAGTTTGATATAGAGCTTAACCTGAGCCTGGATGAGTCGGGCGTCACGATTAACTGGTTATACGACAAAGCTCTGTTCAGCCCTGAATTGATTGCACGGTTTAACGCGCAGCTGATAGCGATCATCGAACGCCTGGCCGATGCCGCGAAGCGTGGCGGCAATCCGTTGCTGAATGAAATCAACGTACTGCACTCGGAGGAAGTGGCACAGCAAAAAGCGCTGATGGCACCAGGCGAGCTGGTTGAGGCGGCGCAATTAACCGTGACCGAGCTGTTTAGCCAAAGTGTAAACCGCGCAGCGCAGCATGTGGCGCTGGTTTGTGGTGAGCAGCAGCTGAGTTATGCTGACCTCGATCTGGCTTCTAACCGGCTGGCGCGCTATCTGGTCGCGCAAGGTCGCCAGGCACATATCGGATTATTGTTACCGCGCGGCATTGAGATGGTCGTGGCCATGCTGGCGGTATTAAAAAGTGGCGCAACCTATGTGCCGCTGAACCCGGATTACCCGCAGTCCCGTATTGATCACATCATGGCTGATGCTAAGCTGCAACACGTGATCACCTGTGAAGCGCACCGTGATTTAGTCAGTGGCAGTTCGGTGCAGGCGCTGGAATTGACACCTGAGCTGACGATTGCCGGGTGTGATGAATTTGCGCGTTTTGGTTCTGCCCCCGTTACAGCATCTCAGCCCGAACCACAAAGCGCTGCTTATGTGATTTATACCTCAGGCTCGACGGGCCTGCCTAAAGGCGTTGTGGTGCCGCATCGGGCTATCAGCCGTCTGGTGATGTCGCCGAACTTTATGACATTGGATCAGGATACGGTCTTTTTACAAGCCGCAAACGTGGCCTTCGATGCGGCCACATTGGAGATCTGGGGCCCGCTGCTCAATGGCGGCCGTTGCGTGCTTTATCCAGAAGCGCACATCACACTGGAGACGCTGGATCAGGTTATTGAAACTCAGCAGGTCAATGCCATGTGGCTGACTGCCGGGCTATTTAGTGAGTGGAGCAAAACATGTGGTGACGCGCCTGAGCGCTTGCGTGCTTTGCGCACGGTGCTGGCCGGGGGCGATGTGCTGGAGCCTCAGGCGGTGGCCCGGGTGCAGAAGGCATTACCTGACGTGCAAGTGGTCAATGGTTACGGACCGACGGAAAACACCACTTTTACCTGCTGCTATCCGGTACCTGCCGACTTTGACCCGACAACTGCCGTACCGATCGGCCGGGCACTACAGGGTGACAGTGTGATGGTGCTGAACGGCAATGAATTGGTGCCGCAGGGCTGTGTCGGGGAGCTGTGTGTCAGTGGTCCCGGACTGGCGCTGGGCTACTTGAATTTAGCAACGCTGAGCGAAGAGAAGTTTACCGCTAACCCGTTTTACGACGAGGCCCAGCCAGCGGCATATCAGCGTCTTTATCGCACCGGCGATTTAGTGCGTATGCGTGGCGATGGAGTGGTTGAATACATTGGCCGTACAGACGATCAGGTTAAGATCCGGGGTTTTCGGGTTGAGCTGGGCGAAATCGAGCAGCACATCTCACAGCTTGATGAGGTCGCCAGTGCGTTGGTGGTTGTCAAAGGAGACACCCACAAGCGGCTTGTGGCTTATGCAGAGTTGACGGCCGCTGCGCGCGAGGATGGCAGGACTGACAGCATTCAGTTAAGTCAGACTCTGGTACGCATTTTACCTGGCTATATGGTCCCGGACGCGCTGGTGCTGGTGACACACTGGCCATTGACTGGCAACGGTAAAATAGACCGCCGTGCACTGCCTGAGCCCGACGTCATTGATGCGCAAGCTGGGTATACAGCGCCTGTCAGTGCCGCTGAGCAGGTTATGGTGGAAGTATGTGCTGAGTTGCTTGAGCGCGACCCGGCGCAGCTCAGTACTTCGGCTAACTTTTTTGCGCTGGGTGGCCATTCGCTGTTGGTGATCCAGCTGATAGCGCAGCTCAAAGCACGCGGTTATCAGGTTGACAGTCAGGCGTTATTCACTAGTAGTAGCCTGGCCGAGATGGCGAGCTTACTCGCAGCAGACACCGGGCAGGGGTTTGTGGTACCCGAGAATCCGATCAAACCGGACTGCACGGAATTGACGCCTGAGTTGCTGAATCTGATCACATTGGCGCAAGATGAGATAGATGAGATCACGGCACAAGTGCCGGGCGGGGCCGCGAACATCCAGGATGTATATCCGCTTGCGCCGCTGCAGCAGGGGATCCTGGCAATGCATACCCTGAGCGATGGTCGCGACCCTTACGTGACGACCATGGCTTTTTCTTTCTCACAGCCAGAATTATTATCACTACTGGAAGCACAGCTTAATACCCTGATTGCCCGTCACGACGTATTACGTACCGCGATTTTATGGCGCGGCCGTACAGAGCCGGTTCAGGTGGTACTGAGAGCTGCGCAAATTGCGGCGCAATGGCTGCCAGTGAAAGCCGGGCAGGACGTGCAAACGGTATTCGAGAACTACGTCGCACAGGGGGCGCATCGCCTTGAGCTTGAATCAGCCCCTATGATGCAGTTGCAGGCCATGGAGGATAAGCACACGCAGCAAATTTATGCGGTGCTTAAGGTGCATCACCTATTGATTGACCATGTATCGCTGGACATTCTAATGGCAGAGCTGGCCCAGATTGAAAGCGAGGGCGCTGCCAGTCTGTCTGCTGTCACGCCGTATCGCCACTTTATTGCCCGGGTGCTGCATGACCAGCAGCATCACGACAGCCAGCAGTATTTCAACGCACAGCTGGGAGATTTTGACCAGCCAGCTTATCCGTTTGGGCTCAGTGAGGTCAACGGGGATGGTGCGCACATTGATGAATTTAAACAGCGTATCCCGGCTGAGCTGGCACGCCGGATCAGGCATTATGCAAAAAGCCAGGCTATGAGCCCGGCGGCGTTATTTCATCTGGCCTGGGGCCGGGTGGTTGCTGCCTGCGCGGGTCAGCAAGATGTGGTGTTTGGCACTGTGTTATCGGGGCGGATGCAAGGTGGTCCTGAGATGGCACAGATGCTGGGTATGATGATTAATACTTTGCCGATCCGTGTGACGCTGGATCAGCGCACCGCGCGGGAGGTCCAGCATGACGTGCATGCTGCCCTTCAGGCGTTGCTGCCGCATGAGCAGGCACCGCTCTCTGAGGCCATGCAGGCTTCGGGCGTGGAAGGCAATATGCCGCTGTTCAGCGCAGTACTCAACTATCGCCACTCTCACGACGTCAGTGCGCCAGATGAGCAGGCTGAGCTGAAACTGTTGGGTGTGAAAGAGCGCACTAACTACCCGTGTGTGATGTCGGTCGATGATCTTGGCAGCGACTTTTCCCTGACACTGCAAGTGGACAGCAGCGTTCAAGGCAAACGTATTAATGACTACCTGGTCACGGCACTGGGTCAGTTGCTGGAGATGCTTGAATGTGACTCACCGCAGTCGGTTGCCACCCTGCCAGTATTGCCAGATGACGAGCAGCATCGTTATCTGAGTGAGTGGAATGATACAGAGCAAAACTATGCGCGCGAGGCGTGTGTGCATCAGCTATTCGAACAGCAGGTTGCAGCGACACCGGGCAACATTGCATTGCGCTTTGAAGCTCAGACCCTCACTTACACCGCGCTGAATAGCAAGGCCAATCAGCTAGCGCATTATTTGCGAGACACCCATGGCGTCGGGCCGGATTCACTGGTTGGCTTATGCGTGGAGCGCTCCTTTGAAATGGTGATTGGCATTTGGGGTATTCTCAAGGCGGGTGGTGCTTATGTACCGCTGGACCCTGAGCTACCGGCGGCACGACTCAACTATCTGGTTGAGAATGCCAATGCCGATGTGGTGCTTAGCACCCGCGCAGTAGCTAATCGTGTTGTACTGGGAGAGGCCGAGGTTGTGGCACTGGATGGGTTTGATTTTGATGCCTATGACGAACGCAATATCCCGGTGAGCGACATCGGCCTTAGCGCGCAGCATCTGGCCTATATGATCTATACCTCAGGCTCAACAGGCAAACCCAAAGGTGTGCTGCTGGAGCACCAGGCGCTGCATAACCGCATCGACTGGATGGACAAGGAATATGGCTGTGATACTTCAGACAAAATCCTGCAAAAAACGCCCTACAGCTTTGATGTCTCGGTCTGGGAGTTTGTCTGGCCGATGCTCAAAGGTGCGGAGCTGGTGATTGCCAAACCGGGTGGGCACAAAGACCCCACTTATCTGAGCGAGCTGATCGCAGCTACAGGCGTGACTAAACTGCACTTTGTGCCCTCGATGTTGGGCGTGATGCTGGAGCACGGCGATCTGAGCCGTTGCACCTCAATACAGCAGGTGTTCTGTAGCGGTGAGGCATTGCAGATAAGCCATGTTGAACAATTTAGGGCGTGTTTGCCAACGGCACAGCTGCACAACCTGTACGGGCCAACGGAAGCAGCCATCGATGTCAGCTATTGGGATTGTGCGCAACCCCATGGCAGCAGCGTGCCTATTGGTAAGCCGATACAGAATATCCAGCTTCTGGTGCTTGATGAAGCGCTGAATTTGTTGCCTCAGGGAGCTTGTGGCGAGTTGCATATTGGCGGGGAAGGCCTGGCACGTGGCTATCTGAATCGCCCCGAGCTGACCGAAGAACGTTTCATTACGAACCCATTTTTCGATGCCAGTGCAGCGAACAGCAGCCCGCGCCTCTACAAAACCGGTGATTTAGTGCGCTACCGTGAGGATGGCAACATTGAATACATGGGCCGGATGGACCATCAGGTGAAGATCCGTGGCTTGCGTATTGAGCTGGGCGAAATTGAGTTTTATATCGGTGAGCACAGCGACGTAGACTCTGCGCTGGTCATGGCTTTGACGGATGAACATGGTAATCAGCGGCTGGTGGCGTATGTGAAGCCTTTACGGGTGTGTGATGAGCAGGCATTAATTGCAGCCATCAAAACACAACTCAGCGATGCGCTGGCCGAGTATATGGTGCCCGATAGCTTTATGTTTGTCAGTCAGTGGCCGCAAACACCAAACGGAAAAATTGACCGCAAGGCCTTACCCGCGCCCGAATTGACGGGCCTGGCTGGTGGCTATGAAGCGCCACAGGGTGACACCGAAGTGATGCTCGCTCAGGTCTGGGCCGATGTGCTCAAGTTGCCGGCCGAGCAGATCAGTCGCGATGCTAATTTCTTTGCGCTGGGTGGTCATTCACTGCTGGTGATGAAGCTGGTGCAGAACATTGACCAAATCTTCAAAACCCACGGCATTGCTATTAATAAAGTGGTTGAGCGACCCATACTCAGCGCCATGGCGCAGTTAATCGAAGATCACAATGACCACGAATGGCAGGCTATTCGCCCTGTGTTATCACTGGACTTTGATCCGGCTGCAACGATTTATCTGGCACCCGGTGCGGGCATGACCAGTGGTGGTTATATGGATCTGGCACGGGCATTACCTCAGGTTCAGATCATGAGTCTGGAGCCGGTGGGAATGAGCGAGCAGGACCCGGATATCGACAGCTGGGAGGCACTCATTCATTGCTACGCCGATGCCATTATCAACGAGCGCACAGCGCGTGGTGCGCAAAATGAGCCAGCGGTGTTGATGGGCCATAGTTCAGGTGGCGCAGTGGCCTTTGCAACGGCACTCAGACTGGAGTCATTAGGGTGTCAAACACAACTGCTACTGTGTGAGTGTTTAGTGGCAACCGATGATCAGGCACAGTTCGAAATCAGCGATGCCGAAAAGCAGGAACTTATGTTGTCGTATGCCAGAGAGTTGAAACCCGAAGACAGCGAGGAGCAGCTACTTTCCTGGCTGAGTCTGGCCATGACACAGCGGTTGTTCAATGTCTATTTCCAGCAGGTTGACTGGTCACGGCGCTACCAGCCTAAGACGAGCCTCAACGGCGCGGTCAGCATGATCAATACGCCTGAGCTGGGAGACGAATATTGGGCGCAAAAGCAGGCACAGTTGCAGGCACATGTAAGTACACAAATCACGACCATCAACACTCAGGGTAAACACGTCACTATGGTGAAAAGTCCTTATGTTAGTGGTCTGGCAGACAAACTCATGACGCTACTGGCATGAGTTAACAGCACCAAAAAACAGGGTCTTTGACCCAAACAGGCAGGCTGAGACAACAGCGTCTCAGCCTGAGTAATACCCATTTTAGTTTTAAGTAACCATTACAAGGCTGTTTTATGTTATATCGGCTAGTTTTATCTCATAAGAAACTCCTCATCCTTGCCACTTTGTTGAGTGTGGTCAGTGCATTATCTGGCATTGGCATCATCTCACTGGTTAATGCTGAGATAGAAAATGTGTCTAATCCCGACTCGGATGTGATCCGGGGGCTGACCATCTTTTTCGCTGCGTTGGCGGGGTTTTTAACCTTCAGCGTCATTTCTCAGTACATACTGACGAAGTTGTCTGTTCAAATCATGGTGAGTATTCGGGAGAATCTGGTACAGCGGGTTTTATCGACCAGTTATGAGCAGATTGAGCGCGTTGGCGGTCACCGTATTTTCGCGACTCTGACTAAAGACATTGAGTCACTCACCGCCACACTGAGTGCTGTGCCACACGTCGCTTATAATCTGGCAACGGTACTGCTGTGTTTTGCTTATATGGCGTACCAGTCCTGGCAGCTGTTTTTGTTTGTGGGTGGCGTTTTGTTGCTGGCCATGGTGGTTGCCCAGCTGTTGATGGGATTAGGAATACAACGTTTCCAGGCAGTGCGGGAACTCGATGACAGCTTATTTAAGAACTTTCGCGCGCTGATCGACGGCGGCAAAGAGCTGAATATCAACTTTAATCGTAAGCGCTTTTTTTATAAGGATGTGGTGACGCCAAACATTCAGGAAATTAAAAAGTCGACGATTTCGGCGCACATTGTCTTTATCATTCTGAGCAACTGGACCAATTTAATCTTGTTCCTGGCGCTGGGATCTGTGGTCTTTATGTCACAGTTATTTCTAAGTGGTATCGCCACGGCTGTGGTGGTGAGCTTTGTTCTGACACTGGTGTATGTGATAGGGCCGCTGACGGTGTTAATTAACACCTATTCTGTGGTTGCCGAAGGCATAGTGTCGAGCCAGAAAATTGAAAAGCTACAGCTGTCCGAGGAGATCCTGACCGATCAACTGGATAACACCCTGCACCCGGAGCATAACTGGCAAACCCTTGACATTGAAGCCATTGAATATGAATACCGCCGGGATGACAGCGACGATTATCACTTTTCAATCGGGCCAATCAGTACGCAGATCCAACGTGGTGAAATTGTCTTTCTGATCGGCGGTAATGGCTGTGGTAAATCAACCTTCGCTAAAGTGCTGTGTGGTTTATATACGCCAACTCAGGGCAGCATTCGCCTCGATGGCCGCGATGCTGCGCATTCAATGGATTGGTACCGCTGTCACTTCAGCACTATTTTTTCCGACTTTTACCTGTTTGATCAGGTGATCGATGCCAACGGTATGCTGGCAGATGACGACAAAATTCGTCAGTACCTGAGCAAGCTGAAACTGGATCAGAAAGTGACGGTAGAAAAGGGCATTTTGTCGACGACTGAGCTGTCTCAGGGTCAGAAAAAGCGCCTGGGTCTGCTGTTGTCTTATATGGAAGATACGCCGCTGTATATCTTTGATGAATGGGCGGCCGATCAGGACCCTTACTTCAGAAACTTCTTCTATCGCGAATTGTTACCTGAGCTGAAATCGCTGGGTAAAACCGTGTTTGTGATTAGCCACGACGAGCATTACTTCTCACTGTCAGATCGGATCCTCAAATTTGAAGCCGGTCAGATGGAAGACGTAACGACGTCATTCTCAGCGACAGCGCCAATGACCGAGCGCGAGCCAGCGGCCCTGGCTTAATCGTCTGACAGGCGGGCTTGTGGTCCGCCACGTTTCGTTGCCTCCGGGCGAGGCCGTAAGGTACAGCCTTACGGCCAGAGTATTATCAAGGTTCCCGCACACCGGGACCAGTGAGTATGGATAGACCAATCATGAGTAATAGACGTTATCCCCTGACATCATCCCAGCAACCGGTCTGGATGGAACAAGTATTCAAAAGTGAGTCCCCGCTGTATAACGTTGGGGGTCGGTTTGTGTTAACGGGGGCACTGGACCCGGTACGTTTTAAACATGCACTGGATCACGTCGTGGCACACACCGACGCCTATCGGATCAATTTGGTAATGGAAGACACACAGCCGTGGCAAATTATCAATGATGACCTGGAACTGGACTGGAAGTGTATTGACCTGAGTGACTACCCGGATGCGCACCAGCGTGCGGCTGACTACTGTCAGAATCAAATGTCTACGGCCTTTGATATCCATGGTCCCTGCTTATGGCGTATTCACTGGTTAAAAATCTCTGAGCAGGAAAGTGCCATGTGTATGGTGTTCCATCATTTGATAGTGGATGGCATAGCGGGCAGCTTATTCCTTGAATACCTTAGCGAAACCTATCTGGCAATGGATGGACAAGGTCGCTTTTTTAAAGAGGTCCCTGAACGTCCTTCATACAGCGAGTTTATTGAAAAAGATCTGGCCTACCGCCAGAGCAGCCGGTTCGAAAAAGATCAGGCTTTTTGGCTGGAGAAGTTTACAACCTTACCGGATCCTCTGCTGCTGAAGAAAACCAATCAGTTTGATGATCAGCCATTCGCCCGTCGTGAATACGAATTTACGCAGCAACAGTACAATCAGATAGGGGCAGTTGCCGCACGATATGGCTGCTCGGCAACGCACTTTTTCACGACTCTGATCGCCGTCTATTTTTCACAAATGAACGACAAGCGCGACCTGGTTCACATCGGTATGCCGGTGCACAACCGCAGCTCAGCCAAGCTGCGTCAGACTATCGGCATGATGGCCTCAGTGATCCCCGTAGGTGTGGCATTTTCTCGTACCGATAGCTTTGCTGATACCTTCAAGTCCGTTGCGGCCGAGCTTAAACGCAGCTACAAATATCAAAAGTACCCGCTGCACGAAATCATTCGCGATCTCAGACCGTTGAATGACGGCGAAGGCCAGCTGTTCGATATTCAGTTATCTGTAGAAGAACACCCTTCGGATACCCAGTTTGGTGAAGTGTCTAGCCGGAAGGTGATACTGAACAGCGGATTCGGCTCATATCCTTTGTCTATTTATGTGCGCAGCCATGATAATATTAATAACGTTCATGTCGAGTTTAACTTTGATCGCAACTTCTTTAATGACGATGAAATAGATAGCCATGTCAGCCGCCTGACGACTATGATTGCAGACGTGGTATCGAATCCAACCATGCTGATTGGTGATTATACGCTGGCGAGCGAGCAGGAAATCGAGCAGCAGCTGTTTGATTGGAACGGCAATCAGACCGACTACGCTTCCCAGCTCACTATTCAGCAAGTATTCGAGCAACAAGTTGCGGCGGCTCCCGAGCAGCCGGCCCTGGTGTTTGGAGAAACCTCACTGAGCTATCAGGCGCTCAATGAACGGGCCAATCAGCTGGCTCATTATCTGGTGCAACAAGGAGTGATGCCGGGCAGCTATGTGGGTGTTTGCATTAATCGCTCACTTGAGATGATGATAGCCATCCTTGCCACGTTGAAAGCGGGCGGGGTGTATGTGCCACTGGACCCCAACTATCCCGCAGACCGTCTTGCCTATATGATGGAAGACTCTGCGGTGAGCGTGATCCTCACCAATACCCGTTGCAGCGAATCGGTGGCATTTGCTGCTGATAAAGTGATCTTGCTGGATAATCTGGCTGTTGAACCAAAGACCTGCGAATGGGCACAGTTTAGCGAGAGCAACCTCAGCACAGAGATACAGCAACACAGCGATGAACTGGCCTACCTGATTTATACTTCGGGTTCGACGGGTAAACCAAAAGGCGTGATGTGTACTCATCAGGGTATCGTTAATCTGGCGCAAAATCAGCAAGACAGATTCGCTATCACAGCTCAAAGCCGAGTCTTACATTACGCTTCAATCAGTTTTGATGCGGGCACCTGGGACTGGGTGATGGCACTGCTAAACGGTGCGACTTTAGTGATCAGCAGCGATGAAGCGCGTCTGGAGCCGGAAAAAGTGGCCGATTTATTTGTCCAGCAGCAGATCACCCATGTGACTTTACCACCGGCATTTCTGGCGACTATGGAATGCCGCGACGACTATGCGCTGCAATGTCTGATTGTGGCGGGTGAGGCGTGCGAGCAGGAACTGATGGACTTATGGTCTGCGCGTTATGGTTTCTACAATGCGTATGGCCCGTCCGAGGCGTCGGTTTGTGCCACGGTGTGCCAGCTGTCGCCGGGCAATGCGATCCGCATCGGTAAGGCGCTCGACAATGTGTCTTTGTTTGTCCTGGATGAATATCAAAAAATGCTGCCGATTGGCTCTATTGGTGAGTTGTACATCGGTGGCGCCGGGCTGGCACAGGGCTATCTGAATCGTCCTGAGTTGAGCCAGGATAAGTTTGTCGTCAACCCTTATTATCAACAAAATCCCCAGACGGGAGCGCGTTTGTATCGCAGTGGCGATCTGGTGCGTTACTTACCCAATGGTGAGCTGGAGTTTGTTGGCCGCGCCGATGATCAGGTGAAGGTGCGAGGTTTTCGTGTCGAACTGGGCGAGATTGAGCATGGCCTGAATAAACTGCCGGCGGTACATTCTTGTGTGGTTCTGGCGAAGCGTCAGGGCGGCACCAATCAGCTGCTGGCCTGTGTGATCCCGGAGCAGCCAGTGACAGATTCGGATGAGGCTGAGTATGTTTTTGCCTTGCAACGAGCGCTTGAGCAGGAGTTGCCCGCGCATATGGTGCCAGGGCACTTCACGTTACTGACTCAGTGGCCACTGACGCCGAACGGCAAAATTGATAAGAAAGCCCTGCTGGCCAGCACAACCATTGCTTTGCAGGGAGAATATCTCGCACCGCAAACTGACACGGAAGTTGCGCTGGCTGCTTTGTGGTCTGAGTTACTCAAAGTGGAAGAGGTGAGCGCGACGGCCAACTTCTTCCAGCTTGGGGGTCATTCACTGTTGCTGATGCAGCTGGCCAGTCAACTTCAGGGTCTGGGCTGGCAGGCACGGGTGCACGATTTATTCGCCACCGTGTCGCTTCGGGAGATGGCAGAGCTGCTCGATAAGCAAGGCAAACAATCACAAACCTTTAGTGTGCCTGTTAATGGTATCCCGGCAGACTGTGCACGGGTGACGCCTGAGATGCTCAATCTGGTTGAGCTGAATCAGCAGGAAATTGATGAAATAGCGGCAAAGATCCCGGGCGAGCATCGCAATATTGCTGACATTTATCCTTTAGCGCCCCTTCAGGAAGGGGTGTTATTTGTGCATACCCTGAATACCCATGCAGACCCTTATGTCACGACTGCGGCGTTTGAGTTTCAGGGGGCTGCGCAGTTAGCGAATTTCCAGCAGGCACTGCAACAAATGGTTGCGACTCACGATGTGCTGCGCACGGCGGTGATGTGGCGCGAGCGCGAAACGGCGCTGCAGGTGGTGCTGCGTGAGGCACAGTTAAGTGTGTCACACTTGGTGTTTGATACTGAGCAACCGGTTAAAGCGGCTTTTGAAGCCTACGTGGCGGAGCATCCGCACACCTTAGATCTGGAAGCGGCGCCTTTGATCAAGCTGGCAATCACGGAGGCCGACGAACAGGGCAAACACTATGCACTGCTGACCTTCCACCACTTGACAACCGACCACGTATCGCTGGATATTTTAGTTTCTCAGTTACAGCAATTATGTGATGAGCCAGATAGTGCACTGCCTGCGCCTCTGCCTTATCGCGCCTTTATTGCCCATACCCTGGAGCACAATCGCAATCTGGACGTTGCCGGATTCTTCTCGGCGCAACTGGGCGACATTGAAACCCCCATCTTACCCTTTGATCTGAGTGAAGTGACGGGCAGTGGTGAGACTATCCTTGATCACCATGACACACTACCGGCTGAGCTGAGTGAGGCCATTCGTGCCCTGGCGCGGCGTGAAAGACTGAGTCCGGCAGCGCTGTTCCATCTGGCCTGGGCACAGGTGATAGCGGCCTGTTGTGGCACGCAAGATGTGGTGTTTGGCAGTGTTATGTCAGGTCGGATGAATGGCATGGCGGGCATTGAGAGTATGATGGGGATGATGATCAACACCCTGCCATTGCGCGTTTCTTTGGATGATGCACCGGTCCTGGCGCAACTTAAGCGGGTTGATCAAAGCCTCAAAGCATTGCTGCCCTATGAGCAGGTATCGCTGGCCGAAGCACAAAAATACAGTGGTCTTGCCAGCGGCGCAACGCTGTTCAGCGCCATGCTAAACTACCGTCACTCTGCCACGCAGGATGATGTGACTGAGGTACTGCAGGACAATGCTGCGTGGACTTTGCTGAGTGCCAAGGAGCGTACTAACTATCCGTTCGGCTTGTCAGTAAATGACCTGGGACAAGGTTTCTCGCTTGAATATCAAATCGATCAGCAAATCGATGTACAGCAGGTTGCAGCTTATCTGACTAACGCGCTGACACAACTGGTGACTGCATTAACAGAAACACCTGATCAGCCAGTCTCTTACAGTGTGCTGCCTGAGCAAGCGCAACAACATCAGCTGGAGCAATGGCAGGCGAATGCGCCCTGGTATCGCAGTAACATGCAGATCCAACAGTTGTTTGAAGCACAAGCCGCAGCGACGCCGGACGCCATTGCGCTGCAACTCAATGAGCAGACACTTAGCTATGGCGAGCTGAATGCACAGGCAAACCAGCTGGCACATTACTTACGCGAGCAACATAGTGTGACTGATGGCACTTTAGTAAGCTTGTGTATCGGTCGCTCAGTTCACATGGTTGTCGCGACTTTGGCTATTCTCAAAGCTGGTGGTGCTTACCTGCCTCTGGAGCCAAATTACCCGCAAACCCGTCTCGAATATATGCTGGCAGACAGTGGCGCTCAGATAGTACTGACTGAATCGGCACTCTGTGAGCGACTTGCTTTCAGCAATGCTCATTTGCTGGCCGTAGATAATGATAGTGCCCGGTTTGCGCACTATGGGACGGACAATCCTGTGGCTGCGGGTACTCAGTCACCTGAGTCGCTTGCTTATATTATTTATACCTCAGGCTCAACCGGTAACCCTAAAGGGGTAATGACGCCACACCGTGCAGTGGTGCGTTTGGTGGATAATCCTGACTTTATCCAGCTTGGTGATGAGACTGCTTTCTTACAGTGTGCCAACATCGCATTTGATGCTGCGACCATAGAAATATGGGGACCACTGCTCAATGGCGGTCGTTGTGTGCTGTTCCCTGACGAGTTTTTAACTGTGTCTCGTTTGGACGACGTGATCGCCGAGCAACAGATCACGGATATGTTTCTGACTACCGGGCTGTTTGATGAATGGAGTCGCTCGCAAGTTGAGCAACCATCATTAAGATGCGTGATCTCCGGTGGTGAGGCGGCCCGACTAAATGGCCTTAAGCGCGCCATGGCGACCAACCCTCATTGTACTTTTGTAAATGGCTATGGACCGACTGAAAACACCACGTTCACTGCCTGTAACGCGTTTACCAGTGAAGATCTGGCGAGTGGCGTATTACCGATAGGAACCGGCATCTGTGGCGATCAGTGCTTTATTCTCTCGCAGCAACAGCAGCTTTTGCCCGTTGGTGCCGTAGGTGAATTGTATGTCGGTGGTGCGGGGTTGGCATTGGGTTATCTGAATCGTCCAGATTTGACGACTGAAAAATTCATCCCAAATCCATTTTCCACTGAACCGGACCCGTCTTCGATCTTGTATCGAACCGGCGACTTGGTGCGATATGACGAACAGGGCCGGATTGTGTACGTCGGACGGGTGGATGACCAGATAAAGATCCGCGGTTTCCGGGTAGAGCTGGGTGAAATCGAGCACAAACTCAATGCGCTGGAACAGGTTGAGCAGGCGCTGGTCGTTGCCCGCAAAGACCTCAGTAATAATGCCATGATAGTGGCGTATGTTGAGCCTGCGGTTCAGGTGCCTGAAGGTCAGACGCTTAGTCACTGGTTAAGTGAAGCGCTGGGTGATAGTTTACCGCCGTACATGGTCCCTGGCGCGTTTGTAGCAATGACGCAGTGGCCTTTGAATGCGAATGGTAAAATTGATAAGCGTGCGCTGCCTGAGCCAGATATGTCCGCTGGACAGGGTCAGTACGAGGCGCCACAGGGCGATATTGAATGTCTGCTGAGTGAGATTTGGTCACAGCTACTCGGTGTCGAAATGAGCAAAGTAAGCCGTACAGCGAACTTCTTTGAGCTGGGCGGCCACTCCTTGTTGGTGATGAAGATCCATGCCCGCCTTAAACAAGCTGGCTATACGGCAGAAGCGGCGGCTATCTTTAAAGCCCAGACGCTGGCCGAGATGGCCGCAACGGTGAGCACGCTTGACGCACAGCACAGCTGGCAAGTGCCCGCAAATGGAATACCGGCTGACACGACATCCATTACTCCAGAGATGTTACCTCTGATCAGCCTGAGCCAAAGCGATATCAATACCTTGTCTGAGCAGGTGCCGGGTGGCATGGCAAACATTCAGGATATTTATCCGCTGGCACCGTTACAGGAAGGCATTTTATTTGCGCACTCCTTGCAGCAGGAGTTTGACCCGTACGTGATTTCCGCGGCACTGACCTTTGCAGATGAGGGTAAGTTTGAGACTTTCGTTGCGGCCCTGGAGCAGGTCGTTGCCCGTCATGATATTTTGCGCAGCGTGATCCTCTGGCGCGGCCGTGAACAGGCGGTGCAGGTGGTACAACGCGAGGTGGGCAGCCTGGTTGAGTGGCTGGACTTTGGTGCTGAACAAGATGTGCTGGCAGCATTTAATGAGTTTGTTGAGCATGGTAATCACAAAATCGATGTAGAGCAGGCACCGCTGGTGCGCATGCAGGTTGTTCGGGATGAGACGAGTGGCAAAGTGCATGCTTTGTTTAAGCATCATCACCTGATCACTGACCATGTGTCGGTTGAATTGATCCTCGAAGAGCTGGCTATGTGTGTGGCGGGCGAGCAGGCCAGTTTGCCGCCTCAGGTACCGTATCGTGAGTTCGTTGCCAAATCACAGCACATTGCCAATACCCTTGATAGCGCAGCGTTTTTCTCGGCGCGCCTGGGAGATGTTGATACGCCAACTCTACCTTTTGGTCTGGCAGATACGCTGGGCGATGGGTCGAATTCGCAGGAACTCAGCTATGCGCTGGCACCAGAGCAGGGTGAACGTATTCGTCAGCTGTCGCGGCAGTTACAAATGGGTCCGGCGGTGTTGTTCCATGCTGCCTGGGCACAGGTGCTGAGTCACTGCTGTAATATGCAGGATGTGGTATTTGGTACTGTATTGTCCGGGCGTATGAGCGGTGAAGCGGGCGTAGAACGTATGTTGGGTATGCTCATCAACACCTTGCCGGTGCGTGTCCAGCTGGCCAATCTAGATGCCAGGGCCTTGCTGATTCAGGTACATGATCAGCTGCAGGGGCTGATCCCTTACGAGCAGGTGGCACTGGCCGAGGCGCAGCGTCACTCGCAGGTTGATGCCAGTTCGCCTTTGTTCAGCACTACGCTGAATTTCCGCCACTCTGAAAACCTCGATGAGCAACAAAGCAGCCTTTACGACATTGCTGCGGTACGTGAACGCAGCAACTATCCGCTGGATCTGTCGGTCAATGATTTCGGTGATGAGTTCACCCTCGACTTCCAGGCTGATGCACGCGTTCCTTTGGCGCTGGTGGCTGACTTGATGAATACTGCCATCGATAACTTATTGCACCACGCAATGCGTGATTCCGAAGAATCACCGGCTCAATGGACAGCCTACTCTGCCGAGCAGCGCCAGGTGTTACTGAGTGCACAGCAAGGACCGGTTGTGGCCTTACCGCAAGCTTCGGTACACCAGCTGTTTGAGCAACAGGCCGCTAAAACTATGGGTCGTGTTGCCGTCAGTTATGACGATGATTTCCTGACCTATCATCTGCTCAACGAACGCGCCAATCAGCTGGCGCATTATTTACGCGCTGAGCATCAGGTGGGCCCGGATACTCTGGTGGGTCTGTGTGTGGGCCGCTCGCTGGAAATGATGGTGGCGGTGCTGGCCATCCTTAAAGCCGGTGGTGCCTATGTGCCGCTGGACCCGGATTATCCGCAGGAACGTTTAGCGTACATGGTCGAAGATACCGGCTTATCTGTGGTGCTGACCCAGCAAAAAGTCGCCGGGATCCTGAACGACTTTAACGTCACGGCTGTGCTGCTGGATAACGCCAGCCAGTTTGCAAGCTATCCAGTAAGTAACCCGGATGTGACCCAGAGCCCGGATAATCTGGCCTATGTGATGTACACGTCAGGCTCAACCGGTAATCCTAAGGGCGTGATGATAAGTCATCATAACCTGATTAACTTTGCCGCTAACTGTGAGCAGCGCTACGAAATCACCGAAGCCGACAACGTGTTGCAGTTCTCAACTATGAACTTCGATATTTTCGTCGAGGAATGGCTGGCGACTCTGACTCAGGGCGCCACCCTGGTGCTGCGCGACGAAGACGTGTCGCTGAGCCGCGAGGCCTTTATCGCCTTCTGCGACAGCCATGCCATCAGCGTGGCCAGTCTACCCACGGCGTTCTGGCATATGCTGGCGCTGAGCGAAGCGGAGCTTGAATCTCTGGCGCTGCGACTGGTGATTGTCGGCGGTGAAGCACTGGACAAACAGTCGGTGGCTTCTCTTAAACCGGGCTTTGAGCTGCTTAATACCTACGGTCCGACCGAGACCACAGTCACCGCATCTGGCTATGCCATCAGCGGTGGTTACGATGAGCCACGTGCGGTGCCCATTGGCCGCGCCAACGTCAATACTGCGACTCTGGTGCTCAGCGAGCAGCTGACGTTATGCCCGCCGGGCGTAGTGGGCGAGCTGTATGTCAGTGGTCAGTGTCTGGCCAGTGGTTATCTGCATCAGAGCGAACTCACCGCCGAGCGTTTTATTGAAAACCCGTATTTTGATCCGGCCAACCCGGCACTGAGCGCGCGGTTATACAAAACCGGTGACTTAGTGCGTATCGGCGCAGACGGTGAAATCGAGTTTGTCGGACGCAGCGATGATCAGGTCAAGATCCGAGGTTTCCGGGTTGAACTGGGTGAGATAGAAACCCAGCTGATGAGTCATGCTGAGGTGGAGTCTGCGGTGGTACTGGCCGAGGCCGGTAAGCAAGGTGGTAAGGTGCTGCGTGCTTTCATTCAAAGTGAGCAAGACAGCAGCCTGATTGACGCACTGCAACAGCATCTGAGCGGCAACCTGCCGGATTACATGGTGCCGTCGGCTTACAGTTTCGTTAATCAGTGGCCGCTGACGGCCAATGGCAAGCTGGACAAGCGAGCACTGCTGGCTCTGCCGGCTAAAACGGTGGAGCAGCCTTATCAGGCACCGCAAACCGACGCCGAGAAAATGGTGGTCGACATCGTCGCATCGCTGTTGTCGCTGGACGTCGATAAGGTGGGTGTCCATGCTAATTTCTTCGCGCTGGGGGGCCACTCATTGCTGATTATGCAGCTGGTCAGTCAGCTGCGGGCACGTCAGTATCAGGCTGATGTGCAGGCCTTGTTCAGGGCACACACGCTACAGGACATGGCGCGCCAGGTTCGGGCACTTGGGAGTGAGGAATCAAGTTGTGTGCCCGCCAATTTAATTCCGGCGGATTGCAGCAAAATCACCCCACAGATGGTGACGCTCACTGAGCTGGATGAGCAACAGCTCACGGATATTGCACAGACTATCCCCGGTGGCATGGCCAACATTCAGGACATCTACCCGTTGGCACCGCTGCAAGAAGGCGTGCTGTTTGTACACACCATGAGTGAAGGGCAGGACCCGTATGTCACCAGCACCACGTTTGAGTTCGACAGCCGCGAGTCTCTTGAGCGCTTTAAATGGGCTCTGAATACCCTGATTGCCCGCCACGATGTGCTGCGCACCGCCATCCTATGGCGCAACCGCAACACTGCACTTCAGGTGGTACAGCGTGAGGTAGAGCTGCCCGTGACTGAGCTGGACTTCAGCGGGGAAGAGGATGTCCGGGCCGCGTTCAGTGCACATGTGGCTGAACAGCCGCTGTGGATTGAGCTGGAAAATGCGCCGCTGCTGCAACTGAGCGTGTGTGAGGACGCCGCGCAGGGCAAGCATTATGCGCTGTTGTGTGAGCATCATCTGATCTCAGATCACGTGTCGCTGGAAATTCTGGTGCACGAGCTGACGGCACTGCTGCAGGGCAATGAAGCGAGTCTGGCAGAGCCGGTGCCCTACCGGGAATTTGTCGGTCGCACACTGGCACGCACCGCGAGTCTGGATACTGAGGCCTTTTTCACTCAGATGCTGGGTGAGGTCAGCGAACCAACATTGCCTTATGGTCTGACGGATGTGCTGAACGACGGCTCGGGTATAGAAACTGTGCATGTCACGCTGGATGACGCGCAGGCGCAGCGCATTCGCCGCCTGACTCGTCAGTATCACAGCAGCCCGGCGGCACTGTTCCATCTGGTTTGGGCCAAAGTGCTGGGGGTGTGTAGCGGTCAGTCGGAGGTGGTGTTCGGTACTGTCTTATCCGGTCGTATGAGCGATGATGGCCTGAGCAGCCAGCTGATGGGGATGATGATCAACACCCTGCCACTGCGAGTCTCGCTGAGTGAGCAGGATGCAATGAGCCTGCTGGCACACATTAATGATGACCTGCGTGCCTTGATGCCGTACGAGCAGGTGTCACTGGCCGAGGCGCAGCGTTGCAGTGGAGTGAGTGGCCAACTGCCCCTGTTCAGCGCGATGCTGAACTATCGTCACTCGGCGGTAGCGGATTCACAGCTGGAGCAGGATGCCGGGTTTAAAGTGCTGGCCACCGAGGAGCGGACCAACTATCCGTTTAATCTCTCGGTGGATGATTTCGGCGATGGTTTTGGGTTTGAGCTTCAGGTGGATAAACGCGCCCCGGCGGCACGCATTGCACAGTATCTGCAAGTGACCCTGACTCAGGTGCTGGATTTACTGGACAGCCAGAGCAGCACTGCGGTACAGGGTTTGTGTGTGCTGGATAATGCGGAGCGTACGCAACAACTGCATAACTGGAACGACACAGCGCTGGATTATCCCCGTGAGCTGTGTATTCACGAATTATTTGAACAGCAGGCAGCTGCCATGCCGGAGCAGATTGCACTGCGCTTTGGTGAGCAGACGCTGAGCTATGGTGAGCTCAATAGCAGAGCCAACCAATTGGCCCACTATCTGCGCGCGGAGCACAATATCGGACCGGATTCGTTAGTGGGCTTGTGTGTTGAGCGCTCGCTGGAAATGGTGATTGGGATTTGGGGTATTCTTAAAGCCGGTGGTGCCTATGTGCCGCTGGATCCCAACTACCCGCAATCGCGTCTGGCTTACCTGGTTGAGGATGCACGTTTAGAAGTGGTGTTAAGTCAACAGAATGTTGCAGAAGGGATAACACTGGGGTATGCTAACGTCGTTTTACTGGACACACCAGAGTCACATAATCACGACATATTTTCAGCTTATCCTGCGCACAATTTAACGCGGGCAGAAACCGGCGTGTCGGCTCAGAGTCTGGCTTACCTGATTTACACGTCAGGGTCGACCGGCAAGCCGAAGGGCGTGATGATTGAACATGGCAATACCGTGGCAATGTTGCAGTGGGCGAAACAAGCCTATAGCGACGCTGAACTGGGCAAAGTGCTGGCCTCGACGTCACTGAACTTTGACTTGTCGATTTACGAGTTGTTCTTGCCGCTGTGTTTTGGCTATCAGAGCGTGATTGTACAAAATGCCATGGCGCTCGCTGAGCAGCAGTTAGACATCAGCATGATTAATACCGTGCCATCGGCGATGAAGGCATTGCTGGAAGTGGGCGCGGTACCTGACGGGGTGAAAGTCATTAACCTCGCAGGTGAGCCGCTGACTGCACAGCAGGTGAATCAGATTTTAGAGGCTTGTCCGGGTGTGGCGGTATGCAACTTATATGGTCCGTCGGAAGACACCACTTATTCAACTGCGGCACGTTTTACCACCGCATTGAACCAGGTGCCGGATATTGGCCGGGTCATCGCCAACAGCCAGGCGTATGTGCTGGGGAGTGCTCAGGAGCTGTTACCGACCGGCAGTGTGGGTGAGCTCTATCTGGGTGGTGCCGGTGTTGCACGGGGTTATTTAAATCGCCCTGAGCTGACGGCCGAACGTTTTATTGATAACCCTTACTACGAAGCGGAGGGAGTCAATAACAGCAAGCGTTTGTATCGCACTGGCGATTTGGTACGTTACCGCGAAGATGGTCATTTTGAATTTATTGGACGAATAGATGACCAGGTTAAGATCCGGGGCTTCAGGATTGAGCTGGGTGAAATTGAGCACCGCCTTAACACCCACCCGGATGTTGCGACATCTCTGGTGATGGCACGCGAGCACAGCGATGGGGGGCATTATCTGGTGGCCTACCTACAGCCTTGTCTCACATGTGAGACAAGAGAGGAAATTGATAATGTGACACGGCAACAAGCCTGGTTAAGCGACGTGAAAAGCGCGCTGGAAGGCGACTTGCCGGCGCACATGATCCCAGGCCAGTTCGTGTTGATAGACGAGTGGCCGCTGACGCCAAACGGAAAAATAGATAAAAAAGCCCTGCCAGCACCGCTAGGTATGTTGGCAGGTCAGGAATACATTGCACCGCAAAGTGAGACAGAGCATGCCCTGGTGGCAATTTGGGCGGAACTACTCGACCTTAACAGCGAGCAGATCAGTACCAGTGCCAACTTCTTCGAGTTGGGCGGTCATTCGCTCTATCTGATCAAACTGGCGGGTGCAATTAAAACCCAGTTCGAAATCGAGCTGACATTACGGGAAATTTACGACGCTGCAGAATTAGCGGTCCTTTCGAAGGTAATTGAGAGCAAGCAGGCACAAAAATATCTCGAAGACAAAAAAGCCAATGAATCGGTAATGATGAGTGGAACACTATAATGATTGCACAATTAGTTAAATCGGCAGCAGATCAAGGGGTTTATCTGTATGCCAAAGAGGGCGCGCTACATTTTGACCTGACGGTGAGCGAATTTCCGGCCACACTGAAGCAGGACATCATCGCAAATAAGGCAGAGATCATTGCATTTCTGTCTCATGCAGAAGGGACGTCTGGCAATGCGCATAGGCCACAACCCGGACAGTATCCGGATGGCTGTGTGCTCTCTTATACTCAGCAGCGTTTCTGGTTGCTGGAACAAATGCAATCCGGGCAGAGTCAGTACAACATGCCGGTTGCGCTGAATGTAGAAGGCGCACTGGAGCTGACTTTGGTTGAAAAGGTGCTGAGCACCATAGTGTCGCGTCATCAGATTTTGCGCACTGTCTATCGCGAACAGGACGATGAAGTACGCCAGCATGTTTTGCCTGAGTACGATTTTTCGCTGGGGTTTGTTGACCTCAGTGACAGTGAGGGTGAACAGCAGCAGGCGCAATTGTCTCAGTGTCTGCTTGAAGAAGCACAGCGCCCATTTGATCTGACTCAGCAGCTGTCCATCCGTGGACAGTACCTGAAGCTGCAGGGAACCGGTCATGATCAGCGCGGCGTGCTATTGCTAACGCTGCATCACATAGCTTCTGATGGTTGGTCAATGGACGTGCTGATCAATGAGTTTGTGACCTTGTACCGGGCTTTTGCTGCCGATCAGGTCAACCCGTTGCCTGAGCTGGAGCTACAGTACGCTGACTTTGCCGTCTGGCAAAAAGACAGAATGCAGGGCGGCGAGTTTGAGAAACAGCTGACATTCTGGCAGCAGACACTGGAAGATGCACCGCTGACACACAGCCTGCCAACCCAGCATCATCGCCCGGAAGTAAAACAGACCCAGGGGGCACATGTCACGGCCACGTTGCCTGCGTATGTGGCTCAGCAATTAGGCGAGGTGGCCAGACAGGCCCAGTTAAGCCCGTTTATGTTGATGCACGCAGTCCTGGGTGTGGTACTTAGCCGTCATAGTAACCAGTCAGATATTGTCATTGGCACGCCGGTGGCAAACCGTGCCGATGAGGCGCTCAGCCCGCTGATTGGGTGTTTCGTCAATACGCTGGCTTTGCGCCTGAATACCCGCCATGGCACATTGGAGGGCTATCTTAACCATGTTCGTCAGGTGCATATGAACGCGCAGGTGAATCAGGATGTGCCTTTTGAGCAGTTAATTGATGCACTGAATTTGCCACGCACTTCATCATACACACCTTTGGTGCAGATCATGCTGACCACCAATGATAAGTTTACTGACGGCAACGATGAGTCGGCCCTGATGGCACTGCCTGACTTGAGTCTGTCGCCGCTGGAAGGCAGCCATCCGGCGATTAAATTTGATCTGGAAATTGCGCTGAATATTAGCGACAACCAGATTGAGACTATCTGGAACTATGATGTGGCCCTGTTCGATGCTGAATTTGTTGAGCAGCTCAGTGAGCACTTTAATAATGCCTTGATCGGACTGGCGGATATGTCGCCGCAGGTGCGTCGTACTTTACCATTAAATCGACTGTCTATTCTGGGCGACAAGCTGGAATCCTATTTGATCGACGGCCTGAATAACAATGCGGCGGATTATCCGGTCGATAAGTGCATTCATCAGGTGTTTGAAGAACAAGCGCTGCAAACCCCAGATAAGCTTGCCGTTAAGTTCGGCAACAAACAGCTGACCTATCGCGAACTGAATGAGCGTGCCAACCAGCTGGCACACTTCCTGATCCGTGAATATCAGGTAACGCCGGACACCTTTATCGGCTTATGTGTTGAGCGCTCGCTGGAAATGATCATCGGTACACTGGCCATTCTTAAAGCCGGTGCAGCCTATGTGCCGTTGGATCCGGCTTACCCGCGTCAGCGCGTAACTTACATGATGGAAAACTCCGGCGTTAAAATTATCCTCTCTACACATTTTATTATTGAGCAGCTGGACTTAACCGATTACCACAGTATCTGCATTGATGGCCTGGGTAATGAGCAAGTGGTGCAGACATTTGTTGATTATGCTACTCACAATCCAGGTGAGCTGGTAGCAGGCCTGACATCTTCGAACCTGGCCTATGCCATTTACACCTCGGGTTCAACCGGCAAGCCAAAGGGCGTGTTGCTTGAACACAAAGGGATAGTGAATATCGCGTTTAACCACCGCCATTACCTGAAAGTGGACGGACAAAGCAAAGTACTGCACTTTGCATCTATGAGTTTTGATGCTGGCACCTGGGAGTACGTAATGGCACTGCTGAGCGGCGCTACGTTGGTGATTGCCGACAGTGTTCAGCGTCTGTCTCCGGAGAGCATAGGTCAGCTGTTGCATAGCGAAGCCATTACCCATGTGTTATTGCCACCGGCCTTCCTGGCCATGATGGAGTTTCGTGACGATTTGGCGCTTAAAGCGTTGGCAGTAGGAGGAGAGGCCTGCGATCAGGAAGTGGTTGAGCAATGGGGCGGTGCGTATCGGATGGTCAACGCCTACGGCCCGACTGAGATCTCTATCTGTGCGACCTGGGCAGAGTTACGCCCCGGACAGAAAGTCACCATAGGTAAACCGTTGAAAAACACCAGTGCCTTTGTGCTGGACAGTAATCAGGCCTTGCTATCACCGGGCGTAGTGGGTGAGCTGTACATCAGTGGTGTGGGGCTGGCACGTGGTTATCACCAGTTAGCGGAGCAAACCGCAGAGCGATTTGTCTCTAACCCTTATTTCGATGGGCACAATAAATGTGTAACCGAAACCTTGTATAAAACAGGTGACCTGGTTCGCTATCTGCCGGATGGGGAGCTGGAATATCTGGGTCGGATCGACCAACAGGTTAAGATCCGCGGCTTCAGGATTGAGATCAGTGAAATTGAAGGTTTGCTGAGTGAGTGTCTTGATGTCGATGCGGCAGTGGTGACTGTTGCGACCAGTGCAACGGGTGCCAAACACTTAGTGGCCTATGTTCAGTTGAACAACAAAAATGCCAAAAATAGTGTCTCTGGTCATGAAAATATTAATGATGATAAAGCGGTTATCCAGCGCATCAAAACGGAACTGGCCGATAAACTGCCAGACTATATGGTACCCGGAATGTTTGTTCCGGTATCTCAATGGCCACTGACCAGTAACGGTAAAATTGATAAGCGTGCACTGCCGGAGCCAGATTTAGCCGCCGTTGAAGGTGAATATATTGCGCCTGAAACACACAGCGAACAACGCCTGGTTAACATCTGGGCGCAATTACTGCATTTGCAGGAAAGTGAAATAAGCACCTCAGCCAACTTTTTTGCGCTGGGTGGTCACTCTCTGCTGGTCAGTAAACTGGTCAGAGCGATCACATCGGACCCGGAATTACAGCTACAACAGATAGACATGCAGGACATTTTTACGGCGCAGTCACTGGCCCAGCTGGCCCAGCACATCGATCTGCTGCGAATGCAACAGCTCAATGCACAGGCGGCAGACAGTATCTGCGATCAGGATTTAGTTGAGGATGGTGAGATTTAATGAATGTACATCAGGCTTTCGAGTTAGCGATATCACAGGGCGTTCATCTGTATGTCGAGCAAGGCAAACTCAAGTTTAAAGCAGCAAAAGGCAGTATGACTGATGAGCTGAGAAGCGCACTCAAGGAAAACAAAACTCAGCTTATTGAGCTGTTGAGCCAGCAGGCGATAAAAGCAAATGCATTAACCCAATCAACAGGCAGTATTCCTGCCCTGGGGTTAACACAAAGCGTTTTATCTTTCTCACAGACGCGATTGTGGTTTTTAGAGCAACTACGAGGGCCTTCGGCCGAGTACAATATCCCGCTTGCACTGGATGTGCAGGGTCGTGTGGATTTGGCGGCCGTAGAAGATGCATTCAACGATATTTTGGTGCGCCATACTATTTTGCGCTCCGGATACTATGATTCTGAGGATGGACCAAGGCAGACTATCCGAGATGATGCGGCGCTTAATATTCGCCGCATCGACCTGTGTGACAGTGACGATCTGGCGGCAGACGTGGCTGCACACATTGAGCGAGATACCCTGACACCATTTGATCTGACGGCTGATGTGTTGTTCAGAGTGACCTATTTGTGTACGCATAAACACAGTGATGGCACACAGCAGGGCGTATTACTACTGAATATGCATCACATAGTGTCAGATGGCTGGTCTATGGAAATACTGACCAGTGAGTTTGTTCAGGCCTATCAGGCAAGAGTCACCGGACAGGTTGCAAGCCTTGCGCCATTGCCGTTGCAATATAACGATTATGCACACTGGCAGCGTGAGCACCTGACTAAAGAGGCGCTTGCCGAGCAGCTTACCTACTGGCAACAGACATTGGCTGATGCCCCGGCTGTTCACGGTATTACCCCGGACTTTGAGCGTCCTGCAACCAAGCAACTGCATGGTGCACTGGTACGCAGCGAGTTATCAGCGAGTCAGGCGCAGGCTTTACAAAACTTAGCCCGCCAGCAGCAATTGACCCCCTTTATGCTGATCCACAGTGCGCTGGCTTATGTGCTGTCACGCCATAGCAACAGCCATGACATTGTGATTGGCACGCCCATCGCCAACCGCGGCCACGCAGAATTAGAAGGCTTGATTGGCTACTTCGCCAATACGCTGGTGCTGCGGCTGAATACAGAGCAGCCCAGCCTGACAGACTACTTTGCCCATGTAAAATCCGTACACCTTGGCGCTCAGGCCAATCAGGATGTGCCCTTTGAGCAGCTGGTCGAAAAGCTCAATGTACCTCGCAGCGGCGCTCATGCACCGCTGTTTCAGATCATGCTGACCACAAACACGGATTATGGTGTCAGGGAACAACAACTGGCGCTGGATGGTCTGCAAATCGCGCAGCGTCCGGCCAGCAGTGTTACCACTAAGTTTGATTTAGAAATTGAAGTGGCATTGAACGAGCAGGGCGTGGCGATAGAGATTACTTACGACACTGCTTTGTTCAGTGCGCAGCGTGTCAGCGCCATTGCTAACCACTTAAATACCGTACTTTCGCAACTGGCAGCATTGACCCCAGCTGAGTTATCAGTCAAGCCCAATACGTTGAAACTGCTGTCTGACACTGAGCGTCAACAACAACTGCTGGATTGGAACGACACAGCGTTGGATTACTCACGCGAGCGCTGTGTGCACGAACTGTTTGAGCAGCAGGCCAAAGCCACGCCAGATGCCATCGCGTTGCGCTTTGACGTGCGCACCATGAGTTATGACACGCTCAATACTAAGGCCAACCAGTTAGCCCACTATCTGCGCACTGAGCATACGATTGGCCCGGACGCATTAGTTGGCTTATGCACAGAGCGATCATTTGAAATGGTGATTGGTATCTGGGGCATTCTCAAGGCCGGCGGCGCTTACGTGCCACTGGATCCGGAATTGCCATCAGGTCGGTTGAACTATTTGGTGGAGGATGCCAGCGCCAGGGTGGTGCTGAGCACACAAGGGATCATTGAACAAGTATCGCTGGGCGATGCGGCGGTCATTGCACTGGACAACTTCGACTTCGAAGCCTATTCGGGCTCGAATATTCCGGTTAACGACATTGGCCTGACGGCAAAGCATCTGGCGTACACCATTTATACCTCGGGCTCGACGGGTAAACCCAAAGGCGTGTTACTCGAACATCAGGCGTTGCATAACCGTATCGACTGGATGGACAATGAGTACGGATGTAAGCCGCAGGATAAAATCTTACAAAAAACCCCCTACAGCTTTGATGTCTCGGTATGGGAGTTTGTCTGGCCCATGCTTAAAGGCGCCGAGCTGGTGATTGCCAAGCCGGGTGGCCACAAAGATCCGGCTTACCTCAATGAGCTGATTGTCGCAACCGGTGTGACCAAACTGCACTTTGTGCCTTCCATGCTGGGCGTGATGCTGGAACATGGTGACCTGGCCACATGCAGTTCAATTGAACAGGTGTTTTGTAGTGGTGAAGCCTTACAAATCAGTCATGTTGAGCAGTTTAAGGCGCTATTACCCACCGCGCAGTTGCATAATCTCTATGGCCCGACAGAAGCGGCTATCGACGTTAGCTACTGGGATTGCGCGATGTCCCATGGCAGCAGCATCCCCATTGGCAAACCTATCCAGAATATTCAGTTATACGTACTGGACGATGCGCTTGATTTGTTGCCACAGGGCGCGTGCGGTGAGTTGCACATTGGCGGTGAGGGTTTGGCAAGAGGTTACCACAATCGTACTGAGCTGACCGAAGAGCGCTTTATTGATAACCCGTTTTATCCGCAAAGCGCCAGTAAACGCCTGTATAAAACCGGCGATCTGGTGCGTTTTCGTGAAGATGGCAACATCGAATACATGGGTCGTCTGGACCATCAGGTCAAGATCCGGGGGCAGCGGATTGAGCTGGGTGAAATCGAATACCACATTGGCGAGCATGAACAGGTTGATTCTGCGCAGGTGATGGCACTGAGTGATGATAAAGGTAACCAGCGACTGGTGGCTTATGTTAAGCCCAGCAGTGAGTTGACGGATGAAGCACAACAGACTCTGACCGCCTCAGTGCAAAATCAGCTGAGTGAGTCGCTGGCCGATTATATGGTGCCATCAAGTTTCGTGGTACTTAACGAATGGCCACAAACGCCAAACGGCAAAATTGACCGTAAAGCACTGCCGGTACCGCAAAGCTTGGGCTATGAAGTTGAATACCTGGCTCCGGTTACCGAGCAGGAGCTGGCCCTGGCAGCGCTATGTGCTGAGCTGTTAAATCTTGAACCAGGCGAAGTCAGCATGGCGGCCAACTTCTTCGAATTGGGCGGTCACTCTCTGATGGTGATGGAGCTGGTCAGTCGGTTGAAAAAGCAAGGCCTGAGCACGTCCGTACAGGCACTGTTTAACGCCCGAGTGTTGAGCGAGATGGCTAAAACCATCACAGACGCCACCCATCACAGCGAGCCTGAATTACCGCAAAATGGCATCCCGGCACAATGCACCCAGATCACGCCAGATATGGTGACGTTAACCGCTTTGACTCAGAACGAGCTGGATACACTGAGTGAGCGTGTTCCGGGTGGGGCCGCTAATATTGCGGATATCTATCCGCTGGCACCTTTACAGGAAAGCATATTCCTGGTTCACAGTGCGACGGAAAAATCCGACCCTTATGTCACCACCATCACGCTGGAGTTTGACAGCGAAACTCAGATTGACCGTTTTGTTGCGCGCTTTAATCAGATCATTGCACGCTACGACGTGCTGCGCACTATGGTGGCCTGGCGCGAGTGTCAAGCCCCTTTACAGGTGGTACTGCGTCATTGTGAGCTGTTACCAACCTGGTTGTCGTTCTCTGGTCAGACGGATGCTCGGGCAAAACTCGATGCCTATGTTGCCGAGGGCATACATCGTATGGATCTGGAGCTGGCACCTTTAGTGCAGCTGGAATTGGCTCATGATCCGGCCACAGATACCTACTGCGGGGTGCTCAAAGAGCATCACATTTTGCTGGATCATATCTCTGTTGAAATGATCATGGGTGAGCTGGCCATGGATGAGCAAACTTTTGCACAGCTGCCTGATGCCTTGCCTTATCGACAGTTTATCGCTCAGACGCTGCACAATGCCGAGCAACTGGATAGTCGCAAGTACTTTACCGATCAGCTGGGTGATATTGAGACACCGTGCCATCCGTTTGGACTGGACAGTACCCGGGCTGATGATTTGTACTGCAATGAATTACACCGTGAACTGAGTCAGCAACAATCTTCGCAGATCCGCACCCTGATGCAGCAGCGTGGTATGAGTCCGGCGGCATTTTTCCATCTGGCCTGGGCCATGGTGGTGTCGGCCTGTAGTCAGAGCCGGGATGTGGTATTTGGTACTGTATTGTCGGGCAGAATGAGTGGCCAGCAAGGCATAGAGCAGATGATGGGGATGATGATTAATACCCTGCCTCTGCGTGTTAACCTGGCAGATGAAGCGGCGGATACTTTATTGCAGCAGGTCGATCAGGCCCTGCTCGGGCTGATGCCATATGAACAGGCGTCGCTAACCGAAGCGCAGGCATGCAGTGGTGTCAGTGCACAAACGCCTTTATTTAGCGCCATTTTCAATTATCGTCACTCCCGCCTGGCAGAAGCGCCAGCGCAAGGGGGCGCACAGGCCATCGCTGCTAAAGAGCGTACTAACTATCCATTTAATTTATGTGTGGATGACTGGGGCAAGGCGTTTTCCTTCAACCTGCAAGTTGATAGCTCAGTCGACATAAACGCAATAGACGAGTATGTAACGTGCGCCATTGAACAGTTGCTGCGTGCGTTGAATGACGAATCTGACACTCCGGTGGCAAAACTCAGTGTCCTGAACGAGGCACAACAAGATGCGCTGATGCGCGCGAACGTATCACACGCCGTCGACACAGACACAACAAGCAGCATTCAGGCTCGGTTTGAAAGTCAGGCAGCCAAATTTGGTGAGCGCACTGCACTGGTGTATCAGCAAGAGTCGCTGACTTATCGCGAATTGAACGCACGGGCCAATGCGTTGGCACACTATCTAATCGAAGCACACGATATCCGCCCGGATACGCTGGTAGGCCTCTGTGTGGGTCGCGGGGTCAACATGATTGTGGGCATACTGGCTATTCTTAAAGCCGGCGGTGCGTACGTTCCGCTTGATCCTAACTATCCGCAAGAACGCCTCGACTTTATCTGTCAGGATGCGGGCGTGGCACTGGTGCTGAGCGAAGATCAGGTGGCTGATGCGCTGGCACTTCAAGACACGCCCATTATCGACCTGAATCAGCTGGCATTGATGGGTTACAGCACGGATAACGTGCAGTTGGCGACACATACATCGGACAATCTGGCCTATGTGATTTACACCTCGGGTTCTACGGGTAAACCAAAAGGGGTGTTGCAAACGCACCGCAATGTCGGTCGTCTGTTTGATGTGACTCAGCCCGATTTTAACTTTAATGAAGACGATTGCTGGTGTGTGTTCCACTCTTTTGCCTTCGATTTCAGTGTCTGGGAGATCTGGGGAGCCCTGCTGTTTGGTGGCAAACTGCTGATGCCAAGCCTGGATGAAGTTAAGGACAGTCAATTGTTTGTGGCTTTATGTCAGCGCAACGCCCTGACTATTCTCAATCAGACGCCGAGTGCCTTTAAACAGCTCACCGAATATCTGGTGACGGCACAACAGACCTTACCTTCATTGCGCAGCATCGTATTTGGTGGTGAAGGACTGACGCCAAGTCATGTTAGCCAGTGGTGGACGCACTTTGCACAGCAGCCGACTGAGCTCATTAACATGTATGGGATCACAGAAACCACGGTGCATGTGACCTATAAACGTATAGAACCAAATGCGCCGATCAACATTGGCAGACCGCTGCGCGACCAGCATATCGTACTGCTCGATGATGCACTTAAGCTGGTACCTGATGGGTGCGCGGGCGAAATCTATGTCGGTGGTGCAGGTCTCGCCCTGGGCTACCTTAACCGCGAAGCACTCAGTGCCGAGCGATTTATTGACAATCCATTCGACATCCAGCGCTATCCCTGGCTTGGGGAGCGTTTGTATCGTGCGGGCGATTTGGCCCGTTATGACGAAAACGGCGAGCTACATTATCTGGGTCGTCAGGACGATCAGGTTAAAATTCGCGGTCACCGTATTGAGCTGGGCGAAGTGGAAAATCGCATTGCTGAGCTGGCCATGGTGGACTCTGCGTTGGTGCAGGCTATGCCACTGGCGGATGACACGTTGCAACTGGTCGCCTATGTAAAAGGCGCAGAAGCCAGTACCGATGATACCTGGCTGAGCCAATTAAAAGCAGCGCTCGGTGAGCAATTACCTGCCTATATGTTACCAGGCGCTATTGTTACCGTGACTCAGTGGCCACTGACAGCCAATGGTAAAGTCGACAGACGTGCGCTGCCAGCGCCGGACGCCGGACTGGGTGAGCAAACGTACGTTGCGCCGCGCAATGACACTGAATACACCCTGGTTGGGATCTGGGCGGAATTACTCAAACTGGAGCATGGTCAGGTCAGCGTAGAGGCCAACTTCTTCGAGCTGGGCGGACATTCTCTGTTGCTGATGAAACTGCTGGCCGGGATCCGAACTCAGCTGGAATGCGAGCTGAGTGTTAAGGATATCTTTGCTGCAACGACCATTGCACAGCAGGCTGAACGTGTTGCACAGCAAACTGATGTTGTGGTGCAACCACCTATTGTGGCGCAGCCGCGTGAAGACAATGCACACCTGTCACTGTCGTTTGCTCAGCAACGTTTGTGGTTTATCGACAAGCTCAATGGCAGCAGTGCCGAGTACAACATGCCGGTGGCCTTTGATGTGGATGGCGTATTAGATCTGGATGCCGCCCAGGCTGCGTTGAATAGTCTGGTGGCGCGCCATGAAGCGTTGCGCACGGTCTATCTGGAGCAGGACGCCGAGCCAGTTCAGCTGATCCGCAGCCACGGCGAGCTGACCCTGACTTTGCAGGATTTAAGTGAGCTGAGCGAACACGCCAAAACAGATCGGCTTAACCAGCTGCTGAGCGAAGACGCGCTGACGCCGTTTAAACTGGACAGCGATTTGATGCTACGCGCTCAGTATGTCTTACTTAATTATGCCGATCATAACCAACCTCAGCGTGGTGTACTGGCTTTTAATATGCACCATATTGCTTCGGATGGGTGGTCGGTGGAGTTGCTGTCTAACGAGTTTATGGCACTCTACGAAGCGGCTGTCTCTGGTACTGAGGCTGCGTTACCACCTTTGGCTATTCAATATGCCGACTATGCAATCTGGCAGCGCGACTGGCTGAATAACGCGCAAGGCGGCGCCAAAGCACTGGAAACGCAACTCAATTACTGGCGCGAAACCCTGAGCGATGCACCGGCCGTGCATGGTCTGCAACTGGATAAGCCGCGCCCGGAAGAAAAAGCGTTCAGTGCCAAAGGCTTCACCAGCTTGTTGCCAGGCACGCTGAGCCAGGGACTTAAAAGCTTTGCTGAAGCAGCCCGGATCACGCCATTTATGCTGGTGCACAGTGCACTGGCTTATGTGTTGTCGCGCCACAGTAATCAGCACGATATTGTGATTGGCACACCGGTGGCGAATCGTGCGCAACCAGAAGTGGCTGGCCTCATCGGTTATTTTGCCAATACCCTGGTGCTGAGAGTCAATACTCGTCATCATAATTTGGGCGATTACCTTGAGCACGTCAAAGAGGCTCATATTGGTGCCCAGTCACATCAGGATGTGCCGTTTGAACAGCTGGTAGATGCCTTACAAATTCCACGCTCTACGGCCTATAGCCCGGTGTTTCAGATCATGCTGACCACCAATTCAGAATTTGCGTTGGCAGACAGTTCTGGGCAACAGTTGGCTGGGCTGGAGTTCACCCCGAGGCTGCCAGAGGCCTGTACCACCAAGTTTGATATCGAAATTAACATTGATCTGGATGATGCCGGACTGACCGTTAACTGGTTGTATGACACTGGACTATTTAGCGAGCAGCACATTGTGGCGCTGGATAAACACCTCCAGGGCGTACTCAGGTATCTGGCGCGTCTCACTCAGGCACAGCTGGCCAATCCACTGGATACGCTGCCACTGTTGTCAGAGCAGGAGCGTTATGAGCAATTACAGCAGTGGAATGACACGGCCCGGGATTATACCCGAGAGGTGTGTGTTCATGAGCTGTTTGAGCAGCAAGTTGCCCGCGCACCTCAGGCGACAGCACTGCGTTTTGGCACACAGACAATGAGCTATGAAACGCTCAACAGCAAAGCCAATCAGCTGGCCCATTATTTGCGCAGTGAACACGGCGTGGGGGCGGATTCACTGGTCGGGTTGTGTGTGGAACGCTCATTTGAAATGGTCATCGGGATCTGGGGTATTCTCAAAGCCGGCGGTGCGTATGTGCCGCTGGATCCGGAGCTGCCCAGTGCCAGACTGGCATATCTAGTGGAAGATGCCCGAGCCAGCGTCGTGCTGAGTACCCAGGAGGTCGCTGCACGTGTCGCTTTGGGCGAAGCGCAGGTTGTTGAGCTTGATGGCTTTGACTTCGGTGCCCACAGTGATACAAACATCGCGGTGAGCGATATGGGTCTCAGTGCAAGTAATCTGGCATATACCATTTACACCTCAGGCTCCACTGGCATGCCAAAAGGCGTATTGCTAGAACATCAGGCGCTGCATAACCGCATCGACTGGATGGACAAAGAGTACGGCTGTGGACCCCACGACAAGATATTACAAAAAACGCCTTACAGCTTTGATGTGTCGGTATGGGAATTTGTCTGGCCCATGCTCAAAGGGGCTGAATTGGTGATTGCCAAGCCAGGTGGCCACAAAGACCCGGATTACCTGAGCGATCTGATCGTCGAAACAGGCATCACTAAGCTGCACTTTGTGCCCTCTATGCTGGGCGTGATGCTGGAGCATGGTGACCTGAGCCGTTGTACTTCAATTAAACAGGTATTCTGTAGTGGTGAAGCATTGCAGATAAGCCATGTCGAGCAGTTCCGGGCCGTGTTACCTTCTGCGCAGTTACACAATCTTTATGGTCCAACTGAAGCGGCCATCGACGTCAGCTACTGGGATTGTTCACAGCCTTATGGCAGCAGTGTGCCCATTGGTAAGCCAATTCAGAATATCCAACTCTATGTGCTGGATGACGCACTCAATCTGTTACCTCAGGGCGCATGCGGCGAATTACACATCGGCGGAGAGGGTCTGGCGCGTGGCTACCACAATCGCGCAGATCTGACCGAAGAGCGCTTTATTGCTAACCCATTCTACGATGACAGCGAAGTGGGTAGCAGCCAGCGACTCTACAAAACGGGCGATCTGGTGCGTTATCGCAATGACGGCGTCATCGAGTATATGGGTCGTATTGACCATCAGGTGAAGATCCGCGGGTTGCGTATCGAGCTGGGTGAAATTGAGTATCACATCGGTGAGCACAGTGAAGTGGACTCCGCCTTGGTGATGGCGCTCGATGACACGCAGGGTAATCAGCACCTGGTGGCCTATGTGAAGCCGCATACACTGGGCGATGAAGCGTCTCAGCAGGTACTGATCGACGCTATCAAGTCACAACTTGGTGACGCCCTGGTTGAGTATATGATCCCAACCAGCTTTGTATTGCTGGATGAATGGCCACAAACCCCAAACGGCAAAATTGATCGCAAAGCGTTACCTGCCCCGGAGCATGCCGGATTGGGCGGTGAGTACATTGCTCCACAAACCGACACTGAGTTGGCTTTGGTGGCCATCTGGTCTCAGGTGCTGGGCCTGGATGAAGGACAAATCAGTACCCAGGCGAGCTTCTTCTCTCTGGGCGGTCAGTCTCTGCTGGTGATTAAGTTGATGAAAGACATTGAAAGCCGGTTTGACTGCACACTGACTATCAAACAGTTATTTAAGTACACCTCGGTGGCTGAGCAAGCCATGCAGCTCGATGAACTGCTGGCCGCTAAAGCATTAAAAGCTAAGTTAGAACAATCAGATAATGTAGAAAGGATTGTGTTTTAATGAAACCGCAACAGTTAGTAAGTCTGCTTCAGGACAAGTTGATTTTGGTGAGTGTCTCTGACGGGTCGCTCGTAGTCGAAGCTGAAAAGGGCGCAGTCACCGCAGAGATAGCGCAGCTGATCAGAGATAATAAAACACAATTGCTGGCTTATCTGAGTGACAGCGAAGCACAACCTAAGCGTGAGGCCGTTACGCCGCGCGCTGAGCAATATCAGACCTTAGCACCGCTGTCGTTTTCACAGCGCCGGTTATGGTTTATCGACCAGCTGCAACAGGGCTCGGCACAATATAATATGCCTGCCCTGATGACGGTTACCGGGGAGCTGGATCTGGCGGTGGCTGAGCGTGCCTGTCAGGCCATTATCCGCCGTCATGAAATACTGCGCACAGTGGTGGTTGATGGTGAAAACGGCGCCCGGCAGCATATTCGTGACGAGGTGACGTTTGCTATCGCCCACAGCGATTTGACCACGCTGGAGGCAAGTGCTCGTGCGGTGCAGCTCGAAGCCCTGATTGATGAGGAGCTGAATACCCCGTTTGATCTGACGCAGGATGTGATGATGCGGGCACGTTATATTTTGCTTGCGGATCCGGGGGGCGCGCAGCAAGACGGGGTGTTGCTGTTCAATATGCATCATATAGCGTCTGATGGCTGGTCAATTGAATTGCTCAGTCAGGAGTTTCTGACTTTATATCGGGCGTTTGCACAAGGGGCAGAGAACCCCTTACCTGAGCTGGCGATTCAGTACGCTGATTATGCGCTGTGGCAGCAAACCTGGTTGCAGGAAAACGTACTGGAATCACAGTTATCGTACTGGCAGGAAACATTAGCCGACGCGCCCTCGGTTCATAGCCTGCCGCTGAAACAACCGCGCCCGGAAGAAAAGCAAAGTGCTGCCGGGTGTCAGAGTTTCAGTCTTAACAGTACGCTAAGCCAGCAGCTCACGACCGTGGCGCAGCGTAATGAGATGTCACCCTTTATGTTGGTACACAGTGCGTTGAGTTGGGTGCTGGCACAACACAGTAATCAGCAGGATATTCTGATCGGCACACCGGTTGCCAACCGATTGCAAAGCGAACTGGAGCCGCTGATCGGCTTTTTCGTTAATAATCTGGTACTCAGAACTCAAACGCAACACGCTACGCTCGGTGACTATTTTGCTCACGTGCGTGAAGTGCACCGGGACGCGCAGGACAATCAGGATGTACCATTTGAGCAGTTAGTCGAGCGTTTGAATGTAGAGCGCAGCCTGTCGCACGATCCACTGTTTCAGATCATGTTGTCTATGGACAGTGACTTTGGGGTGAGCGATCAGTCTGATGTTGGACTGGACGGACTGAGCTTTGGACAATACGAGCGCGAGATTGTGTCGCTGAAGTACGACATAGATATCGACATTACCCCACAGGACGGAGGTTACGTGCTGCGCTGGACTTATGATCTGGCGTTGTTTGATGCCGACTATATTGCAACTCTGAATCGCCATCTGATCCGGGCAATTCATCTGTTCAGTAATAGCCTTGCCAGCACGGCGTTGGCTCAATTGACATTGATGGACACACAAGAGCAACAGGCCTATCTGACAGATTTATGTGGGCCGAGCGTGGCTTTGTCTGCGGTGCCGGTACACCAGCTCATTGAAACACGCGCCGCACAAAGCGACGCGCGCATTGCCGTCAAGAGCCATGAGGGCACACTGAGTTATCAGCAGTTGAACGAACGCGCTAACCAGCTGGCGCATTATTTACGCGCCGAGCATCAGGTGGGCCCGGATACCCTGGTGGGTCTGTGTGTGGGCCGCTCGCTGGAAATGATGGTGGCGGTGCTGGCCATCCTTAAAGCCGGAGGTGCCTATGTGCCGTTGGACCCGGATTATCCGCAGGAACGTTTAGCGTACATGGTCGAAGACACCGGTTTGTCTGTGGTGCTGACCCAGCAAAAAGTCGCCGGGATCCTGAACGACTTTAACGTCACGGCTGTGCTGCTGGATAACGCCAGCCAGTTTGCAAACTATCCAGTCAGCAACCCGGATGTGACCCTGAGCCCGGATAACCTGGCCTATGTGATGTACACCTCAGGCTCAACCGGTAACCCGAAGGGCGTGATGATAAGTCATCATAACCTGATTAACTTTGCCGCGAACTGTGAGCAGCGCTACGAAATCACCGAAGCCGACAATGTGTTGCAGTTCTCGACTATGAACTTCGATATTTTCGTCGAGGAATGGCTGGCGACTCTGACTCAGGGCGCTACTCTGGTGCTGCGCGATGAAGACGTGTCGCTGAGCCGCGAGGCCTTTATCGCCTTCTGCGATAGCCATACCATCAGCGTGGCCAGCTTACCCACGGCGTTCTGGCATATGCTGGCGCTGAACGAAGCGGAGCTTGAATCTCTGGCACTGCGACTGGTGATTGTCGGCGGTGAGGCGCTGGACAAACAGTCGGTGGCTTCGCTTAAACCAGGCTTTGTGCTGCTCAATACCTATGGTCCGACCGAGACCACAGTCACCGCATCGGGCTATGCCATCAGCGGCGGGTACGATGAGCCGCGTGCGGTGCCCATTGGCCGCGCCAACGTCAATACTGCGACTCTGGTACTCAGCGAGCAACTGACGTTATGCCCGCCGGGCGTAGTAGGCGAGCTGTATGTCAGTGGTCAGTGTCTGGCCAGTGGTTATCTGCATCAGAGCGAACTCACCGCCGAGCGTTTTATTGATAACCCGTATTTTGATCCGGCCAACCCGGCGCTGAGCGCGCGGTTGTATAAAACCGGTGATTTGGTGCGTATCGGCGCAGACGGTGAAATCGAGTTTGTCGGACGCAGCGACGATCAGGTCAAGATCCGTGGTTTCCGGGTTGAACTGGGTGAGATAGAAACCCAGCTGATGAGTTATGAACGAGTTGAGTCGGCTGTGGTACTGGCCGAGGCCGGTACTCTTGATGGTACGAACAGAGGCGGCAAGGTACTTCGCGCTTTTGTAAAGGCAGAGAGCGAGCAGACCAACGATTTAATTGACGCACTGCAACAGCATCTGAGCGGTAACCTGCCGGATTACATGGTGCCGTCGGCTTACAGCTTTGTCAGTCAGTGGCCGCTGACGGCCAATGGCAAGCTGGACAAGCGAGCACTGCTGGCTCTGCCGGCTAAAACGGTGGAGCAGCCTTATCAGGCACCGCAAACCGACGCCGAGAAAATGGTGGTCGACATCGTCGCGTCGCTGTTGTCGCTGGACGTCGATAAGGTGGGTGTCCATGCTAATTTCTTCGCGCTGGGGGGCCACTCATTACTGATTATGCAGCTGGTCAGTCAGCTGCGGGCACGTCAGTATCAGGCGGACGTGCAGGCCTTGTTCAGGGCACACACGCTACAGGACATGGCACGCCAGGTTCGGGCACTTGGGAGTGAGGAATCAAGTTGTGTGCCCGCCAATTTAATTCCGGCGGATTGCAGCAAAATCACCCCACAGATGGTGACGCTCACTGAGCTGGATGAGCAACAGCTCACGGATATTGCACAGACTATCCCCGGTGGCATGGCCAACATTCAGGACATCTACCCGCTGGCACCGCTGCAAGAAGGTGTGCTGTTTGTGCACACCATGAGTGAAGGGCAGGACCCGTATGTCACCAGCACCACGTTTGAGTTCGACAGCCGCGAGTCTCTTGAGCGCTTTAAATGGGCACTGAATACGCTGATTGCCCGCCACGATGTGCTGCGCACCGCCATTTTATGGCGCAACCGCACCACTGCACTTCAGGTGGTACAGCGTGAGGTAGAGCTGCCCGTGACTGAGCTGGACTTCAGCGAGGAAGCGGATGTCCGGGCCGCGTTCAGTGCGCATGTGGCTGAGCAGCCGCTGTGGATTGAGCTGGAAAGCGCGCCGCTGCTGCAACTGAGCGTGTGTGAGGACGCTGCGCAGGGCAAGCATTATGCGCTGTTGTGTGAGCATCACCTGATCTCAGATCACGTGTCGCTGGAAATTCTGGTGCACGAGCTGACGGCACTGCTGCAGGGCAATGAAGCGAGTCTGGCTGAGCCGGTGCCATACCGGGAATTTGTCGGCCGCACACTGGCACGCACCGCGAGTCTGGATACTGAGGCCTTTTTCACTCAGATGCTTGGGGATGTCAGCGAACCAACATTGCCTTATGGTCTGACAGACGTACTAAACGACGGCTCGGGTATAGAAACCGTGCATGTCACGCTGGATGACGCACAGGCGCAGCGTATTCGCCGCCTGACTCGTCAGTATCACAGCAGTCCGGCTGCCCTGTTCCATCTGGTCTGGGCCAAAGTGCTGGGGGTGTGTAGCGGTCAGTCGGAGGTGGTGTTCGGTACTGTCTTATCCGGTCGTATGAGCGATGATGGCCTGAGCAGCCAGCTGATGGGGATGATGATCAACACCCTGCCACTGCGAGTCTCGCTGAGTGAGCAGGATGCAATGAGCCTGCTGGCACACATTAATGATGACCTGCGTGCCTTGATGCCGTACGAGCAGGTGTCGCTGGCCGAGGCACAGCGTTGCAGCGGCGTGAGTGGTCAGCTGCCCCTGTTCAGCGCGATGCTGAACTACCGCCATTCGGCGACAGAGGAGTCTCAGCTGGAGCAGGATGCCGGATTTAGAGTCATCAGTAGTGAAGAGCGCACCAACTATCCGTTTAACCTCTCGGTAGATGATTTCGGCGATGGTTTTGGGTTTGAGCTTCAGGTAGACAAACGCGCCCCGGCGGCACGCATTGCACAGTATCTGCAAGTGACCCTGACTCAGGTGCTGGATTTACTGGACAGCCAGAGCAGCACTGCGGTGCAGAGTTTGTGTGTGCTGGATGATGCGGAGCGTACGCAACAACTGCATAACTGGAACGACACAGCGCTGGATTATCCCCGTGAGCTGTGTATTCACGAATTATTTGAACAGCAGGCAGCTGCCATGCCGGAGCAGATTGCACTGCGCTTTGGTGAGCAGACGCTGAGCTATGGTGAGCTCAATAGCAGAGCCAACCAATTGGCCCACTATCTGCGCGCGGAGCACAATATCGGACCGGATTCGTTAGTGGGCTTGTGTGTTGAGCGCTCGCTGGAAATGGTGATTGGGATTTGGGGTATTCTCAAAGCCGGTGGTGCCTATGTGCCGCTGGACCCCGAGTTGCCTCCGGCACGCCTTAGCTATCTGGTTGAAGATGCCAATGCAGCTGTGGTACTTAGCACAGCAGTGGTTGCCGGGCGAGTGAGCCTTGGTGAAGCAAGCGTTACGCGACTGGATGAGTTCGATTTTAGCGCTTATCCGGATACCAATATTGCTGTGAGTGACATTGGTCTGAATGCTCGCAATCTTGCCTATACCATTTACACGTCAGGCTCCACCGGGCTACCTAAAGGTGTGCTGGTTGAGCATCAGGCGCTGCATAACCGCATCGACTGGATGGATAACGAATACGGCTGTGGCCCGGACGACAGGATTTTGCAAAAGACCCCTTACAGTTTCGATGTATCTGTATGGGAATTCGTCTGGCCTATGCTCAAAGGTGCGCAGCTGGTGATTGCCAAACCTGGCGGTCATAAAGAACCGGAATACCTCAGCGAGCTGATCGTTGCAGCGGGGATCACCAAGCTACACTTTGTTCCTTCTATGCTGGGTGTGATGCTGGAGCACGGCGACCTGGGTCGTTGTACGTCTATTAATCAGGTGTTCTGTAGTGGTGAAGCGCTGCAGATCAGCCACGTTGAACAGTTCAGAGCGAGTTTACCTTCGGCACAACTGCACAACTTATATGGTCCGACCGAAGCGGCCATTGATGTCAGCTACTGGGATTGCAGCCAGCCACACGGCAGTAGCGTGCCGATCGGGAAACCAATCCAGAATATTCAGCTCGTGATCCTGGATGAGGCCCTAAACCTGCTGCCACAAGGTGCTTGCGGCGAGTTGCATATTGGTGGTGAAGGTTTGGCGCGCGGCTATCATAACCGCTCCGAGCTGACTGCCGAGCGGTTTATTGATAATCCGTTTGAGGATACATTGCCAAGCTCGCGACTCTATAAAACCGGCGATCTGGTGCGTTTTCGTGATGATGGCACCATAGAATATATGGGCCGGATGGATCATCAGGTAAAAATTCGCGGATTGCGCATTGAGCTGGGTGAAATTGAATATCATATCGGTGAGCATCACGAAGTTGATTCCGCACTGGTAATGGCGTTGTCAGATCCGCAGGGCAACCAGCGTTTGGTTGCGTACGTTAAACCGCTTGCAGAGCAGGCGCAAGCGGCGCAGCAGACGCTGATAGCGTCGATTGTTGAGTCACTGGGTCAGTCATTAGCTGAGTATATGATCCCGGCCAGTTTCGTGTTGATTGACGAATGGCCACAAACCCCTAACGGTAAGATTGACCGCAAGGCGCTGCCAGCGCCTGAACAGGCGGATTTAAGCTGTGATTATGTGGCACCACAGAGCGATACCGAGCGCACGCTGGCAGCAATCTGGGCTGATGTCCTGAACCTGCCGGTAGAGCAAATTAGCCGTGATGCTAACTTTTTTGCTCTGGGTGGCCATTCTTTATTGGTTATGCAGCTGCTGTCCCGGGTTAAACAGCTGGGCTATCAGTGCCAGGCGCAGGCCTTGTTTAAGGCGGGTAGCCTGAGTGCGATGGCTGCGCATCTGGACGCACAACCCCTGGTTGAATTTGAATTCAGCGTGCCTCAAAACCTGATACCCGAGCAGGCGAGCACCATTACCCCGGATATGTTGCCTTTGATTGAACTGACACAGGACAGCATAGACAGCCTGATTGCGCAGGTGCCCGGTGGCGCAGCAAACGTGCAGGATATGTATCCACTGGCACCGCTGCAAGAAGGGGTGCTGTTTGTGCACACGCTGAACCAGCAGCACGATCCTTATGTCAGTACCATGGCGTTTGAACTGGCGGATGAGTCGCAACTGGTACAACTCAAAGCTGAGCTGAACTTTGTGATCCAGCGCCATGATGTGCTGCGTACCGCGATTTTCTGGCGTGGTCGTGCGCAGGCAGTGCAAGTTGTACTGCGTGAGGCACAACTGCCCGTCTCTGAGCTAGCGTTCGAGCGCACACAGATAAAAGCGCAGTTTGAAGACTATGTGGCCAATGCTGCGCATGGCTTTGAGCTGGAATCTGCACCGCTGATCCAACTGATGGTTTCACCACAGGACGAGCAGGGCAGAATTTATGCATTGCTGAAGTTCCATCACCTGATCACCGATCACGTCTCTTTGGAAATTTTGCTCTCAGAGCTGGGTGCACAAAACAAGGCTGAATTACCAGCACCACTGCCTTATCGTGAATTTATCGCTCGTTCAATGGCACAAAGCACTAAGCTGGATACGGCGGCGTTTTTCACCGAGCAGCTCGGCGACATTGATACCCCAACTTTGCCATTTGGTTTGTCCCAGGTGACCGGAGACGGCAATGCGGTAGCGGAATATAGCACGACGCTTGATATGGCGTTGTCGCAGCAGATCCGGGCATTATCGAGACACCTGCAATGCAGCCCGGCTGCGCTATTCCACCTTGCCTGGGCACAGGTATTGAGCACCAGCACAGGCCGTGATGAGGTGGTATTTGGTACTGTGATGTCAGGGCGCATGAATGGTATGCCTGGTATAGAAAACATGATGGGCATGTTGATCAATACTTTGCCGCTGCGGGTTTCGCTGGAACAGCAAAGTGCTCAGGTTGCTCTGAGAGAAGTTAACGACGCACTGCAGGCATTGCTGCCTTACGAGCAGGTGTCGCTGGCTGAAGCGCAAAGCCACAGTGCTATCAGCGGTAATACGCCGCTGTTCAGCGCAATCCTCAACTACCGTCATACCGGACATGATGCCGCGCAGGAGCAGGCTGCGTCTCGCCGCGATGAGGGTGCCCCGAGTTTGCTGAGTACCCGTGAGCGTACCAATTACCCGTTTGATCTGTCTGTTAATGATCTGGGCGAGCAAGCCAGCTTTACGCTGGACTTCCAGATTGAGCAAACGGTTGAGGCTGCGCGCGTTGCTGACTGGATGGAAACAGCACTGCATGGGTTGGTGAATGCACTGCAAGATAATAGCAATCAGCCCGTGTCGACGCTGACGGTCTTACCGCCTGCTGAGATAGCACTGCAAGATACGTGGCAGAGTGAGCGAGCTAACTATCCGCGGCTGTCTTGTATTCATGAGTTGTTTGAGTTGCAGGCTGCGGCGACACCGAATGAGGTGGCGGTGCAGCTGAATGACCAGATGCTCAGTTATGGTGAGCTGAATGCGCGTGCCAACCAATTAGCACTGCATCTGCGAGAAACACATCAGATTGGTGCCGGTGCTTTAGTAGGCTTATGTCTGGGCCGCTCTGTGGAGATGCTGGTTGCAACCCTGGCGATTCTGAAAGCCGGTGGCGCTTATGTTCCGCTGGATCCAACTTATCCGGAATCTCGCCTGGCCTATATGCTTGAAGATACTCAGCTAACTGTGGTCCTGACTGAGCAGGCGCAGCATGAAGTACTGGCCTTCAGCTCGGTGGCAAAAATCACCTTAGACACCTTAGATGCGCCCTGGTCTGCGCTGAGTGTATTAGATTTGCCCAGGGCTGAAGGGCTAACGGCGCAGTCGATTGCTTATGTGATTTACACGTCAGGCTCTACGGGCACGCCCAAGGGCGTGATGACACCGCACCGGGCAGTCAATCGTCTGGTTTACGACCCTAACTTTATGACCCTGAACAACCAGACCGTGTTCCTGCAAAGCGCCAATATCGCCTTTGATGCAGCCACCCTGGAAATTTGGGGGCCACTGCTGAATGGCGGACGCTGTGTGTTGTACCCCGAGACTTATCTGTCACTGGATGGGATCAACAAGGTGTTGAGCTCGCAGGGGATTACTGCAATGTGGCTGACCTCGGGTTTGTTCACGGAATGGAGCAAGGTGTGTGGCGAATTAGAGTCACATACATTGGCATTACAAACTGTGCTGGCCGGGGGCGATGTGCTTAATCCACAAGCTGTCACCGCTGTGCAAACAGGGCTGCCCAAAGTCACCGTAATCAATGGATATGGCCCCACCGAAAATACCACCTTTACCTGTTGCTATCCGGTGCCGGCTGATCAGGATATCAGCGCCGGTGTGCCCATTGGGCGAGGTGTGCAGGGGGATCATATTCTGGTGCTGAGCCCGCAAGGACGTCAATTGCCTCAAGGTGTAGTCGGTGAGCTGTGTGTCGGAGGAGACGGTCTGGCATTGGGTTATCTGAATCAGCCGCAGCTGAGTAAAGCGCGGTTTATTACAAACCCCTATTTTTCTGAGCCGGGACAAGCGGCTGAGTTGTATCGAACCGGTGATTTGGTGCGGTTTAAGCCAGATGGTTTAGTGGAATATGTGGGCCGTATTGATGACCAGATTAAGATCCGGGGTTTCCGGGTGGAACTGGGCGAGATAGAGGCTGCACTGAATGCGGATGAGCGGATTGCGCAGTCTCTCGTTGTGGTAGATAAAGCGCGAGGCCTGATCGTTGCGTATGTTGAGCCAAACCCTCTGCAACAAACCGATGATCTAACCGAACAGCTCATGGCCAGTCTGTCTGCCAGTTTACCACCTTATATGGTGCCTTCGGCCTGGCAATTAATTATGTCCTGGCCACTGACCGCCAATGGCAAAATAGACAGAAAGGCACTGCCGGATGTGGCGCTAACTGCCATGACTGAAGAGTATGTCGCACCGCAAACCGCGCTGGAGCAGCAACTGGTTGATGTGGTGGCACGGCTGCTGGAGGTGGAGTCCGATACCATCAGTATGTCGGCGAATTTCTTTGACCTGGGCGGGCACTCGCTATTGATGATGCGATTACTCAGTGAGATTAAAGCGCACTGGCAAATTGAGTTGAGTGTGGCTGAGGTCTTTGAATGCCAGTACCTTGGCGAGGTTGCTGAGCTGATCCACAGCGAAGTGGCTTTAAGCTCGGCCTTTGATGATAGCGATATCGATGAGGACGAAGAGGTGCTGGAAATCTGAGCCCTGTAAAGCAGCCCGGGGGACAGCCCCTGGGTTGCTTTTATTTTTACTTTTTTGTGAATTTATTGTTTTTTAAGTTGCGGTTAATCTTCTGGATCCAATTAAACATATCGGCTTGTTTGGACACCTGTGTCACGCACCTTTCATAAATTTAATTTATGTTCTCTCTCAAGGTTATACTTATTTAATGGTTGATTAATATTGAATTTTTATCTCTTCTTGCGAGTGGTAGAGTATTTGTGACAAGGCTGTCACCTAGCTTACAGAATTAAACAATTGTGCACATTTATCAACCTTGGAGAAAGTAATTAACATGTTAATATCTTCTCCATGAAAATGAGCAGACACAAATAAACAACACCGTTTGCTAGCGCTGTGGGTAAACAGCCTGGATGGTGCTTAAGACTTAACTCAGGCAAAGCATTGCCTGGCAGTATTATTCTTTATTGGATGGATTTACGGAGATGATTATGAACAACGTCAACAAAGGATTAGGGCTTGCAGTTTTGCTGGGTTTATCAGCAGCCCTGACTGGATGTGGTGAAGGTAGTGACGAGCTGGACGAGCAGCTGAGCCATGATGCGAAAATGTCTTTTGTTAACTCTCTGGACTATATGGCCGATTTTCACGCGAAAAGAAGGTCTATCAGTTCGGGTTATAGCGGTTTATTTGACAGCGGCAGTGTGGTGTCAGCGGATGTACCTGCAAAAGAAGTGGGCAAGACATACAGCTACAGCTACAAAGCCATCAATAACATGATCAACCTGGGTGTTAAAGACAGCAACAGTGGTGAAAAGCAAGAGCGTATGAATACCACGCTGAAAGATGGTGCCAGTTTGTGGGTGATTGCCTGGGAAGCAGACGGTGAACGCAGTTTGTCTGTGGTTGGCAAAAAACAGGAAAATAAAGCGGATGTTTTTAACGTACGTTTGTTTGCCAATGGCAGCTATGACGTGATGGTTGGGGGCGAAAAAGTCACCACCACTGAAAAAGGTCAGGTGACCGCTTATTATGAAGTCAGCAGTTGTGCTGACGGGCTTGAGGTCGCTGGCAACGCCATTGATTTGTGTAACGGTGACTTTGGCCAGTCTTATCTGTTGGTAGTTGATGCCAATGGTAAGCGTGTTATGGCGTCAGAATAAATACAAACACGCGCGGTGCGTTGAGCCACCGCGCGCGTTATTACCGCTAATGTATTAAGCTAATTTACCTTTTACGATTGGCTGAGAGGCCAGTATTTTGTGGTCGATACTGAATTTACCCGCACCATAGGCCGCCAGCGCCAGGAATCCACCCGCCATCGCAACATTTTTGAAGAACATAATAAACTGCATTTGATCTGCCAGATCAAAGTGGAACAAAAGTGCGCTGACCAGACTAAACCCAGCGAATGCAATGGCTGTCAGACGAGTTAGCAGGCCACCCAGTATCATCAGACCACCGATTAACTCAAAGGCAATAACCAGTGGTAGTAACTCGCCAGGCAGGCCGCTTGATGCCATATACTGTGCGTTACCCTCAAAGTACTGGATCTTGTTCATCGCTGCGAGAATAAAGATGGCCGACAAGCCAATGCGTGCAAGCAGTGCAGCAATGTGAGACAGCGTTGTGTTTTGGTCGAATAGTTGAATTAGTTTAGTCATTACCGTTTCCTCAAGTGCGTAATATTTAAGCCTGGGCTTGCGGGAAACGTGCTTCGTTGTTGTCCCCTCAGCCGATATGAAACAGTATAAATTCGTTTTTAGTATTTAAAATTTCTAAAAATCGCGTCAAATGTTCTTTTAAATCGAATTTAAAGTTGAAACAGCGACTCCGAAAGTAAAAAGTCAATGACGGCCCGGGTACGTTGTGGCACCTGATGGCGAGACGGATAAACCAGAGAAAACACCAGCGGTTCACTGTGCAACGATTCACAGAGTGTGACTAACTTGCCATCGCTGATCTCCTGTTGCACGGTAGAAGGTAGTAAGGTTGCTACACCAAGCCCGCTTACGACCATTTGCTGCAACAGGTAAGGCGAATTACAACTGTGATGCCGAAGGGGTTGGATCATCACAGGCTCGCCATTATCAAACAGCATTTGAGCGCCCTGCTCGGCGGTTTGTTTGAGCATCAGCCAGGGCATGGCCTCCAGCTCAGCCACTGTGTTAGGCATGCCATACTGTGCCAGCAATGTGGGGCTGGCAAACAGGGCAAAGCGCTCCTGATGGAGAATGCGGGCAACCAAGGATTCATCACGAATAAAGCCAATCCGAATAGCCAGGTCAATTTGCTGTTCAATCAGGTCGAGCGGGTCATCATCGACAATCAGATCCAGGCTGATCTGCGGATAACGTTGTGCCAGTTTGTCGAGTTTGGGCAGAATAAACTTATGCGCAATGTCGTGATTCATGGTCAACGTGACCCGGCCACTGGGCTCAGTATCCGTCAGTTCCGCTTCTATATGCTGTAATATTCCGTCTAACTGGCGGGCATGTTGCAGTATTTTTTCACCTTCCTGGGTCAGCTTTAGCTGGCGTGTACTGCGTTGCAACAAACGCACATTTAATTGCGATTCTAACTGAGAAACCTGTTCACTTACTCGTGAGCGGCTGGAGTGTAAACGTCGTGCGGCGGCCGCAAAACTGCCACTGTCGATCACCGTTGCAAAGATAGCCAGTAATTTCAGCGAGCCATGATTGATTGTAATCATTTTCAGAACACTTCATTTTGTAATGACCACCTTATGATAACAGTCATTTTGCCTGACAATAAGCCCAACAACATAAAACACAAACAGTGGAGAGATAATATGATTGCAGTAACAGGTGCAAATGGTCAGTTGGGTCGGCTGGTAATCGCGGCTTTACTGAAGCGTGTTCCGGCGTCGCAGATAGTGGCACTGGTACGCGACCCCGAACAAGCCGAGGAGTTAAATCATCTAGGAATAACACTCAGAGCAGCAGATTACGATCAGCCACAAACCTTGACTAATGCTTTGGAGGGGGTAAGTAAGTTGTTACTTATCTCGGGTAATATGATTGGTCAGCGGGTACGTCAGCACAGCGCGGTTATTCACGCAGCGAAACAAGCGGGTGTGACGCTGCTGGCTTATACGAGTATTTTGCATGCCGACAAGTCACCCATGCAACTCAGTGATGAGCATCGGGATACTGAGCAGTTGATTAAGGCGTCGGATGTGCCTTATGTGTTGTTGCGCAACGGCTGGTATAACGAAAACTACAGTGCAGGGATTGCTGGCAGTATTGCAGCGGGTACCATTGTTGGTGCAATGCATGAAGGGCGAATTGCCAGTGCTGCGAGGGGGGATTATGCCGAGGCAGCAGCGGTGGTACTGACCGAGCCGAACCATGCTGGCAAAACCTATGAGCTGGCGGGCGATCAGAGTTTTAATTTACAGGCACTGGCAGACTGGGTCACTGAGCTCAGTGGCAAAACTGTACTGACAAACTATGTGTCTGAGCAACATTATGCGGATTTTTTGACTCAGCTGGGTTTACCGGCCGGATTTGCGGCGTTGCTGGCCGATGCTGAAGTTCAGGCGAATGCGGGCTGGCTGTATGAGAATAGCGGTACGTTGAGCCGCCTGATAGGTCGGCCAACGACGCCTATGCTTGAAAGCCTGACCCATCAGCTGAGTGTTTAACGGTAGATCAGGGCGTTTCTTCGAGCAGGCTTAGTGTCATGCTGGCCACCTTCACGCAGTTTCGCCCGGCATGCTTGGCATCGTACAGGGCGCTGTCTGCCTGGTTTTGGGTGGTCTCGAAGCCTTGCTGGCTGATCTCGCGGCTACAGGCAATACCAATGCTGATGGTCAAAGGGGTATCACCCAACCCCAGTTGCAGACTTTGTTGCGCAAAGGCGTTTTGTAGTTTGTTTGCGCAGCTTGCCGCCATGTCGGATTGCATGTCAAACAGTACCAGGCAAAATTCTTCTCCGCCCCAGCGTGCCAGTAGATCAGCACTACGAAAGTGTGTTTTGAGTACCTCGGCAATACAGACAATAGCCCGGTCACCGCTCTGGTGACCGTACAAATCGTTGACGCGCTTAAAATGGTCGAGATCTATCATCATCACGGTGAGAGAGTCACACTTTCTTTTGCTCAGTGGCAGCAGTTCGGTGAGTTGTCTGGCCAGCCCGCGGCGATTGAGCAGCCCGGTCAGCAGATCATGGTTAGCGGCAAATTCCAGCGCTTTCACAAAGCGCCCGGCACTGAGTAGCAATAAAATCGGGGCACCGGCGAGGATCCCCAGTAAGGCGGCAACCCAGGTATAGCCAGCTACCCAGTTAAAGGCTTCTCCGATTTGTGGCAGGTTGCCCAGCGCGCCTTGCAGGGTATACATAATCGAGAAAAAGACCTCCAGACATACGATCCCGATAGCGATCCTGGCGGCCAGAAATTCGTTTTTGTCCTGACGTGCATGTTTGTATAGCACCCAGGCATAATGGCAACGTACTGCTATCAGCCAAATGCCGATCAGCGTGATACGTAGCTCCCGTTCAGGAAATACGGTGGCTGTCAGCCAGGAGATGAGCAATACAGGCACGATCAGCCAGGCGACTTTTTGTTTTGACGGGGTGCGTTCGACGAATTGCCAGGTGCCGATCAGCCAGGCTGAATGCCCCAGTATCAGGAAGGTATTAAAAGTTAAAACGCGCCACTGAACATCCAGGCTTTGCATGCTCAGTTGTGATAAATAGGCAAAGGAAAGCAACAACATAGCCAGGGACCAAACACGGGTGCCGGTGATGGTCTGGGTCATTTTCGAGATCACAAACAGCAGAGTCGCACCAGTAAGAGATGCAATCCACAACGACAGCATCAGTGTAAGATCATGAACCTGCATTAAATCGACCTATGTGTGCTCCGGTTGCTGCCTGCACTCTGGTAAGTATGTTCAGGCGTATTATCAGACTTTCTTAAGCTTCAAGCATAGCACCAGCGGGCTCAGATGCGCACCATCTGGGTGAAATTTAGCCCTTTTAGTAAAAAATTCAGCGCATTGGCAGTTTGGCCAATGTAAACAAAGGTAAATAGTGTTTCTCTTTTAACATATTGATATTAGTTTATTTATGTACAGAGGCGGCGCTGGCAGCCGGTACTGTTATTAATCTCACTTGATAAATACTGGCAGAGCAATTAATGTTCCCATTAGTACTTCATTTGTTAATTTATTGATATGTTGAAAGTGTTCACTTACATATTAATGGGCGTCATTGGGTTAGTGTCATGCGTTTTGTTGCTGTTTTATGGCAACGAGCAGACTTCCCCTGACGGTCTGGACACGTCGGGCGAGCAGGTGAGCGCGCCGCTGAACGTGACCGAATTGCAACTGGCCATCACGCATGAGCCAGCAGCGATGACGGCTGCCCAGCATAATAGTGGCGTGAGACTGCCACAACATGAATTACAAAGTACCTACTACACCATCAACAAAGAGTCACAGCACGCCAGAGCTTTCTTCAAATCGGGCACCACAGTCCCTTATGAGTTGTATGACGAAGCGTACGTGGAGCTGGACGTTAAAAGCATCCGCACCCTGGAAATGGGCGACAGCTTTGAGTTTTTGATCCCGCAAACCCAGGAAAAAATCTGTTCTGAAATCATAAATATCACCGAAACAGGGCAGGAAAAGCGACTCACAGGTCAGGTGGGCAAGCAGTCTGACGAGCGCTCTTATGTTTATCTGACCCTGACTGATGACGTGATCTATGGCCAGATCCAGCTTCCGAGTGGTAACTACATCTTTGAATCTTATGGACAATATGCCTGGGTAGCCGAAAAACACAATATTCACTCCACCCCGTTAAAAAGCCTGTCTGCGCATAGCCAGACACCCAGAAAATCCCAGCCAGAGCGCACCGCAGAGCCAGCAAAGCCCAAAGTCATCTTTACCCGATGACAACGGAAATATGCTTTGTTGTTAAAATGTTTGTTAATGTGAAAATCTTGCGTTAATAAAAATGTAATCTAGAGTATATATTCTTGCCTCGAATTAAACGACGGGAGTATGTATGAAGTTATCAAGGTTGACTCATATCACAGCTAAAGCGGTTGCTATTGCGGCCGTTGCATGCACATTTGGCGCACAAGCACTGCCAAAGTGTCCGGATCCGAGCTGGATTGAACAAAACTATACTAAACCTGATGTCCCCAGCGCGGGCTATCGCAATGGTCTTAACCGCTTTATTACCTGGTTGCCCAGTTTTCATATGATCCATGATGAAGTGGTGGCCGAAGGCAACAGTGTCACCGTAACAGCAAAGTTCGATTATGGCGCGATTGCTCACAAAGATCTCGAGTTTGAAACAGTGCGTTTTTATTTGCGTGCTCAGCAGGACAGTGACTGGCGTTACTTGGGTGACGCTGTGACCAACAGCGACGGCAAAGCCAGTGTCACACTGCCGGCAATGAACGCCGGGCAGTATCGCATTTACGCAGCGGTGCCTGCGGATGGCAGCGGTACCGAAGGTTTTGTGACCGTCATTCAGCCAAATACGCAGGCGGTTCTGTTCGATATTGATGGTACTCTGACGGAATCCGACGCAGAGCAAATTGGTGACTATACAGGGATTGACCGCGCCGATGAAAAAGAAGGCGCTTATAGCCTGGTGCGCCGATACCTCGACCTGGGCTATCAGCCTGTTTACCTGACTGCCCGTGTATACTGGTATGCCAAAGGCACTCGTGACTGGTTGAACTGGATGGGCTTGCCGCGTGGTTTTTTACGTACTTCTTTGAGTAATGAAACCAGTTTATTCAGAACGGCGGAGTATAAGATTGAGCAGATCCAACAGTTACAATCGCAAGGCCTGAATATAGTGCGCGCGTATGGTAATGCAAAAACCGACGCCGAAGCCTTTATCCGCGCAGGGTTGGGGGCACAAAATAGCTATACAATCGGTCCTGACGCGGGTCATTACGGTACCACTGCGATTACCAATAATAGCTACACTGCACACATTACCGATGAGGTTGATACCTTTCCTGCGGCGCAGTGTGAGTAATCATTAACACTAGGCCTGCATCGTAGCAGGCCTATATCCTGCCTGAAGAAAACTAATCTTATTCCCTTTCTGACTACTTATCATGAACTTAATGCATATATCCTGTACATTTTAGATCAAATATTTATAATGCGCGCAGCTATTTCCGGGCCAAAATAGGTCCGATAGGTGGTATGTTTTGAGATAGAGTAAAAAGGAAAACGATGAAGCAGTTATCTCTTGTGGCTGGATTAGCCACGCTTTTGGCTGGTGCGCCTGCGGCGGCTCACACGATTAACCTTGATAATGTAGAAGTGGGCTACAAACGTTTTGCAATTGATGACAAAGATCTTGAGCCACTTGATGGTTTGGCAGGCATCAATCTGGCAGTGAGCAAGCGCTTTGATAACCTGTATATAGAAGGTCGTTACTACAATGTGAGTGATGATCTTCGCGTAAGCCAAAGCGATCCGTTTTTGCGGTCTACAAATCCAAAATTCTGGACCTTGGATACTGAATTTGAAATTCAGCAATATACAGTGGGTGCAGGCTATATCCACACTCTCGACGAAACGTCTATTTTTGATGTGAGCCTGCATATTGGTCGAGTTGACCTGTCGCTGGATAGTACGCTGACGGTTGCTTACCAGGACGGAAGCGTGTCGGTCAGACCATCGGGCGCGTCTGCTGAGGACGATGCCACTATCTATCGTTTGCGTGGTCAATATCAGACACGAGTGCTGGAAAATATTGAATTAAAAGCAGGGTTAGGCTACGAAAAAACCACCGGAGAAGACGGCGATAGCAGTCCACTTTTCTTTGTAGGTGCAGGCTATCACTTTAACAGCATGTTCTCGGTAAATACAGAGTATCGCAACGTTGACGACTACAATACACTGGACGTTAATTTTAGATACAGCTTCTAAATCGCGTATTACAAGCATTAAGTAGGGGGCCAGCCATTTGACTGGCCTTTTTTGATCTTCAACAATGAAAGAGTTGTGCATTGTTTTGTTTGCACCCCCATCCTTATTCCACTAATATTGGAAGAAATCCGGAAACTTTTTGGAGTAAATATGGCAGACAGTAAAAAAACTGAAGTACGCTTTTCCGTCGACGCAGACTATCTGGCGCAGCTACAACAACGCTTAGGATTAAAAAAATCCAGCGATCTGACCAAAGTTGCACTCACGCTGCTGGACTGGGCATCTGACGAAGTGGTGCATGACAGAGCCATTTTATCGGCAGACAAACAAGGCAAAGACGTACATCGGTTGGTCATGCCCGAACTCAATAACATCAACAAATCAAAGCCGAGCGCACAACACTAGGTACACAGGATGACAGGGAACGCACAGGACAGCGACCAAAACCACACTCCATCGCCATGGCAAAACCTGGATTTAAGCTCTGCCCAGGACTCATCACCCATGGAAGCCCCGGTATCCGATCCGGAGCCACTGACCGGCAAAGAAAAAGCCGGTGTGAACCTCACCTGGGGGATCATTGCAGTATTAATTGGCTTTCTGCTTATTATTCTCAGCATTTTTGTGTGGGGCGAAATCCGCTTTTTTAACGCCATCACCAGCAACCCAGACAACACACTCAGCGCCGAACAAATGCAGGCCAAACTTGAGCTGCTCGCCAGCCAGCGCGCCACCTTCCGTGCATTCTGGTTCGACACGCTCCAGCTGATCATACTCAATGTGCTCTTCCCAACCCTCACCGCACTACTGGGCTATGTGTTTGGCACCAGCAGGAATAATGGGGCGTAAAGAAGATCTCTGTTCCTGGGCAAATATGCTTGCCAAAGTCTATATTTAATCGCTAAAAAAACCTGAAACATGAAAGGTAGCGCTAACCCTTAGTTCTCATGAAAATCCCGGGAGGTTAGCGCTCTTATATGTTCTTTAAAAATAAAGATATTTTTTCAGCTGCTTAGATTAGAGCTGGGTTGGTCGTATTGTTTTTGCGAGGTTAGCGCAAAACCTGCAATTTTGCTAAGCTGGCTGTGCCTTACAGCTAAGGCTGTCGCGTCCTTCACGGACGCGTGGATTGAAACAATCGAGCATACACGTGACGACCCGATTTAATGGTCGCGTCCTTCACGGACGCGTGGATTGAAACTTCTTCAAACTCATCGTCGAAAAACGAGTCAAAAGTCGCGTCCTTCACGGACGCGTGGATTGAAACCCAGGGCAGAATATGGGTGATCACTGGATGGCTGTCGCGTCCTTCACGGACGCGTGGATTGAAACTTTTGTACCTTACCTTATAGTCACAACTTGAAGGTCGCGTCCTTCACGGACGCGTGGATTGAAACTTGCAGCCATAGTTCTTGCGGTGATCATGTTTTGTGTCGCGTCCTTCACGGACGCGTGGATTGAAACGGTCCTTGCTATCCGTATTGCCCTCCGGTAGCTGGTCGCGTCCTTCACGGACGCGTGGATTGAAACTTTATACCCTGACTCGTACCAAACATCTCTTTTGTCGCGTCCTTCACGGACGCGTGGATTGAAACTGAGCACTCTATGCGACCCAGAATGACCGCACCAGTCGCGTCCTTCACGGACGCGTGGATTGAAACTATCCTCGGAGGGGTCTCCCAATCGGGATTTAAGGTCGCGTCCTTCACGGACGCGTGGATTGAAACAGCGTGGTGATTATTAGCTATCTCGTGGCGTGGGTCGCGTCCTTCACGGACGCGTGGATTGAAACCAAGTGTGGGTGTCTTGCTGATTCGATTGCTTTGGTCGCGTCCTTCACGGACGCGTGGATTGAAACCATCACACTGAGCAACGCATCGGCCGTTATACGATGTCGCGTCCTTCACGGACGCGTGGATTGAAACAACAATTACGTACTCACCAGTTGGCGGCTCTCTCATTGTCGCGTCCTTCACGGACGCGTGGATTGAAACCATGCGTGGCTATTGCACGAGCATGATTGTGAGGTCGCGTCCTTCACGGACGCGTGGATTGAAACACCTTTTAGCTCACCACTATTAACCAATTCCTGGTCGCGTCCTTCACGGACGCGTGGATTGAAACGTCGCATGTGTGGCAAAGCTCTTTCTGAAATTTTGTCGCGTCCTTCACGGACGCGTGGATTGAAACAGAGCGACGAAGTCGCCTTGGACTTGTGTCATTAGTCGCGTCCTTCACGGACGCGTGGATTGAAACATCAGATTGGGCGGCGTTTTGTATTGCTATGGGTGTCGCGTCCTTCACGGACGCGTGGATTGAAACGTCGAAATTGAAAAGGAAAAGGCCCGCCAACCCGTCGCGTCCTTCACGGACGCGTGGATTGAAACAACTGTGCAGGGGTTGAAATGAAATCTCTGTATGGTCGCGTCCTTCACGGACGCGTGGATTGAAACCATTGCGACGTTTTGAACAACCAGTGCAGCAGAGTCGCGTCCTTCACGGACGCGTGGATTGAAACATCGTAGAGCTGGTCAATCACAAAGGTGCCCCAGTCGCGTCCTTCACGGACGCGTGGATTGAAACGATATGCAGCGTTATGCAGGCGCGAAAATTGTACGTCGCGTCCTTCACGGACGCGTGGATTGAAACGTTTATGGGACTAATCGCATGACGCCTGTATTTAGTCGCGTCCTTCACGGACGCGTGGATTGAAACCCGATAGTACACACCGGGGTCTGTGGTACAGGCGTCGCGTCCTTCACGGACGCGTGGATTGAAACACAGACAAACAAATCCAGTCTCTCAAGCCCAGAGGTCGCGTCCTTCACGGACGCGTGGATTGAAACAATAGCCTGGGCTTTGAACAATTGTCGTTCTTCCGTCGCGTCCTTCACGGACGCGTGGATTGAAACTTGCTCGATATTCACACATCATTTTTTCAGTAGTCGCGTCCTTCACGGACGCGTGGATTGAAACCAAATCTGTTAGCTCATCGGCGTCACCGGAGGTTGTCGCGTCCTTCACGGACGCGTGGATTGAAACGTTTTTACCGGGAAGCACTGTGAACTTGCTGTCGTCGCGTCCTTCACGGACGCGTGGATTGAAACACATGGCTATTTGTGTTGCTATCAACAATGGGGCGTCGCGTCCTTCACGGACGCGTGGATTGAAACGCGGGATACACCAGATTAAAAATCGACGCCTTAGTCGCGTCCTTCACGGACGCGTGGATTGAAACTAATTTGTAAATGTTGCGAACTACAACTTTCTGTGTCGCGTCCTTCACGGACGCGTGGATTGAAACGGCTCCAATGGCCTTGAATATGTACCTGGTGAAGGTCGCGTCCTTCACGGACGCGTGGATTGAAACCAGTGGTAAAAAGGATTTAATGCATGATTATATTTGTCGCGTCCTTCACGGACGCGTGGATTGAAACACAACCCAAATTTTGTGAGTTACTGGACATTGGCGTCGCGTCCTTCACGGACGCGTGGATTGAAACCATGAGTACACAGTTAGCAACTGGGCAGCCTCAAGTCGCGTCCTTCACGGACGCGTGGATTGAAACACGAAAATCAAATCTGACACTGATAAATATAATCGTCGCGTCCTTCACGGACGCGTGGATTGAAACCCCAGTACTTTGGCGGTATTCAGTCAGCGTTACTGTCGCGTCCTTCACGGACGCGTGGATTGAAACGCCTGCAAATTAAAGATTGGATTTTGCGGGGCTGTCGCGTCCTTCACGGACGCGTGGATTGAAACAGCATCACCCCGTCTTCGGCTTCGATTAATTCGGTCGCGTCCTTCACGGACGCGTGGATTGAAACTTGCAGGTTGCGTGTATCATGTCACTTCTCCACGTCGCGTCCTTCACGGACGCGTGGATTGAAACCGCTGCTGCTGCGAACTTGAGTACGAACGAGCGGGTCGCGTTCTTCACGGACGCGTGGATTGAAACCTCTGGACGAATATCCAGACGCTCGCGGACGTAGTCGCGTCCTTCACGGACGCGTGGATTGAAACCCCGCATTTCTGCGGGTACTTGGCGGTTTCCGAGTCGCGTCCTTCACGGACGCGTGGATTGAAACTATTTTGTCGAAGAAAACGCGACTGGCGTGGGTCGCGTCCTTCACGGACGCGTGGATTGAAACATTTAAAAGCTGGTGGGCACGTCATAGAGCAAAGGTCGCGTCCTTCACGGACGCGTGGATTGAAACCTCAAATTTGACGGCTACGGTGATGTAGTTTCATGTCGCGTCCTTCACGGACGCGTGGATTGAAACGACAACCTGAGCCACTACGTGCAGGAAGGTTCAAGTCGCGTCCTTCACGGACGCGTGGATTGAAACTTTCAATCATCCAGAAAGGGCTTGATTGTATTGGTCGCGTCCTTCACGGACGCGTGGATTGAAACTAATACTCAAGCACCTTATCAAAGTAATGGCATGTCGCGTCCTTCACGGACGCGTGGATTGAAACTGTCGAACTTGATGCAGAATTGCGGGATATATATCGTCGCGTCCTTCACGGACGCGTGGATTGAAACTCAATAGACTTCATAGCCACCCCCGATTTTTTAGTCGCGTCCTTCACGGACGCGTGGATTGAAACTTGATGACAGGCAAAAAGCGCTGATGCGTGTCGGTCGCGTCCTTCACGGACGCGTGGATTGAAACCTTGGTTGTAATTTAGAACTAAATTAAAACTACAAGTCGCGTCCTTCACGGACGCGTGGATTGAAACGCGTGCATCCATAGCAGATTGTATGATGGTAGCGTCGCGTCCTTCACGGACGCGTGGATTGAAACGCATCATTGGTATTTGCGAACTGGCTGGAAGAGGTCGCGTCCTTCACGGACGCGTGGATTGAAACTCATTTAGGGCCGTACTGAGTAGCGTTCGGGGCTGTCGCGTCCTTCACGGACGCGTGGATTGAAACCCCTTTCGTCCGTTGCCAGGTAAAGTTGCTCGTGTCGCGTCCTTCACGGACGCGTGGATTGAAACTGTTTCAATACTCACTTTTAAACTCCTGCTACGCGTCGCGTCCTTCACGGACGCGTGGATTGAAACCTTCATTCAACTCTGATATTGCCTGGTACCATATGTCGCGTCCTTCACGGACGCGTGGATTGAAACAGAGACCTTTTCTTGCCACTTTGATAATGACTCGTCGCGTCCTTCACGGACGCGTGGATTGAAACCGCATATACGCACATTGCGGCGCGTAGTGGGTTGTGTCGCGTCCTTCACGGACGCGTGGATTGAAACTTTGCTTGGCTTCAATATCCAGTCGCAGACCAGCAGTCGCGTCCTTCACGGGCGCGTGGATTGAAACACCGATTTATGTAAATGTCGCACAAATCAGAAAACGTCGCGTCCTTCACGGGCGCGTGGATTGAAACGTTGGCAGCACCATGGGCGGGTTGTTTATCGCGTCGCGTCTTTCACGGGCGTGTGGATTGAAACCAGTTGATGCTGAGCCAAAATACCTAACGCTACTGTCGCGTTCTTCACGGGCGCGTGGACTGAAATATATAGTTGAAGGAGTGCGGGGTATTTGTCCACAAAGCTTGGCCTTTCGGTGATCCTTAATCTTAGCTTAGCAAGTTACGAATCGATGTTTAGGCCTTGCCCTTTTTATTAGGGTAATCGAGATTTCGCTATGGGTATGTTTGGACATAGTAGCTGTCCAGCTAATGACCACAAAATACCAAGTGCTACTAAGATTAGGCCAGTAAGAAAAATAGCAAAGCTTATTAGCAGAGTAAAAATAGCCGCTAAAACTGGGGCACCCAACATGGCACTGAGCCACTCATATTGTGCCGTCAGGTAAACCCAACAGAATAAAAGGCACCAAGGGAATAAAGTGCCGGGCTCCAACAAGCTTGTGACCCAGCTATCCAGTTTGTTTAGAAGCTTTTCAGGTGTTGCCATCATTGTTTTAGATCACATTTTAATTTAAAAATTTATTCATTTAATTTACATTCTTAGCTGTATAGGCAAAATAAACAATAAATTAAGCGCTAAAAAGGAGTTTTATGCCATTTATTGCCCACCCCGCAGCAACAGGAAGCGAACATCAAAGCGTCCTTACTCATTTGCGCGCAGTCAAAGAGCTGGCTGAAGCCCTTGCCGAAAAATTTGGCTATGCACAAGCCGGTGCCTTGATTGGTCTGTTACACGACTTTGGTAAGTATAGCGCCGCTTTTCAAGGTTATATGGACGATATTATTACCTTAAAGCAGGCCCATGCTAACCCCGACCTGGATGAGGATATTGAATCCCTGGCAAGAACGGTGAAGGGACAAAAAGGCACAATCAATCACTCCACCGCTGGTGCGCAATGGTTGGTTAACCACCTTATGCAGATTGCCCCTGTGATTATTAAAGAAGACAGCTCACTGAGCCAGTACTGCATGGTCGTTGTGCAGGGACTGGCTTTATGTATTGTGTCTCACCACAGTGGGTTGATCAATTGCCTGGCCGAACCAGGTGGCGGTTTATTGAAAAGGCTAAAACTAGGAGAAGAAGACGCGCACCTTAACGAGTGTATTGAGAATGCCGACCCAGATGTTCTGAACGAAGCCCGTAAGCTGGCTGGTTATGACTTTTTAAAATCAGCTGCACAAGCGCTTAAAAGCAGTCTTAGCCCGTATTGCTCAAACAAAACAGAACATGACTTTTATCTGGGCATGTTTGTTAAACTTTGGTTTAGCTGCTTAATTGATGCAGACAGAACAGACAGCGCCGACTTTGAAACACCCGGCAATGATCCCGCACGCAATACACAAGCAGACTGGCACATGGCTTGTGCGCTTTTAGAGTCAAAAATTGCCGGATTTGATACAGAGGGCATTAACCAGATCCGCGCGGCTATTTCAGCTAATTGCCAACAAAAGGCGTTAGGTCAGCAGGGCATATACAGCCTTACCGTGCCGACGGGGGGAGGAAAAAACCTCGCCAGTCTGAGATTTGCCTTACACCATGCTAAACAACACCAGCTCGACCGTATAATCTATGTGATCCCTTACACCTCAATTATTGAGCAAAATGCCCAGGCAGTCAGGGACGTCTTTGGTGATGAGCTGGGTGAGCAATGGGTGCTTGAACATCACTCAAATCTGGAGCCCGAAGTGCAAACCTGGCGCACCAAACTGGCCTGCGAGAACTGGGATAAACCCATTGTGTTTACCACTATGGTGCAGTTTCTTGAGAGCCTATTTGGTGGCGGCACACGTGGCGTAAGACGTTTGCACCAGCTGAGCAAGGTGGTGCTGATCTTCGATGAGATCCAAACCTTACCGATTAATTGTGTTCACCTGTTTAATAACGCCGTGAACTTTTTGACCCGGCATTGCTATACCACAGCCGTGATGTGCACCGCGACACAGCCACTACTGAACAAACTACCCGAGCGGGTAAGGCCACGGGGTGAGCTGGCACTCACAGGTGACAATGAGCTGACTCCGGATATTTCAAAGCTCTATCAGGCACTGGAGCGTGTTACGGTTCGCAACCTTGTGCGGCCTCGGGGCTGGGACGAAAGTGAACTCACAACGCTTATCGCACAGCAGCTTGAAGCTAATACCAGTTGTCTGGTTATTGTGAATACCAAACACTGGGCTAAAGCCTTGTATCACGCACTCAATGAACACTTAGCCTGGCCGGATGGTATTTTTCATCTCAGCACAGATATGTGCGCGGCGCACCGCAAAGCAAAACTTGACGAAATAAGGTCGCGCCTAGAAGACGGCTTGCCTACCTTATGCCTGTCAACCGCGCTAATCGAAGCCGGCGTTGACGTTGATTTTAATACTGTAGTGCGATTTTTAGCAGGCCTGGATTCCATTGCGCAGGCAGCCGGGCGTTGTAATCGCCATGGCAGACAACAAGGCATGGGCGAAGTTTTGGTGGTGAATCCGCACAAAGAAAACCTCACTATGCTGATGGATATCAAACAGGGCGTTGCAGCAACTAAGTATATCCTGGATGCGGATGACTTTGATGAGGCCAAGCTGTTGTCGCCCGAATATACCACACGTTACTTCGATAAATACTTTTATGAGCGTTGCGATGAAATGGGTTACCCGACAGGCGCGCATGGATTGACCAAAGGCCAAAGCCAGTTGGTTGACTTGCTCAGCAGCAACGAAAAGAACATTGAAAAGTCGCCTATTGCGATCAGGCAGGCATTTATGGCTGCGGGTAAAGCGTTTAAAGCAATCAACGCGCCCACGCAGGGGGTGATAGTCCCGTATGACGATACAGCCAAAACGCTGATCAGCGCGCTGCTGGCGCTCGATAAACGCTTCGATGCGGCGCAGTACCGTGCATTGTTACAACAAGCACAAAAGTACAGCGTGAATGTGTTTACTCACAAGTTAAAGCAGTTGCTGGATAGTGAAGCGGCCTACCCGATAGCAGAGGGAGAGCCGGTGTACTACCTGCGGGATGAGCATTACAGCAGTGAGTTTGGATTGAGTTTAGAAATCTGTGGTGAGCAGGGTTTTTTGGGATGTTAAGTGAAAAGAAGAGAGGCTAGGCCTCTCTTTAATTTAATAGTGTATCTAATACTATTTCAATCCACGCAGCTAGCAAGTAGCCACGACGAGCGCAATTTTATAGTTAAACTAATAATAGTTCAAATCAGTGAAATTGTATCGCCACGATTTTGGCAATTAGTATATCTTATACTGAAGTTGATCTTGTGGTTGTGATGCACTATAGTTGTTTCTATCGAACAGTTATGCTGGTGCATTTATGGATTGGTTACCCAAGACTCTGCAAGAATTACGCTTACTACAAAAAGATAGATTTTATGCTGTCGTAGTAGTTGCTGTAATTGCATTTTTCATTTTTGTTTATCTAGGATTTTTAAAATAAGGAACGTATATGAAAAACAGTATCAGTTTTCGTTTATGGGGGCGGCACGCGTTGTTTTCCGATCCCATTACCCGGGTGGGTGGCGAAAAGTGTTCTTACCATATCCCCACCTACGAGGCCATAAAGGGCGTACTAAAGTCCATTTACTGGAAGCCCACGCTGGTCTGGCATGTTGATAAGGTGCGGGTAATTAAGCCCCTGAGAACACAAACCCGAGGCACCAAGCCACTGAACTGGGGCGGTGGTAACAGTCTGGCCTATTACACTTTTTTGCATGACGTTGAATATCAGGTGCTGGCGCACTTTGAATGGAATGAACATCGTCCTGAGCTGGCTCAGGATCGTGTTGATGGTAAGCACTTTGCCATTGCTAAGCGGATGCTGAACAAAGGCGGACGCCAGGATATCTTTCTGGGAACTCGCGACTGTCAGGGCTATGTGGAACCTTGCGAGTTTGGCGAAGGCAAAGGCGCGTTTGATGACACAGACGAACTGGGCTTTGGTCTGATGTTTCATGGCTTCGATTATCCGGATGAAACCGGCAAAGATGAATTACGAACCCGTTTTTGGCATGCAGTGATGAAAAACGGTGTGATCGATTACCCTACGCCCAAAGAATGCCCGGTAAATCGGTATGTTCGTGATATGAAGGCCAAAGCATTTGAGCTGGATAGCAATATGCAACCGGTGGCGAGTACGGAGGAAAGCCTATGAGTTGGCTTGCAAAACTATACGACACCTACGAGCAGGCACAGCAAAGATTTGCCGATGCGCCGTTGGATGAGCAGATTATGCCTATCAGCCACACACCCCAGACGGCACATATTCATGTACGCCTTAACGGAAACGGGGCGTTTTTGGGAGCCGAAGTCCTGCCGGAAAAAACACAAATTGTGTTGCCCGCAACGGAAAAATCAGCGGGCAGAAGCAGTGGTTTATGTGCCCACCCGTTGGCAGATAAGATCCAATATACTGCCGGTGACTATGAAGCGTTTGGTGGTATTAAAAAACCAGGGTTCGGTCTATACCTGACCCAGCTTAAAGCCTGGGCAGACTCGGAATTTTGTAAATCCCCCTTACAAGCGATTTTGCGTTATGTAGAAAAAAGAACACTGGTTGCTGATTTAGTTGAGCAGGGTGTATTGCATGCGCAAGACGGTGTGCTCCTGACTGAGTGGTCAGGGGAGGGCGACACTCCTTCATTACTCAAACTGCTGCCAAAGCAGCAGGGAAAAATTGACCAAGGCGCTGCGCTGGTTTGCTGGAGTGTAGAGCAACCGGGCGAGCTGCAAAGTAAAACTTGGCTGGATCCAGAATTGCAACAAAGCTGGATTGCGTTTGATGCACAAAACGGCGGCAACGCAGAACTGTGTATGGTGACTGGCGAGGAGTTACCTGGGTCTGATAATCATCCTGCTAAGCTCAGGCACAGCGGCGACAAGGCCAAACTGATCTCTTCAAATGATAGCAGTGGTTATACCTACAGAGGACGCTTTAGCAGCGGACAGGAAGCCAGTTCGGTCAGTTTTGAAGCCACCCAAAAAGCGCACAACGCGCTGCGCTGGTTACTGGCAAGGCAGGGTCACAGAACCGGCGATCAGGTTTATCTGGCCTGGGCGATATCAGGTAAAGCCGTACCGGACCCGGCTGAGCAGGACTGGTTAAACTGGATGACAGCCAAGCCTGAAGTAGATCACACAATGGACCTGGGTGAGCGTTATGCCAATAATCTGAACCATTACTTTAATGGCCTGACAGGGCCTGAGCAGCTCGAAAAAAACGAGCAAATCGCCATGATAGGGATTGATTCAGCAACCCCCGGACGCATGGGGATCTTGTACTATCGAGAAACGGTGGCGGAAGATTTTCTTGCCCGGCTAAAACAATGGCAGCTGGACTTAGGCTGGTGGCAGCGGGTTAAGCTGGATGACAAAAACAGCGGCTGGCGGATCTGTGCCCCGTCGTTATACAGGACACTCGATGCCACTTATGGGGATGTGCTGAAATCCTCTGAAAGCCTGAAGAAAAACCTGGTGGCCCGGCTCTACCCCTGCATCGTCGAAGGCAGCCCAATCCCCAGAGACATAATGAACAATGCATTCCATCGCGCAGTTAATCGGGTGGCTTATAAAAGCGACCAAAACTGGCTGTGGGCGCAAAACCTAGGGGTCGCCTGTGCGCTGATCCGGGGTTACTACAAGCGTACAAAAATCAAATCTGAACAAAAGGATTACGAGATGGCACTTCAAGAAGACTACAAATCACGCGACTACTTATTTGGTCGCTTGCTGGCAGTAGCCAACAAGATTGAGCAAATTGCATTGTCGATAGGCGACAGCAAGCGAATGACCACAGCAGAGCGATATATGAATCGCTTCGTGAATAAACCCAGTTCAACCTGGCTGACCATAGTATCGGCTTTGGTGCCCTATCAGCAGCGTATTTTTGCTCATTATGGTGAGTCGTTCGAACGGGCATACACACTAAAGCTGGCGCAAATTACAGATTTATTTGCTGAGGTTGAGCAGTACAACTCAGACAAAAAACTATCGCCGGAATTCTTGCTTGGTTTTCATAGTCAGATGATGTGGCTGGAGCAGCATTCGCCTGTGAAAGGTCAGTGGCAGCCCAAAGCAACCAACAAAACCGAACCATCCTCACCACAAACCGAATCAGTTTAATTTTAAAAGGAATGAACCATGAGCTTAACGAACAAAATTGACTTTGCCCTGATCTTTACCGTTAAAAATGCTAACCCCAACGGCGATCCGCTGAATGGCAACCGCCCAAGAACAGACTACGATGGTTTTGGTGAGATCACCGATGTGTGCCTTAAACGCAAAATTCGCGACCGTTTACAAGAAGCGGGTGAAAGTATCTTTGTTCAGTCGGACGAAAAGAAATCCGACGGCATGCCCAGCCTAAGAAGCCGCGCTGAATCAGACGAATTTGGGGTAGGCAAAGACACCTTTAACAGCAAAAAAACGCCCGTCGATACGGCGGCTAAAATTTGCTGCGAAAAGTGGCTGGACGTGCGCGCATTTGGGCAGGTTTTTGCCTACAAAGGCAGTGGCAGCGATGGCGTATCCATCCCTGTACGTGGTCCGGTGACCATACAAAGTGCATTCAGCCTTGAGCCGGTGAGCATTTCTAGTACCCAGATCACCAAAAGTGTCAGCGGTGAAGGTGATGGTAAAAAGAAAAGCTCAGATACCATGGGCATGAAGCACCGGGTTGATAATGCAACGTATGTTGCCTTTGGTGCGATGACGCCTCAGTTAGCTGAAAAAACCGGCTTCAGTGATGACGATGCCGACAAGCTAAAGGCTGTGTTACCTCGCCTGTTTGAAGGCGATGCCTCTTCGGCACGCCCGGAGGGTTCTATGGCAGTTTCTCACCTTATCTGGTGGCAGCATAACAGTAAGTCGGGACAGTATTCTTCTGCCAAAGTACACCAGACACTGCGCAGCCATATTGAAAATGGTGAATCGCTTGATACGTCGGCACTGAACGATGCGTTGCTCAGTGCACTGGAAGGGTTAGAGCCACAAGTGATCGAAGGGTTTTGATCATGCACTCGGACGTAGCTGATCGTCGCTCAGTGACGATCTCTGCGTTGCAGCACTATCTATTTTGCCCCCGGCAATGTGCATTGATCCACCTGGAACAGGTATGGCAGGAAAATTTTCTGACGGCCCATGGTCGTCAGTTACATGAGCGAGTAGATAGTGGCGCGCCGGAGTCACGCAAAGGTGTGCGCTTCGAGCGGGGTGTTACTGTAAATGCGCCCAAGCTAGGCTTGCATGGTCAGCTCGATTTGCTGGAGTATCACACCGCAAGCAGTACCTACTTGCCGGTTGAATACAAGCGGGGCAAGCCCAAAGCTACCAATGTGGATAAAGTGCAGTTGTGTGCTCAGGCACTTTGCATGGAAGAAATGATGGCGACTCAGGTAGAAGTGGGTGCGTTGTGGTACTGGCAAACGCGTAAACGTTTAGAAGTTGAAATTGATGCCGCATTGCGTGCTCAGACCCTGGCATTGCTTGAGCAAATCCAAAACCTGTTCAGGCAGGGCCGAACACCCCAACCTGAATATGGCAAACACTGTAAAGCCTGCTCTTTGTATGAGTTATGCCAGCCAAAGCTGATGCAAGGGGACAGATCAAGTGCCTATGTGTTGGCCATGTTCAATCTGGATGAAAAATGAAGAAACTCCAAAACAGTCTGTATATCACCAAAGACGGTGTTTATTTGCATAAACAGCGAGAAACCCTGCTGATTGAGCAACGCACCGAGGGGGTCAAAGAAAAGCTGATGCAGCTCCCTATTCACTCTATTGGTAGTATTTTTTGCTTTGGTAATATTATGGTTTCTCCCCAGCTGTTGGGGTTTTGCGGTGAAAGTGGCACGCACCTGAGCTTTTTTGATATGCAGGGACGGTTTCTGGCAAATGTGGTGGGTAAACAAACCGGCAATGTGCTGCTGCGCCGTCAGCAATATCGGGTGATCGATCAGGCATCGACCGAGATTGCCAGGTTGATAGTCAGCGCGAAAGTGCGGTCAAGCAGAACTTTTTTACAGCGCCACCGTCGCAATCATGGCGACAGTGACACGCTTAATAAGGCCATCAACCGGCTCAGACAGATCTTAGAACAGCTGGAAGTACAGCTTGATTATGAGCAAGTGCTGGGCATGGAAGGGGAAGCCGCTGCACATTACTTTGCCGCTTTTGCTGATGTGATTAAAGCGAATCAAAATGGCAAGTTATTCAATGGCCGCAGCCGAAGGCCACCCAAAGATCCCGTTAATGCTGTGCTCTCGTTACTTTACTCAGTGCTTGGGCAGGAAATAAGTGGTGCATTGCAAGGTGTTGGCCTGGACCCGCAAGTGGGGTTCTTACATAAGGAACGACCGGGGCGCGATAGTCTGGCACTTGATCTGCTAGAAGAATTTCGGGCACCGCTGATAGATACCTTGGTAGTGACCTTATTCAATCGTGGGCAGCTTTCAGAGTTTGACTTCACAACCGATAGCGTAGGTGGCGTAACGCTAAAAGATGAAGCCAGAAAGCGGGTTTTTCAGGCTTATCAGAGTAAAAAGCAAGAAGAGATCCGGCATGAGTTTTTACAGGAAAAAATTCAGTTGGGTTTACTGCCGCACGTGCAGGCCATGCTACTGGCTCGGCATATTCGGGGCGACCTAGAATGCTACCCGCCTTTTTACCTGAAAAAGTAAGGATATACACTATGATGGTATTGGTGACTTATGATGTTTCTTTTGAGAGCGAAGACGGACAAAAACGCTTACGTAACCTTGCCAAGGTCTGCCTGGATCATGGAGTGCGCGTACAGTACTCAGTATTTGAGTGCGAAGTAGACCCGGCGCAGTGGGTGAGTTTTAAGGCCAAGTTGTTAAAAATCTATGATCCACAAGTCGACAGCCTGAGGTTCTATAAATTAGGCAAAAACTGGCACAATAAAGTGGAACATCACGGCGCTAAAGCGGCCATTGATATTTTTCGTGATCCACTCATTCTTTGATCCCCAATTTGAATACCTCAGCGCTACCCCCTGGTTCTCATAAAAACCCTGGGAGGTTAGCGCTTATGTATGTTCTTTAAAAATAAGGCTATTTTAAATTACCGCTGGCTTGGCAGTGTGTTTGACCATGATTTTTATCGAGGTTAGCGCAAACCAAGCATTTTTGCTAAGCTGGCTGGGCCTTGGCAACAAGGCAGTCGCGTCCTGCACGGGCGCGTGGATTGAAACTTTGTTTGCTGCTTTTAATGCTTACCAGACCAGGTCGCGTCCTGCACGGGCGCGTGGATTGAAACGCGGTTTTGAGTCTGAATAAATTTTTATCAATAGTCGCGTCCTGCACGGGCGCGTGGATTGAAACGTGGCTTCGGCCATGGCGTCACTGAGACTGGTTGTCGCGTCCTGCACGGGCGCGTGGATTGAAACTGGGTTATTGTCCAGCGTCGTGATCACCTGGCCGTCGCGTCCTGCACGGGCGCGTGGATTGAAACTCGTATAACTCGTTTTTGACGCTCATTCATGCTGTCGCGTCCTGCACGGGCGCGTGGATTGAAACATGGCAGATAAAACATCATACCCCTTAGATTTGGTCGCGTCCTGCACGGGCGCGTGGATTGAAACATCATCTACAAACTGCTTAAAATCCAAGGAAAACGTCGCGTCCTGCACGGGCGCGTGGATTGAAACCTTTTTTAAAATGCTTAAATTGGTAAAAGTACAAGTCGCGTCCTGCACGGGCGCGTGGATTGAAACGGGTTAATCGGAACATATTTTTTATGTTAACTCTGTCGCGTCCTGCACGGGCGCGTGGATTGAAACCTCGTTTTGCTGCTCGTCTTTTTGATTGACGGCGTCGCGTCCTGCACGGGCGCGTGGATTGAAACGCTAAAAACGCCCTCAGATTAGAGGCTAGTATCAGTCGCGTCCTGCACGGGCGCGTGGATTGAAACAGAGTTTATTTGCCTGTTTTTGTCGCTGTTTTTTGTCGCGTCCTGCACGGGCGCGTGGATTGAAACAGATGCGCTAGCTATTGTCGGTCTCGGGTATACAGTCGCGTCCTGCACGGGCGCGTGGATTGAAACCAGCGCTTTTGAATTGTCCTGAACATCTTCAAACAGTCGCGTCCTGCACGGGCGCGTGGATTGAAACTACGAGCATCACGACTTGTGGTCCAAAACAGGCGTCGCGTCCTGCACGGGCGCGTGGATTGAAACGGTAGGTACTTTGTGTTGCCATTGCCTTAGCCACGTCGCGTCCTGCACGGGCGCGTGGATTGAAACCACACTCCCGATCCCACTGCAAGGGCGCATGGCGTCGCGTCCTGCACGGGCGCGTGGATTGAAACTGGAAGTGGTTTAAGCGAAAGTAACTGCGGCCAGTCGCGTCCTGCACGGGCGCGTGGATTGAAACATGAAGCAGAAATCAGACTTTTTAGTGCATAAAAGTCGCGTCCTGCACGGGCGCGTGGATTGAAACGTTTTTTGAATGAGATCTGACATTACCAACCTGTGTCGCGTCCTGCACGGGCGCGTGGATTGAAACAAAGCAATGTTGAAACAGGGAAAAAAGGGTCAGGTCGCGTCCTGCACGGGCGCGTGGATTGAAACCCAGAAAAATAATGACTTACACCACCCTGAGTGGTCGCGTCCTGCACGGGCGCGTGGATTGAAACACATTGATCGGCCCAGGCAAGCCCTCACCTTCAGTCGCGTCCTGCACGGGCGCGTGGATTGAAACCTTGGTATGCAAACCTAACTGCACCGCGGCAAGGGTCGCGTCCTGCACGGGCGCGTGGATTGAAACAGCTCATTGGTGTTTTATGAAAATATACTACATGGTCGCGTCCTGCACGGGCGCGTGGATTGAAACCGACTATACGGGTTATTCGTGAAGTTGAGCGGGGGTCGCGTCCTGCACGGGCGCGTGGATTGAAACTTTTCTAGTTGGCCAATGTATATGGCAAAAGCAGTCGCGTCCTGCACGGGCGCGTGGATTGAAACCACCTCTCCCACAAACAGGCACAAGGCCCAGTAGGTCGCGTCCTGCACGGGCGCGTGGATTGAAACAGGTTATATTTGTCTTCAAAATAAAAATATGTGGTCGCGTCCTGCACGGGCGCGTGGATTGAAACTCGAAACGTTTTTTCAACCTCTACGTTTTCAAATGTCGCGTCCTGCACGGGCGCGTGGATTGAAACGTGAATAGATTTCGGGAGGAAAAATGGCAAAAGGTCGCGTCTTGCACGGGCGCGTGGATTGAAACTGGGTTCAGGTTTAAGAGATTTAGAACAGAGCAGTCGCGTCCTGCACGGGCGCGTGGATTGAAACCGCAAGTACATCTTACATCTTGCATAAATCACCAAGTCGCGTCCTGCACGGGCGCGTGGATTGAAACCCTGTTGGTGACAGGCGTTTGTGAGTCGCTGCCGTCGCGTCCTGCACGGGCGCGTGGATTGAAACGGTTAGCGCGGTTGCTACCGCATTGACCGCCGAAGGTCGCGTCCTGCACGGGCGCGTGGATTGAAACCCACAACTTCCTGGCTTTGGTATCTTCCATGCCGTCGCGTCCTGCACGGGCGCGTGGATTGAAACAAAAAAGCAGCTCAGGAATCTGTAAAGACACATCGTCGCGTCCTGCACGGGCGCGTGGATTGAAACATACCAAAAATCCAGCAAGCATCTGGACTGTAAAGTCGCGTCCTGCACGGGCGCGTGGATTGAAACCGGCTAGATGGCTATTCTCAGGCACCTGTGAGGCTGTCGCGTCCTGCACGGGCGCGTGGATTGAAACAAGTAAAACGCTGAAACCACACTATCATGTGTTGGTCGCGTCCTGCACGGGCGCGTGGATTGAAACGTCGGGGTCATGCTGTAGTGCGAATCGGCGAAATGTCGCGTCCTGCACGGGCGCGTGGATTGAAACCTCTTCGTCCCATATTTTAAACTGGTGCCCGTTGTCGCGTCCTGCACGGGCGCGTGGATTGAAACACCCTGATCGTTTGCGTTATCAGCAAGCTTTAAAAGTCGCGTCCTGCACGGGCGCGTGGATTGAAACAGTTTGGTCTATGGCTAACGGTACCGTACCCAGAGTCGCGTCCTGCACGGGCGCGTGGATTGAAACGTGTTCTGTTGCTGGACTGGGCTACGCCTGTCTGGTCGCGTCCTGCACGGGCGCGTGGATTGAAACGGGGTGTGTAGATGCTGCATATCCCATATCCTGGTCGCGTCCTGCACGGGCGCGTGGATTGAAACAAATCCCCCCAGCTCCACCACTTTAAAGTGTTAGTCGCGTCCTGCACGGGCGCGTGGATTGAAACTTGCTGCATCGTAGCAATAAGACCCTGGCCAGCCGTCGCGTCCTGCACGGGCGCGTGGATTGAAACCACTGTTACGGTCCCAGCCGTTGGAGTCGTTAACGTCGCGTCCTGCACGGGCGCGTGGATTGAAACTGGCCAAATCCAGAGCCAGAACACTGTCCTTTTTGTCGCGTCCTGCACGGGCGCGTGGATTGAAACATCGTCGCATTGTAAATTGCCTGTGCTCCACCGGTCGCGTCCTGCACGGGCGCGTGGATTGAAACACAATCTAAGTAATCGTTACGCTTTGCTACCTTGTCGCGTCCTGCACGGGCGCGTGGATTGAAACAACAGAACACGGACAAGCTCAGGTACGAACTAATGTCGCGTCCTGCACGGGCGCGTGGATTGAAACCAGTATGTAGTTGTTGAAATAGGTTGTGTAGTTGTCGCGTCCTGCACGGGCGCGTGGATTGAAACCCTTTAAAAAGGCGATGCCCCTGCGCTGCCATCGTCGCGTCCTGCACGGGCGCGTGGATTGAAACCTTTTCTCTCTGCTTTCTGGGCTCTTTCCTTAACCGTCGCGTCCTGCACGGGCGCGTGGATTGAAACTTTTATCTCGGTATCAAATTCAATTCTTATTGTTGTCGCGTCCTGCACGGGCGCGTGGATTGAAACTCATTAATGTGCGGCTTTCCATTATTCTGGGGCGTCGCGTCCTGCACGGGCGCGTGGATTGAAACAACGATAAAATAGCTCACTGCATCACCTCCATACGTCGCGTCCTGCACGGGCGCGTGGATTGAAACCCCACAGAGCAATTTATCTAATAGGAACCGGTAGTCGCGTCCTGCACGGGCGCGTGGATTGAAACCCAGTTGCCATTCAGTATTGTTGATTTCGCCCGGTCGCGTCCTGCACGGGCGCGTGGATTGAAACAGTTCAATCGTTTGGTTGTTTAGGTGCTCCGGGACGTCGCGTCCTGCACGGGCGCGTGGATTGAAACAATTAAATTATATTGCTTAGAGGTTAGACAGCAGTCGCGTCCTGCACGGGCGCGTGGATTGAAACGTGGTCCAACTTGAGTGTCACTTCCGCTTCAACCGTCGCGTCCTGCACGGGCGCGTGGATTGAAACAACCCAAGCCTGAAACCCAGTAAAAAACAAAACGTCGCGTCCTGCACGGGCGCGTGGATTGAAACATCTCAACGATGGCTGGTACGCAGAATGGATGCGTCGCGTCCTGCACGGGCGCGTGGATTGAAACCAAACCCCTTCGCCAGCTGCGGCAATGATCTTCGTCGCGTCCTGCACGGGCGCGTGGATTGAAACAGGTACAAACAGACGGGTAATATTTTTACTGAAGTCGCGTCCTGCACGGGCGCGTGGATTGAAACATTCAGGTGGTGGTGCTGCGCAAGGGGCTTTTGAGGTCGCGTCCTGCATGGGCGCGTGGATTGAAACACCACCCAATCAGCTGCAAGGCCAGTCATGGCCGTCGCGTCCTGCACGGGCGCGTGGATTGAAACCGCAGCGCCCGACACATAGTGTTGTATTATGGGATGTCGCGTCCTGCACGGGTGCGTGGATTGAAACGGGGTTGCGTGTATGCCAGCGGATTGAGCTGCAGTCGCGTCCTGCACGGGCGCGTGGATTGAAACCAGGAATCATTTAACCCCCTTAGTGGTGTATCGGTCGCGTCCTGCACGGGCGCGTGGATTGAAACAGCAAAGACCCGATGGGTGTCATCAATAAATTGACCCCGCAGAATATAGCAAACAGAAAAGTGTTCCCCGTACTCACAGGGCTAAACCGGTCTGGGCTGTACTCAAAGTTGGGGCCTACTTGTATTCCCCGTACTCACAGGGCTAAACCGGTCTGGGCTGCACTTAAAGTTGGGGCCTACTTGTATTCCCCGTACGTACGGGTCTATATCGACATTTGATTAGGCCAAGAGTCTCCATGAAGCTATGTCCATCGGTCGTTCCCTCGTTGTGCGCGTCGTTCTAAAGTGGCAAGCGTGAAATTGCTCACTCTCTGTTCACCTCTCTCTGTCATGCGTTTACCTCAACAAGCTACGAATAAAGCGAATTTTGATATTTAATACTGAGTAAATCAGTGTTAATAGCACGCACCTGGTTAAACGATTTAAGTAACCGATAAGGATAGGCATATGAAAAGAGCTTTGAGTATCTTAGTGATAGTGCAACCTCTCCTTCTTATTTTTATGTTAGGGGGGATACTCCAGGGAGTTTACGATATTGATTATGAGGATAACTCTATATATGATCCTGACTCATTGATGGTGAATATTCTGGTAGGCTTGACTGTATTCTGTGCTTTTTTACATATAGTAAAAGAGCTAGCTAACAAACTAGATGATACCTATTTTCAATATGCCCAAAGGACGCTTAAACAAATTGAAACGGCGAAAAAGCTAGCGCTGCTTTTTGCTGTGTATTGCTTGTCAGTATATTTAACGGTTGGTTTTTTGACGTCACACTCCCTGGTTGATGCTGAAGACAAGGCAATACAATATGGTTTTTTCATTTGGTTATTTACAATTTCGTTGTATTTCTTGTTCTCTAAAAATGAGCAGGAAGAAGACCTTAGACTTCTGAGTATTAACCAAAACAAAGTACTTATTTCGGTAATTGAAAAACTCCAAAAGCGGGCTAATGAACTAAAGCTCGTATGCAGACTAATTGCTTTGGCGATAGCTTTATGTATTGCGACGGGGATATCATTGTTTTACTTGGCAGATACTAATGCTCGGAATTTTGACCCTGCATTTCAGACAAAAAAAATAATGGATCAGCATAATCATCTTTTTAGCGATGGCAGTCGATATGGGCTTAATAGAAAACCTGAGGCTATTACAGAGGAAGAGTTTAAAAAAGAGGTAAAAATAATTTCCGATGGAATAGCAAGTTTAGAAAAAAGGTTTATAGATGATGCGAATAAAAACAAAAGTGAATCTCACATGGTCATTGTTTCATCTTTGTCTACACGGATCGGAATTATATTTCTTTTGGTTTTCCTGGTACAGATTCTAGTATCAATGCTTCGTTATAACCTCAAACTTGCAGCGTTATATAACAGCAGGGCAGATACTCTTCGTTTGGTTAAAAACGTTAGCGATTTAGATATCAGTTATCTTAAAGAGCTTTTCCGAACTGACAATATTCAGTTTACAGGGCCAGAAGCGAATAGTGCTGTTGAACAGGCTGTTGATCTGGCTAAAGCAATTATGAGTAAGTCGGGTAAAGATAGTTCAGTCGAAACTAAGAAATCGGCGGATAACAGTGCAGGGTAACTCTACATAGCTTTGTATTATGCAAGCGGCGATTAGTTTATCAATACTCTAATTGCCATCCACACATCGGCGTATTTGCAGTCATGCCTTTTGCTACATATCAGTTCAGTTTCCCGGCATGATCTACCTATGTTATAGGCCCCCACCTTGAATAAAATAGCTGGCTATTTACTGAAAAATCAATACAATGTCGCGCTCATTTTAGGTACATATTTAGGATTGATATGAAGCAGTTACCATCTTTGGCCGGTTTGGCCTTGTTGTTATTTGGTACGAGTGCCATGGCAGAGCAAGCTCAGGCGGTAAATTACGATTATGTTGAGGTGGGTTATAAACGTCACAGTGAAAGCTCGGACTTGTCCCTTGGTGGCATGCAACTCACCCTCAGTAAACGCGTCAACGAGTTTTACTTCGAACTAAATGCAGAGCAGTTTGAAAGAAGTGGTCCTGAAGTTGACCATTTTGAAGGCTTTGGCACCATGTATTCAAATGACGAGTATGAACTGAATCAGTATCGTCTGGGTGGTGGCTTTGTCTTCGACCTGGACACTACCTCAGCGATTGATGTCGGTTTGTTGCTTGGTAAACTGGAGCTTGATTATCGCTCTGAATATTGGACCAGACGCAGCGATGGTTCAAACTCGGAGTTGCGTTATGCCAGTAGCTCCAGAGATGTAGATTTTTGGGACCTGCGTGTTCAATATCAGACAGTCTTTTTTGACAATCTGGCGCTCAAAGCCGCAGTGGGATACGAACACTTGTCAGGCGAAGCGCCTAATAGTCTGTACGGTTTGCTGGCTGTGGGCTATCACTTCAATGAAGCCTGGTCTGTGAACACGGAATATCGTTATGTGGATGAGTATCGCAACTGGGGTGTAAACCTACAGTACGCATTTTAATTGCTTATCAAATGAGGTCAGCCATGTTGTGCTGACCTTACCTACGGTATCCGCTTTTCTCATCAAAACCAGACTGTCTGCGTTCAGCTTTCCTTCTGCCAATTCTGTTTCGTCTCCCTATTATATCGTCGTGTTTAAGAACACTTGCCTGTTTAATTCAGGCTTACGGTGACAACGTAGCTTGTATGTTGAACGGCTTATGGGCTCAGTTCCTGTGCAATCGTTACCATTGTGGAACTGGAATACGAGGGTGTACACCAAAATAAGACAGCAGGAGGGGGCCTGCTATCTTATTAGTATGGCAATGTATGCGTTAAGTCATTGCTTTATTTCAGTTCTACCTGTACTTCAATCCATGCGTCGGGCGTACCTACAGTGCCGCCTTTGCGGGTGGGGGTGATGGTAAATCCGCCCCAGTGATCGGTATAGCTTTGACCTATGATCAGCTCGGAGTCGGTTTGGTCATCGCCCCACCAGCCGGGTGTTTTGGAGCCCGGGGTCATATCCAGCAGATAGGAGGTGGTTTTCCAGAATCGCTCATCGGTTTCATTTTCAAAATAGCCTTGTAAGTTGATCAGCACGCCATTTTGCGTATCGGTATATCGGTCGTGCGAGGTACGGTATTCCAGCCAGTAAGTGTATTTGCCATTGCCAGACTTTAAGCGCAGGCCAATGTATCCCTGATTGTTAGCGGCCTGGTCAAAAGCATAAATACGGTAGGTACCCGAGGCATTAATCACCGGTACTTCACTGTCGGTCAGCCAGCCAAAAAAGTGTTTGTACAGCAAGTTGTAGGCCTGTAAAGAGTGAGCGCCCATGCCCATCATGCTGTAAACATTGCCATAGTTCAGGCTCTCTGTGTCGTAATCACCTACGCCGATGACTTTACCCGGACCTGCTTCCAGTGCTTTGGCGTGGCGCAGCCCCAGTGCGTGTCCCAGTTCGTGCGCAATCACACCTGTGGTGTGGTGGTAAAGTGAAATACTCGGTGGTGCAGCGCTGGAGTTAAAGTTGCCTACCTGGGGTGCCACCATCATCACCACCTGAGCATTGCCCGGGGCATCCGGGTCAACACCGAGTGCACTGATCTTACTTTTCCACAGGGCGGTCCAGCCATGGAAGTCGTTGTCATAGGTGCTCTTAGGCTGATTGATGTGAATGACGGGCGTACTGGTGTCGTAAGTGACATTAAAGCGGCCATAAGACTGCTGATCGTAGTAGGTAGTGACTCCTTGTAAGTCACTTTCCATGGTCGGCCATGTCAGTGGGGTGTCGCTAAACTGAAAGCGATACACCTGAATATTGACATGATCGTATGGGTACCCGTCGTTGCCACCCGGGGGCTCTGTTGGTGGCTCTGTAGTATCTGTGGTTCGACAGGTCGTAGCACCCAGATCGACGACAATAGAGCTGCCGCTGTGGCTGCCATCCAGTGTGATATAGCCCCAATACGAAGCGGGACGTTTCAGCACAATACATTCTTGATTGCCCGGTGTGGAAGAGCTAGGGTCGCTGCCGTCCAGCCTGGGCCAGCCACCACTGCGGGCATACAGGCTGAGGTCGCCAGTGCCGTAAGCGGTACTGATGGCAACGTTGTCATAGTTGTCCAAATTCGCCACGCTCAGATAGGTACGCGAGCTGGCTGGCAGACAGACGGTTTCTCCATCTTGCAACGTCCTGCCGGTGAAGGGAGCAGAAGTAGCGCATTTATCTTCCAGCTGGGCTGCGATAGCCGGGCCATTGAGTAAAACAAGCAGTGGTATGCACCACGTGTGTTTAACCAGATTCATCGTTCTTTCCTTTACAGTTGTTGTATTAACCGCATGTATGCGGTTTAGAGTGGCCCGGATATGCTGTGCTCGAATGTACTTTTAATCCTTAATAAACAAATGGATAAGTAAACTCTTTGGCTCGTGTGCGGATCCAAACCTGTGGCTTCTGTATGAAAAATAAACAGAAGCTAAATAAATATATTATATTTTATACAATATTCAAGTGCTCATTGATGTTTGTCAGCATCGTAACGACCTGAGATAAATAAAATTAAAAAAACGCTTTACCACAACTTAACTTGAGGTTTTATCTTGGCTGCACATCAATAGAGGAGTCAGGACATGAAACAAGTCACTATTAATCATTCATCGTTTAGCGCGCAGTTACTGCGTTTGTTCAATGGCACAATGCAAAATAAATAAGGAGGCACGCTATGTATCTGGAACATGTAAATTTAGTTGTTAACGACGTTGAGCAGGCCCTTAACTTCTACCAGGCTGCTTTTCCTCACTGGCGTGTACGTAGCGAAGGAAGCGGAAGCTGGCACGGCAAACCCAGAAACTGGTTACATTTTGGAGATGACCACCATTATATTGCCTTTAGCGATCACGGTGAGGGCAGTAATCGGGAGTTGAGTGGTGATTCGGTGGGGCTGGCGCACTTTGCCTATGTGGTGCAGTCGGTTGACAGGATTGTTGCACGCCTGACGCAGGCCGGGTATCCCGTAGATAAACAGGGTGCACAGCATCCGCATCGCAAAAATGTGTACTTTATTGACCCGGCAGGATTTGAAGTGGAATTTGTTGAATATCTGAGTGATATACCCGCTGAGCGTAACAGTGATTAATATTTCGATAAATCGGTACGAGACTTTACAAAAAATTTACTTTATTATCGGTGGTCAGAAAGGGTTCTATCAGAGGCTGCCGGGATGGCGACGGTCAACATCATTCCAAAACCAGATTGGGTGCTTAACCACCAGCATCAGCAGTTGCATAGTGGTCAGCGTGTTATCTCGCTGGATGATAAGCAGTATGCGCTGCTGACATTGCTCATGACACATGCCAGTCAGGATGTGACGAAAGAGCAGATCTTTAACACCTTATGGCCGGGCCGGGTGGTGAGTGAAGATGCCATTTATGTCACCGTTAATGGTCTGCGTAAGTTGCTGGGCGATAGCGTTAAACAGCCCATTTATATTAAAACGGTGTCAGGGGTTGGTTACCGCTGGGTGGGCCCAAAAATAGGTGAAGATAAGCCCTTGTTTTCAGGGGCTGTGATGATACTGGCCGCCATTTGCTTGCTGGGCGTAGTGCTGTTGGGCAGTCAGTTTCGCGAATTGTCGGCACATGAGCCCATGTCGCCCGAACAGGCAGAGCAATTTAAAAAAGCACGTTATTTACTTAATCACGACCCCGCTGCCATTGATCAGAGTATCGCTTTGTTGCAGCAACTGACACTCAGGCGCACCGATCTGATAGAGCCGCAAGTGTGGCTGGCAGATGCCTATTTACGTCAGCTACTGGACGACCCGCAACGTCATGCCCGTAACCGCAATCGTGCCAGGGCTCTGCTCCAATCGGTGCTGGCCAAATCACCCGAACATCTGAAAGCCAATTTGCTGATGGCCCAGCTGATCATGTTAATCGACTTTGACCCGCACGCTGCAAGGCGTTACTTCAGGGCTGCTTTACCCCATGCCGAGGGGCATCATTGGTACGGGCAATACCTGCTTGCGAGGGGGGATTTTCAGGGCGCGCTGGAACATATTGAGCAGTATCGGTTGCTGGAGCCCAACGGGTATTCCAGCGAAAGTGTGGCCTGGGTCTATACCATGAGCCAGCGTCACGAAGCCGCGCTGGATGCACTGCTGAAATTACAGCCTTACAGCGACAGCAATCGCTTTTATCACACGTGTTTACGCACGGTGTACGAACAACTCGGAGAGCATGATAATGCATTTGCGCAGATGAAATGGGTGATGCAGGATGCAGGTTACAGCCCGCAGCTTATATCGCAGGTTGAGTCGGTATTTGGGCGTGAGGGCCTGCCCGGCGTGTATCGTTGGTTGTTAACCGAAGATCCCTTACGTGCAGAGATTGGTCATTACACACCGCCTATTTCCCTAGCGCGTTACGCGGTTATGGCGGGTGAGCCCGACATTGCAGTAACGTACCTGAATCAGGCTTTTGAGGCGCGCCAGTACGCCGTGCTGTGGGCGGCGGTGGATCCGGTGTTTACGCCATTGCACGAGTATCCGCCGTATCAACAGTTCGTTCAGCGACTGGGGATCATGGCTCACTAAGCACATAAAAAAGGCGCCTGTTGGCGCCTTTTTTACTTAATCAGCGCGGTTCAACGCATTTTTCTGGAGCGGCTGCGAGCAGGCAACAGCAGAGCCATTGCCATCAGTAACCAGGCCATACTACCACCTGAGCCACCCTCACTTTTTGCAGGACTGGCGGTGTTGGTCGTGCTGCTGGCATTGCCAGTGTTTGATGTGGTGTTTTCGTCGGTTTTAGTTTCCGTTTCTCCACCGTCACTGTCACCGTTGCCACTATCCTGTTCCCCATCGTCTGGATTTTTTTCAGCGTCTGAGTCGTCGCCCTGATCGCTGACTTGCTCTGACACATCAAATTGCAGAATGTGGGTTGTGATGGCGCCTTGCACGTTGACTGCACTGAAAGGCAGTTGATATTCACCGGGCTCGGTAAAGGTTATGGTGAGGGTCGAGTCAGACAAAGTCATGTCTCCTGCAACACCATTGACTGCGACTGCCAGAGCGTCGGTAACCAGGGTTTTCAGATCCACGGTGTGTGATTCATTTTGCGTGACCTCAATCAGCAGGCTGTCTATGGCCTGGGGACCCGGGACATAGCTATTGAGCACTGAAAAAGTAACGGTCCTCTGATGGCTATCCATGACATCAATCTCTATCGTCGTGTCGTACAGCTCGGTGCCGTCAAAGTGCATAATGCCTTGTTCGGATAAGGTCAGACCCAGTGGTAAATTCTCCGCTGAAAATGTCAGTTTGCCCTGCAGTGAGGCGTTAAAAATCTCATTGAGGTCAAATTCTGCTTCAACACCTTGCAAAGTAGTGATGTCCAGCGTATCGGAAAGTGGTTTCAGGGCTTCACCGACAAAGACACTGCCCTGACCATAAAAATGCAGCAGTTGATCTTTTGCCGTGTAACTTCCATCGTAGCCACTATAGTCACCCACCTCAATCAAGTGATCGTCAACCGACGCATCGAATACATAGACCTTGTCGTCTCCCTGATCGATGAAAAGGGCCATCTGCTCGGCACTGAGCGCGTGTGGCGGTGCGAGTAGTGCACCTGGCAGGCTGGCTTCTTCAATCAGTGTACTGTCTTCAATTTTGAGGAATTTAATTGATTTTTCGTCCAGATAGCCACGGATAGTTTCCACAATCAGGTGGCCGTTGAGCATGTAAGTTGCCAGGTAACGCTCTGAGAGGGCACCCGAGTCTAGTGGACCAAAAGGTACGGCGGTGGCGTAAGTGAGTGCATTGCCGGTGTAATCGTAGCGAGCCAGTTGCTTATTGTCTCTGTCGAATAAATGCAACTGGTTATTTTGAGGGATAAAGTCGACCGGGCTATAACCATAGAATCCAAACTCAATTTGCGTTTCCAGCGGCTGAGTGAACTTATGTGCAAAGCCAGCTTCCGTTCTGGTGAAGACAAACATAGAGATGCCGTCAGTGAGCATAAAGTCTGTATCATTCAATGCAATGGCTTTATACCAGCGCTCAAGAGGGAGGTCGTCAGCCACAGTCAGCGTGCCGCTGGTCGAGTGCAGGGTTTCCTCATCGCCCTCTACATTGTAACGGATAAATTGATCTCCATTCAGCGCCACCACCTCTTTGCCTAGCGCGAGCCAGGCCTGGCAATCGTATCTGCATTCGGCGATAGGGTCCTGTGCCAGCGGGTTGTCAGATACGAAAGTCTGGCCAAATTCTGGGGTTAAATGGGTGTGTGTCAGCAGTATACGATTGTAATTCAGGCTGCTGTGCTCCCCCAAAGGCAGGTTCACCTCGCCATTGCCAGCCGTTTTTACACGTCCTTGCTCTCGTGGTCGGTTGATCAGCTCAACGTCATCAATATTTGAGATATCAGCGACAGTAAGGCCTCTGCCAGGCATCAGCAGTTTGTTGCCATCCGCGCTGATATCACGGATATCGTAGATCGCCGGATTGCACTCTAATTCTGTGGCGGTATAGGTATTGGTGTCGCTCAAGTTTAACGTGTGTAAGCAGCCCAGAGTGTGAGCAATTAACTGATCTTCGGTTGGGTGCAAATCATGCACTGTTATGTTAAGTCCAAACAAAGACTCATGGGGGAGCGTTGTGACCGCTGTCACTTTATTGTTTGCGCCCAGCTCTAACGTTATGGTTTCTTTCCAGTAATGTACCAGCAAGCGGTTATTGATGGTGTCCAGCTTGGTTACAATGCGGTTATGGCTTACAAACTCAAAGTCCTGTTCCAGCTTAAGTTCAAATCCTTGTGCACTTTCCTGATATAGATAGAGCTTTTCTGGAGAGATTGCGACCATCAGCCCCTGCTCTGGGTAGCTGTGAAATGTAATTTCGTGAGTTGGGGTTGGATTGTTGAGTGTTAAGCGGCTTTGTTGCGAAAAGCGGTCATTGGCTTGATCCCAGTAAAATACGGTGCGAACAAAGGTGTTTTCCTCTGTCTGACCATACAAAATATAATGGCCATTCTGAAAATCAAGTTCGACAAATGTCATTGCCTCGGGTGGCGTGTTGAAGTTGATCTCTGATACGAGCGTAAGTGAAAAGTCGGTGTTGATCTGCCAGATTTTTGCAATTTCGTTATGTTTGTCAATCGAGAGCAGTTTTTTACCATCGTCAGATAGCTCATATTCAACAACAATGTTTGTCGGTTCGACGAAATGTGACTTAGGATACTGGCGTTTAAAGGTAATGCCCTGATCATCGACATGATAGAGGGTATTGCCTTCTTTGCCTTCTTTAAACAGGGTGTTCCCTGCAATTTTTGAGACACCATTAGACCCCTCATAAGCCACATATTCATGTTCAGCTACTTTATAGGCACTGAGCTGACTAATATCTACTTTTGCGTGGGTTGTTCCTATCATACCCAGCATGCTTAGCATGCCAACCGCGAAATACTGCATTTTATTTCTCCATTAAAAATTCCACGCCATATTACAGTATGAAAAGGCGACATCCAACGAAAAAGGTACAAAAAAAGAGCGTCCGCGGACTGTCCGCTGTCCGTCCGGGATTGGAATGGTGTTTTATAAGTTATTGATTTTATTTATATTAATTTTGGTATGTAAACTGCAGTCAGTATCCATGACGACAAAACAACAAATACAATACAAAGGATACCGATATGTACACTAATACTGCACCCGTTTCTGCCCAGGCTCCTGAACAGCACAGTAAAGGCGTAGTCGCCTGGTTCAGACGTAAGTTAAGTTCTTCACTGGTTAAAGCCGTGGTGCTGATGCTTGGTACCCAGGTAGTTCAGGCACAAGAGTCGCTGGGGCATTTCTCTGAGCGATACAGTGCAGAGCAAATTCAGGCGGATATCGATCAATGGACGCACTGGGTACATGCCACACATCCGGACCTGACGCACAGTATTCATGATATTGATGCGTTTTATGCCCGGCTGGACACACTGCGTGACACGCTGGACAAACCGATGACCGGTGAACAGGTATGGCGTGAGTTTGCCAGCCTCAACGGTATGATGGCGGATGGCCACCTGAGCATTGGAGATGGTACCAATGCGCAGTGGCGAAAGTGGGTCGCACAGGGGATAACATTGTTTCCGTTTGAGGTATTGGTAAGTGAGCAAGGGCTGAGCATTGTCAGTGAGCTGGGTGGTGCTCCATCGGCTCATGATGGAAAATACATCAGTGAAATTAATGGCGTACCGGCGGCTGAGGTGGTGGCAACATTGCTGGAGCGAATTGAGGGCGACAACCTGGCGTTTCGCAGTGCTTTACTGGCTCGCCGATTTGCTATGACCTATCGGCTGATGTACGGCGCCACAGATGCATTTACGGTAACGCTCGGCACGGGCCAGACAGTACAGGTGATTGCACTGAATAAGGCACCCAAGAGTATCAAGCAACGCACTTTTGACGAAAACTTCAATCTCAAACTGCTCGACAACCAACAGGCTGTTTTAACTATTAAGCAGTTTGGCTGGGACGATCCGGATGCTTATTTTCGCTTTATGGCGGATACATTTGCACAGCTGAATAAAGCCCAGATCCAGCATCTGATGATAGATATTTCTGACAATACCGGTGGAGATGACGTTTTCTGGAAACGAGGCATACTGAAATATATCGCCACTCAACCATACCGCCATGGTTCGACCTATCAGGTGCGAATTCTGCAGAAGTATCGTGATCCGGGTGAGGTTGTCGGCTCCGTCGTGTCAGGGGAGTTGACTAAGATGACGCAGCCAGAAGCAGATCAAAGTGTGCGTTTTAAAGGTAAGGTCAGTGTGTTGACTGGACCTTTGACCTACTCATCATCCGTGCTGTTTGCAAATACCATTCAGGACTATGGATTAGCGACTTTGGTTGGCACCCCAACCGGTGGACGCAGCTCGCAAAGTGGTGGGATCCAGTTTCTGACGCTCAAGCATACCGGGATACGTGCCGTTGCACCGCGCTTTATTCTGGACCGTCCGTCTGGCAAGCAACAAATGACACCAGTACAGCCGGATACTGAGATCACTCAACAGGGTCTGAGTAAAGCCCAGTGGATGGCCAAAGCGCTAAGTGCATCCCGCTCTATTTAATACCGGTTATCTCGTCATTGAGGTGTTCTGTTGATGCGGCCAAAACGGCCGCATTTTTGTTCTCAGGCTCTGATAACGCGTGTTTTTATTATTGTTTGCACAATCTTGCGTGATGATATGATGAAAATAGTAAAAAAGACTAAATTGAGTTTGACCTAAACTTAACTTGAGGAATTAGTCTGGCCGCAATAAAAATAACGATACTAGGGAAAAATATGGATATAAGTAGTTTACCAATGCAGTTGTCGCGATTTACGCCTCTGGTCTGGGTGATGTTGATTGGCAATTTCTTTGTTCGCGCAAGTTACTATATGGTGTGGCCGTTTCTCGCAGTGATGCTGTATGAAAGTTATGGTCTGAGCGCCACTGAGGTTGGGTTGCTGTTAACCGGCTCAGCCACGCTGGCCGTGTTTTTAGGGTTTTATACTGGCAATCTGGCAGACCGTTTTGGCCGTAGCAAAATGCTTTATGTGGCAGTGCTGGTTGGGGTGGGGTCTTTTGCCTTGTTGGCACTGGCCGATGCGCTGTGGCTGTTTGCCGTCGCAGTGTTTCTGGCTTGTATGCCTCGCACATTATGGGAAGCACCCAGCAAAGCCTTGCTGACGGAGGAGCTGGCCAACCCCAAAGATCGCGAGCTGGCACTTCACTTACTGTACTTTTTGGTCAATGTGGGTGCTGCCTTGGGTCCGCTGTATGGCCTGTGGGCGGGCCTCAATGGCGAGCAATTCAGTTTTATTTATACTGCGGTGTCTTATCTGGGATTGCTGGTGGCTTTGGTGTACTTCCGGCCTAAGGGTGGAAGCTCCGCACAGACTACTCAGTCTGCGCCTAAGTTCTCTCAGTGGCTGAAAATACTCAATAAAGACAGCACTTTTTTGGTGGTGTTAGTTGCAACGACGCTGGTGTACTTTGTTTATGCGCAGTGTGATACCAGCCTGGTGCAATACCTTACCCGCGCTGAAGTCCCAGAGCTTGCCTGGTTGATCTCGGCGGTGATCATTACCAACTCTACCGTGATCATTGTCTGTCAGTTTCCGCTGTTGCATTTGATGCGCAACTGGCGAATAGAGCACCGGCTGTATCTGGGCGGCGCTATCTTAGTAGTCTCGCAAGTGATGATGGCCCTGAATGATGTGCACAATACCTGGGGCTGGATAACGGCGATGATTGTGCTGAGTCTGAGCGAAGCGATTATGTTCAGCAATATCAATGTGTATGTAGACAGGCTGGCGCCTGATAACCTTAAGGCCAGCTATTTTGGTGCGGCAGGTTTGTGTTCATTAGGATATGCGTTTGCGCCCATTTTAGGCGGCCTGGTGCTGGATTTTTCGAGCGGGGTAATGTTATTTGTGCTGACAACGCTGACCTCTTTCGCGGCCCTGGCGTTTTACAAAGTGGCTGAGCTTAAGCTAAAAGCCACCCCTCGCACCATGTCTGAAGTATAAATAGTCAGAGCGACTGCAACGTGCAGTCGCTCTGTTAAATCTAATGGGGTTGAGGAAATGACTTAACGTTCCTTGCAGATTACTCTGCAAAGCGTTGTAGTGGGGGGCACTCCTCAGATTCACGTAATATCCTGGAAAACCCGTCGAGCATATTGGTTATCATACTGTCAGACAAAGCGCCTTCGACATAATGCCAGTTCATCACCAGGTTCTCACCAGATTGCACTGCCACGATATTGAGTGGCACCCGGTGTGAAACCCCCATATTTTTTATCACATCTTCCTGATCGCCATGGTCTTCCGGTTGCAGCGTAAAGCCATCAAAATCGAGCGCCAGCAGTTGATTGCTGTTGGTAATGTAATTGAGCTTGAAGTAGGGCAAATATTCGGTCAGCGCGGGCTGGGCAATAACCTGGGTGAACTCGGGCACACATTCATTGTAGATTTTGGCCACGCCTGAGGCGACTGAGGCATTGAAATCAAGCGTTTCATCGGGCTTAACCAGCAAAGGGGCAACTTTATATAGCGGCCCTATCATGTCTCGGGTTTCCCGGCAAGTACGACCGGTGAAGGTCACCGCCATCAGGATCTCGGGTGTTATCAGGTGTGCTGAAAATACCTGGCACAAGGCGCCGATCAGAGACTGGATCTGGCTTACCCCGGTTTGTGCAGCGGATTGTGCGAAGAATCCAGCCAGCGTGCAAGACTGGGTATGGTAAAGCGAGGGCGTCCACAGGGCACCGTTCAGGTGTTTGAACCTGGGATAAGGTGAATGGCGTTTAAACTCGGCCTGATAGTCGCTGACAATTTGCTGACCCTCAGTTGCTGCGAAGAAACGTTGTTCTTCCCAGGCATAGTCAAAAAAGTCGACTGGCGGAGCGTCTGGCGTGTTGTCTGCGTGCTGATCATAATACCGCTTCAGCTCACTTATGATATTAATGTTGGAGACAGCATCGGTGATGATGTGATGAATGTTTAACAGCAGATACTGCTGCTGGTGTCCTAAAGTGAGAAGTTGTGCATGGATAAGTTCACCTTGTTCGAGCGCAAAGCGATGGTTTTTTTGTTTACTACAGCGTAATTCAAGTTCATCAAATGCTGCTTGTTGGTCCAGGTGGCTCAGGTCGATGTGCTCAAATGGATTGCTCACATCGGCGTCATTGCTGCAACACCATAGCGTATCACCGCGCATCTCAAAGCGGCTGTTAAATAGCCCAGTGCCTGACACCAGTTGCGCAAAGGCCTGACGCATACGGTTCGGGCAAACGGAGCCCTGTACTGCAAAGCACTGAAACATATTGTACAGATTGCCCTGTTGCCACTGTCGAAAAATATTACTTTGTGTGAAGGTTGCTGGCGCACTGGTTTTGCCCAGTTTTCTGACTTTCTGACCCGGGGCAGCTGGCAGTGAAGACGAGTTCTGGCTGGCCTGAATTAAGGCGGCGATTGTCGTTACGCTGGGGTTAGCAATAAAATCATCGGTATTCAGTTGCAGACCAAAGGTTTCAGACAGATGGGTCAGATAAATGATGATACTTAGCGAATCCATGCCGCAAGTACGCAGGTCCTCATCCAGGGTACGGGGGTGAACACCGCATTTTTGTGCCAGTACTTGCAACACCTGCTGCTCAACCTGACTTTTCTGATGAGTGTGATTATCTTGTTCAGGCACGGAGGTTTGCTGCATTTGTTCAAACTCGGCCAGCAGCGCTCTGGTATCGACCTTACCATTGGCGGTTCTTGGAAAGCTGTCGAGCGGCACCAGGGTGTCCGGGACCAGCCAGTTCGGGGCGTCATCGAGCAAAGTTTGCCTGACACTTAGTGAACTTAGATCAGCACGGCGGTCAGACAAAGTGACAAAGGCCAGTAAGCGCATAACACCGTGGCTGCGATACGTGGTTGCACAGGCATCTGCCACACCATTGACGGCCATGAGCAGCTTTTCTACCGTTTTAAGGTTAACAAAGCGGCCGCGAACTTTGACTGAGTCATCTTCCCGGCCACTGAACAGTAGCCGCTTATCAGCTAACGTAGCGATACGGTCCCGGCTGTTGAAAAACAAGCCTGAGTTGGCGGGGGCTGGTAAATGCACAAATCGCTCAGCACTGAGTTGTGGTGCCTGGATATATTCGAGCGCCACGCTGGGCCCGCCGATATAAAGGGTTCCCTGATTATCACCACTCAGCGCACTATTTTGGCGTATCGCCAGTTTGACATTGCATATGGGCCGACCGATGGGCACTGCATCGCCATTGGCCAGTGAGGTTAAATCATAGACGCTGTGTTGCGTAACCACATGCGTCTCGGCTGGGCCGTATTGGTTGATTAAAGTAGCGCTTGAGCGGCTTAAAAAAGCGCGTACCTGCTCGCTCATCACCATTTGTTCGCCGGAAACAATTACCTGTTGCAAAGTGCTAAATGTATGCTCGCTAAAGCTGGCCTGTGCTGACAGAATGTGCAGCAAGCTGGGGGTCACTATCAGTCTTGAAATTCGATTGGTAACGACATTATCAAGAATATTAGCCGCTTCTTTGCGCACATTGGATGTGGTGAGATGTAAAGTGCCGCCACAACACAAGGTGGTGAGTATGGTCTGGATTGCCACATCAAATCCGAGTGCCGTGGTGTTTAGCACCTGTGCTGGTGCAGATAAATTTGGGTCCAGGCGATGATGCAGACATAAGTTTGCCAGGGTGCGTTGGGCAAGCATAATACCTTTGGGTACACCCGTAGTTCCTGAGCTAAACACCAGATAAGCCAGTGAATCCAGGCACACCGCATGGCCATGCGTGTCATCAGATGGGCGATGAGGTGCCTCACCTACAGACTCTATGGTGACAACCTCACACTGACCGAGCGCACTGGCCCAGTGAGGGTCGTCGACAATGACACAGTCCGCTTTGGTTCGGGTGAGTATGTCTTCAACATAGCTGACTTCGGCGTCGGCATTTAAGGGGACTATCACCCGGCCTGTATGCAGGCAGGCCAGCACGGTTGCGACCATTTCAGCGGTGTGCTCCATCAGGACCGCCACATTGTGCTGTGGCAGAGTGTTTGCGCGCAGCCAGCGAGCAATACTTTGCTGGCGTTCCTGCAACCACTGATAACTGAACGCCCGACCCTGGTGATCACGGACTGCGATGTGTTCAGGTGTTTGCCTGATCACAGTATCAATCATCTGGGCGGGCAATTCTGCGGATGTCAGCGGCTGTACTTTACCCCGCATAATGTGCCATTCCGGCTGAGAGGGGGTTTCTTTAGCCCGGTTAAATTGCAAAGTTTGTTGTGCCCCCTGATGCAGCGCATGCTCCAGTAGTTCGCTAAGCTGTTGTAAATGGGCAGATGTAATGTACGCGGGGTTAGCGCTGAGCATGACTTGCATGGTGCTATGCTCGTTGTAAACCAGATTTACAGATATGGGGTGATCATGGTCGGATTGCACCAACATCTCACTGGCCAGATGCACGTCTTCTATGTTGAGTAACGCTCCGGGGTTGAGGTAATTGATCATCACATCATATACCAGAGCGCGGGCACTGGCTGACACCGCAGCGCATTGATTAATTTCGCCAATTGGCACCTGACTTTTTCTGAACAACTGGTTGAAATCGGCTTGCAGCGATTTAACAGACTCAGCAAAAGTGTCTGCGGCAGGCGGTACTATTTGTGGCAGTACTTTAGATGACATGCCATAACTGTACTGGTCACGGCGCTGATGATTCAGTGCGTACCCAACAACCACGGATTGTTTAAAGTGATGCTGATAAAACTCCCCCAGCAGATGGGCAATGTAAACGTGAAAGCCCACTTTGTGCTGCTGGCAGAGATCTATCAGGGCGTCTATCTGTGTGTTGGGCACTGAAAAGTGTGTGCTCAGGGTGTGCTTACCTGCTTGAGCTGGTGGAATATAGTCAAACATAAAGTCAGGTAAGTCTTGCAAGTAGGTTTGCCAAAACGTCAGGTGGCGGGCAGTGTGTTTGTGGGTATTGTGATAGCGCATTTGAGCCAGCTCAGAGGTGATCTCCTCGACAGACATAGACAACATGGCCAGCGCCTTGCAAAACAGTCGATACAGGCTCAGCCCATCGAGCAGAATATGGTGTGCAATCAATACCAGATAGTATCCGCCCTGTGCGGCACGTCTCAGCGCAATACGGATCAGAGCACCGTGCTTTAAGTCGAACGGGAGTTGTTTACATTGCTCGGCGAACGCTCTGGCCTGTGCCAGGTCTGTAAGCTCCGGTGTCATATCTAAGTCCAGCTCACTTTGACCACATAGGTGGTTAAATACTAAGGTTACCTGCCTGATCAGGTCCCGGGCACAGAGATCACCCTGCAAATGAAACAGGCCTCCGATATGGTATTTCAGGGTGTCGGGATCCAGGATACTGTCGGTGGCTATTTGTAATTGCTCATGCACCAGTTCGTGACAACCCAGTTGTGAGAGAACGCGAGATTTAAACGCGTTTAATGCCTGTTGTTTGGTGGTTAACTCATTCATTTCAATACTCCTTCTGTGGCCTTGGCCGTTTAGTGACTGCCTCCAGAACTGCCTTATCTGGTCTAATGTGTCGTGAAACGGTGCCAAAATGTTGCCAAAGCGCTCGTTCGCTCTGCTTCTTTTAAAGCTAGAAAGGAAATGCGCAAAGAATGTGGAGCTGAATAAATTATTTCATAATTTCGTCATTGTTAGTGTTGGGTCAATGCCAAATTTATAATTAAAAGCATTTAAATCAGTTGTTTATTTGTTTTTATGTGACATGGAGTGAAGGCGTGAGATGAGATATTAAGGATCTTTAAGAAGGTTTCAGAGTGTTTTCAGGACCTTTGGGTGCGGATTACGCCAGGGTGATGACAAATCACATAAGGAGAACACCATGAACTCAACTAACACACTCAAACAGCTTGGACTGATCAGCATATTGGCAGTCGGGCTCAGCTATGATGCTGCTCAAACAGCCTTTGCTGCCAGTGGCGATTATCTGTTTAGTTATCAGGTTAAAGGAGAAAACTGGGGAGGCATAACACTGCGCGATCATACCGCGTACTTTGGCAGTGATGATGGCCACCTGTATGCGTTGAATGTGGATCAGCCTAAGCTGACCTGGTCTTATAAAACCGACGGTTTGGTGAGATCTAAACCCACAATAAAGCATCATCAGATTTTCTTTAGCAGTGATGATGGCTATCTGTATGCGCTTAACCGTTGGCAGGGTAAATTATTATGGCGTACCAGCCTCAATGATGCAGATGTGCAGCGCATATTGCCTGCCAATCATGCCCCGTGGGAATTTGACTACAGTAAATCCAGTGCGCTGGTTCAGGGTAACCAAGTCTTTATAGGTAGTGGCGATGGTCACCTTTATGCCATCGCCAGGTCCTCCGGTAAGGTGCTGTGGCGCTTTAAAACGGCGGGTAAAATTCGCGCCACACCTGCGCATCACCAGGGGTTTGTATTTATCAGCAGCTGGGATGGATCTGTGTATGCGCTGGATGCGAAGACAGGTGAACGAGTCTGGCAATATGATACGCAGGGAGCATTGACGTCCAGCCCAACTATTGTTGATGACGTACTGGTGATTGGATCCCGTGACACCCATTTATATGGGCTTGATCCACTCAGCGGTGAATTACTGTGGAAACAGGCTTATCCGGGTGGCTCTTGGGTGGAGTCTTCGGCAACAGCGGCTGCCGATGGTGAACATTTTTATATCGGCAGTTCAGATTCCAATTTACTCAATAAATATCACGCCCAGAGCGGTGACCTGATCTGGCAATTCGAAACCGGAGGATGGAGCTGGGGCCAGCCAGTTGCCAAAAATGGCACTGTGTACATCGGCGCAACAGGCCATGATGAACCCGGCTGGTTTGCAACCCAAAGAGGTTTTTTTGCGGTCGATAGCCGCACTGGTGAACAGCAGTGGCAGTATCAGCCTAATATGATCGATGGCTTTGTTCACGGTGGGGTTTACGGTGCACCGGCGGTCGGATATGGCAAAGTGATCGTGCCGGATTTGGATGGCTACATTCATGTTTTTGAAAAGTAAAAAATCGTTATGAGAATCAATTTAGGGCCCTGAGTATTTGTCTCAGGGCTCTTTTTAATTCACTCAAAATGAGTGGCAGGTTCAGTCAGGCCGGGCGTTCTGTTGCACTGAGGCGCATAGCAGACGACGCATTGTGAGCCAGCTCTATCTATCTTTGACAGCAATTGTCCCACATTGCTGCACTTGTGTACTACTAATGTCTATTTCCGAGCAAAGTTACCTCAAGCGTAAAAAAAATTATTTTTATCAAATTTTCAATTGCTTGTGTTGAATTTGGAACGGTTTCCAGTGTTTCTATAGTGATACTCCAGCTCATACTTTAGTAAGATTTTTGATATTTTATTATTCAATATATTGCATACAATATACATAAAGAGTAGCGTATGTATGGTACTGGGGACACTTTATAGAACAAATAATGGCTCCATCAGGAAAATAATAATTGAAACACGTAGGAGTACAGTGATGCGTCACAATGGGAATGCTAGTCGAATTTTTGTCATGAATATAATTGCTTTGGCGGTCGCGTCTGCCAGTGGGCAAGCGTTCGCCGCAGTAAATGACGACAGTGGAGCGAATGAACCAGAGCGGATAGAAGTTACGGGGTCAAGGATCCAAAGAACAGATATGGAAACAGCGAAGCCCGTTTCTGTCATAACGAAAGCCGATATAGAGGCAACGGGGTTGAACGATGTAGCCAGTGTTCTTGCTGAAAGTATTTTTAACTCAGCAGGTACTTCTATTGCTCACTCAAACAACTCGGCGGGCAACTTTGCCTCCTCTAACCTGAGAGGGTTGGGTTCCAATCGGACCTTGACGCTGGTAAATGGCCGCCGTGTCGCGACATCTGCTTCAAACTATGGCTCGAGTACAAACGTTAATCTGATACCTATTGAAGTGGTTGAACGTATTGAGATCCTGCGAGACGGCGCATCATCAATCTATGGCTCTGATGCAATGGGTGGTGTAATCAATATTATCACTAAGAAAGACTATGATGGTATGCAGCTTTCTGTGAATGCATCGCATGCAACCCGTGGCGGAGCTGGGCAACAAGGTGGAGCCCTGACATATGGTACCAGCAGTGATAAAAGCTCAATACTTGTGGTTCTGGAGCACCAGACAAATGACAGTCTGCGCGGCGGCGACCGTCCTCATTTGGATGCTGAGCACAATGAAAGACGTTGGAGCTCACGTTACTCTCCGTGGGGGTCTTATAGCTATGAAAATGAAGACGGTGAGCGGATTTATAGTCCGGGACCTGATTGCCCGGCAGAAAACATTCGCGACCGTGACGGGAATATGGGTAAGCAATGTGGGTACGATGTCTTCGATGGAAAGTACTACCTGCCCAAGGTCGAGAAGACTTCAATTTTCACTAACTTTACCTATGCTATCAACGATGATGTAGAATTTTACAATACTATTTTGCACACACGCGATAAGAACTTCACATCGGCTACACCTATGTGGGCAAGTGGTACGCTCGCAGCAGATCATGTAAATAACCCGACAGCTGGCACTGCTGACGCACGTGATATTACTTATTATCACTACATGGAAGGCGCATTGCCCAGAGAGTTTACGTTCAAAACAGACTTACTAGACATCAACACCGGTATTAACTGGGACATTGATGAAGGCCGCTTGTCCATAAACCTGGCACACAGTACAGATAGCTTTGTGCAGGAGTCAAACTACTACTATTTCGTAGATAAGTTTGATGAAGCGGTTGAAGAGGGCCTTTACAATCCCCTTGCGTATGGCGGGGGTGATAAAGCGACAGAAGAGGTGCTGGACAGTTTCCGTCATAGTCAACACAGATTGGGTAAAAGCACGACCAAGGCTGTGACAGTAGACTGGTCAAGTACGCTGCCGTTTGAACTTGATGGTGGTGCGATTGGTTATGCCATTGGGGCCGAATACCGTTCTCTGGAATTGTCTGATGAGCAAGATGCGCAGTCGAACTCTGGAAACGTCAAAGGGGCCTACGGTGGTGATGTCGTGGGCAGCCGAAACTATCGGGCGGCTTACCTTGAAGTTGAAGCGCCGATCCTCGATACATTGACGGTCTCAGCTGCAACGCGTTACGACTCATATAGCCTGCCTGATCAGGGGCAGTTGTCGAGTAGCCTGTCTGCCAGATATGAAGTGACAGAAGATTTGGTTGTTCGGGGCTCTTTCAGTCAGGGCTTTCGTGTGGCAGACCTGAATGAAGCCATTGGTGAGGAAAGTATTGGCTACTATGGGTTATGGGATCCTAAGTATTGCAACCCAGTTCCCAAAGCACAACGCGCTACGTCAGAATTATGTGACAATCAAAGCGTGCCAGTCCGCTCGTTTTCAAACCCTGATCTGGAGCCAGAAGAATCAGAGCAAGTGTCTTTTGGTTTTGCCTATAATCTGACAGAAGATTTTGATATGACATTAGATTATTGGAATATTGAGATCACCAATGAGATCAAAGACATTAGCGGGCGCACGGTACTTGATGAAGAATACTTAGGTAACTTGGGCAATTACAGTGGCCTGTATGTAAAGCGTGACACATCATTGCCTCGTGAAGATGAAATGGTCGAGATTGGTTCTACCGTCACCAACTATCTGGGCCTGGATACATCGGGCATAGATGCGTCATTCGCCGCCCGAGTTGATCTTGAAGACATGGGGGATTTGAAATTCAACCTGGAGCTGAGCAAAGTACTTAAGTATGAGTTTCAGAAGACTAATTCAGACCCTGTTTATGAGCATGTTGGCTTCATTAACCGACCTGAGTATAGAGCAAGTTTTAAAACCAATTATCGCTATGGGGATTTCGAAGGTTTCGCAACCGTTCGATACATAGGTTCGTTCGATGGTGAATCGCCAGAAGACATTGAAATTGGCAAAGAATGGCAGGACTTCCCTTCAATGACCACAGTGAATCTGGGGGCGGGTTACAACTTTGATGAGTATGGCCTGGTGAAGCTGATTGTAACCAATGCGTTTGACAAGCTGCCGCCGGTGAATGATGAATACACCCGAGGATACACTACGCGCGTTCACAATATTATTGGCAGAACTATCCAGCTTAAATACACCTACTCATTTTAAATGAAAGCTACGCCGGGCATGTGCTGATGTATATGCCCGGTTGTAAAAGCCGGTTATTTCATATAACAGGCCAAATGCCGCCTCTTCAGGCCGGTATCTATGTATTTCTCCCGCCTGCCCGAATCACTTTAGTACGGTGGGCTTTTTTGGTTTAGGAGACCGTTTTATGTTGCAGCGCACACTGGCACTATTAGTCAGCTCAAGCCTGATACTGACAGCCTGTCAGAGCCTTCCCGTCGGAAAATCACAGGCAGAGCAACCAAGAGATAGTCAGAAGCTCTATTTACGGGCTGAACAATTTTTGCCGCAAAATCTCGCCCCTTTAGTCAAAAACGATAAGTTGACTGCTAACTGGCTGGATGAGGGGAGTCGTTTTTGGTTTGTTCAGCAGCACGGCCATGGTCACCGCTTTGTGCTGGTTGACCCGAGCAAGAACACACAGTCTGCGGCGTTTGATCATCAGAAAATTGCGAATGTGTTGCGCGCAGAGGGTCTGACCGAGGTGTCAGCAGCGCGATTGCCGTTCAAGCAAATTACGCTCAGCGGATCCCGGTTGGCGTTTACGATTGAACAGACGCAATGGTCCTGTACCCTGCCTGCATATACCTGTGATCATCAGGTGCATGCACAGGCCGATGAACCACAACAAGGCGCCTCTGATGATGGGCAGTGGCAAGTGGTGGTTGAAAACCATAATCTGATATTGGTCAATAAGCATTCGGGGGAGCGCACTGTACTCACCCGGGACGGCACTGAGAAGCGCCCTTATGCTGCAACGCACCCGAATCCGGCGCGCAGCTTTAAGGCTGGCACAGACTATCAGCGTGAAGGCGTCTCACTGACGTGGTCCAAAGATAGCCGCTATTTAATCACTTATCAGCTGGATCGCAGTGGCACTGACTTATACACACTGGTTCAGTCTGATCATGAGGCGAGCCTGAGACCGAAAGCGGTTCGTTATTACTATCCTTCAGCCGGGCAGGAGACGTTACCACAAGCCAATCTGGTGCTGGTGGACATCGATAAGAAAAAGGCTATCAAGCTAGATGCTCCGCCTGTGATGCAGACTTACTATGGCAGCGCACTGTGGGGCTGGTGGCAGGACAATGGTCGCTATGTCTATCATGACCGTCGCCGGGGCAATCGTCAGTACTTTATGCGCGAAGTGGATCCGCACACGGCTCAGGTGCGGGCTTTGGTTGAAGAGCGTGACGACAAATATATCGACCCCTGGGTACAAACGTATTGGGCATTGCCGGAGCTGGATGCTTTTATCTGGAGCTCGCAGCGCAGTGGGTATCAGCATTTGTATTTGTACCAGGCCAGCAATGGCGCATTACTGAATCCGATCACGCAAGGTGAGATGACGATAAGGGTGATCCGGGGCGTAGATACTGAGCGCAAGCAGCTGTATTTTGAGGCGTCCGGAAGAGAGCCTGACAGGGATCCCTATTTCCGACATTTATACCGGATTAATCTGGATGGCAGCGATCTGACTCTGCTCACGCCAGAGGCTGCTGAACATGATACGCGATTGTCTCCCGATTTTAACTATGTGATAGACACCTATTCGACTGCGTCACTGGCACCTGTGACTGTGCTGCGAGATAGTCGCACGGGGAAAGTGGTGAGAGAAATTCAACGGGCTGATATCAGTGCTTTGCAGGCGACAGGCTGGCGTCCGCCACAATCATTTGAGGTGCTGGCTGCGGATGGCAAAACGTCGCTGTATGGCTTGATGTATTTACCATCCCACTTTGATCCTAACAAGCGTTATCCGGTCATTGATGACATTTATACCGGGCCGCATAACTTCTTTACGCCTAAGTCTTTTAACACCTATTCACGCCAGGCCAATGCGCTGGCTGAGTTGGGGTTTGTGGTGATCAAAATGGATGGGCGGGGCACCAATAAACGCGGCCGGGCATTCCATGAGTATTCATTTAAAAACCTCGGTGGGGGCGTGGACGATCATGTGGCGGCCATTCGTCAGCTGGCACAGCGACATGCTTTCATGGACAGTGATCGGGTCGGGATTTTTGGTTTCAGTGCCGGTGGTTATGATACTGCGCATGCGTTGTTTAAATATCCGGATTTCTTTAAGGTCGGAGTAGCTGCTTCGGGGAATCATGATTTCCGGGTTGATAAAGCGGGCTGGAATGAAATCTGGATGGGTTATCCAGTGACACCGGAGTGGGATGAGCAGTCTAACCTGACCTGGGCAAAGCACCTGCAAGGGAAGCTGTTATTGGCTCACGGCGAGTTGGACACCAATGTACATCCTGCTGCGACCATGCAGCTGGTCTCTGCGCTGATCAAAGCGGATAAGCAGTTTGACCTGATGATTTATCCCAATATGGGTCATGTACTCGACGAGCACCCGCATTTTGTGCGTCTGCGTTGGGATTATTTCCTGCGCCATCTGAAAGGTATTGAGCCAATCAAACACTGATATAACCTGGGCTTTGACTATATATCGCTCACAGCGTTACTTTAGTTAGCTCAGGTTGCTGTAAGTTCAGCACATTACTCAGGAGCGTAAAAATGGATATTTTGATAGCACAAGAAACTGAGTTACATCAGTATGAGACCCGGCAAAATCGCGATGCCATTGAGCGTCTATTGCATGCCGACTTTGCGGAAGTTGGCATGTCGGGCACCAGCTATACCTTTGAGTCCATTGTCTCTATGATGAGCGAGGAATTGCCTACGCACCTGCGTGTGCATGCGCAGAATTACAGCTGTGACAAGCTGGCACCGGATGTATACCTGTTGCGCTATCAATGCGCATTGGTTGGCCAACATGGAGAAGCCTGCGAGTTTGCAAAGCGCTGCTCCATTTGGGTGTTGGCGCAGGGCCGGTGGCAGCTTAAATATCATCAGGGCACGGCTTGCGCGCCCTTTGTGTTGGTCTAATGATTATCTGCCTTCACTGATCCAGCCTTTGACCCAGGTACCGGCCTCTTTGAGCTGGCTGTCGACAAAGTTCTGAGTGTTACAGGTGCCGCGTTGCCAGACTGCTCCGCTGCGGAAGTCGTCGGAATAATTCCAGTTGGTCCAGCTGATCTTTTTGCGTTTCATCAGGTCGATATACTTCTGTGAGCTGATAGGGTCATTCGGGCCGTCGCCATCGTAGTTTTGCGTGCCCCACTCACTGACAAACACGGGCAGTACATCAGAGGCCTGATCGAGTACAGAGCGGTGATAGTCTTTGTGCGATGCCGCGTAAAAGTGGAAGGTGTACATGATGTTGTCGAACGGTACCGGATCGTTCAGCACCTCCTGTACGCTGCCACCAGTCGATGCGCCAAACGTAGACCAGCCATGGGTGCCGATCAGGATCAATGCGTCAGGCTGGATAGCCCGGATAACCGGGATGATTTGCTCGCTGTAGTGGCGCACTTCAGGCCAGCTGACATTATTTGGTTCATTGGCAATGTCGTAAATCACATTGTTGCGGTTTTTGTTGGCAGTGACTATGTCGGTAAAGAACTGTTTAGCCAGGTCCAGGTTATAATTTGGGTCGCCCGGATCAAGCTGATGCCAGTCCACCAGAACATATAATCCACGCTGGCTGGCCATGTCGATCAGGGTATTCATCTGTTGGGTAAACCCGGCTGGATCGGTTTCATAACCGCCTTCCTGTACGTACAGGCTGAGGCGGACAATATCGGCTTGCCAGTCCTGAGCCAACACATCCAGTGATGCGCCGGTTAAACATTTGTTCAGACCATACCATTGCAGGCCATGACTGCTCATGCCACGCAGCTGGATTTGTTGTTGTTGCTCACTGCACAGCCCGGTGCCGCATACGCTGAGCTTGCCATAACGTTCAACCGGTGTGATTTGATTGCCGGTATCGCAGCGGCCAAGATATTGCCAGGCTGAGCTGCTACCAGGCTCAGAGCGGGTCCACCAGTTTGCGCGATAAAGTTTGCCCTGATGCTGCATTTTGTCATTGGTGTTGGCGTGGCTGGGATTGCCCTGCCAGTCTGTTTGTGTCCAGTCGGGGTAAGAGTTAACTCCCTGACAGCTTGCTGCATGAGCCTGGCTGACTCCCAGTCCGGCGGTGAGTGAAATAGCGACTAAGTGCTTAAAATTCATAATATTGCTCCTTTACATGTGTTGGCTCTGTTGATGTGCTTTTTGAAAAATAACGAGTAAAGTTGTCAACAGACCCTATCCAACATAATGGAAAAACGGGAGGAGCAGCTTAGACTTTAGTCTAGTTTTGATCGTTAAGTATTGTAATTGGATGGAATGGTGTCATGCCTGCTGTGCAGCAGGCATAAATCATTTTATAAACTTGCTCAAATCACTTGGGGGGCTCTGTGCCCTCTATGTCGACAGGGGTGCTGCGATGCAAGAATACGCCACTTTCCAGCTTATCGCCCTCGACGATATAGGCATACGCTTCAGCAACCGATATTTGTACCACGCCGCCTCGGTTAAACTGGCGCGCAATGGCAATGTCTCGAGTATATTCAACCCAGGGTGTAAACTTGGTTATATCAATGGCTTTGTCTTTGGGGATGGGCGCGCATTCACCCGATGTGCCTTTTTGGTGCTCTACTTGCTCTGAGGTAGGCAGTGAGTTGCTGCTTGTACCTGCTGGCCAGCCGCCAGCTGTTTGTTGTGCTGTAATGGCATCAAACTCAGCCGTGCAGTTTGTGCCCCGGTAAAGTATGATTTCTTTCTTTGCTGTACTGCTATGTGAACTACCCATATTAAAGACCTCTAAAAGTTAGAATGGAAGGGAATGAGTCAGTACTGCGATTATTGGGTAAAACGAATAGACAGACGCGGGTAAACCAAGACAATAACCGGTCAAAATAATGTACTGCCATGTTAGGTAAGCAAGCGATGATAGTGCGCTCGTTTTTGATGAATATAGGCCAATCCTCTCGATACCAATTAGAATGGATAAGTTAAAAGTAAGTTTTATGTCGACTCTCAGGCGCAGTATTTTTCTATATTCAGGCCTGGCTATCATCACGATGCTTTTGGGCTTGCTCAGCCGATCTTCGTTTATAGAACTACCAGAGATACTGGCGCTTTATGCCGGTGATACCCTTTGGGCGATGATGGTATTCTGGTTGCTTTGCTGTGTGCAGCGTGGAATGCGCACCGCCGGTATCGCTCTGCTGGCTTTAGGGTTTGCTTTTGCGATTGAGTTTTCGCAGCTGTATCAGGCTCAGTGGCTCAATGATATCCGACATACCCGACTGGGTGCGCTGGTACTGGGCTTTGGTTTTAAAGGCAGTGATCTGGTGTGTTATACCTTTGGTATCTTGCTGGCTGCGGGTTTAGATAAGCTGATAGCAGGTTGCCAAAAACCGGGTCCACAACCGGTAAGCTAAGTCGGTTCTGTATTCTGATAACCTTTATACACAGGCTTGTTTTGTATTGAGGCGACCCATTTTTGGTCTGGTGTCGTACATTTATTCGGCAGTTCAATAACAAAATTTTACGTGTTTAGTCTTGCTAATTCGAAGATGTTTTGGAGGTGGAAAAATTCCTACTAATTTAGGGACTATTTTGTCTTTTCCTCAGCGATGAATGCTCAATTCTTCACTTTTTCTGATATAGTTTTGCGCTTACGATATAGCCATGAACGATTCACAAAGGCAAATTTCAATGAATGAAGCTCAATACGATTATCTGATTGTCGGTGCAGGCCTGTTTGGTGCTGTATTCGCCAGAGAAGCAACCGATCAGGGTAAGAAAGTCCTGGTGATAGATAAGCGCGACCATACTGGTGGTAATATCTACTGTGAACAGGTTGAAGGGATTAACGTACATAAGTACGGTGCACATATTTTTCATACCAGCAACCAGCAGGTGTGGGATTACGTTAATCGTTACGTGACATTTAATCACTATGTGAACTCGCCGGTTGCCAGACACGAAGACAAGCTTTATAACCTGCCTTTTAATATGAATACCTTTTACCAGTTGTGGGGCGTGACTACACCCCAGCAGGCAAAGGAGAAAATTGCTGAAGCGCGTGCGCCTTATGCTGACCTGACACCGCAAAATCTGGAAGAGCAGGCATTGTATCTGGGTGGACGCGATCTTTACGAAAAGCTCATCAAAGGGTACACCGAAAAGCAATGGGGCCGACCGGCCACTGAGATCCCGGCATTTATTATCAAACGTCTGCCATTCAGGTTTACCTTCGACAACAACTATTTTAACGACCGTTATCAGGGGATCCCGATCGGCGGATACAATGCCCTGACTGATGCCTTGTTTGAAGGTGTGGAAGTCAGAACGGGTGTGAACTACTTTGAAGATGCCGAAAACCTCAACAAGCTGGCAGACAAAGTACTGTACACAGGTAAAATTGATGAGTTCTTTGACTGTCAGTTTGGCAAGCTAGAATACCGCAGCCTGCATTTTGAAACGCAAGTGCTGGATGAGGAAAACTATCAGGGCAATGCCGTGGTGAACTACACCGAGCGCGATGTGCCGTATACGCGTATTCTGGAGCATAAGCATTTTGAATTTGGTACGCAGGAAAAAACCGTTGTCACCAAAGAATACCCTCATGAGTTTAGTAAAGACAACGAGCCTTACTACCCGATTAACGACGAAACCAATAATGCGCTGTTAGCACGGTATCAGGAGCTGGCAAAAACAGCCCCTTATGCTGATAAGTTTATTTTTGGAGGCCGTCTTGCCGATTATAAATACTATGATATGGACGACACCATAGAAGCGGCACTGGCATTAACCAGCAAGGAATTGGCATAACATCATGAGTCGTAAAGTTTATATCGCAAGAAATTACCGCTCTAAGTTTGATGCAGCCGGTAAAGCAAAGATGGATTGTGAGACCATTTTGCAGAACAACGGCTGGCAAAATATCGGCTTTAAGCAGACCTGGATTGCAAATTCTGTGCTGGGTACGTTGATCAGTGCATTGGGTGTAAGCTGGGCGCTGTTGAGACTGAAGTCGGGCAGTACGGTGTGTTTGCAGTACCCGTTTAACAAGTTTTACGGTTACTGTTTGTGGGGCGCAAAACTGAAAAACAGTAAAGTGCTGACACTGGTGCATGACGTGCGCAGCCTCAAAGGTAAGTACGGCCACTCAGAGAAAGAAATCAATATGCTGAATAAATCAGACCAGTTGATTGTGCATAACGACAAAATGCGCGCCTGGTTTGAAGAGCAGAACATCCAAGCTGAGATTACCAACATCGAAGCGTTCGACTATCTGCATACCGATAACCCGAATGCCCAGCGCACACCAACCGACTATGATCAAATTCGGGTAGTGTTTGCCGGTAACATGGGTCCATTTGTGTATGAGCTGGATAGGCTGGAGCGCGGTAACTTTAAGTTTGACCTGTATGGTGTTGGTTATGATGAGAAGAAAGTCAAAAACATCAACAATACAATTCTCGACTACAAAGGGTGTTTCCCGTCGGACAAGGTGATCGATCATATTGACGGAGACTTTGGTCTGGTTTGGTATGGCAACACTCTGGATACCTGTGATGGCGTGACGGGTCAGTACCTTAAGTACAATAACCCACATAAACTGTCTTTGTACTTGTTGTGTGACATGCCTATCATCATCTGGGACAAGGCAGCTATGGCTGACTTTGTTGAAGAGCAGGGAATTGGCTTTAAAGTAAGCTCGTTGCGCGATATCAAAACGCGCCTTGCGGAGCTGACACCTGAACAAATCGATCAGATGAAACAGAATGTGCAAAGAGTTAAAGCGGATGTGCAGTCGGGTCAGTATCTGACTCGTGCTTTGGACAGACTGGTTTAGCGAACGCTCGGGTTCATAACCATGGCCAGGTGGCAGGCTTGATACGCCGACCCCTGGCCTGATTGCTTAGCGGCGTCGTCTGCGTAGCAACAAACACAATCCACTCAGCATTGCCCAAGGGCCGAACGAGCCTGAGTTGTTGTCGTCTTTATCATCGCCGCCATCATCGGGGTTGGGATTGGCTTTTACCGTCACTGTCACGGTTGCATAGTCGCTGCCCCCTTGCCCGTCTTCGATATCATAACGAAAGACTTCAGTGCCGGAAAAGTCATCTTGCGGTGTATACACTAACTGATTGTCGCTGATGGTCACCTGACCTGTACCACGATAATCCACGCTACTTATCTTCAGTGTATCACCATCTACATCCCGGTCATTATCGATTACAGCGAGCGCATTGTTTTTCGACGCAAAGTCAACGCTGTATGTATCCTTGTTCGCCTCAGGGGCATCATTGACAGACTTTACTGTAACGGTGAGTGTGTAAGGCGCGCTGGTAAGTGTGCCGCTGGTTACCGTTACCGGCACACTGAGTTCGCCATGAAAGTGTGTAGCAGGTGTGAGTGTTGTACCCGTGATCTGGTAGTGTGCGCCCTCGGCTAAAGTGATTGCATCTATGGTCATAGTTTGTGCCAGGATCAGATCATCCGGTTTTATCTGCAAGCTGCCATCTTCGTCGAGGCTAAGCGGCTTTTGTCCCTTGATCTCAGGCGTTGTGTCAGCGGCGGACTCGCTATTGATACTAAAGTTACCCTGATTGATTGCGAAGAAGATGTTGTCATGGCATTTGACCTGAATGCGGGCCTGCTCAGTGCGGATATTACCGAGCTGCACTTCATACTGGCCGGAATTTGGCACTTGCTTTGCCAACTCGGTCGCAAATGTCTGACCGCCGTCTTCGGAAAGTAAAATATCGACGTTTGCGCAGGAAACCGGGGCGTTTTCTGTGTCAGCAGTGTGCCATTTCACTAACTGTGAGTTGCCACGCCATTGGCTTGAGCCGTCTGGTAGGGTCACGGCAAATCCCTGATCATTGCCAATGACGGCAATTTTCACTGCATCATCACTCACGCCACCCTGACCATCCCTGACAACTAGGCGAAAGTTAAGCGCTCTGGTCGTGGTGGCATAGGCTTCGCCAAAACTTGGTTGACCTGACAAGATATCTGCCATTTTTGGCAATGTGCGTTGTGGTGTGTCGTTTGGATTAAAGGTCCGGAACAGCGGTCTTTTACCATCATCAACGCTATCTTGGGTTTTGTCCGCAGACGCCTCGCCCAGGTCAAACTGTTGCCAACTGTAGCTGAGCGTGTCTTGTTCTTTGTCTGTGGCAGTCCCGCTTAAAGTAAAAGGCGTGCGTGCCGGAATGGTGCGATCTGTGCCAGCATTCACTTGTGGTTTGGCATTGCCGCGTTCAGTATGAACCCCACAGCTTTTACCCGATGATAGCCGCGCGTAGCGATTCATTTGGTCCAGAGAATGAATGTGGAAGTATGGATCGGAATTAGCTTGCAGATCCTGCTCATCGCAAATGCCAGTGTAACCCATGATGGTTGACCCACTGGCCGGTTCGTAGGCACTGCCTGGAGCGCGGTTACCACCACAAGCACCTGCCTCACCATTAAAGGTGTGATCGGCACCCAGTTGATGGCCTATTTCGTGCGCAACATAGTCGATATGAAAGGCGTCATTGGTGGGCTCCTCGCTGCCGGTGATCCCTTCCGCTTTGAGCTCGGTGCAAACAACTTCAAATCCGGCAAGGCCGCCACCCCCGGTGCCAACCAAATGCCCAATGTCATAGCCATCAGCACCAATCAGGGTATTGATTTGCTCACTTATTTTATCTATATCTTCATCCGTATTGTCGAAAGGATCTGTATTCGGGTCGATAAAGAGCAACTTGTCATTGTCGCCAACCAGTTCAAATTTTATTGCCAGGTCGCGCTCATAAACGTCGTTGATCCGGTTGACCATAGTCACAATGGCTGCCAGTGTTGTTTCTTTACTGCCGCCATGAAAGCGGGCGTATTCACCTGTGGTGGCAATCGCAATACGGTACGTGATCTGCGTGTTCGGCAGCGTATCGGCTTCATTGTTCTGCTCGGGCTGTGCCAGACGATCGACCATCTGCGCATGTCGGTGATGTTTACGAGGTGCGTGTTGTTTCAGTGTTTTTTTGTCTGTGGCCTGACTGTTGCCAGCGTAACTGCGGTAGTGGTGTTTGCCTGAGCGTGGTTGTGGATCCAGGTAGATACGTTGTCCCTGATAGTTAAAAACACCAAAAAAGCCGTTTGGCCCCAGATCAAATCGTCCGTAGTGCATCGGGTTGTCTTTTTGATGGCCGCTGAATGTTTTGATCTGCGGGAATTTGCTTGCCAGTGCTGGCGCCATGACCTGGTTCGGCGTGAGCACAAATTCAACCAGCTTGCCATCAGGCAGAGGGAGCATCACAGAGGTTGTTTGCGTGTCACTCAGCGAACTGAGTTGCGCGTGCAGCGCACTTTGGTCCAACAGATATTGACTGTGATGGTTTTGTGGCTTGGCATGATGTTGTTCCACACTTTGCCAAAGCGGTGAAGCGGCGATTGCGTAGGTGCAGGCGACGTGTGACAGGGCCAGCGCAATTAGGTGTTTTTTCATAATCGTATCCCATTGATGAATTCCAATAGGACTGTAGCGTTTTGTTGCTGGTAGCTGGGTATCTGATTGTCTGCCTTTTGTATCCGGGCAGATACATAGTGCTTGATACGAAAACGAAAAAGGCCGCACGTCTGCGGCCTGAGGTCAGAATCATCATCCCGCTGTCCTTGCCGGATTACTGATTGAAAGCGTAACGCTGTTTGGTCTTTATACCTTAGTATACAGTGACATAATTGACGTTGACTGTTCCTTCGTGAAAGAGCTGGTTGAACTGATGATACTCAACGTCAATTTTAACCATGGCATAGTCAGTCTCCAGTGAGTAATCACCGCCTACTGAACGAGAGAAGGTGCATTCAGCTTGGGCGTACAGGTACACGGCGGATGCAGGCTGTACAAAGTAGTTCAGTACATGCTGGTTGCATGACTGGAGTTCGTATCCGGCATCCAGAAGCTGACCTTTGATCTCCTGATACTGACGGCCATATTCAATGACTTCATCAACGCTGCTGTATCCAGCCCGGGTCGGTGCCTGTTCAGTTTGGGTGACAGAAGGTGTGGCATTTGCAAGTGCAGTTGTGCTGGCCAGTGAGAGTAACGAAACAAGTAACGCATTTTTCATAAATAAACTTCCTTTTTGCTATAAAGCGCTGAGATCAGACGTAATAAATTAAGGGAAACCCTTTGCCCAGAATCACAGCAGATGACAATGACGCGGTGCTTATCACCGTGCCTTTGAACTCATGGTGGTACATTATCATGAAACTTATGTTTCGATAAATAGACGAAATAAAGAAAGTTTTATTTATATATTTTTATTTTTGTGCAAATTCCATTCAATTTAACCTGTATTATTGACTTTTTTCAACTATAAGTGTGTGCTCACTTTCTTTTTGATTAATGCGTATGAATATTTTCATATTGCTGGTTCTTTTTTCTTATTCAGATAACTTAAATATCGGATGTTTAGATAACAATTTGTTGATGTTCCTTTGCCTAAGCGTGTTGCTTAACTAAGCTTAAGATCTGTTTTAACCGAAAGCGTAAACGATGAATCAAGATGCTAATCAAAATAACCAGGCGCTAATATCGGCTGGTTGTGATGCCTAGAGTCAACCACTGTGTTGTGCTGATCTTATGTATTGTACTGAGCGCAGGTGCAGAGGCTGCACGTTATTCTGTGCTGGTGTATCACGGCGCAAATCCACCTTATAACTATTTAGATGGCAGAGAGCAGGCCGGCATATTTAAGGATATGTTTACCCGCCTTGGTGAATTGACAGGACATGAGTTTGAGTTTGTGCCACTGTCGGTTGCACGTGGGCACAAGTCGTTTGAATCGGGTGAAATTGATATTGAGCCAGGGGTCAATCCCAGTTGGCGAAAAAGCTCCCGAGTACCGGGCATTTATAGTATTGACTATGCGTTTTCTCGAGAGGTGGTACTGGGTCGTGCAGAAGCACGTGCTTATAAACAGCCTGAGTCCTTTTATGGCAAAGTGATGGGGCGCGTACGTGGATATCGGTATGGGCCGTTTGAGCGCCATTTTGGGACGGGGAAAATTGCGGTATATGACAATATTTCTGAGCGAGAACTACTGGTGCAGCTTGCTCATACCCGGCTCGATTATATTATGATTGGCGATGTCACAGCGGCCTATTATATTGCGACCACCCCGGCTTACAGAGGCTTTAAGGAAGTCTACGAGATAAGCAAGTTGCCGGTTGCTATGCGTATTCAACCCAAGCATGCTGAGCTCAAGCGTGAGCTTGATCAGGCGTTACAGTTTATGATGGAGCAAGGCGAGATCAGCCAAATCTACCATAAATATGGCATTAAAATGCTGCCTTTCTGAGTTATATCTACAGATCTCTAGCCTTGTGTACCTATGTCATTGGCTATCCTGTGATTTCGCGCTTTGTTCATGGCAAACTTATGGCAAACTTATGGCAAATTTAAGTCAGTCAGTCCGCGTTTTTCTAATTTAAGTCCTTGTTATTTAAAACGTTCCAAACTTGTTCAGGCGATTTTTCCTAAATATTTGTGAAATAAATTTCACGTTTAACTGTAAAACATCTGTTACATTTAAGTGGTTAAAATACAAACTAATGATGAAAAAGTGACTAAATTTTTAACTGGTCTAGCCAGTTGTTTTTTTCATCTCGGCCATTGATCTTTGTGTGTATCTCAGATTATTTCTAGATTGCTTTTTGAGCAATAACCATACAAGGATACAACATGAAAATTACACTTTTGGCTGCTGCTGTATTGTCACTATCAGCAACCGCCGTCTCTGCGAATACACAACAATCGAGCCTGCCTGATATCACTCCTAGTGTTGTGGGTGGTATAGAAACTCCAGCTTATTCAAGACCATATCAAGTTGCATTATTGATGAATGGCCGTCAGGGCTGTGGTGGTACACTGTTGAGCGAAAATTGGGTGCTGACCGCGGCACACTGTCTGGACAATGCTTCAACGGCCAGTCTGACAGTCCGTGTTGGCGCCCATTCCATCAGCCGTGGTGACGGAGATACTTTGCGTGTATCTCAGATTATTATGCATGAGAACTGGCGTGGTGCGAACGGTATCCGTTCCGGCTATGATATTGCCGTACTGCGCCTGGCAACGCCTGCTGCAAGCAAATACACCCCGGCTAAGTTACCAACACAGTCCATTGCGGATCAGTATGCCGGCGTTGGCGCTTACCCGACGGTATCAGGTTGGGGATTAACCTCTAACCGCGGTCGTCCGAGCGATGTGCTGCGCGAAGCTCAGCTACCTGTTATCTCCAATGCAAGTTGTAGCAGTCAGCTTAACTTCAACATTCCCGGTTCAGTCATTTGTGGTGGCGGCGAAGGTGGTCGTTCAGCCTGTAATGGTGACAGCGGAGGTCCTTATGCGGTCCGTGTTGGTAACGATTTCTACAGTATAGGTACTGTGAGCTGGGGTATTGCCTGCTCTGGCGCGACGGCATTTACTCGTACAACCAGCTATCTTGACTGGATTGAACGTAAAACGGGTCTGAGCCCGGATAATCCGACGGATGAAAAACCAGTTGCTGATTTTAGTGCGTCGGTTTCTGGCATGACAGTGAGCTTTGCGAATCGTGCGACAGATGACAATGGCATTACAGCTTATGACTGGAACTTTGGTGATGGCAACCGCTCAAGCGCAGCAAACCCACGTCATACCTATGCTGCTGATGGAAGTTACAATGTGACGCTTACCGTGACTGATACTGCACAGCAGACATCCAGCGTGTCTCAGGTTGTGTCTATTGGCGAGCCGCCTGTTTGTGATGTATCACCCTGGGATCGTGCCACTTCTTATGCATTAGGTGACAAAGTGTCTTATCAGGGTGATATCTATGAGGCTATCTGGTGGTCTTCTGGTGCTCAGCCGGATCTATACCCGAATGTCTGGAAGAAACTGGATAGCTGCGGTGGTACCGGCGATCCGGCACCGGTTGCGGGCTTTACTGTGGCTACGTCAGGCTTGAGTGTTACTTTGACTAATACCAGTACAGATAATGGTCAAATCGTTTCAAACCAGTGGCAGTTTGGCGATGGTCAGAGCGCATCACAGTCTTCTGTTACGCATACCTATGCGGCAGCGGGAACCTACACAATCCGCCTGACTGTGACAGATGATCAGGGCCAAAGCAGTACCCTTTCAAAAGAAGTGACCGTTGGCGGTGACAACAACTGTCAGGGTATTCCTAGCTGGAGTCCTAGCACAGTGTACAACACAGGTGATTTGGTTGCTAAAGGTGGTCAGGTCTATGAAGCCCAGTGGTGGGTACAGGGTGAAGATCCAGCCCAGTCAGGTCCTTGGGGTCCATGGAAATCTGTAGGCACCTGTAACTAGTCGCTTTTTTGCTCAGTCCCGGGTAATCTATCAGAAATTAAACGGTATACAGAAGATCATGGGACTGAGTCATCAGGCGCACAGTGAATTACGCAGACTGGGTGAGCGTGTTAAGAAAGTACTTACGGCAATAATGCGGGCGGTGCCTGCGCAAGCACAAACCATAGGCGGGTTTGCCCGCCATATTGGGTGTCATCGTTCAACCAGTCAGCGTTTATTTAATGCATACAAGGCCAAATCTGGCGAACAGGTACTCTATCACTTACCCGGGCAACAGGCGCTAAGCGTGCTGGGTGAGCAGCTGACAGGGCATATCCCCTGTGATTTGATAGTGCAGTGGCGTCAGGTAAGTGAGCGCTTTTCTGCAACCATTCCTCAGTATGCAAGAAGTCATGCAGAACTAAAACGATTACTGGACAACCGGCAAGAGGACGAAGTGAAAGCTCGGGATGTACATCTCTCTGGTCAGGATAAGCGGGCTCAGTTGTATTATGCGGCCAAGTCGCTGCTTGGTATGAGTATGGAAGAGATTTTTTGTGCCTATGTGCTAACCCGGGGCAAAGGCCGCGACGGGTTTTTGCAGGAAGTCGCCATGATCAGCAAATCGCAGATCAAGCGTGAGACGGGCGCCGCACCTTTCGTGCAGTTTTACACCCATCCTCACAATGATGATTTCATCGCCCCTTTGAACATAGATGCCAATTGTCGTGTTGAATCAAAGCGTTTTAGTATCGGCATTGCGCAAGAGCTATCAACACCCGGGCTGCATCAGGCCTTTGCCAGTTATTCACCCGGTAACAGCGGGTTGGTCTTTGACCCTATTGCGGACCATGATCGTTTTGATGCAACCTTTATTTTTAATAATCCGGATGAGCTGGTTGACCCGTTAAGTCACGATAGTCAGTGTAGCTCTACCAGTATTTCGATTAAAAACCCGGCCAAAAAGTTACGCTTACTGGTACTGATAGAAAAGCAGCTGGACCGTCACAGCTGCGTGAATGTCGGTTGTTATCATGGCAACCAAAAAGTGGAAGAAGGAAAGCTCAGCGTAGAGGATATGTGGACCGAGCGCCTGCCTGAATTTCCAGAACTACGTTTGATTGATTTAAATGCTGGCGCGCAGGCATTGCACTGGGATGCTATGCAACAGCAAAAGCTTGATTATCTGTTCCGCTATGCCAGCCTGGATCCAGCTAACTACCGCTGTTATCTGATGGAAGTGGATTATCCAATCTGGTCCAGCACTTATCGCATATACTTTGAACATCAGTGAGTGACTTTGAACAATTGCTACGTGCATTCTATAGTTTCAGGAGATAGGCAAAAGCGGAACGGGTGATGTTACGAGCGATGATTGGCCTGTGGATGATGCTGTTCCCGGTGACATTATGGGCTGCTACACCCAGTGAGGTGATCGATAAACTTCAGGAAGCCGAAGACTACCTGACGGTAGACCCGGCAACGACCTTAGTGTTGCTGGATCAACTTGATAATGTTCAGCAGCTACCGACCTCTTTGTTTTTACGCTGGCACTTCATTCGCATGCGTGCAGCCGTGCCGACCCATCAATTGGCACAGATGGAATACTCCCTGGAAGCCGTTTTTTCCCACCATAATCACCCGTACTTTATCGAAAAACTTCCCACCGCTTTGAGTGCGCTGGGTATTTGGTTACGTCGCCATAATTACCTTAGTGATGCAAGGCAAAGCCTGGAATGTGCCTATAAGTACGCTCAGTCAGAACAGCAGAAGCTGGTACTGACTAACAGCTTGGCGTTGGTTTCACGTCAGCTTGGTGATTATGCCAAGGCCAGACGCTTGTATGGTAGGGCGATGAGTATTGCTGATAAGGCCGGTATTACATCAAAAAATGGCATTATCAATAATAACTTAGGGATCATAGCATTAGAGCTGGGTGAAGTTGCAGAGGCCGAGGTGCAGTTTCGAAAAGCGCTTGCCAGTTATCAGGAAATAGATAAACGTTCCGGACAGATCTCTGCGGGGGTGAATCTGTTATTTGCTTTTATTATCCAAGAGCAACTGTTGAATTATCAGCGCCTATACGGACCTACCTCCAGACTGACTGCGTCTTTCCCCAACGAAACCAAGCAGGCGATGTTGCTTTGGGTTAATGCCCGATTTATGCAACTTGAAGGTCACCCGGTTAGCCAGCAGAGCAAAAACAGTCTTAAACTGGCGTACACCCAGCTTCAGGATGATAATGTTCGTCGCTTGGTATTTCAGCACCTGGCAAAGCCTCTGGGTGTTGAAGTCAATTTGCCAAAGCCGGTGATAGTCAGACCGTTTGAGCGCAGCTGGTATCAGGTGGTTAAAGCCTGTAATTGGTAAATCTATCGCTGCCATTACCCTGCAAATTTGTATCCTACGCCGTAGACAGATGTGATGGGGGTCTGATCAGGTGCAATGGTGCTGAGTTTTTTACGAATATTTTTGACATGGGTATCTATATTGCGGTCGACAATATCGTCATTATCGGGGTAGAGATGTTCAATGAGCTGGGCACGCGAAAAGACCTGTTGTGGATGACTAAGCAGCAAAGTCAGTAACTTAAACTCACTGGGCGTTAATTCCAGCGGTTGAGCCCGATAACTGGCAGTGAATTGAGCCGGGCTGACAATGAAGTCTCCCGCTTTGAGCTCGTCTTGCTGTCTGGGCGCAAAGCGACGCAGCACCGCCTTGACCCTGGCCATAACTTCCCGGGGGCTGAAAGGTTTGCAAATGTAGTCATCTGCTCCCAATTCCAGGCCGAGCAACCGATCAATTTCATCTTTTTTGGCGGTGATCATAATCATAGGTATGTCGCTGAATTGACGGACCTGACGGCAAATACTGAGTCCGTCTTCACCCGGCAACATCAGATCCAGCAGCACGAGATCGACCTGATGGTGTTGCAGGAATGCGATCACACCATCACCACGTTCCAGGTGTGTGACGTTATATCCCTCAGCCCTGGCATAGGCGATAAGTACGTCGGCAATATTGGCTTCGTCTTCAACAATCAGCAAATGCAACTTGTTCATTATGGGTTCTCTTGTTGTTGATAGGGCAGGCTGAGAGTGACACAGAGCCCACCCAGAGATGAGTCACTCAGTGTGATGCTGCCCTGGTGCGCTTCTATTATGGTTTTGCACAAAGCCAGTCCGAGTCCGCTGCCGCCATACAGGCGACTTCGGGATGGTTCGACCCGATAAAAACGCTCAAACAATCTGACTTTTTGCTCGTCAGAAACACCCGGGGCCGAATCTTCGATGCGGATGATCATCCGGCTGGCCTCATGGCCAATCACGACCCGTATCTGGCCACCGGTATCTGTGTAGCGTCTGGCATTTTCAATCAGGTTAGCGAATAGCTGGCACAGGCGTTCTTTGTCTGCAATCACCGCTCGAGGCGTAAGCGTCATAGCATGTGTCAGTGCGCTCACATCTAAAGTGATAGCGCGTTCTGAAATTTTACTCTCAAGCCCTTGAATAGTTTGCATAAGAAGTGGCAAAGGGTCAATTTCGGTCATGCTGTAACGGTAGCCACCCACATCTGCGCTGGTGAGCTGATACAGGTCGTCGACCAGCCGACTGAGGTTATCGACTTCGCGCAGTAACAGTGCTGTTTTATCGGCATCCATGGTAAAGACGCCATCTTCGATGGCTGTCAGCTGAGTTTTGAGTACGGTCAGTGGTGTGCGCAACTCATGGGAGGTGTCAGACATCCATTGCCGACGGCTTGTCTCGTTATCTTCGAGGATCTGTGCCAGCTGATCAATGCGCCTTGCTAGTATTGCCAGTTCATCACTGCCGGTTTGGTTCGCCCGGCTGCTGAAATCCCCTCGCATCAGCTTATCTGTGCATTGCATGAGTCTTTGAATGGGCCTGCTGAGTTGTTTTGAGACGAACCAGGCCATCAGCAGCGCCAGTAACAGTGCTGACAAGGCAATCCACAGGTAATTGATCAGTTGCTGGCTAATAAATTCGTCATTGCTTATCTGCTTATTGGCTGCGGGTTCACTGATGCGGGCAGGATCCCAGCCAAGCCAGCCAATGAGTTGGCCATCGAGCTTCAGAGCTTGCTGGTAGCGGTTGCTTTGCAATGTGGACTTACCCTCAATACGTTGCTTGTTGTCGTCATACAGACTGATCCGTTTGCCGGTGTCAAAGTAGCGGCGGTCACCATGCTGGGCCGGGTTAAACGCTTTGTCATGGCGGCCATCACGGCGTTGTTGTGTTTGTTGCGGTTGCATCAGTTGCTGCCACACGCGGCGATTGTTGCGTAACTTTTGCCAGCTGCCTTCGCGTTGATAAAAAGCCAGCAAACGCGCACGAGTTTGCGCAATATGACTTTCTTCACTGCGCTCAACCAAGGTCGCAAAGTCGCTGGTCAGGCTGCCCGCCGTCAATCCCAGCTGGATCGCAATGATTGCCAGATTAGTGAGCACAATGGCCAGAAACAGTTTGGCGAAAAGGTTCAAGTGTGGCTCCTGTACGCGTGGTAATTGAGTGTGCACCGTCAATTAAAAGTAATGAGTGCCGTTTTTCCTGCTGCCAGCATACGATATTGTGGCCTGACCACATTAAGGTGAATCGCACCCAGTGAGGGGGGCAGTGTCAGGCTAACCTGTTCAATCTCCAAGCCTTTGTTGTGGTGTAAGCCCTCCAGGACTAACTCAGCCTGGCCCGTAGGGTGAGTCAGAGTGTGCAAGCTTTTCAGCTGCAAGGCAACTACGGCCTTATTGAGGTGCAATACTGTGTTGCTTTCAAGCAGGTCTTTAATAAAGGCCTGTTGCTGCGTTGCAGTCAGGTTGGGTGCCATTACCGTATTGGTATCACCCAGTATCCAGGCCGCCGGATCCTGAAGGGCCTGGAACCAGTGCTGCATATCAATGTGTAAACGCAATTCTGCCTGACCATCTCTCAGGGTGAGCCTGGCTTTATTGCTGTCTATACTGTGTGCCATAGCGATATTGGCCTGACTCAGAACACTCATCATTATCAGGCAGAGCAGGTATTTCATAGGACTTACCTCTTTTTATCGGCACAAGGTGCCAGTTTCAACGATCCCGCCATTGCTGACGGTCTTTTGTTCAAACCGGTAGCAGTTTTCCTGTCCACTGATTGGGGTGTAGTTGACATAGTACTGGGTACCCTGGTGCGAATAGGTCATGCTACGAGTACCATCTGCCAAAATTGTATGTTGCAGGTTGCTCACACCGCCTTGTGGCGGCGTCAGATTAGCGCGCATTTGGGGGTTATCGCTACTTAAAGGGGCAACACGGGGCAGGATCTGTGTATTCACTTCACCCATTAAACATTGAAACACATAAGGGGCCTGATCCGATGTGTGGTATCGGTAACCGTATTCACTATCAGTCTGGCCATGACATAAATCCAGTGTCCCCTCTTCAATTACAGTGCCATCCGGGTTGTTATGCCCGTACAATGGGTAGCCGTCGTAACCCCAGCCCAGGATGGCATCATCGCCCTGATTTTGCATGGCGGCAATCATACAGGTGGGTGCGGCATGATAGTGGTAGTCATCTCCACGCCCGGCGTGGCCACCACAGTTATCGAGTTGCCCAAGTGCCTTGGTATCCACTTTCGGGTCGTACTGATATAGATCCAGCTCACCCTGGGATGAATAATCATAAATAGGCACACCATTTACCGCGACCCCAAGTGCCGCATCGATACTGGTGGGGGTGCCACTTAATTGCCGGTCAAGCCGAATGGGTGCTGCATAACCGGGCGCGGGCACGGGGATCTGTTCATTGCTGCCAGTGATCCCATTCATCAGATCATGATCCGGGTAAGTATCGGATGTGATATAGGCATATTCAGTGTCACAGGTGACTGCAACATCGTTGAATCCAGCGTTGCTGACTGACTGTTGCACCTGTTCACAGGCGCTGAGTGTGACATCAGGAAAGCGGTTTACGCTTACCGTTAAGGTGGCCGTGTCCAGAGTCAGAGAATCGATGGCGCTCAGAAAAGTGTCCCTGTCTACGCTTGTATTCTGAGCCAGGGATGGGCTGTCAGACAGAGCGTACAAGGTAAAAGTGAAGAAGTGCTGGCCCGCAGCCTGTGGGCAGGGCGGTGCATAGGTTTGTTCGTTATTCACACTGTTATTGCCGAGGGTACCGATTGAGGCGCCGGCTGCCATTGTTTCAATGTCCCCATCTATATTGTAAACCAGCCAATGCTGCTCATTGGCAGCGGTGGCCATGCTGATTGCGTACTCCTGTGTATCAGCAGGTGCACCTGTCCAGTTTAATGGTGGTGACAGGTTATCACCATCACAGGTGTAGCTGGTCGGCAAGGCCTCTTGATTGTTGAACGCCGGGCTGGTCAGACTTAATGTGGAGGGTTGTGTTGTGTCATCAGCTGAGTCGTCACTTGTGTCGCCCTGGCTGTCATTTGTGTCGCCCTGGCTGCCACTGGTGTCGCCCTGGCTGTCACTTGTGTCGTTTTGCGCAGTATTACTGGCATCCGATGATGTATCGGTTTGGGTTGTGGCGGTTGAGGTACCTGAGTCCGATGAACCTGAGCCACAGGCTGCCAGCAGGCTACATAGCGCGATTAAGAATAGTTGTTTCATGCAAACCTCAAAGTGGCTGTTGTCTTATTACTCAGTCTAGATGGCAATTGTGGGGATAAAATAGTGCAAATAGATATTTTTTATCATCCATAAATTAATGAGTTATGCAAATAACGATGTGCAAAGTGCACAAATGTGTGGAAACTGTGTGGTTTGTTTACCCTGATAAAAATCATCCTGACGACAGGGCACAACGGGTTCAAAATACACGTCGTGATTTGATTGTGTGCTCAAAATGTTCTGATAACAGGTCGATAAAGTGTCGTACTTTGGGTGACAGGTGGCGGCGACTTGGATAAACCACATATACGTTGACTTCTGGCTGCGGGTAGTCAGGAAACAGAGTGATAAGTTGCTGTTGTTCGATAAACGTGTCGACATAGAATGCAGGCAGACGTGCAATACCTATCCCATCACGGGCCATGGCCGTTTGCATATGACCGTTATTGCACAAGATCCGTTGCCGCACATCTACATGAAAGGGGCTGCCCTGTTTGTCTTTAAACTCCCAGCGATCCGGGGTTTTATGATTGCTATAACAAATACTGTGATGCTTTTCTAACTCTTTGGGATGATGTGGTTGCCCAAACCGACTGATATAGTCCGGGCTGGCAACAACGTAGGTTTTGCATTGATAAACACGTTTGCAGATCAAGCTGGATTCTTCCAGTTGTGGGGTTGCCCGCACGGCCAGATCATAGCCATCGCCAACCACATCAACGGCTTTATCCTCAAGATCCCATTCCAGCGAAACATTTGGATAGCGGTTCAGGTACTCAGCCAATACAGGTTGCAGGTAGTCGGTACTAAACGCCACCGGGCAGGTGATTTTAAGTGTGCCTCTGGGGATGTCATCAGTCACATTTAGCTGTTGTGCTGCGGCCTGAGCATCCTGGATAAGCTGAGTGCAATTTTGGTAGTAAGACTCACCTTCCGGCGTCAGTGCCAATGTGCGCGTGGTGCGGTTTAACAGTCGCACACCCAGCCTTTCTTCAAGTCTGGCGACCACTTTGCTGACATGCGAAGGAGAGTGACCCAGTTTTTGTGCTGCGGCAATAAAACTCTTACTCGCGACGACTTCAGTGAAGATCTCAATACCTTCAAAAAGATTATTATTCATATGGAAATAGTAACTTTACTTTTACCCTATTAATCATTATTAAAACCTAATATACACTGGTTGTCATCAGCTTGAGGTGAACGCTTATCAAAGTGAGCACCTGCACAAACCTAAATTTGTCTTATTTTGAGAGGGTAATCCCATGAAAGTTTTAGTATTCGCAGCCAGCAACAGTCGTCAATCTATTAACCAGCAACTGGCAAGCTATGCTGCCTCGTTGATCCCCAATGCCGAGGTCGAAGTGCTGGACCTGAATGATTATGAAATGCCAATTTACAGCATTGAGCGTGAAACAGACGGTGGCATTCCGGACGAAGCGCAGCGTTTCTTTGCCAAAATTGGTGCTGCGGATGCGATTATCGTTTCCTTTGCTGAGCACAACGGCAGCTATTCAGCGGCTTACAAAAACTTGTTTGACTGGACATCACGCATCGATATGAAGGTATATCAGAATACGCCTATGCTGATGATGGCCACGTCTCCGGGTCCAGGCGGTGCAAAAAGTGTATTGGCATCGGCTGTGGGCTCTGCACCTTATTTTGCTGCGGATGTTAAAGCCAGTCTGTCAGTTCCTAGCTTCTTTGACAATTTTGATTCAGAGGTCGGTGAGCTGAAAAATGCTGAGATTAAACAAGAGCTTGAGGCTGCGCTTAAGTTACTGCACTAAACAAACTTGAACGTCAGAACACCTTGATAACACAGGCCGGGCGATACAAAATATTGCCCTGCCTGTTTGATTTTTATTCTAACAGCTTAATTACTTTAAAAAAGTTACCTTTGGGGGTTTTCAAAGACAAAAAAATCTTCTAGTATCTTTGTCGTCGATTTGGGGCTATAGCTCAGCTGGGAGAGCGCTTGCATGGCATGCAAGAGGTCGGCGGTTCGATCCCGCCTAGCTCCACCAAATCTCTTATCCTTCCCATGTTGTTGTTTTTATTCCCCCTTAGTTACGATACAGTTTTCGCAATCAATATCAGTTATCCGGGTCATGAATGAACAATCTATTTGCTAACTTACCAGCTGATCTCAGCGATGAAGTCTTTCAGACACTCTTGTCTCATGAGCAGCTAAAAATCGAGCGGATCGTCTCTAAAGGGCACACTTCACCGCCTCAGGGATGGTACGACCAAAATGAGCATGAGTGGGTACTGGTGTTGCAAGGTGAAGGTGAACTCACATTTGAAGACGGCCGGGTTGAGCGCCTGGCTGCGGGCGATTACATCAATATTCCAGCCCATTGTAAGCATAAAGTCAGCTGGACCGACCCCGAGCAGGAGACAGTCTGGTTAGCCATTTTTTATCGATAGCCATTTATCGAGTACGGTCTGGAGCTTGTCCAGTGCAATGGGTTTGCTGATGTAATCATCCATACCAGCGGCAAAACAGGCTTCAATATCTTTGATCAATACATTGGCAGTCAGGGCGATGATGGTGAGTTGCATGTGCTGAGGCATGCTACGGATTGCTTTTGTCGCTTCTATGCCGTCCATATTGGGCATATGCATATCCATCAGCACCAGATCATAATGTTCTTTTTCTAGTTGCTGCAAGGCTTGCTGGCCGTCGGTGACTATGGTGACACTGAGGCCCAGTTTTTCCAAAATGGCCTTAGTGACAATCTGATTGACCGCATTATCTTCCGCTAACAAAATATGGCCATGTAATTCTCCCAGCGTCACTAGATCGCTGTCTTCTGAATAAATCAGGCAGCACGTGGTTACTGGCCAGTTAAAGTCAAACTGAGATCCCTCTCCTTGCACCGACTGACAGTTGAGGTGACCACCGCACAAGTCAATAATATGCTGACAGATACACAGGCCCAGCCCGGACCCTCCATAGCGCCGGGTAGTACTTTCATCTTCCTGATAAAACGGATTAAAAATTTGCGGGAGCTTGTCTTCTGCGATACCTATGCCGCTGTCCGACACGGTAAACCTGAGCATTACTTGCTCCATGTTGCCGATGTTTTCTACTTCCAGGCGGATAAACCCTTCGTGGGTAAACTTGATGGCATTATTGAGCAGGTTGAGCAAAACCTGTTGTAAACGGTGTTTATCACTGACCACCTCTTTGGGCACCGTATCGCCAATTACCAGCTGAAATCTCAGCCGTTTTTCAATGACTTTTTCACTGAATATCTGCTCCAAATGGTGCAATACCGCATATAGGTCAAAGGGCTCGAAGTACAGTGATACTTCGCCCTGATCTAACTTAGAAATATCAAGAATGTCATTAATCAGAGTCAGCAGGCTTTGCCCCGACTCATTGGCAACCCGGATCAGGGTGGTTTGCTCTGCGTTAAAGCTGTTTTGCTGGTTGAGTAACTGCAGGGTACCCAGAATACCATTCATGGGTGTGCGGATCTCATGACTCATGTTAGCCAGAAAACGGCTTTTGGCATTGGCCGCTTCTTCTGCGGCGAGTTTCGCTATTTCCAGTGCCTGAGTTCGCTCTTCCACTCTGTGTTCCAGCTCAGATTCGCGCTGGAATACTTTGTCGCGCATCTGTGCAAACGCACGGCTGAGCTTGGCCAGTTCATCTTTGCCTCGGGTAGACAAAGACACATTAAAGTTGCCTTGAGTCAGTGCCTGTGCGGCTTTTGTGAGTTTGGCAATGGGCTGATATATACTGTTTGAAAAGCGCCAGGCAACCAGCAAAGAAATGGCAATGGCAAATGCCAGAATAATCAACAACTGCTGACGCAGTTCATACACCGGGGCGAACACCACATGTTCGGGTAAAGTTAAGGCGATGCTGTACCCTGAGGACTTAACGGGCGCATAAAAAATGTAAGATTTGGGTCGGGTGAGGGTTTTATCCAGCTGGGCATAGCCATTAAAGCCCGCAATCATCTTCAGGCCGATCTCTTTTAGTTGCGGATCTGCTTCTTCCGTAACTTTTAAGCGTATTGCGATCTTTTCGCCAATGTCATTAACAACAAATTTCCCCTGCTCGCGTTTGAGCTGAATGATTTTGTCCGGCTGCCAGTGATACATATAAATCCCTTCCTGAGATACCAACATAAACCGGGCGTTATCATAAAACTGATGGACAACTTGCTTGGAAACGGCTTGTACCAGCCTGTCTATCTCGCGCCAGGGAATGCTGCCCCCCAGTAAACCAGCTACTTTACCATCATTGGCCAGTATGGTTGCTGCGACTACAATTTGCTTAACGCCCGTTGTGTAGGAGATCATCGGCTCAGATACATAAACTTCGGCGTTTTGCTCTACATTTCGGCCAATGGTTTGCTGCCAATAATCGCGGCGCGAAATGGTTCTTTTACGTGCTGTTGGTGACTTATCATCGAAGGTACGGAGCATATTTTGAAAGGGATTACCGCCTTCGGTATTGTGAAAGCTGCCGTCGGGGCGTCCAATGATGAACTTTTCGTAAGTCTGATCATGGGCGGCTTTTTCTGATTGCAAAATGGGTGAGATGTCCGCAAAGTCCATGATTTTTAAGGTTGGTTGACGTGCCAGGGTCGCCACTTCGCTTTTGCGCTTAGCGAAATAGCGGTCGAAAATAGCAGCTGCATTATAAACTTTGGCCTGAGCAGCTGAAATGCTCAGACGTTTTGCCTGCTCTGTACTGTGTAACATTGCCAGTAAGAAAATCACCAGCATCGGGGCCAGTGCTGTTAATCCCAGGATCACCGTCAGGCGCGTTTTTAATTGCATATATCAGATTAAAAAGCTTCTTATCTCACAAGTTTAGACAATATTTTGGCTTGCACCTCTCGTTATCGCAATTTTTCTCTCCAGTCCGCTGATAAAAGAGGAGGGTTACCGGCGAAGCTGGCTTTTGCAAAATAGTGCTTTGTGAGATCGTCGATTCTTTATTCCATATCAAGTCAGCCAGGATTAAGGACTGCTACATTAGTAAGGTGTTTAGCCCCTATGAGTGGTACTAAAGCGTGATACTGAAATTTCTGATTTGGGCATTGTTGTTCGGTTCGGTATGGGTCGCAGCTGAGCCCATTTTACCATTGCACAGTGTCGCAACGGATGCGCGCAAGGTTGCATTGGGTCGGCAATTGTTTTTTGACACCCGGCTGTCTCGCAATAACGAAGTAAGCTGTGCTTCGTGCCATCAGTTGGCAACCCATGGCGCTGACAACACAGCCCGCTCTAAAGGAGTCGCGGGGCGGCTTGGTGACGTGAGAGCACCTACCGTCTATAACTCAGTATTCAATATTCGTCAGGCCTGGGATGGCAAAGCCATTGATTTAAAAGCTCAGGTCACGCTTCCAGTAGAAAACCCAAAAGAATTTGCCACCACCTGGCCTGTGTTGATCGCCACCCTCAATGAGGATAAAGCCTTTGTGAGCGCCTTTACACAGGTTTATAAAAATGGGCTGTCGAGTGATGCCATTAGTGATGCTATTGCTCACTATGAACGCAGTTTAATTACTCTTAATGCGCCTTTTGATCTGTGGCTACAAGGCAAGGGGAGTTTGTCTGAGCAAGCGCAGGAGGGATATCGCTTATTTAAATACTATGGCTGTATTAATTGTCATCAGGGTAAAAATGTGGGTGGCAATATGTTCGCCAAAATGGGCACTTTTGGAGACTACTTTGGCGATCGTGGTACGCCCATAGAACCTGCCGATTACGGTCGATATAACGTGACGGGTCGTGAGGCCGATAAGTTTACTTTTAAAGTGCCGGGTCTGCGTTTGGCCGCGAGACAAACTTACTTTTTTCATGATGGTAGTGAGCAAAGCCTGACAGGCGCTATCAATACCATGGCCCGTTACCAGCTTGGCCGCTCACTCAGCCAGTCAGAGTTAGAGGCAATTGAAGCTTTTCTGGAAAGTCTGGTTGGCCAGCATCAGGAAATGACACAATGAAGCCTTCTCTGAAACTCAACTTCCCTGTCATTGGCCAGTGTCTGCTGGTAATGCTGCTGACGGCTTTGATGGTGTACTTCTTTCGCGCCCATCTCGCCACCGGTGAGCGCCAACATGAGCAGGTATCTCATTTGTTTGATGCCAAATCCATCGATGCCAAACTAGATAAGTTTGCACTTGAACTCAGTGTGGGTAACTTACGCCATTTTGATGAGCTGCAGCAACTGGACAGGGCATTACAGCAGCTGACAAATAAGCAGCAAAATCGGCACGTTAGCATGGAGTTTCTTGCCTACCTCAGGTTGCTCAGACACAAGATGGCACTGATGGAGCAACTGAAAACCCAGGCCGTGGGGATGCGCAATGGCCTGACTTATTTGCCTGTGGTACTGGATGAAATGATTGTCACGCAGCATCCTCAGGCATTACTTGGCAGTACCATACTCGCCAGCCTGGTAACCTCAGGCCAGCCACTGGATGAACTGTTGCTGGATACCCGTATTCGGACTTTGGCAGAGGCGAGTGTCATATCACAAAACCATGCTTTACTCAGTCGTCGTTTTGTCAATCATATCCAGGTTGCCGTTGAATACTATCGTCAGGTCCATGCGACGCGCCAGGATTATCTGGCAATCAATAGTAAGCAGGCCTTTGCTCGCCTTTATGGGGCACAAATGGACTTGCATGGTTCGCAGTTGAGGCAGACCCGGACTTTGAGTGAGCAGTTGTTTGGCCTGGCGGTGGTGTTGTTGTTGACCTTGTTGTTTATTTTACAGCGGTTAAACAAAGCCAAAAATCATGCGTTGCAAGCCAGCCAGTTGTTGCATGATGCCATAGAACGGTTGCAGGAAGGCTTTGCGCTCTATGACAGCGAGGGAACACTGATGCTGACAAATCAGTGCTGGCTGCGACACTACGGGGTAGCTTCCAGGTCTGAGTTTCCACAAACGCTGAGTGAGTGGCAACAACGCCAGTCGGAGTTTGTTCAAGAACAAAGCGACACACCACAACGATTACAAAGGACAACGCATGGACGTTGGTTGCAAATTCGTCATGCGCGTACTGCTGAGGGGGGATATGTCTACATCAGTGTGGATGTAACTGAGTTTAAAGAAGTTGAAGCGGAGCTCAAAACCGCGGCAGCGGTTTATCAGGCGACTCAGGAAGGGATCATGACCACTAATGCAGAGCTGGAGATCATGGCGGTGAATCCGGCTTTTACACGCATTACCGGATATCAGGAGCAGGAAGTCCTCGGCAAAAAGCCGAACCTGCTTAGCTCGGGCCGTCACGATAAACGTTTTTATGAGCATATGTGGCAAACCCTGCAAACCAAAGGTGAGTGGGCGGCTGAGATCTGGAATCGCCGTAAAGATGGTACGGTTTACCCCGAATGGCTCGCCATCAGTGCCGTTCAGGATGAACAAGGGCAGGTTCAGCAATATATTGCGGTGTTATCCGATATGACAGAACGCAAGGAACAGGAAGCCAAAATAGCCTATCAGGCGATGTATGATGCGCTTACCGGGTTGCCAAATCGGCGTCTGTTGCTGGACAGGATCTGTCAGGACCTGAAACAAATTGAGCGTCAACCTCATCTGAGTGCGTTATTGTTTATCGACCTTGATCGCTTTAAGCGCATTAACGATGCAATGGGGCATGACGCGGGTGATAATTTACTGCTGGAAGTGGCCAATCGGTTGAACCATCTGGTGCGACGTACCGACACCCTGGCCCGCTTCGGTGGTGATGAATTTGTGTTGTTGCTTAGTCAGATCAGTGAGGTTGAGGATGCCGCAAAAGTGGCAGAAAAGATCCTTGCTTGTTTGGCTCAGCCTTTCACCATCAATGGGTTTGAGGTGATCAGTGGCGCCAGTATTGGCATTGCCATCATGCCTGATGATGCTCGCGAGCAACAGGAGATCCTGCGCCGGGCCGACTTGGCTATGTACAAAGCAAAAGAAAGCGGTCGTAATCAGTATCATTATTTTGCCCCTTCAATGCAGCAACAGGTTAACCGGCGCGTAGAGCTGGAACAATTGCTACGCAGAGCCATAACAAGCAATGAACTGGAGGTGTTCTATCAACCCATCATCGAGCTTAAAACGGGCCAGCTACATGGTTTTGAAGCCCTGACTCGCTGGACACATCAGGGGCAATACATTGCACCGGATGAATTTATTCCGGTTGCAGAAGAAAGTGGCTTGATCTCTGAGCTAGGGGAGTGGATGCTGATGCGCGCCACATCAGACATTGCGGCTTTAAATCGTACGCTCGATCTGGATTGCTGTTTGTCGGCAAATATTTCCAGTCAGCAATATAGACTGGGTTTCAATGCCACAACCTTGCGCCATATTCTGGCTCAGACCGGGTTCAAGCCGGCCAACCTGGCGCTTGAGATCACGGAGAGTATTCTGCTGGATGATGATGAAGCCATCCTCGCCTGGCTTGAAGGACTCAGAGCGACGGGGGCACAATTATCGATTGATGATTTTGGCACCGGTTACTCCTCGCTAAGCTATTTGCGCCGTTTTCCCATCAACACCATCAAAATTGATAAGAGCTTTATTCATGAGTTCGCACATGCTCCGGACTCACAAAATCTGGTGCGTGCCATATTATCAATGGCGGCTAGCCTTGGGTTGTCTGTCATTGCAGAGGGCGTGGAACATGTCGCACAGCTCGAAGGCCTCAAGGAAATGGATTGTGATCTGGTACAGGGCTATGTGTATGCTAAACCTATGTCACTTAGTGAACTTGAGATCTGGTGTAAGACCTTTTCTCAAAATCATCTTCAGGATCTTGCCTAGATGCCCAAGGGTTACTGGCTCAGGTCCTGAATGGCTGCATTATGTGCAGGGAGTGCGCCATAAGTTATGCGCGTTTGAAATGACGCGCTAAGTTGCAATCGCTGCTGAGAGTGATGGGTGTTGTGTAAGCAAATCTGATCTTGTTGCACGAAATAATACGCTTTTTGATAACACAATGCCGCCAGCCGGGCGGCTGCTCGCTCTGAGCATACGATCAATACGCTGAATTCCCGATAGTCAAGACTGGCACTGGCCCCCCAAAGCGGGTGCATTTTATAGCCTCTGCGCTTTAATGCCGGATAGAGCAGGTGTTGAAACCGGCGGTTTTCGGCAAGTGTTCGCTTTATGCCCAGTGGATTCCATAAACTGATGATCGCGCCTTTTGGGGCTACCGGTAGCGCAGAACATGGTCTGAACCAAACGTCCTGGTAGAGCTGCCACAATTCATTTTCAATTTGACGGTGCATGTATTTTCACGAGTTACTTCACAGTGGCTTCACAGTATCAGCGTTACGGTGAATCTGTCCAAACAAAGGAGACTCGATAATGAAAAGACAATTGATGGTTGCATCTTTATGGTCGTTGGTGAGCATCAATGCTATTAGCACGGTCACCGCCGCGGAGGAGCCGCACGTGCTGATGGTGTTGAGTAGTTATGGTAAACAGGTTGATGGAGAAACAACCCAACCGGGTTTTGAATTTGATGAGCTCAGCAAGGCCTATCAGGTATTCAGCGCCAATGGCATTCAGATCACTCTGGCCTCACCGGCGGGCGGACAGCCTCTGGCAGATGAATATAACCGGGATAAATCTTACAACAAGGCTTTTTTGAGTGACCCGCAGGCAATGAGTGCCCTGTCTGACACCGTTAAGCTTGCCGGTCTTGATGGGCAATCGTTTGACGGCGTGTTTATTGTTGGTGGCAAAGGACCCATGTTTGATTTGCACCAGGATAGCGAGTTACAACGTCTGATCCGGGAAATCTACGAGCAGCAGGGCATCGTGGGGGCTGTGTGTCACGGTCCGGCAGCCCTGGTTGATGTGAAGCTGAGCAATGGCGCATACCTGGTCGATGGCAAAAGAGTAAATGGCTTTACCAACCTGGAAGAAACGGCTTTTGGTAAAAAGTGGCGTCCCCAGTTTGAGTTTTTATTGGAAGACAAGCTTAAAGCGCGCGGTGGCTTGTTTGAGCAAGACGGACTGATGCTGAATCAGGTTACGATAGACGGTCGTTTGATCACCGGTCAGAACCCTTTTTCTACTGCTGATACGGCGGTGGCCATGGTGCGAGCCATGGGGATTGAAGAGGTCAATGAGCCTGCTTATAAGGATGACCGGAGTGTTAAGCTGGCTGAGCTGCTGTTCAGAGACAAAGCTGCAGCTTTGGCACAATTTCAGCAATCGCCGGAACAATATGATGTGCAGATGTTAGCTATGATAGGAGTCTATCAGGCCCGGTTTGCCAAAACTCAATTACAATTACACAATGCAATTGAATTGATGACTTTTGCGCAATCAAAATTTAACCACCCTATGATTGAGCTGACCATTGCACAAGCATACGTGAGGCAAAATGACCTGGTTGAGGCAAAGTCGAGCCTGCAACGAGCGCAGAAAACATACCCTGATAATGAAAAAATAAAGGCCATGCTGGCCAGGCTATAGTGCATTTTCGGACTCAAAAATAGCGGCGAAGGGGCGAGCTTTGCTCCAGCCGCATTAACTATGAAATTTACTAATAGCTGAATGGCTGGCTGTTTTATGTCCATTGTCACTAATAACGGTATAAAGGGTGGGGAAAAATTTGCCCAGAGCAATCAGAAACCACCATATGTATCATTTTTGTTTTATATTTGTTTTCTACTTGTACAATGTGAATAAATCCTTTCACCTGGGCTGGGTCAACTTATTATTTGTTCTATTAACAAAAGTCATGTACTTTCATCGCAATTCGGATTTTAAAAAGTCCTCTCAGACGCTACACTAAGCTTGCTTGATAACTCAAAACGTCAAAGGAAGTGTATCTATCATCATGAAGTTAAATGATAAATATGATGCTGACTTTAGCCGTGCAGTATTTGGGCCCTATGAGCTACACAAAAGGAAAAGGTTGTTAACATATTGTGGTGAAAGTGTGCGCCTTGAACCTCTTATCTATGACTTATTAGAATATTTTATCTGTCATAGAGACAGGGTGATTGGCCGGGATGAATTGTGCCGGGAGATCTGGCAACAGGAGTATGTCGACAACAATGCTATAAATCGGGCTGTTTCCGAATTAAGGCGCTGTGTTTCCAAACATAAACTTGGGGTTGACGTGATCAGAACGCATTACCGCAAGGGCTACAGTTTCAACCTGGTGGTTGAACTGGATCCCAGACCAAACCCGTTCCGTTGGATAGCTAAGTGGTTTCATCAGGCTGTACCATGCAAAGAACAGTGATCAGTAAAACAACTGGCTTTTTTGTCAAAGCCCGCTGGGCAGGCGTCGCTCAGCTGATCGTGCTTAATCTCTTTGTATTGGTTTAGTGAAGAAAGTCTACTAAACCTGTATCTAATCTAACCTCCGTGCTGGTGGCGGGCTAATTTCTGAAATTTGCCTGCCTGCATCAGGAACCTGCCTATCTTTTTGCTGTTACAGTGCCAATCTCACCGAGTACCGGTTCAATTTGAAGTAGCAAATATGACGCTAACAGTGTGCAAAATTTCCATTCTAGAACCTTGACCAGAGGATATGACTAGTGTGAGTGCTGCCTGAAGGTGATGGACAATAAGCAAGTAGATGTGTCTTACTCACTGTGCAGGCACGTTTTTACGAAAAACGTGGGGTGTGATAAACTTACCTTAAATCAAAGGACTAACCGGGTAATATTATGGCGCCGCCACTGCAACAATTCACTCGCTGGTTTTGTACATTGCCTCAGGGCCAAAAACAAGTGCTGACTGAGTCTCTCTGCCCTGTTTTTGTTGAGCTCAGTGAGGTGCCCCCTGCCTGCAAAGAGCAAACCTTGCTGAGGCTACTTGCACAACAGGCAGCTAGCGCAAACCTGATTGCCTTAGTGCTCAATCTGCGCACACACATAGAGCATACGATGATGTTACAGGCCAATGCGCTGCCCAGGCTGGCTAACGCCGGTGATCTGCTTTTTTATAGCCGTGCACAGGATGGTGACTCACTCAGGAAAATTGCAGATGAACAGTGGCAATGGCAGCAATCACGTGAGTCCTGGCTAGAGCTAAAACGCAGTTACCTATCGTTAGAGTATGTACGCCGCTGGTTGCAGGCCAGTTGAGATAAATTTCACACTGCTTTCACGAAAGTCGCGTTAGTGTGATTACATGATTGTTAGTTTGGTGACCAGGATGGCGCAAGTAAAAGTACTTTTAATTGAAGATAATCAGGATCTGAGCCGCAATATCGGCGAATATATTGAATCACAGGGTGCTGTGGTGGACTTTGCACACACCGGGGAGCTGGGTGTGCAGCTCGCACTGGAACAATTTTATGATTGTGTGGTCTTAGATGTGATGCTACCCAAAATGGATGGATTGGCTGTCTGTCAGCAACTGCGCACAGAGGCCAATCGCCATATTCCTATCATTATGCTGACTGCCCGCGATACACTGGATGACAAGCTCAGCGGTTTTTCCCTTGGTGTAGATGACTACCTGACTAAACCGTTTGCGCTTGAAGAGTTGTGGGTTCGCTGCAATGCCCTGGCCAGGCGCCATTTACTCAATAGTGAACACACACTGCGACTGGGGGAAGGTGACAAAGCTTTGTCACTGAATAATCAAACTCAGCACATTGAGCGTGCCGGATCTCCGTTAACGCTGCAACCGATCCCGTTTAAAATTCTGCGTTTGCTCATGGAGCACCACCCCAGGGCGCTGAGTCGCAGCGAGCTGTGCGACAGAATTTGGGGTGACGAGCCGACGGATTCAGATGCGCTGCGCTCTCATATCTACCAGTTACGCAAGGCCATCGATAAGCCATTTTCCAGCCCGATCATCAAAACCATTCACGGTATTGGCTTTGCACTTGATATAGAAGGATAAATTGCCTGTGAGAGCGACTCAGCTGCGCAATCGTATTGTCGGTTTTTTTGTTGGTATTGCCCTGTTCATCAGTGCACTGTTTGGTGCCGCGAGCTTTTTGTTTGCTTACAACATTGAAGACCGGTTTTTTGTCTCTTTGCTGGATGATGAAGCTCAGACTATTGCTATCCAACTTGAAGCGGGCCTCCAGCCCACGCCACGACTGGATTTTATTCGCTATTACCCGGCACATGCGGATTTGCCCAGGGTTGTGCGCGAAGCGCTTGAAGCTGAGCCACACCGTGTCGAATTTAGCGGCGAAGATGTTGCTCACTACCACCTCAAAAAATTGCCTACCGGGTACTTACTGGCGGAGGTCAGTGAGCAGCTGGTGGTGCGTAAAATCAAAGGTGGGATGCTGAAATTTATTCTGGTGTTGTCGGGGGGCGTGCTGGTGCTTGCTTTGGTGCTGGCCTTTGCTTCACTGATCATGGCAAAGCGCCTGGTTAAACCCTTGGATACCTTAGTTAAAATAGTCGAAGATGCGCCCGTTGAGCGTTTACCACAGAATTTCTCGGGGCAGTTTGTGAATGATGAAATTGGCGTATTTGCGAGAACGCTGGAACAGGCTCTGGCAAGAATACGGCGCTTTATCCATCGTGAGCAGGCGTTCACCCGCGATGTCTCACATGAATTAAGAACGCCTGTGGCCATCACACAAAGCTCTCTGACCTTGCTCAGACAGACACCACTTAGCGACAAACAGGCTGAGCTGGTTGGCCGAATTGCAGATGCGCAGCATCAAATCACGCAAAGTCTTGAGGTATTACTGGCACTGGCCCGGGAAGAAACTCTGGTGCACGACAGTGTACGTGTTTTACCTGTGGTTGAGCAGGTCATCTTAGCTCAGGCTGAGAAAATAGCGGGTAAAGAGATTGGAGTAGAGGTAGAAGTACCCGCAAAGCTTGCGTTACCTATTGCCCCAAGTGCGTTACAACTGCTGCTGAATAACCTGATCGGTAATGCGTTTACCCATATTAACAGTGGTGTGGTCACGATCAGTGCCAGCACGCATTCCATTACTGTTGCCGATACCGGCGGCGGAATAGCTCCAGAGCAGTTAAAGACACTGTTTGAAGCGGGTGTGAAAGGCCCGGATAGTAATGGCATGGGTATGGGCCTGTCTATGGTCAAGCGCCTATGTGAAAAACTGAACATTGAACTGAGTGTCACCAGCTCAGACTCTGGCAGTGCGTTTTGTCTGCAATTTACAGAGATTGGTGGCAAAGTTAATTAAGTGAGTTTGTAATTATTTATTCTTTACTCTGGCTTTTTTAAGGTTTTTTTTTAATATTCTATTCTGTTTTTTGATTTTTATTGTCCAGGTAAATGTGTGACAAAGTGAATTTTATTAGATTTTGTTTGTTATATATACAGCTGGTTTCTCTTGTTAATGTAAAATCATCTTTATGATATTACTTAATTTTTTGATTTGTTGTTTTACTTTTTTTATTTAATTATCATTGTCCTTTGTTTTTTAAAGGATTTTTTAAATTTTGTATGATCATTAAATTTTTTGTTTTATTTTTTTTACTTTTCTTTGATTTAATGTGTCAAAGTGCTCTCGCATCTACATCAAACTATATAAAAAAAGAAATATCACTTTCTATTAAAGAAGACGAGTCGTTAGAACTTTCTGTGCAGCGATATGGACTCTATTTCTTAAAAGACTATATGTCTGTTACTTCAAAAAAAGCCATAGGTTCTGCATATGTAGATTATAAGACCTCGCATGTAAGGTACAACCCAAAGTCTGATGCTTGCGGTACCGATACATTTACTGTTTACACCACGATTAATCCAGAAGAAGAGCCGACTCACCAAGGTGCCAAAGCGGGAGAGTTGAAAGTAAATTTAACGGTTACATGTGTTAATGATGCGCCATATATCTCAGCTATTCGAGATGTTGATCTAAAAATCAATGAAGTCGGAGAGCGCTCTTTAGTTTTTCGTGACGCCGAGTCAGCAAGTAACGCTCTGCAAGTCAGAGTAGTGTCCAGCTCAAATACAACTCTGTTACCCTTAAATGGTGTGAGTATTTCAGGCGCTGAGGCAAATCGTTTAATTTCTTTACGTCCCGCTCATAATCAGTATGGCTCTTCTCGTGTGACTATTTCTGTAACAGATGAGCAAGGCGCAAGTTCCACTACTTCTTTTGTGTTAAGAGTAGAAAAACCTACTTATATCACTAGTACAACAACTAAAACTATCAATGAAGACAGTACACTGGAACTCTCCCTTAGTAGTTTTGGGCTAACGTACCTAAAAGACTATTCTACCGCATCACGGCCAAATAATGGCATCGCGTCTTTAAACTCAGGCACAATAAAGTACAAGCCAAACAGTAACTTTTGTGGCTCGGATAGTTTTAACGTGGTTGTCGCGCCAAACTGGGAAGAGGAAGCGTCTCATTCAGGCGCGATTGGAGGCACTGTTACTGTAAGTGTCAATGTTACATGTGTTAACGATGCGCCCGTTTTTGGTACTACTGGTCTGGAAAGCCTGTCTATTGATCAAGGCACTACCCGCTCAATGAGCTTTACGGTAAGTGATGTTGACAACTCAGCGTCTCAGCTTTCGGTATCTGCTGTGTCTAGCTCCAATTCTCAGTTGTTGCCTACAAGTGGTGTGCTGTTGAGCGGCAGTGGCTCAAACAGGGTTGTTCAGCTGGTACCGAATCCAGAAGCTCACGGTAGCAGTAAAATTAAACTCAAAGTGACGGATCCACTGGGCAGCAGCAGTGAGAGAGAGTTTACGTTAACAGTTAATGCAGTTGCAGGCGTTGAACGTAAAATAGCACTGGTGCCTATTATAGTTGATGATATTACGACTTTTATTCCTATCGATCGCTCTCCTGCAGCACCGGAAAAGTTCTCTAATGTTGAACGCGATGGCAAGTATCATATCTCTTGGAATCAAAGTACGGATGCCAATTACTATGTAATTGACCAGCTTATTAACGGAGTATGGGTGACCGTTGGCAGTAAAATAACGGGTAACTCTTTTAGTATTAGCAGCGGGAATGGTGCCAGATTCCGATTTACGGCCTGTAATGACTATGGTTGCTCTAAGTCGGTTGATGTTTATCATTACGTCAGTGCGAATGATGTCGTGTTGTCCGCTATTGAAGATCTGGATAAAGTTATTTTACCCAGCCAGCTTGGGATCCGTTATAACAGAAATTGGACAACTGTTTTTTCAGAATATAACGGCAGTGTAAGTCATGATGTTGTCAATCAAAGGGTGATATTTACACCTAAAGCAAACTTCTGCGGGACAGCTGCATTTCGCGCACAAACGACAATAGAAGATAACCTCGATAGCGGTCAGCACATCCCTGAAATTGATTCTGTTCGGGTTTTGGTGAACGTTGCATGTCAAAACGATGCACCAATGCTGGAAGTTGGCAATGGTGTCACAATGGCGCCCAGCACTCAGGTGATATATTCAGTTTTCGCCCATGATATCGACAGTCAGGACAGCGACCTTAAACTGGAGCTAATTGATATCCCGAGTGTATTAAAGGTACTTGATATTACACGCATTGGATCGCGATTTGATTTGACTCTTCAGTCTGATTTCCTTGCCGTGGGTAATGAAGCATTTACCCTTGCTGTGTCTGATGGCAGTGCGAGGAGCAAAACCCACACGATACCTGTCACTTTTGATTCTACTACTACAGAAACTGACAGCAGTATGCCAATGCACTTTTTACCTGAAAGTGTTTATGAGGGTGAGTTAAAGGGGGAATCAGGCATTGATGGGGGCGCATTCACTTATCGTTTACCATTGCATGTGCCACCTGGCAGAAACGGTATTCAGCCCAATTTATCACTTAACTATAGCAGCCAGTCGGGTAAATCATCGGCAGGGCATGGTTGGTCTTTTAGCGGGGGTGAGGTCATTGCGCGTTGTAGTACCAATTTTAGTATTGATGGCTACCAGAAAAATGTTACATATAACAATGATAAGCTGTGCTTAAACGGGAGCCGGTTGATTCTGGCATCGGGAGTATATGGGCAAAGTGGAGCAACGTATCATCCAGAGCGTAATCCGGGTGTGCATGTTGCTCAATCTGGCAATATGAACTCCAGCACAGCGCAATTTACAGTGACCGATGCTAAAGGAAAAAGAAAGTACTTTGGTCTGTCGACAGACAGTCAGTTTACGCATGCCGGAGCATCATACCCGCACCAGTGGTTACTTGAAAAAGTACAGGATCCCTTCAATAACACAATCCATTATGGGTATACGCTCAAAGGCAGTGAAAGTCTGGGCTATCAAAAACTATTAGCAAGCATTAGCTATACAGGCTTGGGCGATACCCAAGGTGATCGTAAGGTTGAACTAAACTGGCATAACCCCACACACACCCAGTATTTATGGGGTGGCAAGTTTGCAACGGGTGCAAAGCTGGCATATGTAAAAGCATCCGTAAATGGTGGGCAGCAGCGCGTATATAAGCTGGCTTACAGTGATGACAAACTAAGCTCTGTGCGTCTTTGCGACAATACACAGTGTACTACCGAGTTGGCGAAGAAATCGTTCAGCTGGTACAGCTCACAGCATCTTGACTATGTTAAAACACTTGATCATCCGCTTGCTGATTTTACTGATACCCGCCACTTAAAAATGGCTGGTGTGCCTTATTCTTCTGGTACGGATTATAACGGAGATGGTATTGGGGACCTAAAAGCCACCGGAGATATTTATCTGGTTGGTGATGATCATCGCCTTGAGCGAATGAATATATCGCGTTTCCCTGGCTATAAAGCCGCGGTTGGCATTATCCCTGAGGGCGAAGGTTATACAGGCTATCGATACTATCGTAATGAAATGTCGGGACATATAGATTATAACCGAAACGGCATACCTGATGTTATGTATCTCGATGAGCAGATGCACTGGCGTATTGGAGAATATGACTATGTTAATGACACATACACATTACTGTTAGAAACAGGTATCAATGGCAAGTGCCTGGCGGCTGTTCCCGGTCTTTCATTTTCTCACTGTCGCTCTTTTCTGACTGATCTGAACGGTGATGGCTATCAGGACATAGTATCCAAAAACGAAGCCGGATTCAGTTTTCATGTCAGAAATACCGAGAGTGGGCTGCCTGGTCGCGGCTTTAAATACATTGGTAGTACGACCAAGTTCTATAAAAATGGCCCTATCAGTATCGGGTTTGCGGATATCAATGGTGACGGTAAGCAGGATGCTTATAGCACAGAGGCTGCTATCTGGTTTGATCTCGATTTTACAGGTACGCAGCTAAGTGTAGACACTCATGACATGGATGTATTGACTGGTGGTTCGCTTTTTGATCGTAAAAAGCGTGCAATCTGGCTGGACAAGAATGGTGATGGCCTGCTGGATGTGATGATTCTGAACAGAGATGAAGAGGATCGCGATTACTACTGGACATTACGTATTAACGAAGGAAATGGTGTTTTTTCGTCTGCGCTTAACATGGGGTTACGTGAATTCGGCTTCCCTGCGTTGAACTTCCAGGATCAGCAAAATACCTACAATGGGTCTGTACAGAGTTTTGACTTTAACCTTGATGGCGCGGCAGATTTGCTCGTACCTGACCAAGTGTTGGAAAGATATAAATGTTGGGATTTCGCTTCGAATCAGGACTGCTGGCTAACGGCGGAGGAGTCTAATCAGCCACTACCACAGCTGTTTAGTCTGGATGTGTGGCGCTGGAAAGTGCTGATTAGTGAACCTAATGGTGCAGGGTTTACAGAACATCTGCTCCCACAATCTATTCGTGGTGCTTTGAATGGCACTGGGTTTGCTGATGTTAATGGTGATGGTTATCTTGATATTGTTGCAACTGAAGGGTTTGACCCCAAGACGTTTGATTCCGAGTGTGACCAAAATACGAAATTAGAATACGGTCAGGCGCATTGCTATCAGGGCAACAATGCTGGTGTGCATGTTTATCTGTCTCAAGCGAACAATGTTCATTTGCTTAAAGGAGTTCAGAATCAATATGCAACAGAGCTGGAGGTGCAATATAGCCGCCTTGGCCTGAATGCCAATACAGATGCCGGCATTTACACCTCAGAGACTCATGGCTTGGAAAATGCCCGCCATGTACGTGCTGGTGGTGGGTTGACCGTTGTTAAGCAATTGGATAAAGATGCAGGCAATGGGAAGACACTAACGAAGCAATATCACTACGCGAATGGCTTGTTTCATACACAAGGCCGTGGATTCCAGGGCTTTGAGCAAATCACGGAAGTAAATATCACAACGGGCGTTAAGACAGACACGCAGTTTTTTACCGAATTTCCGTTTTCGGGCATGATCAAGTCGAAATCAAAGACACGTCAAAGCGATGGGGCATTGATCTCTCGGTATGACACAACGCAGATTGCGTCGAAGTGGTGTGACTCCGCCCCTGCTGATGTGTATTCTCCGCATGTGGTTGGCTCACGCGAGCGCTCCTATGATCTTGCCTCACAGCAAGTGATCACCGATAAGTCTGCGCAAAGCCACTATTCGTGTTTTGGTGCGTTGAAGTCCAAAACGGTGACGGTGAGTGATGAAACCAGTACTAAAACAAACTTTGTAGAAAGCACCTATGAGTCGGGTAGCATTGCTCATAGTTATGTGAAAGCAAGCTCTAAAAAAGGTCAGGCCAGAAGCTACAAAGGGCAATATGCGCACGATAAGAGCAGTAACAGTTCGGTTTCATATACTGAGTTTTCTAATTTCCAGGGGAACAGAGCCAGAAATATCAAAGTGTGTGGCGCGGTGGCTGACTATAAGATTGGCAAGCTCAGTGAACTTTCGTGCGGCCCAGATAGTAATATCACCAAAATCACGGATCTTGCGTTTGATGGTTACGGCAATACCATTAAAACGACGCACTCACAAAGTGGTCAGGACAGCACCGTTGCTTCGCTTGAAGGGACGCGCTGGCAAAGTGTGGCTTATGACAGCCAAGGTTATTTCCCGCAGACCAGCTATAACAGTCAATGGGGAAGTACGGTTGCTGCACAAACAATCGAATATGATGCTTTTTGGGGTAAACAAACTGCCGTTACAAATGTTAATGGGATTACAACGACCAATCGCTTAGACCTGTTAGGACGTATAACGCGAACTGTCCAGCACAAGGGGAAGCAGTTACTGAGTCAGCCGACCAATTTTGCCTATGCAAACTGCTCGAATGATGCCGATTGCCCGGCTGCAGCGACAACCCAGATCTGGCAAGTACAAGATGGTAGCGTGGTGTCGGTTGTATACCGTGACTCTCTTGGTCGTGAGGTTGGCACTAAGGTGATGCACTCGGCGGATAATATTGCATTTACCGAGCAACGTTATGATGCCGCAGGGAATTTAGTATACAAAAGCCATCCGCATAATAAACAGGACGGCATGATTGGCAGTGAAACCTATCTGGACTTTGATGTTCTGGGCAGACCGGCCAGTAAGCATACCGATGCTGCACCACTACAGTACACCGCTGCCTATCAATATGATGGTTTAACGACCCGTATCGATGTAACACCAGCAGTAGTTGTAGCGGGTGGGGTCGGTAATTTTAGTGTATCCAGAACCTTTAGTGGCAAAGAGCTTGTACATACCGTCGATGCCAATGGTGGCGCAACACGTTTTACCTACCATGCCAATGGTCAGCCAAACTATATAGAGGATGCCAATGGTTCGATACTGCGCGCCAGTTACAATGGTCTGGGCCATAAGGTGGCTATCAGTGACCCCAATATGGGCAGCTGGTCTTATCAATTCAACGTCCTGGGTGAACTGAGAAATCAGACAGATGGCAGAGCCTTTGTCACCAGTTTTAACTATGACAAACTGGGCAGAACCATTAAGCGAGTTGCGGGCAGTGAGATTGCAACCTGGTTGTATGACAGTGAACGCGTTGGACTGGGCTTACTGGATAGCGATGCAACCAATGAGTATTCACGCAGTTACAGCTACAACGCATTATCGCGTGTAGAATCTGAGCTGTTAAAGGTCGGCAACCAAAGCATCAGCCAGAACTATACCTACAACGCATATGGCATGGTTGAGTCAACCAGTTATGGCAACGACTACACCAGCATTGAACATGTTTATACCAACTACGGTAAACCTCATACAGATCTTGAAGTATCCGGCAAAACAACCAAAGCACTGGTGACTTATGATGAGTTCAATGCCCAGGGCAAGCTTGTACAGCAAACTTTTGGTAATGGGTTGATCCAGCGATTGAACTATTATCCAGGTTCATCGCTGATGCAGAGCGTTTGTACCAGCTCAACCGGTGTATGTAGTGGAGAAAACGTACAATATCAAAGTTACACTCATGACGCCTTTGGCAATCTGGTGGGTCGAAATGATATCGCCGGTGGCAGGGATGAGCAATATAGCTATGACTTGCTGCACAGACTGGAGCAGACAACCATCTCCGTCGGTAATATCAGTGTTGATAAAACCTATAGTTATGATGCAGTGGGTAATCTGCTCAGTAAGTCAGACTATGCCAGCGAATATAAGTACGGTAATTCAGAGCGCTCGCTTGGTGGCAATGCCGGACCTAATGCAATTCGCAGCGTGCTGCTTAACAATGGTGTTAATGCGGCCTTTAAATATGATGGTAACGGTAATTTACTGACCTCGACAGATGGCAATTTAGCTATTAGCTACACCCATGCGATGAAGCCATCACAGGTGGTGCGCAACGGCAAGCAGCTGAATTTTGTTTATGATGCGGCGAACAGCAGAATTAAACAAACTCGCTCCGGTGACGGCATAACGGTTTACTACATGAAAGGCTATGAGCTGGAAGTTGGTAAAACGTCGTCGGTTCATAAAGTGTACGTGGGCAACCACAGTATTATTAGTAGCGATGCTAAGGGCGCAAGGATCACCCATACACATGTTGACCGCCTGGGCTCGATCACCAGTCTGTCGTCGGGTGATTTGCACATTAATCACAAAACTGAAAAGCAACTGACGTTACAGCGCCGTAGCTACGATAGTTTTGGTCGGGTGTTTGAAGCTTACAATGATGATACTCTGGGCAGTTTCTTAGTAACACGTCGCGGTTTTACGGGCCATGAGCATTTGCCGGATGTTGGGCTGATCCATATGAATGGCCGTGGGTATGATCCTTTATTAGGACGCTTCTTATCTGTCGATCCCTTCATTCAGAGTCCGACAAATACACAGAGTGTTAACCCATACAGCTATATTTTGAACAATCCGCTGAGCGGCACAGATCCAACTGGGTACACCTATGAAAAAGACTGTGATACCGGGTCTGTTTGTGATGCTACTGAAAAAGCAGATAATAAGGAGGAGAGGATTGATTGTTCAAGAACAGCAGAAAAACTAAAGTGTATGGGTAACCGTTCTAGACTATCTAATGGTCAAAAAAACGATAAGTCTGGTAGTGTTGCACAAGCAATTGTGGGGGAAGGTAGTGCCAACGTAAGTGTTGATGGTAATACGGTAACCCATACAACAGAGCGAGCACTAGAAGACTTTTCACCTGAAGAGTTGAAGGGCACTAACTTCAATATCCTTTGGGAGCAAGATTACTCAGGTGAAGGCGGAACCGAGAGAATGTTTGCCGACTATGAGTACCTCAGTGGTGTTTACGACAAGGTTGTAGCTGACAGGTCTTTGGGTGAGAAGCTGTTTTATGGCGTATTTGGTGACCCCAATGCCCCACAACTTCCGATACGAGGGGCTGGAATTGGAGCAGGTGCCAGGCTTGTAGGCTCTGCTGCTGCAAAATGGTTGAGCAAAGGGCCTAAGAATACAAGTGTGTATCTTGGTATCAGAGGCAGCAAAGATGTCTATGTGGGCATTACTCGTCAAGCTATAAACATAAGGCAAGCTCAGCACGGTTCTAGGTTTACGTTAGAACAGGTAACGAGTTATTCTCTCACAAGAAACCAAGCTAGAGCAGTTGAGCAAGCGTTAATTTTGCGTAATCCTCAATACTTAAATAGAATCAACAGCATCAGTCCTAAGCGGCCCATTTATAACGACGCAGTAAAATGGGGTAATAATTTCCTTAAAGGTATGGGGTTATAAATGACAAACATGAAGGTTTTGAAGAAAACCAAGCAAAAACCAATGCTCGGAGATATTTTTTCATTTCAAATACTAGATGATAAGTTTCATTGGGGACGAGTTGTAAGTTTAACTGCCAATGTTGGGGGCTTTGATAATTGTATACTCATTTATATATATGAAACACAAACTGAAGGGAATGATGAAATTCCCGCACTAACTACATCAGATTTATTGCTCCCTCCAATTGCGACTAATGAATTACCATGGAAAAAAGGGTACTTTAAATTAGTTGATAATATGGAACTTAAAAGCGAAGATTTGCTGTCAGTACATTGTTTTAAAAGCGTGTTAAGGGGAACTTGTTTTGATGACAAGGGTAATCAGCTAGATAAAGCATATGAACCTTGCGGCATCAATGGCTTAGATAGCTATAGAACTATAGATGACAAAGTGAGTGAAGCTATTGGCTTGGAGCTAGCCCCGTAATAAATCCATCGGGAAAACAAGAAAGTAAGAAAGGAATCAAGTAACACAACCCTAAGCCCGAAGCCTACCCAGGCTTCGGGCTTTTTACTATCTGCTAGTACTGAAGCTGCCCACCATTTTGAATAAACTGCACGTAATCCTGCCAGGCTTGCTCTACCCCTATGCCCAATATATCGGTGAAGACACGGTCGAATGACCAGGTGTAGTTGGTGTAATCCACTGCCGACTGGTTAAACTTGCGAATAAACAACGGGTCTTTCTCCTGTTTAATGTAATGCAGGAAGAAGCCGGTGGTGGTGTATCCGCCCAGCCATTTTTTGGGGTTGGTGATGTCTGGTTGTCTGGTTTTATGAAAACCCGCACCAATCCGTACGGCATCTGCCAGGCCTTCGGTATAAGCCCAATAGGGGCCGCCGTCTCCATAGCCATCATGTGTGATTGGAGAGTTGTTGTAGCCATGCGTAACCTCATGGAACAAAATACCATCGATTTCATCGCGGATCGCATTGTCGTCGTTATTTCCATCCCGGTAGACTTTTTCCAGATGCTTCGTACTGACGGCAATGGTCATCTCGCCGGACCCATCCTGGCCGAGTTTATAGGCCACAAAGTCGTTGCCCCAGGCGTCTTTTTCTCTGAGTTCAAAGCGCAGGTGTCTGAAACGTTGCGATTCTTTTGGATCGGTATAGAGCACCTGAGCCACGTCTACGCAGCGATTTGCCATATGGGCAGCCGGGTCGCTGATGATGCGCTTAACCAGTTGCGAACCCGCCGTTTCCGGATTCATATCTACAAAATCAACGACCGGCTTGTCCCAGTTACCGCTGCCATTGTCACTTTCTTCTTTGATGTTGATGGTATAACTGGTGGCAGACCAGCCATAAACAGAGACATACAAATTACTGCCTTGTGCCTGGCATGACTCCGTTGCTGTGGGCGAGGTGCTGGCACACTGATAATTGCTGGTGGTTGGCTGACTGCCCAGGCCGATATACAGGTCGGCATCGCCGCTACCTGAGGTGGTTGCCGATACTTTTCCTGCCACATTGAACGGCCCATAGTGCTGCCAGCTTCCTTTACTGAGCGATTTGCTGTCTGTCAGCGGTAAGGCATCATTGGGTGGCGGTGTTGCGCCACCCAGCAATTCGATTTCTGCAAGCTGCAAAATCCCGGCACCCTGGTTGGCTGTGACATTCAGCTTGTAGTGGCGATAGGCCTGACTGTTAGTGACATTATACTGGCGAGTCTGATAGCGTGCAGAAAAGGTCTGATTGGCTTGTGTATCAAGTTCGTACCAGGTATTGCCATCATTTGAGCCCAGCAATTGCCAGTCTTGTGGGTCTCGGCTTGCCGCATCATTGGCCGAAGTTAGTGTGTAACCCGATACCACCTGAGGGGTACTGAATTGGTAGGCTATCCAGCCTGTAGGCGCGAAAGTCAGCCATTTGCTGTACTGAGAGTCGTCAAATGCCTTAGTTCGTCCTTCGGCTGTGCCGTTTTCCCCACTTGCGGTAATGACACCTCTGTCAGGCTGAGTCAGATCCGAGCTGGCGAAGCTGGTCGGTGCCAGCAGGGCGCTGCTTAGGCATAATGCGAGTGTACTTTTTCTGTAGTTGTGTTGTTTTTTCATCCTGTTGCTCTCTTTTACATGTTGTATCTTTATCGTGTTTTATTTTTTGTATCGTTCCAATTTTAAATATCGAAATAACCTGAAGCTCTCAAGCTTGAGTCATAAATCCTGACATAAAATAGAGTTGGAACGATCTAAATATTGATCTTGTAAGATTGGTTGTCAAATTTATGTAAATATTAAATTGTTTTAAACTTGTACAATTTGGTTATAAGGCAGACAAGTCTTGCCGTGCAGCAGTTGTCGCCGAAAGAGGGGGAACATTCTGGATATTGCTGTTAGGTGAAACCTATTGCTATGGATATGTCATGTACCCAAATTGGTGTGTAAGGGTAAGTTTATGTTATTATTCGCCTTCAGGGAGCACTATGAAGTCTATCGTTGTAGAAAGCTCTTTTTCGTAGCAATCACAATAAAAGCGAAATTGTTAATATGAAATATTTATTCGGTGCGGCGTTGATTCTGACATCCTCTTTGGCAAATGCAGCAGCAGATCAGTGGACAGCTAAGGTTAAAATTGTTGAGCTTTACACAGGATACAAAAGCGGCCACTTTTTATTCAAAACTTCGGGGGCGCACATTAACCCGGCAAACTGTGGTGATACAAGTTTGTACTCGGTAGAAGCTGTAAATGCAGATGTTAAGTCGATATATTCTGCTTTATTGGCCGCTAAAATGTCTAATCAAGATGTTAAGATTGCCATTGCAGGTGATCGTTGTGGTACGTCCTCACTAGATCATGTGAGAAATAAGCCGTCTGTTTCTCGTATTGGCCTTTTCTAAATTAGAAATAGCGCCGATAGCGCCTTTTACTGAAGGCCTACAAAATGTGTAGGCCTTTTTCATATCTAAGGTATTATACGAGTCTTAAAGTTCGTTTCTTCCTTTTGGCCCCTGAATAAACAACGATACTTTCAGGGAAACAGAGGCCAGTCCGAAGTATTTGCATTGATATTACATACAGTAACTCATTGTTCCTGCATTATTCAGAACAGGCAAGCTCAGTGGTCTTTGATTACTCTTTGCTTTTCTGTTCTTGTTGCCATGCCCAGATAGGTGGTTTTATCAGTAACTTAAACCTATATGTCCAGCTTGGTGCTTGGATGAGTTGCCTGAACAACTTTGTATATCCGCTGAAAAAGACAGTGAACGGGTTAACGCTGTTAATTCGTGGAAAAACACCATACTTTACTTCTGCCTCTTCCCTGGCAAAGGTGCCAAAGAGCCTGTCCCAGATTATAAAAATGCCTGCATAGTTTTTATCCAGGTACTGCTTGTTTGTAGCATGATGTACTCTGTGATGAGACGGCGTATTGAAAATAGCTTCTATTGGCCTTGGTAGCTTTTTAACCGTTTCTGTGTGTAACAAAGTCTGGAAGACCTGGACGATCACTTCGGCCAAAAAGATGATAAACGGATGAAAGCCCATAAGCGCAAGCGGCAGGTAGAAAAACAAAGGAAAAAACCAGTCCATAGGGCCGTGCCGATAGGCAACCGAAATATTGAAATGTGGTGAGCTGTGATGGACGGTATGTGTTGCCCAGGCAAAGCCATTCTTATGTAAAAAGCGGTGCTCCCAGTAATAAGCCAGATCGGCCAGTACAATACAGCACAGTATGGTCCAGGGAGTGAGGGGTAAGTCTGTAATTCTAAAATTATCGTATACGTAGAAAAACACACCTACGTAAGTCAGGGCCACAAGGGCGACCATTAACATGAATAGCCCCAAAGTCACAAAGTTTGCAATACTGTCACCAAGCAAGTTTTTAGTGAATTGCTTCTTAAATGCATAACGAAGCATTTCGATGATAAATAGGCTCAGTGCGATCACTAAGAACCATTCATCTATAAAAACTTCCAGCCACCAGACGTCGTCAGCTGACAGGGGAAGGGTGAAAAATTCCATGATTAATCTCCGTATTCTACTAACAGCTCTGAACTTAATACGGCACTGCTTTTCGACAGGTAATGGATCTCTATAACCCTGTTGATTGGTCGGCGGTAATCTATATTTTTCCAGGCGTCAGCAATGTCCTGGGTATTATGATTTTTTCTGGGTAACAGGCGTTCATAACTTGCAGCGCTTAATGTCACCGATTTGTCTGCGGAGGACAGTGCATCTACTGAGTAACCTATGGTTATGGTGGACTGCTCAAAGTTTGCAGAAAAGTCACGGTAAAATACGTAAACGGCTTTGGGTTGCTTTGTTAGTCTGCGATTCAATGACGTATCTGCATTAAAATCTTGCCAAAGTTGCTGTACCTGACTGGTTGGCATAACAGCTGTAGTACCGGAAATTACCAATTTATTCAGCACAATTAGTGGCTTCTCGTGTTGTGTTGACTCTGTTATGGACCCTTGTGCCGCACTTGCTTCCGATGGCGCTTTATCTGTGAACGTATGTTGCACGGAAGAAATGGCCCGGACAGGCATGGGCTGCAATAAGGCAACGCCCCAGAGTGAACAGGCGATGATACCAGTGACGATGAGTGAGCTTGCTAGCTTCATATCTAAATCCAAATACTCGGTGGTGAATGAAGCATAGCCTAAGTTTTGAACTTTAAATTGTCAATATGAAAATTTACTGTTGTATGCGACGCATTAGCCGGAATATGCCAGCCCCAAATGTTGTACCTCGAAAATTTCATTGCTCGCCTGATAAGCGTGTACAAATCACAGCTCAGTAAATTGGTTGGGTTTGGGTCGTTTCAGGCACAACCCTTTTAATGGATTGTGTATCAATGCAATTTGGTACAGTTATGTGAGTGTTGTGCAAAGTAGTTTAGAAGTCGCTTTCAGTTTGTAGACCTGATCGACCAGGGTAAGAGGTAAAAAAGATTCGGATAACAGATAGTTGGCATAAATGCCGTGTGCAACTAACTCAATTTTATCATCACAAGTGTGCTCGTATTCATCGCGTAAAATCTGACAGAGAATCGTGATGAACTCATCCATGATGGCCTCCTGATCCTGCTTAACGGACGGCAGGCGTTTCGCTTCCGAAAATATGGCTTCACCTATAATTGTTGCGTTAACGCGCTCGCGAGAACCTACAGTAAACAGAGCATCTATAATGGATTCCGGTTTGTTTTTTGTAGGTAGCCAGCATAGCAGTTGCTGCCATTGCTGCGAGTATTGGGTGCGTAGCCGGGCGCTTAGTGCGCATATAATATCATCGCGGTTGCCAATGTAGTGGCGTAAAATGGTGCGTTTCACTCCTGCCACCTCCGCGATATTTTCGAGAGATGTTGCCTGGATGCCATATTGTAAAATACAGGTTTCGAGCGCATCCAGTATTTCTTCTTTACGCTGCGCAGCCATGCTTGGTCTGGCCATGCTTTCTCCTCAATTGCTATTTCAGTCACTATATCAACATTAGTATTAATTGTCATGTTGACAATTAATTGAGGTGTAGGTTAAGTTGTAAATTGTCAATTTGAAAATTTACCGTTAGGAAGTACGTGATGTTGCTGAATTTACCCTGGAGCTATTGGCTCGGTTTTGGACTGTTGTTGTGGCTGTTTTATGATCTGATGAGGGGCGTGGCTTATCTTTGGCAGCCCTATATACGAGAATTGCAACCTTATATGTACTGGTTAACTATGCTGATTTGGGCGCTGGTAGCTGTATCATGTTTTGTTTACCCTCATTGGCCCTATGCATGAGAAGGTTGAGGATAATATATCCGCTAAATACCTGCTTTATTGAACTATGATTTTTAGTTTTATTATATTTTGATGGCTTTTGGCTTTTGGCTTTTGGCTTTTGGCTTTTGGCTTTTGGCTTTTGGCTTCTTGCGTTATTTATAAGTCGTGACTGTTTTTTATGTTGATGTGGTTCTTGCTTTTTAATTTGAATATTTATTTCCTTTTTTATTAATTTTAAATATAAAAGCAGGCTACTACTTAATGCCTGCGAAAGTGACGGATATTACCAGTCTGATACTGATGTACAGAAAGATACTGATGTTTCACGATCTTCGTGAGAGTTACTGTGGCGGCTTGACATACCTACTAACGCGCCATTTGAACCCAGGTACCAAGGTTGGTCGAAGTTAGTTGGACCAACAGTTGAGCAAGTCTCTGCACTCAGAGCGAAACCGCTTGCTGAAGATTCAGCCATAGCAGCACAGGCGAACTTGAAGACACGGTCTTCGTGTCTGTTGCTGTGTACGCTGTACATACCTACCAGGAACTTACCAGCAGGGCAGGTGTAGTTGAAAGCCTGGTCATATGAGTTTACATAGCCTGTCCAGCTTAGAGATTTGCGATACAAGCGAGCACCGGAAGTAGTCGTGTATTTGCCACACTCAATGTTGAAACGGCGGTCTTCTCGGCCATTATCGTGGTAGCTTGAAACTGACTTGATGAACATATTGTTTGGGCAAGTATAAGAAAGCACAGCGTCGAAATCGTTCAGGTAACCAGCGTTGAACGTGCTGTAAAGGCGTAAAGTACCGCCGGCTTGCATTGTGAAGTCAGATGTAGACAGTGCAGCATTGGGGATATCTGCTTTTAACGCTACAACGCCATATTCAGATACGTCGTTCTGGCTATCGATTAATTCGATAATCTCATCTACATTTTTAACCTGTGAAGCAGGAATTCTGTAGATGCTGTCTCCCAGGTTATATTCCATATAATTTGCAGCATCTTGTGCGGCAAATGCGCTTAAAGTGGTGAAAGATAAAATCAGGGTTGCAATTTTTCCAATAGAACTAACTTTCATCTTTATAATCCTTTTTAAGGTTTGGTTTAAGGTGATTCATTAGAATCGAGATATATTTGATATTTAGGTTGGTAAATTGTCAATTTTATTTTTATTAACGTTGAATTTCTGTTTTATTTCAGTGGTCTGTTTTGTTTTGTAAATTGGGACGGTTGTTTGTTGATGATAATTGACTTTATATTTTTGTGACGGCTGTTTTATAAGCAAATAAGTACCGATGAGAGGCAATTTATTTTATTATCTTGATTAATTGTTTGACAGCTTGTACATGAATAGAGGACAAAATAATGTGTTTATTCTATTTTGTTATATATATCCTGTTCAATGTTCCCTGTGACATCAGAAATAAATAAGTAAGGGTCGGTCTTGCACGTAGCGACGATGCCATGCGGGTAAAGGGGGTTGGGTGCTGTGACTACGTACGCAGTGGTTAGCACATCTCACCATTGGTTATGAAGTGGTCTAGCGAGGGTCTTCCCTCGTAGGGCCAAAGTTAGCAGATATTTGCTGTGCTACATTGAACAGTATCATCACTTACAGATATGAGCCCTGTTGATCTCTGGCTGTAACTTGTTAGCTTTTACCCGATTTTGTTATTAGTGAGGTAAAAAGAGCGCTCACCGAGCGCTCTCATTTCACTTGCCTGACAATAAAGCAGGCTGTTTGCTATTTCATATTAGCAATGTCGTCTTTTGTTGCATTCACGGTTTTCCAAGCGTATGACTCGCCTACAACACCGAAAGGATAGCCGTTCGCTGTCCAGTTAGGGTTTGAGAAGTAGTCATATTGTGTTGCGCTACCAAAGACATGCGGATACGCCATGATGCTGGTAAATACATTATATACACCATGCCCCATACCATCGGTGTATACACCACCGGATGTGTCACCTTGTCTGCGGGCATGCGTTAAACCCTGGTTGTGACCTAGCTCATGCACAAAGGTGGTTGCACCACAGTCTACAGCAGTGATGGAGTACATCTTATTGACCTGAGACGAGTACAAATTACCATTGCTGCCCTGACCAACCCAGGCAATACCACAGCTAATTAGGTTGCTGCCTGCAGATGACCCAACACCTAATAATGCAACCATGTCAGCGTTATTTGCATCACGATATTGTGCGATGGATGCACTGTCCGTCAGTGCATTTAACCAGTTTTCGTCAGCTGTTACCTGCGCACTGCCGATAGAAGCTGAAGCGACCAGGTTAAGTCTTAAGTCAATTTCGTTTTGGCTATAAACCTGATTCGAAAATGAGATCAGCTGGTTAATTTTCGTTTGGATGTTCGATGTATTGGCAGCTGCTTCGTCACTATACAGGATTGCGATATCGATTGTGTTGGCCTGAGTTAAACCTGAGGCTAAGGTGAGCGCCGTCGCTAAGATTGCTTTTTTCATATTGATTTTCCTTACTTCTTACTTGTTGTTTGAGTGTTGATGGGCGGGGAAAAGAGATCTTTTGCCCCTTCTGCAGGCGCACGCTCTTGAGGCGTGTGCTCCACATGATTTTTATAGAGGTCGCGTTTTGCGGCTATCCAGCCATGTTTGCCATGAGATTCAAAAACATAATTGCCAGAAGGGACTGTGAATTGCCCGTAAATGGCATCACTGCCCACTGTCATCACGGAATTATGAAAGCGATTGCCTGAGCCAGTTACTTTTGCAAAAACACTTTTGTCACCGTTTGGAAATACATCTACCTGAGTGACTTCTGCGCGATGCATCTCGGTGGTCTGTGGAATGGTTAAATCAAAAGTATCTCCAACTTCCAATTGCTGCATGGCTGCCAGGTTGAATTCGACATAGGCTTCTTCACTAATATCTTTTACCAGCACGCCCGCTTCTACTAAAACTTCTTTGGCGTCATCAGAGATTGATGCTATTTCTCCAATATCCTGCGGCGTTCGCTCTACGTCCTGCGTGATTTCTTTTGTTGTGTTTGAGGCAATTTTTATTTGGGGCTTGGATGAACTTGAAACAACAAGGGGATCTGCCTCAACTACGTTTTTATTCACTATTAACGCATCTTTTTGCACAGTGGGGGCTTGTGTGATTTCTGCGCTAGATCCAGAAAAAAGCCAATATGATATAAATATCCCTATTAAAATAAGTGAAAATGTCAGTTTATTCATTTTTTATTCTTCGGTTGGCTGGGAGGAAAGTGAATATAATTAAAGTTAACAAATGTGTCAATTAAGTTGCAGAACTCTTTTTTTGTAATTAATTTGTTATGATATAACGAATTATAATTGCTGATAATGAATAAGTATTAGTCAATAAATCAGTGTCAAAAGCGAATTTCAGCGCCAGAAAGTAAGCAATAAAAGTGCTTTATTGCGTCAGGCTAAATTGACTAATGTGATGTATTTATTGCTTTTTTATTCTTGAGAGAGAAAGTGATAGCGCTCGAGCCATTAATTTGTACTGATTCATGTGGCCATTAATAGCGAGTTGCAGTTAAGTTTTATCTACCCGGATGAAGGAATTTACTCTCATGTGAGATATTAATGGAGCTTAAAAACTAGCTCGGTGGAATATGTTATTCACTTTTATTATATCCGTGATTAATGCAATTTGTCTCAATCACTAATTGATTGCCACTGATCATAACTCCATGAAATAGTGGCGATAGGAGATATTTTATTCTCAACATGTTCCCTTATCTCGATAGTAGTATTAATTTTGGGAACTGCTTCTTACTCTTGATTGAAATCAAGGTTGTAAAAGTCACAGCTTGTTAAAAATGTTGTGAAAACAATGCTGGTTAGATTGTAGGTGCAAATATATTGCTACTTTTTGCTTTCATTTGTACCTGAGTCTGCTTGAACCTATAGGAGTAAGGAAATGAAAAGAAAATACATAGCACAGGCTTTATTCATTGCGACTACTACTTTGTCGTCGGCAGGGGTGTTGGCAGAAGGACATACCAATTCACCCGTGCGTGTTGCTATCGACGATCAGGGCATACCTTATGTGCAAAAAGACGACTCATTTGGTGTCTGGCAGCGACAAGCGCTGCCTTATGGACAAAAAGCGCTGGCGGCTTCTGGTGGATATTTCCATTATCACTTTGGCACATCACCAGAAGATCCTGGCTATGCATACTACGAAGGAGCGACATTCAGTATTTCAGAAAGTGGTAATGCATTCAGATATCAAGATAGCAACTGGCAGCCTGTGACGGGTTGCTGGGGAGCAACAGATGTGAGCTCATTTACAGTGGATCATGTTTACTGTGTCAACGGGGATGGTACTTTAAAGAAATTTAATGATACAACGGAAAATTTCGAAGGTAACTACCGAATCAATAACGAAGTCATTACTAAAATTGATGTTGCTTTGGGTGGGGTCATTTGGGCGATTACTGAAAGTGACAAGCTATATAAGTTTAACGGGGTAAGCTGGGAGCAGCAGTCAATTGCGTGTGGAAATCTGTGCACACTTAAAGACATTGCAGTGGGAAGTGGTCAGGTTTATCTGGTTGCCAGTGTGTATGGCAGCAATGATGGTCCGCAGAGTGTGTATACATTGAAAGAGGGTGAGCTGGTTAAGTTTGGCGCTTTTTACAATATTGATGTAGACAGAGAAGGGGTGATCTGGGCGATTTCAAACTACACCCGCACAGTGTTTTACAAGCGCCCGGGTATGAGTGAATTTGCAGAAGATCCGCAAATGAGCCAGAGGGTCTCATCTAATATTGGCGGATGATAAGCCGATATCAATGCTGAAAGAACAAGGGGTGGTGACCACCCCTTTTCATGTTTAAAAGCTAAAGCTCACTTTGGCGTAATACGTCATGCCATCGAAGCCATAGGGCAAGGCACGCAATGGGTAGCGCATTGCACCATTGGTGATGAAGTTCAGTACTTCATCTTCGCCCAACTCATCAGGTGTTTCATCGAACAGGTTATCAATACCGGCAGACAGATTGATACTCTCAGTTAGCTGATAGCCCATGTTGACGTCAACCAGAACAGCCGATTCAACCACGCTGGTTTCCTGCCAGCTGTTGGTTGGAGACAGAAAATCAGGCAGTTCTATATGCCCGCCTGCAAAGTATGTGACCTCGGTTTTGCCAAAGTAGTTAAAGCGTAACAGAGCATTCCAGTCGTCCTGTTGATAATCAAAGGTTAGCGTTGCCCGTTCCCTTGGCTGACCATGGGTCAGGAATGAGCGTCTTTGCTGATCAAGGACGATACTTTCAGGGATCCCCTGTGGCGCGTTCACTTTATCAATTTCTGTTTTATTCTTATTGGCAGCAAAGGTGATATCCAGTTCTCCGCCGGCGACCGCCGTCGAATAAGAAGCGATGAAGTCAACACCCTGGGTGGTTGAATCCAGTGAGTTAGAGAAAAAGTTGCCCTGCACTGCGCCCGTTGCGGTCAATGCCGTGTTGGCAGCAGGGAAAGCGTCTAGCTCGTCACTGTTGACGCCGATAAAACTGCCCAGGTTGATCCGATCGTAAATCTTGATCTGATAAAAATCTAAAGTAACGGACAGATCGCTACTGACGTCCCAGGCCAGACCGAGGTTATAGTTGTCTGAGGACTCCAGATTTAGTCCATCTACGCCCAGTGCTGCTGGGAAAGGTGAGCCAGCTGTGGCTGTATAAGATGTGGCTAGTGTGCCATCTCCACCCAAGGTTGTCGTAAAGGCAGTATAACCCGACTGTTGTAAAGACGGTGCTCTGAAACCGGTCGATGCAGCAGCGCGCACTGCCAGGTCCTCAGTGAGTTCATAGCGGGTTGCCAGTTTCCAGATGGTATCATCGTTGGAATCTGATACATCTTCGTAGCGCAGTGCTGCACTGATCAGCCAGTCTTCGTTAAGCAGTGTTTCCGCTTCAATATACAAGGCATGGCTGGAGCGTTCGGCTTTATTGGCTGCATCCGGTCTAAGCCCCTGGTAAGCCTGAAAACCACAGTCGGCGAAAACTTCGGCATCAATCACAGATGGAAAAGAGCGGTCAGAATTTGATACGCCGCAGGCATAAGAGGCCACTTCACCCGGGACTATCTCATAATTTTCCTTACGGTATTCGGCACCCACGGAGAGGTAAACCGGCTCGCCACCGTCTACGTCGATAATACCGCTGATATCCAGGTTAGTGGTCCACTGGTCGAATCTGAAACCACCGGAATAACCGCCTCTGGGGCCAGCGTTATCAGCGATGTCTTGCGCTGAAGCTGTTGGGTTATTCGCAAGGTACTCGGCTGCATAAGATGAATTAATGGTATTGGATGACGAATAGTCATACTGGTTTTCGCCGTATACACTGGATACATCGAATGCCCAGTCCGGATTGATATCGCCTTTCAGGCCGATTGCAAAGGACAGATCTTCAGCTTCGTTATCGATCCTGGGCAGAAAACCATCTGGATATACTTGAGGTACATTGCGCTCTGCACGATTAAAGTCGCGGTAAAAGCCGTTGCCTAAAGCGGTCCGGTTTGAGAAGCCAGCAAATGAATACAGTTCTTTATCACCCACAGGCAACGCGGCGTTATAGAACACAGAGATAAACTCACTATCAGAATTACCCTGCTTCCAGCGCACATCATCGGATAAAGTGCCGGACGCAATGGTGGAGGAGCCTCCGGTGTCGCGCTCAGCCCGGTTGGTACCATCCGCATCACGATACTCCAACGAGACATTGATAAAGCCTCCCTGGCTGCCCAGCTCAAAGCCCCGGTTCAGGCCGAGTGAATAGGTATCACCATCGCCTTCGCCAGTAGCGCCTGCCTGAACAAACCCGGTGGTTACACCGGTACTGTCATTGAGCGACAGGTTGATTACGCCGGCAATGGCATCAGAACCATAACGTGCCGCGGCACCGTCTCTGAGGATCTCGACATTTTTTAACGCCATCATCGGAATGGAGTTCATATCCGTACCTGCGGCGCCAGCACCAACTGTGCCCGATAGACCAAATATCGCCTGAGTATGACGACGTTTACCGTTGATCAGGACCAGAGTTTGGTCTGGCTGCAATCCCCTCAGTGTTGCCGGGCGGAACAGATCTGAGCCATCAGAAACCTGGGTTCGGCTGAAGTTAAACGATGGCGCAATGGCTTGCAGGCTCTGCCCAAGCTCGGTAAATCCCCCTTTATTGAGTTGATCTGTATCCAGGATATCAATGGGTGAGGTGGACTCGGTTGCTGTCCGGTTTGAAACTTTGGAGCCCAGTACAGAAATGGTCTCGATGTTTTGTTCGTTAGATTGTTCTGCCATTGCAGCGGAGCACGCAAAAAGTGCCAGTGCAACTGGCGAAAGTTTTATGGTTGTTGTCATCATTTACTACTCTGTTGATGTTATGTAACTATTTATGGTTATTGAGCACGACGTTGACATAAATCAATTTTGAGTGCAATCGGATTGGACTAAAGTCGAATAGGATTTTTTGGTATGAAGGGAACTTTTGACAAAGTGGCTAAACGAGTTAGCCACTTAAATAGCGTAAAAGTGCAAGCTTCACTGGCCACACTGGCTCATCCAGGGTGAATCAATACAAGTCTTGCGTAGCCTCTGAGCGTCATCAAGTGCGAAGTGAGCTGCTTCAAGCTGGGCTTCTAATGCTGGTTTTTCGACTTCACTGGCAACCGCCAGAAATGCTTTAAAACGTGCTACACGTCTGACTGCCTCACCATAGCGCTGCTCAGCTCTGTGCCAGGTTGCCTCGTGCATTGTATTACTCACGACAGGTTGCCAGTTATGTGCACTAAAGTGACCAGACTCCTGATAGCTTTTAACAACAAAGCTCCGTGGTACTTTTGCCAGCTCAGCCAAATCGAATTGCAGCCCATCCGGGTCGAAACTGTAGTTAACGAGTTTTTCCAGCGTTTGCAGGCATGGTGTCATATCGCTCCCCCGGCAATAGGTCGGTTGCTCGTTCAGGAGTTGTTGCAGCTTTGCCGGAAGCGGCCCGTTTGAGTTAATATCGACGTTGAATACCGCATTTTCGGCATACTTCTCGAATTCTTTGACCTTGGTTTTGGTCTTTTTGAAAAACAAGAGGCGAGTCTTGGTTTGAGTTACAAAGCGTTTGTAATCTTCCTCGGTTCTGAAATGCAGGCGTGTATTGATAAACAGATCCCTGCCATAATTCACCTGATAAACAAAGTGGCTGCCGCAGTCCCGGAGGTTTACATCCGTTTTCACCTGTCGGTTTTCTAACGTGCTATAACCTTCTTCAAATTTCAGATGAAGCTGTGAGGTAAGCGTATTTTGGTCGGTGGCATTGCGGTGTGTCATAGAGCTGGACACACTGCCCGCAATAATAAACAGGTTGACGCCACCGTGCACTTCACCAAAAGTTCGACGTTTGATCAAGGTTTGATCTGCACGCTGGAGATAGTCCAGGCTGCCACTGAATTCAGTATGCTGCGTTGGTGTCCCCTGTAGGCAAGCATCTTTGAGCTGATGCATTGAGGGGTTAAAGGCCCGGCCAAGGTCGTTGACGCCGACTTTTTCGCTGTAATAAATCTGTCCCTGGGCGGCGAAGGCACAGCTTAGGGACAATAAAGGTAAAAAGCTTTTCATATCCGCTCCCTGAAAAGAAATCGCAATGCGGATGAACGCATCGCGATTAATCATGGCAGGTTATTGCTCAAACGTTGTACCGTATGTGGTCAGTGCGCCTTCACATAATCGCCAGTCCAGGATGCCCCTGGCCGGAGACGTGACATCAATGAAAGTCGGTGCCCAGCGCATGTTTCTGAAACGTGTGCTGTCCTCTTCACTGACTGCGCCTGCCCGAACGGCTTCCTGGCGGGCATACTCACATTGCTTCCAGTCAAACTCATTACTGCTAGGCAGTTGTAGCTGAGTGACATCATAGGTCGCCGGGCACTTGTTTCCGCGCTTCTCGCAAGCCGCTTTCATATCCTTAATATTGGTTTCGCATGAATTACCAAAAGGATTATCGCGACAGGACTTTGCAGCATTGAAGAAAAACCAGGCATTGTTGTAGGCCTTATCTTTAATTTCCTCTACAGCAGTACGTTGTGACTCAGGCAGATAAGCAAAGTAGCTGTTCAACAGATTCTGCGCACGCTGTTCATCAAGCATTGCCTGCTTAAAGTCGTCTTCCAGGTCTGCGGTCAGCCATTTGGTGGCATTGCGCACGATCTGGTACTCAGGTACCAAAGCGCGCAGCGGCAGCGAGGAGTTTTCGTAGCGAGTGGTGTAGTATCGCACTACGTTGTAATCACTCAGTGAGTTGAGCTGTTGATTAAAACCACTTTTGGCGTATCTGACAGCCTCGTAAAACATGTCAAAACAGGGCGTTGGGTTATCCAAAGAGCAGGTAATGATGTTGTTTGGAATAACGCTCAGTAGTTGCTTGGGATCACCGCCGTGCTGGATCGCACGGACCGTGATCTTAACAGAGGACTTAGTGTTATCCTTGAGATACTTAAGTTGTCCTCCGACATTGAACACGCCACCGTATAAATCCACATCCAGATAGCCGCTGATGTCTGATTTATCCTTGCTGCTGCCGTAATCGATTTTCAGGTTAACGAATACGCTTGCGCCATATTCAATGCCGGTGACAAACTCATCTCCAACGAGTGTTTGTAGTTTGGTCTGGTGATTGTTCGCAATATCCTGACCAACCGTACTTAGCGTATAACCCGCGTTTTGATCTTGCGGCAAATACAGGCGTTTTTTCGGTGTGCTGGATGCACTGAAAGTGTAAGAGCTGGAATACGAACTGGATGCCATCTCTTTTGCCAGCGACGCACCGGCAGAGACGCGTATAACAGGGAAGTTAGCGTCTACATCTACGCTACCATTGAGTGTATTGAGGACATCGTCATAGCTCATATCGATGCCGGTTTTAAATTTGAGCTCGGTATTACCATAACTTTCATCAATAACACCCGCCACTGGATGCACATTCAAAAAACGTTTTGTCTGGCTGTCATAGGCTGTGCCTACCGCTACATGGTCATTGATCAGACCGGATATCACGGAGCCCGATACATTTGAGCTTGAAATAGCAGCACTGGATCGCTCAGCTGCCAAGCCTTGTCCCGCAAATGCCATTGCAAGTACTGATAAATAGAGTGATTTCATATCATCTTTCCTTAACGAACTGAGAGTAAGTAATCTTCAACTTCACCATACTGAACGTTGGCACAGGCGTTGGCTGAGCCGCCTCCAGCATCCAGTGCGACGCGCATCAGAGTGACTCCCTCTGGCGTGTTTGTTGGCACTGATAAAGAGAATTTTACAGTGGAAGTAGCTGTCGAATTGTAAACCAGTTCGCTGGCGTCGAATTGGCCATTGTGGTCCCAGTCTATCCATACGTGTACATCAAACAATGCGGGGAAGTCAGGCTCAAGCAAGCCGGGTTTTATCTCAATATTGGCTTGACTTTTTGCTCGCAGGTTGATCACTTTGCCGGAAACTTTGGTGTGCTTAGAGGTACCGGAGGTATGAACAAAGTCATTCACTTTGACTTGCTCTATCCATTCCCATTCGTTGTCATAGCTGTTGACTTCACAATAGTTATGGGCCAATAAAGAGGTCTTTAACGCAACCGCTTTGTATTCTGGTGGCATCGTAGTACACGCGTCCGTGGCACTGGTACCCGCAGTCCAGTTATACGGGTTGGTGAAGTCTTCATTGGCAAATGTCAGGTATTGGGCCTTGCCTGCTGCAAGCGCGGTATCTGAAAGCCACAGTTGCTTGAGCTGGTTGAGCTTTTGCTCTTTGCTAACAATGTTCCGTGAGTCATACATCTGTTCCCACATTTCTACTAAAAGCCCGTCGTAGCATTTTTTTAGCCACTCATACCGGCCTTTGGCTTCTGTTATGGTAAGCAGATCGCCCAGTTGGTTAAAACCGGCTTCTTCAGCTGTATTGGCAGCGGCATTGCAGGCCGCAAAAGACAAGCCTGTAAGCAAGGCAATCTTAGATAACTTATATATTGTATTCATTATTGTGTGTCCTTACTTTAAAACATCACTAATATCGCTGTAATCTTGGTAGTAGGCCATGTTGTCTGCTTCGTAATCGATGCAGTGAGTGCCTTCCGGATTACGTTCACAGTAATCGACCAGATCGGCAAACAGGTTGGCATTTGCCCGGCTGGCTGATTCAATTGCTGACAGTTTATTTTGTTGCTCTCTGGTAAACTGAGCTTCATAGTAACGCTGCAGGTTTTTTGCCCGGCGATACGTCAGGCGCTCTTCAATCCAGCGTGCAGTGAGTTCTTTGACTACCAGCTTGGTCATGTAGTTAGTGGCCTGATAACCATCTTGAGGGATCAGTTGTTGCAAGCCTGCTCCAGAGTCCAGATATTTAGCGACATAGGTATCTGTGATGTTGTAATCATCTAAATAGTCGAACTGGTGCAAGTAGTCTGTTTTTAAGTAATGAACTGCGGATTCAAACAAGTTGAAACAAGGCTCTGGGTTGAGCAAAGTGCAGCGCATGATCCCGTTTGGAATAATCTGCAGCAGACGGTTTGGATCGCCACCACTTTGAAAGCCACTGATGGTTATTTTGACTGATCGACGTTTTTCATCATCGAGTTTTTGCAGCTCGCCATCTACGCTGACTTTGCCAATCCAGTCCACGCTCAGGTAGCCGCCAATGGTGCGTTTGTCGGTTTCGTTACGATAATCGATCTTCATATTGATCACGACATTCGAGCCGTAGGCAAAGCCTTGTATGAAACCATCCCCCAGGTTTTTGGCTTTATCGCCCGGGTAGGCAGTGGCAAGATCTAACGCCGCCTGTGTGGGCTGATACCCGGCATCAGAAGCGGGCATTAGGATCCGTGATTTAGGTTTAATGGATGAATAGACGGTATAAGTGCCCGTATATTTGTCGGCGCTGATGTCCTTAGCATAGTTTGCACCTGCATCAACGCGTATGGCTGGAAACTTAAACCCGATATCCACTTTACCATCAATCAATTTTAGCGCTTGTTCATAACCAAGGTCGACGCCAACACGAAAGTCAATATTGGTATTGCCCAGGTGCTCAACTGTTTGACCATCAACGGACTTTAATCCAAGTAAAATATTGCCTTTACTTTGAAAGGCGGAGCCGAGTGGCGCGAGGTCGACAGCACTCGATGTTGCAGCCTGGCTGTGTGCTTCACTAAGCTGTGCCGGTATCATTTGAGACGCCGCAAGCGCTGGTAAAGCTGTACATGCCAATATGGCTTGAATGAGTTTTGCATAATTCATATTTGGTCTCTCCATGGGAGGCCTTTGCGGACCTCCTGTCGCTTAGTCCTTAGTTTTTAAGGCTGTTCAAATAATCCTGATGCCATGCTTCAGGGAGGTTATTGAGTACATCCTGGGTCGTCACTTCATTGTCCGAAAACTCATTGTCGGTCTGCATTGCTAAGTCACCCACCTGAAGGCCATTTGCAAACATGGTAAAGGTTTCACCCGTGACATGTTTTTCGTCTTTGTCGGTGCGCTTGAGTTTCAGGTTGTAGACGTTGTCGTTGTATTTCACTTCTTCGACGTTTGTGACCATCTCCACACCACTTTGAGTACGGATTTGGTCGCCTGTTTGCACTTTATTTGCCCATGTCGACAGACCTGAGATTTTAACTACCGGGTGTGACTCGGTCAGCAAGAGGGTTTTTCCTGAGGCGGTCGTCAGTTGGACCATAGGGATGGCTTCAACACCCACTGAAATGTCCTCTATTTCAAGCGGAATATGCTGATCTGGTGCGAACTGGCTGGCTCCCAGCACGGTATCGCCCACACTGAGCTGCTCGATCGGTACCTGTTTACCGTTGGCTAGCGTGATCAGTGAGCCTTTGGCCAGACAACTGTAGACCACTTGCATTGGTGGGTGTTCGATGTCTTTCCAGTTAGTGTAGTGCGGCATATCTGAGCTGCCGATAATATAGGTATAGTGACGGATCATTTCTCTCCTGCCACGTTTTTGCTTCACTTCAACAGCCAGGTTCATGATCCAATGGGCATCTTCGTAGCGGCCATATAAGCCGGCATCCCCAAATACGCCCATGTTTCTGGGAATGTCCCATGAGATACGGGTGTATGGGTATTTATTACCGCCGATGTCTTTTTCCCCTTTTTCGAGCTTTATATAATCTGAGAATAAATTAGGGGAGTCTGAGCCTTTGTAGTCATCGCCGATCCGTGACGCGCCACCACCCTCACGGGTCTGAATAAATATGTCTGAGCCATGTCGGATGCTGGCGGGTTTGTCGACTTTGGGCTGGTTGTTTTCGTCAACAATCAGCTTTTTCGTCCCTTTTATAGTTCCATTTTCTGTGACTTGGTCGTACGTAACACCCAATTGGTGGAACTCAGGTGTATATACTTTGGTCACTTCACCAATGACTTCACGATAACCGCTAAACGGGATCAGCAACTTCAATTGGTCATTGGGTGTGCCCGGATCATATTGAGCATCGTAATCACAGTCGCCATAATCTCGATTCAGGCAGATTTTAATACGATTCTTACTTGGGTCATTCGCATCGATCTCTTGTCGGTCAACTGGGTGAGTAACTTTACTTTCCAATATGGACCTGCCATTACGGACGTATCCAGGTGGCATTATTGTTGAGTAACCTGTTGTGCTAGCCTGAGCACCGACAACTTGTGTGGCAGTATCAGACGCTTTGTAAATGCCCAGATCAGCAAGCAAGGTCTCTGGAGAGTATTCGATCACTGAGTTGCGGTTTTCCGTAATGATGTCACCATTTGGTCCCTCATAGGACACGGTGACATATGCATCAGCGAAAATGCGCTCAGAGTTGACCAGCTTGGGAAGTATGTCGTTCATTTTCCCCAATGATGCCACGCTGACTCGCTTTTGAGGTGCATCTGAGGTGCCCTGGCCAAAGTATTCGGTGAAACTGGGCATAACCAACTCTTCACCTTTTTCATTTAATAATGTCAGGTCAATAAAGGTGTAGTACGTGGTGCTGATTTCACTGTTTACAGCGGTTATTACCAGATACTCCTGACCGTCTTCTTGCGTCATTGACTGTATGCCCATGTGCTTAAAGAACGAGCAGAGCTTACCAGTGTTACAGTTTGTTTCTGACAGTTGCTCTTGTGCCATGATATCCGCTGTGGGAGCGTGCATTGCGTTCAGAGTGGGCATTGCGCTGAATGCTTTCTGATTAACGCTTTGGCGCATTGAGCGAAATAAGAATGGGCGGTTTTTTTCAGTGATACCATGTCTGGCCAAACGTTGCTTGGCTTGCTCAAGTTCTCCAAGTTGCTGAAATTCAGCAATATGCTGAGGATAATTTTCAGTGTTTGACGCAATTGGCGCTGATAAAGAAGCAAAAGAAGCTCCTCCCAGTGCAGCAGCAACTGCAAGGCTTACCAGTTTCATACAATCTTCCTTTTAATTATTTGTAATCAGGCTCGTAGGTAGAGCAAGCCCTACCCAACTAACAGCGAGCACAAAGTAGGTGTTACTATTTGGTAATAGTGAATTGAATGTCTTCAACTTCTCCATAAGTGAAGGATTTACAAGCATCCTGCTTTAGGGGGTATTGAGGGTTTTCCTCAAATTTTGCTCTGAGGGTGAGTGTTTCGTGCGTTTTGTCTTCGTCCACCCAGGGTAAACGGATCAGTCTGCTGGCGGTAATACGGCAGTATTCTTTACCGTCAGTTTTATACTCGCAGTCCGTTTTATAGTAATCGTAGTTATAATCGTTCATGGCATAATGACCTTCAGTCTTGCTGAACTTTCCGTCGTGATTTTCATCCAGCCAGACGGTGAAGCGCGCACCAATTTGATTGTTTTCATACAAGCTGTCTATGGTGGAGCTTGGCAATAAATTGGTCGAACTCACGACTTTTATCGTTCTGTTACCTGGATGAGAAAAACCACTCGATGCTGTGAGTGTATATCCCGATGCATTGAATCCAGGGTCTTTAGTAACTGTATGTAATACGGTGCCAAAGTAATTGAAAGTTAATTTGTCGATATAAAATATATCTGCATTTGCGGGCTCAGTAATTTGAGCTCGGCAACTGGATACAGGTTGCAAAGTGAGTGTCTGAGTTGCGGTGTCGCTGTCACTGCCATCCTGATAACGGGTCGTGAGTGATATGGTGAATGTACCGCCCTCTTGTGGAAATTGAATGGTTGGGTTTTCATCATTACTGGTTTGATTGTTAAAGCCAAAATTCCAGCGGTAGACAGGCTGTTTAACTTGATTCGCTGTGCTGTTGTTTGTGAACTTTACTCGGTTATCGTCGAGCAACTGATAGCTAAAGTCGGCAACCACAGGCAGGTTTGGCGCGTCTGTATCTATCATCAGGTCTATCACCTGGCCATTGTCGACGACGCCACAGCTATCTATAAAAGAGTACTTCACGTCTGAAATAGCAACGCGCATCAGGCCTATGCCCTGCGGAATGTTGTCGTTTAGGGCAAAGGTGGCGGTGTTGCCTGAGATAGTCGTATTGCCGACTAGCTTTTCAGTGTAGTCGAACTGCCCATTTTTGTTGATGTCATACAGTATCGTCAGTTTTTTCCCGCTCAGATCTTTGTCAAAGGTCAGATTGTGGCTGCGCTTGCTGGCTAAAGGTATGCGGCTGTCAACCACGGAGGTGTAGTCGTTTGCTGCAAACAGGGTAGTGTGATCTGCGACCTTCAGGCTGTTTGTGTGTACCTTTGATGTATTCAGGTAGGGAGGGCAACTGACATTGGCTGGTCGGCTGAAGAAGTGGCGATATGCTGAACGTGTGCCTTCTCCGGTGAGTTCGACAGTGATGGCTGCTCTTGCCAGCGTGCCGTCTGGCACCTGATGTGCTTGTTGCAGGAACGGGTAGATTGGCTGGTTACTGCCCTGGTGCCATTCACTACTGGTGCCATCGCCCCATTGTGCGCTAATTTTTTCAATTGAATCAATGTTCAGGTGTCCGATGTCGTAGCTTATTTCGTTATAACTGACTCGAGTGTTGGCCTCTAAGGTCGAGAGGCTGCTGTTTGCGACTATGCCGACACCCAGCAATACGTCTGTGACATCGTCTTTGCGCTGTATGGCGCTTTTATTACTGATGTTAATGTGGGGCGCCTGTGCAACCACACAATAACCGAATTCGTCCAGGCTCATATTTGAAAACATACAGCCAGACGTGTTCGCGCGCAGGAACACTTTAAAGGCATCCTGAATTGACCATCCCTTAGTTTTTACCAGTTCATAGAATGCTTTACGTAGTACTCCCCCGTTGGCATGCGGGGTTTTGGCGAGTGAAAAGTCAGTGGCATGGTCGATACTGGTTCCGTCCCAAGAGGGAAGCTCATAGAAACGAGCGGCCTTATCTTCATATATCGCGCCCCATCCAAACCACCATTTACGGTTTTGGTTGTACTGACCGGGTTGTTCGTTAAATTGTTTTGTAAAGGCTTCAGACTGTGTGTACGAACCGCTGGCATTGTTTTGAAAGTAGTCTAATACGGCAATGGCTGCGAGATCGGAAAAGCCTTCATTAATGGCCCCGTCAACGCCTTCTGGCCCAATGCCGGCATTCCAGCTCGTAATAGCATGGGCAATTTCGTGTGCAGCAATGCCCAAAGTGGCTTGTGAATAAAAGTAGAATCCATCGCCAGAACCATAGTTGACATATTCACCATCCCAGAAAGCCATATTGGGACCGTGAATGGTGTTGCTATGCACTTTTTGCTTGAGAGGTTTGATGCAGTATCCACTCCAGGCACAATCTGAAGTCTGTGACGGATAAAGGTGAGCGAGCTGCTTGTGAAAGTACTGCATAACCAGACCTGCATTAAAATGCGCTTCGGTAGCAGGGTCGTAGCTGAACCAAGTGTAAAAGTTATCATCTACCGCGACACTATCGAAATTTTCATTGTTACTACCGCATGCGTAAGACGCGGCCTGGGCGTCGTTGTTTCTGGCGTCAAAAGTAGTCAGGTAAGGGTTCTCCAGTCGACAAATATCCTGTTCTTTTTTTACGATTAGCGGATACCCATCGAATTGAGCAAAGATTGCACCTGGGTCTTTGTCTGAGAACATCAATCGCTCCCCAGTCGGGGTGTACTCATCAAAGCGGTATGCGGAACAGGCCTGCATGCTCTCTGGACGTGGTGAATAACAGATAGCACCGAGCTTATCGTTTCCTCCTATTCCCCCCCCAGCAACATAATCATTCAGGTTTGGTGAAGCAAAAAATGAAACAGATGATTGACGTCGAACCAGGGTGCCCTGACTGTTGTCGAGGATAACTTGCTCTTTAAGTCCGTTGTGGCGGACCTGTAGGACTGTCACGCTCAGCAGCTTGCCCTGAGTTAGAAGATAAGCTTTTGAAGTACTGTCAATTTCTGGCTGCTTGCCTGCATAGAGCTCGGACGCTATTCGCAGCAAGTCAATGTTATGTTGCGAAGCAAGATCCACAAGCTGAACGGGACCACTGAGTAATTTCCCCATACTCTGGATGATCTCGCCTTGTTGATTGCGTACAACGACTAACCGACTGTCCAGTACAGGCACGCCCTGAAAGTAAGCTTGATAGTGCTCATATCGGGGGTGCTTTCCGATCACTTTTTCCAATTGATAGGATAGCCCGGTATCTGAATGTGCAGACAATACCGACGCGTCAGGCACCTCGGCATGTGCAGTGGTCGGAAGTTGCGTCCATAGGTGCTGCTGATTGAGAAGCGCATGTGATTCGATCGAGGCTGATGCTTGTGTACTGCATAACATAATCGAACCGGCGCCGAGTAAAGTACCAAGGCGTTTCATAAAATCGTCCTTATCTGTTGCAAAAAGTTAATTTTTAACGTGGGCTATTTTGTGTTCGATTAGTATATGAGCTAAATCTATTTTTGATAAAGTACATTTAGTGTTCCACTCGGGGGGGTGTGCTGGTTCAAAATAGGGTGTAAATATAAGTTATCCTCTGAATGTTGATTTTTATATTTTATTGATTTTAAATGATTAAAATTTTCTTCTTTGTTTTCGTTGCGACATTTACGTATTTAAGGGAGTGCTATCTGCCCGGGTTAGCATTATCCGGGAGATTGATGGTGGCGATCTGGATGTTAATTAGTTTCCTCTAAATAAAACATTTTTTATTTTGTTTTACTGTTCAATCGGGTTTCGTTGATCAGATGAACTATCAGGACTGTACTCCATTAGTTGATTGCTCATTTGGTGAAAAGGTCTGTATCAGGGGAAGGTGTAATTAAGCAGATTGAAAGATAGCTTGATCCAGGGGAGAGGTTGGCCAAGAAGTTCGGGCTTGAAAAGTGGCCAAGCCGGTTAGCCACTCAGGTGTATTTGGAAGGAAGAGTCACGGACCACACTGACTTAACCAGGGTGAGGTCAGGCAGGTCTGACGCAGTGTTTCGGCATCGCTGAGGGCAATTTGAGCTGCCTCAAACTGCGCTTCCAATGCAGGCTTTTCAGCCTCCGTAGCGACGGTTAAAAAGGCTTTAGTGCGCTCCAGGTGCCTGACTGCTTCACCATACTGATGCTCAGCCCATCGCCAGGTCGCCTCATACAGGGTATTGCTCATCACTGATTGCCAGTCAGCACCGCCGTAGTGGCCAGAATCCAGATAGCTTTTCACCACAAAACTGCGGGGAACTTTATCCAGATCGGCTAAATCGAGCATCAAGCCGTTTGGGTCGAAACTATAGGCCACCAGGCTTTCCAGGGTCTGCAGGCAAGGGGTGATGTTTCCGCCCCGGCAATAGGTAGGTTGCTCATTGAGTTGTTGTTGCAATTTCGCAGGCAGCGGGCCATTGGAATTGACATCGACGCTGAATACTGCATTTTCTGCATACTTTTCGATTTCTTTGACTTTGGTAATGGTTTTTTTAAAGAACAACAAACGTATCTTTATTTTAATGACAAATCGCTTGTAGTCTTCTTCTGTTCTAAAGTGCAGTCGGGTGTTGACGAACAGGTCGCGCCCATAGTTGACCTGATAAACAAAGTGGCTGCCACAGTCCTTCAGGTCCACGCCCGATTTTACCTGGCGGTTTTCCAGCGTACTGTAGCCCTCGTCAAACTTAAGGTGCAATTGCGACGTTAATGTACGCTGATCCGTCGCGTTTCGGTGTGTCATTGAGGTAGATACACTGCCTGCGATGATAAACAAGTTAACGCCGCCATGTACCTCTCCAAACGTGCGACGCTTGATAAAGGTTTCATCGACGCGCTGGAAGTAATCCAGGCTGCCACTTTGCTCTGAGTGCTGTACTGGTGTGCCTTGCAGACAAGCTTGGTTCACCTTGTGTATGGTGGGATCAAATGCTCTGCCAAGATCATTTGCACCGACTTGTTCGCTATAATAAATCTGGCCATGCGCTGCGAAAGTACAGCTTAGCGCCAGGGTCGTTAATAAGCTTTTCATATCCGCTCCCTGAATAGAAATCGCAATGTGCATAAGCACATTGCGATTAAGTATGGCAGGTTATTGCGCAAATGCCGTACCGTAAGTGGTCAATGCGCCCTCACATAAACGCCAGTTCAGGATCCCTCGGGCGGGTGCTGTGACGTCGATGAAAGTAGGTGCCCAGCGCAGGTTTCTGAAGCGTGCGCTGTCTTCTTCACTGACCATCCCGGCCCTGACCGCTTCCTGGCGCGCAAGTTCACATTGCTTCCAGTCAAACTCATCGCTACTGGGCAACTGCAGCTGAGTGACATCGTATGCCGCAGGACAGGCATTACCGCGTTGTTCGCAAGCGGTTTTCATTTCCTGCACCTTGTTCTCACAGGCATAACCAAAAGGGTTATCGCGGCAGAACTGAGCGGCATTGAAGAAGAACCAGGCATTGTTGTAGGCCAGATCTTTGATCCGCTCGACGGCAGTACGCTGTGCTTCGGGTAAATACGCATAGTAGCTGTTAAGCAGGTTCTGGGCGCGTTGTTCATCCAAGATAGCCTGTTTAAAGTCATCTTCCAGCTCGCTGATCAGCCACTTAGTGGCATTGCGTACGATCTGATACTCAGGTACCAGTGCGCGCAAAGGCAACGATGAGTTTTCATAACGGGTGGTGTAGTAGCGCACCACGTTGTAATCACTCAATGAATTAAGCTGTTGATTAAATCCACTTTTAGCGTACTTCACAGCCTCATAGAACATGTCAAAACAAGGCGTTGGATTGTCCAGTGAACAGGTAATGATGTTGTTCGGGATAATGGTCAATAACTGTTTAGGGTCACCGCCATGCTGGATAGCACGTACCGTGATCTTAACCGAAGATTTGACTTCATCCTTTAGGTATCTGAGCTGACCGCCGACGTTGAACACCCCGCCATACAAGTCAACATCCAGATAACCGCCGATGTCCGATTTATCCTGGTTACTACCGTAATCTATTTTCAGGTTAACCAGGACGTTGGCACCGTATTCAATACCAGTAACAAATTCATCGCCAATCAGCGTTTGCAATTTGGTTTGATGGTTGTTCGCAATGTCCTGACCGACCGCACTCAATGCGTAACCTGAGTTTTGATCTTTGGGCAGGAATAAGCGCTTTTTCGGCGTGCTGGAAGCACTGAAAGTATATGAGCTTGAGTACGAGCTGGACGCCATTTCTTTTGCCAAAGACGCACCTGCCGAGACTCGCACCACTGGGAAGTTGACGTCCACATCAACGCTACCATTGAGTGTGTTGAGCACATCGTCATAGCTCATATCAATGCCGGTTTTAAATTTGAGCTCGGTATTGCCGTAGCTTTCGTCAATAACGCCGGCTACGGGCTGGACATTTAAAAAGCGCTTTTTCTGGCTGTCATAGGCGGTGCCGATTGCCACGTGATCATTGATTAGGCCTGAGATCACAGAGCCTGATACTGATGAGCTTGAGATGTCAGCACTGGCTTGCTCATCGGCCATGCTGTGTCCTGCAAATGCCATTGCAAGTACAGATAAATAGAGTGATTTCATATCATCTTTCCTTAACGAACCGTGAGCATATAGTCTTCAACTTCACCATACTGAATATTGGTGCAGGCATTGTCTGAGCCGCCTCCAGCATCCAGCGCGACGCGCATCAGGGTGACACCATCGGGTGTGTTGTCAGGGACTGACAAGGTGAATTTCACTGTATTGCCAGTTGTGCTGTTGTGTACCAGCTCATCGCTGTCAAACTGGCCGTTGTGGTTCCAGTCAACCCAAACTCGCGCTGCCAGCAGAGTTGGGTAATTCGGGTCCAGTAAACCCGGTTTTATCTCGACATTGGCGTCACGGTTGGCGCGCAAATTGAGGACCTTACCAGATACGAGCGTGTGCGCTGTGCTTCCTGACGTGTGAATAAAGTCATCTACTGTCACTTGCTCTATCCATTCCCATTCATTGTCATAACTATTGTTTGCGCAATATTTATTGGTCAGCACTGTGGTTTTGAGTGCCACCGCTTTGTATTCCGGTGGCATAGTGGTGCAGGCCTGATCCTGGCTAGTGCCGGCATACCAGCCGTATGGGTTGGTAAAGTCTTCATTGGCGAAGGTCGGGTATTGCGCATTACCAGCAGCAAGTGCTGAATCCGAAAGCCACAGTTGCTTGAGTTGATTGAGCTTTTCTTCTTTACTGATGATCTCGCGGGAGTCATACATTTGTTCCCACATTTCGACGAGTAGCCCGTCGTAACATTTTTTCAGCCAGTCATAGCGACCCTTGGCTTCTGCCATAGTGAGCATATCGCCTAGTTCGTTAAAATTGGCTTCTTCAATCGTATTGGCTGAGACATGGCTGGTGGCGAGTGTGAGGCCACAGAGCACGGCAACCTGAGATAATTTAAATAACGTATTCATCATTGTGTATCCTTACTTCAAAACATCACTGTAGGCACTGTAATCGCGATAGTAAGCCAGGTTAGCGGCTTCGTAATCGATGCAGTAGTTGCCCTCTGGGTTGCGCTCACAATAATCGACCAGGTCGGCAAACAGGTTGGCATTAGCCCGGCTGGCTGTTTCTATTTCCGACAGTTGATTGAGTTGTCCAGCGTTAAACTGAGATGCGTAGTAGCGCTGCAGATTCTTAGCTCGGCGATAGGTGAGGCGTTCCTCAATCCAACGCGAGGTCAGCTCTTTAACCACTAACTTAGTGAGATAGTTTATGGCTTCGTATCCTTGCGCCGGGATCAATTGCTGCAAGTTGGAACCAGAGTCCAGATACCTTGCAACATAAGTGTCTGTCACATTGTAGTCGTCCAGTGACTGAAACTGGTTGATATAATCCGTTTTAAGATAATTGACCGCGGATTCAAAGAGGTTGAAGCAAGGTTCAGGGTTCAGCAAAGTACAGCTCATGATCCCATTTGGGATGATTTGCAGCAGGCGATTTGGCTCGCCGCCACTTTGATAGCCACTGATGGTAATTTTGACGGATTGGCGTTTCTCATCGTCCAGCTTTTGCAGCTGGCCATCGACTTTGACCTTGCCTATCCAGTCCACGCTCAGATAACCACCAATGGTGCGCTTATCGCTCTCGTTGCGATAATCAATTTTCATATTGATCACCACATTGGAGCCATAGGCAAAGCCCTGTATAAACCCATCACCAAGGTTTGCTGCCTTATTACCTGGGTAGGCCTGTGCCAGATCCAATGCAGCCTGTGTTGGCTGATAGCCAGCATCGGTTGACGGCATTAGGATCCGTGATTTGGGCTTTACTGAGGAATATACGGTATAGGTGCCGGTGTATTTATCGGCGCTTATGTCTTTAGCATAGTTGGCACCGGCATCAACTCGTACAGCTGGAAATTTAAAGCCTGCGTCAACTTTTCCGTCAATCAGTTTTAATGCCTGCTCGTAGCCCAGGTCCACACCCACACGAAAATCAATGTTGGTATTGCCAAGGTGCTCGACGGTTTGGCCATCGACTGACTTTAACCCGAGCAACACGTCACCTTTACTTTGATAAGCCGTGCCGAGTGGCGCCAGGTCAACCACATTGGAGGTTGCTGCCTGTCCATGTATCTCGCTCAGCTTAGTCGGCGCAGGGTGTGACGTGGCGAGCACTGGCAAAGTCGCACAGGCTAGTGTGACTTGAATGAGTTTTGCGTAGTTCATGTTTGATCTCTCCATGAGAGGCCCACAGGGCCTCTATTCGCTTGAACCTTAGTCTTTAAGACTATTGAAGTAATCCTGATGCCAGGCTTCAGGAAGGTTGTTGAGCACATCCTCTGTGGTGATTTCACTGTCAGAGAACTCGTTGTCACTTTGCATTGCAAGATCACCAACTTGCAGGCCGTTTGCAAACATGGTGAAGGTTTCGCCCGTAACGTGAGTCTCATCTGTGTCAGTGCGTTTCAGCTTGAGGTTGTAAACATTGTCGCTGTATTTCACTTCCTCGATGGCGGTGATCATCTCAATACCACTTTGGGTGCGGATTTGATCGCCTGTTTTTACTTTGTTAGCCCAGGCAGACAAACCTGAAACTGTCACAACCGGGTGTGATTCGGTTAGCAGCAGAGTTTTACCAGAGGCAGTCGTTAGCTTGACCATTGGGATCAATTCGACACCCACAGAAATGTCTTCGATTTCAAGCGGGATGTGCTGATCTGGTGCAAACTGGCTGGCACCCAGCACGGAGTCACCGACACTGAGTTGCTCAATTGGCAGCTGCTTACCATTGGCTAGCGTGATCAGTGAGCCTTTGGCCAGACAACTGTAGACCACCTGCATCGGTGGATGTTTGATGTCTTTCCAGTTACTCTCTGGCATATCTGAGCTGCCGATCACATAAGTAAAGTGACGTGTCATAACGCGTGGACCACGTTGTTGCTCTACTTCAACTGCCAGGTTCATGATCCAATGTGCATCCATGTAACGGCCATATAAGGTCGCATCGCCGAAGACGCCCATGTTTCTTGGGATATTCCAGGACATACGTGTATAAGGGTAGTCAACACCGCCTACATCCTTGACGCCTTTTTGCAGCGTGATGTAGTCAGAGAACAGATTGATTGCATCAGATGCTTTGTAATCGTCTCCGATGCGTGACGCACCGCCACCTTCACGTGTTTGAATATAGATTTCAGAACCATAGTGCAGTCCATCAGGCTTGTCTGTAACGGGCTGACCCTGCGCATCTTTGATCAGTGACTTCGTACCTGCACCTGTATTTGGATCATAACTGACAGCCAGTTGATGCCATTCAGGCGTATAGATCTTAGTGACTTCCCCCATCACTTCACGGAAACCACTAAAGGGGATAAGGAGCTTTAATTGTTCATTCGGGGTACCCTGAGCATACATGGCTTCGTAATCACAGTCTTGATATTTACGATTCAGACACACTTTGATGCGGTTCAGACTGGGGTCCGCTTCGTTACGCTCTTTGACGTCAACGGGGTGCGTGATTTCATTTTCTAATATGCTGGTAGTGGTGCGGGCATAGCCATCGGGTAAAGTGGTTGCTATGCCTGCTTCAGTATTGTTTAGAGTTGCCATCTTCGCCGTGGCACCATTGGTTTTATATACCCCCAGATCGGCCAGTAAGGTTTCTGGTGAATATTCAATAACTGATGTACGAATTTCAGTGACTGTTTGACCATTGGCTCCCTCATATGACACGGTGAGGTATGCATCTGCAAAGATGCGTTCGGAGTTAATCAGTTTCGGTAGTACATCTTCCATACGACCAACTGAGGCAACACTGACGCGCTTTTGTGGTTGATCGGGTGTCCCCTGGCCAAAAAACTCGTTGAAGCTTGGCATGACCAGCTCTTCACCTTTTTCATTCATCAGGGTCAGGTCGATATAGGTATAGTAAGTGGTACTGAATTCACTGTTGACCGCGGTTAATACCAGGTACTCCTGTCCGTCTTGGCGTGTCATTGAGCGCAGGCCCATGTGCTTGAAGAATGAACAAAGCTTGCCTGTTTGACAGTCTGATGACTGAGCTGTCGACATGATACCTGCCATTTCTGGCTGATTGGCTTTACGGTTTAGTGTTTCTTCCAAAGATCGAAACAGAAACGGGCGATTTTTTTCTGTAATGCCGTGTCTCGCAAGGCGTTGCTTGGCTTGCTCCAATTCACCGAGTTGCTGAAATTTGACGATGCGTTCAGGGAAGCGCTCGGTTTCTTGAGTAAGAGGCGCTGAGATAGAAGCAAAAGAAGCTCCTCCCAGTGCAGCGGCAACTGCTAGGCTAACCAGTTTCATACAATTTTCCTTTTAGTTTATTTTAAAAAGGCTCGTAGATAGGGAGAAACCCTATCTACATAACTGCGAGCACAAGGTGTTAATTACCATCTAGTAATTTTGAATTGAATGTCTTCAACTTCTCCGTAAGTGAAGGATTTACAAGCATCCTGCTTTAGTGGGTTTTGAGGGTTTTCCTCAAATTTGGCTCTTAAGGTGAACAGTTTGTCTCTGCTCACCCAGGGGAGGCGTATGATTTTGCTTGACGTGACACGGCAATACTCAATTCCGTCTGTGCGGGAATGACAATCTGTGGTGTAGTAGTCATAGCTGTAATCATTGCTACCATTGTGACCTTCGTCTTTACTGAATGTGTCATCATGGTTTTTATCCAGCCAGACTGTGAAACGCGCGCCAATTTGATTGTTACCATACAGATTATTTATGGTGGACCGTGGCAGGAAGTTGGTCGAGCCAACCACGGTCAGGTATGAATTATCGCTGCGCGAGAAGTCGTTCACAGTAGTAAAGTTATACCCTGACGCATTGTACCCGGCTACTTCAGGCACCTCATGCAATACAGTTGAGTAATAATTGAAAGTCAGCTTGTCGATGTACAAAACGCCTGCATTGCTTGGGTCGGTAATGCCTGTACTGCAGCTTGAAACCGGCTGTAATATCAAAACCTGGCTGCTGGTATCACTGTCACTGCCATCCTGATAACGGGTGGTCAGCGATACATTGAACGTCCCGCCATTCTCAGGAAATTGAACTACTGGGTTTTCGTCACTACTGGTTTGATTATCAAACCCAAACTGCCAGCTGTAACCCGGCTGTTTAGTCTGATTGGCTGTACTGTTATTGATGAATTTAACTTTGTTCCCTTCCAGGATTTGATAGCTAAAATCAGCAATGATCGGCAGGTTCGGAGAGTCTACATCAATCATAACGTCAATGACCTGGCCTGCATCTACCACGCCGCAACTGTGAATATAAGAGTATTTATCATCTGAGATAGCGATACGCATCAAACCTATTCCCGGCGGGATGGCATTGCTTAGTTCAAAAGCGGCGCTATTGCTTGAGATGGTGGCATTGCCAATTAGTTTCTCGGTATAGGAGAATTCTCCGTCTTTATCCGAATCAAACAGTACCGTGAGCTTCTTACCGCTAAGATCTTTGTCGAAAATAAGGCCGTAACTGCGTTGTCGGGCAAGCGGAATTCTATTTCCAACCTCTGATAAATATTCTCCGGTGATGTTATTGATGCCATATGTGGCAATATTTAGACTATTGGTATGCACCTGAGGAGAATTCAGATATGGCGGGCAGTTTACGTCAGCAGCACGGCTAAAGAAGTGGCGATAAGCTGTGCTGGTATTGTTATCACTGAACTGAACTTCTACAGAGGCACGTGCCAGAATATCGAGCGGCAACGTGTGTGTTTGCTGTAAAAAAGGATAGATAGGCTGATTATCACTCTTACGCCAGGTACTGCCAGTACCATCGCCCCAATCGGCATGGATTTGTTCTATGTTATCAATCGCCAGGTGGCTGATATCATAGCTTAATTCGTTATAACTAAAACGGACGTTGGCGTTTAGCGTCGACAAGTTGTTGTCTGCTACAATGCCGACGCCTAACAAAACATCCGTAATATCGGCTTTACGCTGGTCTGCATTTTTACCTGCGATATCGATGAAGGGTGTCTGTGCAGCCAGACAGTAGCCGTATTCATCCATACTCATATTAGGAAACATACAGCCTGCTGTATTTGCGCGCAAAAACACTTTGAAGGCATCCTGAATCGACCAATGCTTAGTTTTTACCAGCTCGTAAAAGGCTTTGCGTAGCACACCACCATTGGCATGCTCTGTTTTGCCCGTCGAGAAATCAGCGACATGATCGATACTGGTTCCGTCCCAGGAGGGTAATTCATAGAAGCGGACGCCCTGATCGGCATAGATGGCATCCCAGCCAAACCACCATTTACGGTTTTGGCCGTACTGGCCTGCCTGCTCAGTAAATTGTTTGGTGAAGTATTCTGACTGACTGTAAGCGCCATCGGCCTGACTCTGAAAGTAGTCCATAACAGCGATAGTCACTAAATCAGAGAAGCCTTCGTTAATGGCACCATCTATGCCTTCAGCACCTATGCCTGAGTTCCAGCTGGTGATGGCGTGGCCAATCTCGTGTGCAGCAATACTTAGCGTGGCTTGTGAATAGAAATAGTAGCCATCACCGGAACCATAGTTGACAAACTCGCCGTCCCAGAACGCTTTATTGGTACCAAATATGGTATTGCTGTGTACTTTTTGTTTAAGTGGCTTGATGCAATAGCCATTGCTTGAGCAGTCTGAGGACTGGTTTGGGTATAAGTCCGCAAATTGATTGTGAAAGTACTGCATCACAACACCCGCATTGAAATGCGCTTCGCTGGCATGGCTGTAGGTGAACCAAGTATCAAAGTTGCTGGTTACCTTAGTGACATCAAAGTCCTCGTTGTTTGCTCCGCAGGAGTATGACACCGGGTTCGTATCTGAGCTTCTGGCATCAAAAGTGCTCAGGTAGGGGTTTTCGAGCGTACATGAATCCAACTCTTTTTTGACGACTAAGGGATATCCGCCAAATTGGGCAAAAATGGCATTGGGATTGGTGTCAGTAAATAGCAGGCGTTGTCCGACAGGTGTGAATTCGTCGTACTGATACGCCGTACAGGCTGCCATGCTGTCTGGCTGCGGGGAATAACAGATCGCGCCTAGTTTATCATTACCGCCTATCCCACCTCCGGGTACATAGCTATTATCCAGTACAGCGTTTGCCGAAACGGTCTCTTTTGAATAGAAGGACGCACTAGAACGATGACGGATCACGGTGCCTTGTGCGCTGTCGACAACGAGCTGCTCCTGAATTCCTTTACGGTTGACCTCGATAACTGTCACGTTAAGTAACTTTCCGTTTACAACTAAATACGCAGAGTTTGACTCATTAATTTTCGAGTGATCGTCCTGATAATGATTTGCAACGCTTGCTGCGAGGTCTGGCTGATGACCTGTGGCATGCTCAGCGACTTTAACCTCACCACTAAGTAGCTTGCCCATGCTCTGAATAACATTGCCGTGGGTATCTCGCGCGATAACCAGCTGACTATCAAGTACAGGTTTGCCCTGATAGTAAGCCCGATAGTGCTCGTACTTTGGCTGCGTACCCGCGACTTTTTCTAGCCGATAGGTCAATGCAGTAGTTACACGCTGAGCCTTAGTTGTCAGAGAGGTGTGTTCTGGTTGAGCCGCTGTTGGTAACTGTGACCAAAGGTGCTGCTGATTTAGTAGCGCTTGAGACTCGATAGAAGCTGCGGCTTGTGTACTAAACAAGGTAACAACTCCGGCGCCAAGCACTGCGCAAAGGCGTGTCATAAATAATCCTTTTTTGTTGCATTATTGGTGTTTAATAGAGTTAAAGCTCTTAACTGTTCATTCAGTATACAAATTAAAATAATTGTTGCAAATGTTTATTTATTGTTTCTTTTTGCGGGTTTCTTGGTCTGTTATGGTGTGTTTCTATGTACTAGGTACAAACTTTTGTATGACTTTGTTTTTGTTGTTCTTTGCAAGCAATGGCAGGAGACAAAAGTTGTTTGTTGTGTTTTAAGGTACGGTGTAAAAGAGGATGGATTATTTAGTTCGCGGTCTTCAAAAGCATCATGTTTGCAAGCGGTTTTAGCTTAGTGGAGAGTATATCAACGATCCCAATACGAGCGTGTTGGCCTGCCTTTGGCAATAAAAAGCGTTTGAATGTTGCAGGAATACTCGCCTGATCAGTGTCACTGTATGTCAGGCGAGCAAGTTGAGTTGGTTAAAGGAAAAGGCGCGTCCTGTGTATTATTTTTGCAACCACAGTGCAATGCGTTCGTACATAAAATCCCGGATAATTGGCTGAGCTTCAGCATTGGGGTGTAAGTTATCGTTTTGCATCAGGCTGCGATCTGCTGCGATGGGTAACATGAAGTACTCCATCAGATAGGCGCCAGTTTGTTCGGTCACCAATGGGTAACTGTCGGCAAACAGGGTACTGTAGCGTTTGCCATAGTTTGGTGGAATGTGGATTTGCATTAAAGCGACTTTGGCGCCACTTGCCTGGCTTTTTTCTACCAGCTCGCGTAAATGTTTGCGGATCAGTTTAGGCGGAAATCCTCGCAATCCATCATTGGCGCCTAGCTCGATAAGCACGTGGCTCGGTTGGTAGCTCTCTAGTTGCTTGTCGATCGTGAGCAGCGCATTATCCGTAGTCTGGCCCGAGACGCTGGTATTCACCAGAGTGATCGCTTTTTGCTCTGCCTCGTATTTATTTTGTAACAAATTAACCCAGGACGGTGCTTGTTTGAGACCATAACCGGCGCTTAAGCTATCACCTATGATCATAATTTTGGTATCGTTGGCGTTCGCTTTTAAGATGAAAAGTGTGCCGAAGATCAATACCACCAGTTGTAGGAAAAATCGCATCATGTCAGTGCTTTCTCAGTTAAATATTATTCAGGTTAAGGAGTTGGGTAAAACCGTCAGTACCTTTGAAGGTGACCTCACTATCCTTAGCGATATCAATTTTTCTGTCAAGTCAGGTGAATCAGTTGCAGTGGTTGGCACTTCTGGCTCGGGCAAGTCAACGTTACTCAGCTTACTGGCGGGACTCGACATTGCCAGCAAGGGAGAGGTTTATCTCGATGGTGAGGCGCTACATCGCCTTGATGAAGAGCAGCGCGCAAGACTCAGGGCTGAGAAAGTCGGCTTTGTGTTTCAGTCATTTATGTTGGTTCAGAGTTTGACAGCACTGGAAAACGTGATGTTACCAGCCGAGCTTGCGGGTGAAAAAAATGCCCGAGAGCAGGCACAAGCCCTGTTGGAAAAAGTAGGGTTGTCGCATCGGGTTGGTCATTATCCTTCTCAGCTGTCTGGCGGTGAGCAGCAGCGAGTTGCTATAGCGCGTGCATTTATCGGTACGCCAAAAATTCTGTTTGCTGACGAGCCTTCCGCAAACCTGGACTCTAAAAACGGTCATTTAATCGAAAGCCTGCTGTTTGATTTAAATAAACAACACGGCACAACCCTTATTTTGGTCACACATGACGAAGACCTGGCTAAGCAGTGTGATCGCATTATCCATATCGAGGGCGGTCAGCTGGCAAAGATCCGAGATGGAGAAGGAGTGGCAGTACATGTGGGCTAGATTGGCGCTGAGATTATTTTTCCGGGAGTTGCGTCGAGGTGAGCTAACCATCATTTTCGCTGCCATTGCATTGGCGGTGTTGACGGTCTTTAGCTTAAGCTCAGTGACTGAGCGTATCCGACTTAACATTGAACAAAAGTCGGCCGACTTTATTGCGGCCGACCGTCGTCTGTCCAGTAACTATGAACTGGACGAAAGTTACCTCAAGGTAGCGCAGGATTTCGGTCTGCAAACGGCACAAAACATTTATTTTGACTCCATGCTCTTTGTGGGAGACGAGTTGGTGCTGGGGTCGATTAAAGCGGTGAGCGATAACCACCCTCTGCGTGGCAAAATCACCCTCAGAGACGCATTGGATGCAGAGCGATACGACATTGCTGCGGCACCAGGTAAGGGGGAAGCCTGGTTGAGTGAAGGGCTGTTTCATACCCTTGGACTCAAAGTGGGTGACAAAGTCGAAATTGGTGCGGGTATGTTTACCGTGACTAAGGTTTTGGTACAGGAGCCCGACGCAGCATTTTTCTCACTGGCAGGTAACAAGCGTGTGTTACTGAATATTGCCGATATCCCGACTACACAAGCGGTTCAGGCAGGCAGCGATGTGTTTTATCGATTGCTGTTTGCGGGCGATGAGCAGCTACTCAAAGATTATTATGTTTGGTTAAAGCCTCAGCTCAGAGAAAACCAGAGCTGGCAAGGGATCAAAGACCGGCAGTCACCATTGGGTGAGAATCTTGAGCGCTCCGAGCGGTTTTTACTGTTGGCTGGCCTATTCGGCATTATGCTCGCAGCGGTGGCGATGGCGGTGTCTGCAAAACGTTATTGTGAGCGTCAGTATGACCCAGTTGCCATGATGAAAACCTTGGGTGGTAGTCGCGGGACAATCAAGCGTATCTTTCTGATGCACCTGTCGCTCGTAACCGTTAGCTCTCTGGCGATTGGTCTGGCAATTGGTTATGGTTTACAGGAAGTGGCGGTTGACTACCTGACCAGTTTTGTTGCCAATGAACTACCTCTCGCCGGGCCCAGACCCTGGCTGTTGTCTATTGCCATTGGTGTGGTGTGCGCGCTGATGTTTTCTCTTAAACCGTTGTTGGATTTGTTTGATATTCCTCCACTGCGTGTGCTCAGAAGAAGTCTGGGCGATAAGCTGGCGGTCAGCCGGGTGCATATGGCGCTTTCGGTGGGTACCATCTTCATGTTGATGTGGCTGTTCAGCGGGGACATTAAAACCACACTGTTATTGTTTGCAGGTACTGCGACTCTGATGGGCGTGCTGTTTGGCTTGTCCCGACTGTTCTTTAGTGCGGGTCGTAAATTAGGGCTGAGCCCGGGCAACAGTTGGTCTCTGGCGATTGCAACATTACAAAAACGCGCCAATGCAAACGCCATTCAGCTGATCAGTTTTGCACTGGCCATCAAGTTAATGTTGTTCTTGTTTGTGCTCAAAAATGACATGATCTCTGACTGGCAAATGCAGGTACCAGAAGATGCACCCAACGCCTTTTTAATTAACATTGGAGAGCGTGACGTTGCTCAGTTTAAGACCTTCTTTGCTGAGCAAAATATTCATCATGAGGCATTTTACCCGGTTTTCCGGGGCCGCGTTAATGCCTTAAACGGCGAAGCATTTGCCCGTCGGGTATCTAAGCAGGAAGGTGAGGAGCAACAAGAAGATGCCCGTAATGGTGTTGGCCGTGAGCTGAACCTGACCTGGAGCGATACTTTACCGGATGGCAACGAAATTCTGGAAGGGCAGTGGTTTGAGCAAACAGATGAATTGCAGGTTTCTGTGTTTGAAGGCACAGCGGAGCGGGTTGGTATTGAGCTTGGAGACACGCTGACATTCTTGGTCAATACGCAGATCTTTGAAGCCAAAGTAACCAGCATTCGCAGTGTTGACTGGGGAACACTTAAGCCTAATTTTGTGATGATTTTTAACTCTGCCATGGCCGAGCGTCTGCCGGTGACTTATTTTACGGCGGCCAAGTTGGAGGATAACCATGTTCGCCCGATTAGCCGGCTGTTACTGCAGTATCCGACTGTGAGCATGATAGACATCAAGAACAATATCGTACAGGTACAATCTATGATTGCTCAGGTGTCCCTGGCAATTGGTTTTGTGCTATCTATTGTGTTGATAAGCGGTGCCCTGGTCTTGATATCTCAGGTACAAGCCAGTCTGGCTGAGCGAATGCAGGAAGTGGTGATTTTACGCACACTCGGTGCCAGGGGTAAGTTGATTAAACTGGCTACCCTGTATGAGTTCTTGTTGTTGGGCGCGCTGGCAGGTTTCGTTGCTGCGCTGGTCAGTGATATCACCCTGTTTATTATCCAGCAGCAATTGTTTGGTGTGGATGGCAGGCTGCACCCGTACGTGTGGATACTGGGGCCAGTATCAGGCGCTACGTTTGTGGCTTTAATCGGCTATTTTATGGTGGCACATACTATGCGTCAAAATACTCAGGGGTTATTGCGAAAGGTCGCCTGATGGTGATTCTCTGAGTGGTGGCGGCTTGTGTTGTAACTAATACAAGCCGCTTTTGTTCCCTACCATTGTGTATACAAAACAACCCATTACCGGGTAAACCTGCCGCACCATAAAGTTAGGAACTTAGTTGTTCTGATTGAAGTTATAAAACGCCCATCTGGTTCAGCGTGGCTTTGGCGATTTCGACACGGGTGGACACGACTTCTTTAAAGTTCTTGGCATCCATATTAAAAGCAAAGTAGTGACGTCCTTGGCTGTTCTCTACAATGCCAACATACCAGCCTATGTACTTACCTTTGGCGACCGGTCCGGTTCCCGTTTTTGCATAAAGCTTGGTTTTGGCAGTTTCTTCCTGTAAGAAAATTGTATCAAACGCCTGAAAGGTCGAGGGCTTAAGCTTTAAAGCTTGGGTCTGTAGTCGACGTAGAAATGTGACCTGCTCAACAGCACTGATTTTAATGCTGCTGTTGAGCCAGAACTTATCATGAGGTCCGCTGATATCACGGTTGCCATAGTTAAAGTCATCCAGGTACTTTTGCATCACAGGCTTGCTCAGCAAGTTGGTCCAGGTCTGATATAAAGGCAGTGCTGAATACCTGAATGCGTCTTGTGGGGTGATTGACTCTTTGCGCCAGGCGTCAAACCACCATTTTTTAACCGGATAGGTATCTAAATCTATCTGGTAACCCTGTCCGGGTTTGATGGTTTGCGTATCTAGTAGGATCAGTGTATTCGGCACTTTATAAGTAGAGAAGGGAGAATACGCTTGCTGCGCGCGCGATTGGTTTATAAATTGCCATTGTTGCGTGCGCTCGCTATATACTGCCATGGTACACGCCTGTCCATTTTGACAGGCAGGCAAGGTCGCGGGGGTTGAAAGCACACTGGCCGCAAGCAGCGGTGTGAGGGTAAGTGAAGTCAGTAGCGGCATGGGTTCATCCTTAGTTATTATAGTTAGACCGCGCCTATCATATAAGCGAATCCTTACCTTAGCCTGAACCGTTCATTATATCAGCGCTTTTTGCTGTACCCGGGCACGAAACTGGCTGGGTGTACATTGCTTGATTGCAAGAAAGCGGCGGTTAAAGTTTGATAAATTATTAAAGCCGCACTGGTCGCTTATTACAGTGATTGGGGCTTTGGTTTTGAGTAGCAGCTTACAAGCTTTGGCGATCCTCAGCTGATTAATAAACTCAGTCACCGTACACTCTGTGCGCTTTTTAAAGAAGCGGTGGAAATGATTGGTACTCATGTGGGCCTGTCTGGCCAGCAGCTCTGCACTCAAAGATTCAGTGTAATTGTCGTAGATATAATTTATCACATGATCAAACTTATCCTTGGCAGGATCCAGCTGTTTGGCAAAACTAAACTCCATGGTCGACAGCGTTTGATAGGGGCTGTTTGCCATCAGGTTGAGCAGCTGAAAGAGTAAGATATAGCGCTCTATTGGTGACGCATTTTGCATTTTATTGAAGAGTTTTTCGCTTTTTTTAGCTGTTTTCTTATTAAAGCTTAGCCCGCATTTGGCATGATCTAATAGAGTATGCAATCCCTGTAACTCAGTGTTTTGCTGCATTTGCTGTTGTAGCCAGGGGGCTGGGATCTGTGCTACATGAACTATGTGCTGACTGCCATCTGTATTGTCTCGAGATTGCCAGGTATGGGGCAGTTCAGGCCCCATCAGTACCAGGTCGTAGTCGTCGTATGGCGTGATATGGTCACCAATGTGACACATGCCCTGGCTATTCAGGGTCAGGCAAATTTCATATTCAGGGTGGTAATGCCAGTTAAAAGGAATTTCGTCCAGCTGATAGAGGCAATAGCGCCATGAACAATTGTGAGACGGAATGACTTTTTCACACATAGCTTTCATTATATTGCTCCTTTACGTTAGTCAGCTGTGGGCTTATAGCGCACGTTTTTTGCGCTAAAAGTTTGTCGATTCTGCTATCTTCGCGCCCTGCGCTCTGAAAGGTGATGCATTTCACTGCTCTTACAATACTATCCTATTCAATATGCACAAAAAGGTACAAACTATTAACATGAGTTAAAAGAAAGCATGCATAATGTCGAGACATGGCTGGTCATTAAGTACTGCGTTTTAAAATGACAGCGCTGTTATCTGATAGATTTGTACCGATATGAGTTTGAAAATGCAAACTTATAAGTTACAGGCCTGTTCAAATAAGGAAAGTGCCTGATGATTATTTCACCAGGCGTACATCTTGATAATACAGAATAAGAGGAAGAAGATGAAACACAGCAATGCAGCATTCAGATTGTCTCGCATTTCATTTGCGGTCACTGCCGCAGTGATTTCAAGCACCGCCTTTGTTGCACCGGTTCAGGCCGAGCAAGAAGAGTCAGTGGAAGTTATTGAAGTTCGAGGGATCAGAGCTTCGACTGAAAAAAGCCTTAACACCAAGCGTTTTGCGGATGGTGTTGTTGACTCTATCACTGCAGAAGACATAGGTAAGCTGCCGGACGTGACAATCGCGGATTCACTCCAACGTGTACCAGGTATCCAGATCCGCCGAAGTGCCGGTGAAGGCTCAACGATTAACGTACGGGGTATGCCACAGGTCACTACCTTACTTAATGGTGAGCAGTTCCTCAGTGCTGGTTCACTGACCACAGTACAACCCGATTTTACCGATATTCCTTCGAGTCTGGTTGGTGCTATGGATGTGATGAAATCGCCAACTGCTGATACCTTAGCGGGTGGTATCTCTGGTACTGTCGATCTGAAAACGCGTAAGCCATTTGATTTAGAAGAAGGCTTCAGCGGTGCAGCACTGATAGAAGCATCACGTGGCTCTTATTCAAAAGAAACCGACCCTAAAGCCATGATTGCAGCAGGCTATAACGCCGAGCGCTTCGCGGTACTTGCGACACTGACCAGAGATGAAGTGAATCTGGCAAACTATCGCTTTGGTTCGACTAACCATGGCTGGGGCTATGCACCTCAAGAAGCGGGTGGTTGCTGGTATTGTCCTGATGGAGATATCAATGGCGATGGTGATACTGATGATGCAGAATTCACTTACGTCAGCTACGGTATGGTTAACCGCTTTACTGAGCGTGAGCGTACAGGTGGTAGCCTGAGTTTCCAGGCGCAGCTTAATGACAATTTTGAGCTGAGCGCAGATGTTTTCTATACCAAAATGGATGATGCAGATCGCCAGCGCGGCCTGATGGCGGACAATGCCTGGGGCGGTCACTGGGATTGGCAGGAGCAGCATGATGCGATGGATCGGGGTAAAACGACTGGTGGATACAACCTGTATACTGCACAGGATATTACGCTGCACGCGCCACGTGTTGTTGCGCATTCTGAAAGTCATACCAATGAGCGTGAATCAACCAACTATAACTTTGAACTGACCTACAAAGGCGATGGTAATTTCTCAGGTAAGATGCGCCTGATCACGGCTGATGCGGAGCGTATGCACACGGAAAACGTTGCTCAAGGGTACATGACCAGTGGTTTGGCACACAACCTGCGTCGTAACGAAGGCAATGGTCCGATTGCAGTAAACCCAAATGGTTATGGACCTGGCACTGTGCCGGTGAGATTGAACTATCAGGGTGATCACCCGGTATTGTTGCCGCCCAGTGAGATGCAAGGTGAAGTGTTTGGTTCCAATATGAACCGTTACTCAGTGGTATCAACGTACTCTGAAAATAACTTTAACGAAGAGGCAAGCCTGGACATTTTACGTCTTGATGGTGAATACCTGTTCGAAGATATGGGATCACTGACCAAAATGAGCTTTGGTGCTCGTTTAGGTAACCGTGACGTATCTCGTGAGCAATATGTATTGCTGGCGCCATTCAGCAACCCGGTTGGTGAAGGCAGTGTTGATGTAATGTGGAAAGACCAAGGTCTGGCAGCCTTTGATACGGACGGCAGCGGCGGTGTACCGAGTGCGTCTGACGGTGACCTGACAATGGGTTACGACACGCCATATACCTTCGATAAATTACCAGCGGCATGGATCCAGCAGGTATCTGATTTTGGTCCGGTTAATGGTGGCAGCTATTTCTTCATCGACCCGCGTCAGCTTGACGACCCATTTGCATTCCAGAATCAACTTTATCCGGGTAACAAAAAAGGCGGCGTACCAGGCAGCACCTATGAGGTTGAAGAAGAAACTCAAACACTTTACTGGCGCGCTGATTTCTCAAGCGATCTGTACACCGCGAATCTGGGCTTCCAGTACATTAAAACGGATCTCGACATCCTGCAAAACGTGATTGGCGATTCTATTTGTGTGAACTGTCCGGGCTCTGTGGCAGCCGATGCGGGTGATATTAACACCAGTAAATCATTCAGTGACTTCCTGCCTTCATTGAACCTGGCGGTGAACCTGAGCGACGACCTGATCTTCCGCTCTGCCTGGGGTAAAACAATGACGCGTCTGGACCTTGGCGCAATTGCGGGTGGTTTGCAGGTAAGCCGTTCACGTGCCGGTGATGACCTGGCAGCGCGTGAGGGGATTTCTCCTGACTTGTTGATTGCAACCAATGCAACTATGCAGGGTAACCCGGAACTGGAGCCATGGCGTGCCACAAACACGGATTTGGCGTTGGAATGGTATTTCTCACCAAGCGCGTTGGTCAGCGTAGGTGTGTTCAATATCCAGCTTAAATCTTTCATTGAAACCAGTACCTGGACAATGCCACTGGCTGATGCAGATGGTGTTGTACGTCGTGAAGTCAGCGTAACCGGTCAAGTCAATGGCCAGGGTGGTACAATGAATGGTGCCGAGTTTACCTATCAGCAAGCATTCGACTTCCTGCCGGGCTTCTGGAGCGGATTTGGTGCGGCATTTAACTACACCTATTCAGACAGTGAAAGTGGTCGCGTTGACTTCTATGGTGACGCATTACCGCTGGAAGATAACTCTAAAGAATCGTCTAACGCGGTACTTTGGTATGAAAAAGACGGTTTCCAGTTCCGTTTAGCGGCCAACCATCGTTCCAAGCGTCTGGCGCAGGTCACGACGACAGGTGGTATGGGTGATACGGCTATCTGGACTGAGCCAACAACCTATATAGATATCTCGGCCAGTTATGATGTGACAGACTATATGACGGTGTATATGTCTGGCAGTAACCTGACTGAGGAATACGAATCTAACTACGCACAATGGAAAGACAATCGTATTTCACAAAACGTTTATGAGCGTCGTCTGACACTGGGTGTTCGCGGTCGCTGGTAATTCTCCCTCGGGCCTGAGTAGGTTGTTCAGGCCTTTTCTTTTTGTTCTGGCATGAGATAAACGCGCAGCGCTGGATATATATGAGTGATCCAGTATTCGTGATTTTTTCTCATGCTACTTTGCTATCTTATCTGAATACTTTCCGTATGCCTGCGTGCATAAATGCACTTGCTGTGACTTAGGCGGAATTTACCCGCAAAAACCCGGATAAATGATGCATTTCCCTCATTTCAATTAGTGTGTTGCATAGAATTTATTAACTTTTTCATATCGTAAGTTGAATAATATTTTAGTCTTGCCTGTCAATGTGCCGAGTAAACATAGAGTACCCAATTGGACGGCTAAGCTTATTGATAGATATCCAGTTTTTATGCCCCTGGCCGACTATACAGAGCACGAGAAAAGTATTAGCAATTGTTTGAAATGTGCCGCTACAGTGCTGGCAATGACGGCAAACTAGTCTTACCAACGAGTTAAGGCGGTGGCTATCCCTAGCAGGATCCCCTTGGATCATTGAGTTTGTCTGCCCACAAACTGATTCCAAATAAGCCACCGCCTTTTTATTTCTAAGCTCACGATAAGGTAAGACTCATGAAACCCAATTACTCTGTGGTTGCCCTGGTGCTGGTAACCTTCTTTATGGTGTCGTTTTTCACCAATATTCTCGGTCCGTTGTTTCCGGAACTCATTAAAAGCTTTGATATAGGCCTTACTTTGGCCGGCTTATTCCCTTTCGCCTTTTTTATTGCTTACGGCGTAATGTCTATCCCTGCCGGTCTAATGGTACAGCGTTTTGGTGAAAAACGCGTGATGCTGGGGGCTTTTACGCTTGCTGGTGTAGGGGCGTTGTTGTTTGCCGTAGCTCCGGTGTTTGCGGTGGCTATGCTGGCGCTGTTTTTGATTGGTACCGCTATGGCGATGTTGCAAGTCGCCATTAACCCGTTACTGCGACGCAGCGGCGGCAGCGCACATTTTGCAGCGTTCTCGGTACTTGCTCAGTTATTGTTTGGCGCGGCAGCCAGTTTGTCACCCTGGGTTTATGTTTCACTGGCCAGTCAGGTACAAGCGCATCCCGCTGATTTCACCTGGATCCCCGCTGCGATGCCCTGGTTAAGTATGTACTGGCTGTTCGCACTGCTCAGTGTTTTGATGTTGATTTGGATAGGGCTGAGCAGGCTCGAAGCGGTTGAACGAAAAGAGGAAGAGACACTGAGCTGGCAAGCGTGCGTTGGGTACTTTCGTAATCCTGTAGTGATCCGCTTCTTTTTTGCCATTGTGGCATATGTGGCACTGGAGCAGGGGATTGCCAACTCAATCGCGGTATTTTTACAGACTTATCATCAGATTGAACCGCAATCCAGTGCGCAGGTGATCAGTCAGTTCTGGATGATGCTGACACTGGGGTGTGTAGTGGGGTTAGTGTTGCTGAAACTGTTCGATGCCAAACTTGTGCTCATGTTTTTTTGCCTGGGAGCCGCTTTGAGTCTTATTACTGCATTGATTGGTAGTACAGATATCGCACTGTTGGCTTTCCCGTTATCCGGATTTTTCTTATCTGTGATGTGGTCAGTGTTATTTTCTCTGGCGTTAAACTCTGTATCGAGTGGCCATGGTGCCGTATCGGGGGTGTTATGTACCGGCATTGTTGGGGGAGCACTGGCTTCTCCTTTAATCGGCATGCTGGCTCAGCTGAGTGGTTCTTTGCAGCTGGCGTGTTTAGTACTACTCTTGCCGCTCGGGTACATTGCCTGGATAGCCTGGTGGGCGCAGCCAATCGTGCGTAATCATACCGTCAGAATGTTCTGGCATAAGCAAACTCAACTGACAGAGAAACAGGAAGCGGCTGGCCAATGAGTACTATAGTATGTGTTGATCTGGGCGGCACTAAAGCACAGGTTGCCCGGGTTGATGACCAAGGTGTTTATGAGGCTCGCCGTTATAGTGTGCCGGCCTCTGCGACTAAAACGCAGGTTAATGAGTTTATTACGGGCATTATTGCAGAGCAGCTCAGCGACGAGTGTTGTGGTATCGCTATAGGTGTACCCGGTATGGTTGATCTTAGTGACGGCACTGTACTGGAGACGGTTAATATTCCAGCGTGGCAGGATGTGCCGCTGGCTTCACAATTAACCGCATATTTTTCTCTACCTGTAGTTGTTAACAACGATGTTAACTGTTTTACTATGGGTGAATATTTTTATGGTCGTCATTACCAGTCAGGTGCCCCTTTTTACCAGCCGGTGAGTAACCTGATGGGGGTGTGTCTGGGAACCGGCCTGGGCGCAGGACTCATTTTTGACGGCCGGCTATACAGTGGCAGGCATTGTGCAGCGGGAGAGTTCGGCAGCTTTCCCTATCGTGATGGTATCCTGGAACAATATACCAGCGGGCAGTTTTTTCTGGAGCGAGGTACAAACGGAGCAGAGCAGGCAATGCTCGCACAGCAGGGGGATCGCTATGCACAATCTCTGTTCGACGAGTTTGGAAGCCACCTAGGATATGCAATTGCGCAGACGCTGCTGGCCTTTGACCCAGATAAAATTGTCCTGGGTGGATCTGTCAGTAAGTCCTATGACTTATTTCAGCGCAGTATGTGGAAAAGCCTCGCCGGGCAAACACATCCGGCGTTGTTTAAACAACTCGAAATTCAAGTAGGTAAGCTGGAGCATGCCGCGTTGCGTGGCGCTTATAAGTTGTTCCAGGAACAGTTTTCGGAGGGAATATGAACAAGTTTGCTTGCCTGTTAATGGCACTATTGGGTGCTCACACAGCACACGCGGTTACAGCGCCGTTAACACAAGGCGAGTTGAATGCGTTGGCTGACAATCTTCAGATCCGTTATCAGTTAATTGATTCTATGCCACAGCAGTGTCCGGAACCTGCGAAACAGTGTTACTTTTCTGAATTACAGCTGCGTTCACCTCAGCGTTATAGTGGCGCTGATTGGGCCATTTATTTTAGCCAGCTGATGCCAATTTATCAGGTTGAATCTGACGTGTTCAGAATTGAACACCTGAATGGCGATTTGCATCGACTGACTCCCACTGAGCAGTTTGCTGGTTTCTCTGCAGATGAAACTTATAGCGTGCGCTTTTACACAGAGCATTCGCAGATCACCCGCTCTGAGTTTATGCCCAATTATATCTTAGCCGATAAATCTGAGCGGCTGCGCCCCAGAGTAGTCGCCAGTACGCGCTCTGTCCGGGATGAGCAAACCAGGCTGGAACAGCAGCCATACCTGGCACCATTCGAGTCATACCATCAGTTGCGAGTCAGTAATAAAGACCAGACCCCCTGGATGGGCGCAGCTTATCTGGCGCAACACCAGTCTGAACCCGAGCTTCGCGCTGCGCCAGAGGGACTGATCCCGATGCCCCGCGAGTTCAAAGTGGTATCTCAGGGGCGGATCAGTTTGAAAAAGGGGATTCGTTTTGAGCTGACAGGCCTTGATTTGGCACAGATTGAAATGGCCGGTAAGCGACTCGCGCAGTTGGGTGTGAAGCAAACTCAAAAAGGGCTGTCAGTGCGGGTCACTGTGGATCCCTCGCTGCCCATAGCTGCGCAAGGGTATCAGTTCAATAGTTCTACTCACCTGATTGATATTAAGGCATCTGGTGCCGCTGGTGCCTTCTATGGTGTGCAAACATTGGCTGGACTCATGGATTTGAAAACCCACAGTATCCCCAGTGTGGCTATTGCTGATGCGCCCCGATATGGGTTTCGGGGGCTGCATATCGACAGTGCCCGAAACTTCCGTTCCAAGCAATTTGTGTTAGATACCATAGCGCAAATGGGCGCTTATAAATTAAACAAATTACATCTGCATCTGGCTGATGATGAAGGTTGGCGCCTCGCTATCGCAGGCCTGCCGGAGCTGACAAAAGTGGGAGGGTTACGCTGTTTAGATCTCAGTGAAACGCGTTGCTTGTTACCACAACTGGGCGCGGGTACCGGCACCGGTGCGCCGCGTAATGGCCACTATTCTCAGCAGGATTACAGTGAAATTTTGCGCTACGCTAAAGCGCATCACATTGAAGTGATCCCATCGCTGGATATGCCCGGACACTCCCGTGCCGCCATTATTGCGATGGAAGCGCGTTACCGGGCTTTGATAGCCAAAGGCAAAACTGAGGCAGCCAATGAATATCGGCTGGTGGAAGAAGCGGACGAGACGCGCTATTCCTCCATCCAGCATTACCACGATAATACCCTGAATGTGTGTTTGCCAGCGACTTATCGATTTGTGAATAAGGTACTGACTGAGCTTCAGCGGATGCATGAACGGGCCGGTATACCTTTAAAAACGTATCACATAGGTGCTGATGAAACAGCGGGCGCCTGGCTAGACTCGCCCGCCTGTAAAGCGCTGAATGCAAAGCAATCCATTGCCTCGATGAATGGATATTTTATTGAAAAAGTGGCGGCCATGGTCGCTGAAAAAGGCATCACGGTGGCAGGCTGGAGCGATGGCCTGAGTGATGTGAATCCAGAAAAAATGCCTAAAAATGTCCAATCCAATGTCTGGAGTACGCTTAGCGAACAAGGGCATAAAGTGGCGCACAAACAGGCTAACCTAGGCTGGGATGTGGTGTTGTCACTGCCGGATGTGACTTATTTTGACTTTCCATATCAGTCCCACCCTGAGGAGCGTGGTAATCACTGGGCCAGCCGGGCACTAGATACCCGTAAAGTATTTGAATTTATGCCGGATAACTTGCCTGTGCATGCGGAGTTCTGGCGAGATGTGTTGCATCACACCTACAGCGCGGATGACAGTGACTCTGCTCTGAAACCGGGCGTTGGCTATACAGGTATACAGGGACATCTTTGGAGCGAAATGATTCGGGATGATCTGCAGGCAGAGTATATGCTGTATCCACGTTTGTTGGCACTAGCAGAGCGTGCCTGGCACAAACCCGCATGGGCTGTCCCATACCAAGGCGGCCTGGTGTTCAGTCGCAGCAGTGGCCATTTCAATGATAAAAAGCGACGGTTACGTGAGCAGGACTGGCAGCGTTTTGTCGCTTTGCTGGGTTATCGTGAGTTACCTAAGTTAACGCGTCAGGGTCGTTTTTTCCGTATACCTACGGTAGCTGCAAGTCGCCGTGATGATGGGACGCTAAATATGTTCAGTGAAATCCCCGGGTTTAAACTCGAAGCACTGATCAATGGTCGCTGGGTAAATTATCACCCAAGGCTGGATTTTGATTCGGTTGATGCAGTGCGCGCTGCACTAGAGGACGAATCCCGAACCGGACGGGCGCTACCATTGCCGGCACCGGTAGAGTCTGGCAAACATTAACCTGGTCAAATAATAAGGGGCTAAATTAGCCCCTTAATTAATTTATCGCTGGTAAATAATCTCGCCATCCAGCAGTGTCATTACCACTTGTGTATTGCGGATCTCGTTGACGCTGGCTTCGAACAGATCGCGGTCAATGACCACTAAATCGGCTAATTTACCCACTTCAATACTACCGACTCGTTGCTCCTGTCGCATCGCATAGGCACTGTTGAGGGTGTAAGCTTCAATGGCTTGCGCCAGTGAAATGGCCTGTGGCTGACGTGATACCGCATTGCTTAAACCGATAAACGGGTTAAACGGGCTGACATTCCAGTCACTCGACAGGGTGAGCGTGGCCTGATTGTCGGCCAGGCTGCGAATGGGCACCAGATCCTGAGCACGTTCTGCGCCAATCAGTGGAATGGTGTCAGGCCAGTGGCTCGGGTCGGTGAAATCTCCGGCGACTTGTGCGTCAGCAATCACATTCAGCTTAGCAAAGCGCGGTAGGTCAGCAGGATCAATGACTTCCAGATGGGTGATGCGGTGACGGGCCTGACCATTTGAGGCATTTTCAATGGCATTTAACGCTTCGTGAATACCACGATCGCCAATCCCATGAATGTTAAAGTCAAACCCTGTTGGTTCCAGTGCCTTGATGTATTTTTCAAGCCGTGCCTGAGTAAAATAGTTGAGGCCACGATTGCCATCCAACTCAAGCCAGTTTTCCAGGTAAGGTTCATGCATGGCAGCGGTGGTATTGACTAAAATGCCATCCATATAGAATTTGACCTGATTTACCTGTAACAGCTCTGCTGGGTTGTTTTGATATAAGGATTTGAGTTTGGCAAGCTGAGTATTGTCGTTCATTTGCGGATACGCCCATAGCCCCAGCGACACGCGTAATGTCAGCTTGTCTTCATCCGCAACGCGTTGCCAGGTTTCCAGGTGGCCGCGTTGCCAGTAGGTGCGGGCGTCACTGATGGAGGTGATCCCCGCCTTATTAAGCTCTGGCATGGTGTATTCAAGCAGGCCAAGGTAGTCACTTTGTGCTGCGTCTGGAAGAGATTGCATTGCCAGCTCCATGACCTGATTCCCGGCATTGTCGTACAAAATACCGTTCAGCTGGTCTTGTTCATTACGACCCAGCACACCTCCAATCGGATCTAAGCTTCTGGCTGACAGGCCCGCAAGCTCCAGCGCTTTACTGTTAACCCACATGGAGTGAGAAGTTTGTTCCATGATAATCACAGGCCGGTCTGGCACTGCTTCGTCGAGTACCGCCAGTGGTGATTCGGACATTTCTAATAGTGTGGAGATTTCGTGGCCATAGCCAATTAACCAGCTAGCGGAGGGGTGCTGACTGGCGGCATAAGCCACTTCGTCTATGTATTCCCCAGCCGTTGCAGCGGCGGGTACGGTAAATTGGGTGGCTTCAGAAGCCGATTCCAGCGGATGCATATGCACATCATGAAACCCCGGGAGCATCATTTTACCTTTTAGATCAATGTGCTGTGTTGTATCACTGAGATACATCTGAGCTTCTTCATTGCTCCCGACTAGGACGATTTTGTTATCCTGAAGTACCACCGCCTGTGCCCAGGGTTGGTCGGCATTAACGGTGTAAATTCGCCCGTTGGTGAACACCATGGACGCGCTTTGCGCTTCGTTAGTTTGCTCAATATTTGGCGTTGTTGAAGTTGATGGATTTGTAGATTGGTTGTTGCTTTGGTTGTCAGAGTTACAGCCACTGAGGGCTAAACCGGCTATCAGAAAACTACTTGTGATCATCTTTGTTGCTCGCATTGTTGACTCCTTATTGATGCCGATACACTATCAGTAGCATGGTAACCACAAAGTAACAGTATAGAGGTTAAATGCTGATCTTATTGGTTGAAGACGATGCCGTACTGGCAGCGCAAACGATAGACTTTCTCAATGCCGAGGGAATTGAAGTGGATTATGCCGCAACGCTGAGCTGCGCGAAAGACATTGCAGCGCAAACGGCCACTTTCGATAAATATGATGCGATCGTGCTGGACATGGCGTTGCCCGATGGTAATGCGTTGAGTTTATTGCAACAGTCGTTGGCCGGGTTTGATGCGCCTGTATTGTTTTGCACGGCGGCAGCGGATCTGGATGACAAACTGGCCGCGTTTGCGGCAGGGGCACTGGATTATATGACCAAGCCCTTTGCACTGCCTGAACTGGCGGTTAGGATAAAGTTGTTGGCGGGCAAGGTAAGTAAACATAATCAAGTATTTGAGCTTGGCAGCCTGCATGTGGATTTCTCTGCAAAAATTGTCACCCGCGGCAGCCGCACCATCGTTTTGTCGCCCCAGCAATGGCTGCTTCTTTCTTTGCTGGCGGAACAAGCCCCCGCACCTGTTTGCAAAGCTCAGATCCTGCGCCATGTCTGGCCTGACAGTGAGGTCAACAACAATATGTACAAATCACTATTGACCCGGCTTCGGCATAACCTGAGTCGTGACGACGAACCCTCTGTCATACAAACACTTAAGGGTCAGGGCGTTGCATTAAGAGAATCGAGCTCATGAGGCAAAAAACACTCCGGTGGTATCTCGCGCGATGGTTGTTTGCCTTGTTTGGACTGTTTTCCTTAATTTGGATCTGGGTGGCCAGTCAGGTGTATCACTATGCCTGGGATGGGACCTCAGAATATTATCTTTATCAGGACCTTGAGGTAGCGTTGTCTGGACAGCTGATGTTGCCATACAAGGATGGCGGTAAATTGATGGGGAATTGGCAAGATTTACCCACAGACTATCAGCAAGCTTTACGTCAGCACGGGCTTGGGCCAGAGGCAAAGGAGCAGGAAATCTCGCAACTGCTGACGCTGTCAGATGATTATCTATATACTCTGCGCTATACAGAAAGCGCCTTCGAGCCGCTGTATATTATTCATCGTATTAGCGGCCAGGATTCGCCAAGTCTGGTGGCGGTGTTTATTGCGCTGACGCTGGCCTTGTTGATACTCGCTGCAGTGACCTGGTGGCCAATACACAGGCATATTGCGCGTGAATCTGGGCGACTGACAGCGTCTTTGCAGAGCATATCTTTACATGAGAATAAAACTCAGGCAGCGCAATTTGAAGAGTTCTCTTACCACTCCATTCTCGCTGCAACGGATGCGTATGCACAGCGTTATGCTCAGCAACAGGAACGGCTTTATTCCGCTTTTTTAAGTCATGAACTTAACACGCCGCTGGCTCAAATCCACAATACGATCTCACGTTTTGAACAACTCGATGAGCTTCCTTTAGATGCATTACCTTTGCTGACCCAGCTTGAAGAGGCCGGGCAGGATCTGGTTTCGCTGAGTGAAGCCATTTTGTTATTGTGTAAGGCCGATCAGGTGCGGCTGACGTCAACTGACCTCAATGTATTTTTGCAAACATGGCAACAGCACTGGCTGCAACAGGGGCTCAGGATCACGCTCGAACTCCCATCAGAGCCGATAAGTAAGCCTGTGCAGTCGCGTTTGCTGAATCTGCTTCTGGAGCAGGTTGGCAAAAACGCGCTGCAACACGGTGAGGGCTCGCTCAATGTGTCGTTGGACAGCGATGGTATGATCTTCACGAATGGTATCAGCACACAGCAAACGCATCAGGGGCAGGGGTTAGGCACCCGCATTGTGTCACGCGTGTGTGCTTGTTTTGGCTGGCAGGCACGGCACAAGTCGGGTCAGCATTACACACTGACGATCCATTTTTAAGGCTGTAGTGATTGAACCAGTATTTTCCGCAACAGCAAAGGCTGCTGTAAAACTCAGCAACAGAGAAGTTCGCTACGTCATACTGGTGCGGGAAAAGCTATGATCACGGTTGAGTGTAATCACAGGTAAATGAATTACAATGGCCTGTGACGTAATATAAATGGCCCAGTTGATAGCTCTGATCTGGGGGTAATAACCTTGTCCTTCATTGCCAAAGATCCAAAACTGGCCGATAAGCGCATCTGCAACAGTGGCCAGTATCATACCGAGTGCCAGAATAGCCCTCGGCGTTTTTGGTATATCAGAGCTGATAAGTAAACACAGACCTAACAAAGCAGCTTGTGCTATGACTATGGCATAGCCACCAGTTAAGACCGTGACATACCAGCCACTGCCTGGTAAGTGCATATTTAAGTAACTGAATAAGGCCAGCAGTGATGTAATTAGCATGGCAACTACAAAGTAAACCACCTGAGCGCCTGAATAGCCCAGCAAACGCCAGCAGGCGAGAAATAAGAGCAGATAGCCGGGCATAAAAAACCACACAGAGTCTGCGAGATAATCATGTTTTACTACTGCACTATGTTGGAAGTAGTTTTGAGCCAGGTTGAAGTTAACAACGTCGCCCGCCAGACAAAACAGAAGAGAAAACACCACTAGGTTTGCAAGTGGCCAATAACTACGAGCGTGTTGATGTTGGCCGATAACTTGTCTTATTATTAAACAATTACACAGCAATAAAGTCAGGGTCAATGCCTCAAAACTTAATACCCAGTTGCGTGTTTCACCTACCACAGACCACACGCCGAGCAGAGTGAAAATGAGATCGAGCATGGCGAGTGCGATGATTAGGACACTTATTTTTACCGTATGCCTGTGGGCAACCATCCTGAGTCCTTGTTGTTATCTTGGCCTGTTTGTTGAAGGTACAACTTTTAACAGTATTCTCCATGCAAAAGCAATGCTTTTTGTGTAGATTGCCAGGCTTGAGAGGAAATATATGTCACAATTTAAAACCACACTGTCGTTTACTTTTTCGGTCTGTGCGCTTGGCGTCGCGCTCTATAGTCACTTTAACCAGTCACCAGTACTCAGTAGCACACCTGATGTTCAATCAGCAGAAAATGCATCGTTGCAAGGTCACAGCGAACGGTATACGCCTGTCGAGGCAGGCAGCTTGGTTAACAAACAGCAGCATATTGAGCAATTAGAAGAGCAAGTGCGTTACTTACAGGAGCGTGTTCTCGAACTGGAGAATCGCTTTTTCTCTGCATCGTCTTCTCCTGAGGCACTAGAGGAATCTGTATTAGCCATCCTGGAGAAAAAGGAGCAGCAAGAACGTGCTGAGCACAGGCAGAGCAACCCAGTTTATGGCTTTTATGAAGACTTGCCTGATGACTATGAGATGCGCCTGAAAACCGATCCTGAGTATGCGGATAAACTGGGCAGACAATTACAGCAAAAAGTGTTGGATGAGAGTCTACCTGTGATTGACCGTTTGTCGGCGATGGGTCAGTTGCAGATGAATATGTATGTGCTGAATCGCACCCAAATGGACACCATGAGTTACGATACGGTGGACGCTGTGATTAAAATCAGCCGTGGGCAGTACGATGATAAACTAAGAGTTCAGGCACTGGATGTCGTTGCACAAACGCCAGTGGTAGATGCGCGTATAGCGCGTTCTTTGCTGGATATTGTTGAAAAAGAAGAAAACGATTATATGCGAGCAACGGCAGCAGAAGGTCTGATGTCGCAATATTATCAGGCGAACGATGAGCAATATCCGGGGCTTAAGCGGCAGCTGGCAAACGATATTTTGAAATTATACGACAACGATATTGATAATCAGGTTTATAACCTGATGCAGCGTATGATCGGAGACGAAGACCTGCTGGACCAAATTCGCAAAGATGCCAATAAGTAATCTTGCTAATCAGTTAGGTTTGAAACTTTTCTTTTCGTTATAGGCATGTTGTCCGGCGTGTTAAACGCACAGCTTTATGAACGTTATGTACCCAGTACACAGTTTAATACTGATGTCTGTTATTACCTGTGAGTGATACGCAGGCACATTATCAATAATACGGCTTCATGGTCATCGATGGCCCAAAAAAGGTACCGGAAAATATCTGGCGCGGCGTGAATAGTTAAACCGAGATCTCGCTAGCGCTGATCAATTGAAACGGTGTTTTAAAGACAGGCTTTTTCAGCCAGTTGAGTTTGCCTTATTCAAACAAAGTGACAAATACCGATAATCGTATTTCGTAGTGTATTAATTACATCTATATTTATAGTGTATTTTTTCTGATAACTCGCATATTTAGCGCTGTCGCCTGTTCGTACATAAATAAATTAGGTGACTGTAAAGGAAGGGGTAGCCATGTTGCCGTTGCGGCTTTCCATCAAACACAAAATCACCCTGGGTTTTGGTGGTATTGGTATGTTGCTGGTTATTGCCAGTGCGCTGGCTTATTGGGCACTGTTAGAGATCCAGCGTGCCAATCATAAAGTAACAGACACTGCCCAGCCCATCTTGCATGCCGCCGAGCAGTTCCAGCAACAGCAACTCAGGATCAGTAATCTGGTCTCCAAGGCATACAGTGCGAGTGATGAGTCCGGTATACAGCAGGTGCAGCACGCTTTTAACCAGGCCGAATTGCGTGCGCAGTCGTTGCTCGATGAGTTAGAAATGCGCTCGGCAGATAATCCCGGCGTAGTGCAGCCGCTTCGGGAAGTTACTAAAGTCCGTGCTGAGTTGCGGCAATTTTCAGACGCTTTGTTCGCCGCACGTCAGGCACAATTTCGTGCTGCACACACCATTGAGCAAGGCGTAGACCGGTTTTTTGAACACAGAAACACTGCGGGTACGGCGATGTTGGATATCGAGTTAATCGAAACAACGGATACCCGACTAAGGGAGGAAGTCGCGGGGACTGGGATCCGCATTGATGATCTGCTGTTTACGCTGGAAAATAATGTGCAATCTCTCGCGCAACTTGGCCCTGATAGCCTTGCGACGCATCGCGAAGATGTTGGATTTATCGTTGATAACATCAGTGACAACCTAACTTACCTTAAACGCCAGTCAGCCGGGCTGCCTATCGAGTCGTTGCTTGAGCTGTTTGAGCCGGCCTGGGAGCACATTGCTCGCCAGTTAAAAGAGCCCGCTACTTTGTATCAGGCACTTGAGCAGCGTCACAGGGGCCAGCAAACTGCTATGGAGAGTTATCGGCGTGCTGAGCAGGCCTTTGCCGATTTGTTTAATCAGATCGATACAATCCAAGGTCAGGCACAGAACCAGTTTGATTTATATCAGCAGGCATCAGACCAGTTGATTGAGCAAGCCCAAAATGCGGCCCTGATACTGGTTTTAGTATTTGCCATATTAGCGGTCTGGATAGCATTGTCGACCAGCCGTGCGATGCTTATCCCGCTTGCAGCGGTAAACAAAATGCTGAGATATATAGCCAGTGGTGATTTTTCCAGACAGATAGTCAAACGTCAGGATGATGAGTTTGGTACTCTGACTGACAACATCAATCAGGTAAAGCAAAGCCTGAGCAGTTTGTTAGAAGAAATAGACACCCAGGTATATGAGCTAAAAGACTTAGCTGGCTCATCCTTAGCGCGCAGCCAAACTCTGACCAGTCGGGCAACGGCGCAGGTTGAGCGGACAGACAATGCGTTGCACATTGCCTCAAATATCGCCAGCAGTGCGGTTGATGTGTCTGAACAGTCTCGAGATGGTGTGTCCGGGCTTAAGCATGCACAGCGACTGAATCAGGAAACGGCTCAGAGTGTTATACACAATAAGCAAAAGATCATGTCATTAAGCGGCACGATGACCGAATCTGTGGGAGCGATGGACGGGCTCAGAGCACACAGCGAAGACATAGGGAAAATTTTGGATACAATTGTCGCAATTGCTGAGCAGACGAATCTACTGGCACTAAATGCGGCCATCGAGGCTGCAAGGGCCGGAGAGCAAGGTCGGGGCTTTGCGGTGGTTGCTGATGAAGTCAGACAACTGGCTATTCGTACACAAAATGCCACGCAGGAGATCAATAAAATGATCGCGGCTTTACAGGCTGACACCCACACGACCGCTGCTCTGATCCAAAATGGGGAGCAGGATGTTCGTGTGTGTGCCGAGCAAAGTGAAGTGCTTGCGAGCAACATGGCGCAGGTCAGTGAAGCCATAGAGCAAGCTACTGCATTGAGTGAGCGGGTACTGGACGCGGCAAATCATCAGGCAACGCACTGCGAGAGTATTGCCGGGCTGATGAAAGACGTTCAGGAAACGGCTGCCCGTAACTCACAGGAAATGGGCTTCATGGCCAAAGACAGCGAGTCACTCAGTGGCTTTGCAGCCAGGCTGACCCAGCTTATTGAGCGTTTTAAGCTCTAACTTTTTGACTTTAACCGGTACTGTCGATATGACCCATATCACGTCCGGGGTCGAGCTGATCTCGCACCCGACGTTTTAAGATTTTAGCTTCCGGAAAGCCGCCGTCGCGCTCCCGACACCAGATCAGAGTATCGTTATAATAGACTTTAAATAGGCCCTTACTGGCCGGAACCAGTGCGACCTCGGCCAACTCTTCTGCAAACGTTGACAGCAATTCCTGGGCAAGCCAGCCACTGCGAAGCAACCACTGGCATAAAACACAATACTGGATCGCTATTCTGGGTTTACTCATGTTGGTTCCTGATTGTCATCTATGCTGCGTGCATGCTGTACAAACTCGGAATAAATCGAGTCTTTGATCAGTCTGTCGGGTGTAAAGGCATAGTAGTTCTGATAAACGTTTTCGATTGCACCAATGAAATTCACATCATAGTGCCGCTCTATTTCTTCGCGTACAGATAAAGGTGCAGGGAATACTCCAAACCCTTGTTGTCCCAGCGCTTTCATCAACGCACTGTCGTCTACATGACCGGCAACAGATATTTCGATTTTGAGCTCATTGAGCCAATACTGAATGGCGCTGGTGACCGGGCTATTCTTGGCTGGCAGTATGATTGGTGTGTCGGCCAATGCAGCCGGAAAGTTGTCACCGGTTAAGGCCTGATCTTGCTTCATGCCATAAAACCCGATCTGACTCTTACCGATTTCGTGACAGAAAAGCTTGAACGGAGTATCACCATCTAAGGGCTTATCCGCCAATACCAGGTCCAGTTTGTGCGTAGCCATTTGCGCCAGCAGCTCAGCTTGTTGACCGTCAATGCAATGCAGGTTGGAAATACGCTCGTTATCAATCAGGGGGGCCAGCCATTTAGAGACCAGAGACTTTGGCAGCGCATCGGAAATGCCGACCTTCAGTGTCCGGTTGATAGAGGCCAGATCACCTTTGGTGGTTTCCAGCCACTCCTCTGCAATGGCAAACATGTCATCGGCATATTGCTGGGTGAGTTGTCCATACTCGGTCAGTCGTAATCCTCTGCCTTCGCGTAAAAACAGTTGCTTACCCAGACGCTGCTCCAGACTGGTGATCTGTGCGCTGATGGTTTGTGGTGTCAGATGCAATATCTTGCTGGCCGCGGCAATGCTGCCGTGGCGACTAACCTGCCAAAAGTAGTACAGGTGATTGTAATTTATGTTCGTTATCATTCGTAATATTCGAGGTTTCGCTAAGAATTAATCAGCTTTTTTCTTTTTAAATACATTAGTAGATTAGCCTCATCGACGCAACAATATGAGTTCAATTTCCAGTAAATTGCTGGCTTTGTACAAGAGGTTGATAGCATTATGAAACTAAATTTCAGAGCAACAGGCAAGCGTATTGCGGAGGCGACTAAGGCGCAGCTCGCAAAGTTGGCGACCAACAAGTTTATGCGCTATGCCGCCCATATCCGCAAAGTGCGCATTGATGTGGATGAGCAGCCCTGCCAGCGCCATGGCGTTTTGACTATCTGTAAAGTGGAAGTGTTATTGCCCGGATTACCCAGTGTCTCCGTTCGAGCCAAAGGTAAGAATATGATGCAGGTGATCAAGCGTGCATTGCGTGACAGCGAATTGCTACTGGCGCGCCAGTTTAATCGGGTTGCTTAGTTTAGCCCCAAGCGTACTGAAGCAACTTTATTGAAAAGTAGAAAATTTATTCGACCCAAACTGAACGAAATAGGAGGTGGCGTCCAGGTTAGAATATGATTATGCAGTATTTACAGTTATTCCCAAGCACTTGCGGCGGCATGGAGGCCGCGCTTTCCGCTGCTCTTACCTGTTTTTCCCTTAACAAACTTACCTGACTCAGCTACAAATAATGCTGCTCGGTGCAAAAATTAGTCAAGTAAGATCAATAATGTACCCAGATTAATTTTCAAACTGATTAAAGTATTAATAAAATGTTTATTGTTGGTGACATTTAGATGGAGTTTTGCTATTTTCAGAGCCTGGTATTGATCAACACTTTTTAGTTTCAAGGACGTAGTGTATGCAGTATATCGACGATACCAGCGCTCAGGACAGCCAACTAGAGAAAAAACATAACTACAAACTCTATTTCCTGCTCATCGCTGGTGTATTTATTTCATTTTATTTTGTCGTTCCTCAGATACTTGCATGGGCAAGTGGAGAGAGCGCCGTGAGAATGGAAAACATTCATGTGGCGGAAGTACGTCGTGGTGAATTTGTGCGGGATATTTCTGTTCAAGGCCGCGTGATAGCGTCACGTCGTCCTACACTATATAGCCCGGCAGAAGGAACAGTTACTTATTTGGTGACTGCCGGAGATTCGGTGGAAATGAGCCAGCCGTTGGCGCAGATAGATAGCCCAGAACTAAAAAGCTTGCTGGCTCAGGAACTGGCAGAGTTAACGCGCCTCAGCACGCAACTGGAACGAGAAAAAATTCAGGCTAAAAAGCAGGATCTTGCTCAGGAGAATTATCTGGGCAAAGCAATCGTGGCACTGAATGCGGCAAAGCGTGAAATGCGCCGTAATGAAGAAGGCAAAAAGAATCAGGTAGTCAGCGATATAGATTACCAAAAAGCCAAAGATGAATTGGAAAACGCACAGCGAGAGCATCGCCTGGCGGTTAAAGAAGTGGCTTTGCTGAAGGAAAGCCAGAAATTTGAGATCCAGACACGTGCCATTGAATTGCAAGCTCAACAAGTTTTGGTGGATGAATTAAAAAGACGTGTTGCTTCGCTGGAAATTCGCTCACCGGTTAACGGCATTGTGGGTAACCTGAACGTCGAACAGAAAAATACAGTGGTGAAAAATCAGCCGCTGCTGAGTGTGGTGGATTTGTCCCATTACGAGGTTGAGGTCAATATTCCGGAAAACTATGCCGATGATCTGGCTTTGGGAATGCCTGCTCAAATTACCTTAAATGGCCGCGCTTATGAAGGTGAACTCACCGCAATATCGCCCGAAATAGTGCGAGGTCAGGTGGAAGGCAAGATCCGCTTTAAGGAAGCAGAGATCACTGGCCTGAGACAAAATCAACGCTTAACCAGTCGGATTGTGCTGGAAGAAAAATCAGGCGTTACCTATTTGCCCAGAGGTCAGTTTGTCGATGCATACAGCGGCAAGTATGCCTATGTACTGGACGAAGGCAGTGCAGTGAAAAAGTCCATAAGTTTGGGGTCGAAAAGTCTTGGTCAGGTAGAGATCCTGTCTGGGCTGGCTGTAGGTGATACGGTCATCATTTCTGATACGCGCATGTTTAATAGTGCAGAGCGTGTGAGAGTCGTGCAGTAATTTAATCAACGCGAAGGCGTGATCACAACGATGATCGTGCCGGCCCGGCGCTATTTTCGGGTATAACAAGGTGGAGGAAGCATGCTGATGAGATATTATTTCAAACTGGCCTGGATAAGCTTCAAACAGACTCCACTATTAAGTTCCTTAATTGTGGTCACCATAGCGGTCGGTATTGCCGCGACAATGACCACTTACACCATCAATTACATGATGAACCAAGAACCTGTGCCTGGTAAGTCAGACACCCTGTTTTTGGTCCAGCTTAACAGCTGGGGCCCGGAAAAAGCCTATTATAGTCAGGGCGAAGAAGAGCGGGTACCGCCTTATCTTACTTTTCAGGACGCGCAAAACTTATGGCGGGCAAATCGTGCCCTGTCACATGTTCCTATTAGTGGCTATCGGGATCAGTTGAAACTGCCGGAGCAGCCAGACTCTGTTGCAAAAACAGCATTGGTGCGTTCTACCAGCCGGGACTTCTTTACTGCCTTTAACGCCCCGATGAAGTATGGCACTGCCTGGTCTGCTGAGGCCGATAGGCAGGGTGAACAAGTGGCTGTTATCAGTGCCGATGTTAATCAACGGCTGTTTAATGGTCAGGACTCGATTGGTCAGTCTATTACGTTAGGCGCACTGGAATATCGCGTTATCGGGGTGTTGGACACCTGGCCAATCTTGCCGCGCTTTTATGGCGAAGCCATGCATGCTTTTCGTCAGCCCAGAGATGTGTTCATTCCATTTGAAACCCAAGTGCGTAATGCCCTTTGGTCTGCAAACTTACAGCCTTTTGAATGCTGGCGTGACCCACAAGACAGTTCGTTCGAAGCGCTATTGGCATCTGAATGTGTCTGGGTTTACTTTTGGGTGGAACTACAAGATACCAATCAACGTCGTGCTTACGAGGAATTCCTCTATTCCTACGTTCAGGAGCAGCGTGTGCTGGGACGTTTTCAGCGCAAAATAGTCAATAAATTGAGTACACCTACTGAGTACCTGACAGAGCGTGAAGCTATTTCTGACGATAACCGGGTGGCACTTGGGTTGTCATTGTGTTTTCTACTGCTGTGTCTATTGAACAGCACCAACCTCATGATGGCAAAGTTTCACGGCAAGGCTGCAGAGATTGGGTTACGTCGCGCTGTGGGCGCGAGCAGGCAACAGGTTTTTATTCAGTTCAGTGTCGAAACTGTGTTGATGGGGATATTTGGCGGTGTACTGGGTCTGATACTGGCTCAATTGGGACTCACTATTTGTAGCCGGGTATATCAGCACTTGAGCAGCGATTTGATGCAAATGGATCTGTATATTCTGGTGTTGACGCCTTTGGTGGCGATATCAGTCAGTGTGTTTTTTGGCCTTTTTCCTGTCTTTCGAGCCAGTCGGATAGAGCCTGCCAGCCAATTAAACAGTGTCTGAGGGACAACTTATGCGAGACTTGCTACCCATTCTCAAAACGCTGAATCACAGTCGGACCGCGCCGATGCTGTTTGTGTTGCAAATTGCCGTCACCTTTATGATTTTGGTGAATGCCGCTTATATGGCAGTGCAAAAGCAAAGCTTGTTATCCCGGCCAAGTGGTTTGGATGAGCAAAATACCTTTTATGTTCTCACCAACTTACCGGGCGAAGCCGCTTCCAGAGCTGCGGATATTGAGCAAGATTTGCTGGCATTAAAAGAGTTATCTGGTGTTATCAATGCCTCTGTTACCTCGGGTGTTCCATTAACTGGGTGGGGGAATTTTCTGGAAGTCGCGACACAAGCTGACGGAGACTACGATACGTTCAGTGGTTACTATGGGGGAGATAACGCCCTGTTAGAGACCATGGGACTGACACTGGTTGCTGGGGAGGGCTTTACACAAGCCCCACTCTATGCAGATACGGACGGATTTCGTGTCGCGACGGAGATCATCATTACACAGGCGCTCGCACAGTCATTGTATCCGGATGACTGGCGCCAGGTAGTAGGCAAGACACTTTATATTGATAAACGGCCTCAGCAGGTGCGTGGTGTGGTGAAAAGTTTGCAGGCCGCCTGGAGCTTTTGGGTGGTCGTGGAGCACAGTGTGCTGGCCCCTGTGATAGAAACCAGTGAATACGTCTATTATCTGGTGCGCAGCGCACCGGGCCAGCAGGCTCAGGCAATGGCGAGTACGGCGGATTATTTGATGCTCCGACATGGCCGGAAGATTGAAGAGTTGATGACTTTTGCAGAAGTTAAACAGCAAAGTTATCAGGCTGAGTACGCGGCGAGTATGACCTTACTCTGGGTCGTTGGCTGTTTGTCCTTAGTCACAGCCCTTGGCATATTTGGTCAGGCGCGTTTTGCTGTCACCCGACGCCTTCGACAAATTGGCATCCGCCGGGCGCTTGGCGCGCAGCAAGGGCAGATTGTGAGCTATTTTATGTTAGAAAATGCACTGCTTACTTTGTTTGGTGTAGCGCTTGGCTGTGTTGCAGCGGTTGTACTGAATATGCAGTTTAGTAATTGGTTTGAATTGGCGACTGTGCCCGCTGAATTTTTCGCCCTGGGCGGGATATGTATGATGTTACTGGGTCAGGCTGCGACCCTGGCGCCCGCCTGTCGGGCAGCTAAAGTTTCCCCTGCAATAGCAAGTCGTTTGGGTGCGTCCAGATAGACGAGGGTACATGCGACTTGTTATGATAGACCCCAGAACAACAAGTCGTAGTCACTATGTTAAAGCTATCAAATCATGTCGAACTGGCAGCCTGGGAAATTGAACTATCAGCGATCAGAGCGCAAGGTGCGGGTGGGCAAAATGTCAACAAGGTATCTTCTGCCATTCATCTGAGGTTTGATATTCAGCGCTCAACGTTACCTCCGTTTTACAAAGAGCGATTACTGGCCTTGCAGGACAGCCGTATCAGTAAAGAAGGTGTCATTGTTATTAAAGCGCAGAGTTTTCGTACCCAGGAGCAGAACCGAGAAGACGCGCTGGCTAGGTTGAAAGCGCTGATCCTCAGTGCAACGAAAGTGGAAAAAAAACGTCGTGCAACCAAACCCACCCGAAGCTCGCAGCGAAAGCGACTCGATAGCAAAAATAAACGGGCGCAAACCAAAGCGATGCGCGGTTCCGTTAAGTTTTAATCAGCATGTCTGCTAAGCCACAAGTGGTAGCCTGAGGGTAAAGCGGGCGCCACCCAGCTCAGAATCATCAATTTGGCAATCGGTGTGGTGCCATGACAGTATTTTACTGACGATAGCAAGACCTAAGCCAAATCCGCCTGTATCCTTATTACGACTCTTGTCCAGCCTGGAGAACGGTTGAAAGACCTGTTCACGCTTTGATTCAGGAATACCGGGGCCATCATCCTCAACCAGAAAAACAGCCATATTGTGTTGTCTGCTCAAGGTGATCCGAATGGTGCTTTGACCATATTTATCAGCGTTCTGTAGCAGGTTTTGTATGACCCGGGTTAACTGGTGGGGATCGCATTTAACCGGGACATCGCTGGCAACGTCTGTCACCAGTTGCTTGTTGGTCGTGCGGGCGAGTTTGTCGAGTTGGTCCAGTATCAGCGGTGCCAGGTCACATTGCTGCATGTGCAGTTGCTGGTTGGCAAACTCCAGTCGCGCATAGCCGAGCATCTCATCAATCAGTACTTCCATTTCGGTTACGTCTTCTTCCATGGCTGAGACCTGTTCCGGTGCTTTTGGTGCCAGCATTGCCAGGGCAAACTTTAACCGTGCCAGTGGGGTTCTCAGTTCGTGGGAGACAGCATTGACCAGCTGTTTTTGATTGCTCATCAGGCTGGCCGTTTTCAACGCCATTCTTTCAATTTGCTGAGTCAATGTGTATATGGCTGAAAACCTGGATCTGGTGGGGGTCAGGTCGAGCGAGCCGGATGCAAGCTTCTCAGATGTACGCTTGAGCTGTACCAGATCAATCCAGAGTGGCCTTAACCACATGACCAGCAACAGGGCCAGCACGGAATATGAGAGCAATTTAATGGTATATTGCTTCACTTTGGCTGACTTGGCAGGGGCAAATGGACCGAGCTGAACGACAGAGGTACTATTGTTAACCACAAAAAGCAGCAGGGCATTACCTTTATCGTCAAAGGAGGTGATTATCTCGCCCTGTTTAAGTGCCGCCAGCTGTTCGGGTAACCAAGCGACATCTTCGTATGGAAATACGGTCAGCTGTGGCTGTGCTTGGAGGTAGGAATCAAGCTCGTCTTTCTGCAGGTAGCTCAGTGCCTGCTGATAGTTTGTAGCAACCTGAGTCGCGTGACGTAAATCATCGGGCGCTTGTTCCACCCAGTTTCGCCATATCGCCTCGCTGCCCAGGTTAATTGCAATAATACTGGCAAACACCACAATGTAGAGGCTGACAAGTAAACGCAGCATCGCGCCTTAGTCCCAGGCTGATTTAGAGCACAAGTATCCTTTACCCCAAACTGTGATTAATCGGTAGGGTTGTTCCAGGTTGTCATTGAGTTTTTTGCGCAGTCGGGAGATGCGGACGTCGACGCTGCGGTCCAGCCCATCATACGGCCGGCCAACGACCTGGTTGTATATGTGCTCCCGGCTGAGTGTATCGCCGGCGTTTCGGGCCAGTTCCCAAAGCAAGTCAAATTCATAACTTGTCAGTTCGACTTCCTGTTCACTCAGGTAGGTTTTACGCGCGGCTTTATCGATCCGCAGCTGGCCCAGCGTGAGTTGATCTGTACTGTCAGTTTGTTTACCCTGGCGACGTAAGAGTGCATTGAGTCTGGCGAGTAAAACATAAGGCTCAACTGGCTTGATAACATAGTCATCGGCACCAATTTCAAGACCTCTGACATGGTCAAAGTCACTGTCTTTAGCAGTCAGAAATAGCACCGGCCCTGAGTAGTCTGGTCTGATCCGGCGGCATATTTCGAAGCCATCCAGGTTGGGCAGCATAATATCCAGGATCACCACATCGGGTTGCTCACTGATGATTTTCTCCGGCGCGAGCGCCCCATCATGTATCAGGGTTACATCATAATTATTACTTTGCAAAAACTGTCCGGTGAGCTGAGCCAGTCTCTCATCATCTTCTACCAATATGACTTTGGTCATTAAAATAAACTCCAATCTGTTTTAAGTTTCCTGCGATACTTAGTGCTGACAACAGCATTGACTTTGACGGTCTTTTTGGCAAGCGTATTTTGCTGTGTATCCCGCAAACTGAACTCCATGTTTTGTGCCAACTTGACAGCCAGCTTGGCTGTGCCTTTGTTGCTACTTTCCCAGCAATGCAAGCGAGCGTTTGCCTGATACAGGCAAAGGTTTTCCTGTACAGCATGATGCCAATTAACTCGTATGGTCATCTGGCAGGTTTGCCCTTGTGTTTTTACCATACAGACCAGTGGTTTTATCTCGAACAGCGGGGGAGGCTCTAAGGCGGCTTGCACCGAAAACGTGCACCACATCAATGCACTAACCGACAGGCCGTACGAGGCGCAGTTAAAACGCATACAAGCCTCCAATGAAGACTGAGGTTGTATAGCCTTCATCAACAATAGGGCTGTTTGCGATACTTGAGCCAAGCCATTGGTGTTTTGCGGTGAATTTAAATTGCCAGCTGTCGCTCAGTTTGTGGTTGTATGCGACGCCAATGTAAGGGTTGAAAGTGCTGTCCACTTGGTAACGAAAGTGGCTAAGTTCGGTATCTCTTTCAGTAATACCGTAATAATAACTTCCTAATTTTGCGTCTTTGTAATCGACGCCCACTTTAAATTGAAGCTGAGCATACTTAGGATCGCCGAACGGCAGCTTATAGCTATATCCTACTGAGCCGTGAAACCCTTTATAAATCCCCCGTACATCGTGCAGTAATTTTACTGTCAGCTTTTGTTGTTCGGAGATGTACCAGTGCGCCAATATACCGCTGTCGATCGCCCATTTTCGTTTTGCCAGATCGTCGAAAGTTAACGAAGGCTGTTGAGCCAGATTTGGGTTTTGTTCTACGTCGGTGACCGGGACTTGTACGCTGACGTCATTGGGCGGATTGACGCTGTCTCCTCCGTCTGCATCAGCACCATTGTCACCGGAATTGACATCGGTTTGGGGTAAATTAACCCGTTCACTGATGTCGGGGGAAAGTGTATTTGAGCGCAACAAGGTACCAGGCCGGGAGCGGCTAAAGAAAGCCTGTTCAGAATTGAGTTCAGCAATCCAGCTAACATCAAATGCACGATGGTCAAAAAAAGTGTATCCGATAGCGGTGTTATCGAGAAAAAACCGGTCGCTGTAATAGCGCACATAAGGCAATACGATCAGAGGGGAATGATCGCTATCTTTCAAAGGGTTAGTTGCAACACCTGCCCCGAGTGCAATGGAAACCTCCCATTGTGATACCTCAATGCAGTTTTCGGGGTGAGTATCACAGTTGGCCAAAGCCGCACCGCTAAACAACACAGAGCCAATCACACCTGACAGACGTTTCACTTTTTTCACCCACTCCTTATTCAGAACAACTGTACTTTACCAATAAAATTACCAATTACCAGAAAGAGTTACATTAAATAACATTTCAAACCGCAGTAGTAACAGCAACTCTTTGGCATTCGAGTAAGGTTATGTACATACTTAATCCCGAGGAGACAGCCAATGTTATATTCTACCCAGCAAAAGTTTTGTGCTGCTGCGCTTACTTTAGCGCTGCTCAGTGCATGTGGCGGAGGGAGTGATAGTAGTACTTCCACCCCTGATCCAGGCAATGGGGGTACTCAACCCCCACCCAGCAAAGTGCCTGATTTGTCTACCGGTGAGGCCAGTGCTAAAAAGTTGCGCAAAGCAAATGCGTCAGACTTTTCGACTTACCTTAAAAATGGTGTTTACCTGGCTCAAGGTACAACAACAAACCAAGATAGCGGCGAGCAGGTCAGTTCGCCAGTCGCGGATGCTGCAACACCAGAGTATTCGACCACTAATGTTCAGGAACAAGCGGTTGATGAAAGTGACAGAATTAAATACGACGGTACACATTTGTTTATTGCAAATACGGCGGATTTTCAGGCCACTGAAGGAGAGCATAAACAGTCTGTGCGGATCTTAAAACGCGAAGAAAGTGGCGAGTTAGGATCATCCAGTACTTTGGTGACCAGTACCGATTACTACGCTCGGCAGCAGCTATACCTGCAAGAGGATAGCCTCGCTGTGGTATTGAGTAATGACAAATTCGGTTTTTTCATTGAGCCTGCTGTAGCGTCGAATGTCATGGATACATCCATGCCTTATTCATACGCGCGTGATTTTGCTCTGACGTTGGTTGATGTCAAAGACCCTTCGCAGGGGAGTATTACGCATCAGTTCCGTTTTGACGGTGAGTTGATAGATTCTCGTGTTATTGATGATTCACTCTATTTGATCAGTGAGTTTTCAGCGAGTTTTGACGGATTTGCGCAAGATGGTGAGGATTTGGATTTAGCGAATTATCAAAAAATCACCGAGACAGATATCGCTGAGTTACTGCCTAAAGTGACGGACCTTAAAGCCGGTACTGAGCGACCCCTGGTCGACCCGGCGACCTGTTATATGCCAGATGAAGCATCAGAGCTGAATGGTTATCACCGCATTACATCTGTGACTCGTGTGTCGCTGAGCGCTCCGGATTCACTAACGACAACGTGTATCGCCAGCCGCACTGAGGGGATTTACATGTCTCAGAATAATGTGTATCTCTATGGCTATTACTATGAGCCTGAAGACGTCACATTTGATGACTCGATACAGACAGTGATCCACCAGTTTAACCTGGCAGAAGGTTCGGTAAATTATGCTGCTTCGGGCAAAGTGGCGGGGCGTTTAGGCAGCAGTAATCTCAACCTGAGATTCAGTGAACATGAAGGGATCTTGCGCGTGGTGACGTCACGCTTTACGGAAGTAAACGGTATACTGCATAAGCTCTATTTGATGGAAAACACAGGTGATGAGCTTGCAGTGATCAGCCAGCTACCAAATGAAACACGCACTACGCCGATCGGAAAAGTGTCTGAAAATGGTCTGGTCGAAGAAGATATCTATGCAGTGCGCTTTTTCGGTGACAAAGCTTACATCGTGACCTTTCGTCGGATTGACCCTTTGTATGTGCTGGATTTAGCGAACAAAAATGACCCTAAAATCACGGGCGCATTAGAAATACCTGGCTATTCTTCATATCTCCATCCTGTGTCGGAAGACTTACTCATCGGCATCGGTCAAAATGTTCAGGACTGGTTTTTGGACGGGCCTTTGGAAGTTGATGATGAAGTCGGCGCCAAAGTGAGCTTGTTTGATGTCAGTGACATTAGCGCGCCGTCTTTGGTTGACGAAAAAGTGTTTAGTGGTGGGTTTAGCCCGGTTGAGTTTGACTATCACGCTTTTAGTTTCCTAAAACACAGTGAGCAGGTGTTCAGAATGACCTTGCCTGTGGAAAGCTGGCTTACAGAGAGTGAAAGTGACAATACTGTAAACTGGTACAAGCGCAACGAACTGGCTGCATTTGAAGTACATATAGGTGAAACGCCCAAGCTACAGTATATGGGCAGTAGTGTGCCGGTACAGCAGTCCGATGTTGAAGTATCCCCGTATATCTGGGCAGGTGATGATCGGGGTGTCCTGCATGGCGATCATATTTACTATGTGCACGGCAATTTTGTTTGGTCTAGCTTGTGGCAAACACCACAGACCACGACGGGCCCATTCTGACTTGATTGATAAAACAATGCAGCCGGTTTATTTCAGGCCGGCTGCATTTTTGTATTTAGCGTGATGTAATTAAGCCCAGCTTTTGGTCGTGACACCATTGCCCGCCGATAATGTAGTTATCTTTAAGTGTACCTTCATGCTCAAACCCCAGACGGGTTAGTAAGTTAAATGATGCCTCATTGCCTTCGGTGACGGTTGCTGTCAGTTTGTGATAGCCGCATTGGTTAAAAGCAAAATCGATAATGGCGCTGGTCGACTCTTTCGCATATCCCTTACCCTGATGTTCCGGGGCTAGCATAAACCCAAGCTCAGCTTGCTGATAGGGTGTCCAGTTGGATAAGAAGCCATGAAGCCCGACAGGGTTGCCGGTTTCTCGCTCTTCAATCACTAATGTAAGCCAATCCCCGCTTTCTTTACGCCAGTCGATAAGCCGGCGGTCAAATTGCGCGCGGACTTCATTTTGCTCAGACAGGTCGCGAATAAAGCGCATCACCTGAGGGAGCTGATGCAGGCGCAAAAAGAATGACCAGTCCGAAGGCGTTAATGGCCTCAGTATCAGGCGGGAAGTGGCAATCATTGTATAGTCCTTTTATTGTTTGATGTTATTGGTCTTGGAGTAATTTTTTGATAGTAACTATCTGATTAATGCTGTCCATGTTGTCGCCATGCACACAGAGGGTGTCTGCTTTAAGAGGTAAAGTTTGACCACTTGCCGTAGTCACTGTGCCATGAGCCAACAGCTGTTTTACCTGTGCCAGTACGTTAGCCTCGTCGTGGACCGCATTGGGTTGTGTTCGCGGGCTGAGTTGTCCTTGATCTGTGTAAAGCCTGTCAGCAAAGGCTTCAAATAGTAACTCTACGCCAAATTGCTCCGCAAGGCGTGTATGATGCGCTTGTTCAGCCGTTGCCAGCAGCATTAGTTTGAGCTTAGCTGGGTACTCGGAGAGTGTTTTGAGTACCTGAAGAAGTATCGCCTCCTCGCGCATCATGTCGTTATACAAGGCTCCATGGGGTTTCACATAGCGCAATGTCATACCCTGTACTCGGGCCATCCCTTCCAGCGCCGCGATCTGGTAATGCAGTGTGTTGCGCAGATCAGTATCACTCAAATTTATAGAGCGACGTCCGAACCCTTGCAGATCGGGGTAACCTGGGTGGGCACCAATACCGACATTATGTGCTTTGGCCAGTGCGAGTGTGTTTGCCATTACAGTCGGGTCGCCCGCGTGGAAGCCGCAGGCAATGTTGGCCAGATCAATGTGCGGCATAACATGGCTGTCCAGTCCCATTTTCCAGGCACCATAGCTTTCGCCCAGGTCGCAATTTAGCAGCATAGAATACTCTTATGTTGGGTTTTTTCAGACCTTAACATGGATTGCCGCGTCAGGGTTAGGGCTTCACGTCCAATCAAGTACACGTCTTCTGAACACAGCTATAAAACCTGGCAGGCGTGTGTCAGCTGATGACCAGGTTTAAATCAGCTTTGTCGGTAACCAACAGATGTTGCGGGCTGTTGATAATACATAGATCAGGGGCTGCCCGGGTAATTGCAAGGTGGGCAGTGAGGCTGGTTGTCCAGAAAACGGGGAGTTTATCGCTGGCTACGGGAAGCGGCTCACCAAAATTTGGTTTATTCAGGTTGGTAATGCCTATTTCGCTTGCTTCACCGAAGTGTAGCGGGATGCCATGTGGTACCCGGCTGACAGAGCCTGCCTGAATGGCTTTGATCAACTCTGGTTTACTCATTGGGCGCATGCAAACTACTTTATTGCCGCTAAATGGCCCGACCTGATTGCTCTCTATATTGCTGATATACATAGGTAAGGAGTGTGTTGGATTCGCCAGCGGGCTGGAGATGCCGAAGGAGTTGAGTACGGTATCAAAGGCCAGGTAACTGGCCAGTGCAAAAGTCACCAGATCGTCTCGCCATAGCTGTTTGATATCCGACACTTCCTCAGTAAGCTGGCCGTGTTTTAGGATCCGATAGCGCGGAATATCGGTACGAATATCAATGTCCTGGCCTAACTGGTCGAGATGATAACACCCTGGTGAGATACTGCTCGCTAATAATGGGCAGCAGTCAGCGTTGTGATGACAGTAAGTCATAAATTCAAACGCATAGGCTTCAGGCAGGATCAACACATTACACTGGGCGAAGCCGGGAACAAAGCCGTTAGTGGGGCCGGAATAGTCTCCGGCCCGGATCATGGCACGAATAGCGTTAGGTGCAGTGAGTGATGCCTTTGGGTCCATACATGTCCTCATCAGGTAACAGGCTGATTCAACAACATCTCACTCAATATTATAGGCAGCTAAGATGAATCTGCCTGTTTGTCTATGGTAACGGGGAGCGTTCCTGTGGCTTTTTCATGACCTAAAATGACTTTGGCAAGTGCGGTATACGCCGGTCCGCTGACTTCATGGGCGGTTTCAACGTCGACATTGTAGGCGTAACTTGCCAGTACAGCCTGGCTGTAAGGGGCAAATTGGGTGATTTCATAAGGAGCGCGCAAACTGATGAATACCGTTGGTTTATGCTGAGACTGAGCAAACCGCAATAAATCTTGCAATGCATTAGGCTGGGCTTTGGTTGCCAGAGAAAACTGCGACAAGGTAGCCAGGTCTTCCATACCCCCAATCTCTACAGCACTTTGCGCGGGTGTGGCATGGCCGGCAATGACGAAGTCTGCATTTTTTATATCTGCTTCTGCCCGGGCAGGATTGAACCCTTGTAAACTGGACAGAGTAATCGTGAGCGGATGAGCTGCATGGGCTAACAAGGCTTGTTTCAGGGCCGTGGCTTTTTGCTTGTCTGGCATAATCACATGAATACGCTGATTTGCTCGGGGTGCCAGTGGTAACAGCTGGTCATTTTTCACTTGTGTTATGGCTGCCAGTGCTAATTCAGCCTCCAGTTTACGGTGCTGCGGATTTCCCAGTACAGACTGGGCAATAGCTGAAGACAGTTGATGCTTTGGTGCTAAAAAGCGGGCTTTGAGCGTTTGTATTCTCTGGTGAGATGCCCTCAGTTCAGAGATGCTCAGCTGCGCTGTGGCTTGTTGATAAAGCGCATCCATAAATTGTCTGAACGCGCTGATATCATCTGTGCTGCGTATCGCAAAAGGCATCAGGGCAATGTCTACACCTGCTGCAAAGGTCTCTATGACGGCCTGCTCGGGCTCAAAGAAGTCACTGATACCGGCCATATCCAGAGCATCTGTGATGGTGACACCCTGATAGCCCAGCTCCTCTCTCAATAGGTCATGCATGATTTTGCGTGACATCGTTGCCGGACGCAGCATTTTTTCATTACGTTTGTTGAGTATGACTGTATTATCCAGCGCTGGGTACTGGATGTGCGCCGTCATTATCATACCCGGAGCGTGTTGTTTGATGATGCTGGCAAACGGCGCAATGTCTTGCTGCTGTATCTGCTTCAGGGGATGATTTACACGGGGTAAGCCGGTGTGGCTGTCGACATTGGTATCACCATGCCCCGGAAAGTGCTTGATGGCAGATATCACTCCCTGTTGCTCGAATGCTTTGACTTGTGCGGCGCCCAGTTTTGCCACCATGTGTGGGTCTTCGCCAAATGACCTGACATTAATGACCGGGTTATCCGGATTGGCGTTGACATCAACGGTTGGTGCGAAATTGACATTGATCCCAAGCACGGACAGCTCTTTACCTATGACTGACGCAACCTCCTGCGCATAGCGTGTACCATGCTGAGCATAGCTGGCACCTATGCTCATGTTGCCAGTGAAGGAGGTGGCCTCTGCACGATTAATTCTGGCAACCCGACCGCCTTCCTGATCAATGGCGATAAACGGGGGCAGCTCTGTTGCATTGTGGATCTGTTGCGTCAGTTCGACAATTTGGTCAATTTCCTGGACATTTTCGGCAAACAGGATCACTCCACCAATCTGATAGTCATGCAGTATCTGTTTAAGCTCCTGTGGCAGGGTAGTCATAGGCTCCCGACATTTAGCCCCTTTGCCTTGTTGGCAAAAGTATCGCAAATCGAGCATGAGCTTTTGGCCGATCAGGGTACGTAATTCAGGTGCAGATTGAGCACTTTGGCTTGGGGCTGTGAGGGTCATGAGCAAACCTATTAAGAGTACGCGGAACAAGATATTCATCATTAATATGCTATTTTTTCTGGCACTCTATCACGCCTCAACGCTAATATGGAGCCAATTTAGTTCAATATGTTATCGGTTTTTATCAGGTGCGGGTGAACGCACATTGAATGCCAAGACAATAATAAAAAGGGAAAGACGATGAAACATCATACACTCAACTATGTAGAGTTTGCTGCTTCGGATTTACCGGCGACGCAGACATTCTTTGAATCGGTTTTTGGTTGGCAATTTCAGTCATACGGTCCGCAGTATGTAGCGTTTAGTGAATCTGGGCTGGAGGGAGGCTTTTTTCAAAGCGATGTTTCGGCCAGCCAGGCACAGGGCGCCCCGTTATTGGTATTGTACAGTGATGATTTGGTACAGACACAGCGAGCCATAGAGCAGGCTGGTGCCACCATCAATAAAGCGATATTTAGCTTCCCCGGTGGCAAGCGGTTTCATTTTATTGAGCCCAGTGGCAATGAACTGGCGGTGTGGAGCGATAAATAAGCTTCAACTGGCTATGCCCACGTCCAGCTTTGCAAACCACTCAAGAAATTCAGCGACAGCGTCGCCTTTAAATAAGCGACCGTGCTGAGGTGCCATAATGTCGATATCGAGTTCTCTTACTCGGGCTATCCAGTTTGCTTTAGCGCGATTGGATGGCATCCAGCGACGATGGAAATATTCCATGTGCTTAACGTGAGCCGCAAAGTCATCAACAAATATTGGTGCATTGGTTTTTTCCAGCGCCGCACCTACATCACCACTCATCAGTATTTTTGCCAGCGGGTCATATACATGAAAATTACCAGATGAATGCAGGTAGTGTGCTGGGATGAGTTTCAGGCTGATATCATTCAGGCGAATGTCGCCCCCCTCGTCTTTGATCCCCTGATATTTGATATTGTTCATACCAAAGTGGCGGATAAACCCTTCCCACAGCCAGGGCGCATGCAGTGTTGCATCTGGCAGGGCTTTATCCCAAAGCCCCAACGAAGAAATGATATCAGGATCCTGATGTGAGGCGAATAAGGTGGTCAGCTCTTCCAGCTCTATGTGTTGCAAGATTGCAGCCAGCATGGGGGAAAAAAGTTCTGTGCCGCCTGGGTCGAGCAGCACTGCCTGACCTATGCCTTTCACCAGATACTGGTTAGTATCAATGATCTTTTCTGGTTTTCCTTCGTCGCGGCCAAACATCAGCCAGGCGTGGCTCGGAGCCTGATAGAGTTGTGTTGCTTTCAATGCAGAGCGCCTCTTAGAGTATGGATTTCGTTTAAGTTTACTGTGACTGATTGCTTAATTGTTTTTGCTGCAGTGGCAATGAAATCAGAGACCGACTGCAGGCTGTCACTAAATTCCCCGGCGTTTGATGCCTCAACCCGGCTGGTCACGGCAATGTATTCCGCACTGCGCATTTGCTTATTGATCTCTTCAAAAAAGCTCTCCAGGTCCTGTAAAGCGATTTCCAGTTTTTTGGTTTGGTGCTGCCGCTCTTGTTTTGCTCTGTGTTGCAAAGCAGCAACTTGAGGTGTGGAGATGAGGGTTGCTGCATTGTCGACGTGCATGTCGAACTGAGTGCTTCTGACCGCCTCGAGCGCAATTTTGAACAGCTGGTTAGACAAAGTGGAGATATGCGTAGTGGTCTTGATGGTTTGTTCTGAAAACTCATCAATGAAGTTTGTAATGGGTTTAAAGCCAGAGGCCGAATCACCTGCTCTCAGTGCGACCACGCGGGCGTTCTTGGCGGTGAGAGAAAGGTTTTTAGCTTCGGCCAAAATCGCGTCAAGATTTGCAATGATACGCGCAACGCGAATGAAGCTATCTACTATGTTGTCGTCGCTCAATGCAAAACTCCACTGTCTACGGGCTGCTTTCAAGACACTAGAATAAAAATCGCCGAAATTCCAGAAATCGGCATAATTGTGCGTATAGTTTTTACCTCTGCCAAAACACTAAACCCTATCATTAACAAAGGCTTCAAAAACTCCAGTTGCAGTACCAAAGTCCTGTTATTGCGACTACGCTTGATAAGAGCTGTGTTTAATAGATGACCGGAGTTTGAGTGAAAATCTCTGCTTTGCAATATTTTTTGGGCCTGTGTTTGTCTGTGTTGGGATGGCAGGCGAGTGCTGTGCCTGAAACTGCCTCAGAGCTTGCGCCTTCAGCGAATGGCACGACTAGTTCCATGATGATTGTGCTTGTCGTCGGCGGTCTGATGGCGGCAATGGCGGGCACAGTGGTTTGGTGGTTGAGTCGTCGCTCGGATCAAGGGCGTCAACATGGTCATGATGAAGCACACCACTTTTACCTCGAAGCATTTCAGGCCAATTCCGGCTTTGAATTTGTGTTTAGCTCTGATGCCAGTTTGATCTGCATGAGTGACGGGCTGACAACCGCGCTTGGTAAAAGCCACAAAGCACTTTTTGCTTATAATTTGCATGAACTTCTGGAACCGGATAGCTGGGCACGTTTGGCAGCCTGGCTGGAAGAACCTAAACCCGGTCAGGTGATTAAACTGACCTTGGTCAGCGCGCACAGTGAGCGTGTCACCGGACTTTTTGAGTTGCAAAGCTCTGAGCTCCGCAATTTACATCTTGCCCGCTACTTACACCTCTCGCCTCATCTGGGTCAGGCGGACACCGATAGCGAGCTGCTGGCGGTGACGCTCAGCTCTATAGGTGATGGCGTAATATGTTGCGGTATTGATAGCCGGGTGATTTTTATGAATCCGGTTGCTGAGGCGGTACTCGCCTTACTCACCGAAGAAGTTAAAGGGCAGCCCATTACTGAGGTGATGCCGTTATATCATGAAGGCAGTGACCGACCCATCGAAGATCAAATGGCTGTGTGTATGCGCAGTCAGCAAACGGTTAGCCTGCCGGATTCTACCTGTTTTCGAAATCACCTTGGGCTGGAGTTTGCCATTGATGATTCCTGTTCTCCGGTATACAACAATTCGGGTAAAGTCATTGGTGCTGTGATGATTTTTCAGGATGTGACTGAGTCAAGGGCACTCAAACGCAAAATGAACCACCTGGCCCACCACGATGCACTGACGGGGTTGCCTAATCGTTTGCTGCTTCAAGATAGGCTTATCCAGGCGTGTAAACGGGCGTTGCGTAATCGCCATCAGTTTGCTGTTGTGTTTATGGATCTGAATAAATTTAAGAAAATCAACGACTCTTTGGGGCATGATTTTGGCGATTTACTCCTGAAACACATTGCACAACGGTTAACGGATTCTGTTCGGGCATGTGATACCGTGTCCCGGATGGGCGGTGATGAATTTGTATTGTTACTGGATGCCATTGAAGATAAACGCCATGTACGAAGCGTGATTAAAAAAGTGCTTGATGGCGTGTGCGGTCAGTATGAGATCAAAGGCGTTGAAGTACAGGCTGCGCTGAGTGCCGGCGTCGCGCTGTATCCTGACGACGGCGATAACGCTGAACTACTGATGAAACGTGCTGACAGCGCTATGTATCGGGCAAAAAGGTCGGGCAAAGGCGGGATGCAGTTTTACTGCTCAAAATTGGATGATGAAGCTGAGCAAAACCAGGCCCTGGAGCAGGCCATTTTAGGCGCATTATCGGCAGATAAGTTTGTACCGTACTTCCAGCCTGTTGTCAGCGCATCAGATGGCCGGCTTGTTCAAGTTGAGATGTTGGCCAGGTGGCACAAAGAAGGCACATTGGTCGAAGCGAATCGATTTATCAATGAAGTAAGCGAAGTGGGTTGCCTGATGGCATTGCAATCTAAGCTCTGGGAGCAAGCGTTTAAGCACTTTGCCAGTTGGCAAGCAACAATCCCTGGGCTCAGGCTGAGTATCAATGTGTCTGTGAAAACACTGCAACAGGATAAGGCACTGAGCGAACTGAACAGGTGCCTGACTGAACATCATTTACAGCCCCGGCAAATTGAAATTGAAATAATGGAACAGCAACTCACATTGCTGGGGACGGAGGCCAGTCACGTGATAAGTCGCTGGCAACAGGCAGGTTTTACAATTGCTATTGATGATTTTGATGCCAGTCACACGAGTATTGGACAGTTACATGATTTAAACGTCGATGCCCTGAAGCTGGATCCAGGATTACTACATAGGTTGACCGACGAGGAGGCTCGGAGTTTAGTCAAATCTGTATTAGTGATGGCAAAAAATATCAATGTTACCTGTTGTGCTGAAGGGGTTGAGTCAGCTGAGCAGGCAAGGGTATTGTCCGAGATGGGCTGTACGCTTATGCAAGGATACCATATCGGCGAGCCCGTTAGTGCTGAGCAGCTGGGGGCGATTCTGGCAAGCTAAACCGCACGATTCAGGGTAAAGTCATGCTGCTGTAAAAGTCTCAATAAAGGCTTGTCTGGCTCAGTTTCATCCACATACAGAATGTCACTTCAACAGCCGTGAAAAATGCGATTCTCTGAGTTTCGACATTGGCCTTTGAATTTTAAAATGGTGTGAGCAGGCTATACTCAAAGAGCAAGTCTGACAGGCATGTTGCCAGGAACAGGGCTTGCGAGGAGCAAGCGTGTGAACACCAATACTTTATCTGATCAGCTGGTGACGCAATGGAACGAGCTTTTAACTCGGGTTGCCGAACTGCTGGATGTTCCGGTGGCATTGATCATGAAGCTCAACGGGCCGCATCTGAGTGTGTTCAATAAAAGCCTCAATAATGAAAACCCGTATGAAATTGGCGACAGTGAATGCTGGGAAAGTTCAGGGCTATACTGCGAAACCGTTATCAAAACGCAAAGAGAGCTCTTTGTGCCTGACGCCCTGGCAGATCCTGTCTGGGACCATAACCCAGATATTAAGCTCAACATGATTGCCTATCTCGGCTTACCCATTAAAAATGTTGATGACTCTGTCTTTGGCACAGTCTGTGTTCTGGACAGTAAGGAAAATACCTTTGGTACTAAGGCCAGAGCTATGTTGAGCTCTCTCAAGCACCTGTTTGAACTACAACTCAGAATGCTGTCACAGCAAAAGGAACACGATCATAAAGAAGCTTTTAAAGAGCAAGCTCTGATGACCATGGGGCTGGCCCATGAATTGAATACACCACTGGGGGTGAGTGTAACTTCGGCATCTATGTTAAGTGAGTCAGCCAAGCAGCTTAGCGGGTTATTGCAACAACACCCCGTACCATTTGCTGAGTTAAAAAAACAGGCAGCCTGCATTCACCAAGCTTCGGACTTGCTGTTGCGTAACCTCCATCATATTGATGACAAAATAGATAGGCTAAAGCAGTCAATCGTGCAAGGGCATGATGGCGTAACTAAGGTATGCCGTATCGCCGATGTATTTAAATCACTGGAAAGTGTCTGGGAGTCTTCTTTGGCGATGCACAATATTGTGTTGAATATTGATGTTGAGCAGAGCGCCGATGTACTCCTGTATCTAAAGCCTGCCAGTCTTATTGAGGCGTTAAATCACCTAATTACAAATGCTGTTGAGCATGCTTTTTCTGGGGTTGAAAAACCAAGCATTACAATCGCCGTAAAAGTAAAGCAAGCGGAGCTAAAGCTGAGGTTTAGTGATAATGGGGTTGGGGTTGAGTTGGCTCACCCTGAAGATATATTTGCTCCCTTTTATTCGACCAAAAAGCACGTGGCTGGCTCAGGGCTGGGTCTGGCGCACGTCAAACGTATTGCGATGAATGATCTTAGCGGGACAGTATACGTAAATTGCAATCAAAGTGGGTTAGGTATCATGTTGCGCTTTCCCGTGACTCATGCGCAATCAGAGTCGATAGAGGATTAGGATCAGAGTCCTTTTTGCGCTTTGACCGTAGAGATAGCCAGGGCAAGTTGTGCTGCCAGTTCTGAATGCTTCTTGTGCATCACGTGGTAGGCTTTGGAGCGAAACAAGTGGTGCACTTGTAAATGAGATAATGAGTCAGGGAGCGGCCACTGAGTAGAAACTACGAATATTGCATAGTCAAACCGATGCACATTCAGCAGTTCGGGTAACTTAGCCAGATTATTTATATTATAAAAAGTGTTTCTGTGTGCATGCGGATACTTGTTGAGTATAACGCGCTTGGACTGGTCGGTGGCGACTATGGTGCTGGGCGTGGCCACCAACACAGAGTTATCACAGGGCACATTTGCCACACATAAAAGGACAAATTCTACTTCCGTTAAAGCTGGCCCAACAGCAATAACATCTTTAAAGGGGGCGAAAATTTCTCGTGCCAGGATCACATCGCCATCGGTGTGTTGTGCCGTAATTTCGTGCAGTACGCGATGTGCTGGCATGGCCACAAAATTGGCCTTAATTCCAGCCTGATTGTAAGCGGCCTGTATTAAAGGCAGAGCCTGATCGCGCACACTTGGGTGTTGCAGATAAGAGATTGTTAATGGTGTGGCACACACTGATACACTAAAAGTACACAAGGTGATAACTTTGGCAATTAGGCTAAAAGTTTTTTTGAGCATAAAAAAACGCCTCAGGAGAACTTCGCAGAATTATACCCAGTTTGGTTGCAAAGCATAGTCTCCAAAGGTGTTATATCAGGTTAAATTAACCACAATTTGCCCTCGATCATAGTCCCACCAATTAGCCAAAATAAAAAAGGTACACCCTTGCCCGCTCTGCCTTGAAAGCGACTTGTTAGTGTCATTAAGAATTAATAAATATGATTAAAAATTAGTTGACTTAGAGGGGCAGCCCGATAAGATGAACGTAGACAGAATTTGGGTCAGTGTTTATAAATCTCCATTACGTTGTTGTATAAGTTTTTGCTTGTAGTAGTACCGTCCTGAAGTTTTATCACCGGCAAAATTTAGGTCTATGCGCCCACATGGGCATAGGTTTGCCAGTTTTTTGTATAGAAGGATCCTTTGCAACAGGGCAGAGGTTAGCTTTTAAGGATTGGCATCATTTTAATATTCAGGATTTACTATCATGTCTAATACTTTAACAGGTACCGTAAAGTGGTTTAACGAATCAAAAGGCTTTGGTTTCATCGCTCAGGAAAATGGCCCAGATGTCTTTGCACACTTCAGTGCTATCAAAGGTGACGGCTTCCGTACACTAGCTGAAGGCGAGCGCGTTGAGTTCAAACTGACTCAAGGTCAAAAAGGCCCTCAGGCAGAAGAAATCGTTAAGCTATAATTTATGGCTTAAGAGAAAAAGCAAGCTAAGGCTTGCTTTTTTTGTGCCTGTAATTCGTCATAACATACCTTTCAGTTGGTGGGCTGTGGTAAGATCGCTCTATTACTTCCTGATGTGTTTTATTCCATGGATCAGACTCAATTCTGGCAGCTCATTGCCATTGATAACCAAACCAAAGACAAAGCGGGCGAATTAAAAGCCAAGCTCGAGACGCTCTCTGATACTGATGTCGCTGATTTTGATAGCCACTACAGTAAACAACTCAGACGTTTATGGCACTGGGATATCTGGGGCGCAGCTTATGTTACTTGCGGTTGCAACAGCGAGTATGACTTTCTGGATTTCTGTAACTGGTTACTGACTCAGGGTGAAGAGCTTGTCGATCAGGTTCTGGCCCAGCCAGATAGCCTGGCAAACATTGATGACATGCCCCTGCGCGACAATTTGCCCTATCCGTATTGCGACGAATTAGATCTGACAGCAGGACTGCTCTACGAGCAAAAAACTGAGCAGGAATTGCCGTATCACAACACTGTGAACTATGCGCCACAGGGCAAGCAGTTTAAAAATAAACCCAAAGTGTTAAAGCAAACTTACCCACAATTGTATGCAAAGTATTGGCAGGGGTAATGTACCCCCGCCCAGACATCGTTTTATGGCTGTTTTTGATATCTGCATCAGTGATAAAGCGTCGGTACAGATGAATGGTTTGTCATACATGGTTAAGGATGGTCGATTAAGTGGATTACCACATTAACTTTTGTACACCAAACGCAAGCCCGTGTTTAGTGCTTAAGTTCTATTAAAGCAAATAGTTTCCCTGTCATGATAACTCTGGGGACGGCTTATTCTTCTGAAGTATAAATTAATTTTCCCATCAATGGCTTCATCTTATTTTTGCATAGCGAAATAATCTTCCGATTGTTTGTAAAAGACCAGCATACAAACTAACCAGGTATTGAACTTGTCTGTTTCGCCTGAGCGTGGAAAAGTGAGATCGCGAATATGAAATTTTAACAGGTTGTTTGTTTTTTGTTTCATTTTCATTGTTTGTAAATTACGCTTTTATGACGCAATGCGTTAGGTTTGAACGCCCAAATAAAAGCTACATTTACTTCATAGTGTAAGCGCCATAGCCGGGTCTCAAACTTAAAAGGAAAGTCTATTTTGTAAACAATATGTATTCAGGGAGAGAGTGAATGCCTATAAATAAAGCCCCCATTGCGGCCTTTTTGTGTTGTTTCAGTTGTCTGAGTCATGCTGATACACAGTGGGTCGACAAACACGCACTATTAAACCAACAGCACTTGTGGAAGGAAGTTGAGCAAGTATTGCAGGCGCAAGCTCGAACTGAACCCTTTGTAGTGAACACTGGAACTGTCGAAAAAGGACTTACTTATCAGCACGTAAAAACAGTAGGAACAGCCAGGCGGTTTGAGCACTACCAGGTCCTTTATCGCGACAAGCCCGTGCTTGATGGGCAATTTGTGCTCGTCAGGGACAGTACGGGTCAGATCACACAGGCCCTTGGAGCTGCATTGATGACGAAAGAAGCCAAGGAGGCTCAAGACGGCCAGTACTTTCATATATCTCTGTCTGAAATTAAGCAAAAGCTGCTTGCAGATCCAAACATAACCCCCGAGACTCAGTTTCAGGATTTTGGCCGTGCTTATATGATTTGGCAAGGCCGTTTGATAGGTGTGTTTCAGATCACGGCAACTTCGAAAGAGGGCATCCGCAGACTCACTATCAATGCCGATACGCTCAGTATACTTTTATCTGAGCAGGGGGTTGATCACTTTTCTGATGAGGGTCGATATGTGGCTGCCGGTGGTATCGGTGGTAACGAAAAAATGGGGGCCATATGTTACTCACCACAACCTGCAACCATGGAGGCTTGTCTCAGATATCAATATGATGAAACGACCAGTCCGTCAACTGAACTGTTATTTAATGATGTGAGTGATACAGATAGCCCTCTCATCTTCGCAGAATTCGACGGCTATCCCTTTGTGGTTAGAAAAGAAGGGGGACGTTGTGTTTTGGAGAACCCGTATGTGCAGACTATTAACTACCTAATTCATAAAACAGAACCTTATGAATTTGACTGCAGTGGCAAGCTTGAGAGCTTTGATCGAACCAAAGTCGATGAAGCTTATTTTTATCTGTTTAGTTACGGTCCTGAGAATGAAGCTCACTTTTACGGCGGGCTTACAATGCAGTTTCTTCACAAGCAGCTAAATGAACTGTTCCCCGAACAAAAGAGCGCCTGTGAAACTAATGGTTTCTGTCTCAAGGCGCTCAAACAAAGAGTAAGAAATAACACTCAGGGTATGAACAAGGCCTATTGGGACAATACTTATGTCAATTACGGCACTGGATATTATGGTTATAGTCATTATTCACACACTACGTTAAGTGTAGTTGCGCATGAAGCTGCACATGCACTGACACATTGGAATAGTCAGTTGGAAAATAATGGAGAATCCGGTGCCTATAACGAAGCATTTTCTGATATTACAAGTGTCGCAGTATTGGATTATTTGCAGCGCAAAGCTACGGGCAGCTTTAGAGTTTCTGAGCCATTTCTAACCCAAGTGCTGGATGGTACAGGGCGTCCGCAAGCAGATAAGAAATGGTGGCTAGGTTGGGATGTACGAGTTCAGGATCTAGGGGAGCGCTATTTCTCCCTGCCATCTCTTGACGGCAGCAGTATTGATCACCTGAGTGCTTATCGTGCCAACATGTCTCACTATGATGTGGGTGGTATTTTCAGAAAGGCGTTTTATGAACTGGTAAAAACTTATGGCTGGACAGTAGAAGAAGCGTTCAAACTGTTTTTGAATGCTAACGTTTCGTGCTTGCCCGCCAACGCGAGTTTGAATGATGCTGCAGCCTGTCTGATGTTGGTTGCAGATACAGGTGTTGTGGGTAAGCCTGCGAAGGAAGCATTGAACAATGTCGACGGGGCTTTACACCTGGTTGGATTGGTGGCTCAAACGTCTGAAATTTCCAGCTTATCAGTTACGGCTGTGCCGCAGTACGATGAATTTGGCTACCTGATAGATACATTACCCATTAGTGAGATAGAAAGCATAGTTGTAGACTGGGGAAATGGAAGTACTGAACATTGGGAGCGCAATTCCGGTGATGCGATTTATCCTTTCTTACAAAGGGCTCATGGGGTTGAGCCTGATCTGCTTACGCGTTTTAAATTAAAAGTGGTCAAAACAGATGGGAAGGAGTTACTTGCTTACCGGAGTTATTATTCTCGTCCGCTGGGAGTTGCCTGTCCACCGTGGTTTAGAGATGAAAAAGTAGCTACCATGAGTAACATTTTGATTAATCAGCAAAGCCTGCCGTTATTGCCGCAAAGCTACCAGGAGATTCTCGACCAGCCATTGAGTTTACATCTAAAGCACCAGAATATAATAGAATTAGGTATCAGTTCTGTCGGGCAGCATGTAACAGTGATGCTGGACACCAACCGCAATGGTATTTATGAAGAACAAGAAGCGTATCTCGAAGAAGAAATTACAGGTACGGGGCAGGTTGCCTTTACTTTGCCAGAAGGTTTTCAGCCAGGCAAAATAATGATGCGTGTGGTTGTTGGTGAAAGTTATAGTTTCTTATTTTCCTGTGGTGGTGTGAGTGAGGGCCAAGTTTTAGATGTTAAAGTCGACTTTTCAGGCACAGACGAATTGCTGCCTACTGACTATAGCTTTGAAATTCAAAGTGGTAACAAAGTTAAATTCACCAACAGTCTTGTCCAAAGTAAGGTACAACCTTCGGATGGCTTTGAACTACCTGTAAACGGAAATGGCTCAGCGTTTCCCGCTCTATCAAACGTGATTTCGCATTCTTTTGACATCCAGAATTGCCGTGAGCCGATATCGGATGTGAGTCCACGGAACTATATGTATATTGGCCCATGCACTAGCAAAATAAAAAACGTCACATCTCAAATCTATAGCGTACTCCATCCAACGTAATTGAAAGAATTGCAGTAGGGTTGCGCCGGCATATCGCAGGTGAGACCTGAGCGTTGGCTCAAACAACTCTCCATATTAAGGGAATAAAATATGAAACCTCTCTATTTATCCATTGCACTGGCATTGGGGACGGTATCCGTCATGCCAGATGCTTTTGCAAGTCTAACCATAGTCGACAGCAATGTCGCATATCTACAACACATGCAAATCAAAAATGATCGCTTGAAGGCGCGACTGGCGCAACACGGTCTGAGCAAAAAAAATCGACCTCAGCTGTTTTCTCTGATTGAGCAAAGGCTTGAACAAGATGCATCAAGCGCTAACGGCTTAGATCCCAGCTCATCACAAAACTGTACGAGCGGCAGGCCTGAGTTGTGTTCTTTTTTTAAACATATGGGGATTGAGCCTGCGATAAGTGCGTCTACAGGTGAGCAATTTGTTGTGCTCTCTGCTTTGAATAGTAAAACAGTGCCGACCGATTATACATTGATAGACCTTCGCTTGATCAATGAAAAAGGCGAGCAGCTTACTGACTCGGCATACAATGAATACTTTGGAGATGGAAATGAAGCTAAGCGTAAATCTGTATATTCGTATGTCAAAACACAGAATATACTTTCTAAGCTTGCAGCTTCGGAACGTATCTTTGCAGATGGCTGGATCACGGTTGTATACAAAGATGCCAATAATAGGCAGATAGTTGAAGATCGTAACGTTGTGGTGGAGTACTCAAAGGAGACTTTACTCGCCAAGTTAGGTTACCTTAGCCAGCCAAGGTCAGGTAAATTCAGTTCAGCAGATTCATCACTATTTCCTATGGCTTTGCAAGGAGGATTTCAAACTAAGGTTGAAACTCCCAGTGACAACCGCTCTGAAGGTGGTGAGGGTGTTCCTGATGGCAAGATTGTGATGTGTCTGAATCGCACTTATGAGGATTGCGATTACGACAGTATCTATCCATCAGGAACCCCCACCAGTCAAACTAAGCTAAAGGTGCCGTTCAAGGGGGGCCTTAGTGTAATGGGTAAAGTAACTCGCCTTTATCTGCCGGATTTTACTACGCTGGAGGTAAAGGAGGAAAATGGCACAATCACGTTAGTTGAGAGCCCTGTTATTGCTCAGCCTGCTTTTGTGAATCATGGCACCAATATCTTTATACAGACAAAAGAGGGTGGCGGAGCTGTGCCAATTGGGAGTTCCGATTACCAAGCAATTAGTGGTTTTTTTGCGAAAAAGCTAACCCTCAACTATGAGAAGTGGCATGGAATTGATAGAACGGTTATATCCTGGGACATTCCACAAGACGAAGGAATATTCGGAGATGCCACTTTATTTGGCAGATACCAGGATACCCACTGGATTATGCACTTTGCACTTGATCACGTAATTCGTCCCGGGAGACCTCCCCTAACGGCTTCTTTTGTCATTGGCTCTACCGATATGGACAGTGGATGGCAGGATATAGGCCACCCTCCAATGCAAATTGTTTACGGTTGTCTGGCCGAAGGCACTTTAATCACTTTACCAAACGGCAAGCGGCTCCCAATAGAGCAGCTCGAAGTGGGTGACCAGGTGTTGGGGGCCAGTGAGTTTTCACCTGCTAATCATCTGGCTCTGACAATTGAGGATATTTCTGTTGGAGTTGAAACCATTCCTATGGTCCAGCTCAAAACTAAGTCGGGTAAAACGCTGTTATTGACAGAATCTCATCCTGTTGTGATGCAATCAGGTCAGGCTGTATGGGCCAGCAAGGTTGAACAAGGTGCGCAGATCTTAACCGAAAATGGGCTGGAGATGATTACGCATATCGCTGAGGTAGAGTTTACCGATAAGGTCTATAACCTTCGTCTGGGTCGCGGTAAAGATGATCCTGATTATCAGCTAGGTGAGTCCTTCAGTATGTTTGCAAATGGTCTGCAAGTGGGTGATCTGGCAATGCAAAGTGAGCATGAGTTGAGCAATGAAGTCGAAACAACTGAAGATGTGCTGAATCGTTTGCCTCAGGCCTGGCATCAGGATTACCTGAACAGCCTGAAGCAGTAGTCATGGATTGACAATTACTAAGGCCCTGAAGGGCCTTTCATGGAGATATGATAATGAAAATACGTAATGTGGTTTCGATTATGTTGTTACTGGGAGCTGCCTTGTTACTGATAAAGGCTCATGCTCACGCCGTAGCTGTCCATGAAGTAGAAGAACGAACGATCATTGGTTTGAGTAACGACCTTGTGCCGCTGGGAACGGCTTACCAGAGCAAAGGTAAGCAATTTCTAGGGCTGCAATCTGTGCTTGGCAGACAAGTCGAACATCTGGGTAACTCGCATATAGATTTTAGAGTCGGTGTTGATTTGAGTTATCAGCAAGCCCTGAAGCTTGTTGATGGTAAGGTTGATGCTGGCTTCGAGTTGCCTGCGGTGCGAGTGGATGCTGGTGCAAACTATGCCAAAGATATCAGTGCTGACAGGTATACAGGTACCTACACTGTCTATTCTTCAATTAAACCCAAATCGAGCATGTTGGCTCCCAGTAATGATTCGGGCTATCAGCCGACAGTAGCTGCGAAGGAATTGGCAAAGGCGTATCCCGGAAACAAGGCGAGCAACCTGGGTGATAGATTTGTACATGGATTTGCGTATGGCTCAAATGTGGTTATTAACATGAAAATTGAGTACCGAGATGAAACGGACAAACGCATCATCGGAGGCTACTTGAGTGTCGACTGGATAGGTACGGTGAAGGTTGACGGTGAACTTCAGAAAATAGCCGAAGATAAGCGAAAGTCAGTTAAGATCACGATCAGCGGTATTCAAAGTGGGGGAGATCCCAACAGGCTGCTACAAGTCATACCTAACGGTATCATGCACTGCACATTGCTTAACCCTGAGCCCTGCTTTAACTTGTTTGAAGCCGCGATACATTACCTGAAAACAGACTACATCAATCAGTTCAATTCTCTGGATGACTATAATATTACTGACGTATATACAGCCAGTTACCTGGATTCTGGTGCAGATCTCCTGCAGCTTATCCCAGATAGTGGCTATACACCTGCTAACTACTTGACTCGATTAATTGTCAAAGAGCTGACGGCACGCTGGATAGATGAGCGATTGGTCTATCGCCGTGCAAAAAACCTGCAGCGTTATTACGCAGCACAATTTTCTGCACAGCAACTTGAACAGCTACAGGATATTGAGACTAAGAGCCGTGCTAACGCCAACTTATATGCTGATTTGGTGGATTACTGTGAGCGCAACCCGGAAGGCAATCACTGCATTGATTATGAGGCCGATAATCTGATTTATTTACGTGATTATAGTGCCATCAGTGATGTATTAAGATAAGGATATCCCATGAATATACTCAGATTTTTGTTGGTTTTACTCATCTTGTGTGTAGCTATAAACCGGTCCGCTCTGGCGTTTGAGTCAGAGCAAAATACACATACACACCAGCAAGCCAGATTCAGCGAGTTAGGTGATTTACTTACGGTGGAGCAGGCGAAGGGCCGATTTGCCTGGCTGAGCAAGTGTTACGATGGCTTGTTGGTTGAGCTGTGGGAGCGAATGCATGGCACAACTGACATTGTCGGGAAAGAAGAAAAGCTTCGCCAGCTAAAAGAGTTATGGTTCTCTGACGCTGCATTAGCAGCGGGTAAAGCTCAGTACCTAACGTTCGCAAATGCTGATTTTACCAACCCATATCAATGGTATGCGGGTACCAGTGTGGGTCAGGCATGCGCGATTTTGCCTCCTGAATATGAGCCAGTTGCTCTTAAAACCACAGTGCTGCCGAGATCGTATTGCGATAATCGCAGTTATGATCATGAATGGGAGTGGATCTCTGAAGTAACGGTGGATGACTTTACGCACCAGTCTGAAAAACACGGACATAGTCTGATTTCGGGAAAAGTGATTTTACTTAGGGCGAATCAGACATCGAAAGTGACCATTAAGCCGGGAAATAAAGAGCCGGAGTTTCCTTCATACGTGGCTGTTCGGGTATGGTTAGACTGGGACCACAATGGCCAGTTTGAACAATCTGAAATGGTGTACCATTCGGCATCATCAGCCGTTTTTAAGTTTCTGTTGGATGTGCCTGCAACAGTGCCTGAAGGTTTGACTATGATGCGCATTGCTACCGATGCTGGCGGAGGCTCGGATAATGCGTGTACTCGTATTCATTATGGTGAAGTCGAAGACTATCTGGTGACGGTTCGTTAAGGAAGATGATATGAAACCAATTTACCCTACATTACTGGCAATAGCGCTGGCAGTTGTGAGCTGTTGTACATTCAGTGCTGATACGCAGATAACTAATAACAACCTTACAGGCTCTGTCATTTCAGGGCTTATCAACGATCACATAGCGATCGGTACGGCTTATGATAGCCAAAAAAAGCGTTTTCTGAACGTTCAGCCAATCAAAGGTGTTATTGACGAAAGCTTTGGTAATACCGAGCTGCAATTTAAAACCGGCATTGACATGAATTACGATGACATGCTGAGCATGCTTAATGGCAGTGTTGATACTGATGTGAATTTCCCTGTGGTGCGTGTGTCTGCCGGAGCTTCGCTTGCAAAAGAAATGGCATCCAGCACGTATTCAAGCTCTTATACATTCAGTGCTTCCAGCACGCCGAAAAAGCGTGTGTTTTTGCCTGTGAATCAAAATACTGGATATACCCTATCGCAGGTTGGAGAGAAAATAGCCCAGAATCACCAGGCTCAGATACAAGATTTGGTTGGTGATGAGTTTGTGACGGGTATTGAGTATGGTGCAAATGTTCTGGTTAATTTAAAGATTGATTATGGGAGCAATAAAGATAAGTCTGATATCGGTGGGTACCTGGATGTTGACTTGTACGGGGGCGCATTTAATGTCGGCGGGCAACTTAATTATTTGCAGCACGATATAAAATCGTCGGTCAAAATTACGGTGAGGGCGGTTCAGCAAGGGGGAGATCCGAAACAGTTGTTGAGTGTCATACCCAATAATATCATTACCTGCTCTTTGGATAATCCACAGCCTTGTTTTGACATGTTTTATGAAGCGGTTAAATACGCGAAAACAGGATTCAATAGCCAGCTTACTTCGCTCAGCGATTACAATGTGGTGCGTTATTACACAACCCGCTACGACAAATCATCTTTGCCATTACGCTCATTGGTGCCAGATTATCAGATAGTGAGAAATGCAACTAAGTGGTTGATCAGTGAACTCGAAGATGACTTTAAACAAGCTATTTTGGATGAGCAAAGAGCTGCAAGTCTGCTCACCAGCTATTATGCCTATCTGCCCGAGACGCAACGCCTGGCTGTCGAACGCATCAAAGATCTGGCCTATGACAATGCCTGGTTTTCCTTTACTGCCGCCCAGTTCTGTCGTGATAACCCCTTTGGATATGCTTGCGAAAATAAAATTCAGGAAATAAAAAATGCGTGTGTGCAGCGCGGGAAATCTTGTCCTGCCAGCTACGATATAACCGATTTGCAATTGCCTACCAGCGACGCTCAGGATTGGAAGCAGTGCGAGCTGGCCAGGCAAGAGGCTGTTCGTTCAGGGGCCGTTTCACAAGCGCACAGTGTCTTGTTCCGTAATTTGCGCTGGGCACCTACTTTCATCGATTCAGGCGCACCCGCGCGTGGGATTTTGAACTGGCGACTGTGTGAGGGGGCATTAAGTACTTATGGTATGGCCTTTCAACAATAAGGATACAGCGTGTGCCTGTTAGCAGGCATACGCTTTAAAGCGTTACCCTATTAACGACAATGACGTCACTGTTACTGAATGAAAAACCAATGTGGAATCATTTATTTTGAGTGCTTGTTCATTGAGATTGAGGAATATCGAATTTTTGTAACTTTTATGTTAAAGTTATCTTGGCGTTAGCTGAGGAAAGTGAACACGGTTTTGGTGTTGCGTATGATTCAATATCACTATCAAGGAGTGACTATGTACAAAGTAATAACCGGTCTTTTATGTTTTTTGACTTGCACGGCAGTGGCAAGTGACGCCCAGTACTTTTGGCGGTTTGGTGATGGGTCTGTATCTCATGACGCGGAGCCCGAGCATCAGTACGAACAACCTGGCATTTATACTGTGACCCGGGAAGTGTACCAGGATGGTAAGTTATTAGAGTCTTCACAAAAGCTGGTTGACCTTATTACGCCGAAAATATCCGAACTGGTTATTGTGCAGCCTGATCAAGTTGTGCAGGGCCAAAGTGTTGAATTTATGGCAAGTTTAACGTCCAGTGAGCCGCTTGATTTAAATTATCAGTGGTTTGTTGCCGGTGAGCCCATTGCTTCGGGTTCACAAACGGGCAAGTTTACCACTCAGTTTGCTGAATCTGGTACTGTTGAGTTGTCAGTTGATGCGATGTGGCAGCAAACGATTGTGTCGAGTGCAAGCACACAGCTATCTGTTGAGCAGTCTGAAAGCGAAAAGCCAGATGGAGAAGACGGCGATGGGTCCGATGGGGATGGCGAAAACCCCGGCGGCGATGAGGGAGATAATTCAGATGGCGGAAGTGATAATGGCGAGACACCAGGAAAAGAGGATGGCAATGACAATAAAACGCCTGGCACAGGCAAATCTGATGACGGGGGCTCTGGCGGTAGTCTTCATTTCCTGATGTTATTCCTCGCAGGTGTCTGTGCGATACGCAGACGTTCTTAGTTAAATTGCCCTACCAACTCGGTTAGCTGCCAGCACTTTGGCAGCGAGCGACTTTCTTTTTGTTGCCCACTTTATTTCCTTGATGCTCCATACACTAAGACAAGCGACGTTGCATTCCTCTGAGGGGTTGAGGAATTACCAGGCACATGCATTGGCGGGTGAATTGACCCGACACCTAAATACCTTTGTCATTGACTGACTTATCCTTGAGAAGTAAGCACTGGAATTGTGAAACGGTTTCATTTCTTTTTACTCTGCACGACAACAAATTGCTATTTACTGATTTTGTGACTGCTAACTTTCAAATGCGCATGCACTGCGTACTTATCAGTACAAGAGACCGTGATCTTTGCAGGCAAGCAAGGATCATCTTGTTTCAGGCAAATCCCTTCCAGTCTCTGCACTCAACCCTGCATAATCTCAACTTATTGAATTTCTGAGTAACTGTTGGGTTAAATTAGGACCTCGCGAGTTAGTTAACTTGTACCTTCTATAGCTAATTATTCTCTGGCAACTGTTTGAATTACTGTATATTTGCTGTACACTGTTTTCCTTTGTACCTATTATGGTTAATTTATTTTTGCTAATTGTAACGCAAGGGTTAAAATGAACGTCAGGATTATAGTTTCATTTGTTATTTTATTGGGAGTTGTGTCATGTGCACTGGTCTCAAAAAGTGTCTATGCCGCAGGGTATGCGTATAACGCTAATGCGGGTTTTTCAGTCTCCTCATTTCCGAATGCAAGTAGTGACTTTTTAGTTATTAGCGGCACACAAAAGCTTGAACGGTTGGAGTTTTCTCAATTCAGTCAAACCGGTAAGCCCTTGACCATCAGAGTGGCTGAGGACAGCCCGCTTGAAACTTTGGTGATAACTGCTCCAAATTTGACGTTAAACAGCAAAATTTCAGTCGTGGGAAAAATGATTGATGTGGTGTTTACGACCACTTCAGCTAGTTTGACTTGTAAAAGCTGTAGCTTTGACAATATGGGCAGGGTCACCCTTTTAAATGGTACATTCTCGGATACAAACCTTGACTCCAGAAGTACGGGTAAGATTGCCATTGAGAATCTTTTTGCTCCAGGAATTCAATCTCTTGAATTAATTGCAAAAAGCATTGTGACTACAGGTGTGATCGACACAAACCTGCGAGCAGAGCGTCACCCCAGAGGCGGGTTTTCAGTAGCACCAGAGGGTAATTACATTATTGGTGCTGGTGGCATCAATCTATATCAGGGTGAATTTAGCATTCAGTACAGTAACCTGGATGTCCTGACGGCAAAAACGGCCACATCATCTTATGTTCCGGGCGGCACATTCAAAGCAGCTAGTATTGGTATTGTAGCAGCGGGCCCGGTATCCATTTCTTCACAAACCGAGCTAAATACGCTATCTGACGCACTGGCGACCAGCACCAGGTTAAACGATTTCTATGCGCCGAATGAGGGAATATTCATTCAGGTCGCTCAGAGCAACAGTGGCAATGTATTCCTATCAGGTAAGTTGTATTCTGATCACATTGTAACGGTTAAAAACCGCAATACAGTCGCTGTTCAGCGCTCTTCTCATGTTATGGCAAGCACATTCAAAGTACTCACTGAGGGCACAATTTATAATTATGGTCGAGTTGACAGTGGGGCCATAGAACTTAATGGGGCGAGGGTAATTAACCATGGTCGACTTGTTGGCCAGCGTATCGAAATCGATAGTGATGGCGATGTATACAACAGTTTTGGTGGCGTTATGCAAGCAGGAACCATTAAAGCTACTTTGACCAATGGTATTTTTACTAATGGTTCTCGTACAACACGCTCTTACACGCCTTCTCCATTAGCGTTAAAAACACCGACTTTAGATGTAACCAGCGCCAAACATGGCCTGTATCAAAATGCGACCTTCAGTGGCTCCCACAAGTCTGATCAGAGCGCTTCTATTCATGCTAATTCTTTGTCAATTAGTGCAAAAGCAATCGAGAACATAAACCCTTATTCACTTAAGAAAGGGTCAGGTGAAAGCTGGGATTCAGGCATAAAAGTAAACACCGTACAGGCTAATCAGGTACGAATGTCAGCAGAGCATACCCTGGAACTGAAAGCCAAATATTACGTTCGTAACTCTTCTGCCATTATGGCACTCAATCAGGCGGGCAATTTTGACGTAAATACGCCTAAATTCTACAACGAGCGTTACAGACTGGAAGCAACGACCTTCCTCGTGTCACAAGTGTCTTACGATGCGACTGAAAATGCCACCTATAAAGAGGTACAAGTTGGTACTGAATCTAAAATCACGGCGTATTCGCCCCCAGGCCGCGTGATTAGCTATGGCAAGCTGAAGGTCAGTGATGGCAACAATACAGATTCTGATGAGCAATTGATAAATGCATTCTCATATTTTGAAGTCTTTGGGCAAAGTCACTTTCATCAGCTTGAGTTGAAATCAGTGGGACTTGAATTAAGCAGAGATATTGCTACTGCTGCGGTGACGAATATGCGGCTATGCATGCTTGGAGTGCGATGCAAAACCGATACTATAACAACATACGCAGAAGCTGAAACCCTGCTTGCGTTGCAAGGCAATGTATATGGTCTGAATGAGCAAATGCTATCAGAGACTGATTATACGCAAGAGAATATCAATGTTCAGGACCAGATCAGAAGAGAAGCGATTGATAAATATAAGTCCCAGTTTATTTGGGACAAGTCGAGTACTCATTATTCTCGGGTGACAAGCATTAAAGCTGAAGGTGATTGGCTCTCTGGTACTTATAAAGTATGCAACGGAACTAAGTACATTTTTTATGTCGGTGTCGAGGTTCCAGCTTGCGTTAATGCTTCTTTTGGAACTCGAATTTCTGCGCTCATAGAAGAAGAAATTAAAGATAATTATGTTGGCACAACTGGCAAGACCCACGCACAGATAAAGCAAGCATCCATCAATTATGTTGACACACTACCTAAAGATAATCCGACAGCCATAGAAACAATGGATAGTAAATCGTACCAGTCTTACGCATTTAGCGCAGATTATAAGACCATAACGATTGTATACATAGAGTATGGCAAACAATGGACTCCAGGTTCTGGTCAGGGCTATATCAACTATAACCGTCGGATCAGCAAAGAATTACCATTCTCTGATCTGATTAAGCATTTATAAGGGACTTTGAATCGTATGAAAAATAATAACTTCAACCCCGAAAAGCCCATATCATTGTGGCAAAAGTGTGTCGGTTACCTGAATATTGCATTATTAGTCGGCCAGCTCGGTTTACCGACGCTTGCGCAGGCTTTCACCTTGTTTGATGCTCAGCAAGCCACTGCTGAACTTAATGCTGATCCGGCGTTTACTAAAGTCAGCAGTTCGGACAGCCAGTTTGTTAAATCAGATTATGTCGTAGAGTCTTCACAGGCGCGCTCTGCACAGACGATTGAAACATTTCATGCAAAGTTGGTTGAGCACAACAAGAGCGGTCTGAATCCGCCAAAGTACATTCCTATTGCCAATAAGTCGATTACGATTATTTTTCCACACTATGAGTTGGCCAAAAGAGTGGGTGACAGATTTGTGCAATCGCGCATGGTGCGCACACAAATCTATAATCAGCTTAACCGTACCTTGATCAATGGCTCATATACTAATGAGACACAACAAATTAATGACTTGTACAACAACGCATTTGAATTTGCAGGATCAACAGCGACTAAGTTTGGCGATAAAGTTACAGAAAGTAACCTGAAGAGTTTCAATAAAAACTTTATCTGGCCTGAGCTGCAAACTATTAACGGTGAACAGGTATTGGTGCCGGTTGTACATCTGACTCAGAGTACTGTTGATAGCCAGAGAGTTGATGGTCATGTCACTGAATTTGGTGGTTCACGAGCCGAGTTTAGAAGCATTACTATTAATAGTGGCACGCTTAAAACTCAGCGCGATACCTTTGTAAAGACGGCCAAAGATCTTACCGTGATGCCTAGAGCTGAGATCCGTGCAGATGGCGACTTAAACCTTTTTGTAGGTGGCACATTACAGAATCTGTCTGGCCGTCTTTCTGCGACTCAGAGCGTTAATATCGTGGCTGGCCAATATGTACAAAAAACAGTATTGCACCGCTACAGCACGGCTTACGGTCAGGGCACTCGTCTTGGGGAAATCGCTTCGGTAGATGGACAGGATATTCGTATTCACAGTTATGGCGACTTAGTTGTCCAAGGTGGTGAGATTACAGGGAACACAATTGGCTTGCGTGCCGACGGAAACATCCGTCTGATCTCACAACAAACCAGCTATTCAAGTAGTAAAGAGTTCAAAGGGTTTAGTGAACACCAATCTGAGGTGGAGCATTTAACCACTAAGTTGTCCGCCAAAGACAGCATCTATTTGATGGCCTCGGGAGCGATTGAACTTAAAGCTGCAGAGTTACACGCTGACCAAGGTGTGATTGATATTCTTGCGCTTCAGGGTGTGTATATTCTGAATGAGTTTAACCAGTCTCAAAGCAGTAAAAGTGGTAAGTGGGGTAAAACCACGGAAGAAGAACAATCACTTCAGACCATGGCGATCCGCTCAGCGCTGGAAGCCGGCAAAGGCGTGAGAATCGCGTCTGAATTTGGCGATGTAACACTCCAGGCGACCAAAATCAGCTCTGGTACTGGTACCAGAATTGATGCTCGTAATGGCAAAGTGAACCTGCTGCTGGCCAAAGAGCAGAAGCAGTACTTTTACAATAAGATTAAGAAAAGCACCTGGAAAATTAAGACCGAAACCAAGCAGGATGACGTCGACACGGCGGTATATAACGAGATCATCGGCGGCGTTCAGGTCAATGCCACCCATGGTATTACTCTGGAGCTGGGGCAATACGAAGGGGAAGATGTATCGACAGTCATCAGTAGCTTTGCGGGCTCATCAACACTTGGCTGGATGAATCAGCTGTATAACAGCAATGACGCGAACGTAAGCAATAATCTGAGTATTGTCACCACGGAGCTACAAAAGCTTCATATTGACAAAAAAACCAGCTCTCTGAGCCCTGCTGCGATGGCGATCATTGCGATTGCGGTATCGGTTGCTATGGGACCTGCTGGTGCACAGTGGATAGGCACCGAAGGGGCTATTGCGGCTGCGTTTGAAAGTGCGGCTATGGGTTCGGCGATGTCGGCTGCTGCTGTCACCTTAGCGACTCAGGCTGCGACCAGCCTTGCGGCCGGGAATAGCATTGGTGATACGCTGGAGACAATGACCAGTGGTGATAGCGTGCGTAATCTCGTGGTGGCAATGGCCACAGCGGGCATGCTGAGTCACTTTAGTGATCTTCAGTTCTTCGGTGAGGTGAATCCGGATGCTGCGCTATTTAGTGCAGACACACTTATCGAAGTAGGTAATCAAGCAACACAGGCTGTGGTTAACTCCACCATCAGTGCTGGTATTTCTACAGCCATCAATGGCGGTGATTTTTCTGATTTCTCAGACTCCTTTACCAACTCACTCAAGAGTGCCGGTATTGCTGCGGTCGGTGAATACATGTCCTCTTCTATTGGTGCAGCTTATAAGGATGGTGACATTTCAAATGTGGTGCGTTACCTTGCGCATGCCGGCGCGGGTTGCCTTCTTGGTGCTGCAACCAGTGAAGCAGGACAATCCTCCGGGGGCGGCAGTGAAAGTTGCCTGACTGGTGCTGGCGGCGCCGTAGTTGGTGAGCTAGTTGCCGATGCATACAAAGCCAAGAAACTGGACGAGTTTTATCAAAAAGAGGCAAAGAGAGCCAAGGCACTGAGTGATGAAGGATATAGTGATGCTCAAATTGCCGCTTACTATAAATCTGAGGAAGCTCAGAGCTATTTTAATAAGGAAGTGGCTAAGCTGACCGCAGCGGGTGTTGATCTTGCCAAACTCGGCGGGGCTACGGCAGCAATGATTGCAAACAGTGACGTAAACCTTGCGGCAATGACGGCCGAAAATGCTGCTCAACATAATGCTCTGTTCCTTATTCCTCTGGGCTTAATGGTGCTTAAAGGGATTGATATTGCTCTGACTGCTAACGAGTTATATGACATTTATGACACCATGGGTAAAAACCCGGCAGAAGGTCAGAAAATGCTGGAGGAGTGGCTGATTGATCAAGCTGCTGGCGGTCTTATCGGCAAGGCAATCCCGGGTTTCAAAACGTTTGAAGAGATGCTTGACTGGCTGAAACGCAATAACGTTATGTCGTCTAAAATGCTTGAGGATATCGAGGACAATATAGGTTCCGGTAAGCAAGGTAAACCAAGCGGTGATATCAATGTTGTAAATGCCGTGGATAAGCGTCTGGATCTTGGTAACCTGGGCGGTGAGTACGAGTTTCTTGCGAAAGTAAATGGTTCGCATATTGCGAAGCGTAACGATGGCTTCTATGGTGAGCAAATAGCCAAGCAGATTTTTGACGATAGCACTGGATTGGAATTTGTGGATTTAGTTAAAAACAAATCTAACCATGGTGCTGATCTGTTGGGGGTTGATGACGCCAATAAAACCATCTGGCTGATAGAAGTGAAGTCCAGTGTCAGAGAGAATTTTCCAAAAGATCCAAGTAAACTAAACTTGCTCAAAAGAGGAAAAGATTGGATTAACAACGTGGCAAGCGGTAAGTTAAATGGACAGGAAGTTACGTCTGAAGCCCAAAAATACGCAAAAAAACTGCAGTCTTTGCAAGCTCAAGGCTATAAAATAAAGCCCATTTTGGCTAAGGTGAAAGTACCAAAGCCGGGCACAACTGGTACTGCGTCAGTGTCAATGATCCCGGCGGGATAATATATATGAAAAGTAATTCAAAAGAGTTAGAAAAATTTTTGCGAAAACGCAAACAGGCGATAAAAAACCCTGCAAAGTATCAAAGCGTATTTGAAAGAAATCAAACGGATATTTTGAGTTACATTGACAAAGGGTGTATGGGCTTTGACTATCCAGAGAACGAGCGTTTGCCATTTTTACCCTGGGAGGAGTTTACATCAGAACTCGCTATTCCAACTGACTATTATGAAATGTCGGCACAAACGGCGTTAATTCAGCAGGATAGACTCTGTTCAGATACGCTGGCACACAGTCTGGGGTATGCTTATCTCAGCTGTGTGATCTCCTATTTTAAGCAGCAGCGTTTTGTAACCAGGTTTGACCGGGAACATGATGGGGGCGTCTCGCCAGACAGTGTATTCTATCTGGCCATAGCGGTGATTTTAAAACAGCCTGAATATGCGAGTCATATCTTCCGGTTGTTTGAAGTCGGTTACGCCAGACACTGGGTTAACCGCTCAAACAGCCATATCGGGGATTTGGTAATTCTGTTGTTTGATGCCGTCAATGGTAGTAAATCCATGACCCCAATAGTGGATGGGTTTGCTTATACGGATATTGTTGCAAACTGGAACACGGAAAATGAAGAGTTGCTCACGGCCTATCTGACTCGCTTATGCGACGATCAGGTAGCGCAGGTGGCTGCGCCGCCCAGCAAGGACTTTTTTGAGTTCAATAATATGAACTGGCAGTTTACTCCCTACGCTGCACTGATGTTACTGGCATTGCGTGCTCAGCACGGCCTGCCTAATCCGGATTTCAGTCATCCCGGATTTGGTAATGTTACTCAGCTGCTGCCTGATTCACCAGTCGCGCCTGCGGAAGACGAGCTGCTCAGCCAGCTCCTGACCCGCATTCGTGCACAGGGATTTGATGAAGAAACCGCGCTTCAGGCGTAAAAATTAAAGGCAAGCCACATGGCTTGCCTTCATTCCTCAAAGAATGTACGGACGCCCGCCTAAAACTGCCGTACAGGATAGCCCATCATTCAAACGCCAATTTAGGGTGGATGTCCTTGGTATCTCCCGGTGTCTCTTTTGACATGAATGAACCGCCATTAATGAAAAAGCATGGTGCTACAGAAGATAAATGGATAGAGGTTCTTAGATCTGTAATAGATAGGAGATGCAACCAATGCTATTTGATTATCAAAGTATAGACTTGGAATCTATTAAAGAAGATCTGCAACGTATTGAACGGGTTTGTGAAAATAGTCTGTTTCTGTCAGGACTTTTTTTAGGTTCATCTTTACCAAAAAATTTAGAGGGGTTTCGAATATTTAAAGACCCTATTAATTTGGATTTCCGCATTCAGACTCCTGGTTATTGCAATGACGAACCGGAGAAGTGGGGTTTTCAGAATCTTCCATATATTTTGGATGATGAGCAAGGAAGAGTTACGTCTGAGGGGGTGTATTCAGATTTCAATTATAGATTAGCTGTACAGGAAAAGTATAAGAAAGTACTTTGGGGGTTTACTGATGATTTCGGAGCCTTTCCCCATCAAAGAATTTCTGCTTTACGGACTAAAGAGCACGATTTAACAATGCAGAAGAATTTCTCATTAACCAGCACTAATGTTGAGTATATATTTCACCATTTAATTCCTGATATTGTTCATGCTCACTTCGTGATGATTGTGGATGCTGCCATTTTTGGAGGCTTAGACAACTCACCAATTCTTAAAAGGTTACTTGACTGTTACCGGCTAGGTGGTATGCCAGGTGGCTGGGTTGGTCCTTTACCCGAAGATGGCGGGATGCCAGAGCAGTGTATGGAGCTCTATCACCTCGGTGAATAGCTTAAAGGTGAAGCTTTTAAAAGACTTCTTTGGCGTATGAAAAAGGCGCGCCATAAGTGCACAAAAAGGAATCGGGCGAGTCCTAGTGTACTCGCCCATAATTTAACAAGTAACAGAAGTACAAATGATGAAGTCTTTAATAAATCTGAGTTTTGTTTGTTTAACATTGTCTGCGGCCGGGTGTAGCGCGGTGTCTTATCAGTCTATGGGGATCCGTGGCGGTTACTCGGAAAAGCAGCTCACTGAGCACATTTATCGGGTGCATTATTCTGGTAATGGCAGTGTTTCGCTGGAGCAGGCGATTGATTTTGCTTTGTTGCGTAGCGCTGTGATTGCCCAGCAGCAGGGGTCAGATACTTTTATCAGCTCAAATTATTCAGCCGATGTGTCCAGCACATATGCCGGGACTCCCGGTGTTTATGTGAGTAAGCCCAGCGTGTATCTGGATGTTTCGCTGCACGATGAGCAGACACCTGCTAATACCGCTGATTGCGGTGATTTTGCAAATCTGTTTCAATTAATGGCTATGCAAGAGGCGCCTCGCCCTGTTAGCCATGATACCCAGACATGTATTGACCAGGTGCAGCATAAATACCAACTCACAGAGCAACAGGTGTTTGATAAAAAGTAGTTTAAGCTTCTCCGGGGCTGGCTACGCATCTGTGGACTGAGTGGGTCGGTTCTATCTTCTGGTGAGGTTGGTATCCAGAGGCGTTTTTGTGGCAGGTAAGGCGCGTTCTGACTAATGTGTTTGTTACACGGCTCCTGTTGCACTATTTAATGTAGTACGTCAGGGTCGGTTCAACCTGGATATCCTCCAACAGATTGTTTCCCCGACTAAAATTGATTAACCAGGATAGGTAATGCAAGAACTATTTTCAAAGAAATATACGCTTATTCACTCATTAATCAAACCCTTACGTGGAGAATGGGGGCCAGGTCTTTCTGCCGAGCATAGTTTTCAAAAGGAGTTTCCTACCAAGTGTTATCTCGGTAGGTTGTCACTATGTATCTATGAGATGTTGGATATGTATCAACAGTTCTACAGCAGTGATGAAACGAGGGAGCGACTGCGAGATGAGTTCTTAGGCTTATTTGATTCCAGCAATGATCATTGGCACGGTATGTGTTCAACTTCTCTGCTCATGGGAGATAAAAAGCTCGAGGATTGCGAATATGGTCTCCAGCCGAATTCGGCGATTTGTTGGGCGGAGACATTTCCAGATGAAGTTAAATTATACAGTATTGACCCGGAACAAGAGTTTCATATCGACATGTTAAAACTCATGGTTAAACGCTGTATGTGGGATGTACTATTTCCCGGTGAGACCCTGCCGGGTTATAAAGAGCCCACCTCTGGTGATTTGTCCCTGTTGGATTACAGCATAATGAAATAATACTGGATTCATAGTTTATTTCACGGGTTGCGAGGGCACTCACCTAAAACTGTCGTACAGGATAGCCTATCATCCCAACGCCAATTTAGGGTGGATGTCCTTGGTGACCCGTCAGTGAAAAAGGCGTCAATCTAAATTAAAAAGGTTTAGAAAATGCTTGAATCGAAGCAACATGAAATTCTGGAGTGGATAATCTCGGTTTTTATAGACTACCATGTCCCGGGCGATTGTGAAGAAACACCAATTGGCATGATGCAGGACGCGATGGATGAATATCTTGAAGGGTTTGATTTTCAAGGTGGTCGTTTTAGAGTTGTCGATGCGAAGGAGACGTTAATTAGTGCTTATCAGCAGAGTACTGAGTTTTGGTGGCGCCTGAATTGTTATAGCTTTAATACTGACAGCCTCCCACATGAAGCTCAGCGAGAGCCTGATATGGGCGTGCAGGGTGCGTGTGTTCTTTTCTGGGTTGAATATTTTGGTTTGAGTAAGGAGTTTATGGATCAAGATAAGTTTGACGAGTACTTTGACAAATATCATCCAGAGATGCTGAAACTGCTGGTCAAATGCTGTGTCTGGGATGTTATATTTCCGGGAGAAACCTTGCCCGGTTATACGGTCCCTACGTCAGCAGATGCATGCTCATTTGACTACACTGCTTAAATAACTATTTAGCGGTTTGAAAGCCAGCTTATTAGCTGTCAGAGCCAGCTTCACCAGGCTCTGCTATTTTCAAAGCACCCATAATCCATGCCCTGCCAATCCTGATTGCGCAGGACGGAATTGTCAGCCTTGTGCTTGCAGCGCTTTAAGCGCCCGGTTCACTTGTTGATCGGCCTGACGGGTTGTTTCTGGCAGGCGGTACTTTGGCGTGAGTTTGAGGATCCAGTCTCTGGCTGTGCTCAGACTGACTTTGTGACCGACAGAGACATACACTGGCTTAATGTTGTCCTGAGTCCGTAAAACTTCCCCTATTATCTGCTCATTATCGATAAGCTTTGCGCTTGCTCCTCGTGTTTCAACCAAGGCTTCGTGTGTGCCTGTGAGCCGTGTTTTACCACACCCTATGGTGGGAATATCCAGGGTCACACCGAGGTGGCAGGCCAGCCCAAAGCGCCTTGGATGAGCCAGGCCCTGGCCATCACACACTATCATATCTGGCTTATGGGTAAGCTGCTCGAAAGCGGATAGCAATGGGGGTAACTCCCGGAATGAGAACAAGCCGGGAATGTAGGGGAAACGTACACTTTCGGTGACTACCTGAGTTTCAATGATGTCCAGTGTACTGGCATCCAGCACGACAATGGCGCCAACCAGTTGATTTGTCGCATCGTCATAGGCCACGTCCGTCCCTGCAATGGTGGAGATGGAGTCAAAATTGTCTTCACAAATAACCTGAGTGGCGAGGGTTTCTTGCAGTGCCCAAGCTTGTGTTTCAGAGCTGGGATACTCAATGTGCATTGTAACTACCTTATTCTTTGTATTACTGTGCAATTTTAACGTACCTTAGCTCGCTATTCATAGAGCAGAGCATACAAATAGGTTAAGTAAAATGCTGATGTTGCGGCGCTGTGTTGAAGGTAATCTGTCTGCCAATGGTTATCACGAAGCACACTAAATAGCTCAGTTTAAACGTTTATGAACTTGTTTTTAGGGTAAAAAATATGACACCAGATTACGAAGAGATAAGAGGCATCAGTTGTATGGTTGTCCGTGAAAAAGGCAAGTTTTTTGTCAGTTATGACAGTGGTGCACACGGCTCCAGTTCCACCATTCAACCAATTACCGAGCAGGATTTCAATGCGGTGAAAAGCGGCAACCGCAGCATTAACGATGTGGTAAAGCAGTATCATTTTCGATAACTTTTATGAAAGGCTCGCTTTATAACTGTGTTTAAGTTGCGCCTTTATTCGCGATTTTAGATTGATTTACGCGCAAAATATGCAAGTTCTTCGGGATCAAATCTTATACTGTGATAAAACGCACTGAAAGCAGGGCTGTACTGGATAAACAGCTTGTGCCTGTCTATGGTTAGAGTGTGTTCACCTTTCACAGTGGTGTCGTTTGGCTGTCTGTTTTAACCCATTTCCTTATTGCCTGAAATACATCAAAGTCATTTCATTTTTGACCTTTGCATTATATGGGTTTGCAGCGAGCGCCAGTGTAACAGGGAGCTGCCAGGAATTGAGGGTGGGCGGGCCGGTAAGTTGGTGGCCTATTGGGTATATCAATGAGCAAACGGATAAAGCAGAGGGGATTTCTTTTGAGTTGCTAGAGTACATTGGCGAACAGTTAAAGTTGCCAGTGTGGATAGCACCGTCTTTACCCTGGAAACGCGTGCTTAAAATGGTTGAAGTGGGGCAGCTGGATGTTGTCTCTGGCGCCTATAAAACCGCCCAGCGCAGTAGCCTGTTCCAATATAGCGAGCCTTATTACCGCAATGAGATCAGGGTGTTTGTACATAAAGACAGGTCATTTGTGTTTGAGAAGCTTGAACACCTGAAGGGCCGTGTAGGGCTAAAACCGCTTGGGGGCAGCTTTGGTCAGGCATTTGATAGCTTTGCGGCTGAAAACAAATCCAGTTTTGTCAGCGTTGCCGCGCATAAAGCCACTTTTGAGGCCAATGTACTGCGACCACTCATAGAAGGGCTGGCCGATTATTTTGTGCTGGATTATCAGGATGGCTTGCTGTTTTTGCAAAAAAGCGGCTTGCAGGACGAATTTGTTGCGCTGCCGCACCCTGTTGCGGTGCTTGATGTACATTTATTGTTATCCCGTCACTCCTGGTGTGCCAATTTATTGCCAGAGATTAATCAGGTCATCGCCCAGGCAAAGCGCAACGGCACACTGGCAAATATCATTGCAGGCTACAGCCAGTAGCTGTGTCTGTTTTTGGGTGCAAACTAAAACTGATATCGATATACCACACCCCATGTTCGGGGGTTGTTCCAGTTGGCCTGGATTGAATTGGCAGGCAAGTCATTGACGATTTGGGAGTGCACAACGGCACGGCTGAGCACGTTTTGGTTGGTCAGGTTTTCAATAAAGAACTGAATGTCTGTTCTGTCATTCACAGTCCAGGTAAGGCGCGCATCGGCCATCAAATGGGCATTGACTTTGACCTCGGGAATGTTGGTGTCAAACGCATAATAATCGTCTTTATAGCTGAGCTGGATATAGGGTGTTAAGTAAGATGTTTCATCAAGATAGAAATGATAGAGTGCACTGAATCCCAGCGTGTATTCTGAGGTCATTGCCGGTTGCCAGTGGGCGAAACTAAACTGACTGGTGTGGTCATTAATGTCTTGTCTGCCGTCCAGATTACCAAGCCCAAGAAGCGGACGAAGTGCCGCATTGCCGACTTTGAAATCATCACTGAACCGGGCATCAATCCAGGTCAAATTAGCGGACACGTGCATATCATCCAGAGGCAACCAGGACAGCGCCAGATCCAGGCCCACAGAAGTAATATCTCCGCCGTTTTCATAATACTCGAATGTGGTACTGGTACCGTTAGCAAGGCACTGAGTCACAGTGTGACCTGAGATGACATCATTGCAGGCAATGGCAAACAGCTGTGCTTTTACATCACTGTATTTGTTCATATAAGCCGAAATATTCAGCTGCATTGCGCCGCCTAGCAGGGTGTGCTTCATGCCCAGCTCAAAAGATATCACCTGTTCATTGTCGTAAAGAGGGGCTGCGCCACGCTCGACCACACGTGTATCATTGGCGCCTCCGGTGCGATAGCCATTAGCAATGCTGGCGTAATAGAGTGCGTCCTCGTCGGCTTTAAATTCCACGCCTGCTTTGTACAGCAAGGTAGCGTTTTGCCATTGCGGGGTCAGGTTACCTGTAAAATCTTTCTTATCTGTGTTGTAACGTAAACCGCCAATTAAACGCAGCTTGTCGCTGAGCGCAAACCTTAGCTGGCTGAATAGCGCTGTTGAATGGCTGATATGAGGGTCATCTTCTGGGTTCCCCCAGGCTGGCACATGAATGCGGTCGGCGATCCCGTCATCATTGCTATCCGTGTGCCATAACCACGCCCAGTCAGCTTCCTGATGAAATATGTGCAGACCTGCAATCCAGGACAGCGGGCCTCTAGTCGCACAAGACGCTTGTATTTCTGAGGACCAGCTATATTGTTCGTCCTGACGGCCGAATCCACCTACTTTGTCTATACCGCCATCGCTGAAGTCATTATCGTAAAACTGTTTACCACTAAACTTGGTATAGTTGCTGGTCCATTTATAGTGAGCCAGCGCATCGTGCCACTCTAACAGCACGGTGCCAGATAGCGCGTCTTGCTTGTTGAAAGACTGTGCGTTGCGAAACACATCATATGGGCCAGTGTCGTCATTTCTGACATTATCAGGCTGATAAATGTGGCCCGGCGTGACTATGGCTTGAGGATGAAAGATGCCGGAGCCAGGCGTGGTTTCACTGAGCTGATAGCCATATATTTGTTGATAGCCCCAAATTGCATCTGAGTTGGCATCTTTGTTGGAAAAATCGAATCGTAAAGTCATCTGAAAATCGGAATTATTCTGATATCTGGATATCCAGCGTGCGTAGAATAAGTCTTTCTCTCTGAGGTCATCCTCCGGACCCGGCAGATGATGGTTGGCGATAAAACCCTGATGTTTATCTGCCACCATGACCAGCCGGGTTGCAAGTGAATCGCTGATGGGCAGGTTGACCATACCCTCATAACGGTTTCTGTGGTAACTGCCCCTGAGCAATTTAATGCTACCTTGCAGCGACTCAAAGTCAGGTTGTTTGCTGATGATGTTGATGCTTCCCGCAAATGTATTGCGACCATACAAGGTTCCCTGAGGACCTCGTAACACTTCTATCCGCTCAATATCAACGTAAGCGCCTGTGCCAGCAGTCGTTGTCGGAATATAGATCCCATCCTGAAAAACCCCGACAACCTGTTCGGCAATACCCGGGCCGGAAACCCCCACTTCATTGGTTCTGGCACCACGCATTGCCGGGCGTATTTCGGCTCCGGACTGACCGATACGCAATCCGGGAACGAGGCTGTCTAATCTTGTTATGTCGACAATACCGTTACGTTCTATATCTTCATCACTTAATACCGATATTGAAGAAGAGACAGCCTGTAAATCCTGATTACGGCGATTGGCAGTGACTGTAATTCGCTCCAGCTGCAGGGCATTCGCAGTTTGGCTAGGTGCTTCCTGCGCCATGGCGGGTGTGCAAGACAGGTGGGTCAAAGGTAGCAATAAATAAAGCCAAAGCCCTTTTAAATAGGTGGCATACATACTGTTCTCAACAGCTTCAGGAATGTTTTGCATTAAGTATAGTAAGCCAATAGTAGCCTGCCCCCATTGCTGAGCCGTCATTTGATTTTTTCTTCAAATGCTTACTTTGAATGTAAGAGAACTTATGACTGGCGTCTTTATTTCTGAGCCTGGTCCACCATTTTTGGACCATAAATTTCATGAATACCCTGTATAGCTAAAATTGTCGACAATCTCTAGGGTGTTAGGTTGACGTACACGTCAAGTAGCTCTATATTGTCTACAACTTTTATCAAGACCGGAAGGCGAAGACATAATGAGCTTTATGCATGAAAGTGCCGTAACTGCTTCTGATAAAGCATTTTTCCGGCTTAGAAAAGAGATTGTTGAAGGTGATATTCCTGCTGGCTCTAAACTGAGCGAAATGGAATTGTCGACAAAATATGAAGTAAGCCGCGCTGTTGTACGAGAAGCGATAAACCGCCTTGAAGCGTGTCACCTGGTTGAACGTCGTCCGAATGTGGGTGCCAGAGTGGTTTCGTTAAGTGAAGAAGGCTTGATGGAATTATATCAGGTGCGTGAAGCGCTTGAAGGTATGGCCGCGCGTCTGGCAGCACAACACATGCCAGATGATGAAGTCGCTAAACTAAACAGCCTGTTGAATGAGCAGTTCGACGAAGTTAAGGGCGGCGAATCTTACTACCAGGAAGCCGGTGACCTGGATTTTCATTACCGCATCATTGTGGGTAGTCAGAATCAGCAGCTTATCGCCATGCTGAGCAACGGCATATATCACCTGGCACGTATGTATCGGGTGCAGCTCGGCATGGCCGGGCCGCGCGTAACCACCGCTTACGACGAGCACAAACACATAGTGCGCGCTATCGCAAATCGGGATGCCGAACTGGCAGAAATGCTAATGCGTCGCCATATTCAATATTCTAAAAATAACATTGCCACCAAGTTAACCAAACAGCATCAGTAATAATTGGGGAGACACACTTATGAGTACAGGGATCATCAGCGCAGGTAAAAAATTTCGCGACGCGCTAAAAGCCAATCAGCCGCTTCAGATTGTTGGCACCATCAATGCCTATAGCGCAATTATGGCGAAGAAAATTGGCCATCAGGCGATTTACCTCTCAGGTGGTGGCGTAGCCAACGCCTCTTATGGCCTGCCTGATTTAGGTATTACGTCCTTGAATGATGTGATTGCTGATGTACAGCGTATCACTTCAGCCTGTGACTTACCTCTAATGGTTGATATCGACACCGGCTGGGGTGGGGCGTTTAACATTGCTAAAACCATTCAGGAAATGCAAAAAGCGGGTGCAGCGGCTGTGCATCTGGAAGATCAGGTTGCGCAAAAACGCTGTGGTCACCGTCCAAACAAAGAGATTGTTTCGACTGAGGAAATGGTTGATCGGATCAAAGCTGCCGTTGATGCACGCACCGATCCAGATTTCTTCATCATGGCCCGTACTGATGCGTTTGCTCAGGAAGGTCTGGAAGCCGCCATTGAGCGTGCTAAAGCGTATGTTGCAGCCGGTGCGGATGGCATTTTTGCAGAAGCCGTTCAGACAGAAGAACACTACCGCGCGTTTTCAGAGGCGCTGGATGTGCCTATTCTCGCAAACATCACGGAATTCGGGAAAACCGAGTTATGGAACAAGCAAGAATTGGGTGAGTGGGGCGTTGATATGGTGCTTTATCCGCTGAGTGCTTTCCGTGCTATGAACAAAGCAGCAGAAATGGTCTATCAGTCCATCTTAGAGAATGGTGATCAGAAAGCCGTCATAGATAACATGCAAACTCGTATGGACTTGTATGACTACCTCGGCTACCACGAGTATGAACAAAAGCTCGATGGGTTATTTGCCCAGGGTAAAAATAAGTAAAAGACACAAAGGATATTGAGCAAGTGCCGCTGATATGTGGCCTTTCTTATAATGAAATTAACCAGCAGGTAAAAATTCAGGAGATAACAAAATGGCTAAAGTATTAAGCGGTGCAGGCCTTCGCGGTCAGGTTGCAGGTAAAACGGCGCTGTCGACAGTGGGCGTATCTGGTTCAGGCCTGACCTATCGCGGTTACGACGTGAAAGACCTGGCAGAGCATTGTCAGTTTGAGGAAGTCGCGTATCTGATCTTAAAAGGCAAGTTACCTAATCAACAGGAGCTTGACGGCTACAAAGCTTTACTAAAGTCTCAGCGTGGCCTGCCACAGGCACTCAAAGAAGTACTGGAGCGTATTCCGGCTGACGCACACCCAATGGACGTATTACGTACAGGTTGCTCTATGTTGGGTAACTTAGAAGGTGAGCACAACTTTGAACAGCAGCTGGCGATTACTGATCGTATGTTGGCATGTTTCCCAAGCATCATCTGTTACTGGTATCGCTTTAGCCATGATGGCGTTCGTATTGACGTTGAAACGGATGACGATTCAATCGGCGCGCACTTCCTGCACATGCTGCATGGTGAGAAGCCAAACGAATTACATGAGCGTGTTATGCATGTATCTCTGATCCTATACGCAGAGCATGAGTTTAACGCGTCTACTTTCACGGCGCGTGTTTGTGCGTCTACGCTGTCAGACATGCACTCGTGTATTACAGGTGCAATAGGCTCATTGCGTGGTCCTTTGCACGGTGGTGCAAATGAAGCTGCGATGGAAATGATTGAGCGCTTTGAATCAGCTGATCACGCAGAGCAAGAAATGATGGGCATGCTTGAGCGTAAAGAGAAGATCATGGGCTTTGGGCACGCTATCTACTCCGAGTCAGATCCGCGTAACGAAATCATCAAACAGTGGTCAGAAAAGCTTGCTGCAGATGTAGGTGACACAGTCCTTTATCCTGTTTCTGTGCGCTGTGAAGCGGTTATGTGGCGTGAGAAAAAGCTATTCTGTAACGCGGATTTCTTCCACGCATCGGCTTATCACTTCATGAAGATCCCAACCAAGCTGTTTACACCTATTTTCGTGATGTCACGATTAACAGGGTGGGCAGGTCATGTCATGGAGCAAAGAGCAGACAACCGTATCATCCGTCCGTCAGCGGATTACACGGGTGAGGAGCTACGTCCGGTTCCGCCTATGTCTGAGCGTTAATATCTAAATCAACATTTCACGTCACCTAATGGCACAGATCGTCCACAACAATTATAAAGATCTGTGCCATTGAGCCAACGAGCAATTCTGGAAGTAGTTATGAACAGCCAATTTCGCAAAAAATTACCTGACTCTTCGTTGTGTTATTACGACACCCGCGAAGCGGTCGAAGCCATTAAGCCGGGTGCTTATGATGGCTTGCCTTATACCTCTAAAGTGTTAGCAGAAAACCTGGTACGCCGCGCTGAGCCTGAAAAACTCAACGATTACCTGACTCAAATTATCGAACGTCGTCGCGATCTGGATTTCCCCTGGTTTCCGGCGCGCGTGGTTTGCCATGACATCCTGGGCCAGACTGCACTGGTGGACCTTGCCGGTCTGCGTGATGCCATAGCAGAAAAAGGCGGCGACCCGGCTAAAGTAAACCCCGTAGTCCCGACTCAGCTTATTGTTGATCACAGTTTGGCGGTTGAGCACGCGGGCTACGAAGAGAATGCCTTTGAGAAAAACCGGGCGATTGAAGACCGACGTAATGACGACCGTTTCCACTTTATTAACTGGACCAAAACCGCATTTAAAAATGTCGACGTGATCCCGCCAGGCAATGGTATTTTACACCAGATTAACTTAGAGAAGATGTCGCCGGTTATCCAGGCTCGTGATGGCGTGGCATTTCCAGATACCCTGGTTGGTACCGACAGCCATACGCCACATGTTGATGCGCTGGGCGTGATTGCGGTAGGTGTGGGTGGCCTTGAGGCTGAGAGCGTCATGCTGGGACGTGCATCGTATATGCGTTTGCCGGACATCGTTGGTGTCGAGCTGGTTGGCAAGCGTCAGCCGGGGATCACCGCGACAGATATCGTGCTGGCAATCACAGAGTTCTTGCGCCAGGAACGTGTAGTTTCCTCTTACCTGGAGTTCTTCGGCGAAGGCTGTGATGGCCTGTCTTTGGGTGACCGGGCGACTATTTCCAATATGACACCGGAATATGGCGCAACGGCTGCCATGTTCTATATCGATCAGCAAACCATCGACTATCTGCGTTTAACGGGTCGTGATGATGAGCAGATCAAACTCGTCGAGCAATATGCAAAACACACCGGCCTGTGGGCTGATGCCATGACCGGTGCACATTATGAGCGGGTGCTGAAATTTGATTTATCATCAGTAGGCCGCAACCTGGCGGGTCCATCCAACCCACACCGACGAGTAGCCACGGCAGATCTGGCCAAGCAAGGTATTGTGGCTGACTATGAACAGCGTGAAGGCGAAATGCCAGACGGTGCGGTGATCATTGCAGCCATCACCAGCTGTACCAACACCAGTAACCCGCGTAACGTAGTCGCAGCCGGACTGCTGGCACGTAATGCGAATAAACTGGGCCTGAGTCGCAAGCCCTGGGTCAAAACGTCATTTGCGCCGGGTTCAAAAGCGGTTCGTTCTTATATGGAAGAAGCGCAGTTACTGCCAGAATTGGAGCAGTTAGGCTTTGGTATCGTTGCATTTGCCTGTACTACCTGTAATGGCATGAGTGGCGCACTGGATCCAAAAATTCAGCAGGAAGTGATTGACCGCGATCTGTATTCCACCGCAGTGCTATCCGGTAACCGGAATTTTGATGGCCGAATCCATCCTTATGCGAAACAGGCTTTCCTTGCATCACCTCCGTTGGTTGTAGCTTATGCTATCGCGGGCTCGGTCCGCTTTGATATCGAAAACGGTGTTTTGGGCAATGATCAGGATGGTAATCCGGTTACGTTAAAAGACATCTGGCCAAGTGATGAAGAGATTGATGCGGTTATTGCTCAGAGCGTAAAACCTGAGCAGTTCCGTGCCGTGTATGAACCGATGTTTGATCTCAGCGTTGATTATGGTGAAGACAATGATCCGCTTTATCAGTGGCGGCCAATGAGCACCTACATCCGTCGCCCGCCCTATTGGGAAGGCGCATTAGCGGGTGAGCGCACGATGAAAGGCATGCGACCGCTTGCCATTCTGGGTGATAACATCACCACAGATCACCTGTCTCCGTCGAATGCAATTTTGGCATCCAGTGCGGCTGGTGAATACCTGGCGAAAATGGGCCTGCCAGAAGAAGATTTTAATTCGTATGCAACACACCGCGGTGATCACTTGACCGCACAGCGTGCAACCTTTGCCAACCCTAAGTTGCTAAACGAAATGGTGACGGAAAAGGGTGAAGTGCAGCAAGGCTCTTTGGCGCGCCTTGAACCTGAAGGCAAAGTAACCCGTATGTGGGAAGCCATCGAAACCTATATGGATCGCAAGCAGCCACTGATCATCGTGGCGGGGGCAGACTATGGTCAGGGCTCATCTCGTGACTGGGCAGCTAAAGGCGTGCGTTTAGCGGGTGTAGAAGTGATTGTGGCTGAAGGCTTTGAGCGGATTCACCGTACTAATCTGATCGGGATGGGCGTGTTACCGCTGGAGTTCCTAAATGGCACAACGCGTAAAACGCTGGAGCTGGATGGTACTGAAACATATGATGTGGAAGGCACACGCACTCCAGGCGCAACGTTGAACCTGATCATTCATCGCAGCAATGGCGTACAGATTGAAGTGCCGGTGCTGTGTCGCCTTGATACAGAAGAAGAAGTGTCAATTTACGAAGCCGGTGGTGTACTACAACGCTTTGCCAAAGATTTTCTCGAAGCAAACGCATAAGTAATTCCGTTCTCGCTCCGCAGCCAATGTGGAGCTTACCTGAGCAGAGGGCACTCACTGTGGGTGTCCGTGCTGCTATTTAGGATGAAAATGATGACTTTCAAACCTCAATTACGTGTGCCGGCGACTTATATGCGCGGCGGCACTTCCAAAGGCGTGTTTTTTAATCTCAATGACCTGCCGAAAGCAGCACAGGTCGCTGGTGAGGCACGGGATCAGCTGTTACTGCGAGTAATTGGCAGCCCTGATCCTTATGGTAAACAAACGGACGGGATGGGTGGTGCAACTTCCAGCACCAGTAAAACTGTGATCCTGTCTAAAAGTAATAAAGCTGAACATGATGTCGACTATTTATTTGGTCAGGTTGCCATAGACAAACCTTTCATCGACTGGAGTGGCAACTGCGGGAATCTGACCGCCGCAGTCGGGGCGTTTGCGATTAGCAATGGTCTGGTTGATGCCAGCCGAGTCCCTGAAAACGGCATAGCTGTAGTGCGGATCTGGCAAGCAAACATAGAAAAAACCATTATTGCGCATATTCCTATGCGCAATGGCGAAGTTCAGGAAAGCGGTGATTTTGAGCTGGATGGTGTTACCTTTCCTGCCGCTGAAGTGGTGGTGGAGTTTATTGACCCGGCAGATGCGGATGCCGATATGTTCCCCAGTGGCAATTTGGTTGATCAGCTGGAAGTGCCGGATGTAGGTACTTTCGATGTCACTATGATTAATGCCGGGATCCCCACCTTGTTTTTCCGCGCGGAGGATCTGGGTTACACCGGGGTGGAGCTGCAAGAAGCCATCAATGGTGATGCTGCAGCATTGGCACGTTTTGAAAAAATCCGCGCTTATGGCGCCGTTAAGATGGGTCTGATTGAGCACATTGACGAAGCTAAAATACGCCAGCATACGCCTAAAATCGCGTTTGTGTGCGGTGCCAAAGCGTATACCGCATCCAGTGGTAAAGCGATTTCAGAGCAGGATATCGACTTGTCTGTTCGTGCCTTGTCGATGGGCAAGTTGCACCATGCCATGATGGGTACTGCTGCCGTAGCGATTGCCACAGCCGCAGCCATTCCAGGCACGCTGGTGAATCTGGCAGCAGGCGGTGGTGAGCGAAATAGTGTTACTTTTGGTCACCCTTCAGGCACGCTAAAAGTGGGGGCTGAAGCAGAGCAAGTGAATGGCCGTTGGTTGGCTAAGAAAGCGGTGATGAGTCGCAGCGCCAGGGTGGTCATGGAGGGGCATGTCAGAGTCCCGCAGGAACAAGTTTAATGATGTACTTCAGCCCGGTTTATCCGGGCTGATTTTTTAAGGAACGAAGAATATGTATGAAGCGATATTTTCAATAGCCCTGACAACGGCCTTGTTACTTGGTTCTCCCGGACCCGCTCCATTGGCGCTGGCTGCGGTTGGAGCCAGTTCTGGTGCTCGCGGTGGTGTGCCCTTTTTATCTGGGATTCTGCTGGGCTTGCTGGTTGCTATTATTGCGGCTGCGACAGGTCTGGGCGCCCTATTGTTGAGTTATCCCAATCTCAGCGCGGTATGTCAGATAGTGGCCATTGTTTACTTGTTTTACGTCGCGTATAAAATCGCAAACAATCATAGCGGTCTGTCAGATATTGCGGGCAGCGAAGTGGGGTTTCGGGATGGATTTATTTTGAACCTGTTAAACCCTAAGGCTTACGCTGCCTGCATTGCTATTTTTGCTAATAACAGTGTGCCTGATGTCACCCCGGTGATGGGGGCGATATTGGCAGCGAGCACCTGTTTTATCATTGCTATTATAGTGGATAGCCTTTGGCTGATGCTTGGCGGCGTATTGCACCGTTTCATTAAAACACCGACACAATTGCGTAATTTACGTTTATTTTTTGCCTTTTTGTTAACCTGTCTGCTAATTTGGATTAGTACAACCCATCTTCTTAGCTGAGACTGCCATGGAGCGCTTTCATTCAATCTCCGTAGATACTGAACGCTTAAATGGCGATCTGTTAATGAGCTTTAAGGCACTGGGTAAGGTCAGTCACGCTGATTATATGGCCATTAAAGCTGTGATAGATAGTGCATTGAGAGCGGCTGTTGGCCAGAAAATCAGGGTGTTGGTGGATGTCACTGAGTTTGAGGGCTGGGACCTCCATGCAGCCTGGGACGATGTCGCACTCGCACTGAATCACAGTCATGACTTTTACAAAATTGCGGTGCTGGGTAACAGTCGCTGGCAAAAATTTGCGGCCAAAGTGGGTAATTGGTTTGTTGAAGGTGAGTCTCGTTATTTTGAGGAAAAAACGCAAGCCTTGTCATGGTTAACAAAGTAGGTGTGGTCCCTGCGAGTGCGAAACATATATAATGGTCTGTGGGGCGTTAGTTAAAGGCTGAAATAAACTTATGAACACACTTTTTATCACAGGTGCAAATCGGGGGATCGGGCTTGCGCTCGTAAAGCTTTATCTTGAGCAGGGCTGGCGAGTACTGGCAAGTTGCAGGACGCCGCAATCGGCTGAGGCATTATGGCAACTTGAGCAGCAATTTAGCCATTTGCAGATATTTGCGCTGGACGTTACCCAATATGAGCAGATGAATAAACTGGCGAAATCGCTCAGTGAAACGCCCATTGATTTAGTCATCAATAATGCCGGGATTTATGGCCCAAAGGGCTATGCCTTTGGTGACTGTGATGTCGAACAGTGGAAGCATGTGATGGAAGTCAATGTAATCGCACCTCTGAAGCTGGCCGAGGCGTTTAGTGCGCACCTAAAGCTAGGTGAAGGAAAAACATTTGCTGTGTTGTCATCCAAAGTTGGCAGCATGACGAACAACACCAAAGGGGGCGGTTACATATATCGTAGCTCGAAAGCAGCCCTAAACTCAGTGGTAAAGAGCCTTTCAAATGACCTGTTACCTGAAGGGATCAAAACGGTAGCACTGCACCCAGGCTGGGTAAAAACCGATATGGGTGGCCCTAACGCATTGATTTCAGTAGAAGAGTCTGCACATGGGCTCAAACAAGTGCTGGATGAGCTTCACGAAGCGCAAAGTGGTGGATTTTATGATTACCAGGGACTTGCCATTCCCTGGTAGACCCTGTACCAGTTGCGCTTTACGAAAACTTGTCCTGAATTTGCGCCAGGTGATAGTAACCTAGCTGGCCAAAACGGCGGAGTTGTGGAAAGGGGATTTTGGGTAAAGGCCGCTGATAAAGCGGTAAGTCAGGTACTTTATCCTTCATGGTCAGTTGCGCCAGTCGGTAGCCTGCTTGTGAGCTAAATGACACCCCTGAACCACAATAACCCAAAATATATCCGACATTTTCTTCAAAAAAGATGTGTGGCATATCATCCAGTGCTGCGGCGATATAGCCGTGCCAGTAATAGTCGTGTGCTATACCTTTGAGGCAAGGGAAGCACTCGGCAAGAGCCGACTTAAGATGATTAAGGTACTTGGCTTTGTGCTGATCTTTGGCGAACACAGCACCTCGGCCACCAAATAGCAGACGATTATCTGGCAATAACCGGTAGTAATATTTCAGTCTGCGGGTATCCATGACTACCTGATGAGTTTGCAGGCCTGTTTGTGCTAGTTCGTCATTGCTGAGTGGGCGTGTTACAAAGATACTGCTTAGGATCGGCAGGTAGCGGTTGTCAATCAATGGGTGGCTGTGTTTATTGTTGTATGCGTTACCTGTATACAACAGTTTATCAGCGCTGATGGTTTGATCGTTGACATTCAGCTGGTGGCGTTGGCCGTGTTTAACTTCACTGACAAGACTGTGCTCGAATAACGTAACTCCAGCCTGGATGGCCATGTCGCGGTAACCCAGTAGCAGTTTGAGGGGGTGTAAACCAAAACCATTTTCATAGCGCATGGCACCATGAGCATGGTGATTTAACATGAATTGAGTTTCAAGTGCATCGCGGCTGAGCAGCTGGCTCGCGTCATTGCCAAAATTATCTGATATAAACTGTGCAGCGCTTTGTAAGTTGTTATAAGCCTGAGCATTATGTGCAATTTTAAGATAGCCTGATGCTTGAGCATCGCAGTTAATCTGGTTTGTTTCAATCAGCGATCGGACCCTGTTCACCCCGCCCTGAAATTCTTCATAAATACCACGGCTGACATCTATGCCCCAGCGCTTTGCATAATCAGCATAGCCAAGTCGCCCCGAGCCTGGTAGCGCAAATCCTGCATTTCGGGCGCTCGCCCCGAAGCCAACCTGATTGGCTTCAAGCACACATACCTTCTGTTGATAGATATGGGCCAGATAGTAAGCACTCAACAAGCCACTAAAGCCACCACCTATAATGGCCACATCAAAATGTTCAGAAGTCTGTGGCGCTGAATTTGCGACTGGCAGAGGCTGAGTTGCGGCCCAGTAGCTGGGGGCGAATGCTTGTCCCTGGCAATGGGGAGCATGGAGTGGATCAAAAGCGTGCATCAGAACTCCAGTACCATTTCGGCTGCCTGACAATGACACTCGTTACCACAGACTGGACAGCAATACCCTTCGTACAGGGAGAGATCCAGCCAGCGATCATCGTGTGCTTTGACGAGCTTGCCCCCGGATTTGGTGAAATATTTTACAGCACCATTGCCTGGACTTTGCATCCACAGATGAGATACACCCGCTTTGGCTCCCTGTTGCTTCAGTACTTCAACAGACGCTTTGAGTAACTTAGGTCCAATCCCCTGTCCCTGTGCATCCGGGTGAATTGCGATGCACTTAAAGTATGCCATATGTTCTGATCCCACAGGCCAGAGTGTTGTTGAACACCACTTGTCAATTGGCCACTGGCCAGCGCTGTAAGACGTTCTGAATCCAACAACTCCGTGTAACTCGTCAACAGCCACAAAAGAGGCGTTCAGGCCATGTTGAGTACCTCGTTGATGCATCATTTTGATGCCGTCCAGATCAAGGTAATTCTCTCCGTGGACCAGGTTACCGAGCTCGATTACTGCCGGGTAATGCGTTGAGTTGAGTGGGAGGATTGAGATCATATGCGATTGCCAAGTGTCATTTACAGAGTTGTCATTCTGCAGCATTTCTTAATTGAAAACAAAGCTGTTCAAAAAAACTTGCACAAAATAGGTACGAAATTAGTGTGTTTTATGTTCAACTGTTATTGACAGCGATGTCATCTTGGTAATAATTGTGACAACAGTATGTCTGATGTAGATGTTGCAATGATCTTTTTTGGCAGGCTGTTTACAAGAACGATAATAAACGAAATCGGGGTGCTCGCAGAGTGTCCCACAACACAACAACATGTAAAGGATGTCTTATGAATAAACTAAACTTTGTCAGTCTGGCAGTGATCGGGGGCCTTAGTGCGCCCGCTTTGGCCCTCAATGTACAGCCTGATCCGAACAATTCCGGTGCTTATTTACTCGACCGTGCAGGCCTTCAGGCTGCCGAGTCAACGCTGACTGCCAACCCTATGTATGCGGTCTGGGCAAAAGCATTACAAACACGCAGCAATACCATTGTTGATGCAATTGTTCCGGGTGCGGCCAGCAACCCCGATAATGTAAAGCGAGTAGAGCGAGTCTTTGGTCAAAGTGAGTGGGATTTTTTGACCCAAATGGCGGCGCCAGAATACACCTATACACGCTTTTTACGCGCAATTGGTAAGTTTCCTGCTTTTTGTGGTGATTACACCGATGGCCGTAATGCAGATGCTATTTGTAAGAAGTCTATCGTCACGGCATTTGCACACTTTGCCCAGGAAACGGGTGGCCATATCTCAACGGACAATGTGTCAGATAACCCGTTACGCCTGGAAGAGTGGCAGCAAGCGCTGGTGCATGTGCGCGAAATGGGCTGGTCTGAAGGTCAACCCGGTTACACCACAGGGTGCGGTCAAAATGACTGGCAAAACCGTCGCTGGCCCTGCGCTGATGGCCAGGGTTACTTCGGTCGTGGTGCCAAGCAGTTATCTTACCACTTTAACTATGGCATGTTCTCTGAGGCAATGTTCGACGGTGACGCGACCGTATTGCTGAATAACCCTGCTTTGGTTGCTGACTCCTGGCTAAACCTGGCTTCTGCTATTTGGTTTTTCCTGACGCCTCAGGCCCCAAAACCGGCGATGTTGCACGTGATTGACCGTACCTGGGTACCGTCCCAGACAGAGCTGAATGCCGGCATTGGTTATGGCTTTGGTACCACAATTAATGTCATCAATGGTGGTATTGAGTGTGGCGAGCACAACAGAAATAAAGGCCAGCCAGTCAATCGTATTCGCTACTGGGAGGGCTTGTCTCACTATTACAACATTCCGGTAGAAAGTGATGAAGAAAACACCTGCTGGCAACAAACCCCCTTTGGTAGTTTGAATCTGGATGGTGCCGGCGAAGTGCTTTACACCAACTGGGAGGCAAACTGGGAGTACTACGCCGATCGCCCAGGTGGATTCTCATTTGAATGTAAGCTGGTAGGTTATCAGACTGCTTACTCTGCGCTTGTTGAAGGCGATTATGAGAAATGTGTGACTAACTTCTATGGCTCACATACTGGCTGGCCGGTTGTCACTGTTGTTGACAATCTTCCGCCGCCGGATGACAAACCACCGGTAGACAATGTCGCTGCGTGGGAGGCAAATAAGGTTTATTTACAAGGTGATAAAGCCAGCTTCAATGGCAAAGTGTATGTTGCTAAGTGGTGGACCCGTGGTGACGAGCCAAACGGGACTGGCCCCTGGGAGCTTGTTACTGCTCCTTGACCTTTAGGCTTTAACGTTACTTCGTGACTATATCATAGCCAAAGCTCTTATAATTTAGGAGCTTTGGCAGCCTGAATAGAAAATCGATATTTATTCCTTTTTTAACGCAAATTACTTAACCTACTTTCTGTTTTCTGGAAAATAGGCGCCCAGCCTGAATGAATTAGTTGAGTTTTTGTTATTGCTAGCAACATCTGTATGCACTTGATGATGATATTGTTAACTTACAATTTATTTCATATTCCTTTTTCGATATCATTGTACCGATAACTCTCAAAAGGACATAATAACAATGAAATTTTCTACACTTGCTATCTCCGCTTTATTCATTATTTTCGCCGGCCAGGCAGCTGCGAGCTGCGATAAGTACAGCTGTGAAGGCGTATCAAACGTTGTATTTTCTTCGGTTGTGGCCAACACCACTCAGGTAAAAGTGAAATTTCCACAGGGTACCAATGCCACTTTGGCTTGTAACCTGGATCAGGAAGAAGCGGCTGCGCTGAATAAAACCAGTGAAAACTATCGCAATATGCAGTCTATGCTACTTACTGCTGTTGCCGCTAACCTGCCTGTTAAGCTCACTTTTAATCAGGCTTCTGCGAACTGTCAAATCGATGAAGTTGAAGTGAAGGTGGTTGAATAACACCACCGACCAAATTGTCGATACGGCTATACCACTCTGCTCAAGTCCGAGCACTGCATTCAGGTATCCTGATCCTGTGTGCAACAGGCTGCCTGTGTCTCTATGACACTATCAAGGCCCCGGGTGAGAAATACGCTCATTCTGGGTCTGCCTGCGCGCGGTGTGTCTTCAAACTGGATGTGTGTAAATGCAGACAGGTATTAACGTCAGATAAAAATAAAAAATCAAAGTGAGCAAACATGTTTAAGTACAAAGGAACCCTGGCCCTGATGCTGGGGGCTTTTAGTGTGTCGGGACAGGCCAGCCCGGTCACCCCCAGCAGCGATGTCTGGGGAGACAGTAACGGCCACCTCTATTATCAGCAGCCTGTTAAACAGGTCACCACGGCGGATGACGCCCCGGTAAGTATTCGTGTTCACAATGCCTTGCCCTATGTGCGAGTGGTCGAAACGACAAACGGATACAAACTGGAGTATCTGTCAAAGAAAGACTTTACAGCACTGCGCGACGAGCTGGATGTGGTCGGTAAGCGTCTGCGCAGCGATTTTGACGGAGATGGTCAGCCGGACATTCTGATGCAGTCCGATCTTGGACATGAATTGCTTATTTCAAATGGCCAGGTACGTCCTTACCGTATCGGCATTGACCTGCGTGACATCGGTACGCGGATGCAGGTACGCGATGTGAACTATGACTTTCGTAGTGACTTTGTAAACCCATCTGCCGAGCTGGTGCATTATGCCCAGGCGACGGGTTTGAGTTCAGCTATCAACACCAATGATTATGTGGGCTCACTGCCGGCAGAGAGTAACGTGTCACCCAGTGGTGAGTTTACTTATTCCATTCCCATCACCACGGGCGAATCAACGGGTGGACTGAAGCCATCTGTTTCTCTGAGTTATGCGTCTAACCCCAACAATGGTCATGTGGGTGTGGGGTTTGCCATTGGTGGACTCAGTGCGATTACCCGCTGTGAGCAGAATATGGAAACCGACGGCAAGGCCGGTGCGGTCAACTTTGATACCAACGACCGCTTTTGTCTGGACGGCCAGCGTCTGATTGTGAAATCCGGTCAGACTTATGGCGCCAACAACACGGAATACCGTACGCGTCAGAACAGTGGCCAGAAAATCATTGCCCATACTTCCAGCACCAGCACAGGCCCGTATGCCTTCACGGTAATGGATGTAGAAGGCAATAAATATACCTATGGTAAGTACAGCAGCACCTCGGATGCTTTGATTAACTCAAAGCAGGGTAAGGCATTTGCCTGGGCACTGAAGCGTGTTCAGGATGCTTCGGGTAACTACTACACCTACCACTATACCAAGGTCAGCGGCAGTCTGGAGTATTACCCGACGGCGGTGAAGTATTCAGGCTATGGCACAGGCGGCACCCGCAATGAAATCCGCTTTACCTGGGAAGACCGTGTAGATAAGAACAAAGTCTCTTATCTGAAAGGGAACAAGGTTGGCCTGACCAAACGCCTCAAGCAAATTGACTCTTATTACTCAGGGAATCTGCTGCGTAAGTATAAGCTGACGTACCGCTACATTGGCACCGGCGTCACACAAAGTGCGCTGCAAAAAGTACAGGCCTGCTCGTCGGACAACAGCTGTTTGTCACCCACTGTGTTCAACTGGAAGACGCGCGGTAACATTCGTCTGGGGTCAGACATTGGTCGTGACTACTCGAGAAACAGCCGCTATAAGGCGCACCAGTTTATGGACTTCAACGGGGATGGCCTGACCGATATCGCTTATGTGCGTAACGACCGGGGTAGCTCGTCAGATCATTTATACATGATCCCGAATACGGGCAGTGGCTTTGGCGATGAACGTCGTTTTCATGATATTGCTACGAAAACCTTCCGTAAAACCTGGAAAGTCATTGATTATGATAAGGATGGCAAAGACGACATCCTGTATATGAAGGGCAGTAGCCAGTACTGGCAACTGATGCGTCATACGTCAGCGATGAATTTCACGTTTACGCAGCTGACCGGGATCAGTAAGCCGAGCTCGGATGATAACACGCGCTTTTTAGACATAGACGCAGATGGTTACCCTGAGCTATTGCATTTTGTGGGCAATAAGCTGTCTTATCAGAAAGGCACTAAAAATGGTTTGGCCAGTGGCACAGCAAAAGCGCTGAAGTTTAACCTGTCGGCACCGAGTGGCTCAACGGCGACTATGATGTCGTACGATAAAGAAGACAACACCTTCCAGGCGATGGATTTTAATGGGGATGGTCGCGCTGATTTCCTCGCTAAAGTGCGAGTGAGTACTTATTATGACGATATTCATCCACCCTGTGAAAGACCACCTTTCTGTGAAGATCCCAGAGGGGTTGAACCCACTCCAATGGCGGTTAAGGTTAATCACGTAGGGGCCTCTTCAAGCCTGGCAGATCGATTTGGTGGTCAGGTTGAGCGCATCGGTGGTGGTACGGTCACACAGCGTAGTGAATCAGCACCCATTACCCCGGTTAATCTGAGTCAGCTGAACCCGGTGAATATGGTAGGCGGCCCGGCAGCCAGTGCGCTATTACAGGCGGATCAACAGGCTGCGCAGGCACAGTCACTAAGCCGGGCATCTGGCCCTATTACCACTCAGGGCTACCGTAACAGTTATTACTGGAAAATCCTGGTTTCAACGGGTAATGACACCTTCGCAGAGCTTTACTCTTTAGGCAGTACCAGTTCGTATAAAGATATTCAGGCGGTTGAATTGAATGGCGATGGTCTGGCAGATATTCTGTACCGCAATAGTAACAATGACTGGTATGCGCGGATCAATACAGGAACGGGGTTTGCCAGTGGAATTAAGTTATTTAACTATAACAAGCCGAGCCTGAAGGTGTTTGATATCAATGGTGACGGGATCCCTGAAGTATACCGGGAAGACCATGGCGACCATTTCTACTTTTACAATGGTACAGGCTTCACGTATCGTAAACTGACCTCGCATGGCTCTAACTATGACTTTACGACCTTTATGGATGTCACTGGTGACGGTGCTGCGGACAAGCTGGTATTTCAGGGGCGCATGGGTCTTTATCAGAACTCGGATGCACCGACCAATCTGATCTCGTCGGTACGAGACGGATTTGGTGCGTATACCACGGTGTCGTATTCGACGCTGAATAACCGTAATATCTATACACCACATAGCGATGCCCGGACCAAGAGCTGGGGTAATGGTCGTGTTACGGATATGAAGTCAGGGGCACGGGTCGTCAGTGCACTCATTAAGAATGATGACACCATTAAGTACAAGTATCATGGTGCAAAGGCCCAGGTGGGTCGCGGCATGCTGGGCTTCCGTCAGATTGAAGCTGAAAGCGTGAATGGTGGTACTAAGATAGTCACGACGTATCGTCAGGATGGGGATTACCGGGGTAGCCCGGAGCGGGTTCAGACCTATGTGCGTTATGGTAGTGACACGTCTTCCGGTGGTGGTTCAGGTGGCGGCTCTGGCGGTGGTTCAGGTGGCGGCGGTGGCGGGCCTGTTGACCCGTGTGAAGTGTTTCCTGAAACTTGTAACTGTCGCTGGGAAGCTGACCGAGCCTGTGAGTTACCAAGAGTGGCACCGATAGAGACATTCAGTGCGGCAGAGGGCTTCAACGGTGCAATGGCGTCACCTGTTCGTTCAAACAGCGCCCAGTTTGCGACCATGAGTACGGCTTCTGTCAACACCAGTATCTGGCGTCTGAAATCAGACATGGCCTCAAGTTATGGTCGTAAGCAGGAAACAAGCTTTGTCACTGGGAACAGCACTAAACCTTACCTAGTGTACCCTTCTAAAGTCGTGACTAAAACTTATAATACAGATGTTAGCAGTCTGACGCTTATATCGACCAAAACTAAAACGGTATCATCGGTAGATAGCTTCGGTAATCCACTGAAACAAAGTAGTGTGGTTGATACAAGAAATGGCTATGCAAAGACGGATACAACGAACACGTATGGTTACAGCTATCATGGTGGCCGGGTTACTAAAACGGTGGAGACAAAGCGTTATCTGAACCGTTTGAATGGCACGAATAAAGGGAACTATCAGAATACCCATACCTCAACCTTTGCCTATGACAGCAAAGGGCGTTTAATTAGGTCGAGTGCAGACAATGGGGCAATTATAAACTACACCCTTAACGGGTATGGCTTAGTCAGGAAGAAAACGGTCTCTAAATCGGGATTACCTACTAAAACCGTAGAAACTTTTTACGATAGCACCTATCGTTTGGTGACTGGTGAGAAGAACAGTTTGGGCCATCGCAGTACTATTGGCCATGACAGCCTGGGTCGCAAGTCTTATACCCAGTCTACCAATGGCCAGCGTACTTACTATACCTATAATAAATTGGGTCGTCTGACGGGAGAAACTTCGACTCCGGCCGACAACACAAGCAAAACAGGTACTAAAGCACTGAGCAGTAGCCAGAGTAAATACTGGTGCACCAGTGGTTGTGTGAGTGGTGCTGCCTATTACGAGGAAAATACGTCAGAAAGCGGCCCGACGAGCCGACAGTACTTTGATAAGTATGGTCGTGTGCTGCGTGACTCTAGTATGTCTCTGAGCGGCACATTCATTAACGTTGATTATATCTATGACACCAAAGGTCGCAAGTATAAAGAGTCCATGCCGTATTTCCATGGTGGCACGCCGCTTTGGAATGTGTACAAATACGATAAGCAGAACCGGGTTGTGCAGGTAACTAAAGCCGATGGCTCCATCTGGAAAACCGAGTACAACGGCGAGAGTGTGACCACGGTTAACCCGTCGAATCAGAGACATACACAGCTGACAAATGCGATGGGTCTGCTGGTTAAGGTGACTGATGCAAATAATAAGTCGGCTTACTATGAATATGATGAAAATGGTAAAACGCGTCTGCTAACTGGCCCTAAGGGTAATAAGATCCAGGTCAGCTTTGACAAGTACGGCAACAAAACCCGTGTAATCGATCCAGACAAGGGCACTGTCAATTACTCCTACAATGCTTACCATCAGTTGATTCGTGAATCAGACAGCAATGGTAATGTGATCACGTATCAATACGATGTACTGGGCCGAAATACAAGTGTACAGCGAAAGCGTGGAGGTACTAAGCTTGAACACCACCTGGTCTATAGCTATGACAGTGGCGCGTATGCCAAGGGGAAAGTGTCGAGCTCTACGGACAGGGTGACAGGTTTTACCGAACGTTTTTATTACGATAGCTTTGGTCGTACTCGTGAGAAACACACGGTGATTGACGGCAGTACCTATAAGGAAATCTGGTCGTTCAATAATGCCGGTCAGCTATATAAAGAGACAGATGCCTCGGGCAAGTCAGTGACTTACCACTACAATGCTCACAAGCACCTGAGTTCCCTGAAAGACTTGCAAACTAACAGTATTGTCTGGCAGGCCTCTGCGAGCGATGCTTTTGGTAACATCACCACGGAGAAGTTGGGCAGTCGCATTACCCGGACTAAGGTGTTCGATCAGAAAACGGGCTTGCTGACCAGTCTGAAGTCAACGGGCAGTGGCACGTTACAGAACTGGGCCTATAACTGGAGTAGTCTGAGTAACCTGAACTATCGTCAGGACCATACGATTGGTAAGAAAGAAACGTTCGGGTATGATAGCCTGAATCGGGTCTCCAGCAGTGCAATATCAGGAGGGCCGAGCACCACAATCAACTATAATGAGCTGGGTAACATCACCTATAAAACAGGTGTGGGCCATTATCATTACCAGTCAAGCCGCCCCCATGCAGTGACCAAAGTCACGGGTGACAGAGCCAATACCTACCAGTACGATGCGGCAGGTAACATGGTGAAGGACAATGCCCGAGAGCTGGTATACAACACTTTCCACAAGCCGGTTTACATCAAAAAAGACAGCTACTGGATGGAGTTTGCCTACTCAGGTTCTGGTAAGCGTTATAAGCGTACTGAATTTGGTGGTGAAAAAGGTTTGCTGTTGCCTATCCTCAACGGGGATATCAGCACCTTTATTCCAATCGCACAGGAAACCCGCTATGTAGGTAATGTGGAGTTCGTTCGTTATGGTGGCCAGAGCACCTGGGTGAGCAAGCGCTACATTGCGGGCAAGGTACTTATTACCACAGTGAACAATCAGGCGACGACGCGCTTTATGCTGGACGACCACTTGGGTTCAACGCATGTGATTGCGGATGCCAGTGGTAAGAAAGAGCAGGTGATGAGCTTTGATGTGTTTGGTGCACGGCGAAACGCAACCACCTGGGCTAGAGACTATAGCGACCAGAATAAGTTCACCAGCAAGCTGACGTTACGTGGTTATACGGGTCATGAGCAAATGGATGAAGTGGGCCTGGTGCACATGGGCGGTCGTATTTACGACCCAATCTTGGGACGTTTCTTACAGGCAGATCCTATGGTGCAGGCACCGAATAATATTCAGAACCTGAACCGCTATTCGTATGTGGTGAATAACCCGCTGAATAAGACCGATCCCAGTGGATATATCTTTGCGACGATTGCGGTATGGGCACTGAATGCGGCAATCAGCCAGGGAATTATCACAGGTGTGACGGCGACTGTACTCAGTGGCTTACTGACAGCCTATTCATACTATGGTTACGCAAAGCTGGCGGTGGGTATTATCCAGGCAGCGAATCAGGGCGGAACGGCACTGGCGAACTTTGCCGGCGGCTGGGCTAAAGGGTTCGCGAAAGGTCAGGCGGTTACCTGTATGCTCAATATGGCAGCAGGTGGTGGTTGTATTGATGGTCTTGAAACGAAGCAACAAGGCAGTGCTGACACTGATGGTAATCCGAATCCGCAAAAGCAAAGAGAGACCGAAAAGACACCCGAAGTCAAAGATACTCGTTCTGCGTCCTCGACAGGGCCCGTAAAAGATTTGACGGAAGAGCAAGTCAACGACATCAATAAAACCTTGTCGGAGCTGCAATCTAAGCTCGATAAGAAAAATAACTCAGGAGGTTTTAACACTGCTGAAGAGGTGGCTGAGTGGTTCCATGATAATGTCCACCCGCTCTCTGAAAAATATGATATGGAAATCGGTGCTGAGATCTTTAAAAATGACATGGTTTATAATCCGAAGCTGGGTCAAGTTGAAACAAAATTCTATGGTGGCTCAATTGTGACCGATTTTATGCATGATTCAGTGACTGTAAGCGATTCGACATTCGGAAATTTCAAACCGGTTTCTGATTGGCACTCTCATGGATTTTCAAATATTGGTTTTACAGCTGGGGCCGATACCTCAACTGTTACGAGTGGAAGTATGAGTGTCGTTTTTCTTAGCCGTGGACCTTCGGGTGGAGATGTATCATTATGGTCATATAAGACCGGAGGTACGACAACTAAACTATGTGGAAAGAAATGCAACTAACGATAATTCTTAAGGCCCTGTGCTTATCCTTTTTACTGCTCGCTTGTGATTCTAGCGCCAGTAAGAACTATGGTAAAAAAGTCAGCTTCTTTGAGCTGTTACCTAATCCATCTGCTTATGATGGGCAAGTTATTTGGATTGAAGGTTACCTATGGTTTGGCAAAGAGCACATTGGGAAGGGAAAGTTTGAACAAAAAGCCTATGTGTTTTACAACAAAGAAGCACTAACGCACCGCCGCTTTTATGAGGCGGTGGAGTTGGACTTTGAAGACAATCAGTCTTTTGAGCAATATGCCAGGTCCAATGTTGAGCGTTATGTTTATGTAGTGGGGACGCAAAACCGCATGAAACTAAGTAAGTTGAGTGTGTTGAAGGCAAAGTAAAACCTCGATAAATCAGAATAAGGGCTGGAAATCCCGCCCTTATTCTGATTGCAAAAATAACCCTCTAGTATTCAAAGCATTTAAAACAAATGCTTCAGCAATTTAAGACAGAATTTGTTGCTGGTGTTAAACCCGTTTCAACCTGTCATAGTTCTTTTATGTAGATAGCGTGATTTTTGAACGGTATTTTGGTGGTAAGAGGCACGATTTCACTAAAACACCAACCCTATACTGGCTACAGTTACCGTACTCTTGAACAATAGGTTAAGAGTGTCAACGGCGATGAAAAGTTACATAGACACCACCCAAAATCATATTTCGTAGTTAAAATTGCAAGTCTTACTATGGGAAGCTTATAGAAAACGTAACATTCAATAGCCTTGCATTTCGACTTTGATACTGTCCACAATAGTTCAGAGAATACACGGGGGGTCACTCAAAATGTGTCATCACTCAAAACGTGTGAATGCCGACATCAATGCGAGTTTTGCTGCTACATGCAACCTTTGTCACCGCGCTTAGCATGTGTACTCTGATTTTGGGGTCAGGGGGTGTCATGCGTTTTAATTGCCCATGCAGTAAATAAACCTGCACTGACAAACATAAACAAGCTATAAATGCTCGGTGCAATAGACATCACTTCATTCCCCAGCAAGCCTGTGGTCACCAATAAAGCGAGCGTACCATTTTGCAATCCAACTTCCAGTGTGATGGTGCGAGTTTGCATCACTTGATGCAAAAAAGTGCGGGCCACAATAAACCCTGCGAGCATAGAAACCAGATTCAATGCGATCACCGCAGGTCCTGCCAGAACCAGATAATCGACGAGTTTGTCTTCTAGCTTGATACAGATACTGATAATCACCAAAAGCAATACTGCGACAGAGAAACGGCTGATATACGGACTGGCTTTTTTTGCAAATTCAGGCCATTTGCTATTGATGGCCATACCTACAAGTACAGGGACCACCCCAACCACAATGAGTTGCAGCCACGCCTTGAGGACCGGAAACTCTATCAAGGTGTTGTTTTGCCCATAATAACCGATCGCCCAGGCGGCCAGAAAGGGGAGAGTAAAAGGGGTTATAAAGCCAACAACCGCGGTTAAAGACACGGACAGGCCAACATCTCCCTTCGCTAAATACGTGTAAAGGTTGGATGTTGTGCCACCGGGGCACAAAGCCAGAATAAATAAGCCAATGGCCAGTTCGCCACTTAACCCGGTCAGTGCAATGGTGGCAACAGCAAGCACGGGAAGCAAAATAAGCTGGCAAATTGCACCGATGAAGAAGCTCTTGGGCTGATGGTAGACGCGTCGAAAATCTGCACGTGTCAGACTCAGGCCGACGCCTGCCATGATCAGGATGAGCGCAATGGGTAAGCCTATTTCAATTAAATCAGATGGCATCTTTTTGTCCTTGTTTGGCCTGACTCAGCTTATCTTAACAACGGATGTGATATGCCGTCACAGGTATTTTGTACAGGTAGGATGTGAAGGGGATATGACGACAGTGCAGAGGTATCAAGCTGACCTGCAGCGGAAAGCATATAGGATACAATGTGGCCAGGTTCAGGCGCTGGAAGGAGTTGTATGCGTTGATCGCCTTAAAACAGTTGTATTCACGCTAATTATTATCATAATGGCCGCTATTTTGTCAGGCAACCGGGTTAAACTGGGCTTCCTGGCCGTAGGCTAACAGCGCCCGCTCACCTATGGTTGGGCCTGATGAAATGCAGATATATATAGAGGAAATAAAATAATGAAATTAGCGAGCTTAAAGTCGGTCTTTGGAATGAGTCTTTTGTTTTTCAATACATGTGTACTGGCCGCGGGGTGGACTGTACCAACCAAGATAACATCAGTGGGCCAATATGGGTCTAATTCAACTTTTTTCACCACCGAGGCTGATGTTAGCCAATGTGGTGATAAAAAAAAGCTCTTCTTTATGACGAGTGATGCAACTGATCCTGACAAACTCTACTCCACTTTGCTGATGGCATTTGCTTCAGGGAAAAGAATGAAAGTGTATTTACATGATCCTGTTGTTTGCGGTCCCGAGAATGCTCAAAAAATAAATGCCGCAAACTTTTTCTATGTTTTTGATTAGTACGCTGTGCAATTAAAGTAAAAATGGCCTGTTCCCGAACAGGCCATTTTTATATCTAGCGTGCTATAGGCGCTGAAAGTTCATAATAGTTACTGTGTTCAGCTATATTGTTAATTACTCAGACGTTTCAATGTCAAAACTATAAACGGCAGCCCCTTTTAAGAGCGAGGTATCTGTGTATATATTTCCAGCCGCCGCTTTTTGAAACTCCTGTCTTAGAGCGTCAAACTCTCCTGAGAAGTTAAATGCGGTTATATCCAGGTTCAGCTCGAAGCTTTCTACTGTGTTGATAGTGGTATCGATGGCATTACCGAACTCAAAGTTGGGGATCGCTGCCTGGGGTTTACTTAGTACTTCCCATTTAACTTTGCCATTAACGGTATCTTCCCATCGTAATGTGATGGCGATCAGGTTGATGCGATCATCGACATTGGAGAAGTCATACTGGAACAAGTTGCCATTGCTTTGCTGGGCCATAGACTGTGCAAATTGCATGAAGGCGTTTTGCAGTGCTGCGTCATACAGCAGCGGTGCGGTTTCGCTGGGCTGACCGTCATCGTCAATGCTATGCACAGTGGCAGAACTGGTGAACATATCGAAGCCGGGCAATACAGCGCGTTCGGAAATAGAGTTATATGCATAGCTGGTGGTCGCAAGTTCAGGAAAAATATACTTGTGACGGTAATTAGGCCCAGCTATGAGTTGCGCGCTGAGTTGTTCACTGTCGTTGAATGACGTCAGGAGTACGCGAGAGTTAATACTGTCTATTTTTGATAGAGGCAAATCGACGAGATTGACTCTTACACCAGGACTATCAAATGCTTCATCAGTTAACTCTAGCGGACTTTCGCCTTCCAGGCTGAACAGACCGCCACGTACATCAGTGTAGTCTTCGTTACTGATATGCATAAGCCTATTTTTACTCTCAGCTTCAATATATGTTATGTCAGTTACCGGGTCTTGTAGGGACATTTCGTCGCCTATAAGACCGCTGATATAGTAATCAGGTTGGCTGGCAGAAAGTGCACTGAGATCAAATTCTTTTCTGGGATATTCACAGGGTAGCTGTTGGTCAAATGTGATGATGCCATAATCTGTGTTAGTAACATCCAGCAATGTAAATAGCTGAGTTGGCATCTGCTGATTATTCGCACTATTGGCGATTAATGAAACATGATGTGTGTTTTCTGGCAGGGCCTGCGTCAGTTTTCCATCTTGTCCTGTTGTTACACTAGAGATGGCCTTGCCACTGGCATTATGAAAAACCACTTCTGCGACTGCAGGTGTGGTCGTGTTACTGCATGAGCTAGGCACCAGTCTTGCCGTCACTGAAAATACGGGGTCTGGCGTTGGTTTTGAGGTATTGGGCTTTGGTTGTTGTTCTTTGCTTGCAACCGAGTTATCGTTTGATGAACCGCCACATGCCGCGAGTGTCAATGCTGCACCGACAGCGATAAAAAGTCCTTTATATTTCATCTTTTCTCCAATTTATAAATTCCTGTTGTTGAGCATATGAATGCCAATTTCATTCTAACAAGCTTCGCATGTACTTGTCTTGTGGACAGTGTGCTCGATTTGTATACAAAACAGGTCGATTTGTTTCTTTTTGTTACCGGCGGGCAAGTCTGTGAGATTATCGGTGCATTAAGGCAGGCTGCAGATCAGCGCTGCCTTTGTTAGTTTAAACTATTTTTGGGCTTAGAAGTCGCCGCAGGGCCCTGTGATCACACAAATCATACCCTGTGCCGGTGCAGTTGCACAGTCCATCGAATCACCCGGAGGAGGGCAGTTACGATAAGTTGGGTAGCTGCTGTTTGGTTCAATCTGGCCACCGGCCACATTGGGTGTCTGAGCTAGGTTAAGTTGCTGGGATTGAGATAGAGATTTCAGATTCGACTTTCTTACTTGTAGTTTCATAACATTTCCTTAGTTATTGATTCAACTCGTATACCCAGGAGTTTCCTACTGCGGGTACAGTTAATTTGGCATCTAAAGTTGGTGTTGTCAATGTGTTTATATTGTTAACTATTTGGTTCTGCCTGTTCTTTAACCAGGTCAGATAATAGCCAACCCACATTGAAGCGCTGGCGCTGCATCCATCAGTGGTTTGAGCCGCTTAAAAGCGCTACAATTGATATTCAATATTTGCAGGCAGAGAACATCGCGTGACCGTTGATCGTCAACTTATCAGTACATTACACACCGCATTTAACGGAATATTCCAACAATCTTTATATGCTGACAAAGTCATTCAGCACCACTTACACGATAATCCTCACTGGCGTCGCGAAGACAAAGCGTATTTTGTTACGACCCTGTATGATTTGGTCCGTTTTATTCGCAAATTGGCCTATGCCAGTAATGCCAGCGAACAGGATTTCTGGCCTGTGTGGCAGGCTTTTCAGTTACTCAACGATAAGCCAATTCCCGACTGGCCAGAAATGCGAAATCTTTCAAAGGCTGAGCTATTAACCCGACTGGATACTGCATCACAAGCCATTCAGCTTAGCTATCCCGATTGGCTGGATACCCTGGGGAGCTCTCAGCTTGGTCAGCAATGGCCTCAGGTGGCTGAAGCGTTAAATCGCGCACCGGGCTATTATGTTAGAGCCAATACCTTAAAAACCTCGGCAGATGCCCTTGCTGGTAAGTTAGAGCGGGAACAGATCTCCTGTGAACACATTTCTTCTGCGTTGCCTGATGCACTGGTCATTCAGGCGGTAGATAAACTATTTAAATCCAGCGCGTTCCAATCTGGAGAGTGTGAAATGCAGGATGCCGGGTCTCAGCAAATTGCACCGTTACTGGACGTTGCACCAGGCATGAAAGTGGTTGATGCGTGTGCGGGGGCTGGTGGTAAAAGCTTACACCTTGCAGCCCTAATGAAGAACAAAGGCCGTCTGCTGTCGATGGACATCCATCAGCACAAGCTGGATACGCTCAAAAAGCGGGCAAAACGTGCTGGTTGCCATATGATTGAGACGAGAGCGATTAAAAACAATAAAACCATCAAACGCCTCAAAGATAAGTTTGATCGGGTATTACTTGATGTACCATGCTCCGGGACCGGTGTATTACGCCGCAATCCAGATAGCAAATGGCACCTTAGCGAGCAAAGTATTAGTGACTTGATTGCGCTTCAGGCCGATCTGTTGCAACGATATAGTCAGATGTGCCGTCCGGGTGGCAAACTGGTGTATGCAACCTGCTCCATCCTGCCGGTCGAAAATCAGCAACAGGTCGTGCAATTTTTAGACGCTAACCCTGACTGGACCCTGCAACAGGAACTGAGTTTGCTGCCGGGGATAAACTCAGAGTTTGATGGATTTTATGGCGCCGTATTGTGCCGTAACGAACTACCACAAGATTAAAATAGGACAAAAAATATGAATCCCATTATTGCCTTGCTCAAAGAGCACAACATCAGTGATGAAAAAATCAATGAGGTATTTCAGGCACTGACCGAAAACCCTTTGATGGCTATGGCGGTTGTTCAGCAACTCAATATCCCAGCTGAAAAACTACAACAACTAATGGCCCTGGTGATGCAAAATCCGGGGCTTATCAAAGAAGCGGTTCAGGAACTGGGTCTTGATTACGATAAAGTAGAGCAGGCAAAGGCACAGCTTAAACAGTAAATCACTTCACCTGTACTCGTTGGCCGGGCGTAAAGACCGGCCATTTGGTTTCTTTTGCTTTTTTAAATCACCTGTCAGACAAACCCACATCCTTTGACTAAACTAGATGCTAGTCGCTCGGTAGCACATATTTTAGAGAAGGATACTGAATGCTCTCCAGCAAAACACTCGAACACGATTCCCCTATGGTATTTGTGCTGTTTATGGCCATTGCCTGTTTGTTGTTTTTCTTTCGGCCCGGATTTATGCCTCCTGCTCAGCAGGATGGTGCGTTGAATGATGTTCTTTTTCCGAAAAGTCTTCAGCAATATCTCAGTGATCCTAATGCTAAGGCTGTGTTGGGGATCGATGTGTCACACTACCAGGGGACGGTTGATTGGCAACAGGTTTCGCAAGCAGGCGTACAGTTCGTTTATATCAAAGCCACCGATGGTATAACCTATCGGGATCCACAATTCTATGCTCATTTTAAAGGGGCACAGTCAGCGGGGTTGCAAGTGGGGGCATATCACTATTTTGAACCAGACGATGACCCCACTAAGCAGGTCGATAACTTTATGACAACCGTGCAAGGGCTTGAGCTGACACTGATACCTATGCTGGATGTAGAGATCACCAGTAATCGCACACCGCAGCAGATCAGCAATGGGGTTTCGCAGTTTATAGAAGCCGTGAAGCAGCGAACAGGGTGTAAAACCATTTTGTATAGTTATGGCGATTTTTGGCAAGAGAACTTATCAGCCCAGTTTGCTAACCAACCTTTTTGGCTGGCCGATTATGCTGACAGCCCCAGTGTTCCTCAGCAGGCACATGCCTGGTGGTTATGGCAATATTCAGATTCAGCCCAAGTTGCAGGTGTGCGTACTTCGGTTGATATGGATGTGGTGATAGCGGGAGAGCCGGGACTAAATGCTATGAAGTGCACAAGTATGGGAGCAAAATCATGAGCTTTGCGAAACAGCTTTGGCAACACGAGCACACGGTTATGCGGGCTCTGTTACTACTGGTGGTGATTGGTTTTTTGACTATCGCGGTGATCCATTATCATGATTGGCAGCATCAACCGGATGCTGTGTATCTGAGTAATCAGGCTTATTTACACCATGTTGAAACTCAGGCGCTGGATGATTTGTTTTACCTTGCAGAGATCAACGGGCTACTCAAAGTGGTGGAAAGCAGCCAGGTGGGGGTGTCATTTATTGCCGAGTTTAAGGTCGATGTCGGTAATATGATTGCGACAGTGACACATTACCTGCAGCAAGGCATTAATCTGAATCTTGCCTCACTGGTTGCTGTAGAGATATTGTCGTTGCTCAGTGAGGCTGCACATGTCATAGCTATGCCGCTGCTGATTGCCACGTTAAGTGGCGCGATGGTTTGGCTATGCGCTGAGTTATTTGGTTTACCTGTGGTGCTATGTGCTGTTCTTAAACGGGTATGTGAGGGACTATTGTTGGCTTTTGTACTGCTGCATCTGATGTTGCCCTACGCCATTCATATCAGTGGTGCCATTAGCCATTCTGTCAGTGCCAGCTATAAAACGACGGGTCGTACAGCGTTGTTGCAATATCATCAGGATGTTACGCATGGACAAAATAAAGCGTCATTAAAAGACAAAGCGGAGTCGAGCATTCATGAACTGGAAAAAGTATCGCCTAAGCATGTCAGGTATCAGCAGAACGCTTTGTCGCATTATTTAGTGAGTACACTGGCGGTGAATCTGTTTGATTTAATCTTAATGCCGTTATTACTTGTTTGGGGGTTCTATCGCATAGTGAAAGGGCTTTACCTGCATGCACAGGAAACCTACCGGATAGCAAAAAGAAGTGATACCAATTTGCTTAATTAAGTGTTCTATTTTGAGGCGAGAAAATATAGTCGACAACACCGCTCCCGCGTCCTGCTATCGCTGAGGCACCTACATCCCTATAGGCGAGGCAAAAATTTGTGAACCTATGTTTAAGGTATCAGGTTCTAAATGAGAAGTTTTTAACGCTGTTAGCGTCATATTTGCTCCTTCAAATAGACCAAGTATTAAGTGAAATTGGTATGAGCGTATAGAAACGATAAAAGGGCCATAAAGGCCCTTTGGTGAAGTATCGTTCAAGTTAGTTTGGTTACTCTAACCCCTTAAAGCAACCAACCAATTGTTTTGCAACTGAGGCTTATCTCATTAAGTTTCTAAGCTAGCGAGAGGAAAAACCCTGCAATTGCTGCGCTCATTAGGTTAGCCATAGACCCTGCTAAAACCGCCCTGAGCCCTAAGCGTGCGATATCCTTTCTTCGACTCGGCGCCATACCGCCTAATCCGCCTAGTAAGATGGCTATCGATGACAAGTTAGCAAATCCACATAACGCGAATGTGACAATCGCTTGTGTGTGTTCACTTAACGTGTCGCGATAATTCATAAAGTCCAGGTAAGCAACAAACTCGTTTACAACCAGTTTCTGGCCGATAAAGCTGCCTGCCTGAGTGGCTTCTGCCCAAGGTACGCCTAACATCCAGGCAACCGGAGCAAATACATAGCCTAAAATCTCTTGTAGTGTCAGTGTTGGATGGTCAAACATCCCACCAATACCACCTAGTAACCCGTTTAATAGTGCAATCAGTGCCACAAAAGCCAGTAACATTGCACCGACATTTAGTGCCAGGTGCATACCGCTTGATGCGCCAGCTGCTGCTGCATCGATCACATTAACCGGTTTGTCGTCGCCGCTATCAACCTCTGCGAGATTTTCTTTTGGCTTTTCGGTTTCCGGCACAATCATTTTAGCCATCAGGAAACCGCCTGGCGCCGCCATAAAGCTGGCTGCAATCAGGTACTTTAATTCAACCCCAATAGCAACATAGCCTGCCATGACAGAGCCTGCTACTGTCGCCAAACCACCTACCATTACAGCAAACAGTTCTGACTGGGTCATCTTAGGGATAAAAGGCTTTACGATTAAAGGTGCTTCAGTTTGTCCTACGAAGATATTTGCCGTTGCTGACAAAGACTCTGGTCTGGACGTTTTGAGCAGCTTCTGTAGACCACCCCCTAAGATTTTGATGATCCACTCCATAATACCGATGTGATATAACACACCGACCAGGGCTGAGAAGAATACGATCACAGGAAGTACTTGGATCGCAAAAATAAACCCTATGTTGTCCGCACCGGCCAATGGGCCAAACAGGAAGCTGATCCCGTCATTGGCATAGCCGATCACAGATGAAACCGCTTTCGACATAGCCGCCAGCGCGTTTTTACCGGCTTCTACGAAAAGTACGAAGCCACCAATGAGTATTTGCATGATAAATGCGATACCCACGGTTCGATAATTAATGGCACTACGCTTGGTGGAAGCTGCGTAGGCGATGGCTAGTAGCATTAACATGCCGACTAAGCTCATTATTGTTGTCATGCCAGATTGTTCCCGTATTATTCTTGCAGTAAATATTTTATTTTACTTTTAATAATATCAATCGCAACGCGATTCATACCGCCACGGGTAACGACCAAGTCGGCATTGTGCTTTGAAGGCTCAATAAATTGGTAAAACATAGGTCTTACCGTTGCCTGATATTGCTCAACCACCGAAGAGATACTTCTACCGCGAGTTTCTATGTCTCGTTGCATTCTTCGCAGCAGACAGATATCAAGCGGCGTATCAATAAACACCTTGATATCAAATTCTTCGATTAATGCTGGATCGCTTAACAGTAAGATCCCTTCAACGACTAAAATCTTTGCCGGGTTTACCGTGCGTGTCTCACTACTGCGTGTATGTTGAGCATAGTCGTAAGTCGGTACTTGTACAGACTTACCTTGACGCAGTTGCGTCAGGTGCTCTTTCATTAACGCATGTTCAAACGCATCCGGATGGTCATAGTTCGTTTGAGTTCTGTGTTCAAACGGCAAATGCGATTGATCTTTATAATAGGCGTCTTCTTCTATAACGGCGATGGCACCCGACTCAAGTTCGTTTACTAGTTCGTTATAAATAGTTTGACTAAAAAGAGACTTACCGGACGCAGATGCGCCGGCGATGGCTATAATTGTTCGTGTCACTAAAGTTCACACCCAGCAGTTGCTAATGTTGGAAGATCACAATAGCAAAAAAGACACGATTAATCTCTTTTGCCTCGCTTAAGGAGCAAATTTAATTGTTTTGGTTATAACAAAACAGGACTTATGTCCGCTGGTCCAATTAGTGTTGAAATTTAATTAATATGGGGACAAATGGATTTTTGTTATGCTTTTATGACAGCGGACTTATGTCCTGTACGTTAATTTGGGCTACAAATAAAGTAACACCCTCTGACGAGTAATCACGACCTAAAAACAAAATCGTTGTGCGTCAGAATAAATAGATGAGAGGTAAATTATGGCAAGAGCAATCATATTAATGGCAGACAGCTTAGGGATTGGGGCAGCACCCGATGCCGAGAAGTTTGGAGATGCTGGTGCTAATACCCTGGCTCATCTATTAGCAGCATATAAGCAAGAAAAAGGTGAAGCTTTATCTTTACCTAATTTAAGTAAGCTTGGACTTATTGCAGCATGTGAAGCCGCAGGTAAAGAAGCCTGTGAAGTTGCACAGCGTATTGAACCGCAAGCTGCATGGGGTTATGCAAAAGAATTATCCAGCGGTAAAGATACGCCGTCTGGGCACTGGGAAATGGCAGGCGTACCTGTGTTGTTTGAATGGGGTTACTTCCCCAATACACAGCCTTGTTTCCCACAAGAATTTATCGATGAGTTGTGTAAGCGTGCGGACATTCCCGGTATTTTGGGTAACTGCTATGCCTCAGGTACAACCATTTTAGAGCAACTGGGTGAAGAGCACGTCAAAACTGGCATGCCAATTTGCTACACCTCAGTTGACAGTGTGTTTCAAATAGCCGCACATGAGCAATCATTTGGCCTTGACAAGCTTTATCAAGTATGTGAAATCGCACGGGCACTGCTTGATGAAATGAATATAGGACGAGTGATTGCGCGGCCATTTATAGGCACTTCGAGTGCCGACTTTATTCGTACTGGTAATCGCCGTGATTATTCAGTGTTACCACCCTCGCCGACAGTATTAGACAAGCTGGCGAACGACGGTGGTGAAGTGATCAGTATCGGTAAAATCGCTGATATCTATGCGCATCAAGGTATTACGCAAAAGCATAAAGCGCCTGGCCTGATGAATTTGCTGGAAAAAACCAGTGAAGTCATGCAAAGCGCACCGGAGCATAGTTTGATTTTCACTAACCTGGTGGATTTCGATGAAAAATTCGGTCATCGCCGCAATGCGGTGGGTTATGCTGAGGCGCTGGCGCAGTTTGATGCTTATTTACCGAACATCATTAACCAATTAAAAGACGATGATCTGCTGTTAATTACAGCGGACCACGGCTGTGATCCGACCGCTCCGGGCACAGACCACACCCGCGAATACGTGCCAGTATTGGCGTATCGCAATGGAATGAACAATACTCCGTTAGGTGAAAGAAACAGCTTTGCAGATATGGGTCAGACGCTGGCTCAGTGGTTTAACTTATCTGCTTGTGATTATGGTGACGGCTTTGCAGCCCAACTCGCTAAGGCTTGAATTAAAGGAAACATGTTATGAGTACTCCGCATATTAATGCTAACCCAGGTGATTTTGCTGAAACGGTGCTAATGCCAGGGGACCCACTGCGTGCCAAGTACATTGCTGAAAACTTTTTGCAAGACGCACGTCAGGTAACGGACGTACGCAACATGTTCGGCTTTACCGGTACTTACAACGGTAAGCCTGTCAGTATTATGGGCTCAGGTATGGGTATTCCCTCCATGTCTATTTATGCTCGTGAGCTGATCGTCAGCTTTGGTGTTAAGAACTTAATTCGCATTGGTACCTGTGGTGGTATCAACCAGGATACCAAAATCCGCGACGTGATTTTTGCACAAGGCGCAAGTACAGACTCAAATGTCAATCGTGCTCGCGTACGTGGTTTTGATTTTGCGGCCATTGCCGACTTTGGTCTGCTTGAGAATGGTGTGAACGCTGCACGTCGCCTTGGTATTGAAGCGAAAGTTGGTAATGTATACACCACAGACACTTTCTATCAGGCTGACAGCAGCTTTTACCCTGAGCTAGATAAGCTGGGTGTACTGGCTGTTGATATGGAAACAGCCGGCCTGTACGGTGTTGCTGCAGAGTATGGTGCCAAAGCAATGGCGCTATTTACGGTGAGCGATCATGTAATCACTGGCGAAGCAACACCACCAGAAGAACGTCAAAGCACGTTCAATGAAATGGTTAAAATTGCCCTTGAGTCAATTTAAAGAATTTGGTCCTGCCCAGGATCTCCCTGTTCCTTGGTAACGTAATCGCAGAGTTTTGGAGACACGCCTAAAACAACGCGAATCACACCCAAAAAGCCGCACCCAGTGCGGCTTTTTTTTACCTGAAATTTATTGCCCACTACCTTGCTGTTATTCCTTTTTGTTATACGCACGGGACGCGCACTGGTGATATATGCCTTCACCTAATTAAAAAGTCAGTTTCGATAATAGTTTGTCCCAGCGTATTCCTTGCAGACGTTTTGTTATTTTATTTCTTCTCAGTATTCACTGAACTGAAATAAATGCACTCAGGTTGGCGTTTAATCTCACCAGTTAGCTATATACTCTGATTATGCGGTTTTATATTAAGGTCAGAGATGATGACTTTTCCGAGTATGTTGCTGTCCTGGGGAATGGCTTTGTCAACAACGGCATCCTGTAATGTGCCGATAGAGTTACTGAAATCACAGGCATTTAATCAGCCTCAACAAGCTGTACAAACGTATTTAAGCAATCAGGGTAGTTTTCAGCGTGCAACCTGCGCCGATGCGGCACTGGCATATCGTTACTTATTGATGGCTGCAACCAGGGTACAGGACTGGAAACTCGTTGCAGAGGTCGCTCAAATACTTCAGTCGGGACGATTATCTCCTCACGTTGCGGGCAAAGAGCTCAATGTTATAAATAACTTAGGCGTTGCATATCGAAAGGTCGGGCAACCTGAAGATGCACTGACGCACTATCGTTGTGCGTTAACATATGCCAACAGCCACGATGAAAGAGCGCTTATTAAAATCAATATTGCGATAGTACATCGCAATGCCGACCAGCCAGCGATTGGGTTTCGTCTACTTCAGGGGATTGAGGAAAAGTACTTACCGAGCATTATCCTGGCCGGATTGCATGTCGCTAAAGGCAATACAGCTTTGCAGCTCAAACGCTATGATGAAGCGCATCGCGCGTATCAGCAAGCGCGTGAACATTATTTGCTTGTGGGAGATAAGCGCAATGCACAGGCTGTGGTGGCAAATATGTTGGTCGTTGCGCTCGCCAAAAATGATACGCAAGCATATGATCAGCTGCGCACCTTGAGCACTCTGGACATTGACATGCTGACTGATCATGGGGGGAGGTTTATTCAATGGCTCGACACCTTCCGGTCATATAGTTCTGCTAATAATCTGAATCAGTTACAGCGACAGCAACTGCAGGATATAGAGACAATTGCGGCGGACTATATCGAGTTTGTTATGCTGTTGTCGGCGCGTTTTAGTCTAAATCAGGCTGTGGTAAGACCTGCTCGAATTAACACTAAGCAACCTCTGCTTTCGAGTGCACTGGCCAGACGTTGGTGTAAAGGGATGTAGTGTTGCGAGCCTGATTTATATAAAAATTTGTTTTTACCTCACTTTATGCCAGATTTAAGGTGCAGGTATAAGAAAACTATCGGGAGCAAGTATGGCGAACTGGGTGAATGGCAAAGTGGTTGAAAAGCTGTGGTGGACACCCAGCTTGTTTAGTATCAAAGTAGCGGCTGATATCGACCCTTTCACTGCTGGCCAGTTTACTAAACTGGCATTACCCGTAGAAGACAAAAAAGTTTCGCGTGCATACTCTTTTGTAAACGCGCCTCAGGACCCTTTACTTGAGTTCTTTTTGATTGAAGTGCCTGATGGGCAATTATCTGCGCCATTGGCGGCCCTGGACATAGGCGATGATATTTTAGTGGCAGGTAAGCCTAGTGGGTTTTTCACATTGGATGAAGTACCGGATGCGAGTGTACTGTGGATGCTGAGCACAGGCACGGCGATAGGCCCGTTTTTGTCTATGCTGAGTGATGGTAAGTTGTGGAAGCGCTTTGATCGGGTTGTGCTGGTTAACGGCGTGCGCCATGCACAAGATTTGTGCTATCAGGACATGCTACTGGATACAGAGAAAATATTTAAGCAGTTCAAATATGTGCCATTAGTTAGCCGGGAGGAGACGGCGCACACTCTTTCTGGAAGAGTGACAAACCTGCTCGAGAGCGAAGAGCTATGCCGTCATTGTGGTTTTGAGCAGCTGCCTGAAGACAGCCAGTTTATGCTGTGTGGTAACCCGCAAATGGTGAAAGATACGACCGCCTTATTACAGACGATGGGGTTCACCCGGAATCGGCGGGCACAACCTGGCCATATTACGGTAGAGCAATATTGGTGAGCGTAAGGCAATGTATTCGAATATTGACACTTAGCAAAGCAAAACTTCCCGGTGGAGTGGCCTGATTCTGTATTCTGGTAACTGAATTTGCTATCGTGCACGCCAATTAGTCCCATGAAAAGGTAATTTATGAAATACCTATTTGTACTGATTGGATTGGTTTATTCGGTTATTGGGTCAGCAAACCCTGCGCTTGATGAACAGGCCAGCGATTATCAGTTAGCAAAGACAGAGCAGGAACTGGCGGCAGAAGCCGTAGTCGACAAGCTTATTTTGGCGTATAACGCGCAAAACATACGCAAGTTTATAGAGTTATATGCCGAAGATGTTGAATTTTATATGTATCCGCAAACCTTGATGTTTACTGGAAAAGAAAAACTGATTGAGCGTTATGGGCTGATGTTTAAGAAAATGCACTGCCTTAAAGCCACCTCAATTAAGCGTATTACGCATGGCTCCATCGTGATTGATCATGAAACTTCGGAGATTTGCAGTAAAGAAGCGGGTGTTGTGGATAAACGCTCGGAATTTGTGACTAGCTATCAAATTGAAAACGGTAAAATTAAAAAGGTCGTGTTTTTTCGTTAAGTGTGAAAATCGTCAAGGCTATGCACAATGTTTTTCAGGTACATAGCCTCAGCACAGATAAGCGCTGCTACCAGTGCTCAACCAATTCCTTAAAGCTCGGGTTTGTCTCCAAAACTTGAAATGAGGGCTCGTTATTGAGCTCATTCTTTAGGTTTGGCGAGTAGGCCAGTGCCATTTTAATATCGGCAATCGCATCAGCATATTGATCCAACAGGGCATAAGCACAGGCGCGCTGCCAATAGGCATAGCCATAGTCACTGTCAATTTCAAGCGCCTGATTGCACAGATTAATTGCAGGCCCTGTTTGTTCTAGTTCGAGCAGGGCATCGGCTTTGTAAACCAGCGCTTCAACATCATCGGGGTGACGTTTCAGGATTTCGTCGTACATCTCGATTTTGCCATGCATGTCACTTTCGAGATTTGCTCGCATCCATAACGAGTGAATTTCGTTGGTGATTGTGATTTTTCGTTGGTTGTTGAGAATTTCTTCTGAGCGCTCTTTGAGCTTTTCTTCCAGCGTTCTTAGCCTTTGTTCATATTCTTCAGTGATATTACCGACTCTATCATTAACCGTTTCCTCAACTTTATTTTTGATATCCCGCAATGAATTCCAGCCAACCAACACAAGCAGTGAGGCTGTAGCTGTGATGATGAACAGCACATTGTTGATGGTATCCGTGGTATAGGTCAGTGCGCGGTCTGCGGCATCAAGCTGTTTGTGGGTGAGCTGTAAAGTGACATCCTCACGCAGCTTTTGTTGATCCTGCCGTAAGGATTTTAATTCGTCTAAAATATAGCGCTCCATTAATGGGCGATACATTGGCTCTTTCAGCTGTTGCAATACTTGTTGCTGCTGTTGCTCGGTTAAGATGAGAGCAGGCTGAGCGTTACTTGCCGCGAGTGCGCTGCAATAGAGCAAAGTGACGAAAATAAGGATATTTTTTAGCATAGCAGTGATCTGTTTGAGAGTTTAGTCTAGCATGGTGCATGAGAGGCTTAGAAATTGCAAAACCATCCGGCACGGTTAGAGGCTATTTGGTCAATACAATGAGGGGTGAGGTTAAGTAGATTGCATGAGGTATGGCACTATCTTTAAGTTATTATGTTACTCCGTAGTGGCTGTTGCTATGTTTGCCTGCCGCCTGGTAGTTGCACACCCACATCCACATCCACAGCCGCGCCCCGTCATAGTGCCCGAGTCAGAAGCGACTATCCAACTCCAGGTTGTCACGGAGGAGTGGGTGCCTTACAACTTTATCAACGAGCAGGGGCTGGTTGATGGACGTGCCACTCAAAAGGTGAGGGAAGTACTTGATGCTGCCGGGATCAGCTATGAAATCTTGGTATTCCCCTGGACCAGAGCCATGAAAATTGCCCAAACTCAACCTAACACTATGATTTACTCTATTTTTCGTACGCCAGACCGTGAGGCCCGGTTTGAGTGGGCCTGTCCTTTGTTAAGGCCAGTTAAAGAGCATCTCTTTCGTTTATCTACCCGAGAAGACATACAAATTGGCTCATTGGAGGACGCTAAACGTTATATCACAGCGTTGGTTAGAGGGAGCGTGGTTCACGAGTATTTGCTCAGTAAGGGCTTTAAAGGAGGCGTGAATTTAGATGTGTCAGCCAATCCAGACTCGCTGGTAAAAAAACTACTGGCAGGTCGGGTCGATTTTCTTATGACCACGGAATTTACCATCTACGAGGCCCTACGTTTGATTGAAGAGCCATATGAGGTGGTGACGTCTGCACTGGAGGTGCGAGATCGTTCCGGTGAGAGAGCTTGTCTGGCATTTCATCCTGATACGGATAGTCAAATCATTGATAAGGTCCGCCGTGCTCTGGCTGAACACAATCGCCGCTATATTGGCCCATAACTGAGTCAAATCTCACACGGCTCACCAAAAGCTTCTGTCTGAAACTTGAACAAGTATTTCAACTCTGTCACAGTGAATTGGCTGCACTGTGCGTGCTGCTCACATATAAAATAATAACATCAAGGAGTTAGAAGTGAACGTATATAGAATCTTAATACCCATCATACTAAGTATCTTGTCTGGTTTGAGTTTTTCCAGCGTCGCAACCAGCTTGTCTGAATTGCATGATATTAAAAAAGGCAAGTTTTTCCTTTACGATAAAAGTTCGACTGGTCCCACCTATGAACTTGTCCTGGCCAAAAATGGCACGGGAAAATACGCACGGCAAACTGAAAGCCAGATAAGCTGGAGCAAAGTTGATGATGGATTACAAGTTAATCTGGCCTCACCGGAACTGATCTGGGCATATCAAGATCAGGGTGTAGAGTATCGCTCAGAAATATACCAGGTGCATGTTTTTCCGTCGCAGGAAGGTGTTTCCTTTGCACAACACATGCGGGTAGTGCGAACGGACACAATGGAAGTGGTTGAAACGCAGGCACAGCACTTTGCCGGAATTCTGGTGCCAGCCAAGTCAATGCAAGACTGGCAAGTTGATCTTACTGAGGGAACCTGGGTGATCCCGGGGGTTGATTACATCTTGTATGAAGAATTTGATATACCCGCATTTGGCGCCGTCGAAGCGAACTTCTTTGCTAATGGGCATGGTCAAATAACGCATCATGATAACACGGTGAGCCGCTTTAAATGGCGTATTAAAGGTAATCGCCTGGTGCTGAAATATTGGCAAAATGGTATCAAAAATAAACTTGTATTGAGAATCACAGAATCACTGGCAGGGGTTGGATTAGGTGTTGTGATCAAAGCCACAAGCCATACAGGTAAAGCGCCGCTGTTGCGCACGGGGTTAATGATTAAAGATCAGAAAACGCATTTCAGTTATGAGAATACGGTGGGTACCTGGTTGCGTGGCGAAGCTCGCTATGACTACTTTGAGGATCACGTTTATATTCCCAATGTGGCTTTCGGGAGCGCAGTTTGGTCATTTAATCAGGCTGGTGAAATAGAGCGCCAGAAAATTATTCACCCTCAGCTGGGTACGGTCCCTGTCTGTCCGGATGATACGTGTTATGTGTCTTGTACTTTTACGTTAAAACTGTTGGCGCAGGATGAAGAGGCCCTATACGTGTCAATACAAACAGACTCGGAGCTGGTCGATGCCGGCCCGCATTTTTTTATGGGCAAGGCAATTGTTAAGTTCGATCTCAAGCCATATCAAAGCGTATCGGCCTTTGATTACTCATGGCTTGGCCAGACAACGCTGACTTTTAAATCACAGAGTGAGTCTGCGCGATATTATTTTATGATGATGCCTTCAGTAACAGGGGCCTGGGAGTATGTTTACGCGAAAGACGCACCGAATAATATTCAGGGCAAGTTTACAGTGGTTGACGGTAAGCTGCACCTTGAAGGTGAACTGGAGACGCAAGTGCTGGAGATCCAGCAGTCGACAAGGGATAGCTTAAATGTATGCCGTTACGCTGAGGGTAGCTCGTGCGCAGCCGGTGACACTATGATTTTGGAGTTTCATAACGGCACCGACCTGCTTGAGTAGGGCTTCATAGCGCTTATTGCATAAGGTCAGCCAATTCGCTGGCTTTATGCAGCTGAACCAGACAGAAGCTGATATAACACGACGACCAGTATCACCGAAATACACACCACCAGATAAGGCATGGCTGTAGAACGTTCATTAGAGTTAGCCACCAGGTGTTTTTGGTACAGTTGTTGACCATAACCTGCGGTGTCATCCAACTGTGTAAGAGTACGACGTGGGAAAGTCAGTATACCCAAAGTGGCAAATAAGCCAGAATTTAACCATTGTCCTTTAAACAGTGTTAGCAGTGCCAGTGTAAGCAAGGCAATGCCAGCGATCCATCTGATTAAGTAAGTCATAGTGCGTCCAATGCAATAATAAAACCAGACTGTACTTTAGAGTTTGGGATCTAAACTTGCAAGTGAATTGTTCCTGAAATGTGTAAATTACAGATTTAACCTATTTCTCTTACCAATTGGGTAGGTTATATCTCACATTTTGCTCATTTCTGGATTTAGCTGCTTTGGCTCACCAGGCCCAATTCAACAGCTTTTAATGTCGCCTGGGTGCGATCTCTGACCTGAAGCTTGCTAAGTAGATTGGAAACGTGATTGCGAATAGTGCCTTCCGCTTTATAAAGCTGGCCTGCAATTTCTTTGTTTGATAGTCCACGCGCTATGAGTACAAGAATTTGTTTTTCCCTGTCTGTGAGCTCATCCAGTATCGATTCTGCCTGTTTAAATACGTTGCTTAAAGCACGTTGAATAACCAGTTTCCCCTCATATACTGCCTGAATCGCTGCTTCCAGTTCTTCTAACTCGACGTCCTTAAGCATGCAGCCATTGGCACCCAGTTGCAGGGCTTGTTGTAGCTTTGTGGTATCGTCAAAGGTCGTCAGGATCAATACTTTGGGCGCGTCTCCCATGGCATTGAGCCGCTCCAATACGCCAACCCCATCGAGCTCAGGCATACGCATGTCTAGCAAAATGACGTCAGTATCAATGAGGCCTGCTGTGTACTGATCTATAAATTCCAGCCCATTTGCTGAACTACTATTACATTCAATGTTTTCACAGAGCGCGAGCAGGGCCTGCATGCCCTGCCTGACTAAAGCTTGATCATCGACCAGGTGGACCTTAATTTTACTCATGATGGTGTGTTTCCTTAAACTGAACTTGCACGATAAAGCCTTTTGGTGAGTTGTGCCAATCAAATTGCCCCCCAAGTTCAGCAACACGTTCTTGGAGGCCTCGAAGCCCATTACCTGGTTCGCTGAGTGGCGCTGCGGTACCATTATCGTAAATTTTCATCTGAAACTCAGCATTGATTGATGGCCCAAACTCAATATTGACCTGTGTGGCGTTACTGTGTTTCAGGGTATTGGTGATACATTCCTGGCAAACTCGCAGAATACAATGGGCATGGCTTAAGCTTTGTAAAACGGGGTGAGCGTTAAACTGCAAAGTAATATGGACTCGTGGCACGTGATGGATCAGTTCAGTGAGCACCGCTTCGAGGTCAAGCGACTGCTCGGTGCGCTTATCACTGACAAGTGTGCGGATCTTTTCCAGTGTTTCGCGGGCAAGTGTATAGCTTTGCTGTAGCTGAGACTTAAGTGGTTCCTGTGCGGTTCTTCTGGCAACGTCAAGGTTAACGATCAAACTGGTTAACTGGTGGCCCACATCGTCATGTAGCTCCCTTGCCAGTAATAATCGCTCCTGTCTTGAAACAGATTGTCCAAGTAGCGACTGAGTGGCCAGCAATTGGCTGTTGGCCAGCTGAGCCTGTTCTTTGGCTGTTCGCTCTTGCTGCATGCGATGACTTACCACATAAGAAAATAAATGAAATGAGGCAAATAACATGGCCTCTACCCAGGGCCATGGGTGCTGCCAGTAAAACTTTTGGACAAGCAAGTAAGTCATGCTGGCGAACAGCATGTAGCAGTATGACTGCACAGGTGATAAATAGAATGTCAAAATAGCGATGAGCATTACGCTGTAAATAAGGTATACCGATGAAGGCAGTAAAAAACCGGTGCTGTGGATAAGAAAAGCCATTATAGCCAGTAGCCGGTATCTGACTGTATAACCATAACTGTGCTGAGACTCATTGGTGACCAGCAAAATTAAGGGCAGTAAGGCCAGATGTGGCAACCAGGCCCAGAATGGAGCCTGTGATAGAGCAAACAGGCTTGGTGCAGCTACCGCGCCCCAGGTCACGAGTGCGGTTGCAAGCATAGAAGGTTGATATTGAAAGTAAGGCTGCACAGTAAAATCATAATTGTTATTTATAATATGTACTTATATCAGATCAGAGCGAGAAAAGAAGCATGACGAATGTCATTGGTTTTTAGTGACAATAGTGACATGAAGGTCGGATTACTTTTCCCTAAGCTGAACGGACATCAACTAGGGAGATAACAATTATGCAATACCTTCATCAATTTTCTTTGGTTATTCACATCATCGTGGGTAGCTGTGCATTACTCTTATTCTGGGCACCAATTTTGGCCAAAAAAGGCGGAAAAATGCACAATCTGTCAGGGAAAGCGTATGCTTACAGTATGCAGACTGTCTCTTTAACAGGCATTTTATGCTGTGCACTGGTGCTGACTGACCCTATCTCTGTTTATCCGGAAGCCTATCTTCAGGCATCCAATCAGGCTGACTTTTTAAATTCAGCGCGTGAGCGAGCCAGCTTTTTACTCATGTTGTCTTTTTTGGTTCTGGCGTCGGTTATGCATGGCATGCGCGTGCTTAAGGATAAGGCATCACGCCTGACAGTAAAACGTCCAGATATGCTTTTCAACTATTTTGCTTTGTGCGCCAGCGCGTTATACGTTGCTTACCTGGGCGCTCAAAGTGGTCAGGTTTTATATCTGGCGTTCAGTATTATCAGTATGATTGTGGCAATAAAAATGATGCGTTATACCTTTGCTCACACAGTAAAGCCGCGGCAATGGATTATTGAACACCTCAGCGCAATGATTGGCTCGGGTATTGGTGTTTACACAGCATTTAGCGCCGTTGGTGGCCGTTACTTACTTGTCGAGGTATTGGGAGAGCAGGCAATGTTGCTGGCGTGGCTGGCACCTTCGGCATTAGGGACTCTTGGGCTTATCGTTGCCAAACGCAAATATCAGCAACGCTATCAGGTTGTTGTAAAGGATAATTTGGCCCGTCAAGCTGCGGCTTCCTGAGCCTTTATTTGCGAGTTGTGCCGAAATACAGCGTTTGCTCCAGTTAAGATAATTGTACCTGTACCTGCAAAATTAAGTAATTGGTTTGGGTACATTTATCAATCCTGATACAAAGCGCCTACAAATGGTTACTGACCGTCTATGCTTGTAGTTGTATGGTTGAATTATGACCGCAATGACAACAATCCGACGGGGCTAACTATGAATAAACTCTCACTGATATGCCTGATGCTATTTCTAACTTGCCAAAGTGCATTGGCGGTCCACTTAATCGGCCAGACTCACTGGACTGTGCTTGAGCAAGACAAGTATTTTAAGCCTGGTAATACTGAACAATACCTCGAGCTGGATTTAGCATCCGTTAGAGCAACACTCCTGGTGGCAAACACGGTGAATATGGTTTTGCCGCTACCAAATGGTCAGTTTGTGACGTTTCGTCTGACACCGAGCCAGGTGATGGCGCCTGAGCTGGCAAATAAATATCCGGAAATTAGAACTTTTAAAGGGGTGGAAGTGGGAGAGCCTGATAATCAGGGCACCTTTGACTTGTCGCCGAAAGGGTTTTTTGGGATGTTTGAACACCAGGGACAAACTATTTATATTGACCCTCAGCCTGCGTTAAACAACTATCGCAGTTATTTTTTTAATCCAGCGGTTCATCATAACCATGCACAAGACATCAAACGCCATCCGCCAATTCGTTTTCCCGGTATTTCTGACCCCACTGCAAATCGCCCTGAAGGGCTGATGCAAACCAGCCAGATTAGTGAACAAATAGTATACCGCCTTGCGGTAGCTGCTACGGGGGAGTACACCGCTTATCATGGTGGTACACGTCCACTTGCCTTGGCTGCGATTGTGACTATGGTCAATCGAGTTAACCAGGTCTATGCGCGGGATCTTGGAGTAACATTTCAGCTTGTTGCTAACAATGATCAAATAATTTTTGTGGATGCGGACACAGATCCATTCTCAAATACTGATGAAGACATAGACGGAGACACCATTTCTCAGGCGATAGAAAACGTCATGAGCGATACTGACTATGATATTGGACATTTGGTGGTGACTACCGGAGGCGGCGTTGCAGGGCTGGGGGTAGTTTGTTCGAGCCAAAAAGCGGCTGGCCTGACCGGCAGTCCCCAGCCTGAGACAGATGCATTTTATATCGATTATGTTGCCCACGAAATAGGTCACCAGCTCGGTGCGGAACATACTTTTAATGGTTTGGTGGGCGCCTGTCAGGGGAACCGCTCTGGGTTATCTGCTTATGAGCCGGGTAGCGGTTCGACAATCATGGGATACACAGGCATTTGCGGAGAACAAGATTTACAGCAAAATTCAGACCCCTTCTTTCACTTACACTCCATTGAGCAAATGGTTGCGGTAACCCGTCAGGGGATTGGCAGCACCTGCGGTGCCCGTACTAATCTGACCAATCAAAGTCCAGTGGTTGATGCCGGTAGCGACTTTACCATACCCGCCCGCACACCTTTCACGTTAACTGGCAGCGCAACCGATGCAGATTCTGATACGCTTAGTTACAGCTGGCAGCAGTTCGACCTTGGGTCGGCTACAAATAGTGCAAGCCAGGATGCCATTGATTCTGGGTCAGGGCCTTTGTTTCGGGTATTTAACCCAATCATGCAGCCGGTCAGAACCTTTCCTAAATTAATCGACATTCTTGCAAATAGCGTGGCATATGGGGAAGCGTACCCAACAACAAGCCGTACGCTGAACTTCCGTCTGGCCGTGCGAGATGGTCAGGGGCATGTTGCCAGCGATACGATGCAGGTCAACGTGGTTGGTTCGTCAAGCGGATTCACAGTAACCCAGCCTGATAGCAGCACTCAGTGGCTATCTGATACACACACCGTGACCTGGGACACTGCAAATACTCAGAATGCGCCAGTTTCATGCTCCAGAGTAACCATTAGCCTTTCTACCGATGCAGGTGTGACTTTTGGTACATCGCTGGCAAATGGGGTCGATAACGATGGAGAGCAGGAGGTGCTAATCACTTCTGCAATTAGTACCAATTCTGCCCGGATCCGAGTTGCTTGTACCGACAATATCTTTTTTGCCATTAATTCCGGGAACTTTACAATCAATTCTGATGGCCCGCCTGATCCGATAGTACCTGTGTTTGAATCTCAAAATCCGATTTCTGTTGCGGAAGATGACCGTGTACAGATTAAAAAAGAAGATCTCAACTTTGAGCTCGGGCTGGCTGTTGATTTAATCACCCTGCTGCCGGGTGATAACTATACCTATACAGATCTGACAGTGATCCCGAATGAGAACTATAATGGCACGCTGAATGTTGCGGCATTCGCAACAAAGGACAATCAAAACAGTGAACGATTTAACGTGGAGGTGACGGTTACTGCGGTCAATGATGCACCTGTCGCGCAAAACGACAGTGCTAATGTGGAGTTTCAGGCAGAGCAAGTATTATTGACTGTATTGAGCAATGACACGGATGTTGATGGTGATGCGCTGAGTATCTCTGCTGTGGATTATCAGGGAACCGGTACAGTCACGATTGCGTCAAATGGTTTGCTCTATACTGCAGGCACTGGCTTTTCTGGCGATGACACCATAGGTTATACCATAAGTGACGGTAATGGAGGCACTGCATCTGGTAGCGTTGCGGTAACTGTTGAGGCCGCACCTGTTGAGCCAGAACCAGAACCAGAGCCAGACCCTCAACCCGATCCACAGCCGGATCCGCAACCTCCTACTCAATCTCTGGATGATGGTGGTTCAGGAGGCACGTTGTTTATGATGCTTTGGTTGTTGGTGGCTGGGGTTTTCATTCGGTTAGGAGTAAAAAAATATGAAGGGTAAACTAACTGCACTGAGCGTTTTGCTCAGTGCAGGATTGGCAGTGGGGTGCCAGGGGATGAATAAGCAAGAAATGGCGCCAGATGGAAAGCTGCAGCAAGCACTCTCTGAGGCGATGGATAAGCAAGACTTCAGGTTGTATTACACCACGGGCCGGCGGCCTGTGGTGCCTGGCTTTGAACAATTTGAATTTAAAGCGCTCGAAGCCCGCTGTGGTGTTAAAGTGATGCCGGGCACCGGCGATACTTTACGTAGTGAAGCAGATAAAGCTGCACGGACACAAGCTTATCAGTATGCGAAAGCGTATAACCTTAAAATATATGATGCGTGTTTAAACAGGTTGTAAATGACGACACAACAAAAAATATTATTGATAGATGATGATCGAGAGCTCACTCAGCTGATGTCTCAATTTCTGCAAAAAAATGGATATCATGTCGCTTGTTATGAGCAGGGAAATGGCGCCGTTGCGCGCGTTGATGAATTTGCACCAGATCTACTGGTGCTTGATCTAATGTTACCTGGTCAGGATGGCCTGAGTATTTGCCGTCAGATCCGGGGCCGTTTTAACGGGCCTATTATTATGCTGACGGCATTGGTAGACGACATAGATGAAGTAACCGGGTTGGAAGTGGGTGCCGATGACTATTTGTGTAAGCCCGTTAAACCTCGTGTCTTATTGGCCCATATTCGGGCACAATTAAGGCGCCACAACATGCTTGTGACACAAACCAGTCAGACAGTGCGCACAATTAATGACGGTGAAATCTGTGTTGACTTGGCAAAACGTAAGGCAACATGTGGTGATAAAGAAGTCTTGCTGTCTAGTGCTGAGTTCGAGCTATTGTGGTTGCTGGCTAATTCTGCGGGCCGAATATTGTCGCGGGACGAATTGTACCGCACAATATTTAAACTTGAATTTGACGGTATGGATCGCTCAATTGATCTGCGCATCTCCAGGCTGCGCAAGAAACTGGGGGATGACCCAAAAGAGCCTAAAATTATTAAAACAATAAGAAATAAAGGATATCTGATTGCAAGTTAATGCTTTGCGGCTGAGCGCATTTATCGCTCTGGCGATTGTGCTCAATAGTCTGGTGGCGCTGACAGTACGACATACCTTACTTGTTGAGATTGAAACCCGGTATATCGAAACGCAAAATCAGTTTTTAGATGAGGTCGGAGCCAGAGTTCAAACTGAGCTGGCCCGCCCTTCACAAATATCATTATCTGAACTGCAGGTACGTCTGGAAGCACGGTACGATACCCAGGCACTGGTGGTGCGGCGCAATGCCGACTTTTACTCTCAGTCTCAGCTAAGCGAATTTGCTGAGCTTAATGAACAGCAAGCGCTGGTTGATTACCTAAATGCCACACTGTATTTTGTGCTCAACGACCATGAGGTACTCGAAATTGGCCCTTTGGTTGACCAGGATGTCTATTACTACTTGGTAGACTGGTTTGACTGGTTGATGTCGGCCTTTCTCAACCTACTTTTGCTGCTCGTTTTCTGGTATCTGAATGTGAAAGAGCGTAACGTGCTGGCCGAACGACTCGCTCAAATGCCCGTTGCGCTGAGTCAGCCTCAGGATTTGAATAGCAGTTTGCAACAGCTTTCGCAGTTAGTCGACGCGCAACTGAATGAAGGAGAGGCGAGAATCACGTTGCAAAGAGATCTGTTACATGGGGTGGCGCATGAGTTTCGTAGTCCGATGGCCAGGATGCAGTTTGCATTGGACATGTTGGAAGATGCAGAAGAGGAGGAGCGAGCGGCGCTCCATACCAGCCTGAATCAATCTTTGCAGGATCTGGAAGGCCTTGTCAGTGAGTTGCTGTACTACGCCAGAGTAAAAGACAACTCAGTCAAACCAAAACAGGTTGTGTTGCAAATGGGCTCTGTATTGCAGGAGACCTTGGATAAGGTTGCCCCTTTTTATCCTCAGGTTGACTTTGAACTGGATGCGCAAGAGATACATTGGCAAGGCGATGAAGCACTGGTAAAACGACTGTTCACCAACTTATTGCGAAATGCCGGCCGTTTTGCCAGGGAAAGAGTACGCGTTGAGCTCAGGGAGCTACCCGGTGAGCTGGTGGTTCGTGTTATCGACGATGGAATCGGTATTCCGCCGGGAAAACAGGCGCGTATTTTTGAACCATTTACACGGCTTGATCCCAGCCGTTCGCGGGATTCTGGCGGCTGTGGACTGGGATTGGCGATTGTCCAGTCAATCGTCAGTAAGCATCATGGTACGGTGAGTGTGAGTGAAGAAAGCACAGATCTGGGCGGAGCGTGTTTTGAGATCAGACTGCCAAAGCGCGTGAGTACGGACAGTGCTGCTATTCCAGTTCATTAAGCAATTGTTTGATGTCAGCGCGGACAGTGTCAATGTCCTTAACCACCAAATCAACAGCCTGGGTACTGGCATAAATATTTTGCCAGTTATCTGACCAGGTTGCCCTGAGTGTGGTGGCACTTTGTTGTAGTTCACTGTTGGTCAGGTAGCTGAAATCATTGATTAAACCCACACTTACCCAGCCTTTTCTCGGGCTGCCCAGGGTTTTGTCCTGATCATAATGGGCGATGTAGATAAGTTGTTCAAGCTGTGCCAGTTCTCTGAGCATTTCGAAACAAGCGGTGCGTATATTATTGTTTTGCTCAGAGACCTCCAATCGCCAGGCATTGTAAGCAAAACCCACAAACGCAAACAACATACTGGCGATCAGGCTAAGCTGATACAGGCGGACTTTTTCACTGAGCTTCATAAGGCGCCTTATTTTGATAGGTCCTGGATAGGATCTGGCAGCTGATACCGGCTAAGCCAATTTGCGTTGAGCGCTTTTTGCAGCAGTTGCATAACGGCGTGTGTGCCAGCTTCTGTATCCTGATGCAAGTTGGCTGCGGCTTCACAGACAAAGCTAAAGGGCAGGCCCTCTTTCAGGGTAGTCAGGCATATATAATCACTGTGAGAGAGCGGGTGAAAAGCGGTGCGTAAATCGGGCTCGCGAATAATTAGCCAATAGTGTTCGTTTGCAAGTTCAGGCTGTGGTGGGGTGTCCGTTTGTTTTAGTGCCTGCCAGCTCTCAACAGCGGAAAACTGACACGCTAGTAATCGCACACTTGGATGCAGCGTAAAAACGACATTGGGCCATAAATTAGCAGGGATCTGCTGCAGTGCCTGAATGGTCAGTCGAGGTGCATCCGGTGCATCAAAAGCTTGCAACAAGAGGCGCTCAAACCGGGCCATTTCGCTCAGTATCCCATGGTCAGAAAAAGGGGGATGATCCGAGAGAAACTCGGGAAGCCTGTCACCAAAGTGTCGCAAAGATGGATCCGTTGATGGATATTGAGCAAGAAATCCGTTCACCATGTTATCAAATAAGTCGTCGCCTAAGTAAAGGCCGAGCATTTCGTGATCCTGTTCCAGTACTTTGGTCAGCCGAATACGATAGGCATTTTGATAGATTGCAGCTCTGTCCTGAACATTTAAGCCAGGTTGGGGTGCAATCTGATTGAGTAAATCTGATTCCGAGCCATTGAGCATGGCAACAAATGCTTGCTGAAGTTGGGCTAACTTAGCCATTGGACCTCCAACTGAGCGGAGCAAGCTCTCTGGCCTGGCGTAATTCTGCCATCAAAGTTTCGAAAGGAGGAAAGTTATCGTCTCGTTCGATCATGGTATTGACTGCCGGCCTTGATTGCGTATAACGCTGAAACAATTGCCAAACGGCGTCGCACACAGGTTGATCATGTGTGTCGACAATATGACTGCCGAAGTCGCTGTGCCCAGCCAAATGTATCTGTGCAACCGCTTGCTGGGGGATCGCGTTGAGGTAATCCATGGCGTCGAAGCCATGATTTCTGGCACTGACATAGACGTTATTGATATCGAGTAAAAACTGGCAACCCGACTGCTGGTGCAGTGCCGATAAAAAGTCCCACTCCGTCATCTGAGATTGATGATAGGTGAGGTAGCTGGAGACATTTTCAAGGATGACGGGACGTTCCAGATAATCCTGAATAATGTGTAGACGTTCGCACAAATGTGTCAGGGCTTCTTCGGTATATGGCAGTGGCAGTAAATCATGGCTGTTAAACTCCCCAAGGGACGAAAAACACAAGTGGTCAGAAATCCATACAGGGTTAACGCGTTGAATGGTGCGTTTAAGTTGCCCAAGGTATTCAAAATTTATTGCTGATGTGCTGCCAATCGACATAGACACACCATGCATGGCAATCGGATAGCGCTCTTTTATCTGATCGAGATAATGCCAGGGCTTTCCGCCATCGACGAAATAGTTTTCAGAGATGATCTCGAACCAGTCAACGTCCGGTTGAGTTTGGATAATGTCTTCGAAATAGCAGGTTCTGAGTCCCAGGCCAAATCCCAGATAGGGCGGTATAGCGTTCAATGTGTCTTCCGTTTAAAGCAAGAGGTTAGGATCAGCAGGCAGGCATGTTCGGTGTCTGCCTGCTGACACAAGGCTAGTTTGTTAGCTGTCGACTTTGCCACCTATGTCCTGGCATGCTTTAGCTGGCATTTTTACAAACCCGGTACCTTTACAGGACGCATGGCCACCACAGGCGTTATTGGCGGTTTTACAGTCATTGTGACCACCACAAATGTTGACGTCATTGCACTTTACAAGGTCAGATTTGGCTACTGAACCGACCCACTCATCTTTTACTTTACCGCCCACATCCGCACATGCTTTAGTTGGCATTGCAACAAAGCCTGTCCCTTTACAGCTGGCTTGTCCTGAACAGGCATTGCTTGCTGTTTTACAATCATTGTGACCACCACAAATGTTAACATCATAGCAGTGAACCAGATCGGTACTCGCACCACTGGTATTTGCTGTATTAGATGACGTGTTGTCTGTTGCGTTACAGCCCACCAGGCCTGCAACCATGACCGCCATCGCGGCCCCCGTTAGTGCTTTCATATTATCTTCCTCATTGAGTGTGTGCCAAACTGAGCGTGGCGGTTACCTGACCCAAAATAACAACTCTCTTTTATTCAACAGGTAGTTCAGCAGCATGTTCATGCCCGTACTTATCGGTAGTGTTTAGCTACCTGAACATGCTGCTGTAACGACAAGACCTGTGCCAGGTGAAATTCATTTCAGTGTAGTCGAAAATTTTTTGTCCGAGCAAAGAAAATACAAGTACCTGGTCGCCAGCGTTTTAGCCCGGATAGAGATAGGAGGAGTTCATCTGATTTTTAAAACAAAGTATATTTATCAGATGGTTACTATTTTTCAGTAAGAGGCTGAGATAAAGTCGAATGATGTTTTTTAGCGTTCTGAAAAATTATCGACCGTGTTATTTTCGGGCATGAATAAAATGGCCTGAATAGGCTTCAGCCCGATTAATAAGGTATCTGAATAGCCATTCCATCGGTCCCTGAGTGAACTTTCGACTCCATAGTATGGCAAAACACCAGGCTGACAGGCAAAAAATCAGGCTACTCAGCAGTGCCAGCTCAATAGACTGATCACCTAGCATGTTGAGCGATTCTAAAATGCCCATGCCAATAATGATATGGGTTATGTAAAAAGTAAGCGATAACTTTCCGGTGTTCTCCAGGGTTTTAAGTATGGCTGTATGCGCAAAGCGCTGGGAAAGTTTGATGCAGCTTATTAAAATAAGCACTGCAGTTGCAGTGGCACACACCAGGTACTGAGGCAGAGGTGGGATAGGTCCGGTGCTGAGCAAAAATCTGATATCTTGATCTTGCATTCCGGACTCGACAGCAAACGAGCGCAACAGGTAAAACGCGGCCTCTACCGCGATTAATGTAACAAGCGCTCTAACAAAGAGTTTTCTTTGTGTTGCGATATTGTGCAAAGGTTGGCGGCCCAGCCACATACCAAACAGTAGAAATGCAAACCAGGGAAAAACAGGGTGAAAACCGTTGTAAAAGATACGCCTAACCAGGCCATCGAGCGTCCATAAATCCAGATAGGTGAGTGTTTCCCAGTGCCAGCCTTTGGAATAATCAATGATCAGCAACAGCGCAGGAAAAGTGGATACAACCACCGCACAGAGTGTGAGGAGAGTACGGTGAGAGGCGAATAATAGCCAGGAGGCCAGAATAAAGTAACAGCCGTAAAAGTGCAGAATATCTGCCGGCCAGACGGGTAAATAAAGTAACCCCAGGCAAAGTAGCAGAATACCACGCATAACTATTTTATTTTGAAGTTGTTTTTGATGCAGCAGGCCATGATTTTGCATCTTGCGAGCGGTTAACGTCAACCCGGCGCCCGCCAGAACCACAAACAGCGCTGCGGCGCGTCCTTCTAATAACCCGCTCAATGACAACAGCAGTGGGCTGCCGGTTGTCGCACCCATAACGAGTTTAAAGTTTACGACCACCATACCAAAAATTGCCAAAGCTCTGGCAAGGTCAATACCATGGATCCGCGCGCTCATCATTGTTCCTTTCTGGATATCTAGTGTGTTTAAGTTAAGTTGAGCGGGCGGAATATTCCGTAAATAAATGTATAAAGTTGTAACAGTGACGGGTACAGATTAATGATATGTGTTTCACATGGCTGTGAAGCCGCCGGTTCACAGTGCGGTTAGCGGCACAAAGGTCGCATTTTCACCAGATAGCGAACTTGTCCCCCATATATTTGCAATAACTAATGAAATACCCATTGATGAGCAACAGCAAACCGCCAACAAGGGCTGCTTCGCTTATGAGTCCCAATAAGCAAAAAAGCAAACCAAAACCGTGTAGGATACGCTCAAGCCTGATGAGTAATGCCCTGCCTGGCTGACTTTGAAATGTTCCGAGAAAGAACCAAATCCGCAGCCACAGCGGCCCTGGTGACGCATGTTTATTGGTCATGAATGACTCCTGTTGTAACGTGTTGATGTCAGTGTCCAGTGCAGCGGCAAGGCATTTTAGAGACTCCAGGCTTGGAGTGTGCCCCTGCTCTATTCTTTGAATTGTACGGATATTTAATCCGGAGATTGTAGCCAGTTGGGCCTGAGTCAGGTGCTTGCTTAATCTGAGTTGTTTTAGGATCATAGCGTTGCTCGCTGCAAAGTGATGTCGAAAAGTGTTATCCAGAAGCCTCAGTACAAGCAAGGGGGTTACACCGACTTTTTTGTGACAAAGTATAATTTTCAACTGGTTAGGTAACATTTTATATTTCTTCAAGGTATAAAATGGCGTCTTTTCAAGTGTGTTGAAGGCCGATTTTTCAGTACATTTTTAAAACTGTAGTGATGAATCACAAGGATTGTTTGAGCGCTTTTTGACCCGTTTTGGCATGGTAAGTGCGGCCGCGTTTTATTGCATACGTATTCAATAGACGTTTAATCGGATCTCTCTATATTGTTACCGTGATGTAAACATTACCGTTATGACAACAACAGAGAACATACAATGATTAAACAGTCACTCAAAGTGCTGAACACAGCACTCATCGCCGCGGGGTTGGGCATGTCTGCTCAGGTACTGGCCACCCCCACAACCTTTGTTCATTTATTCGAATGGTCCTGGCAGGATATTGCGACCGAATGTGAAACCTTTCTGGGCCCAAAAGGTTATGCCGCCGTACAGGTTTCGCCACCCAGTGAACACATCACCGGCGCGCCCTGGTGGACACGCTATCAGCCCGTTAGTTACCAGCTAGAAAGTCGCAGCGGTAACCGTGCACAGTTTATTGATATGGTGACACGATGTAAGGCCGCAGGCGTTGATATTTATGTAGACGCTGTGATTAACCATATGGCGCACGGCAGTGGTACGGGCGTAGCAGGCAGTACATTCGGCGACAAGCACTATCCAATCTACAGCCCACAAGACTTTCACGAAACATGTGCAATAAACGACGCCGATTATGGCAACAATGCCTGGCGGGTACAAAACTGTGAGCTAGTTGGCCTGGCTGATCTCAACACGTCAGCTTCATATGTCCAGAATACACTAGCTGGTTATTTGAATGACCTGGTTGGCATTGGGGTGGCTGGATTCAGACTGGATGCCAGTAAACACATGGCGTCGTCCGATATTGCCGCCATCATGGGTAAAGTGAATGGCGAACCTTTGGTATTTCAGGAGGTGATTGATCAGGGCGGGCAGGCAGTACGCGCTGATGAATATTTTGCAAATGGGTTGGTTACTGAGTTTAAGTACAGCACCAAGCTGGGTGACACCTTCAAGTCCGGTAAACTGGCCTGGCTGAGCAGTTTTGGTGAAGCCTGGGACATGATGCCCAGCTATCTTGCGGTGGTGTTTGTTGACAATCACGACAACCAGCGAGGTCATGGTGGAGCTGGCAATGTGGTGACCTATGAAGATGGTGCACTGTATGATTTGGCCAATGTCTTTATGCTGGCCTATCCATACGGCTATCCTAAAGTGATGTCGAGTTACGACTTTAACCATGACGGCGATGCCGGACCGCCGGGCAGTGTTGTGCATCAGGGCAACACCTTAAACTGCTTTGCCAATGAGTGGCAGTGTGAGCATCGCCGCAGCATGATTGCAGGTGCCATGGACTTCAGAAACAATACCACTGGTCACTGGACGGTAAATAACTGGTGGGACAATGGCAATAATCAGATTGCGTTTTCACGTGGCAGTGAAGGCTTTGTCGCGATTAACCGTGAAGGTGGGTCGCTCAATCAAACACTACAAACTGGTCTTACTGAAGGTGTGTACTGTGATGTACTAAGTGGCGGAAAAAATGCCTCAGGCAATGGATGTCTGGGCAATCAAATTACGGTATCGCAAAATGGTTTGGCGAGTATCAGTGTCAGCCCCATGAGTGCAGTGGCGATCCATCATAACAGTAAAGTGGGCAACGTGCCGGATGAGCCGGTAGGCGACTGGCAAAGAACAGTCGTGTTTATCAAAGCTGAAACGGCCGCAGGTCAGGATCTGTTTGTTCGTGGTGGGCTGGATCATACCTTCGCAGCCTCCCTGGGCCGCAACTGTGACCAGGATCCGCTGCAATGTGCAATGCCCGTTCGTCACAACAACCTGAAAAACCCGACCACACAAGGCTGGAAACAGGGTGACAACTACCTGGACTGGCATGGTGCTGAATCAGGCCAAAGTGCAGGTGCTCAAGGCAGCGCACTGGACTGGACAACTAACTTGTGGCCTGCTGAATGGGGAGCCAAAGCGACGGTCGAAAGCCATGGTTACGGTGAAACACCGCTGAATCAGTGGGGCGCGCACTACTGGATGCTGGATGTTGATATGGATTGCAACCAGACCCACAATGGCTGGTTTGAAATTAAAGCCTTTGTTAAAAACGGCCAGGGCTGGGAAGGTGATATTAATCAGGCTAACACGCCTTACAGCAGCAACAACCATTTTGCGCGCTGTGGCCAGATCTCGGTGTTTGAATTCAACCAATCAACAGCGAGTTACAGCGCGTTCTAACCTTTAAACCGGCACACCGGTAAGCTACACCTGGCGGCGGTCATACTCCCTGGTGACCGTCGCCATTTACTCGTTCTGGTTTTTAAATTGCGAGCTGGTAGGGCACAGCTCTGAGAGTTATCAGCAGATAAAGCCAGACTCATGCAGGTATCAGGCTTGTCATCCTCTTTCATTTCATTTTACATAACTTTGACTATGGATTGGTTACACCAGCTGAGCTGAATGGAATGTCAATTGACAGCTGTCTCTATTGTGGAACCACCATCAGGTAGGATGAGGCTTAAATAAACTCCTTTAGTAGTAGATAGATAAGAGTTTCATAGTGAATTTGTTTACGAACATTTACTGTTTATAGTTGTGTATTTTGCAACCATAAAATAGAATCTGCGGCCATTTTGAACATGTTGACTAAATTTAGGCCACCTTCTGCATGAGTTATAGACTAATTGTTTTGCTTTTTGCATTAAGTTTTTTAGCGGTAAACAATGTAACCGCTATGGAGTTTAAGCAAGCGTACGCCCCAATCAAAGTTGGGAAGTTCACCACTTTCATCCCAATTGAACGCTCACCTGATGCACCTGTTTATGTTTCAGTCCAGCCTAATGATGCCGGTGACAGGCTGGTGTGGACCGCAGTGGGTGATGCAGATTACTACCGTATTGAACAGTATATTAATGGTAAATGGGTGATCGTAAATGCCAATTATCAGGGTAACCACTACACCATGCCAAGCACCGCATCAGGTGTTTATCGTGTGACTGCCTGTGATGAATACGGATGTGCTGAAGCTAAACAACAAAACCGAGTGACATCAGAACTATTTTCAGTCAATGCATTTTATAGTGACCGCAGTCAGGTGGATGAATTCGGGCAGCTTAAACTCGGCTGGCAAATTACGGGCGCAGCCAGGGTTTCATTAACACGTTACGAAAATGGATCAGCGGTATATAGCTGGCCGATACTTAATCCTCAGCAAGGCACACTGACTACTCAGATAACCCAGAGGTCGCACTTTAAGCTGACCGCTTATGACTTTAATGGTCAGGCAACTACTCGCGCACTTTCAATCACAACGATGCCAGAGAATCCCATACAATTGGACGGGGTTAAGGGCCAGTACCATCAGCCTCACTTTTTATCGGGCCTGGACGTGGTGGAGCACTCTGTACTCGAAAATGAAGATAACCTCTTTTTTGCCACTCACGACCAAACATTGTACCGCTATTCAGTGAACAAGCAGGCAGGCAAAATTGTCGACTGGAAACCCGAATGGAAATTATCTCTACCTGGTGTGGTTAATGATACTCCTACGCTCATTGGCAGTGAGCTTCTGTTCTCCGTCAGCATGCTAAATGGCACCGGGCAAGTGTATCGAGCGCGATTATCAGATGGCAAAATAACGCAACGTAGCAAAGCCACAAACAGTAACCTGCTTGCCAGCCCGTTATTCGTGCAATCGAAACTATCGACCAGTGATCGTGCTTTGCGTACCGTCTCTGGGATATTTACCCCCACCACAGAAGTTCAGGGTGGCATTTACGTTTTTCATCACAATGGTCTGATACAGGTCTTAGACCCGAATAACCTCGAGGTCGTGCTAAGTGAATATAACGTGGGTGAAGCGCAAGTGCGGTTTATCAATACACCGTCACTGATCACTGAGTCCTCAGGTGGAATGCAGCAGCTTATTATGCAAAACGACGATGAACTGTTTGGTGTCAATGTACCTACGCTGACATCGCCCTCCATCATTAACAACACCATGGAGCAGCTTTTTGGCTCAGAGCAAACTGAGTCTCAGGCAGATAACACAAATAAACAACCCCAAACGCTGCCAGTTGTATGGAGGAAAAAGCTATGAATCCATCTAAGTTATTCACCATTAGTTTTCTGACTTTCCTGAGTGGTTCAGTTCAGGCATATAATGCGCGTGTACCTGTGTGTAATTCATCTGAGCTCCTTGCCATAGCTGGCGACGAAACTCATGTAACACTCGGTAGCAAAACCACAACGCTATCGTTTGGTCATACGCCTTATAGACAATTAACGTTAAAGCGCGGAACCACGGTATTAGAGCAGAGTAAAACAGCTACTTCATTGCGCTACAAATTCCCAAGTGCAGGAAAGTATCAGCTATCACTTGTGGTCAGAAATCCTAAAAGCGAACAGGATCCTGATTACTCGTGTTACAGAACAATCGTTGTGACGAAAAACACCAAGCCTGAGCTGGTAGAGTCGAATTACAGCGGAACCAATAACATAGCGGACTATGACAATTGGAGACTGTTTGGTTCTGCCTCTTTCAAGGATGTAAACCATGATATCACGGCGCTTAATCTGTCGTATGATGTCTTTGTTGATGGCGTCAAGCAGCCCTACAAGAGCTATGCAAAAACCTGCAGTGTTAAGAGTAATCAGCAGGGCATTTATCAATGTAGTCGCTCTATTTATAAAAGTAGTTTGGTAGCCAATGGCACCTATAAGTTTAAAATTGCGGCAACGGATAGTAAAAAAAATACAACCACACATACTTTTTCTGTTTTGGTTAAAGAGCAAAATACGCCTCCCAGTCTTTCGGTGAAGCGTGGTGGTGAAGAAGTCGCTGAAGGCAGCGAGATTGAAATTGCGCCGGATCAAAATCTGACCCTGGATGTAAACGCACATGATGGAGATGATGCGTCTTCCAACCGAATAGACAAGGTAGAGTTGAACACAGGTAACGGCTTTACCAATATTTCGGCCTACAGTGGCGGCTCATGTGATACGTCGGGGAGAAATACAAGATGTACCAATGTAGTGATCCCGGTCACTGCAGATATTTCACCATTACGTGTCAGAGTGCTCGACCGGGCGGGAGCCAGTAAGACGCTGTCATTTAAAGTAAAGCTTGCGCCTCCACCCGCTGTCACTTTGACGGCTAGTACAGTGAGCCCGTTTATTGATGAACCCGTGACATTAACGGCGACTGCAAGCCATGCGTCTGGCTTAAAAGAGTACAAAATATGTAAAGCACCAGGTAATTATCAAAATACCAATAAAGGCTGCGCCACATCAGTGAAAAGCTGTAGTACCGGTGATTCAAATTGCTCCGTCACAATTAACGGATCCGGTACACCCGGTGAGGTAACTTACTACGCCTATGCCGTGCCTGAAATTGGCAAGCCAAATGCGGCTAGTCAGGTTGTGAACTATGTCAGCCATTTTGGCATCAGTGTTTCCAGCCCCACAAAATCATTGTTTGTTATTGGTCGGGACAAAGTGAACTTTACTGTGCACGCATCGGCATTTTCGCGCCGTACCAACAGTGGTGGGCTACCTAAACTGTCCTCTTTAACGCTCAAACGCAACGGGTCTCCTGTCTCTGGCGGAGTGACTATCTCACCGTCGTTAAACAGCTTTGTACTGCCGATGGCGAGTGACGAGGCGGGCGCAAAAATCGTGAACTTTAGCTGGAGTCCATCGCGGGCTGATGCCGGAGATAACATTGAGCTAACTCTGAGTGCACGAGACAATGACGGTCACGAAGTAACAGCCAGGTTACCGGATATCAGGCTATTTGACCCAATTCCGGCGGAGCCCAGTGTGCCAAATATCGCTTTGAAGGATTTAGGTGCAGGGTTAGTTGAAGTTAAATTTACTCAGTTAAATAACACCAATGACTTGGTTATGCGAGCTACTATGAGCGGCGCGCCGTATCCAATGAAAGACGGCCGGGTAAGTATTAATGGTACCGCTTACACAACCACAATACAGACTAAAGTGTCAGATCATGGCAAGTCATTGCGTGTATTCGCCCATGGCGTTGCCGAAAACTCACACCAAAGTGTATCGGGTGAGGAAGGCAGTGCAGCAATAACTGTAGTTAATCACGAAGCTAAACCTCACGGGCCTGTTTTTACAAGTTTAAATAAATCACAGGCGAGCGGTCCTTATTTGCTAACCTGGAAGCAGAACCGGGATGATGTAACAACAAGCTATAGACTGGTTTCCTGGAGAGGTCTCCCCAGCGACAAACATTCTTCTCCTCACACTTTGTTAATTGATAAGGCTGGTACCGGAAGTAGTCAAAGCTTTATGACTGCTTACTATTCTCATGGCGTAAATAACCTTGTTCAGGGGATGTATACATATGAGTTGCGCGCTTGTAATAGTCAGGGGGTATGTACTGCTGGTCAGCAACATTCCGTCGAACATATATCGCCCTATATAGACTCAGCCAAAATTGAGTCTTGTAACGGTAACTACAATGATTGTCCTGTTGGATGGGCGAAAGTCAGTGTTGCGGGGATTGGCATAAGTGGCAGTTTCCATGCACGTCTACGCAGAACAGGTGAGACTTATGCAATCAATAGGATAAGAACAGGTGAAGAAGAATTCCAGGGTCTAGTGTCTGAGCGTATTCTACTCGGATTATTGAATGCTGGCGTGGAGTTAATTGCACAAAACGAGGTGCGTGCAGATGACACTCCTGAGAGCCCTTACCTGCAAAACAAAATCATCCTTGACGAAACTGGTTCTGCGCAACGTCCTCGGTTGAGAGGCCGCGAATTTACGATCAGTGATAATAACGTACTCTATATGGGCCAAGGGCCTAAATCTAGTGGGCTTTGGGCGTACAAGGTTCGCACTGATCACGGCCTGGAGTATTTACGCAGATACAATGAGCCAGACGGTGACCTTTATGTGACCGCCAAGCCGCTGGTAAGACAGGAGCCTGTGTCTGATGCACTCAATGCCAGAAAAGTCGACAATATCTACTTTGGTTCATTGAACCACCACTTTTATCGGGTGGAACATGATCCGCTTGCTAGTGTAAAAATGACTAAAAAGTGGCAGTTTAAAACACAGGGTGAGATCAAGGCCGGTGCGCAATTTGACCAGAACGGTGTCCTTTTGGTTGGCTCTATGGATGAGGCACTGTATTCGCTTAATCCAAAAAACGGCCTGGTAAACTGGCATTATACTTTCCCGCGTAGTGGGGGGGTTGTGATGCAACCTCAAGTGTCTGCGTCTGGCCACATCTATGTGACAACGCACGACGGTGAGCTCCATGTCATCGATGATCGAATGATCCATGCCAATGCGCTAACCTGGCAAAACATTAGCGGCCTGGCGGATCAGTTTTCGGATGAACTCAAGCAATGGGAAACTCAGCAATGGGCGCCTAATCAGAACACCGACAATGTTGTATTGCTTACAAAGGCAATGCTGATCCTGCTGCAAAGGACTCCCAGCAAAGCTGAAGTGAGCTTTATGGCATACCTGATGGCTAATGGTCATCCGTTCAATGAAGTGATCAATGTCCTGATCAAGGCAAACCCGGAATTGTCGGATTCTTCGAACGCGCAATTCATTAGTACCTTATTTGACTATCTGTTGGTTGATCCTGATACAGACCAGATACTGTATGGAACAACCTATGGTGCGGGTGATCAGGCCTACTGGGTTGGTATTCTTGAACAGGGAGTGACCCGGGCGAATGTGATCATCGATCTACTAGGTGCGGGCGCGTCTGCCTATGAAAAGGCAACCTTTAATTTACTCAAATATTTCTATGGCCGCTGCCTGATTAGTGATGGCTGCCACTTTGATTACGATTCGGACGGTGACGGTCTGAGTGATGAGGTAGAAAATGCTATAGGCTCCAACCCTGCTGATGGCCGAGATGGTCTGCCGAGCCCGACCCTGAATGCGACAGAGAACAGTGGCATTATTGATTTCACCATGACGGCAACAGGGCTGGTTGAGGAGTATGAATTATACGGATTAAAGCCTGGCAGCAACCAGTTTGTAAAGATTGGAACAGCTGATGCTGACAGAACGGCCGAAGGGAACCCGGGGACCTTTAATGAAGCATTTATTCATAACGGTAATTATCAGTTTAAGGCAAAAGCCTGTGTTAAATCTATTGCGACGCTGAAGCACAAGCAAACGTCCAGGTGTAGCAATAACTTCTCCGACGAAGTCATCATCACGATCACAGGCTCGGCAGTCGAGGGTGAGCCAAGTTTCTCAATGCCAAAAGTTGAGATTGAAAATCACTTACCTGGTGAGAATGTGTTATTGGCCCATGCCACATTACAGCCAACGACAGGCAGCTTCCGAGTGACAGAAAGTGGTGCTGCTTCTTATTCTGTACCAATCGCTATACCTGCTGGTATTACCGGTGTTCAGCCTGAGATTAGTCTGAACTACAACTCACAAGGTGGCGATGGCTTAGTGGCACTGGGCTGGAGCTTGAGTGCAGCATCTGGTGTGACGCGATGCCGACAAACCAAAGCACAGGATGGCCAGTTTAGAGGACTCACGCTAAGTGATGAGGATCGCTACTGTCTGGATGGTCAGCGTCTGATCAGCAAAGCCGTTCATACGCACAATGGCAGCTTTGATGGTGAACAAATCGTTGACGAGTTTATGACTGAAATTGACTCATCAACAACCGTTTACAAGCTAGGTTACGGCAGTCAGACACAGTTTGTTGTACTTGCGAAGGATGGTTCTGTTAAACGCTATGGTGCCTCGGACAAGAGCCGACAAAACCTTACGGATGCAGATGGTGTTAAACACACAATGAGCTGGATGCTGTCAGAAGTAAATGACAATCTGGGTCAGGAAAGTACCACTATTAGCTATGTGTACGAAGAGCTGGTGGACACAAATAACGCTGCAAACACAGAAAAAGTACTGACAGAAATTAATTACAGTGGCAACCGTGTCGTGTTCAACCACGCACTGGGTGAGCTTCGCCATGTTGGTTATATCGACGAGGCGAGAACCACGCAATTTGCACGCCTGAGCACTATCCAGGTATTCAATCATCTGGGTAATGAACTGGCTAACTATCAGCTTGGCTTTGCTAACGCGACCAATGGTGTACGACTCCTTGAAAGTATTGCACATTGTCGAGGCACAGTGTGTCGTGCACCAGTGACCTTTAAATACGATAAATTTGCAACCAGTCTAAGTTTTGACTCGTTCAGCAAGGTGTATTCCAAAGAGCGGATGGATAACGCCCTTGCGTCTATCACCTTAGCTGATCTCAAGGGGAGCGGGCAGACACAGCTGGTCACCTTAGAGCAGACCGATAAAGGCGCGAAGCGTTATAAACTCTGCGTTTATCAGGGGCATACATATCGTGAAGCAGAAGAGCTGGCATGTCAGAATATCTTCCGTAAAGATAACCACGAAAGCGTGAGCCTGTTTGCCATTGATCATGATCTGGATGGCAAACAAACGCTGATGGTCAATATGCGCGCTGAGCATACTTCGGATGCAAACCCTGGCTACTGGGCTCATTACGCTCTTAGTGACAACAATGTACTGCAGTATCAGGCTCTGCCCGGTGGGTGGCCGAATAATCAATATATGCGAGAGATCAAGCCCGCCGATATGAACGGTGACGGCTATGCTGACCTGGTATATAAGCAGAAAAAGGACGACCCTAACCTTTATGTCAGACTGACAAACCCGCAAACCAAAGCGTTTGGTTCGCAGTTTACGCTGCACACGAAAGAGAATGGTATTGGTTTTGGTGCATATGGAGACTTTACTAGTAAAGGCAGCGACTGGCATGTAATTGACATGAACTTCGACGGTTTGGCTGATATTGTGTCGCTAAAATGTGAGTCGAGTCATTGTAATAATGACGATGCTAAACGCATTTCTGTGCACTATAACCAGGGGCAAACTGTGTTTGGTGGGTTTGAGCGCTTCCTCGCACAGGACGTTGCATCAGAGGAGAAAATAGAACTCTTAACGCCAAGCGATGTGAATGGCGATGGCCTGGTTGATCTGATGTATCTTGCCACACAAAAGTACAACCACAATGTTAAGCGCTGGCATGTTTTACTCAATCAATCCAGTGAGCGGGTGTCATTTAAAGATGTCTTTAATATCGTTGCTAAGTCATCTGGTAATGATAACTGGTCAGTCAGCGAGTTGATCCCGCCAATGTCTATGGATGTGGATAAAGACGGCAAGGCAGACTTGTTCTTTAAAGAGAAGACTAACAAGCAATGGCGTCGTTATGAATGGTCGCCGGCAAAGGAGACATTTGAAAAGATCACTGACAATGCATTTGAACTTGCCGTAGATACACGCGGCGGTGATTTTGCCTTCTTCAGTGATTATGACAACGATGGCGTCGCTGACATTCTTGTAAAGCATGACTATGGCGTGAGCGTGAGATATAACCTGAATCAGCTTGCAACAGCAGGTATGCTGCGCGAAGTGGATCAGGGGTATGCGGGCCACACTAATACCACGCTGATTAACTATGGTTTCATGTCTGATACTGCGGTGTATACCGATCTTGAAGATGAGCTGACCTCAGATTTAGGGCGTTTCAATGCTCAGCAACTGTTAGTTAGTAAAATGACAGGCGCTGGCATATTGGTGCAAAGCGTTGAAACAGACAGTCCGAGTAATCGAGATGGCGCGTTGTCTAGCGATAAAGCCAAAGTGGAGTACCACTATCAGGGAGCACGCATACAGTTCGGCGGTCGCGGACCGTTAGGGTTTAAAACGCTGAAGACGACGACGCAAAAAGGCGGTAAGTCTTTTGAGACAACTACGCGTTATCACCAAGCGTTTCCGTTGACCGGCATGCCGTATTCGACGCAGAAGACAATGCTATCAGCTGGCAGTAGTGTGCTGCTTAGCAAAGCGGTCAATGAATACTCTGTCGGTAAAACACTGCAATTGGATGGTGTGACAGCCTATCGTGTGTACAACTCAGACAGTCGTGAATGTAGTGCTGTAGTAAACACGGACATGAGTGTAAGTGCATACACGTGTACCGAGACCACAACACTGCAAGACGATCACAGTAATGTGAAAAACCTGATTGTGAATACCTATGATGTGAGTGCCTCAGGTGCTGAACACTTCACAGTTGTTGGTGCTGGAGGTGATCTGCAGCGCACTGTAACCACGGTAAACGAATACGGTACTTCTGACACGCATAAGCGCTTGGGTCGACTGTCGGACACCACTGTTACTTATGAAGGACTGGGTCTGGACTCAATCACTAAAAAGAGTCACTTTGAGTACTATCCGCTTGGTCATACTCATGAAAATATGCTGCATAAAGAAGTGGTTGGCAAAGGGTTGGGTTGCGAATATGAGCTGACGACAGAACATACTTATGATGACCTCGGTAATAAAGTAAAAGTAGCGAGCACAAATACAGGATGTACTGGAGTAGAGCGTGAGACACGTACTTCAGAGACTATCTTTGATGCGCAGGGACGTTATGTACTCTATACCAAGCAAAGTGGCAGTAAGAGTGTATTGTCATTGGTCTCGGGTAAAGTTGTGGAAAATGGCCAAGGGGTTGCGAGTCGAAATGTGTTCGGCCAGCCCTTGTCCGTAATAGACAATAATGGCGTACAGACCGACTTACTTTACGATCATTTTGGTGGAAAAATCGGCTCATTCAGCAATACCGGGGCTCAGACCTACAGTTACTACACACCGTGTAGTGATACGGATAACTGTGCTGTACGTTTAAATAAAGTCGTAAACGGAGTACTTCGGGAACAGCACTTATTGGATAAACTGGGCCGTACCTACTCTGTGCGTAAACTGACCGTACTTAATCAGTGGCTGACTGCCTGGTATCAGTTTGATCAGTACAGTCGTAATGATGTGATTAAAGAAGCGGGCTCGCATGCCGTCACTAAGCACTTTGACGCGCTGGACAGAGCGACCATCGTGGTAGATAACAATAATGGTACAACATCGCAGACGGATATTTTTGGACGTGAGACCACGGTTACCATTAGCGGGTCAGGTTTTGATGACCAGATCAAAACGTCGTTAAGCAATGCGGTTGGTCAGACTGTTCAGGTTATTGATGCGAACAACCAGGTACTGGATTACACCTATAATGCACTGGGCGATCAGCTGACCGTGAGTTCGTTGGCTGAGTCATATAGTAATCAGCTGCTGAGCACCATTCGTTATGACGACATGGGCCGCAAAAAGTCTGTGCAGGATTTAGATAGAGGCTATTGGCAATACACATACAATGCCTTTGGTGAGCTGGTCGGACAGACTGATGCGCGAGGTGTTGTACTGACGATGAAGTACGACTTCCTGGGTCGTAAAATTAAGCAAGCACAAGCAACACCAAACGGTGTTGTCAATGAGGGCAACAGCGAATGGGTGTACGGTCAAACCAATGACACTGTGCATCAATTACTGTCCAGCACTCAGGGAAGCGATTGGAAACAAACATACTACTATGACACCTTTGGGCGAGCATCCGCCACGCTGACGTCACTGGATGGCACTGCCCAATGTACAGATAAACTGGTTAAAGTTGAATCCGATAATAAAACGGCAGACTTACGTATTTTAGATGGCTTTAACCTGGATCCAATCGAAAATCGCTGTGTGATCCAGCAGAACTTTTACGATAGCTACAGTCGGTTAGCGTTGCAGTTTGACGATTATCGTGTTTCTGAACAAGGCAAGATCATTGAAGCCCGTGGTGTTGCGATGACCTATCAAAATGGTCAGCTGTTGGAAAAAAGAGAAGCACGTAAAGATGGCAACTTGCCCCCATACTACCGTGTCACAGGGCTAAATGCGCGCGGTCAGGTCACCAAATATGAAAAAGGTGGCGTGACTATGACGCTGGCTTATGACCAAAAAGGCATGGTAACCAGAATATTCAGTGAAACCATGCCGCACATTCAAAGTGATACCTATAGCTTTGATAGTTTGGGTAACCTGAAAACCCGCTCTCAAATAGGGATGGCAATGCGGGAGTATCACTACGACGACCTGAGCCGTGTGCTTGGAGTGAATAATGTCGATCTGTTTAAGTACTCCGCGACTGGCAATTTAATCGAGAAAGCGGATTATTTGGTTGGCAGTGAAATTGGATGCTCTGGGTATGGAGACTCTTCAGTAATGGTGCTGGGTCGCTGGACTCAGAAGTATGATGAAGGCAACGCACCATTACATGCTATTTCATCAAGAAGCCGTGCAAGTAACTCGGGTTGTTTTGGCAATCTGCCGGGCAAGATTGAGTCGTTTAGATATGATGCCAATGGTAATCAGGTTGAGCGTGCAGGCAGTGATGGTATTACCTCAATTGGTTACAGTGCGCGAAATAAAGCAGTAGAGATTTCGGGTAATGGTGAAACTGTAACCTTTAAATATGACGCGAATAACCGCCGCTTTAAGCGAGAGGATGCGACTAATACGGTTTATTATGTAGGTGCGCTGGAACTGACCATCCCCAAGTCAAAAGATGGCCAGTCTGTTATCAACCGTTACATCGGCAATGACGCACAGCAAACTTACTATGGAACAAGACGAAGCCAGATCAAGTGGCTGTTTACCGACCATCAGGGTTCAACTATTGCGGTAACCAACCACAAGCACCAGGTACTGGTACGTTATTCATACGACATATTTGGTAAACAGCGCGAGGTAGAGTCGAATGATGAACTAATGGGCAGTGTGTTCAATCATATTAACGACAACCTGAGAGCTTACACGGGCCATGAGCCGGTCTCGCTAGGTGGTGATAAACGCATCATTCATATGAATGGCCGGATCTATGACTCGGAAACAGGCCGCTTTATGCAGGCGGATCCGTTTGTTCAGGCGCCTACGAATTTGCAGAACTACAATGCTTATAGTTATGTGTTGAATAATCCGCTGTCGTATACGGATCCAAGTGGGTATTTGTTTAAGAAGTTACATAACCTCACGAAGAAGATAAACCGTCAAATCATCAGAGGTGTGGTAAAGGTATTTGGTGCAGAAATTACCAGCATTGCGGGGAATATGCTGACAGCTTTTTGTGGACCAGCTCAGGCTGCGTGTGCTGCGGCATGGAATTACGAGTTTACCAGAGCGATGGGTGGCAGTTCATCTCAGGCATTTAAGGCTGGCTTAACCTCTGCTGCAACGTCTCAATTAGGAGGGGGCGGCTTTGAAAATGTATTCGCTCGGTTTATGTTTGATGGCATTGTTGGCGGCATTATGAGTGACATAAATGGCGGCAATTTCGGCCATGGCTTCTGGGCAGCTGGACTTAATAGCGCAGTTGGAGGCGGGAACTATGTCAGTAACCCTATTGGGAATGTTCTAATCTCAGCTGTTGTTGGCGGTACAATTTCAAAAGTAACCGGAGGGAAGTTTAAAAATGGTGCTTATAGTGCGGCTTTTGTTACTGCGGTGAGGACGGATTGGGGGGCTACTGATGGGCACAGTCACTTAAGTTCAGATGGAAAAGAGGGAGTTCTTAGAAATCTTACTAAGGAAGAGCAATTAAAGTTTGACGAAGAGTATGCAACATTACAAAAAAAGTTATCAACAAAAGAGTTTGATGATAGCACTCAGGCAGCTAAGTGGTTACATGATAATGTTCACCCTTTATCGGTAAAATATGATATAGAAATTGGAGCTGGAATTAGAGATCAATGGAGTCTAAGCCAAAAAAGAATGGTCACAGGGGCCGACATCACAACTCAATATTATAGGAATAGAGTGGCAATCGATGTTTTGGGCGATATAAAGTCGTACTGGCATAGCCATGGAGCCTCAAGCAGTGGGTTTTCAGGTCCAGATTTAAAACATATAAATGGCACTGAAGGTGTGACTCAAAGAAGTGCAGTTTATGTTTCAGGAGGCTATATTGGTGGTGGAGCAGGTTATAACTCTTTACTTATGCAAAGGCGAAATGAGACTACATTTGAAAAAATTTGCGGGATCAAGTGTGATTAAGGTGTGAAAATGATTAGAAATATGTTTGTTCTTATGGTGCTGGTGTTTTGCAATATAGCTGAAGCGAAAAATAGTTTCGTGGCGGCAGGTAAAGTTTCAGAACTTCTTGTTCTTCCAAATAACTCATTAATTGTGCGCCTTGAAAAGTCAATTGGTTGTAAAAAGGAAAGTTACTTTTTGAAATCTGACATTGATTCTAGAGATTTAGTTATTGACGTTATACTATTGGCTTTGCAAAATAAAATGACTATTAGTTTGCACAACACTAATGGCGTGGAATGTACTGAAGGTGAACTTCATTTTGATTTAGTTAAAATAAAGTCTTATTAAATAAATATGACAAATATGGAGCTTTATTTAAAGGAGTTACATGGACAGCCACCTTAAAGAGCAAAGTTTCGAACAAAGTTTCAAAGACACCCACCCCAAACTGGCGCACAGGATGCGCGTCTTGTTCGGAGGGTTAGGGTTACGAAATATAAAACGAAATATAAAAGACACCCAATCTAAAGCCTCTGTATCCGCTGGGGGCTTTCTGTTTCTGGTTAAGTGCAGCAAACATAGTTACATGGAAAACTAGTTACATGGACAGCCACCTAAACTGGTGTACGAAATACGCCGTCTACTTTTAGAGAGCAAATGCGAACCCATATATGGACGCTCCAGCGATGTCGTAAAGTTGCAAACCACCCATTTAAAGTGGACGCTCAGTCAGCGCCTTTTTTATATTCAATGATGCCAGCGTACTGTGCAGTGGGCACTGGCAAAAGAGAGCTTCGGGGAGCTGTTCAAAGCTATGCTGAAATGTATCTAGGCGGGGTTGGAGCTGGTGATGTTAGCTCTAAAAATGGCATATTTATAGAAGGTTATAATCAGGAACTTACCAGTAAAAAATATACAAGACATCCAATCTAAAGCCCCTGTACCCGCTGGGGGCTTTCTGTTTTTGGTCAAGTGCAGCAAAGACAGCCACCTAAAATTGGCGTATAGAACTTAGGCACAATTTTCCTTTGAGTTTACAGGGGTGTATCGTGCATAACTTATTGAGTGGAAATATAAAGATTGGGCTATAGGGACATCGATATCAGGAGCTATGGGAGTTACTGTAAACAATGGATACAAGGGGATGTTTTAGTGCTTGAATTTACTTTTTTAATTAACGTTTTATGCGTTGTTTATTTTACAACAAAGTATATTAGATCACTCGATGAAGTTTTGGCTTCGGACTATAAGGCTGAATTAAAAAATTTAGTTGTTTTTTCCAACTCAGTTGAAACTAAGTTCATGTTGATGAGGGATATGAAGTTTTACTTTTTCTTAATAATGGGGAAATATAAAGCATCTATAGAGTCGAAAGAACTAACAAAAGCGCTGGATAAGAGTAGATGGTATTTACTGATGCAATATCCATTTTTAGCTATCGTTTTTATTGTTCCGGTAATTGCGAATCTTTATACCTAAAAGGAGAGTTACAAGGGCGGAGTTACAAGGACACCCACCCCAAACTGGCGCACAGGAGGGTTACGTGGACAGCCACCTAAATTGGTGTATGGAGGTGTGCCGTCTAACTTTAGGTAGTTGAGAAGAGAAGTTGCGAAAGTTGCGAATGCGAAAGTTGCGAAGATATCCACTCAAAAGTTAGCGCTCAGCACATGGATAGGTTCAAGTTGGAGATACCATCATTCAAGAAATAAGTGCTGATTTTGTAACAGGCTATCATGCTGATAGCGGCCTTGGGAGCGTGGTAACGACAAAAACTATACTCAATAGTGATGGAGTTATTCAGAGTCATTTTCAGAGAAAAGTGGAGAATTGGTAAGGGTGCATGAATTTTTATTCTTTTTCAAAAGCTTATTCGGAAATCGGCTTTTTCTTACTGGTCTTTATGGACTTTTAATATACATAACTTGCTATTTAAGTTCGGATATTGGTAGTTATGGTTTTATTCCAATGGTGTTTCTAACTTCATGGCTGGTGCTGGTTTTTATACTTCATTTAGTAAGAAATTTTGATTGGCACCCATTCAAAATCGGTAGTTGTTAAATGGATAGCCACCTAAACTGGCGTACGCAATGCAAAGTTGCGAACCACCCATTTAAAGTGAACGCTCAGTCAGCGCTTTTTTTTATATTCAATGATGCCAGCGTACTGTGCAGTGGGCACTGGAAAACAAATTACATAGACAGCCACCTAAAATTGGCTTATCGAATGTGCGATCGTTTGGTTGGCGAATTGAACAAGCGCACTAAACTGGCGTGCGGAATGCATACCGTCTACCTTTAGGTGATACTCAATGGATTGAGGATTACAAAGTATGCCAACTGCAAGGAAGAAGCAAGTCAGCTTATCAGATACTAAGTACTACCACTGCATATCCCGGTGTGTTCGCCGGGCATTTCTGTGCGGCGAAGACCGCGTTACGGGCAAGTCTTATGAACATCGGCGTGACTGGGCTGAGGAAAAATTGCTGACCCTTGCAAAGGTGTTTTGCATTGATGTGTGTGGCTACGCAGTTATGAGCAATCATACACATATCGTACTGTATGTAGATGATAAAAAAGCACAAAGGATTTCAGATAGAGCAATCGTACTTCGCTGGCACAAGCTGTTTAAGGGTAATTTGCTGACGCAAAAATACATCAATGGTGATGAGCTGAGTGAGGCAGAACGATGTATGCTGGGTACAGATATTAGTGAATTCAGAAGACGCCTTGCGAGTATCAGTTGGTTTATGCGGGTATTGAATGAAGACATAGCCCGCAGGGCCAATAAAGAAGATGGTTGCACAGGTCGATTTTGGGAAGGAAGATTTAAGTCACAGGCTTTACTGGATGAAGCAGCACTGGCAGCGTGCTTGGCTTATGTTGACCTGAACCCAGTCAGAGCCCAAATGGCAGAGACTCCGGAAACGTCAGACTACACCAGCATTAAAAAGCGTATTAAGCATGCACAGCAAGGTAAGCAACCCAAAAGCTTGCTACGTTTTGCGGGTAGTCCAAGAAAGCACAGGTCCAAAGGACTGCCGTTTGAGCTGACTTATTACATTCAACTGGTGGAATTAACAGGCCTATGTATGCGTGCAGATAAGCGGGGTTATATCAGCGATAGTCAGCCACTGTTGCAGAGGTTGCATATAGATCCGGATAGTTGGCTCAAGCTTACCACCCGATTTACAAAGGTCTTTCATGGTGCTGTAGGACGAAAGCAAGCGATGACCGATTACTGTGAACATCTTCATAAAAGGCGACGTGCCAACTTGACTCAGTGCGAGCTTTTACTGGGTTAACACCTTTTCTTAAGTACCATTTCCATTTATCTAAGTACACGCTTGGGGACCTTATAGTATTGCCTGGATCTGACTTGTTTCCTGGATTTTGTGTTTAAACTCCCCAATTGCATTGCCCTGAGCTGAGAGTAAGCACAGGAATCAATCATCTTGCATTTCTATATTGAACCTGCCCGCAAGAAAGCGTTGAGTTTACGGGTGGATGTCTACTTTAAACTTTTAAACTGAGATTTAAACTATTGGCGCAAGATCGGTGCAGGCAGACTCAGGTCTTTGCTCATTATACTTTGGCAAAAAATGAGCGGTTTTTGGTTGTCACATGAATTCGATGCAGAGTAAGAAAGTTGTTTTTATTTCAATAGTTAAAGGTGTGGGTGTCTACTTCAAAATCTACTTTTGAAATTTTAAGTTATTGATTTTAATATGTAAAAATTAATTCTCTTGTTCCTTTAATGAGGAATTGATTGTTGAAAAAGTAACTGTTAGAATCCCGCTTTTTGATAATTGGGAGCGTAGAGATTTCCCAAAACAACTGTAAGTTAGGTGCCTAATATTTATGAAAAAACTGCTGTTCTCAGTGATTCTTTACAGTGCTTTGTACTTTGCATGTGCAAGTGCAAGTGCAAGGATAAGTAGTATAGAGAAATTTGATAATTTTTATGCTCTCACACCCGAGCCGGCTGACTCGGATAGTGCTAAGTTTCAAATCGACTCGCTTGCTCTTGGAAAACCATTGCTGATTTACAATGGGGATGCGAAGAAGAACAAAATACATATTCAAACATTCTCCCAACTTATAAACACGAAGATTAGAATTATTGGACATCCAGCTGATTTAGTCATTTCCAGTTTTGATGGAATTAGTTGTATGAGGTGTGACTTCGATAATGTGAAAAGAGTTAGTCTTGTTAATGGATCTTATAATGGTGATTCTATATATACCACTCCCTACGGTGCTGTATTGAATATAGGTGTTAGTGTTGGGGAAATTTATGCGCCAGGTGCACAATCATTAGAAATTTACACGTCAAAATTAACGACGTCCGAATCATCATTAATTGACTTGAACTTGAAGGCGACTAATCATAAAGGAGAATACTTGGTTGCGAATGAGAGTGGTGATGTTGAAGTGGGTACTGGTGGCTTATCTCTTTATATAGGGCAGTATACTGTTGATTATAATAGTGGAAGGGTAACGAAAAATCATAATCATTCCATTGATTTGCTTATGCATGGTTTTATCCGTTTAGATATTCCAAAGGTGAATATAAAAGGTGTTTATAAGTCAGCTGGATTTTCGATCGCATCTTCGCTAGAAGTAGAAATAGATAATGGAACTAAGATAAATACATTAACTGAAGCTTTATCTTCCAGTAACTCGGGTGATGGAATATATGTTCCAAGTGAAGGCGTTTCTATAACTACTGTTGGAGATATTACAGTTATCGATTATTCGGACCCATTTTCACCTCATCGGGGGCGTCCTATGGTTATTAATCCTAGAGTTACGAACTCAGGTTCAATCATGAGTGATAAGAAAGTTGAAGTTGTTACTGCGGGAAGTTTTACGAATAATGGTTTGATTCTTTCCGGAAAAGCGTCTCTTTTTGCAAGGCATGGTGTTTTTAATAACGGTGAGTTAGAGGCACATCATATTGAAGTTGCTGGAGGAGAGTTTAATAATACAAAGAATGTAAACACCAATGAACTGGTCGTTGAAACAGAGAGGGATATCGTGAATGCTTATGGCGGTGTCATAAGAAGCCATTCTGTAACATTTAAATCTTTGAAAGGTATCGTGGCCAATGGGGTGAGAAGGAGTGGTCAATCGATTTCAAGCTCCTGGGGGTTGCTTGAGCTGGAAAAAGACCATGAAAAGTTAAATCAGGGTATATATCATTTAGTCAAAGATAAAATAAATTATAGAAATATGCCGGATCTTTCCGCGAAAGTTTTTGCGAGTAGAATCTCTGTTTCTGCAAAGGCATTCGAGAATATTAACCCATATTCTTTGAGTAGAGGAGCTAATGATTGGAGCTCATCAATCAAAGTCAGCTCTTCACGTTCTAACTCTGTGATATTTCAAGCAGAGAATAACCTTGAAATTGATGTTGAAAATTACATCTTAAACTCATCTGCAATACTAAGCCTTAGTCAAAGTGGTACCTTTGACATAAATGCGAATAAAGTATTTAACGAACGTTATCATTTGGATGTAGACACTGCTTACTATTCTGGTTTTAGTGTAACTAATGACTCGAAAACCCAAATATATGCTTCCGAAAAAGGTAATAAATCGAAGGTTGTTAATTACTCTCCACCAGGAAGAATGATTGTTTTTGGAAAACTCAGAGTGAGTGATGGCACAAAAAGCCCAAGATCAACTCAGGAGTTTAATAACCTGTTCTCCTACGTAGAAGTATTTTCAAAAGCATATTTTAACAATCTAAAGCTAACGTCAGTTGGTTTGCAACTGAGCTCAGACACGTTTGCTGCGACATACGCTGATACTAAGTATTGTCAATCTACAGGCCTTTGTAGTTCCGAAGTGATAGAAACTCAAGTTGAAGCTGAAACGCTGCTGTCATTTCATGGTGGTGTGTACGGTGTAAAAGAAGATCTTCCTAGTTCTGCAGATTTAGACCTTCACAATGTTAACGGTCTGGAAGCCGATAAAGCAGCAGCTGGGAAAAAATATATGGCGGCATTGGAATATAACTGGGGTCCTAATGAATACGCTAGTGTTACGTCATTTTCTGTATCTGGAGATATCTTAAAATTTTGGCTTTACACATGTCGCAAGGTACTTATAGCAAATACTGACGATAGTTTCAGAAGGAGTTGTAGTAAAAAAGAGCACACTGTTGACTTGGATAAACTCCTAACCGACTCAAATAAAGATAAATTTGTTGGTAACACAGGTTTAACAATTACGCAGATAGAAGAAAGACTTGATAAATATATAAGTGGTTTGAAACATGAAGATAGATCAAGGCCTCCTTATGATACTTGGTTGCCATACACCGCATTTAAAACGGCTTATCAAATAACAACAAACGATACTATGGTTGAGTTTGCTTATAAAGTGAGTGGCTATATGGCCTTACATGATAACTTACTTCCTAATTTGAAGAGATGCGAGGAACGTAAAGTTAAGTGCCTTCGTGTCAACGAAATTGATAGTGGAAAAGTTCTAATTTCAAAGTTGCCAGAATAAGCTAGAGTTATAATTATGAGAAATAGAAGTGAAAATTGGGGCTTTGAATATAGAGTTCCTTTTTGGAAAAAATCCGTAGCTACGCTTAATATATTTTTATTGCTCTGGCAGGTTATGTTGCCGAGTATTGCGTTTGCTATGACAAACAACCAAATAAGTGCAGAGTTGAGGAGTCCTCAATATACTCGAGTTTATAATGGTAATGGTCACCTTTATGTTAAGTCTGATTTTGTTGATAATAAAGTCGTTAATTCATCAGTTCAGAATATAGAGAGTTTTTTTGAAAAATTAAAAAATTCAAATAAGTCGTCACTTGAATCTCCGCTTATGGTGCCGATAATGTCAGGCGGTATCACTATCGTTCTTCCAATATACCTTTTATCTGAGAGAGTTGGCGATAGCTTTGTGCAGTCAAGGTTTGTTCGAGCGCAAGTATATAATCAATTGAACCGAAATTTGTTGATTGGCTACACAAGTGAGTCAAATCAGATTAATGGTTTATATAATAATGCCTATCTATTCTCTAAAACAGGTAAGGTGACATTTGGTAGTGCGGTCACTCAGGCGCAAGTGAATGCTTTTGGTTCCAACTTTATTTGGCCGGAAATGCGCACAGTCGGTGGTCGAAAAGTGCTTGTACCAATATTGCACTTAACCGATTCTACCATTACGGCTCAGACGGTAAACGGTCATCAGGTTGAGTTTCATGGTAACTCTAATGAGTTTAGAAATATTACTATTAATACTGGCAATCTTTACACTTATGGTAATGCAATTATTAGAGCCGCGAAGGATGTATCTGTGGTGGAAGGTGCGATTATTGCAAATGGTGACCTAAATATTGTTGCAGGTGGCACAGTTTCAAATTTGTCGAGTAATTTTTCGGCGAAAGAGAATATAAATATATTCACAAATGATTATGTACAGAAAACACTGCTTCATAGGTATGAGACGCCTTATTCTCAAGGTACACACTTCGGAAAGATTGCCCGCTTAGAAGGCAATAATATATATATCAAGGCGAGCAATGATATTGTTTTGGAAGGAGCCTCAGTTTCTGGAAACAATATTGAATTTAACGCAGCAAATAACATTATTCTTAAATCGGCGCAAGCTACTTCATCTTCAAGCTTTTCTTCACCTCGTTTTTCTGAGGATGTTGGTACTGTTGAAAACCTTATGACGGAATTAAGTGCAAAAGACAGTATTACGTTGATGGCAGGTGGTAATGTAGAGCTGTATGCATCAAAACTCCATGCAGATGAAGGCACAATAAACATTCTTGCCAGAAATGGTATTTATATCGCTAACGAATTTGATGAGTTTCAATCAAATCGTTCGAAAAAGTGGGGTAAAACCTCGGTTCAGGAACAAGAGTTCGAGACGATAGCTATTCGTTCTGCACTTGAAGCTGGAAAAGGAATAAAGATAGCTTCTGATTTCGGTGAAATAACACTGAAAGCAGCAGACATATCTTCTGCTGTTGGTACTGAAGTAGACGCTCGAAATGGTAAGCTTAATCTACTGCTCGCGAAAGAACATAACCATTACTTCTATAATAGAGTCTCTAAATCAACATGGAAAATCGAAACCGAGACAATTCAAAACACTTCTGATACAGCTGTTTATAATGACATCGTTGGTGGGTTTAAAGCCACGGCCTCACACGGGATCAAGTTAGAGTTGGGTCAGTACCAGGGAGAGACTGTACAAGAGATTATCGGTGGATTCGCAGGGTCTAGCTCTTTGGGTTGGATGGAAAAGATATATAGAGATTCTGAATTTGCCTGCCCGTCAGCCTCTGAGCTTGCAAACTTTCCACTTAGCATAAGAAATGACCCTGAGTTTGCTAAGTGTTCAGGCAGCTTGTTGAACGTAACTTTTCAGAAATTAGAGCGTATAGAAGTTCACGAACGTACCAGCTCCTTGTCTCCAGCTGCTATGGCTGTTATTGCAATTGCAGTCTCTGTTGCAATGGGACCTGGGGGAATGGGCTGGACCGGTGGTCAAGGCTCGATTGCCGCAAACTTCGGGGCACAGACTGCATCCGGGGCTATTACGCATACAGCGACAAGCGCGATGATCCAGGCAGCAGCGACCACTATGGCTACTCAGGCAGCAACAAGCCTTGCAAGTGGTAAAGGCTTAGACGGTACGATCAGAACAATGTTGTCTTCAGATGGTATTAGGTCTTTAGCTACAGCGATGGCCACAGCAGGGATACTGAATAGTGAAGCGTTCAAAAGCCTGAAATTCTTTGATAATGCTGGATTTGGGAGCACGCTATTTGAAGGTGAAAAAGCGATTCAACTAGCTAATCAAGCCGCTGATGCAGTGATGGCTTCTGCCGTTCGAGCAGGTGTTTCGACAATCGTTGACGGTGGTAGTTTAAGTGATTTTAGTAAGTCATTAACTCAATCACTTGCAACAACAGCGGTTAATGCGCTGGGTGACGCCATGGCTAAGGAAATCGGAATTAACTTTAAGAAAGGAGAGGTCAACAATTTAGTCAGATATATTGCACATGCTGGTGCGGGTTGCATCAGAGGAGCGCTGTCGTCAGAAGTTGCCAATGCTAACGGTGGCCATGGTTGTGCGTCTGGTGCTGGCGGTGCAGTCATTGGTGAGCTGACTGCGGATATATACAAAGCAAGCGCAATTAATGAGTTACTCGAGGAAAACAAAGCAATAGCTGATAAGTTAAAAGCGCAGGGTAAAACCCCAGAGCAAGTTCTTGAGTATTTCCGTTCTGATGAAGTGTCTAGCGAGCTTAGTAAGAAAGTTGATCTATTACTTGCTACTGGAGTGGATTATGCCAAGTTGTCGGGTGCATTGAGTGCATTTGCCGCACATGGCGATGTTGACATTGCGGCTTCTGCTGCAGAAGGGGCTGCTGCGAACAATGCTGTTTTCCTGGTACCGGTATTCTTGTCGGTTTTGAAAGCTGTCGACGTTGCCTTGACTGCAAAAGAGTTGTGGACGCTCTATCGTGCAGCAAATGGTGATCCAACAGCGCTTGCAAAAGGGTTGGCTACTTTCCTTGGAGAAAGTGCATTAGAACGTGTTATTCCTGGTTTCAAAACAGCCGATGAAATGATCGACTGGTTGAAGCGCAATAACTATCTTAATGACAAGCTGGCAAAACAAATCAAAGATATCTTTAACGATAATCGACAAGAAGGTGGAAACGTCGACTTACCTTCAGGGCTACTGAAAGAAGTACAAGTACCCGTAGGGAGCAAAGGTAACTGGGATAAGCGAGTCAATGGTAAACTTGAAGCAGACACCAAATATGTATTGAGCAATGGTCACAGCTATACGACTGACGCACATGGCCGGGTAGTTTCTGTTTCTGGTGAAGCCGGGAAAGGAGTTAAGCTTGACAGAAACACCTACCAACAGTCACAAACCGGGCACGAGGGAAATGCGCAGAGCCATGAGTTACACGATGGTGGCCATTTAATAGCCACCCACTTAGGCGGTGCCGGTGATAAGATCAATCTGGTACCAATGACCCGTGAGCTCAATCGCAAATTGTACCGCACAATGGAGCGTGAATTGGGTAAGGCGTTAAAAGATGGAAAAGATGTGTACGTTGATATTCAGGTCGGATATCCTGACACTCCAACTGCGACACGACCAAATATTTTTGTGGTTCGCTCTATTGTTAACGGTGTTTCAAAAAGATACACATTCAATCAATAACTTCAGGTAATGCTAAAGAATGAATACAGAACAAGCATATAATATTCTGGGAAACGTGCTCTTCGCACATTTTGATGCAGAAGAGAAGTTTGATAAATTGGAAATGATATTAGAAATTGGAGACGGTGCTACTGCTAGTACTGTATGGAAATATTATGAAGGTCAGCAGACAAGTCCACCGCTTCATATAGATCTGCCTTTGCAGGCAAGTTTAGATTTGAACAGGGCAGCCTTTTTCCTTCGTGATAACCTGCTTGAAACGACGGGCGAGCAGATCTGGGGATTAACTTTTACCCTTTTCCAGGACAGCAGCTTTAACATAGAGTACACCTATGAAAAGTCGGACTGGTTAAAGGGCGATGAGTAAGCCAACGGCCTATCGAGCTGAAATTTAAGATAAATTATGCCCGTAATTACGGGCATTTTTTGTCCGTTTTAATCTACATTCGGTTGTGGTAGTAAACGTTCTCTATAGACCACGTTCGGCAGTGTAACTCCCAGATTGGGCTGTAAAGCAACTTGGTGTTCTGAAAGAGCTTCCTTGTTAAAGGGTGTGACATATATTAAGTCCATAGAACAGGCTCAAAGTTTGGTGTTATTGGTTTATATAAAGAAAGAGGCTGAGCTTTTGGCACATTACGGTATGTTCAAGTTAGTTTAGAGCATCAGGAGGTGTGATTGAGCTACTTTCATAATATCAACTTCTGAAGCTAATCTGGCTAAATAAGATAGTATATTAATTTTCGATCTTACACTTTTTGAAATGTTTTTGGTTTATAGTTGTTTAAGTTTGTTTTTAGTGTGCCGAATTTAATTTTTTGATTTTAAGGTTGATTATGAGGAATGTTATATTTTCATTGGTTTTAATCGCATCTGGAGCTGCAAATGCGGTAGTACATGTAAAAGATGCGGTAATTGAGAGTGTTTATTGTGGTTATGTCGATACCTATGATATGTGCTCAGTTTTATTTACTTCGGATACAGTAATGCATGGGCAGGAAGGAAGTTGCCATACTTTAGCAGCCAAACGTATGCAGTTTAAAGGTGACACTCCTATGGGGCAGGCTCTGCTTTCACTGGCGTTGACCGCACATGCAACTAAAGCCAAAGTTGATGTATATGCTAGGGAAAATTGCACAATCTATCCTGGGTTATCGGACGTAAATTTCATCACGATAAAATAAAGCCTGGATTTGTCTAGCGCTTTTTCCTGGCATCATTTGTATAGCCAAAAGCAGAGTCGGCCCATTTGATACGGTCGACAACGCAATTAGTATCACTTAAATGGGTCGTAGTTTTTTAAGAACATATATCGGCTCTTTGGTTGGTTCGTCAGTTTGCGCTAGTAAAAACTTGGTGTATTTTCTTAAGAAGAATTCTGTAGAATCACAAAATAAACTATTTTTGGTTATTTTCTTTTTTATTATTTGTGCTCTTATGATTGGTTAAGTTATTGAATGTATAGTGGCTTTTTAAATGTTTTCCCTTTGAAAAGCCATGACTTTCTATTTATTTCCCATCAGTGCACTCTGACTTAAAGTTATTGAATAGATTAAAGGTAATGCTTATGAAAATCTCAATAGTTATATTGTTTGCCACTTTTTTTACGTCACTGTCATATGCCTATGACGGTTGGAGCAGGGGCTCTATTGATAAGATCCGTATCCAGGGTAGCCAAATACTGATCACTCAGAGCGATGCAACTAATCCTGGAAAATGCTCAAATACGGACTATCTGTATCTGAAACAAGATGGACAAATGCACAACATAAACATGTTCTCAGCGTTACTTACGGCGTATGCAACTGGTGGGCAAGTTCAGCTTGCTTTAAATGGGTGTACTGGAGATGGAACAAACGGCTATCCGTTTATCTCTGAAGTGTGGATTCAGTGATGTCCAGTTTAAGGGGGCTATTTTATACTGGCGTGCAGGTAGCACGCTGTCTGCTCTTCTGTTACGTTCCATGGATTGATGATATTTAATGATGCAAAGTTGTACTCTTCTGTGGCAACCCTGTTGAAGCCAGAGATATTAAACGGCTATATAGCCACGACGGAAGGCTCATCATGATATTGCGTGCACGACACACAGGCAATGGGTTACGCACTATGATGTAACCTCTGCAAACAACCTTGCTCTGGCCACCAGCTTTAATAAAGGCCCAAGCCGTATTGTGTGGTTAGAATATCAAAGCTGTGTTTTTCTGCTCCCGGTGACGTTTTTACTAGATTGATATATCGGTTATTCGCATGTAGCCGAGGTTACCGCTGATATCCCCACAGATGCCAGTGAACCTTACCGGGATCTCGGCCATTTTCGCCGCTAAAGCGACGGACATAATTGAATTTGCACCCGCTTCACTTTCCTTAATATAGGCAAACTTTGTGCCCGGGCAACCCGGTGCGGACCAGTCATTTTCTTTAGGTGAAAAATACAGGTAGGCGTCCCCCTTGTATAGTTGCACTCTTATATTCTCTATCGGCAGTGTCTGTGTATTAACACTGTCTCCCACCGCCGCAAAGATGGGCAGGCAGAAAAAGCCCATTAAAATTAAAAATAGTTTTTGCATAAACTAATATTCCAGAATTAACCATACAGGGTTCAGCGTGGTAGTAATATATCAGGGTGTCAATGTGGTAAGCAAACAGTAAGCACTCAAGAATGGTAACCTGGCAAAGCAGGGCTGTTTACTGTCGCTTTATGCTTGTCTCATTCTGTCGATACCCATTAAAGGTTATTGAGCTCAGCGGCATAGGAGATGGCATTGACTTCGTGTTGCATCAGTTCGATTAACTCTCTGGCTTTCTTTTTAGTGATTGATGTAATGAGCCTGACGCGTTTGTTGCAGAATAACTCGAACAACATGCCGACCCGGGCTGCGTGAAAATCAGAGGTAATTACATACGCATTGTTGTAATCCAGGCTGTTCAGAAGCGCACTGGTTTTTTGCGCATCCTCGAATGTATTGGCTGACGATATCCCCTGAACAAAGTGGAGCGGCTGGGTAAGCTGGCCGTCGATGTAGCGTCGCATATATTCGTAGTGTGGCGTTGTTGTGACGTTAAAGTGTGCACCAAAGCCACCAGTAAGCACACACCGGATCTGATGCTTGCTAAGCACTTCAATTGCTTTGTCTGCCCGCTCTTTCGCCAGGCTGGAAAGCACGCCGCTATCATCATTGGTGCAACCTAATACAATCAACACATCTTTGTTTGTAAACTCCATTCCTATCCTCTTTGAACCTGGGCCATGTCTTTGAACAATTTAATCTGGTCGGGTAATAGTACTTAAATGCACAGTACAGATCACCCACCCTTGTTACATGAGGTGTGTGACAGTCATTTGTAACTATGTTTATTTTTATTGTTTTTATTTTTGCATCATTCAGGTGGGTGGCAGCCTGTATATTTTGAAAGAAGCACCTGAAATATATCCTGACACCTGGCTTTTAGGATAAAAACTCTAGTAAATTCAAATAAAAACACGAGCTAAACTAAAGTGCTAATTTATTACCCAAAACATAAACGAAAACCTCATTTACCACAAAAAGGTAATCTTGAAAGCAAAATGTAAAGAAAAAGATGTATCTTGGCGGGGTTGCGCAACATATGTAGAAATGAAATTTTAAAATTCTAATAAAACAATGAGGAAATTATGAAGTTTAAATACGCTGCAATGTTGAGCGTTATCTCTGCGATTACATTGTCACCTGTTGCAAATGCTTACCTGTATAAAGATCCTGGCTATGTAGAGCGTAATGCGCGTTCGATACAAAAGAACAAAGTGATTGGACAGTCTCATCAGTATCGTGATCAGCAGGGCTGGATGTACGTTGATCAGGTGCAAAATGGTGCTACACAAGGTTTTTATCAGGCTGGAAACTGGCTAAAGCTGAATAACCGTAACTTTAAAATGTCAATCGGGGAGCTGGAGTTTTCGTTTAACCCCAGCAAACTGGATTGTACACAAGGCATGAGCTTTAATTTTACTGTTGGTGAAGATACTGTCGCAGCCTTTAAGCCAAACTGTGACGATCTGTTAGATGCTTCGATCACCTATCCTGTCGAGTATTATTTCGATCTGATCCCTGAACCCATTAAGCCTAAAGTTGAGCTGCCGCTTGACCCTCTGGGTCTGCTTAAACTAGGCGTTAAATTTGGTGCGGGTATTGAAGCCGGTGCTGAATTTACCGTGGGTGGTGTGATTGGTGGACATGGCAACGAAGAACCCTTTGAAGTAGACGGGGTAAGACGTCCAGATTACGTCTATGCTGCTGTAGAGCCGTTTGTAGGCGGTGTAGTGTCTAGCTCGGCGTATGGATCGTTTGGTCATGGCATCTCTGAAGCCGGCGTTAAAGGTAAAGTTAATCTACTTAAAGTGAAGGGCAAGGGCTATGTAGAAGCTGGTATCCGTCGCATTGTTCAGGATGAACAAGTGATTGAACAAGGTTTCCTGGAGCTCAAGGTAAGCACTAAACTGACTGGTGGAGATGGCAAGATCCAGGCCTACTGCAAAAAACTGTGGGGGTTGTTGCAGTTTAATGTGGATGTCCTGAAATGGGACCCGCTGTATACGCGTGAAACCGTATTGTACGAATATGCAAGCCCTGTATGGGAAGATCTATAACCCCTGGATGTTGGTGGCCTGAATAAGGCCACCGTTTTGAGATAGCTTTATGAAAAAAATAACGATTACGCTGGCTTCTTTTAGTCTATTAGGCATTTTGGTTTTCGTGGCAAATTTGTCATTTAAACAGGCCTATCAGAGCCCAGACGCTGAAGCAGTGCGCACCGCTGACTACAAGTATGTCAAGAACCAGGAGCATGTCTCTGGATATCGGGTCCATATACAGTCTGCTGTATTGAGTGACAAAGGCACTGCGTTTGCTCACTCTGATTTAACATGGAAAATGTACTTTCATCAGGCTTTAGGGAATGCTTCAAGGTCTGCCGCGCTGCTAACCGATATAGAGTTTGTCTCTGATAACAAAGCACAGTACATGCCGCAGCAGTTACCGTTTTACTTTTCCTATGACGGGCAGCAATTTGTACATTCAGATCTGTTGGGATTAGCTCAGTCTCATCCGTTATCCGTGTTGCCAAAAATACTGGATCTGATGAGCTATTCACTAACAGAAACGCTAACCTTCAATGATGCATTGGGATCAACGACGTATCGCTTTGAGCAAGAGGGTAATGCCATTGGCAGAGAAATTGTGAGGCAACAAAGGCAAACCAATAATAAAGCGCAAGAAAGCTGGTTACTCACATTAAAAAATGCCGATCATACTATGATCAATCAGCCAGGCCCGCTCACGCTTGAGTACAGCCACACGCAAACTTTGCAGCAAAACACGCAACAGTATCAAATTGTACAAACTGTGAAAATACAGCCTGTAGAATACCAGCCATTTGCTCTGGCCAACTGGAGCGCCTCTCATAATGCGAGTGTCCCTTCGTTAGATAATAACCAGTCTGCACCGATTGCGATCACAGCGGAGAACTTTATGGCACAGTTGGAGCTGTTAACTGGTTCTTTGGATCCCATGCTGGCAAAAGAAATTGGGAAATTCATGTTAGAGAACTACGATCATAGCACCATTAAGGCCTACCTGATGGAGCATGCTGGTCTGAACTCCGCATTGATCTATTCGTTGCAAAAAGCACAGACACCGGAGGCCGAACAAACCCTTGCTGACTTGCTGATTGAACGCGATCTTGACCATCCCACTTTGCAAAAGGTCGCAATGGCACTGGGCAGAATCGAAAATGCATCTAATATTGCATTTACCAGCCTGCAAGCTGTGGCAGACGATCATTCTGACCAAACATTGTCAGGCGTTGCATTGCTGAGTATTGGCACGATGAATAAGTTTTCGCCAGCTCAGTCACAGCAGGTGGCGCGACTATTGGAGCGCAAATTGTCCGAGCCGCAACAGCTGCCAACAGCCATTTTGGCAATCGCAAATAGTAAAAACCCTGCTTTGGTGAACAAGCTACCCGAATATCTAAATCACACAGACGGACAAGTCAGGCGTAATACAATCAAATCGTTGGCCAACAATGAAGCCTATCAGGACCAGGTTGTCACCAGCCTGACTGGTGCACCAGATGTGAATACAGTGGATGCGTTTGTCAGGACATATCAGCGGGCTGATTACGCGTTATCAGAGGAGAATATCGGCAAACTGACGGCGTTTTATCAGGCTACAACGCATCCAATAATCAAAAAACGACTTGCTTCGATCCTCCAACATTAGTCATAGTGGGGTCGTGTGTTTATGCCACTCTTTTAGCAATTAATAAACGCTAAAGAGTGGCCAGCTAACTAACGTCTGTTCATCCAGTCATTAAGACTGCACGTAATATCATGTAATACCAAGCTTACCCCGGGCCTTCTAACCTTTCATCACTTATTAAACGGTCAATATGAGGAATAAACCGATGAAAGATGTATTTTTTGGACTGGCAGAACAATACGACACAGGCAGTATTCCCAACGTAGCAATTAATGCTTCTGGTCAGGTACTGGAGGTACACAAGAACGAAGAAGGTTATAAGCTTTACTATCGGTTTGGCAACTTAAATAAAGCGACTGTAAGCTGGGGATCCAGTCACCACTATGATGACGGTAACACGCCTGCCGTAGCAATCAACAACCGCGGTGTTGCGGTTGAAGTGCATAAAAACCAGGCAGGTTCTACGCTGTATTATCATGTCGGAGATGTGTCTTCAAACGACGTAAACTGGCATAGCTCTCATAAGTACGACAGTGGTATTGAACCGCATGTTGCAGTCAACGACGATGGTATAGTGGTAGAAGTTCACAAGACTCAAAGCCCCTTTAGCAACGGTCTTTACTATCACGTGGGACAGGTAAACGGGAGCAAAGTTGATTGGCATTCCAGCCATGAATACGACTCAGGTTCTGTTCCTCAGGTTGCCCTAAATAATAATGGCTACGTCGTTGAAGTGCACCAGTCTCAAAGCAAATCAAAAGTCTGGTATCACGTGGGTCGAGTGAATGGCAGCAAAATTGACTTTGGTAGCAGCCATGAGTTTGGATCGGGTACGGCGCCAAGTGTCGCGTTAACCGACGATGAAATGGTGATAGCAGTATGGAGTCAGGGCGGCAAGCTTTATCAACGCCAGGGCCAAATTAGAGGCACTCAAATTGACTGGCAAAGTGACGCTGTTGAATTTGATGATGGTCAGCGTCCTTCTGTTGGCATTGCTAATAATACTGCAGTGCAGGTGCATCCTTCAGAAACAATTTTATACGGATTGTGGTATTCCACCTCCATGCTGACAAACCGGGCTTCATGGATGCAAGACAGGTTAAGTGAACTGGGTAACAGAACCATATCAGAATTGGCTCTGCCAGCTTCTCATGACTCTGGGATGTATAAAGGTGGACTCGCCGTCTTTGGCAAAACGCAAGACTTGTCAATTAAAGGTCAATTAGAAGCTGGAGTCAGGTACTTCGATTTGCGTCCCAAATGGACAGGCAGTAAGTTTGTTATTCATCACGGCCCAATTACCGGGCCTGACTTATCAGAGGTACTGTCCGACATTTGTGCCTACTGTGAGCAAGGTCATAAGGAACTTGCCATCCTTAAGTTTTCTCACTTTGATGGCATCAATAGCGCTAATTACCCGGCATTTCGTCAACAAGTCGAAGACGCAATAGGTTCATGGATGGTTAAAACGAAACCTGAAGGCAAGCGTTTAGCTGAGGGCACGCTCAGTGAATACGTAAACGAGGGTACGGCAATGATGGTCGCCATTGGCAATGATTTAGCGATTGACCAGCCGCAGCAAGGTTTTTGGGTTTACAAAGACTGGGATTCGGAAGCCGTTGCTCAAGCTGATCTCACTGTATTTGATGAGTATTCAAAAACCATTAGTTTTAGTTCGATGAAGAAAGATCAGTTTGAGAAATTCGAGAGATTTACCGGCAAATGCGAAAAAGATCCAAGCGTGCCGTGTGACCTCTTCTTACTCTCATGGACACTTACCCCGCCAACTGCAGTATGGCCGGTCTCCAAAGAAGCAAACCGGGCATTAGGTAGTGCAATGGTCGAGCTGCCTGAGAAAAATCAGTACGGCAAAATAGTTAATTTGCTGTATGTCGACTATGTCGAATACGCCCGGGCGACCGATGTGGCAATAGCGCAAAACAACACAAACCAGCTCTAAGAGTTCGCCAGGCTCATCGGGGAAGGAAATTAGACTTTTCCTTTCCCGTTTACGAGCAGCGCAACAATTAGGTGTTGCGCTTTAAACCGAAGGTACCTGGTCTTTTCGTTCTTACCCTCTCCATTCATCATTGCAGAACACGCTGATCATGCCTTTCTTAGTGTATGGAGTAATTGTACTGCAAGCTCCTCACAAGGGGCGGCCTCGTTGTTGGGATTGAAGTGCTATTGTGAAGAGACATAAACAGACTAAGAGAATGAAAGATGAACACAGAACAAGCATACAATATTCTGGGAAACGTGCTTTTTGCCCACTTTGACCCTGACGAGCCGTTCGATAAGCTGGAATTGATAATGGAAATAGGTGATGGTGCCACTAGTAGGCAAGTTTGGAAACATTTCAATGGGGTGAACACTCAACCGATTGGAAAAAGACTACCTTTGCAAGCGGGGGCCGATTTGCGCAAAGCCGCCTTTTTCCTTCGTGATAACCTGCTCGAAACAAGCAATGAGCAGATCTGGGGGTTGGTTTTTACCCTCTACCCGGATAGCAGCTTTAATATAGAGTACACCTATGAAAAGTCTGACTGGTTAAAAGGCGGGGAGTGAGCGTACTGCAGGATTAGCTAAATTTTAAAACTAAAATGCCTGACTTTGCGGGCATGTTTGCTGATTCTCGACTGGTAACTGTCTACCGTCAGCTTGCTCGCCGTTGCAGCCAGAATGCGGCTTCATGCCAGCGCTGCTCTTGTTGGTAGAAGTATTCTCTTTGGCTGAGGTAATTAATAAACTCATTGCCTATGTATTGTCGGTACTCAGCCAGTGTAGTTGGCTTGTTATCCAGCCAGTCTGCGATGGCGTGTGCGGCTTTAAGCCCGGTTGCCAGCGCTTTGTAAACCCCCTGAGAGCTGATGGGGTCATAGCAGGATGCAGCGTCGCCAACGGCCAGCCAGCCATTGCCTGCCGGTGGATTAAGCAAACTGGAGGGGGTTTTCCAGTAGTGTAAATGCGCAGGCGGGGCGAGGCTGTGTACGCGCTCTGCCACATGTGCGCTCTGATGTAACAGGGCGAACCAGTTTTTTGGGTCTTTCAACCCATGCTCTTTGGCGATATGGGCATCGGTTGTCAAACTGACCACCAGCTGGTTGTTTGGAATAGAGGCGCAATACCACCAGCCAAGGTCGATGGCCTCAAGCAAAGTCAGCTTGAGTGTATTTAAGTCGGTATCTTTGCAATCAAAATAAGCGGCAATGCTTAGCATCGTATCCTGCATTTTGGGTTGGGCGCCAAACCTGCGGGCAACAATGGCAGACTGACCAGTGGCATCCACCACAAAGCGACATCGTACAGGCGGCTGGTCGTCAAAAGATAACTGGAATGGATGGAGCGTGTTGTGCTCAACAGAGACAGACGCAAAACGCGTTTCACAGGCAAGGTGACCCCCCCTTTGTTTAAACTGATCTGCCATAAACTGGTCAAAGCGACGTCTGTCGAGATGCCAGCCCGCGCCATAGGGGTTGAACAGGTTATCATTAAACCCCAGTTGTGCGCTGCCCCAGCTGGAGAAACTGCCCAGACAAGGTTCATGGTCTTGCTGTTCAAAGGCATCAGCAATGTTCAGGCGTTGAAATAATTTACGGGTGTCAGGCGGAATACTCTCACCAATTTTAGGTTTGCTGTAGCTACCAGCTTCGGCAAGGAAAACCCTGCCGACGCCGATATTTTGTAGCGCGATCCCTGTGGCTGTCCCTGCCGGACCACCACCCACAATGGCCACGTCAAATTCCCTGCTGTCATCAATCGCGCTCATTATGTTTCCTTATTTCTTTTTCGTTGCTGTACCATTACCACCGATCATTGGCCAGGGAGTTGGGTCGGCTAACTCAGGTTCACAGCCCTTCAATCTGCTTTCAACTTCAAGGTAAACATGGTCAGCGTACTGCTTGCCATCATCAATCACCGTGCCCTGAACTATTACGCCGATGTCGTCCCACTTGGTCAGCATTTCCCGGTATTCCCAGAAGCGCCCGGCGTTGGCTAAGTCATGTTTATCCTCTGGAGAGTTTTCCTGCGGATAAGTGCCAGAGCCTCGCACCGAGTAACGCTGTGCCGGTAGTTCTTTGCTATTGATATCATAGTCTTCCGCTACATAAACTGTAACCGGGCGCTGCGCCGGCCATGACCAGTAGAGCGTTTCAGAATTGAGGTCATTCGGCGAAGTCTGGTGAATAGCACAGGAGTTATAATCTGCATGCCAGGGCAGGGCCATAAACTTAGTGGCATCACCTGGCTCTAAACCTAAATGCTCAACGTCTTCATGTTGTGGGATCCAGCCCAAGCCCAAAAATGGCTTATCGGTTTGCACGCTCGCGTAGTTAAGCGGCTTATGCTTAATCCGAAATGGTCCCGCACCGGTCAGCCAGTCCTGATACATGGCTGGCTCGCGAATGATCCAGGTCATATCTATGCCCGGGCTAAAGCGTCCACCTAGGCAGTTTTGCAGAGTCGCCCGATCCAGGTATTCGCCCTCATTGAGCTTTTGCGTGCTGGTGTGTACATAGTTATGATTCGACCAGCTGTGCAGGAACTGATACTGAGTAACGGTGGGGGTTAAAAAGGGTTTACCACCTGCGGCACTGGAATCACCTAACGCCAGCGGCATCAGTGGTGCGCCTTCGTCAATCGACTGCGAGCGCCAGGTTGCCTCGGTGCCCGGATTAGGCTGACGAATATAGGCTAAGCCAGCTAAAATGGTGCTGTCCGGGTCATCTTCGGCGATGATTGCGTCTACCGATTTGTGAGCCTGGATGGCAATTTCAGGTAAGTAGGCGTTCCACAATTGCTGCCCGGTTGCTTTAAAAATCGGTTTAATGTGGTCATCAAATGCCGGTTTATAATCCGGATTAAATTTACCATCGCGATATAACTCAGGTTGTAAATTCAGCTTTCTGACAAAGGTATCGTAGGCTTCATCAAACAGAGAAACCACATTCAGCGTTTGTGGTGCGTAACTGGGGTCGGTCACAACCGCCCAGCCGCCGAATACTTCCTCGATGCTGCCATCGTCAAACTCAACCACAGCCGTCACCGGGCCGTCTGACGTATCGTCAAACCACTGGTCGTTGTTGACGGGCCCTTCAATCGGCACTGGCTTGTCTTTGCTATCGAGTCTCCAGCCAACTGCCTTACCATAACCACCGGCAACAATTAGCCTACCTTCTGCATCTGTGTGCAGCTCACCCAGGCTAGTGATCCCATAAGGTGTGCGTGCTTTATGGATGTCGCTGCGATCCACCACGTCCTTAATCTTGAACTGAGCACTTGCCACTTGTTCGTTTTTCTCCGGGATATCCAGGTAGTCAAAATGCATATACGGAAAGGATTTAGGGTAATCCGCGACTTCAACTTTGTTACCGTCTTTCAGGTAAGCCGCCACTTCGTTGTTATCAAATTCTGCCTCTGGCGTCTCCCGGTCAACCACGCGCGGGCCTGCGTCTATGACCAGTCGGGATAGTCGGCTTTCATTGTAAGGGTCCAGGCCCTCAGACAGGTTACGTAACACCGGGAACTTACCATTTTCGTAGGCAACCACACCGTGGTCATCGTCGTTTACAAACCAGGCCGATTTCTTATTGGCCAGATGCACACACCATTTGATGTTAGTCACGGTTTTGCCCTGAAAGCTAGCGCCCACAGTCAGCTCCTGGCTATGGCCTTGTTCAGGGTAGCTTGGTTGATCAACGTCTGTGTAAGCAAACACACGAAAGCGTGCTGCCTGGCGTTTAAAAGCACCTTGCTCATCGCGCAATTGAGAGCTGGTGATCACTTCACCTGTAGCAGGATCAAGCGGCAATCCTCCGGTGGTTTTCTGTGGTTTGCCCGGCTGAGGTAGTGCAGCGATGCTCTCAGGCGCTAGGTAATATTCTTCACTGTTACCAACGCGTGCAATGCCAATAGCAGGGTGAATTTTAAATAGTGTTTTAGACATGATGACTTTCCTTATTGATCATTTGGCATTGAAAACAAAGGCAACACGCCATTTTGCCAGCAGGCTGAGATTGCTGCGCCATTTTTGTACATCACTACCGCGAAGTCATCCGGGGTGTTCCCTGTCGTGAAGGTCTCATTCATGATTTCCAGAAATTCGCTAAAGTGCTGCAACTGAATTTGTTGCAGGCTCTTTTGTCGTTCACCGTAAGGCACAATCGCGTGGGTTTCTGGCAAAGGCTGCTTTAACAGGTAAGTGAATTTTTCGTAGTGATCCCAGGTAGGCTGAATATCATCCGCACGATTTTGATATTCTGGCGGAATATACTGTGCTGTTTTTTCATACCCTTCTCCCTGATCGGTGATTAAATCAATGAGGTTGTAAGCCTGAGTCAAACCATCAGAGCCAGCTTCGGTGATTGTCAGTTGCGTATCAGGGTAAAAGTTTCCAAAGTGGTTTACCTGTTTTGCGTTGGCCTGAAGTAAATCAACACGTGCTTCACAGCCAGCTTTGATTGCAGCGTATAACTCGCCAATGGAGCCATATTCATCTGTGGCACCCGTGCCGCCTTTCTCTTTCCAGGTGGGGAACTCGATAATACACATGGTATTCAGTCTTTCCACGTCAAACGCGCCAATGGCCGTTGAGTGTGGGAAGTAGATGTCTTTTGGATTCGGGTCATCCAGGTCAAAATCCAGATGGGGGATGGTTGTGCCATACTGAGGGGCGCGGATCTCAAGATCAGTACCATAGGCGTTGGCAAGATTTGCCGCGCTTTGCAGGTGTAACATTTCCTGGTTCACGACCGACTTGATCAAGCGACCAGCTTCAGTAGATTGATCTTTAATGGAATACATAGCAGCCATGTAAAATGGAATGGTGTACATCTCAACATCAACCGCCCACTGCAAGTGTTCATGTAATTGTTCAGTAGTCCAGCCACATGTCACTTTTTTTGGCTTTTGTAATGGTTTTGCCATCAAAAAATTTGACGGGTTCTCGAGTTTAATCATTTTAGTTCCTTTATGGGTTAAGCCGCTCGCTTACGGATGCTTATTGCGAAAGGAACTAACGTGCGACCCCACACGGACTACCTGGCTCCGAGAGCTTTAAACCTGTATAGCAAGCTGACTTCGACGGTACATATAGAAGAGACAAGGTTTGAACTAGGTGAGCTGACGATAACAGACGGCGTTATCACTCTCGGAAGTTCAGGCGCTGCGTTTGTCTCACCAAAAACTAGTTCAAGTAAACGACAAATCAACTAAACCTGACATTACATCGGCATTACAGGTTATGGAGTTGCAATAGATTGAGCAATTGCAGAAGAGGTTTTATATAACAATCATGGCGTTACCCTGGCTATAAGCAAATTCCAAAGTCACTTGTGTGGATTTTCAAATGTCTTAAGTTTTAACTTAATTGCTCTAATCCTTGCATCTGCAACACAATGCGTATTTGGTCATTTCTTTGCATGCGTAGTGTAAATTCAAGCCTATTATAAAAAGTCATTATTTATCAACTCATAAAGTATAAATATGCGCTGTCTTCGACAAATTGATGAACTCGTGTTATCTAAGGTTTTGGGATTTTTTAGTATATTTTTTAAACGATGAGGCTTGACCTCTTACCACTATGAACTACTCTTTTGTTGCTAAATTGTAACTTTTGGAGCAGGTAAATGAAAAAAATAACACTCTCACTCTTACTTTGCGTGATGTCACTCTTTGCGCAACTGGCGCACAGTAATGATGACCTCGAATACCCCGTGGTGCTGGTTCATGGTCTGTTTGGTTTTGATAATTTACTGGGGGTCGATTATTTCTATCGGGTGCCTTCGGTGATCCGCCAGGAAGGCGGGAATGTCTATGTGGCAGAAGTCTCATCGGCACACAATTCAGAACTGCGCGGTGAGCAACTGTTGGAACAGGTTGCACTGATCAGAGCATTGACAGGCAAAGATAAAGTCAATCTGATTGGCCATAGCCAGGGCGCACAGACTATTCGCTATGTGGCATCGGTTAAGCCTCAATGGGTTGCGTCGGTAACCAGTATTGGTGGGGTTAATTGGGGTAGCCGCTTTGCTGATGTGGTGCGTGGTGGCGTAGATCAGGGGTCTTTTTCGGAGCAGTTCTTAGCGTCTCTGGCCAATGGTCTGGCTGGATTGATTGATTTATTATCAGGCAAGCCAACGGCGCCCAAAGATGCCCTTGAAGCGCTGAGTGCCCTGACAACTGAAGGCACCATTGCTTTTAATCAAAAGTATCCTGAAGGCGTGCCGGCTCAGTATTGCGGTCAGGGTGATACACTGGCCAGTAACGGTGTGTACTATTTTTCCTGGAGCGGCAGTCGGGCATGGACCAATTTGCTGGACCCGGCTGATAATGCCTTGTTGCTGTTCTCAGGTGTATTTGACGAAGCCAATGACGGCCTGGTTTCGGCTTGCTCAAGTAACCTGGGTTACGTGATTGGCAATGATTTTAAGATGAATCACCTGGATCAGGTTAATCAGACCATTGGTATTCATCATCTGTTCGAAACGGATCCTCTGACTGTGTATCGTCAGCATATTCGCCGCCTGAAGGGGTTAAATCTATGAGGTACTGGCGTCTACTTTCACTCAGTTGTGTTGGGCTAAGTGTTTGCCTTTGGTCTCTGCTACCCGCACGGGACCATGAAGTAACCACTGAGATGGTGACAGGCTCAGTACATACAGTGACAGAGACGCCACACCAGATTGAAGCGCAGTCTGTCGCCGTGATGCCAGCAGAGTCTGAGCATTGCGGCGCCATTACCCGGGCACACAAGCACCAGCTCGACGACTGGGTTTTGTTATTGCAAAAGGAGCAACTGGAACAGCACTGGGCACAGCAGACACACCGCTTGCCACCCTGTTTACAGGATATCGCCCATGATTATATGGCCTATAAACAGGCACTCACTCGGGTAGATAGTAACCTGTCTATGCACGAGCGTTTTGAAGCACTGCAAACGCTTCAGGGGCAGTACTTTTCCACTGAAGTGATAGCGGCTTGGTTTGAAAGCGAGAACCGCTGGCATGCTCAGACCTTAGCGCGCTGGCAGATTTTATCTGATAAAACCCTGAGCGAGCAGACCCGGGCTGAGCTGATTGATGCGCACATCAGTCAGTTGCCACAAACAGAGCGACAAACCATAGAGGCCACCCAAACCCTGATCACGCTAAAACACAGTTGGCACAACATGGATTACAATCAACTCAGCGCCGAGTATGGCGATGAAGCGGCCACGCGCTTGATGCAAACCCGTAAAGAGCAGCTGCAATGGCGTGAGCGAGTCGCACAATTTAAGCAACGACGTGCAGAGATACAGGCTAGCCAGATCGGGGGAGCGCAGCAATCGGCGTTGGCTGCGCTGAGGGCGTCTATGTTCACAGACACAGAACAGAAAAGGCTGGCAGTGGTCTTAGCTTATCCACAGTAACTTGTCGGGTTGGCTCGTAACTGGTTATCTTCATTACGAAAAATAACGAACCTTTACAAAATGTGCTCAACCGCTCTGGTACTATGCGGCACGCAGTGACATTGAGCTCGTGTGCTTGATTGTGCTTGCCGGAGATATGTTTTTAAAATAAGGCATGGCGTTGAACGTGTGTTTTCTCTCCATGGCTAAGAAAGAGGTAAATAAATCGGAATGAGAAATGCTGTATTGGCTTTGTTGTTTATGGGGGTGCCCGGTCTGGCGATGTCTTCAACCAGCTACATCGTGACTGTAAGCGTAAAAGACGCTGTGTCAGACAGGCAGTTTCCGTCATTTTTGCTCCAGTCTCTCGACCAGGTTAACACTGTGCGGTCAGGTGAATGTAAATATGCCGGTTTGCTGTCCAGGCAGAGTGATCAGGTGCTCGTGTTGCATGGAAAAATGTCTTGTATCTATGAACAGGGAACCTCTCATATGGATATGCCTGAATTCTCTATCAGCGATGAGGGCGGCAGTGGCAGCATAGAGATGGGAGAGGAGGGCACTACAATGTGGCAATACAGTGTGGATGTAAAAGTACAGGACCTGTAAAACACGTCAGACTCAAACACAGTTAGTCCTTGGCAATAATATGCAGTATGGCACCTGGATTAACTGACAGCCCAACGCCAAGAGACCGGATCACTTACGGCAAACCCCACTTTCACACCGGGATTTACCTGTCAGCCAATAGGATACCCGGTAACGGTTTTTCGCAAACACTAGATAGAGTTTGTCTGCGAGTGGCTTTATGATTGGCCATCTCAGTGGCGCATATAACCATCCCATCCCCACCAGTCGCCAGGCCTGGTGTGTTACGTCAAGACCAAGTAATAGATTACCGTCTGCATCGAGCGCATGTAATATCGTGTTTGCTTCATTGGCATCAATGTTTGGATACTGCGCAAAATCCTCACTGTAGATATCTACGGTTGCGATCCGCTTTGCCTTGTCGCGTTTTGTCAGTGCCGTCATTTCCTTTACGCACAACGGGCAGGTGCCGTCATAAAATATAATTAGTTCACGCATAATCTGTTCCCAGTAATTTTTACACGATACGCTTTATGGCCAGACTCAGATCAGTACCGGCTAAAAGCAACCTGATTTGCATATTATCTCATTGAATAGGAAATTCGTCAGTGCCGGAGGTCTAAAATATACCCTAAGTCCGGGCTGTAATGGCAGCACAATACCATTCAGCACAGGCGCTATTGGTCAACTCAGTTTTGTAATGATCCCAAACGTATTTAATCAGAGTGTTTTACGCTTGTTAATGAGGGTTTGTTTTTTGATCTCTGTTAGTTTTTTATTTATAAAAACAAAAAGTTAATAATGAATTCTTAATAAATATTCCATTCACCCGCATCTGCCAATCCATTATAATGGTTGATTAAATATTGAGTTATGACGTGTGTAGTTTATAGGCCTTTCGTAGTCCGTGATGTACGTAACTTATACAGCAAGCTGCTGCATAGGTATGCTAATTTCAGACATAAATGCCTCTGTGCTAGCTCAATATACAGTATTTTATGATAACCGCCAGAGCTCTACCTGAGGGTCGAGTCCTGGCGGTTTTTTGTTCACTTTAGTCATCATTTAATTAGGGACCTATATAAAGAGTATGGCAATAAAAGACTTATCAATTACCAAACAAATTGGCCTGAGTTTTTCATCTGTATTTTTAGTTTTTTTCGCGGTGAGTTTACTGACCTATAACGGGTTGAGTGGTGTCCGTGACGATCTGGGCTTTATTGTGCAAACAAGTATTCCTTCTGTCGAAGTCGTGAAGGATATTAAAATAGACTTGACCACCATACGTAAAGACGAATTTGGTGCGACTATGAACCCGGATCATCCACAAATGGCCGAGTGGCTTTCCATTTTGAATGACTTACGTAGCGGCGTTGATCGTAAAATACATCTATACAGCCAGTTGGATGTTTCAGATAAAGAACAGCGCCAGTTTGAGGCTTTTGCCCGGGCATGGCGACAGTATGCGGCAGCGACCTCAGATTTCAATTCTCTGGTGCGTAATGCCAAAGTGGCTCAGGCGAATGACATTGTGCTCAACAGCTATCCTACCTTTTCCAGAGCTATGGACGAGCTTAGTGCACTGGAAAAAATAAACAGTGATAATGTAGGAAATGCTGAAACCTCGGCGGTCAGGGCCGTCAACATGGTGATTAAGGCCATTATCATTAGTACCTTAGTGTCAGCGTTAATGATTGCACTGATCTGTATCGTGCTCAGTGGGGCAGTCAGGCGACCGCTGGAAAAAGCCATGAATCTGGCTGGAAATATCGCAAATGGCGATCTGAGTACCCGCATTGAAATCGATTCGGTGGGTCAAAATGAGCTTGGCTCCTTGCTGGTTTCACTGGATAAAATGCGTCAGCAGCTAAATGGCCTTGTTGTGAAAATAAATGACAGCGCTATCTTACTCTCTTCTGCTGTTGAAGAGGTAAATATGATCTCGGCACAAAATGCCAAAGGCATGGAGAATCAACAAAATGAGTTGCAGTCCGTTGCCTCGGCAATGACCGAAATGCAGGCAGCAGTGACTGAGGTGGCACAAAGCACAGAAATGGGGGCAGAATCCGCTAACCAGGCACATACGAAGTCTCGCGAGGGAAGTGTTGCACTGAAAAGTAGTATTTCACATATTTCTGCAGTGGCGGATACCGTCACACATGCGGGTGAGCTGGCCGTTAATCTTGAAAAGAACTCTAAAAATATCAATGTGGTTGTGGATGTGATCCGCGAGATTGCGGAGCAAACTAACTTACTGGCGTTAAACGCAGCCATTGAAGCGGCGCGTGCCGGCACGCAGGGGCGAGGCTTTGCTGTGGTGGCTGATGAAGTACGTTCACTGGCACGCCGGACACAAGATTCAACCACACAAATTGTCGAAATTGTCAGTGATTTGCAACAGAAATCCAAAGAGACTGGCGAAGCCACCCGGACCTGTCAGACGGGCATTGACGTGTGTGTTGAGCAAACTGACACGGTCAGTAAAACCATCAGCCAGATTGAGCAGGAAATTGACAGCATTGCCGCCATGAGCACTCAAATTGCCGCAGCGTGTAACGAGCAGTCAGTGGTGTCGGAAGAGCTTAACCGAAATATTGAGAATATTAATGTCGCGGGCGTGGAAATGACTGAAGGCGCAAATCAAATTTCTCATGCTTGTCATGAAATCAGTGAACTGGCGCATGACCTCAAATCTTGTGTTGAGCAGTTTAAGTTATAAGTATTATTTCTATCAGCCGGATAATTCATCGCAGGAGTTTTCCGGCAACAAGTCAAACAAGCCCTGATCCGCAAAAGTAATCAGTATTGATAGAATACTTGCCCTTGAGTGAGGGGTTGTCAGCTAAATTGATAACACCTCCTTTTACTTTTATGGGTGCAATTCCAGCATGGTTATAAAACACAATTGCAAGCCAACTTAAAACTGCGGTTTCAGTATCGCAGGTGTAATACTGTGTCATTGATATGTAAGCAGACCCTTTATCATAATGATGGTTAGTTAAATATCACATGAGTCAGGAAGCTATAGTATGGCAAGCAATGATGAATTTATTAAACAAGCTATCTTTATCGATACGATCGGTGCCAAAGGGCACGGTAAAACGACCTTAACCGCTGCTATCACGCAGGTTCTGGCAAAAGATCATATGGCGGTCGCGCAAGACTTAGCCGCGTTAAATAATGCGCCACAACACAAAGCCCGCTCAGGTGTAACCTTTTACCGCTCGGAAGCGGTGTATGAATCCTCAGCACGAGTGTGCATTCAATATGATTGCCCCAGCTTCATGGATCATGCTAAAGGGATGAACAGTGGCGAAACCAGAGTAGATGCGGCAATTCTGGTGGTCAGTCAGGAACCCGATTTTAGCAGAGCATGCGACGAGTATCTGATGCTATTGCGAGATTTCGGCGTCAGTCACATCATCATATTTATTAATAAGTGCGATTTGGATCAGTACGACGAGCTAACGGGGCTTGTCGAGTCACTTGTCAGAGAGCAGCTTAATGGCTACGGGTTTGATGGTGACAGAGCACCCGTGATTTATGGTTCGGCATTACAAGCGCTCGAAGGCGTTCCCGTATGGGAAGATAAAATACGTGAGTTAATCAGGACGATGGACAGCTATTTTGTGGACCCGGTATTATTTAAAAACCAGCCTTTTATGATGCCTGTCGAAGACATATTTACCTCACCGCGTCGTGATACGCAAGCTTATAGCAGAATTGAAACAGGTACTATACGAGTACACGACCCTGTTGAGCTGGTTGGTATCAGAGATACGCGGCAGACAACCTGCTCAAGCATCGATATTGGGGCTCACCCACAAGAAAGGGTGAGTGCGGGGGATAGCGCGGCGATAGGCCTCAAAGGGATCCCACGCTCTGATATTGAAAGAGGAATGGTGCTTTGCGAAGCGGGTACGATGAAATCATGTCAACGTTTCGAAGCACGGGTTTATTGCTTGACCAGCGAAGAGGGCGGACGCAGAACCCCTTTGCACAATGATTTTAAAGCTGACTTTAGCCTCCATTACCTTGATGTGGCAGGCACGGCGGACTGGCCTCGGAACATTGAAATGATGATGCCCGGCGATGAGCTACATGTAACCGTCAGGCTCAGTAAGTCTATGGCTGTAAAAGTGGGTACAAAGTTCGAAATTCGTCAACATGGTCAGATTGTTGGTGTGGGGCACGTGACAGATACCTTTGACTGAGTGTGAGCAGGAAAAAGGATAGCCGGTGCGGTGAGTTGCTAACGTGTCAGTGCCTGTAATGACAGGCACTGACAATTGGGGTGTAATTATAGCTGATGGCGCAAATCAAAGCGGTCCAGCTGCATGACTTTGTGCCAGGCTTTAACAAAGTCTTCAGCAAATTTTTGCTGGGCGTTGTCATACGCATAGACTTCGGCCACGGCGCGCAACTCAGAGTTTGAGCCAAAGATTAAATCGACGCTGGTGGCCGTAAAGCGTTGCTCGCCTGTACTTCGGTCAATGCTCTCATACAGACCTGCCTGGCTGGTTTTCTGCCACTGATGAGACATGCTCAACAGGTTGACGAAAAAGTCATTGCTCAGCGTGCCCACTTTATCGGTAAATACGCCGTGTTGAGATCCTGACGCGTTGGCACCGAGTACGCGTAGTCCGCCCAGCAGCACCGTCATTTCTGGTACAGTCAGGTTTAACTGATCAGCTTTATCGACCAGCATCTCGGTCGGCGAACGATAGCTTGCGTTGACATCAAAATAGTTTCTGAAGGCATCCGCTTTTGGTTCAAGCAGCGTGAATGAGTTAACATCGGTTTGCGCCTGAGTTGCGTCGGTGCGGCCAGGAGTAAAAGGCACAGAAACGGTGACACCCGCATTTTTGGCTGCCTGCTCAACGGCTGCTGCACCTGCCAAGACTATCACATCTGCCATAGATACTTGCTTAGCGCCACCCGCAGCACGATTAAAGCGAGCCTGAACTGCTTGCAGTTGATTCAAAACCGACGACAGTTCGTCTGGGTTGTTAACTGACCAGTCTTTTTGTGGCGCAAGCATAATTCGGGCACCGTTTGCGCCGCCGCGCATATCTGAGGCACGGAAGCTGGCAGCAGAGGCCCAGGCGGTGCGGATGAGTGCTGGTACGCTGATATCGGTTTTCAGAATATCCAGCTTGATTGCTTTGGCATCAGCTTCGTTAATTAAAGCGTGGTCGACTGCCGGGACTGGATCTTGCCAGATCAGCGCTTCGTCGGGTGCTGTATTACCCAGATATCGAGTACGCGGTCCCATATCGCGGTGTGTCAGCTTGTACCAGGCTTTGGCAAAGGCCAGGCGATATTCTTCCGGGTTCGCCAAGAAGCGTTCGGCAATTTTCCGATATTCAGGGTCGTACTTGAGTGCCAGATCTGCGGTCGTCATAACAGGCGAATTGAACTTACCTTTTACATGCGCATCCGGAACTGAAGTATGTAGTGCTTCGTCCGTCGGGATCCATTGAATTGCGCCGCCAGGACTGCGGGTCTGCTGCCATTCAAAGTTCAGTAGGTTTTGCAGATATAACGTAGTCCAGCGGGTTGGAGCCTGAGTCCAGGCGCCTTCCAGGCCACTGGTTACGGTATCTTCTGAGTGGCCTTTGCCACATTTGTTTTTCCAGCCCAGCCCTTGCTCTTCGATAGCAGCGCCACCGGGTTCTTTGCCAACGCATTTGTTGGCTTTGTGGGCACCATGCATTTTACCGAAGGTGTGGCCACCTGCGATCAGCGCCACAGTTTCTTCGTCATTCATGGCCATGCGACCAAACGCAATGCGGATGTTTTTCGCTGAGCCAGCAGGATCTGGCTTACCTTTTGGTCCTTCCGGATTCACGTAGATTAAGCCCATATGAGTGGCACCCAGTGGGCGCTGGAGCTTCCCGTCTTTTTCTTCGCGGTCACTGGCCAGCATTTCGACCTCCGGACCCCAGTAAACCAAATCAGGTTCCCAGTCATCCGTTCGGCCCCCGGCAAACCCATAGGTTTTGAAGCCCATATTTTCAAGACCAACGGTGCCGGCCAGAATCATCAGATCGCCCCAGGAGATTTGCTCTCCGTATTTTTGCTTGAGTGGCCAAAGCAGGCGTTTTGCTTTATCGAGGTTGCCATTGTCAGGCCAACTATTGAGTGGATCAAAGCGCATTTGTCCGCCGTCACCGCCGCCGCGACCATCCAGCGTCCGGTAGGTACCAGAGCTGTGCCACGCCAGGCGAATAAATAAAGGCCCATAATTGCCCCAGTCTGCAGGCCACCAGTCTTGCGATGTTGTCAGTAATTCGTTCATATCACGCTTGAGTGCGGCCATATCTAATTGGTTAAAAGCCTGAGCATAATCAAAGTTTTCACCGAGCGGGTTGGATCGGCCATCATGGTCACGCAGAGGCGACAGGTCAAGTTGGTCTGGCCACCAGAACTGGTTCGACTTGGCCACGCCAGTTGGCACATGACCGCTACCGACAGCGCCTTTTGGTTTACTGATTTCGCTATTAGAGTGGCTGGCTTGCTGTGTATCATTGTTGCTGGCGCAGGCACTCAGACCCGTGATCGCAACACCCACCAGTACGGTCAGTGCTGACTTTTTAAACATCTTCGTTGTCGTCATAAAGGTTACCTTTTCTTCAACATACCTGTCGACCAGCCAGATCTACCCGGTCGTCAGTGCATCTACTTAATTCTCTGAGAGTATAATTTTTTGTTTGCAAAATTGTTAATGGGATTTTTCGATGCCTGTATTCGTAAAAATCAATCATGGCTGCGGTAGATGCAGATAAGAGGGGTCGGACGATTTTAGAGCGAGTTGTTAAAAACGAACGAGCGCAAAGTTCATACTCTTCATCGCAAGCTGACTTGAGTGCACGTAATTTACTTGATAGGTTTTAATTAAATCTGCATTAATGTGGTTTTTATCTTAATGAGAGTAATATGATCCCATTAAAATGATGAGTGTATTAATGCTTAATAATATGCTGATTTTTACTTTTAAGCTGCAAGTAATTTTACCTAGAAATATGAATTTATAACCTGATGAGCCTTTGCTTTTGGCAGGTTTATTGAATAATAACTCCAATTTAAAGGAAGTGATAATAATGAAATTATTCTTTACAGCTATGGCTGCGGCAACACTACTTTTCTCTACATTCAGTCGAGCTGAAGCGGTTACCGGGACTGAGTATCAGGCGGTCGTTAAGACCGCATATACCTACTTCAATGGCGCAGCGAAGGGCGATCAGGCACTACTGGCACAAGCGTTTGATTTAGAATTTGGCCACATTAAAATGATCCGGATAGACCAAGAAACGCAGCAAGAAACGGTTAGAGTGATTTCACTCAAGGAGTTTGCTGGTTATTTCAAGGAGGCCACAAAGGATAAATGGGAAGCCAATATTTTATCTGTTGATATCGTAGATGATAAAATGGCGATGGTTAAACTGGATTTTCACACCCCGAAAACACACTACATTGATTATTTAGTGATGTACAAACGTCAAAATGCGTGGCGTATTGTGACTAAAACCTTTGTCGCCAAAAGCAAATTGTAGGTCAGTAAGCGTTTTTGAATGACGAATCAGCAGAGAAAACACATGATTCTCAGTGCGATTAAGCGTGCGGAATGTTCAGACATTCATGATGTGCTACGCATTGCCGGAGAAGAAATAGAATGCCTGGAAGCTGTCCCTTTTGGCTCAAGAAATGAAATCATGCGGATCTGTGAAGATATTGCCGACGGTGTGATAGATGGCAGTGAGTCGATCAAAAGGGTAATGACGTTTTTAAACTCTATACCAGATTAATACGCTTTTCTTGGCTTCCAGGACGGCCGTTGTGCTTTGGAATGACGAGCGACAAATGAGCTTATCGGAGGTTGCGCGGAGTTACACAGCATTGGGGTTGCTATGGATTATCTGGCCATACTATTGATACGATTTTATTAACGATTTCTTTCTCCGTATAAAGGATTTCGGTGTGCGCATGCCACTGTCCATCAGGGAACAAGTTGCTCACGTGCAGCTGATCCTGGCTGCTGACTTTGCGGTTGGTGTTATGCATATCAGCCGGAAAAGTCATTAACAGGGGCTCAATGTTCTTATTGTAAAAACATGTGGCGGGTAAATCTTTTGTTGTGTTTATCGGAATAATTAAAGGCGGAAATCTATCGCTCAATGCATGCGATATATCTAATTTAGGTTCTGTTTGTGTTTTCTGAAAGCACTTTTAAAGTATTTTTTTATTTTAATTCAGTTATTTAAATGTTTGCTTTGTCACTTCCTCCCCTCTTTTACATATCTTTGCAATCGACTAAAGTAATTGCTTTAAATTATCCATAATTACTCTATAATTGCCCGCTTGATTTTTGTTCAGTATGAATTTTGTCCGACTAGGTGTGTTTGGATCAAACGGGGAAACGTTGTTGAAAGTTTTGTTCGGTATTAGCGCGGTGTTAAAGGCGCTGTTTGCGATTTTGGTGTTATTTGGGCTGAGTGCATGTGGCGGCTCTGGTGGCGAAGGTGGTTCTGATGGCGGTTCCACAAACTCAGGTGGCGGTACAGCCAAAGTGACCAATGTGGCTCCCTCAGTCAGTATTGAAGGTACAGCAAAAGCGGCACAGTTAGTGCCTATTACGTTGACCGCCAATGCATCTGACAGTGACGGCAGGATTGAAAGTTATCAGTGGAGCTATGACTCGGCCTTACCAGTTTCCTCTGATGACTTTAACAGCTCTTCTTTTACTCTGGTGAGTAAGGAGATTGAAGAAAGCATTACATTTGATGTCAAAGTGACAGTGACAGACAATCAGGGCAAGCAGGCCGTCGCTTCACAAGTTGTAGAAATCTTTGTGCCAGACATCACACCTTGGCATATCAGCATTGATGGGACGGATTCCAAGCAAGAACAGAGTACATTCCAGCTGTCACTCTCAAGCGACATTTTGATAGACAGTTCAGCTCAGATACTATGGTCACATGATTCGTCTTTGCCGCTGATCCTTAAGGACGGTGACTCAGGGATTTTGAGCGTAGAGATACCTGATATCTCCGAAAGCCAGGTTGTTAACTTTACTGCTCGGGTAACGCTGAGCGATGGTCGTGTGAATGAGCACACACATCAGGTGACAATTGAAGCTCGTGATAATCTTGCGCCTCAAGTCAGTATTACGGGTGAGCAGGAAGTTATTGAAGGGTTAACAAGTGTATTGGTTGCTACAGCTACCGATCCAGATGGCGAGCTGGTGTCATATGCCTGGTCTCATAACGCCGAGATTGACCTGACGATAACAGGGGAGAGCTCTCAGTCTTTGTCAGTATCATCTGGCAATATTTTGGTAGATCAGCGTGTTACGTTTACCGTGACAGCGACAGATAATCAGGGGTTGTCTTCCAGTACCAGCAAAGAGCTGACGTTTATTGCCTTACCTAATGCGGCACCTGTTGCCAGGATTGACGGTGAACAAAGTATAGAGGAACAGTCAGAGTTAACGTTAACTGCGGATGCCAGCGACAGCGATGGCCAGCTAGTGCGTTATCACTGGTCCTATACATCAGATACACCGCTGACTGTTTCTGGTCCAGATGCGTCTACGTTTGTCATTAAATCAGGGGATATCACGCAAGATCAGACGGCCATAATATCGTTGACTGTATACGATAATCAGGGCGCAAAAACGACGGTTGAGCACCCAGTTACCATTGTCGCTCGCGCAAATATCGTCCCAGAGGTTTCTGTAGAAGCTGTTCAGGGCGCGATCGAAAGGCAAGCATTTTCGGTTATGGCCTCTGCAATCGATTTAGATGGCGAAGTTGTGAGTCATACCTGGTCTCATGATTCTTCTTTGGACCTGGCCATTGATGGTCAAACAAGCAATACTCTGACGGTTGTCAGTCCGGACATTCATAGCGCTCAAGTTATTACCTTTACTTACACGGCTACAGATAACCAGGGCGCAAGCGCGAGTGCTTCCACGGTGGTAACCGTTGAAAATGTCAAAGTTGCATTTACTGTCGCTGGTAAAGTGACAGATTCACCGGTTGCGTTTGCGCAAGTGCACTTGGAAATCGGCAATGAGGCATTCGAGACTCAAGCTGATGAAAACGGTGATTACACGTTGAGCGTTGCAGTGGATGAAGCTCACAGCAGTGCGCTAGCAAAGTTATCTGCGCAGGGGGTGAATGAGCAAAGCCAGGTTGCGCTTGTTTCACAATTGAGCTCAGTGGCAGTCATTAAAGAAGCCGCTGGTGATGACGGTATAGTTACATCTGACGAGCTATTCGATGTCAATGTCACGAATGTGACTACTGCGGAGTACGCTTTGCTGAGCAGAGACACAGAAGGCTTTAGTGATGATAACGAGCTAGACCAGGCCAGATCGCGTATTTCTTCGCAGGAGCAATTGAGGCTGGCCGCGGTTATTAAAGCAGTCATAGACCACGATGTTGCACTGCCAGAGGCTGCTAATTCAACGCTCGAATTAGCCAATGATCCTGAGTTGGTCGATGAACTGGTCGCTAGTATATCGGATGCTCAGCCCACTCTGATTGATCAGTTGGAGCAGGAGATCACTGCTGATGAAACTTTGCTTGAATCAGTCACATTTACGCCTAATGGCAGCTATTATCTGATCGAAACACAGTACGTCGATGGTCTTGATTATAAACTGTCTTTTAATCAAGACGGCACGGGCGTTTTGTCGACAGCTCGTGACAATAAGGCGTTCATCTGGACGCAAGCTGGAGAGGAAATATCGGTCCAGCTTGCGAGTGAGACATTCTTTGCGACAAGTCAGTTTGAGCATTTCGTTGGATTCTCCAGCTCATCTTTTAAGTTAACCATGTACGACCACAGGCGAAAGTCGCTGGCTGTGATGGTGGAGTTTTACTTATCCGAATCAAAGTCATTAACTGGGCATCCATCTCGCGTTTATTCTACGGCTGCTCAGCTCTTTGGTACGGCTGATGTGGCTGGCATCACAGAGTCTGAGTTACTGGGAACCTGGGCTTTATCCTATACCCGATTTTTCGAGCAAGACTATGTTGAACTGACTTTTAAAAAAGATGGAATACTGGAGTTTGATATTGGTCAGGGACCTTGGATAGGCCGCTGGTTTCTCGAAAACGGTCAAGTCAGGGTCATCAGCTCTCTTTTGGATTTTAAGCTAAAGTTCATCAGACCATTTGTGTTTGGGTTTCAGACTCTGGTTGAGTCCGGGTCTTTTGGAGCGGAAAAATACCGACAAGGGACCTTTGTTAAGCGTCAATCAATCACGTTCGATGATATTGATTACCAGAAAACATGGCGAAAAGCGCATAGCAAAACATCCCACTCGGCGTTCACTGTGGATGAGCACAATAACTTTAATTTCAGATGGCATCGCGGTATCAAGGGGAGCAACGATGATGGCAAGCTTAAGCGTTATGTCTACCTGTCAAACGGAAGGCCCGTTGATTTTTGTAACACAGCGCTGGAAAACTGTGAAATCAGCGGCGTATACAGTTATGAGTTGCTGGCACAGGTGGGTAACACGATTGCGGTGGTTTTTGCCGATGAAAAACAAAATTTGTCCGACCAGCAAAGTGACATCCACTTTTTCAAACTGTCAGATAAAACTTGGCCATTAGGTCAATTTACGCAGTCATTTTTTAATACGAATAAACTCGAGCGCCTGTTTGGTGCGGGCACGCACTTATACTCTGCCACAGGAGACAAAGTATCTTACTTGCACAGTGATAATTACTGCCCTACCAGCCCATCACCAAGTCGCTTGTGCTTTGATTCGATAGTCTTAGAGGGGGAGCGTTATCAGGCACGTTTTGAAGGCGAGCGCCTGAGGTTAGAGCACATTGCATCAAACACCGTTTCTTATCTTGAAATAACCGGCGAGTCAGAACAGCGTATCTCAATGTGCTATTTTTCCGAAGGTTCGTCTTGTGCCCAGGGAGAGCAATTCGAGTTTGATTTTGCTAAGCCAGAGCTGGACGTCACAATTTCTCAAGCTGGCCGTGGTCAACTGACACTCTCTCAGCAACAGTTCTTTTATGGAGATAGCTTTTTCATTGAAATTGATGAGGTTGAAGGCTCAGTGCTCGGCACTATCAGTGGGTGTGACGGATATATAGTTGATGCTGTCACGTATAGACAATACCGGGTCGATAGCCTGACCTCATCGTGTGTGATTGAAGCCCAGTTTAATGATCAAACTGCACATATACAGAATACGCTCCTGGTTGATGCTACCCCTGCTGGGATTACCGATAGCTGGTACTACACAATTGACCCCGAAGGGCACGGCACATTCTTTGGTTTGGATGGCAACACCAGCTTTACCGTGCAAAAACGCAATGGTTATGTCTATGACTTTGTTTTCGAAGATGTTATTCGCACACGGATAGACGGTTACAATTTTTACGCATCAAAATTTGCACTGTGGTTTAACAAAAGTTCAAATACGATGTCTGGGTGCTGGAACGGTAGTCGCGAAAGTGTTTACATTGAGCCAGGTTCGGACGGACATGAAAGCATCTGCACCGAGGTAGAGCTTGCAGCTTCTCAGGTACCAACTGAAATCTCAGTGGGTGAATTGACTGGTGACTGGTATCTGAATTTTGATAAGTCTTTGGGCTTCTATCAGCTAACTTTATATGAAGATGGCTCGGGCAGACTAATGACACTGTCAGAAGACGAAGGGGCGGCGTTTAACCTGCAAGTTAACTGGCAGGTGACTGCAGAAAATAGACTTGAGCTAACTGACGAGACAGGCATGTTCGCTGCGTTCTCCGTATTAAGAAAAGAAGACAGCTTGTTTACGCTGATCGCCCATGAGACCGATCATAGTAATCATGCTTCCTGGCAGGCGTTTGGCAGCTGGGCAATGATCCGCACAGGTCATCAGACATTGGAGATAGAACAACTCAAAGGCGCGTGGAGCAACGTCGATGAGCAGGACATTGATGAGTTTTATTTATTTGCCGGTGGCGAATACCGCTCAGGCAGATTTAACGGTGCTGCATCAGCGACCATTGAAAATAATTTACTCACTGTGACCGCAGGCTTTAACTTACAGAGCCGGGAATACGATAATCTGTGTGAGACGACCTTGCCTGGATGCGAGATTTTCTCCGTTGCTCAATATGAAGTGATTGCACTGGATGGACAGCGTGCTTACATTCGCGTTCATTCAGGTTTTGGAGCAGCAGATATACTGAGTATTGTGGAGATAGATCCTGCGTTCCCGGTTGATAGAGAATTACCCACGTATCTCAATTCAACCAAGTTCTATGAAAAGTTGAATGGCACTTTGCGTACCTGGCAGTTTGAACAGCTTGAACAGGAAGGCTTCGCCAACCTCACCATTGATGAGCAATCTCCTATTCCCGTTTATTACGAGCAGGGAGAATTCAGGAAGTACCTGGATGAGGACGGCTTCAGATATAAGATTCAGGAAGTTAATGTTGATGCGTTGGTGTTATGCCCTGTCGTGGCCGGGCAATGTGATATGCAGAACCAGATAGAGCTATTATTTCAGGTGCCTTTTGTGGAAGTCACTCTGGATATTCCTGAGTCGCTAGAAGCGACGCACAATCTTGAATCCGGTCGTCTTAAATATGGCCAGCATCTCGAAATTTGGTTATCCCGGGATAATCAGCAGCGACAGTATGCGTCTACTTTTTCTGGATGTGGCATACGCCCGGAAATTATAAGCGGCGGCTTCGTTATTTTTCAGTCTGAACTTTTGATTGATTCGTGTTCGGTGAATATGGTTGCTTCGCCTTTGCCAGAGTCAGACGCAGACAGATTGGGTATATCAGATCCTGTTCTGAAGGAGTGTATTGACAAGACAAACAATGAATACCTGGAATATCACGATCATCTATCTTGCATGAACTACGGTACACAAACAGATTTAAAAGGCATTGAAAACCTGACTTCATTGACAAGTCTGTCGCTGAGGGGGATTGCGTTGACTGAAGAAGGCGGTGAAAAAATCGCTCAGTTGACCAACTTGACTGGGCTCCTGTTGGAGATGGGGCCAAGTTATAAAGGCCCTGATACTTTGAATTTAGACCTATCCAGGTTAACAAATATGAGGAGTCTAAGGCTAACTAATCTACCTCAGGGACGCCTTACTCTGCCCGAAACATCGAAGCTTTACTCATTGGATATCGTTAGCGCAAGCATCACAGAAGTGGCACTATCGGGTCTACCTGGCCTCGAAGAGTTGGCCATCAACGGATCAGACATAGTGACTCTGGATCTGTCAAACAACAAAAGGCTAAAAAGACTGACGGCAGGCGGTTCTGCACTTCAGTCAATTTCAGGTGTGACACCTGAGCATCAGCTTGAAAGTATGATGTTACAAAAGACGTCAATTGAAACGTTGGACCTGACAGGATATGAGCAACTTATCAGGCTCAATTTATTTGGCTCGCAACTAAAAGAGATTGATGTTTCAGGTGCGACACGGCTAGAAAGCTTTGATGCAAGTCAATCTCAATTACATAACATGCTGTTTGCAAAAAGTGCTAATGTGAGCGATGTGTCTCTGCAAAATACTCCCTTAACTGAACTGCGCATTGATATGATGCCTAAGTTAAGGAGCCTGAATATCAGAAACAATAATTTATTATTTTTAGATTTTTCGATGCTGACAAGCAATATCAGTGTTTATGCTGATACGGGTACAGTGAAAAGCGTTCTATTGCCAGATAGTTCAGACATCGGTTATACAAGTTTCTCCTTTGAGAATAACAAAATCGAGCGCTTAACTGTGCCTGCAAGTCTCAAGAATAGTCACCTGAGTTTTGATAATAATCAGCTCAGCCAGCTCAATGTTTTGGGTAGCCCATATTCATTGAGTGCGCAAAACAACTTGTTGGAATCGATTTCGATTTTAGCTGATTCAGAGATTTGGGAGTTGAATTTAGCCAATAACAAGCTGACTTCTGCCCTGTTGTATGGCAAATTTGAGAATGTTGACTTATCTGGTAATCAGTTAACCGCGTTTGAGTTATTTCACAATACAATCAATCGTAGTTTAAACCTATCCAGCAATTTACTCACTGACTTTTCTGTGGAAGATGAAGTTAGTTCGAGTATCAATTTATCCCACAATGCCTTGGTGCACCTGGACCTGCCAAAGTACGATGGTTTCTTTGCTAGCCTGGATGTCTCGCATAACCCATTGAAGCATATTAGCTTCAATGGGGGAGAGTTATCTAGATTGTACTTATCAGACACTGAGTTAACAGAGTTAGACGTCTCATCGTTTGATAGTTTGTTCCGTGTATCTGTCAGAAGAACCAATATAGCGTCTATTAATATCCCGAATATGGTTCAAGAATTTTGGGCTGACGAGGTGCCTGCGACGAGCATCACAATATCTGCCAACAGTCGAATACGGAGGATCAGTTTTTCTTACAACGTGCTTCACAGTATTGGCGGGTTAGACAACTTGACCCAAGAATTAAGTATAACTGCCCGTGACACAGTGATTAATGAGGCACTGCTCACTGAGGTTGAAGATAATCAATATGCTTTTTTCATAGGTCCTTAGCAAGTTTGCGAGTATCAAAGCGAACGCTTTGTCACGCAAGATAAAGCACCTCAAAAAATAAATAATCCAATAGGAGAGTTTCAATGAAATCAGTATTATTGTCTGCGCTATGTTTACTACTTGTTGCAGGTTGTTCGTCTACGCACACTCAGCAAGGCGTTGATTTGACTAAAGAAGGTAGCTTTATCACCATTTCTACAGACAGCGAAAAGAACAATCGAATTTTAACCGGTCTGGATAAAAGAATCGTCATCACGTCACTTAATGACAAGAGTTTATTCAGAGTGGGATGGGACAGTCACTACCCAGATGTAGTTCATGTTAAAGATGGTGTACAGACTATTGAGGTTCGGTTTAATTATAAAAATAGCTATGCAAATGGATGTGTATGGGTAGACGCCAAATTTGGTGAAAACTATATTATCAAACAAGCAATGGATGGCTACTCCATCATATTTTGGGTGGAAAACACCCAAACGGGTGAAAAAGTGGGGGGGATCTGTGGCTCAGAGCCCACATCGAAGAACAGTTAATGCTCTATAAAACGAATGAAAAAGGAATGTTTTCTTTATGGAACTACTGCACTATTTAAACGAGCGCTTTATTACCAAAAGTGTGTTGCTCGCACAAACTAAGGCCACGCCACAAGTATTGCAAGCGCTTCAGGAAAAAGGGTTAATGCCGCATTGCTCTTACCGCATTGCACTGAACATACAGTGTGACTCATTTTTTGGTGAGCACAATGAAGACCAGGCGCTTGAATATTATGCAAAAGGTTATACTGCTTGGTTTGGGTGTATATCGGCACTGAGTGATGAAAGCGATGCTTATGCGCTGTTTTCACTGCGCTATAAAAATGCACTAGAACAGTTAAAAGACGCAGGTCATGTACTACACAGTCCGCAATTAAATGACGATCTTGATGCGCATATAGAGCAGGAGTGGCAACATTTCCTCAGTGGAACTTATGGATTATGCACTCATTCTGGTTTGCCAGAGGATATTGCCGCCAAGGAGTTAGCAATCCTCGAAATTAATCAGCTCATTGGACAAGAAACACTTCAGCCGACTCAATTAAAACAGCTGGAGAGCGCCGTTAACCTGCTGGACTCAGTCAGTGCTTTATTTGCACCTCATGAAAGGCAAAGAAGCTCACGCCACCGTTTAGTGGATGAAGTGCGTCGTAAATATAACTTGCCAGCACAATAGTGGGATACTGAGAAACGCTCTATCACGAGTCCAAATTAAATCACTTCGGACTTGCAAATGGATACTTATGAGGGAGAGCTCAAGGATTATATGGCAACACTAAAGATACGGTTTTATCAACGTATTGCGCCATATAATAGGGGGAACGGTGTGATCATGCCGCTGTTCATCAGTAAAAAAGCCACCTGCAAGGCAGGTGGCTGCTAAGACTTAGTCTTCTTTATTGTCGGTTCGGTACTTCTCAAACCAGGCCAGGATATTGCCTACTTTGCGTGCCAGGTTGGAAGGCTTGGCTGCGATACCATGATAAGCGCCCTGAATACGTACAAAGGCACTGTCTACGCCTTGCAGTCTCAGTGCACCGTAATACTGTTCACTTTCAGCCATTGGCGTACGGACGTCGAGTTCACCGGTTAGCACCATAGTGGGTGTTTTCACATTGCCAACCAAAGAAAGCGGCGAGCGGTTCCAGTATTGCTCATAGTCATTCCACGGCAGATCGCTAAACCAGTAACGCGTCATAAAGGTATAAATGTCAGACGCACCGATCATGCTGGTCCAGTTGATAACAGGCTTTGCTACGACCGATGCTTTAAAACGGTCTGTTTTGCCGATGATCCAGGCTGTTAACGTCCCGCCGCCTGAGCCGCCGGTGACAAACAGGTTTTCCTCATCAACATACCCTTTGGCAATGACGCCATCGACCATATCCATCAGGTCGTTGTAATCTTCTGACGGGTAGTTTTTATCAATTTGGTTGGCAAAATCAGCGCCCATAGATGTTGAGCCTCTTGGGTTACCGTAGACAACGACGTAGCCAGCAGCGGCGAATAACTGGACTTCGGTTGAAAACTCAGGACCGTATGCCGTGTGTGGGCCACCATGAATTTCCAGGATAAGGGGGTATTTTTTCTTGGGATCGAAGTTTGGAGGGGTGACTATCCAGGCCTGCAGGCGTCTGCCATCGACGCTGCTTTTCACTTCCATCAGCTCAGGTTTATTAAGTGTTTTATGGTCAAATACATCGCTATTCAGGTCGGTCAGCTGAGTGACTTTCCCACGTTTGGAGACTACCGCTAAGTCGGCAGGGCGTACGCCAGTGGATTGAGTGAACACCACTTGTCCGTTGTCGGTTACATCATACTGGCCTGACGTATAAGGGCGACCCAGGCTCATGCCACCCAGCGCATCAGTTTGCGTTTTCAGCTTGCCAGACAAAGAAACATATGCGACGTGTTTCTTGCCTTCGTTGTCGTAACTGAAATATAAGCCTTTGCTGTTGTCGGCCCACTTTACGTTGCCGACACTGCGATCAAGATTCGGTGTCAGGCGTTTAATGTCTGAGCCATCCGGGTTCATCACATACAGCTCAGCAATCTGGTTTGATTTACCATTGTCTTCGAAGCCAGTAAATGCCAGCTTTTTGCCATTGGGGCTCATCTTTGGGCTGCCCTCAGGGCCTGACATAGCAGTCAGTTCGGTAACTTTTGAAGTTAAGACATCAATGGCCAATAAATCACTGTTGAAAACGTCAAACTGGGCATCGTCGTGGGTGTTGGCAGAGACAATGATCTGCTTACTGTCTTTTGTCCAGGCAAGAGCACCAGCGAAGTCATGTGCCCCTGAGCTGATCTGTCTTGGTGAACCGCCGATTGCAGGGACCACATAGACGTGCATATTACCCGGGCGTTTCATTCCGGCGCCATCACGCTGGAATAAAGTTTGGTCGATATACTGAGCATTATCTGCCCACTTAGCATCCTTGGGTTTAAAGTCGAGGCTAAACAGTGGCTTGGATTTACCGGGGGTAAACATGGAAAAAGCCAGCTGTTTTCCATCTGGCGAGAAACTTAACCCACTGGGTGTCATGTTGACATCGGTCACCCGCGCAGTCAGGCCAGTGGCCAGATCGCGCATATAAATCTGTACTTTGCCTTCTTTGCTCGAAAGATAGGCCATTTTAGTGCCGTCGGGAGAAAAGACCGGGCTGAAATGGTTTTTAGAATCTGACAGCAAAGGCAAGTGTGTTTTTCCATCCAGGGATACCGTCCAGAGGTTTCTTTTCAGGCTGTCCGTCATGATATCCATGCTGCGGCGTTCATAAACAACTTGCTTGCCGTCAGGCATAACCACTGGGTTGGCAGCATATTCGATATTGAACAGATCTTGATAGGTGAGCGTGTTGTTGTTTTGTTCAGGCGTGGCAGCAAGTGCTGAACCGGACAGTGCCAGCGCAATACAAGACGTTAAAATAGAAAGCTTTTTCATTGTTTTAGTACTCTACTCGTTGTTGTCGTTGACCGTCCATACGCCTGTGTTAGAAATATAAACCGTCGCTCGATATATCCCCTATTTATGATATGTTGTAACACTTTTTGGAATAGATACGCGGTAAGTGGCAGAATTATCCGACAATTAACTGATAAGCCAGATAATTTATGGATAAAAATTTGCTATATCGCATAGTCGCGAGGTATCTTTCTGGCAGTTTGATTTTCTAATTTATTCAGAACTCACTCCTTTCGTGATGTCTCCATCATGTTGAATACCATGGGTTCACCAACACATAGCTTAAAATCATGAACAAGTCATACCAATATACCCTGGCCGGGGTGGCCGCTATTTTGCTGTGGAGTGCTGTCATGGGATTGGTTCGCGCTGTGACGGAAATGCTGGGTCCCATAGGTGGTGCAGCCTCGATTTATACGGTGGCATCCGTATTTTTGATTGCAGTGATGGGTGTGCCCAAACTCAGGCTGTATTCGCTACGTTACCTTCTTATCGGAGGTAGTTTATTTGTTGCCTATGAGATCTGTCTGGCGTTGGCGATGGCGATGGCGAACTCGCGACAGCAGGCTGTAGAAATGCTGGTAATCAATTACTTATGGCCTGCACTGACTGTGCTAATGGCGGTGCTCAGCAGCGGAAAACCATGTAGTAAGTGGGTTTACCCCGGTATTTTGCTGGCTTTCCTCGGCGTTGCCTGGAGTATCACTGGAGAGCAAGGGCTGACCTTGCACCAAATCACCACGAATGTGGCCACCAACCCTGTAACCTATGCAATGGCTTTAGTAGGTGCGTTTTTATGGGCACTTTACTGCATCTTAACCAAACGTATTGGTAACGGCCAAAACGCCATTACCCTATTTTTTATGATGACCGCAGTAAGCTTATGGCTCAAATTTGCGCTGAGTAATGAGCGCATGATGGTGTTTGACGCTGAATCAGCAGGCTTGCTGTTGTTGACCGGTATCGCATTAGGAAGTGGATATGCACTTTGGAACTACGCCATTATAGGTGGCAATATGGTATTGCTGGCTACTTTGTCGTATTTCACGCCAGTGCTATCAACGGCACTTTCCTCTCTGATCCTGGGATTGGTGTTATCTCAGAGTTTTGTGCAGGGTGTGTTTATGGTCACGACGGGATCTCTATTGTGCTGGTGGGTCACTCGTAAGCAATTTAATCACTAATATGGCATGCGGAGCCTGTGACGAGCCAACGGGCATCAGCATAGTTTACTTGGAAACAGAAACGAATATGGGTCATCTCACAGTTTATTTGGTTAATGCTTTTACAGAACAAGGTAAGGGTGGAAACCCAGCGGGTGTCGTATTGCAGGCCGACGGGCTGAGCGACGCTCAAAGATTGGCCATTGCGCAATCTGTGGGGTTTTCTGAAACCGCGTTTGTGTCATCAGACAGTGAAGCAGACTTTGCGTTGTCTTTTTTTACGCCAACGGATGAAGTGGATTTTTGTGGACATGCCACCTTAGCTGCGTTTTCTGTGATGTTTGAACAAGGGCTTATCACCCACGGGCATTACACGCAAAATACCAAAGCGGGCCGGCTTGGCGTAACAGTCGGCGCGAATGGGCGCATCGTGATGGCGCAAAACCTGCCCCAATATATTAAGCGCTTTGATTACGCAACGGTTGCCCCACTCATTGGTCTTGATGTGTCTATATTACGTGCAACTCAGTTGCCAGTTGAGGTTATTTCAACAGGATTACCGGATATCATTGTACCCGTAGCAGCAGGGCACCTGGATAAGATTAAAGTGGACCAGCAGGCGCTGAGCGACTTTTCCCGTGAACACGGCGTCATCGGTGTACATGCGTTTGAGCTGAGTGATGCAAGCGGAGTATTCACGGCGTGTTGTCGTAACTTTGCGCCTTTGTTTGGTATCCCGGAAGAGTCAGCCACAGGAAGCGCCAGTGGGGCATTGGCGTGCTATTTGAACCAATACGTCTACCCAGCAAAGTCCAACCGGTTTGTATTTGAACAAGGACGCGCAATGGGGTGTGCCTCGCGTATCACAGCTGAGCTTGAGTCTGATGAGCAGGGGGTCACACGCTTGCTTGTCGGCGGCATGGCTCAGATCACAGGCCAAAGGGGACTGTCTGTTTAAGTTGATAGGTCATTACTGTGCAGAGCAAAGCCGCTCATCGCTATCTCTTTTAACTTTCTGTTAATTTAGGTAGTCTAGCTGGGATTCAATTTTCGGAGGTATTTCGCGATGTTGCGAATTCTAGTAAGTGCTGGCCTGGGACTGGCAGTGACGACCGGTGTGGCCGCCAAAGAGGTGATGACGCCGGAAAAACTTTGGCAGGTAAAACGTGTCAGTGCATTGGGACTAAATAAAGACAAAACCCACGTCATTTACAAAGTGACTATGCCCAGTGTTGAGATGAACAATTTTGACAGCAAAGTCTATCAGGTGCCGCTCAAAGGCGGAACGCCTCAGCTTCTTGACGCATACCAGGGATTGCTGGCAAATAGTAAAGTCTCTCCCGATGGCAGCAAAAAACTGTTCCACGAAAAGGTTGAAGTGGAAGCCGTGCTGGCATCTGACAGACACAAGGCGCTGACTCAAGCAAATGCCTATGTATATGATGATCTTAACTACCGTCACTGGGACACCTGGAAAGATGGCAGCTATAAGCATGTGTTTTATCAGGATCTGAAAACAGAAGAAAAAGTCGACATTATGCTGGGGCAACCTTTTGATAGCCCGACTTCTCCATTTGGTGGCGGCAGTGATTATATCTGGGGACCTAAAGGCGAGAACATCTATTATGTGAGTAAGAAGCTCACTGGTGCAGAATATGTTGCCAGCACCAATACCGATATCTATCGTTATAACCTGGCCAGTAAGCAGACAACTAACCTGACACAAAGCAACCCTGGTTATGACAAGTACCCTGCATTTTCGTCAAAAGGGCATCTTGCCTGGTTACAAATGACCACACCAGGTTACGAAGCTGATAAGAACGACATCATCATCAGAGTTAAAAATCACAACATCAACCTGACCGCACATTGGGATGGCACGGTAAATAGCTTTAAGTGGAGCGAAGACGGTAAACACATTTATTTTGTGGCACCGACGGACGGCACGATCCAGTTATTCCAGGTTTCTGTTACCACTAATCCAAAAGCCAGACCTGTCATTAAGCAGCTCACCGAGGGTCAGTTCGATGTGAATGGCATTGTGGCAGCATTGGATAAGCAACTGGTGGTAACGCGTAACAGCATGAACAAAGCGAAGGAAATTTACCGCTTTGATCTAAAAAGCAAAAAGTTAAGTGCACTGACCAAGGTCAATGATGCATTTTATGCCGATATGGACTTGCCTACCGTTAAAAAGCAAATGGTAAAGACCAAAGATGGCCAGGATATGCTGACCTGGGTCATCTATCCGCCAAACTTTGATGAAACGAAGAAGTACCCGACTTTATTGTATCTACAAGGTGGACCTCAGTCGGCACTCTCACAGTTTTACTCTTTCCGCTGGAACTTCCAGGTTATGGCGTCACAAGGTTATATCGTGGTTGCACCAAACCGTCGTGGTATGCCGGGACATGGGGTTAAGTGGAACGAAGACATCACTCAGGACTGGGGTGGCAAGGTAATGCAGGATTACCTCGACGCCATTGATGAGGTGTCTAAAGCGTCCTATGTTGATAAGACCCGTATTGCAGCAGTCGGTGCAAGTTTTGGCGGTTATTCCGCTTTTTATCTGGCTGGTAATCACGATGGTCGATTCAAATCCTTTATCGCACATTGTGGTATTTTCGATTTGCGCAGCATGTATGGTAGCACAGAGGAAATCTTCTTCGTTGACCATGAGTTTGGTGGTGCATACTGGGAGAAAAACGCCGCTACCGACAAAACTTATGGGGCATTTAACCCAGTCAGCTATGTGGATAAATGGGATGCGCCTATGTTTGTTATCCACGGTGGTAAAGATTACCGCGTACCGCTGGAGCAGGGGATCCAGGCATTCCAGGCAGCAAAACTGCGTGGCCTGAAAAGCCGCTTCCTGTACTTCCCTGAAGAGAACCACTGGGTACTCACTCCGCAAAATGGCATAGTCTGGCAGCGTGAGTTCTTTAAGTGGCTGGATGATACACTTTAATTAAATGAGTCTGGACCCGTTGTCTGAGTGGATGATGGGTCTATGACATGTACATAATAACGGTCGGAAAACTTCGGCCAGTTATTCCCGCAGCGCAATGAAACACCCTCTATCTTAGCGTTCTTCCCTCTTTGCATGTTGTGTATTCACTCGCTGGTGCGGCATAGAACTATGAACCGGCATATTTTCCTAAATTTCTCTGACAGGTTTATTTTTTGTTTTATATTTAGGAACTTTATGTGATAGTTTGGGTGGGTTTGTGTTAAATGTGTACATTACTAAAAAATCAGGAAATTTTGCATGGAATTGACAATAAAAACAGCACTTTTGGTCACTTTAGCAGCCACTTCTTTAACTGGGGTTGCTAAAGAGAAAGAAAAGCAACCACAGCAACGTCGCGCTGCGATGGATGACATCAGAATAGTCGGTGGAGGAGAAACAACGCCATTTGCTTACCCTTTTATGGGCAGTTTACAAGTCTATACCAAGAATAAGTTTGGGCACTATTGCGGCTCGTCCCTGATAGCACCAAATAAAGTGCTGACCGCAGCGCATTGTGTTGTAGGCTGGAGTGCCTCTGATTTTGCCGTTAAGTTTGGTGCCCATGACTTGACTAATGAGACTCAGGGACAATTTTATGAAGTGACTGATATCGTCATGCATGAGCAATACTTTGAGGGCTACGCTTATAATAATGATATTGCGATACTGACGCTTGCGAATCCGGTAGAAGGGATTACACCCATTGAACTGGCTGACGAAGAATTGAAGCGCAGCTTTGTGGTGGGCGAAAACTTTAAAGTAATGGGCTGGGGTGCCTTGTATTCAGGTGGAGAGTCACCTGATCAGTTACATGAAGTCGATGTAGCCTATATCCCGAACGATGTGTGTAATGATGCTAAGCACTATGGTGGTGGTATTTCAGATAGCATGTTGTGTGCCGGCTTTGATGAAGGGGGAAAAGACTCTTGTCAGGGCGATAGCGGTGGTCCGCTCATTGTGAGTCGTGATGACCGGTGGATCCAGGTTGGTGTAGTCAGTTGGGGTCATGGGTGTGCTGCACCAAACAAACCTGGTGTATATGCAGACGTTGCCGTTTTAAATACCTGGGCAAATCGAAACCAGCAGTATGTCATGTTTGAACCAGATGCGTTCATGATTGCAGATAAACCCAATACGACAATGTCAGTGAGCTTAATTAATAAGGCTGATAGCTCGATAGGCGTGGCTGCAATTCAATTGTCAGAGGAATCTGCTGACGCCACTATCACCTCTGAAAGTTGTACGGCAGCGGTTTTAGAGCCAGGCCAGAGCTGTGATGTATCAGTTGTTACATCGGACAGCGCCAAATCAGGTGAGTTCACGTTAAGTGCAGAGCTGGTAAATCAGGGAGTTCATTCGCGTGATTATAGTTACAGCTATGAGAAGATCCCAGCCAGCAAGGTGATTGATTTGCATATGTCTTCTGAGCCTGTTGTAAAGTGGTATACCGGCGGTGATGCTCCCTGGACTATTAGCGAAGATATTGCTGAAGATAATACCAGAATGCCTCTTTTGATCAGCGGTGATATATCAGATAACGAAGAAAACCCAAACTTAGATGAGTTATCACAAAACTCTATCTTATTGGCTGAAATTGACCATGGCTTAGCATTAGGCATTGATTTTGAGTACCTGCTGTCATCTGAGCAAAATTTTGATTTTTTCAATGTTTATATTAACGGCGAACAAGTGCTCAGCGAGAGTGGTGATTTTTATGAATATGAAAAAGCATCGTTTGAACTGAATGAAGGTCCAAACGTTGTGGTGTTTGAATACACTAAAGATTACATCATCAGCCAAGGGACTGATAACATCACGCTTAAAGCATTTGATGTAAAAATGCGTGAGAACCTGAGTCCTACCATCAAATTGGCACAAACCAGCCTAAGTGTCAGAAGTGGTATGGGCATTACCTTAGACGCAACTGGTACAGCCGATCCTGAAGGTGATAACTATGCGCTGGCCTGGACAGAGATGACTGCGCCTGAGGTTGTGTTGAGCTCAGACGCAACATTTAAGCCAATTGCGCCTGTTGTCAGTGAGACGACGACTCAGACTTATGAAGTGACAGCCACAGACGAATTTGGTGCGGCTTCTAAGCAACGTGTTTCAGTAACTATTGATGAGAACAAACAACCTGTTATCACGGTAGCGCAAACGAATATTGATGTACGAGGCGGGCAGGAGTTTACTCTGGATGCCAGTGGCACGACGGACCCAGAAAGTGATGCGTTGTCTTATACTTGGATTAATCGCTCAGGCGATGACACGACCCCTGTCGCTGAAACAGCGGTTGTAAAACTCACAGCGGATGAAGACTTGGTTGGCCAAACCTTGGTTTATGAAGTCGTTGCACAAGATGAGTTTGGTGCCAAGTCGGGACAGCTTGTGACAGTTGCGATTGCAAAAAACAGCGCTCCTCAGGTTGTGTTAACAGCCAGCTCTACTTTGGTTGCATCAGGTCAGAACATTGAATTGAACGCGTCGGCTTCTGTCGACCCGGAAGGTGATGCGTTGACATTTAACTGGGAACAGGTTTCTGGCACCAGCGTCACAGTATCCGGAAGCAATGCGCAACTAAGCGTAGCTGCGCCTTCAGTTAGTCAGAACGAAGTACTTGAATTTGCCGTTACCGTAACGGATGAATTTGGTGCATCGTCAACACAGAATATTCAGGTTACCGTTAAGCAGCCAGAAAAAGACAGTGGTTCATTTGGCTCCCTTGCCTTGTTGCTGATGCCTTTGGCGTTGTTTACGCGTCGTAGGAAGAAGTAATCAATTCTGACGCTTTTTAGAGACACTGTACTTCTCTAAATATGCAAAAATACCGTCACTATAAATGTGGTGGCGGTATTTTTTAGATATATCAGGCCTTATTGGTGCCGAGCATTATTTTTAAAAGGATGGTGCTTTATCGATTTGAACTGCCATGTTGTTTGTATTGCGTTCCATCCGCCCCCTTCTTGTTTTGGTTTGTATATTCACTTTTACTTCGTCGATTAATGTACTGTATCTTCGATAACTTTTTATCTGAAACACTGCGGGTTAAAAGGCCCAGAGTGCCATATTTACATTTTCATTTAAGTTGAATGAGGGAATCTAATGTGCCTTTAATTCATTTCATGATAATCATTTTTAGCTTATGTGATTTCACTGACTCATTGATGACAATAAACGTGGCGATGTCTCGCTTAAGCGCGAAGAGCTGAGTGAGTGCATGTTAAATAGGGGCGATGCAGGCATACTTAAGCACATGGTGAGAGCCGACATGTCGAATACACCCCCCTCATTGTTATACATGACAAAGCGCCAGCGCAGCCAATACGGAAGACGTGTGAATTGCACTACCAGCTCATTAATTTAGGATAAAGGCGATACTTTTTGGTTTTACATCAGCCCTTTGCGCTGTATTGGCGTTAAGGGCTAATGGATAAAGGTATTGCAGTGCGACCTGGTTAGTCGGTTGCCTGGCAGTTCTCAATCCTGCGTACGCTTTGGAGTGTCTGATAAAGTCTTTGTTTGTCTTTATCAGTCAAATTATCTGTGATTAGCGCAGCATGAAAAGCAGGCGCCAGTTCCGGGGTGAGGTTACCATGTTGGGCTAGATGAGCGGTCAGCGTTTCGAGTATGGCTGAACCGAGTTGATTCAGCGCCTGTCTTAATTGTGTGAGATCGGCTGTTTTGTTGGGCACGCCTTCAGCCAGCCATTGCGCGCGGTATCTGTATTGAATTGCTTTGGCTGCATCCATCTGTGCCTGAAAAAATGCCTTCACGCTACTGGCATCCAGGCAGTGTTGTCTGGCTTGCTCAAGCGCTTTTGAGAGCACCACCACTTCACGGGATAAATCTTCAATGGGTTTGTGCTTGTGAGCCTTAAATAGCGCCACTGACTGCATCTGAGCAAGACGCTTATCAATTAATGAAAACACTGATTTGCCGGAGTCTGTGCGTGCTTTTATCTGTGTATGAGCCTGAGCGACGACCTGCTTTAGCGCTGTGCGTGCTTCGTCTTCGCTTATTGTGTGAGGCCGTTTTTCCAACTTCATCAAGCCGAACAGAGTATGATTATCTGCGTTATCCTGAACGCCAGCTTCGCGCAAGGTTAGCGCAGGGTAGACTGCTTTGAGTGCACAACTGCCAATTGCAACTGTGTTTTGGTCAAACTGGCCATCAGCGAGTAGGCGAGCCGCTTCGTTGGTGCCTTCAGGCACAGGTTTGGCTTTTATCTGATGCGCACTGAGCCACCGATTGATCTGTTTAAGGGCCGCAGGATGAGAGGCTGCGTGCGTGATTTTACTGGTCTTATTTAATCCAAATACACACATTTCGATGGGCATATGCACTGTGGCGTTGAGCGCTGTTACCTGGTAATTGCGCATGGCATTCACAATTGCCGGGACCAGCTGCCCGTCAATGGTCGAATTGGCCAGTGCACTGAATGCCCATGCATTATTGTTTGTTGCTGCTGCGTAGGTATCATCAGGCGTGCCTGAATAAAGGCGTTGATAGGTGTCAGTGTTACGGTCTGCCAGCAAGTCGAGAGCTGCATGGTTAAAGCTTCCGGGTCCTGCTTGTACGTATACTGGGGCAGCCTCGGTTGTGACGGCAGCCAGTACAACAGACATAGCAAGTAAGTGAGATAAAAGGCGCAATTGTAAGGGTTTCCAAAGGACTGTCAGGCAACAGGCATCCTAGCAAAATTGCGACTGCCTGTCTCAAAAGAGGTTAGCATATTATAAAACAGCTGGTGTGAAATAGGGTGGCCCTGAGTTTATCTGTATTGAGATCAATCAGGTTTATTTTAACTTAAAGGCGATCTTTACATCTAGGTTTTTGCAGCACAGCCATTAGCCTGAAAGGTGCAAGGGCCGGGATTCCCCCGACGTATTTGCTTTCTTCTCACTCGCACTTAAGCCTTGCCCGCTTTATGCCTCCGCTGCACTATGATGATGTCTGTGGATTCAGCTGCTCTTCTATGAGGTATAACAACAACATGGCTTTGTGCCATTGCTGGGTTAGCTGCCACATATCGGATAGTCCATTGATATTGAGGACCATATTGTCGATTGGCAAAGTCGCATTGGTGCCGGCAAGGATCAAATCATCTTTGACGTCGTCGTGTAGTTGCTGTAATTCCTGGAGTGCAGCGTTAAACGACTTTGTATTCATCGCCTGCTCCTCTAAGCTGGTTCTCATAAAATGTCCCAGTTGGGATTGGTATTCTTCCAGCTGAGTATGTAATTCAGGGTGCCCGGCAAGCGCTTTTTGTGGTTGCCGCTGAGCCAGCTTCTCAACACAGTGGCTGCAGGTGAACAGGTAATGTTCGATACGCATTAATTTTGCCAGCACACTGGTGGTTTCTTCAGACAAGGCAGATTGTTCAACAGTGACAATGAAATTGGTTATATGCTGACACAGCATCTGGATGGTATGTATTTCTTGCTCTATGGCCAGACCATCCAGAGGTTGTTTGGATTTTTCGTATTGTGCCAGTAGTTTATCGGCAACCAGCTTAGTTTCGAGCAGCACTGCATTGGTTGCCAGCGCCGGGGTCTGAGCAATAGTTTTATCCAAAAACCGTGGCCGGGCTGCGGTTTCTTCGGCACTGCAAAAGCGCTTCATTAAAAAGCCTGCCAGGCGGTTATTGAGTGGAAAGATCAGCATGACGCCCAGTACGTTAAACAGGGTATGAAATAATGCCAGCGACAGTGCAGGGTCGGCTGCCAGGTTAAAAAAGCCAGTGAGCTGGGTTATCAGGTAAAACAGTACGGGTAATATTGCAAAGGCGACAAGCGCCGTGAGTGCGTTAAAAACGACCTGAGCCGCAGCCACGCGTTTGGCATTAGAAGTGGCGCCAATTGCTGCCAGTACAGAGGTTGAGGTGGTGCCAATGTTCGCCCCTATGACCATGGCGCCAGCGGCATAGAGACCTATTATGCCGCTGGCTGCCGCCGTGATGGTGAGCGCAATGGAAGCGCTGGACGACTGTGTAAGTGTCGTCATGACAATACCGATCAGCAGAAAGGTCAGCATGCCGGTCATACCCTGGGCGGTGAACTGGCTTAAATCAAACCTGGCGACAACATGCTCAAAAGTGCCTTTAAGAATATCTATACCTATGAAAAACAGGCCAAAGCCGACCAGAGCAAGCCCTGCGGATGCTAGCCGGGTTTGTGGCCGTAGCAACTTCATCAACGCGCCTAAACCAATTAAAGGTAGTGCAATGGCTTGAATATTGAACTTAAAGCCTACTGCGGCAACCAGCCAACCGGTGACTGAGGTGCCGACGTTGGCGCCATAAACTATGCCCAGTGCCTGATGCATGGTGATCAGGCCGGCATTGACAAAACCTAGGGAAGCCACGGTGACAGCACTGGAGGACTGGACCAGTGCTGTCATACAAAAGCCCGAAGCGATGCCGCGCTGTGGGGTCTTAGTCCAGGTCGCCAATACTTTACGCAACGAACTACCTGCTGCGAGTTTCAGACCATCGGTCATCATGCCTATGGCAACCAGGAAAATCCCCAGTCCGCCAAGCAGACTTCCTAACAACTGAAAGGTCTCTGTCATTGCTTACCCCATTTTATCGGGCAAACACCAAAAAAGTAGCTTGCCACGTGTCACTTAACTGTCATAAAAGTATCAAGTTTCATAAAACGGTGGTTGTCTGAGGTCAACTTTTGTCACAGTCACAGGTTTACAAAGATATAAATAGTATTGCCCGCAAGTCTAAAGTTAGCAAGAATCGGCTAATTTTCAGTCGTTTGGGTTTTAATTATTAGTCGTTTTTAAATGGTGTGACTTGTGTCGCACTTTTTTTGCTGCTAAAGTGCGACAAGTGTCACATTAAAAGAATAATAGATATGAAACCCAACACCACCGAATTAGAGATCCTCAAGCTACTGTGGCAACAGGAGCCTCGTACCGCAAAAGAAATTCATGACGCCATCGCCGAGCGCTTTAACTGGTCATACTCTTCAACGCGCAAAACACTTGAGCGTATGGGCGATAAGGGCTTGTTGAACATTGGTGAGCAAGGCAATAAGAAGTCGTACACCGCGAAGGTTGATAAAGTCCCCACTTTGGCCGCTTACGCTCAGGAATTTGCTAAAAATGTCCTGGAACTGGATGGTCCATTGCCGGTGGCTATGTTCGCTGATAGCCGTCTGATTGAATCACAGGAGCTGGAAGAGTTGGAGCACTTGCTGGAGTCCTTATCTGAGCAGGACAAACGGGACCAGTAAAATGAGTTTGGCAACGTTATTTTCTATTTTATTGTCGGTGTTGGTTTGGTGCCTGGTATGTGGTGCTTTGGTGCCAGTGGGCCGCTTTCTGAGCCGCCGTCACCCGGCTGCTCCCGGTTTATGGTGGGCATTGTTGGTACTCAGCTTCGTGCCCTTTACACCGCTTCCCGAGATGGCGCTGGATGAGACGATCCCGGCAGTGCTTTACGATTTTAGTGAACAGGCGGAAAAGCTGCAGTTAAGTACAGAGATAATGCTGACGGCGGAACATCAGTGGGACGGGTTATGGATATTTATCGCACTGACATTACTGGTGGCGCTGCAGAGCATTCGTCGGGGAGCACGTTTACTCAACAAACTTGCCAGCTTGCGTGCGTTACTGGTTAGTGCTGAGCCACTTCAGGCAGACCTTTGTGCGTCTTTTTCATCGCTCACTCAGATTAAAGGCCGTCAGGTGTCAGTGTATATACTGCCTCTGAATTGTACGGCGTTTGCAACGGGCATTAAAAACCCGATTATCGTGATGCCACATTACTTTACGAGGTTACCTGAGCATAAACAGCAGACTTTGCTGCTGCATGAAGTAACGCACCTGGCTCACAAAGATCATATTGCCCTGCTGGCATGGCAAGTGATCAAATGTCTGTTCTGGTTTAATCCGGCCATTGCCAGGATGGAAGCGGCGTTCATCAATGCCATGGAAGCACGCTGTGATGCACAAACCATCGGACGTTACGGTATTAATCGTCAGCAATACGCCGCCACGTTACTGGATGCCCTGAAACACAGTACACTAAACAAGACACCTAATGCAGTCGCCGGGTTCGCATCGGAGGCGTTATCCCTGGCTGATTACAAAAGCCGCCTGGTACAAATCATGAAGCCGGTTAAAACGCGGCACCGTTTTGTCACACTCAACATACTGGCGATAGCTGTGTTTAGTGCTTTCGTTTCCTTTCAGGTGAAGCCGTTATTGAGTCCCCAGGCACCCAACTGGCAGCTTCCAATGAGTGACTACAAGATCAGCTCTCACTTTGGACACGTGTGGGCCTTTCGAAATTACAAACCGCACGGTGGGCTTGATATGGTTGCGGCCAAAGGCACGCCCCTTGGCGCGATGGCAACGGGCAAAGTCCTGGTGGCCGATGAGACAACTCTGGCAAAAAATTACGGCAAAACGGTACTGATCCAGCACAGCAATGGCTATCAGAGTTTATATGCCCACCTTGATAGTATTACTGTGTCACAAGGTGACTGGGTATCAGCCGGAGAAGTCATTGGTACTTTAGGTGACAGTGGTCGGGTGACCGGGGCTCATCTGCATCTGGAAATTTTGGCTGACGGAAAACGCCTTGACCCGCTGACTATTTTTCCAAAGGACTAAACCATGAAATACCATCTGATGATCGCCATACCTCTGGGCATGGTGTTAAGCACCCTTGTGTCTGATTTACCTGAACAGGCCTCTGAGCAATGCAATATTGCGGATACGCCAGTTGTTGTCGAGAAGCAACGAAGTGCAAATCAGGTCAATAGTAAACCAGCAGTGGCTCAGCAACCTGCAGCCTCTCAGTCACCTGCTGAGCCTGAACAGGCACCAAATACTGAGCACAAGATCCTGACGTTGTCAGCAGGGCAGTCTTTTATTGCTTTGCTTAAACCCTATGGGATGAGCGAACGCCAGGTGTTTAACTTACAGAAGTTAATGGCACCTGAGGTAAATCTGAGCCAGCTGCCGATTGGGCAAAAAATAAAAATTGGCATCACGGAAGGCAAGCTGAGCTCAATTACCCTGGCAACCGGATTCGCGCAGCGTTTGAATGTGTCGATGACTGACCAGTGGCACAAGCGTTTTTATCAACTGGACACCTATCAGTCCGAGGCGGTCCATGATGTCGCGATCACACAAAGCTTGTATGAGTCATTGGTTGACGATTCTGTGCCACTGGATGTGATTAACCAGACCATCACGGTGTTTTCACACTTTGTGGATTTTCAGCGTGAAATACATCAGGGCGATGCATTAACTATGATGTACGACAAAGCTATTTTATCGGTGAAGGATGGTCTGCAACAACAGCTTGAAAAAGCGGGCCAGCTAAAGTTCGCGAGGTTGCAAAATCAGGGAGAGGATCTGGCAGTATATCACCATCACATTGAGGGCGAGCAAAGCGGCTTTTACTTTGTAGATGGTCGCCCGGCACAAAGCTTTTTACTCAAAACCCCGTTAAATGGCGCGCGTTTATCGTCAACTTTTGGTAGTCGTAAGCATCCTATTCTGGGATACACCCGCTTGCATGCCGGGCTTGATTTTGGCGCACCTGTTGGTACACCTATCTTTGCTGCCGGTAACGGGACAATTAAAAAAGCAGGGTGGGGAGGTGGCTTCGGCAACCGGATTGTGATCCGCCATGCGAATGGCTATGACACGCTGTATGCACACCTTAATGGGTTTGCAAAGGGAGTGAAACCGGGCACCCGTGTCAGACAGGGGGAGGTAATAGGCTATTTGGGTAATACAGGATTGTCTCAGGCGCGTCATTTACACTATGAAGTGCACAAGCATGGCAAACCCATTAACCCATTATCTTTGAGACATGTAAAACAGCGACGTCTTGCCGGGAGTATGTTAGCCGGTCTGCAACAGACCATTGCACGTGTACATCAAAATCCTGAGCTCAATCAGTACGTCTCGGCTATGTCTGTAGCTGAATAAGATGTCACTTTGGATGGGTGATATGAACAGTAGAGTCTGTTTGGTGCTCTACTGTTCAAAAAACTGCTGAGCTGACTACTTAACCACGTAGTGGCGGTTGTTTAGCTCCAGTCTGAGTACGTTATTGTTCAGATAAGAGTAAGTCATCGGGCGATTAGCTGCATCAACCTGACCCTGGTTCTCGATGGTATTTTCTTTGATCAAATTAGGGGTAGCTGTATTCGTTGCATAAAGCTTAATCCCGTAACTGAGCGGGTGCACAATGAGGTTTTCACTATACTCATGGGCATCACCACCGGATACGCTGCTATCCTGTTGCGCTGGGTTGCGGGCAAATATGCCGTTTTCTCCGGCGTATAGAATATGGTTATCATGAATTATCAAACCGTCGCCATCGAGCATCATGCCATTGCCGCCACTGCGATAGATAAGGTTACCTGATACCGTCACGTGATCACCGCCAACCTGAATACCGGTGTTCTGATACTTAGGATCGAAGGGGCTAACGCCAGTGCGGTAAATTTTGTTATTGCGGATCTGTGCATCTCCAGCCACCGAGTTAAGCTGAATGCCATCGGCACCAATGTTTTCCAGGTTGTTATTGTAAATATCTACGCCGGTCAGCTTGTGCGGATATACCGTTGTTGCGACACCATCACACTCCAGCTTGCGGCTCTTCCCTGTGTAGCCGATGTACATGCCTTCGCCTGTTTCCGTGTCGTGAATATAGTTGTGGTGAACGCTGAGTCCACGCATCGTGAAGTTTTTCTGCCAGGTGGCCGGATCGCAGGTTGGATCTGTTTTAATCAGCAGTCCTGCAAATCGCGCGCGGTAGATTTCAAGATTATCAATCTCAATGTATTCGCTTAATCCACCAATGCCAACGGTACCGCCAAGACGCATACCATAGCCAGCTTCATCACGGCTGCCGGTAATTCGCAACTGGGAGGATTTCTCTACGGAAATACTGTACTCGTACGGCGTGGTTGTAACCGTGCCATCTTCGTTGCGGATCACGACCGGGTTACCTGCTTCACCGTGCACATTGCGAATACGCAGCGGACCACGTTCTCCGGCTGCCAGACAGATGGTGTCGCCAGCAACCACAGCCAGCGCGTCGCCGTCGATTAAGTGATGGCTTGAAGGGATCACAATGTCGCATTGAGAGGCCAGTGCCTGAGGAACAGCACATAACGCCAGCGCACCCGAGATTAGAGTTAATGATAGGGTTTTCGTGTCTTTCATTGCTTCTTCCTTATTGAAGTCGTCGTTACACTTATACCAATTTGCTTAATTAAGTGTTCTACTTTGAGGCGAGAAAATATCGTCGATAACAAGGCAAAAATTTTGCTATTTAGTTGTTCTAAATGAGAGATTTTTAACGCCGTTAGCGTCATATTTGCTCCTTCAAATTGAACAGGTATTAAGTGAAATTGGTATTTTATTGTTCAACGAAGATACCACAGCTTAATGCGTTAATATCCTGCCTGTTTGGGGGGGCGCTGCTGCTTACATGATTAAAGATGGGGTCATGCAGCACCTGAGTCACAGACAGGTGCTGACACATTTGTTGCTATCGACAGCATTCCACACTTCAATGCAGGTAAGATTATTAAGCAGGGGTATCATTCGTCAAAATGCATTGTGCTATTAAATGAAATACTTGTCTATTATTTAGGTAATATTTTGTTACTCGTTTTGAATGATGTTGTTAAGTATGGCCAGCTCGTTATTGGTATTGATTTGAACCCAAAGCGGAAAGTGATCGCTTAGCTCAAAGGTCCATTTACTCTCTGGGATGCCGGTATCATCGAATAACGCTGCCATCAGGCCATTGGCGGCAAAGTCAATCACACCGCCCTGGTCGGCGTAACTAAACGCATGTCTGGCGCGGTGCAGAATTTGGTCGTAGCGTTTATTGCCGGCACTTGCTGCGGTGTCATTGATGTCAGCGAGCGCCACTGGCATCTGTAATCCGCTTGACTGGGTGAGTGCCCGATAATAGCGATCGCCAACTCGGGGAATGTTGAAATCTCCCACCACGATGAGATCTTCATCGAATACTGTATCGGCATTGTCTATCCAGCGGCTTTTTATCCAGTCGCCAAAACTGGCCAGTTCCTGTTCGCGACCTGGGCGAGTGCCCCAGCGGGCATGCATGGCCAGCATCATGAAATCAAAACTGCCAGCTTTGAATGAGGCCATATAGGGGGCACGCCACCAGGATTGCTCGCTAACGTACTGGTCGCCTACTTTTTGCCGGTCGGGCTGCGCTTCTGCGGCGAGGCCGGTAAACTGGACCATGCGCTTGTCATATACAAAGGCCGTGCGCTCCCAGTTGCCGCCAAAGTCACTCTGCCAGTCGCTGATCACAAATTGCCAGTTCGGACCCAGCATATGCATGACGCGTTTGAAGTCGGTTAAATCATCTCTGAGCTCGGTAATGGCAATGAGATCAAACTGGTAAAGAATACGTGTGATCAGAGTAATGGCCAGTTCACTGCGGCTGCGTTTGCCAAAATCTCGAATATTCCAGGTGGCAATATTCAGGGTTTCATCCAGCATTGAGGGGGGAATATGGCTATCCTCAATGCGCTCTACAAGTAATTTTAGTTTTTTGGCAGTGGCTTTTGAAAGGTGTGTCAGTTCCATGGGTTACCTTGAACTATGATGAATAGATTCATAAAGCTAGACCAGTTTGTGGTAAATGCCAGTGGCTTACTGCGCCAGCCATATTTTTAATAGCAGGTTTGTGCAACAATGGTAAACTGAAGAAAATCATATATCTCAGGAAAGAGAATGAAAAAAAGACTATTACTGCTTCCAGCAATGATGTTACTTGGTGCCTGCTCAGACAGTGAGGTAGGCGATGTATCGCTTGGTCTGTTTACACTGAAGGACATCAAGTTGCACTCAATGACGGATCCGATTGTCACCGGCGTAACGTGCCATGTCGCTAGCATTGAGGCGGACCTTAGTTTGTCAGATCCCAGTGACAGCTCTATCGCCTGTCGTCAGACCGGAGAAATCACGCCTCAAATGATAGCCCAGATAGACAAAAGCAAATCTGGTGAAGTGGTGTTCAAACAGTCAAAAAGTGTGTTTTTCAAAGCCATGAAGGTCAGGCGTATTTATGATGCTGAACATCAGACCTTGATGTACCTCTCTTATACCACTAAAGAAACTTCGGGTAGTTTTAAACATAGTTTGTCGACGGTGCCTTTGTGGGGCACCCAGGCTTATTCTGAGAAAGTCACTAACCCCTAGAGTCGCTACGCAGAGTTGGCAGGCAGGCTGGGCAGGAGGTCGCGCTGGTGATTAACAAAGTGTTACCTGAGTACCTTGCTTGCCTATGTCGGTCTGTATAAACTGACGCGTTTTCGTGCCTAAAGAAGCCTGATAGCTCTGCAAGCTGTTCAGGGAAGAGCAAAAAGTTGAGTATTATGAAGCAGCTATACATCATATTCGCCATCGTTCTGATGGTTTGGTTTAATCCTGTCCGGGCACTCGGTGAGCGTCCTGATGTGACCATTTCGTCTGCCCCAGGTTGGGTTACTAAGCAGCCACTAACAGCATTACCTGAAAGCCTGCGAAAGCCACTTCATTATCGGCTGGTTGACAGTCAGGTGAGTGACGATGCACAGCAGACGTCCTTTTCTCATAACCGCTATGTGTTTACCGATGCTGCCGGCGTTCAGGAAGGCAGTACGGTCAGAGTGCGGTTCAATCCAGCGTATGAAAAACTGGTATTTCACAATGTCACTGTCTTTCGCGATGGCAAAGCGGTTTATCAGTTAACCCCGCAGGATATTAAAGTGATCAACGCGGAAGATGATCAGCAAAATAATATGTATCTGGGTTTGTTTGATGCCTTGATCCTGCTTCAGGATATCCGCGTCGGCGACGAACTTGATTACAGCTACAGCTTGGCTGGCAAAAACCCGGTCCTGGGTGATCGTTTCAGTTACTTTGATAACCTTGGCTGGGGCGTTGCGGTCGATCTGCTGACCTTTAAACTCACCTTACCAGATGATAAACAAATAGCGCATAAAGTATTCGGTAACCCTAATGCCGAGGTGCAACACCAGAAAAGCAATGGTACCCAAACCTATACGGTTCGTGTCGAAAACAGCGTAGCTCATACTGTTGAAAACGAACTTCCGGGCTGGTTCAGCCCGTTTCCTTATATTCAGTTCACCGAGTTTAACTCCTGGCTGGAAGTGCAGGCCTGGGCGGCACAATTGTTTCAGGTAAACACTGAGCATAGCCCAGAACTTAAGGCCTATATCACTGAACTTAAAGCATTGCCAAAGCACCAGGCAATTGAGCAAGCTATTACCTTTGTACAAGATGAAATTCGTTATCTGGGCCTTGAGCTGGGTGTCAATTCGCATCAGCCCAACATGCCTCACCAGGTATTTGAGAAACGCTTTGGTGACTGTAAAGATAAAACGCTGCTACTGAATACTTTGCTGCGTGAGCTGGATATAGACGCACAACCTGCCCTGGTGTCGACGGATAAACGTGCTCACATTAGTGAGTATTTGCCAACGCATAGCGCCTTTAACCATGTCATTACTCACTTTACACTGGATGGTGAAACATTCTGGGTTGATCCAACAATTAACTATCAGGGCAGCAGATTGTCCAGTTTGTATCAACCTGATTATGGCAGCGCTTTGCTGGTGGACAGCCAGTCAGGCTCTTTGACCACCGTAGCCGTACAGTCGGCACGCCATGGTATTGATATTAATGAGATGATTATCGCCCCTGATTACGTATCACCCGTACAATGGCGGATTGAGTCACAGTATTACGGCTGGCAGGCAGAACGATTGCGATATCAACTGGCCTCGTCAGAAAAAAAGGTGTTTCAGGAGCATTCGCTCAACTATTACGCACAATTTTATCCTGGCGTACAGGTAAAGGCACCGATTAGCTTTGCAGATAATCGCCAGGACAACGTGATCACTGTGGTGGAATCTTACTGGGTGCCAGACTTCTGGCAACCACTTGAAGATGGCGCAGCAGAATTCTATCTGGCCGCTGGGAATGTCAGCCAATATGTAAAATTACCTCAAACCGTGCGCCGTAAGCAGCCACTGGCCAAAGTGTACCCACTGTCTTTGTCTCAGCGTGTTACCTTGCTCATGCCGTCAGATATTGACTTCAGTGCGCTGGCTTATCAAAAGTCGTTTGCCGACCCTTATGTTCGAATCGACAGTGCCATGGAATATGACCGCCGTCGGGTGACTTTTCATGCTCAATATGAGGCCCTTCAGGAATCTGTGCCGGTTGAGGCAGTGCCTGCGCACCTCAGTAAGCTTAAACAGGCCAACAAGTATAGTGGCTTTGGCGGCACAGTCAGCGAAGTGACGACTAACCCTCACTACACCTTATTCCAGGACTTTGTTAAGCAACTTGAGGACAAGACTAAGATGAAATTTGTCGGAGAATCACTATGAAGCGGTTATTAAGTCTGCTGGTTTTAATCTTGGTTGTGTCTGGGTGTGCGTCCACCAAAAAAACTGCTTTTATTGAATCGTCAGCATCGGTTTATGAAGCGAACAAAAAGGTGGAGTATGTGCTGAATAACCCCAATGAAAATGCATTTTTAAACCTCATTGACCGACATGCCAGTGAAACCTATGTGAAAAATGAACTGGGAATAGACGACCCCAAGTTTGCGTTAAAAAGTGCGTTTGTCTCAGCCGGGGCGATGATGGGCTTGTCTTCATTCGACCACATTTTCTATACCCACAGTCGTGAGCAAGGTGACTACTGGGTTAGCCAGTATATCTTCTCGTATGACAACGGAACCTTTGCGCTGGTGGATATTACCCTCACAAAACAAGGCTATAAATTGGTTGATGTGAACAACCGAAGCTATCGCTCCAGCGTAGTGCGCTTTTTCGCGCAATATGATCAGCAGATTGAAGCGGCCGGACACGAAGAAGTGGTAACAGCGATCACGGATCTTATGGAGAAAAAAGAGTCGCAGTTGGCGCTGGAAAAGTACCAACAATTGCCCTCAGAGCTAAAATCATTGCCCATTGTCCATGAAACCTTATTCCGCTCTATAGAAACCTGTGATGGTAAGCAGCATCAGGAATTATGCAAAACCTTGCTTCAGGAGGGGGATCAGGCGTATCAGGGCTTATTTGAAGCGAACTTGTATCGCACTATGGGGCAATATGAGCAGGCACTAACTAAATTTGAACAGCTGCCTGAGGATATTCGTTTTAGCCCGCCAATTTTGATGGAAAAAGCAATGGTGCTGGCTCACCTAGGACAGAAACGCGAAGCGTTTGGTATCGCTTTAGATGCTTTGTATCGTAATGCTTCAGGTGCGTATGGTTATCTGATCATGTTACAGGTTGCGTTCATCACCGGTGAACATGATGCTGCAGTTGAGCTACTGACTTTTATGAAAGACATCTTTGAGATTCAGTTTTCTGAACAAGAGCTGGCAGATATCAGTAACAGTGAGAATTTCATGAGTTCAACGCAGTATGCGCAGTTTAAACAAGCTTATCTATAACACCAGGATGTAAACTATGTGGATAAAAAATACCGTGCTGGAAGGGCAATATATTCGGTTAGAGCCGCTGTCTATTGAGCATGTTGAGGAGTTGCAGGAAGCCGTGCAGGATGGCGAAAGCTGGAAACTCTGGTATGCCAGTGTGCCCGCTCCGGAGCAAATGCAAGGGTATGTCGAAAAGGCACTGAGTAAGGCGGGTGAAGATCAGGTAACCTTTGTAGTCAGGTCTATTGCCAGCGGCCATATTGTGGGAACCACACGTTACTACGACATTAAACCTGAGCACAAACGCGCTTCTATCGGGTATACCTGGTATAGCGCTGCGGTGCGTCGCACGCCGGTTAATACCGAGGCAAAATTGCTGTTAATGGAAAATTTGTTTGAGCACTGTGGGGCGCTCTCTTTGGAGTTCAAAACGCACTTTTTCAATCATGCTTCAAGGCGAGCCATTGAGCGTCTTGGCGCTAAACTGGATGGAGTGCTTAGAAGCCATCAGATTCTGGCCGATGGCTCCATCCGTGACACGGCTGTGTATTCCATTTTGGCCAGCGAATGGCCAGCAGTGCGCAATCACCTTAAAGCAAAACTCACAGTCCGTTAAAACGGGCTGTGCAGCTCTAACCTGTGCTCACCAATCTTAATGTCTTTGAACCTGGGTTCAACAATCTCAAAGTTGTCCGATTTAAGCGCTTCCAGCAGATCTTTTGATTGCGGTCCATAGACTTTCTGGTCCATGTAGCCAGATTGCCAGCCCTGTACGCCATCAATAACACCCAGATAAAACACCCGTAATTCCACCCGATGCTGAGTATCAGCAATAAACAGATATTCTGCCTCAGGTGTATTGTCCAGCTGAATGGGTCTTAACATAAGCTCAGTCGCGTCATCGAACAAATGCGTGTTGTGTCTGGCGAATACCTCCAGTGCAGTCACCAGCTCCAGGGGCAATGCCTGTTTTTGTTCATCTGGCATGTCAATCAGGTCCAGTAAAGTTTGTGTCGTCAGGGGTTTAGTTTCTAGGGTCAACGCGGTGTGGATCCGACGCTTTAGTTGCTCGTCATCGATGTTATGTTGCAGTGATTCCAGTGCCGTTAGTCCTTTTCGGCCCAGCTCGTTCACCAGGTAACGCGGGTCAAAATCAGCTGGCTGAGTGATACCTGCTGTGAGGCGGTTTATCTGAGAATTGACACTCATGCCACGAAAGTCCAGTAAGGGTGTTTGGGTGGCAATCAACAGCCCAAGCAACCCTAAAGTCACCGGTCGGTTTACTGTGTTCAATCGGGTATACCAGGTGGCTTTGTGCGTGACCAACTGCCATACGTAGCCCACGCAGACTGTCATGCTGACTGAGGCAATGAGCACGGCCCACAAGCGGGCCAGGCTGAGGCCGTATTGCTCTATTCTTAGGTATAACCCCCAGCCGCTGAGGGCAAGATAGCAGGGGAGCAGGAGTAGCCCGAGTGCAATGAAATGGCGATACCAGGGACGCTGAGTCAATGCTTCCCCCGACAGGTTCAGGCACAAGACGATGGCACCAACTAACACAAAGATCAGGCTGCTGCCGCCATTTTGCCAAAGTGTATCCAGCTCGCTGAACAAAACAGCCACGAAAAACAGCATGGCCACAGCGACCAGCACGGGTAACAACAGGGTGGCAAAGTTACGGCATATGGCGAACAATTGATTTGCCAGGTTACTGCGGCTGCGAGCCTGGATCACGCCAATAGCCTGGCTTAATGTGATGGCCGGGTAATAAAACCAGGGCTCAGAAAACAGGTCGGTGAAAAAACTGATTTCGATGACTTCAAACAAACTGGCCCACAGCATCAACAGCATGAGTACAGATAAAGTGAATAGCTGAGCCGCAGCAAACACCAACAGCAAACGACCCATGGCCTGGCTCAGCGCATCATAGCTGGGTAGCCAGTTTTCCCGGCTATTCAGGGTAAGCCATGGAATAAGCAATACTGAAGCCAGGAATATGATCAGCGGATACGGCCACGCTTGTGATGGTATGGGCGCGCGCTCGGGGAGCAGCTGGCTGCCTAAATAAAAGCCACACAACGTGAATAGCAGAGCATATATTCCCAGTTGAATGTAAAAAGCGCTGTTGAGCTGGGTAAAGCTCGAAAAAATGAGCGTAGAGGGCAAAAAGATCACTAACGAGTAGGCGGCAAGCAGCCAGGGTGGTGATTGGCCCGGCCAGAACGCGAAGTCAACAGATTGATGCAGGATGATCAGAAAAAAGCTCTGCAGCAGAGCGACCAGTAGCAGTGTACGGCTTGTCAGTAATGGCTCCATATATATCTCATAATATCAATTCCTTGTTCCTGTCATTAAAACTTAACAGTGCTGAAAAGCAAGTAAATAATGGTAAGAATGGCGCTAAAGTCTAGTAAAGCGCAACAAAGAATTTGACATAATATGTCGAGGTGTGGCAGATTGATTGTGTGGTAAAGAGGCTACAAAGCCCTTTTATAGCGTGGTTTTTGACCGCGCAATATTAACTTAAAGGGGGTGAAGAAATCTTCCCATTGTACATCGTACCCATCTCGTAATAACTCGGGCTGGGGTAAATTCAATCTCACTCGTCAGGTCCACTGTAGGTTGTATTTACGTTTATTTACCATGCAGGCGCTCAACTTGGTGTTTGTTCATAAATACCACGCTATGCTTCTTTTGTTATTAAAAACGCAATAATCCCCCGTGTAAGGAGGAAATATGGACTTTTTAAACACGGCTTTCACTTTTCCTACGGTGATCTACTCTACACTACTGCTGATTGTGTTGCTGTTCTGGCTGATTTCTTTGGCAGGCTTTGCCGACCCCGATATGCTCGACGGCGATGCCGATATCGAAGCTGAAGGAGGCGCGGACGGCGGCTCTTTGTGGCAAATGGGCTTTGGTGGTGTGCCTTTGACTGTTTCAATCAGCTTAATCGTTGCATTGAGCTGGGTAGTCAGTTACTACGCACAAAAATTATTTGCCTACCTGCTTGGTGATGGGGTCATGTTTTACCTGATTGGCAGTGCATTTATGCTGGGTAGTCTGGTTGTGGCATTGCCTCTGGCGGCGGCGTTAGTCAGGCCGTTACGTGGGGTGTTCGATAGCCAGCAGACCAGTAGTAAAGATGCGCTAGTCGGACTGGAGTGTGTGATTGCCACCGGAAAAGTCACCACCACATTTGGCCAGGCACGCGTTTCCCATGAGGGCAGTGAGCAGTTGATCGAAGTCAGATGTGATGAAGAAAATACGTTTACTCAGGGTGATAAAGCACTGCTGATTGAACACAACGCAACAACTCATAGTTACACAATCGTCACCAACCCCTGGTGATGGCTCAACTTTATAAATGGCGCCGGATAAGCGCCCGGGAATAACTCATAAAATTTATCAGGAAGAGATATGGAATTTTTAAATAACCTTGGACCTGTTTTGACTATCGTCGGTACAGCGATTGTCGTCATTTTTGCCGTCATTTTATTGATTGGCAAATTCTATCGTAAAGTGGAGCAAGGCCACGCGCTGATCATCAATAAAATGAAAAACGAGCCTGATGTAACCACCACAGGCGGCATTGTTTACCCGGTGATCCACAAGATGGAAGTCATGGACATTTCTACTAAGCGCATGGTGCTGGAACGCCGTGACAGCAGTGGCCTGATCTGTAAAGACAACATCCGTGCCGACATTGCCATTACCTTTTATATCCGCGTGAACGAAAATAAAGAAGACATACTGCGGGTAGCGAAGCAAGTGGGGTGTGCGCGTGCGTCTGAGCCGGAAACGCTGCAAGAGCTGTTTGAAGCTAAGTTCTCTGAAGCACTAAAAACTGTGGGTAAACAGATGCACTTCGAGGAGCTGTTCACGCATCGCAATGAGTTCCGCGACAAGATCAAAGAAGTGATTGGCCAGGATCTGTCGGGTTACACCTTAGAAGATGTCGCCATTGATTACCTGGAGCAAACCTCGATTCATAAGCTGGATCCGAGCAATATTCTGGATGCGGAAGGTATTCGTCGTATCACTGAAAAAACCGCAGAGCAAAACGTTGAAACCAACCAGTTAAAGTGTGACGAGCAGGCAAAAATTGAAATCCAGAATCAGGCGGCGCTGGAAAAAACGCTCGAAATAGAGCGTCAGAAAGAAGACGCCATGGCGAAGCAAAAGCGTGAGATTGAAACCGTTCAGGCACGCGAAGAGGCCGAAGCTGAGCGCGTTAAGCAAGAAGAGCGTCTGAAGTCTGAAGAAGCGCGGCTTAAAGCGGATGAGGCCATTCAGATTGCAGAGCAAAACAGACAACGCGAAGTGGATATTGCGGAGCAAAACCGCCTGCGCGTGTTGGCTATTGAAGAAGAAAAAGTGGCCCGTTCACGCGAAATCGAAGTGATTGAGCGCGAAAAAGAAACTGAAATTCTGCGTATTAATAAGGAAAAAGCGCTGGAAGTGGAGCGCAAAGAGATTGCGGATGTGCAACGCGACCGTGTGGCAGTTGAGAAAACTGTGGCGGAAGAGCAGGAGCGTATCAAAGACGTGCAAACGCTGGCTGCCGCTGAACGTGATAAGCAGGCTATTGTGATCCGCGCCCAGGCCGAAGCTGAGGAGGCCTTAGTGAAAGACATTGAAGCCGCTAAAGCACAAGAACAGGCCGCTGACTTTAAAGCCCGTGAAATGGAAAAAATGGCTGAGGCTGAGCTGCGCATTGCCAACCAGCAGGCTGAATCGAAGAAGATCCTGGCAGAAGCAACGCAGGTTGAAGCGGCTGCCTCAGGCTTGGCGGAAGCTGACGTGATCAAGGCTAAAGCACAAGCCAATGCATTACAGGGTGAAACAGACGCTAAGGTACTACAGCAGAAGATGGAAGCAGAAGCGCACGGTAAGCGCGATATTGGTCTGGCAGATGCCGAAGTACAAACTGCCATGGCAGATGCGATGGAGAAACAGGGTGAAGCGGAAGCTATCAACCTTGAGCGCAGAATGTCGGCGGAAGCCAAAGGTCTGGAAGAGAAACTACAGGCTCTGAATGCCATGGATAAAGACGCCCGCGACTACGAAGGCTTCACACTGCAACTGAACCAGCAAAAAGAACTGACACTGGCACAGCTGGAAGCGAACAAAGACATTGCTGCTCATCAGGCACAAGTGCTGGCTAAAGCACTAAGCGATGCGGATATCAACTTCATGGGTGGTGACGGTCAGTTCTTTAACCAGTTTATGAACGCCATCACACTGGGCAAATCCATTGATGGCCTAGTCAACGAAAGCCAGACTATGCAGACTGTGTTTAAGGATCACCTCAACGGTGAGCGCAATCTGATGGATGACCTGAAAGGTGTACTGGCGGGAGCAAATGCGTCATCAGAGACACTTAAGAACATCAATATGAGCAAGTTTTTCCAGCAGCTGAGCAATACCTCTGATGCTGAAAAACAACAATTGCTTAGCCTGCTTGGCAATTCACTGAATGGTAACTCAGCTAAAAACACGACACAGGAATAAACCCCTGACAAGGGGCTCAGCCCCAATGTTTTTTGAGGTGCGTGACGGCAATTCGGGAGCACGCACCCGATATGATTACAGGAAAGTGATATGACGGAACCAACAAGTCAGGATACTGAGTCACACAGTGCGCTGGAGCAGGGCTCCTATCAGCTAATAAAGCGTCGCTTGAGCAATTTCGGCAGCGAGCTGCGCACTCAGGTTGATGCACTCAATGGTCAGCGCGTTGACGCCTTTGGCAGCACTGAGCTGAAAGTACAAGGTCGAGCCCGGGTTAGAACGGAGCACAATTGCATTCCCAGAGACATAGTACTGATCGGTGATAAGCTGATCTTTGCGTACAACGTCTTTATGGGTCTGAAGCAAAGTACGCAAGTCAGTGATGTATTCAGCGTACAAAAACTGGTGTTACAGGATGACCATTATGAAGTGGAGCCGTATCCGTCAGAGACCAAGTTTCTGACCGATGCCCGCTTTTTACGAGATTTTGACGAGCTTTATACTTATTACAAAGAAACTCGTTTGCAGCATCTGTTTGTGCAGGGCGGCAAGCTGTTTGCGCTGTTCCAGATTGGTGACCGGCTGAGTGATGTCAGGGTATTCCGCTGGCAAATTGCTGCGGATAACACGCTGGACTACATAGATAACCGTGGTGAACGAGATATCTCAGAGCATAGCGGCTTTGATTTTGAGTGGACCAGGACAGATCGTGCCCAGCATGAGGAAGGCCGACACCCGCACATTAATGTGCTCGACAAAGTGTTTGTCGAAACTGTCGGTGGCGACCTGACCATTAAGATTGAAAACAACACTGAGACTGGCGAAGGCATTTATAGTGAGCCGGTAGAAGACAGCAACCAGTCATTGGCAGACTGTGAGCTGGATTACGCGCAGGTCGGTGAGCTGATCCTGCTCAGGGTTCAGCCTTATCGCGAAAAGCAGTGGCGTTACTTTGTCTACAATTGTCGCACTCAGCAGGTGCTCAGACAGGATGCCATTGGTCAGGCTTGTGTGCAGCTGCCTGAAGATCACGGCATTATTTTCCCGGGCGGCTATTATCTGCAATCCGGTCAGACGCGCTATTTTGAAGAAAAAATAGATGATTTGGAGTTTCATCGTCAGCTAAAATCGCCAAACGGTGAAGATGTGCTGTATGTGTTTTATGAGCCTGCCGAAGGCCGTTATGCACTGTTTGCTTACAATATTATCGAAAAGAACCTGCAAAACCCCATTTATTGTCATGGCTATGGCATTTATGAAGATGGTTTAACGCTGACCTTTAAAGCTGAGCAGGAAGAAGCCGAGCGGGTTCACCCTATTCAAATCTGGCAAAGCCCCTTTTGTTCGGCAGAGTTTGCCGCTAATGCACCCACACCGACCAGTGTATTCGGTCGCATAGGCAATCCTGATTTGGTCAGAGCCATCTCTGATCTTTATAGCGTCTGCAAGGCCATCAGTGAGCAAAATCCCAGCGTGTTTCATTACGAAGATCTGATCTCACATACCCGTGGGATACTGGATCGCTATCACTGGCTCGCGGAATCTGATTTCAGCACCATTAATACGCAACTGCACGACATCTTTGAAACCTCTGAGCAGGTGCTGGATGAGTTTGAAAAGGTCAGCCAAATTCAGCAAAGTGCCCGACAGGCGGAAGCCGATATTGAGCAGGAAAGCCATCAGGTATTGCGTGAAGTGCGTCCCGACAGTTTTAAACAGGCCAGTGAATTTGTCGCCAGCCTGGATGCGCTGAAACTGCTCAAAGGGAAAGTGATCAGCCTGGAAGAAGTGAAATACATCAACCTTGATGTGCTCAATACTATCCAAAATGGCATTGATGAGCAGACCCGGGTACTCAGCCATGCCACGGCGACTTTCTTACAGCAGGATAAAGCCCTGGCGCCTTATCATGAGCAGCTCCAGGATATTAATGAGAAAAGTGAGCAAAGCGACAGTGTCACTGAACTTAAAGGCTACCTAGGTGCTCTTGAAACACTGGGCGATGAGCTGGACCTGCTAAACCATACAATGCTGGACCTGGAAATTGAAGACAGCCGGGTCAGGACGCAGATCCTTGAAGATGTGAGCGCCGTCTATGCGCTGGTTAACCGGGCTAAGGCGGCCGTTGAGATACGCCGCAAAAGTCTCGGCAGTGTTGAGGCCAAGGCTGAGTTTGCCGCGCGCTTTAAACTGTTCAGTCAGAGTATCACCAGTGCGCTGAGCGCTGCTAAAACCCCTGAGCAATGTGATGAGCAGTTGTCGCGATTGCTGATCCAGCTTGAGGAGCTGGAGTCTCAGTTTAGTGAGTACGATGAATTTCTGGGTGAGATACTGGCCAAACGAGACGACGTTTACGAAAGTTTTGAAGCGCACAAACAGCAGTTGATAGACGAGCGTCAGCGCCGGGCACTGAATCTGGCCACCGCAGCAGAGCGGATTTTACAGGGCGTGAGCCGACGTACTCAGAATTTTACTGAGCTGGATCAGATCAACGGCTATTTTGCTTCTGACCCTATGATCAGCAAGCTGCGTAGCCTGACCCAGGAGCTGAAGGAACTCGGCGATGAAGTCAAAGCCGATGACATCGCAGCAAAACTAAAGGCCAGTAAAGACCAGGGGATCCGTTCACTCAGAGACAAGCAGGATATCTATAGCGACGGTGGTAAAACGGTCAAAATTGGCAAGCATGGCTTTAGCGTGAATAAGCAAGTACTTGATCTGACGCTCTTGCCTCGCGATGATGAGCTAATGCTACACCTGACCGGGACTGAGTACTTTGATGTGATCCCTGACCCGCAAGCCCGCTCACAGTTAGCAGAGGCGGCTGACTACTGGACACAAACCTTACCCTCTGAACGACCAGAGATTTATCGCGGTGAGTTTTTGGCCGCTCAGATCCTGCGAGCGGCGCAACGGGGTGAGTCTGACTTGTCGATGGAGCAGCTACTGCGTGCTCAGCAGGAAGAGTCATTGCTGAGTGTAGTCCAGGCATTTGCTGAGCCCAGATATCAGGAAGGCTATGAAAAAGGGATCCATGACTTTGACGCGACTCAGATCCTGACCTTGCTACTGAAACAAAAAAGCGTGCTTGGATTATTGATTTATCCGGCCAGCTGCCGGGTTATGGCCCAGCTGTTTGTTTCGACACTGGATGAGGCACAGTTACAGCCGTTGCAACAACAAGCAACGCAGGCGCAACTGATGGCCACTACACTCAATGATCCGCGTTTCAACCAGCTGTTAATTGGTGAGCTGAGTGAGCTGATAAGCAGTTTTGCAGTGCAACTGGGCGATTATACAGCGAGTCTGGCGCAATACTCTGCTCCGCTGAGCGCCGAATACCTCATTCAGGTGCTGGCCCGCAGTAAAGGTCTGCCACAGTTTGAAGTGCAATCAGGAGCACGCAAGCTGGCAGAACAGTTTCAGAGCATGGCCAAGGCCAAAGGTTTCTGGCAGACGCTGCAAGCCACCTTTGCTGAACTAAATACTTTGTCTGATAAGTGCCGCCTGGCATCGGGGTGGCTGAGCGCTTATGGTGAACAACATGGCGCTAGTTGTGAAGGTCAGATTGAAGCGGCGAATTACTTGTTGCTTGTGGATCACAAAGGGCTCAGCTATCAGGTGCAGGATGTCCAGGCGCAGACGCAGGTATCCGGTTTGATGGGGCAGCATTCGCGTATTGAAGAGCAAACTCTGGCATTAGATTATGCTGAGTTTTTGGCTCGCACCAGTGCGTATATTGAGCAGGCTTTGCCCGCTTATCAAGGTTATCAGCAGCTCAAAGCAGACGTTTTGCAAGCGCAAAAAGCTCGCCTGCAACTGGAGGAATTTAAACCCAGACCGCTGAGTTCATTTGTGCGCAACCAGCTCATTGATAAAGTGTATTTTCCAATCATCGGGGATAACCTGGCCAAGCAAATCGGCGCTTCAGGTAGTGCTAAGCGCACCGATTTAATGGGCATGTTATTACTGATCTCGCCACCGGGATACGGTAAAACCACTTTGATTGAGTACGTGGCAAACCGCCTTGGATTGACTTTTGTTAAGGTCAACTGTCCGTCTATTGGTCACGATCAGGTTTCTTTGGATCCGTCTCAGGCGATTAATGCGACGGCTGCCAAAGAGATAGATAAGATCAACCAGAGTTTTGAAATGGGCAATAACGTAATGCTCTACCTGGATGACATTCAGCATACCAATCCGGAGTTTTTACAGAAGTTTATTTCGCTGTGTGACGGCTCTCGGCGGATTGACGGTGTCTGGAATGGTAAGAGTAAAACCTACGACCTGCGCGGTAAAAAGTTTGCGGTGGTCATGGCCGGTAACCCGTATACCGAATCGGGTGAAAGTTTTAAAATCCCGGATATGCTGGCGAACCGGGCAGACATATACAACCTGGGCGATACACTGGCCGGGTGTGAGCAAGAGTTTGCCATGAGTTTTGTCGAAAATGCGCTGACATCCAATGCGGTGCTGGCGCCACTGGCAAATCGCAATATGGCTGACTTGTACAAGCTGGTGCGTATTGCTCAGGGAGAAGACATTTCGCTTAACGAGCTGGAATATGGCTATTCTCAGGCGCAGGCCAATGAGATCAGTGCAGTACTTCAGAAACTGCTGGTTATTCGTGAGACTGTACTCAAAGTGAATGCCCAGTATATTGCCTCGGCTGCGCAGGATGATAACTATCGCACCGAGCCGCCATTTAAGTTGCAGGGCAGTTACCGCAACATGAACAAGATGGCGGAAAAGGTCGTTGCCGCTATGAATCAGGAAGAACTGGAAAACCTGATCCAGGACCACTACCGGGGTGAAGCGCAAACTCTGAGTAAGGGCAGTGAAGAAAACCTGCTTAAACTGGGTGAGCTGCGAGACACGCTCACAGCCGAGGAAAGTGAACGCTGGGCTCAGATTAAGGCAGACTATGCACGACTTAATCGGGCCAATGATGCGGGAAGTCCGGCTTTGCTGGCCGTTGAGCAATTGGCTGAGGTGAGCGGTGCGTTATCACAGATAGCCTCGCGTCTGGACAAACAGCAACTGAGTCACAACTACAGTGAGCAGTTTGAAGGCTTGCGTGCTGTACTTGGAGAGCAGGGCGTGACAGCGCAACTGCAACAATTGACTCGACAAGCCGAGCAGCCTGCCATCCTCAAAGTGCTAGAGCAACTTGCTGAACAAAATCAGGCGCATAACCAGCAATTTCCGCACTGGCTGGACACCATAACGACGGCAATAAACTCGGCTGCGCAGAGCAGTGACACGGCGACACGTAAGGGTCAGGCAGAACTCAAAGAGGTACTGGAAGTGCTGGTGGCTTATCAGCAGTCAGGGCAAAGCGAGTTGGTGCAGGCACTGAGCGAGACAGTCAGTCAGGCTGTGGCCTGCAGTGATCAGCTTGCTGCCAATAATCTGGCAACGCTTAAGTCAGCATTGGATTCTGTGCTTAGACAGCAGCAAACCAATCAGACAGCTCAGGCTCAGGCAGTATCCAAAGCATTGGCGCAGTCCGTTGCAGGATTAGAGCATCATCAGAGTTCGCTGGATAAGGTGTTGGCGTCACTGCTCAGCCAGCAGGAATCTCAACAAGCGAAGCAAAGTGATGCTCAGCAAGCCTTGATTAGCGAATTGACGGCACAACTGGCACGTATTCAGTCGGCCAATGTGCAGGTAGATAACTACAGTGATGATGCCAGTGCCCAGGCATTAGCTGCAATAACTGAGTTACTTGGCCAAATGCAGCAGGCGTCACAACAGGGAAGTGACACTCAGTTGCGCGAGCAACTTACTAGGATTATCGACAAGCTTGAAAATTTGCAGTTGGCACCGTCGGAAGGTAATGAACCGAGAGGAGAGAATCCTTATATGTTATAAGGCCGCATTGCGCGGCCTTATAACTTCAGATCACTCCTCGCCTTCATATACTTGTGTGCTGGGTGAGGAGACTGTTTCAGTGATGCTCTGGCTATCCCGGACGTTCTTCTGAACGGCAATCGCAGCATACAGGCTCATCAAAAACGCGATACCATAAAAGCCTTTTTCGCTGAGCAGCAACTCAGCGCGCCACAGCGCAAATACCAGCAGAATGATGGCCAATAAAGTAGAAACCAGGCTCAATAAATAGTAAATGTTTGAAGTCGGGATCTGCTCCTGACGGTCCCGGATGCATTTTTGCAAAGAGACCGCAGAGAACAGGCCATAGAGCAGGGCTATCAGATAATACCCTTTTTCATTCAGGGCCATTTGCGCATTGAACAGGCCAATCAGGTAGCAGGCGATACCTATCAGCAGAGCGGCAACAGATGCCAGTCTGAATGCTTTACTCGGTGCATAAGAGGCTGTTGTAGTCATACTGTGTTCTCCTAAAGTGGGTATTTCAAATCAACCGGACCATCTGGCGTCAGTACTGTACTGTGCGCCAGCAACTGATTGTTATTCAGATATCGGACGATAGAGGTAAAGGTGGTGGTTTTGACCTTGCCTTGGTGGTCACTGCTGTCGACACCATCATTAAAGAGTGAGCCAAGCGCCAGTTTAAAGCGGCTTACATTGAGTGCTTGCGGTTCAAAATAGGCCCGCGTATTCACTTTGAGCTGTGCCATGTCCGTGGTGCTATATAACGCAGCATTGATCACATTCAGCGTATGCTCGGTGCAATTTTGCTTCTGATTATTGAAAGGATTAGCCACCACTGAGTAGCTTGGGTTATGGACTTTGGCTGGCACGCCTTGGGTAAAGGCATCCAGCAGCTTTTGTTGCAATGCCCGGCTGGGTATTGCAATGGCTGCTTTGAGATCATGTACTGACCAGAAAAAGTCCGTAGGATAATCTATTATCAGCTGGCTGGTGCCGGGGTCGTCGTTCAACTGATATAAATTGTGAATGGCATAACCCTGCTTTTTCTCACCATCTGTGGTCGTGAGTTCGGAGTAGACCGCCAGTGCAACATGAGTAAATTCAATGCCCTCTGGTAAGTCACCCTCGGGACGACCAACCCGGCCGATAACAAATACGTGCGCACCCTGATTTGCAGCATAACGCTCAACCTGTTTGGCAAACTGAGCAATCTGGTTGGCTTCAAAGCGGGCCTTGCCACTATTTTGGCTGCCTGCCAATGTGTATGTGCTGGCACTTAGTACAGCGGCCATGCACAGTCCTTGTATCCACTTCATAGCTATCGCTCCTCGCTAAGGGCTTGTGCCGGGGCAGGTCCTGCTATCAATACATCGTCACAAATCGGTAAGGGTTTTGGGCTGGCTGCGTCAGATAAACTGAGCGCGGCACTGGTACTAACAGCGCCAGCTGACATGGCGCTTATCCCGACCACAGCGATTGGGGCGGCTAACATCACCATAGATACCTGGGCCCCGACAACGGCGCTTTCGCCTACGCTGAGTGCACTGTACTTGCTGGCCTGACTACCATGATGGCTGGCCTGTGACGCATGGCTGTCATTTGCCATAACCTGTGTACAAAATAATCCTAATACCGCAGAACATAAAACTGAACGAAGTAAATGAGTCATATCTTTCCCTCCTGGTAAGCAAACCATGTGGCTTGCATTGACTTGCTTTCCAATTTACCGAAGGGATTATATTTGTATACTCAAATTTGATATGTATAGTAATCAGAGACTGTAAGTATAGGAATGTAATACTTTGAGCCAAATCCCAATGATAACCTCAACGCTCAAACAGCTGTTGAAACAACATAAACTGACCTATAAGGAGGTCGCTAACGCACTGGATATGAGCGAGGCCAATGTTAAGCGGGTCTTTGCCAGTGAACAGTTTAGTTTGCAGCGTCTTGAGCAGATCTGTGATCTGATGCAGTTGTCTTTGGCAGATCTGTTTGCGTTGGGGGAGCAAAAGCAGTCTCTGATCAGTCAGCTTACCCAGGCTCAGGAGCAGGAGTTGATGGAGAATCCGAAACTGTTTTTGGTGGCTGTGTGCGTGCGTGATGGTTGGCAATTTGAAGACATTATCTCTCACTATCAAATTGATGACCTCGAGTGTATTCGTTTACTGGCACGATTAGATAGCCTGGACATGATCCAGTTGCTCCCCAACAATCGCTATAAATCTCTGGTAGCGCAAGACTTTCGCTGGATCCCCGGAGGCCCGCTCGAGCGCTTTATTGAACAGCAGGTACTAACCAGGTTTTTACAGGGCGACTTCAACCGGGAAGACAGCTTTCGGTTTTATTTACGTGGTAGTTATAGCGATGCGACTATCAGTCTGGTGCGACGCAGACTCGAGCAGTTGACTAAGGAGGTTGCTCAGCTGAATCAGCAAGATGCTCGCCTGCCTTTGGATAAACGTCAGAGTGTGGGGTTGTTTTTAGCAATGCGGCCATGGCAGTTAGGTTTGTTTAATGACCTCAGGCGCGAAGAGGTGCAATAGTGTTGTAGCACAAAGCTCAAAAAACTCCCAACTGTGATTTATTTTATGTCTTCAAATGGGTACACTGAGGTGATGATTTGTGCGATAAAGTGACGTTAGTCGGAAGCTCTGATGATCGATATTACTCTGTTACCTCTGTTTTTTACTACTATTTTCTTTTTGGTTATCAGCCCGGGCCCTGACCTGCTGCTGTTATCCAGCTATTCAGCTACAAAGGGGTTCCGTGCCGGTGCTTTTATCGCACTAGGTATTTTATCGGCGGGCTTGGTACAGACGGCGTTAGTGGCCTTTGGCCTTGGCCAGGTGATGCAGACAATGCCGCTGGTTGCACTCATTGTAAAACTCATTGGTGCGGCCTATCTGGCCTATCTGGGCGTCAAGATGCTCCTTCACTGGTACAAACACCGTCGCATTACTCCTTCTGGAAGCGACACCGCACCCACTGATAGCGGTTTAAACGGTGTCGAGTTGATCAAGCGAGGATGTTTTAACAACTTACTCAACCCCAAAGCGCTGTTGTTTTTTAGCTTGTTCTTACCTCAATTCACTACAGCAGAGCATGGCTTGACAGCGCAGTTAATTGTACTTGGGCTGATGTTAAGTCTGTTTGCGTTTGGCATTAATCTGTTGTTCGCTGCTGCTTTCAGTAATCTGGCTAAAACTATCGCAACAAGAGCCAAAGGGATAAAGCGCTGGGCTGTGCATCTCGACGGCGTACTGGGGACCTTGTTTATTGCATTATCAGCGCGCCTGGCACTGAGCAAGTGAAGTTTCATTATATGGTAATAAGCAATAATTAATATTGCGCTGAGCACTGACAGTTCTAACTTTTGTATTTGTTTCATAGGTTTGAATAATTTATTTTTAGAATTTGCAGGTGGGAATATTTTATGTTTTGGGCTTGGCTGAGTGAATTTAATTGTAAATGATACGATATGATTGATTAATTTTTTCTAATTATTTAGTATTGCACGCGTTTGGCTCCAAAGGTAGAACAATAAATAAACAATAAAGCATTGCCACCGAACAATGCGACTTGATGGACCTGTATGGAATTTGATACAACACTAACTCGCTCCGCGCACTATCTGAAGCAGGCGCTTCCTATTATGATCCGCTATCGGATCCCGCTGACACCACTGAATTATTCAATTTGCTATTGCTATGTTGTGGGCTCACAACCAGAGCTGAATGTGGAGTTGGATCAGATTATTGCCCGTTATCAGGGTTGTCCGCCTCATCTTGCCAGAGAGTTATTTGATAAGTACCTGTCTCAGCATGATTTGGCTTTGTTCCATGAAATTTCTCATTCTTTTCAGGGCGCGATAGATCAGGTCCAGAACGGTATCTGTGAAACCCTGGAATCTTCCCAGGACTTCTCTGCGTTTCTTTCCGAGTGTCACTATGGTCTGCACAACCTCAAAAAACGCGGTGCGGAACAAGACCCGAGTGCTTATGATGAAGTACTGGAATATGTGTCCAGGTTGACCCGCGAAGCAGTTGCAATGCAACAGAATGCGCTGGGCTTTCAGAATAAACTGGAAGTGGCTTACGATGAAATTAAGCTACTCAAAGAGGCGCTGTTTGCGTCTCAACGAGAGGCCAACACAGATAAGCTGACGGGATTGTTGAACCGGGGCAAGTTCGATGAAGATATTGTCAGTTTCTGCACACATCCTCTTAGTAAGCAAAAGGTGTTGATATTTGTTGATATTGACCACTTCAAACGATTTAACGACGATTTTGGTCACCAAAAAGGCGATGACATTCTGCGCAAGGTGGCAGAAAAGCTGTCACACCATGCACAAGGTCGTGGCGATGCTTACCGCTATGGTGGCGAAGAGTTTTGCCTTACTTTATCAATCAGTAGTGTTAGCGAAGCGGTTAGCTTTGCCAATATGGTTCGTCATGACATTCGAAAGCTGTCGGTGAAGGATAAAAAAACTGGTGAACCTATTCGGCAGATCACGGCGAGCTTTGGTATTGCACTACACAAAGAAGGTGCACCCTGGCAAAGCCTGATTGAACTGGCAGACAGGGCGCTCTATTTGGCCAAATCACACGGACGAGACCGGGTCGAAGTCGCCGGCTAACAGTCGGCGAACGCTATACTTGTAGCTATTTTAGCTACACAGCACATCTTGAAATTTCTTCAAATACATTATTCTCCAAATTACAAACGTTAATAAAAGTTTAATTTATATTCGTTTTGCGGTTGATTTTTGATCATATACTCATTAGCTTATTATTCGTTTTAACTAAAAGGTCAGACGTCAGATGAGTGATGCTTGTATGCAGTTGCGCTCTATGTAATTTTCGCGGTATGGCGTATTACCGGATAACCGAAATCTGAAGACTGGTCACTGAACATAATGATTTTAATAGGATTTAAGAGGAAATTATGCAGCACAAAATCAAGTACTTTCTACGTTTTTCCTGGCTATTCTTGCTAGGCTCGGTCGCATTTAATTCATTTGCAAATGGTTATAAAGTCGTACTTATCCATGGTCTTCAGACCAGCCAGATCACTTCAGGCTATCCAATCGATGTAATTGGTGACGGGGAGTCTTACTGGTCAGAGTTTTGGGGCCAACATGCAGATGTACGTATTGACTGGCCAGCGCTGGAGCGTATCGAAGGCAAGATAGCCAGCGATTATGTTTGGCCAAAGCTGAAACAAATGTCGCAACAGGGAACTTGTCAGCCAGGTTGTATTCTGGTCACTCACTCTACGGGTGATCTGGTTGCGCGTTATCTGTTGGATAATCAGGCAAACTGGCTTGAGAACGCAGGCTTAGCACCGCTTAATATTGTTGCGACCTTTGATATTGCGGGTGCTGGTGGTGGCAGTGAATTGGCCGATTTAGCGGTGAGTGTTGCTCAGGGCACATCAGGTTTGAATCCATTGCTTGAAGCGGCTATCAGAGCCTGGTTAGGTGGTTCAGTTGAAGGTCGGCTGGGTGTGTTGAATGACCTGAAAGTTAATAACGCCAGACAGATCGCCGCTCTGCCAGAAGCCAGAACGCCAAGGCTACGCTTTGTTGCTGATGGAACCTTGTTCCTGGGGGCAACTAAACTCTTCCTCAAAGGCACAGATGACAGTGTTGTCGCAACTCACTCTGCATGTGGTGCCAGCCGTGCAGACGATTTTGGTAGCTGTAGTGCAAGCGTTGCAACTAGCGGCAAGCTTGCGTCGCAAAGCGATGCTGTTAGCGGGTTTATGCCATATCATTACCCTATGCTTATGAGTGATAACTATGACCACTTTTCTGTCATTAACGATCGGGCTGAAGGCAAAGTGACTGCCGCACAAGCGAGCCGCCAGTTAGCGGATGGTCGCACTATCAACTTCAACACCTACGAAGAAGAAACGGGTGCCTGGTTCTGGAAAAGTACTTATCGCTATGTTGAAAACTCAGGAAATAACAGCCTGTCTCGTCTAATGCTTAACGCGATGCAATAAGAGAGGTCAGGATGAAGTCCCGAATGTTCATTATTCTGACGTTTTTGGCAATCGGGCTTGGTTATTGGTGGCTCAGCGGTGACGCTGAGCCCGTTCACCATGGCGCAGTTGCTAAGACACTGAACGCTGAGGTGGCTAACCATCAGCCAGAACAAGCCACAAAAAACACACCTCAGGTAAAATCAGTACGACAGTCAGAGCGTCATATTCCGATAGAAATGACTGATGCCGCAAGCAAAGTTGCTCAGCTTTATGAGCAGCAATTACGCCATGCCCCATACTCCCAACCTTTGACATTGGAAGACAGTGACAGGCTGACACCCAATCATTTTTATCCAGTGACCATTCCGACACAGGATATTGAACAGGTATTGACACTCAAAGTGAGCCAATATCGTTTTGTGTATCCAGAACCAATAGAGTTAATGCTGACTGGTAGTGATATTTATGGTGCCACTGTGATGGTAAGCGAGGTGGACAGTAATAAGGTGCTGATAACCCAAAGCCTGCTTGAGCAAGAAGGCAGTTATATCGCCAGCATACCTGGCAGAAAAGATTTTCCCAGAGCATTGCAACTGACCGTGCGGGCACATGTCAGAGGTGATGAAATCCCCGTAGTCGCACAGGTGCAATATATGAAGCCCAGTGCTGAGCTGGTAAATCTGGAACAGGCAAGGGTACACGGCAGTGATCTACTGATAGATGCCAGACTGAATGTGCAGGAAGCAGGGATTTATCGAGTCAGAGCAAATCTGTTTTTAGGCGATCAACCTTTGTCTCATGTGGTTGCCAGAAAACGCCTGAGTGAAGGTGTGCAGACATTGCCCATGAAGATCCATCAAAGTGTGTTGCCGAACCATGCATCAGGCCTGAAGCTAAAGACTTTCGTGGTAGAGCGGATGTCTGGCTCGCCGCAGGAAAAAGCACGTTTTGGCCGAAGTAAAGTCAGCGAGTTTGCACTGGATGAGGTCGATCTCTCGGATCTTCAAAGACAAGCTTATACGCCTAGTGCACAAGAGCAGCAGAAACTGGCTTTTTTAAAGCAGTTGGGCAAGCAATAGCCATTACCCTAAGTTTGATTAGGGCAAGCGGGGAGACACTATCTCGAACTTTGCTAGAATTGGCTCCCCGGTATCGAACCAGACATGCGTTTTGGGTAAAGGCGCGTGCTATTTTTCTCAATAGATGACGTTTGTTCGTTTTACACTGTGCTGACCAGAACACCTCACCTCGCTTTTCTTGATTCTCGCGTTGTTGTTCGTTACGTTGTTTGTTCCTATTAGAGATCAAAACACTCATGTGGGTTCTCTCAAACACACATTGGTAGCAGTTTTGTTGTGTTATAACAAATTAAGGTCGTATATGATCACAATTAAAAAGCTGAGACCTGCTGACACTGAAGCGGTTAAATCCATTGGGCTGGCCTGCGAGCAGGTTCGTTTTGCTGGCACGGCGCAAGAATTTCTCGAAGAGATCTGTGAGACCACGCATCTCCATGTTATTTATCATCAGGACACTTTGATTGGCTACTTTAAGCTGGATCTGGCGTATGCAGAAAAGTTTGCTTATTGTCCGACCGGTGCGCTTGGTATACGTGCGTTTGTGATTGGTCAGCAGTATCAGGGGAAAGGGTTGGGCAGTGCGGCAATGGTGGCTGTGTTAGGTTACCTGGCGGAACATTATGCGCAATTCCGTTGGCTATATCTGGGTGTTAATTGTCAAAATCCGGGGGCATATGCTTGTTATAAGAAAGCCGGGCTAACTGAATGTGAAGACAAATATTTGGGTGGTCCTGCTGGCCCTCAGTACATAATGTACAGTGAAATTAAGTGAAACTAACCGCTCATGAGAAAGTCGGGGGCGGGAAAGTGCTAATTCAAATCTTTGCTTTTTAATCACAGTATCAGTGTTAATGGCTCATGATCAACGAGCTAATCTGACTGAGAATATCCAGACAGTGACCAAGCAAGTGGTACCGGTTGCATTCGTCTTATCCTGGTAGTCATGGGGGTTTTTGATTTAAGTGTCTATACTTACCCTCATAATTGAGAGCAAATAAGCTCACCAGGGATATTATTTGTATGGGTATCAAGTATGTGGTGGCAGTATTTAGCGCGCTGGCAATGGTATTTTTAACGCTTGCGTTGCAATTTTATTTTTTCAAAGACACTCGCCGTCACCAGCCTGTTATTAATAACAGCGCAGACTTAGTCACTTATTCCAGCCAATGGGTAGATGCCGCCATTCAACCCTTGCCGCGCCTGGAACACTATGATGTTGGCTGGGTGCAGCTTGGCAAAGCCCTGTTTAAAAGCCCATTGCTTTCGGCGGACAACACAACGTCCTGTGCTTCTTGTCATGACCTCTATAATGGCGGCGATGACGGTTTTCCTGTTTCTGTTGGTATCAATCAGCAGCTGGGGAATCGCAATGCCCCGAGTGTGATTAATGCGGTCTTTAACTTCAGGCAATTCTGGGATGGGCGTAGTCCTGACCTGACCAGTCAGTTGCCGTTACCCATTCATAACCCGTTAGAGATGGCCAGCAACTGGCCGCAGGTGATTGGCAAACTTAATCAACAGCCGCACTTTGTTAACAGCTTCGAAGCCTTGTCCGAAGACGGAATCACGCCTGAGAATATTACCAAGGCCATAGTCGCCTTTCAGATGTCACTGGTATCCGAAAATACGCCCATTGACGCTTATTTGCTAGGTAATCAGCAGGCGTTAACAGCGCAACAGCAGCGTGGATATCGAAAGTTTGTTGAACTGGGCTGTGTGACCTGCCATCAGGGGCGTAATATCGGAGGCAATATTTATCAGAAAATGGGTCGCCTGGATCGTATGCCCAAAGCATTACTCAATGACGCCGGGCGGTATCAGTTAACCCGTAACGAGCAAGATAAGTTTGTCTTTAAAGTGCCCAGTTTACGGAACGTTGCACATACAGGACCGTATTTTCACAATGGTTCTGTGGTGCAATTGTCGGATGCGATCCGGATAATGGCGAGCGGACAGCTAGGGTTAGAACTCAGTGATGAGGATGTCTCTGATCTGGAAGCGCTGCTACATGCCTTTTCAGGCGAACTGCCGAGGTCATTAAAAGAATGAAATACCTTTTTGAAGGAGCAATACTTGGATTGATTTGGTGGATTGGCGCGCAAGCCATCACGCAATATCATCAATTACAAGATACTCAGGTTGCTATGGCGCTGAAAGCGCGACTTAACAGGGCGACAACAGAATTATCGCTCGAAACCTTATCTGCAATGGATAGCAATATTTATCACTTTGACAGGCATGCTCAAAAGCAGCTGGAATTCGAAAGTGCATACAATGAACTGCTCGCCCGGGACTTGTTAAGCGACGAAATGAGCCTCGCCGTTACGCACTTTCATGACGCCGTTGACACATATATGCAGCTGGCTTCTATGCTCAAAACGTCCTACCGTTACATTGCAAAGCAGGAGTTGGAAAAAGATGCTTATTCGACGCAAGCCCAGCTAGCAGTCAGTAAAAGTGCTGCTTTGGTGTCTAATTTACAGGTGACCAATTCACATACTGTGGTTGAAGTGGTACGTGAGCAGTTAATGCGCTCTATGACATCACTCGAACAGTTTGAACAGGAAAGCCGCAGTTTCAGGGTAATGCGTTTGCACATAGGTTTTATACTCGAGAATGCATTACCTGCGTCAAACCTACTGGTACCAATACAAAACAGCACGCTATCAACGGCCATTTTGAGAGAAACGCAGCACCTTAGCGAACAGGTCGACACCGTTTACTGGCAGATGACAAGGTCGATCCTCTTCCTGCTTGTCTTGGTCTCTCTTCTCATTATTGTCGTGTTGCTGCGGTTGATGAGCGATCTGAAGCGAGCCAATGCGCAGGCGAATCAGGCTGCTGAAACCAAGTCTTTGTTTTTATCCAATATGTCACATGAGATAAGAACGCCCATGAATGGGATCATGGGTCTGACTGATATCCTGCTGGCTACAGAGCTCACCTCAGTACAAAGAAATTACCTTGAGAAAGTGCGCTTTTCGGCAAATGCACTGACGACCATCATTAACGATATTCTCGACTTTTCAAAAATTGAATCTAAGAAGCTTAATATCGAGCAAACGCCTTTTCAGTTTGAGGAGTTACTCGATAACTTGAGATCTTTGATCACGCCCATTGCCAATACCAAAGGGGTCAAGCTGATTTTCGATATTGACCCTTTGCTCAGTGACTGGTACGTCGGCGATCCCGTTCGGATCAATCAAATTATGCTTAACTTCACGTCGAATGCAGCAAAGTTCACGGAATCCGGTTCGATTACGCTTGCTGTGCATCGAGAGACTAAAACAGCATCGAGTGACTGGGTAGAGATTTCAGTGACAGATACCGGGATAGGGATAGAGCAAGACAAAGTTGATCAGCTGTTCGAGCGTTTCACACAGGCTGAGGCATCCACAACGCGTCGCTACGGTGGCACCGGGCTGGGACTGACAATTTGTAAATTACTGACAGAGCTAATGGAGGGTAATATCGCGGTGGTCAGTGAAGTTGGGCAGGGTTCTACGTTTAGCGTTCGTTTACCTCTGAACACGGTTAGTAAGGCATCATTAACCGAGCAGGAAGTCTCGACTGCCAGTATTGCAGGCAAAATATTAATCGTAGAAGATGACCCAATTTACATGGAGGTCAGTGATAACATTGCCTCGTCAGTGGGGCTGACTGTGTCGCGTGCGCAAAACGGACGGCAAGCTGAGGCTGCGTTATCAGAGAATACTTTTGACATGCTACTACTTGATTGGATATTGCCCGACTGTGAAGCCAATGAGTTGCTAGAGAGACTAGAAACCTTAGCGGTGTTACCTGCAAAAGTTGTCATTTACACGGCGCACACAGAGCAAAGTATTGCGACAAAAGTGAACTACCCGATACTCTATAAGCCATTACTAAAAAAGGACTTGATCAGTATTTTTGTTAAAGATACGCCCAGCCAAACTGCTGCAAAGAATAACCCAGAGCAATCAGACCAGGCAGAAGAATCTGCCTGTGCAGCTGGTGAGTTTCGGGTGCTACTCGTTGAAGACAATGAGATTAATCGCATTGTGGCGACCAAGCTCTTAGATCGTTTTGACTTAGAGGTTGTGATTGCAGAAAACGGCCAACAGGCGATTGAGGCAATCAAGGCGTGCGATGGCGCATTTGACCTTGTATTAATGGATATTCAGATGCCTGTGATGGATGGTATGGAAGCCACCCGTATCCTTCGTGAAACCTATGATAAAGAGCGACTGACGATCATCGCATTAACAGCCAACGTCATGCAAAGCGAGGTAGATAAATACCTGAGCATAGGCATGAATGCGCATCTCGGAAAGCCGTTTAAAACGGATGAGCTGGATAAGGTGCTGGAAAAGTACATTTTTAAGCGAGAGTGTTTAGCAAGTAAAGCTGAGTAGTAAAGGTAAGTAGTCTGAAAGGCTGCTTACCCTGGAGTGCACTTTATTTGAAATCCATCGCGATGAATCTTCTTGCCTTGTGTGGGTATTGAATATTATCAATTGTGTCTGAGCCACTCACCCAAACAGTACCCTGTGTCGCTTTTGCGGTGAGGAATAATGAGAGAGATACACGGTTGATGTCTGAGTCTGGCGTAAACCAAAACTTGTCGATGGCACCATTGACGTTCTTAACGGTGACTATAATCTTACCCGAAGTGGTCATGATATTTGTTACTTGACCCTGAGACTGGTAGTTCGCGTAAGACCCCACACTAAATATCAAGATAAATAAAGCGATCAGATATTTCATCGGTTTTCCCTATTTTGAAAACGGTATTCTATCTTAGTTTCTTTTTGTAAGACAACTCTAATTGACTAAGCATTCATCTCATTTAGTTTCAACAGCTGTGGCAAAGTGGTGTCGAGAATGACTGGCGGTTTTACAAAGTGCCGGTTTTCAGTGAAGACTGAAGCTAGCTTTGCGCCAAAGCCTTTTTTAACATAAAGCCGCTTAAGTGGTTTGTGGGCATGCTCACAAAACCGGATGGCTGCTTTTCTATTTATAACTTACAACTGTGAGGCATCCTGGGCGGTCAAAAATATTCTTATGACCGGGTCTTCGTTACATCACGTGTGAGCGTTTTTTCGTTATAAAAACGTAAGGTAGCTATGCCGTTGGTTGAAAAGTCGCAGCAATCTAGCACAGAGCACTGTTTTTACGCATGCCCTGACTAGAAAGTGTTTTTTAAACCTGCCGTATTATTGTTGATGCGCTTTGAGAACCTCTAATGAGATGAACTCCAACGCATTTTCGTGTGTTGCTTCGAGGTTAACAGGTGGTGCCACCCCGGCTTCATAGGCTTCTTTCCATCTCAGTGCGCATAAACACCACCTATCTCCCGGTTTTAAGCCTGGAAAATGATATTCCGGATACGGTGTGCTTAAGTCGTTACCTCTGGATTTAGTAAAGGTTAAAAAAGTCTCTGTGACTGTTGCACAAATTACGTGAGTACCAACGTCCATATGATTAGTATTGCAAAATCCATCCCTTAAAAAGCCGGTCAACGGATCTGTGCAGCAAGACTGCAGCGCTCCACCTAATACATTTTTAGCCATGTTTAACTTCCATTCTTTATACAGTTAGGGCTTTGTACGTATGTGCTTGCAGTGGGGTTTACTGTGGGTGAAGTGTTTACCGGGGAGCGCGAACCGGGAGACAGAACACAGAGGCAGGTCTTACTTCTAAACAACGTACGCTTGTTTTATGCCAGTAAGTAGTGGAGCTGGTATTTTTTAACGCCTTTTCTACGTTACTATATCCATGATTTAGACAATTTATGAGAGTACGAAAAGGAATGTATCAGAATGAAAGCCAATGAATTTTATAGTCTTTCAGAAGAGCTGGGGAGCAAGTATCTATTACCTCTGGGTTTCAGGTTTAATAATGGCGGGTGGTACTTCGCCGATGACAACTACATGTTGGCTTTTGAACTGGCCAACATTTCTCATTCCCAGAGCATTTTTCTAAAATATCTGACGGTAGTTTTCTATAACTATGTTGAGTGTGAGGATTTCCTGGCGATGCAGCCGATGCAGTATGCTGATCACTATGGTCCGGTGCAGATAAACCCTATGCAGCTTCCTGAGTATGAACAATGGCAGTATACAAACGCGCACAATAGTTGTGGGGAAACATCCGCCTATTTCCCCATCTACTACGGTGGGCTGATTGAGGCCGAGCCGATAAGGCAAGGCTTTTTTGTTAAAAAACAGTGGGAAATGCCAAAGGGGTTACTTCCTGGTTGGATCACTGAACGCGGTGCCGATATCGTTGCTGAAGATGAAGTCAGAGAGTTGCTGAAAAAGGCGATGATCAACACCGCAGAGTATGTTTTTAAATGGGCAGATACACTGACATCCCATGAAATCATTCGGCAGATCGAAGAAAACGGCGATGATTGGTTTGTCGAAAAGGAGTGGGTAAAAGCTTACAAAGCGCATCTGGCAGCACAAGTCTAAGTAAGGCAGATATGAAAGCAGGTACAATGGCGTCGTTCAGGTACTTTGTTCCTGCTTCCTTACTTATTTGTTAAGTGTTACGCAGCTTCACCCTTGCAACAGCAAAAACACCCCAAATAATGCAATTGCACCGCCGCATAGCATCGCTCTGGTGACGGTTTCTCTTCGGATCAGGCCCAGGGTCATCACCATGAGTGGGGCTGTGGCAAAAATAGTTTGCGCAATTGCCGGATCGGTGTGGTTAACAGATATGAGTTGCAACCACAAACCAATAAAAGTGCCAAAAAATACAGCAATAAATAACCAGCGTTTACCCGACAATTGCCTCAATGTCAGTGCCTGATTGAGGCTTTGTGACTTCAAACAGGCGACCAGACAAGCAACAAACAGGGTACCAGAGGCAAGACGAATTAATGCAGCCCATAAGCTACTGATGGTTTCACTATTTAATGCGCCTTTAGAGAGCACCATGCCAGCGGCCTGGCAGGTTGCGGCGGTGAGCGCAAACGCGATACCAAGCAGATAGTATTTTTTGTCTGAGATAGGCTGAGCTTTGGTAGGTTTAATCGCAACAATGACACCACAGGTTGTTACCAGGATCCCAAGCCAGGCAACCGGGCTAAGATAGACTCCCAGGATCAGGATATTTAATATGCCGGCAATAGCTGGTGCCAGGCTTTCTACGACCAAAGTGCGTGCAGGACCAATATTTCTGAGCGCAGCGAAATAGGCGCTGTCTCCAATGGCAATACCTAAAACGCCACTGGCAATCAACCAGGCCCAGCTGGATGGTAATACAGGATATGCGGTATCTTGCACAATAAGCATGCACAATACCATCAGGGCTGCAGCGATCACGCCTTTGCTGACATTGAGTTCAAATGGACTAAGGTGGTGGCTAAAACGCTTATATATCAGGGTTGAAAACGCCCAAACAAATGCAGCACTGATGGCTGCCATTTCACCTATTCCAATCATGTTATTATTCTTCTGACTAATGCAAAGCTGCTAGTATACACAAACGTTCATCGAGAAGTGAGGTGCAGAGGTGTTCTGGCTGTCACTTCTTTGTTTACTGTTACAGTAAGGCATTGCCCGTTAGAGCTGTTTTAAGTCCCAGTCCCATACCGTCTCATGAATTTGTCTAAGATTGTTTAGAATGGTTAATATTGTGATACTATTATTTTGCATTTTATAGTGATTTACCTTTCTTTTCTGCGCTTTTAAATCTTAATTAGAATAAAAATGGTGTTATCAATGAGTTCATCTGTTCTGGCATACGCATTTCTTAAAGCTGCCTTTGGGCGAGGTCTTAAAAGCCCTATCGATGCAGTCGAGCCTTTGGTCAAAAGGGCTTTATTGGATCTTAAACATGGTCAATTTGAACAAGCCAAAGTTCAGACAGCGATAAAAAAGTACTTTGGCGTTGAAATTCCGCTCAACGTGATACGCTATACGTTTAAAAATATCTCCGCAAACACTGATCTCATTTCCTTAAACAAAACGACTTTTATTTATGAACGGACCAAAAGCGAAAAAGGCATTGAAGATGTATTAAACATGGAGCGAGAGTCAAAAGCGCAGATCAACCGGATAAAAGCGATTCTATTTGATGTGATTGAAGAGTATTCCAGATTCAAATTTCAAGCAGAAGAAGTGCTTGAAGAATGGCTGGATAAGTCTGCTATTAGCTTTCTCGGCGGTAAGGCTCAGGCCTCAAACATCAGTAATCAGGACTCTGAACTGAACAGAATTGTCGCAATAGCAATTAACGATCCGGAGCATGGCAAAACCTTCATCAAGGATCTTACGGATGTCGCTCTGGGGGATGCGTTATTAAGGGCGATTACCGAAATAACTGAGTATGACAAGCATAAATCAAGTCAAGACATGGGATCTGCCATTGTCACCTTTCAGTCAAAGATGAAAGGTGTAGAGGTTTATTTCGATACTAAATTGGTGCTGCGTGTACTGGGTTACGTAAATGATGAAATGGAAAAAAGCACAAATGAGCTTATTAACTTGTGCAAATCATTAGACGCAAAAATTTGTATTTTCAGCCATACAGTCAGTGAAATTAAGAAAATTATTAATCGTGTCGCGTCTGGGTTGGTTGAGGGCAGACAGGTTGATGGAGACTTAGCAAATCATGCGTTTCAACGAGGTATCAGCGCAGGTGAGTTGCTTGAATATGTCATCGACTTGGATGACAAGCTTAAACAGTTGGGGTTTGAGATCAAAGATGCTCCGACAGTCGAGCTGGAAAACTCGATAAATGAGTCCTACCTGGACACTATGGTGGGCAGTCGATTAAACCAGGAGTCAGATGACGCGCGGATCGCTGATGTTAATTCTATATGCGCAATTTACAGGCTCAGAAAAGGAGAAGCAAAGCGCTATCTTGAGAAATGTAACGCGATTTTTATTACTCCAAATAAAGCGCTTGCGGATACCGCTACCTCATTTTTTAAAAATCACTACAGAGATGAAGGCGAATCAAACAGAGTCCAGCACTGTATGACAGACGTGGTCTTTGCAACGCGTCTTTGGACTAAGTTACCCACATCGCTCGACAAGTTACCAAAGAATCAAATCGTGGCTCATGCGATGAGTAATCTCTCGATTAATAAAGAAGTAAAAAGCCAGTTTCAGAAGCACATTGGCGAATTAATAGGCGAGGGTAAATTAACTGAGCAAGAAGGTGTTCAGGTTAAGCTCTATAATTATACTGAAAAGCTGATTTCTTTAAGCGAGTATGCTTCGACACCCAGTAAAGATGGTGCTGAGTGTATCGCAAAAGAAATTATTACCAAACAAGGAAGCTACATCAATTCAATCATCGAAGATAATGAAGAACAGAAAAAAGCGCTGGAGTCGCAGTTAAGTGATATGGAATCCAAATATGAGCGTGAGAAACAAACACTCGAAAGTGACAATGTTTATCTGACTGAATCTCTCAATAAAAAAGTAGAAGAGGGGCGAGTTAAAATTTCATATATGGAGATGAACTTGGCACGCATCGAAGCACGTTGCGGTAAGATAAGTCGAGTACTAACCAATAGTATATTTTTAATCGCTTTTTTACTCGTGTACTATAGCTTTGTCATTAACTTGGACGTGACCCAATACTTAATGGCCCACTTTGATATTGAGAAAAATGACACACTGGATAACGTTTTACAGTTTGTCTCAGTGATGTTTTTTACCATTATCTCGATATATGGTGTGTCTCGCACTGATTTTTACGACTATTTTTATAGTAAATTGCGAGGGATAATCATCAGAATAGTTGTGGGTAATAAAGAAGAATTTGAAGTTTAAAAAAATCGGAAGAAATCCATTAAAGCACAACACAGCGATTGCGACGGGGCAATCGCTGTGGGCGTTCATTATTTAGGTCTGACTTTCGCAAATGGTGCGGTGATCCCTGAGTACTCTCCACCACCCAGACGTGCCAGTGGGGTGGCTTTATCGGCTAATACTTTAATACGTTGTTTGTGATCCAGCTCAGTTACATTGTCGCTCAGGTACAAACTGATGATCTTCACAAACACCAGATTTTGCGGCGTGTCGCCGATTTCCTGAACTTCATATAGTTCACAGCCATAGGCGATATCACAATGCGCGACACGTGGCATGTCAAAGCCTGTGAATTCAGCTAGTTTTATATCGTTGGCTGTCACCTCTGATTCGCCATGCGGCAGCGTTGCAGCCGTTTGTGTTACCAGCTCAGCATCATGCTCAGAGGCAATATGTATCACACATCTACATGTTGATTTGATGTTTTTTACTGTGTCTTTAATTTCCCCTGTGGGCTTTTTACCAGCTGAAAACATTAGTAAAGGGGGCACACTGGATACCGCTGAAAAATAAGAAAAGGGGGCCAGATTATAGTTGTGTTCATCGGATTCCGTTAAAACCCAGGCGATGGGTCTTGGGATCACGGTTTGAGTCATAAGGTGATATATCTGGGTTGGTGAAAAATCGGCAAAGTTCAGTTCCATAAGGCAAAATACGCAAAGTTTAGGTGATGATATGTTGCCATACTAACCACAAGGTGGAAAGATGCGCTACACTCTCGCCATCCTCGTTATATGTTGTTTTGGATATGTATATAAACCGCCAGTCACTTAATACCAGCCTGCCGCTGGTGTATCACCCCAACTATTCATTCAGTTTCGATCCTAATCACCGCTTTGTGATGAGTAAATTCGCTAATCTCTATCAGCAGGTGAGGGCAATGGGGTTGATTGGCGACAATGTATATCAGCCTGAGCTGGGGTCACCGGAGCCACTGGAAGCGGTGCACTGCGATACTTATTTGTGGGATCTGTGGCGTAATCAACTTGATGATAAATCGATGCGTCGTATTGGCCTGCCTTGGTCAGAGCAGCTCATGGCGAGGACCTTTACCGCACCGCTTGGCACACTCAAAACTGCAGAGCTGGCGCTGCAAAACGGGGTAGCCTGCCACCTGGCTGGTGGTACGCACCATGCTCACTACGATTTTGGCTCAGGCTATTGTATGGTCAATGATTTAGTCTTTACTTCTACAACCCTGATAGCGCAGGGTAAAGTAAACAATGTGCTGATCTTTGATCTGGATGTCCACCAGGGAGATGGTACTGCAGCCATGCTCAAACATAACCCTTATGTGTTTACTTGTTCTATTCACTGCGAAAAAAACTTTCCGTTTCGAAAACACAGCAGTGATATGGATATTGGTCTGGCGAACAATCTGAAAGACGCGGACTACTTGCATATCGTAGAAGACACCCTGACAGGCTTGCTCGAAGATGTTAATCCAGATTTGGTATTGTACGACGCTGGAGTGGATATCTGGGAGCACGATGGCCTGGGCAAGCTGGATATTAGCTGGCGGGGTTTGGAGCAGCGCGATGCTCTGGTACTCAAAACTTGCCAGCATGCAGGGGTACCCGTTGCAACCGTGATCGGCGGCGGTTACGACAAAGACCATTTACGTCTGGCCCAGCGCCACGCCATTGTGGTGGAGCAAGCGGCATTGTTATAGGTAAAAACAAGTTTCCACAGGTATTAACTGAGCTTACTACTGACTCTTAAGCCTTGAATGAATTCACGAATATGGAGAGTCTTGTTACCAATTTGGTGGGCAGACATATCATGAAAGCTATAGCGTTATATGGTGCACTTCGGGGAGCTGAATGTCAGATATTAAAACGACTAAAACCAATGCGTTACAGGCACAACAAATCTCTACTCACTTTTTATATTATTTTTGGGCTGCTCGACAGCTTTATTTTACTCACTTAGTGCCTGAGTGACGGTTTGGACGGGAAGATGAGCATCAAAAGTTGCTCATAGCTTCCCTGAAAAATCCAACTCAAATAGAGGAGTTAGATATGATGATGAGGTTTCGTTAGAACGGACTTTGTTGGTTAATTAATATCGATCTTTGTCCGATACTTGTAGCATCACAGTGGAAGTTAGCTACCAAAGCGTCATTTTGGTTGTGTTCGTTGCTCCAGCGGATATAACCATGTCCTACGTAGCCTGACCCCATTTTGTTCATTGAGATGGCGCCTGTTTTCTTGGCAGGCAATGCAACAGTGCTAGTAACTGGGTTGGAACCTGAAAAAGCGTACCAGGAGGTAATGTTTGATGAATATGTATTACCATTTTGGTCGAATAGATCTATCTTAACCTGGACATCATTATCAGAAATATTGGTAATATGGAGGTGGCATGAAGAGTTGGTTCCAACATAATAATGTGGAATTAATGCCTGCCCTGTACCTGAAAGTGCTGCGGATGAATAAATCAGAGAAGCTAAGATTAATGATTTCTTCATAGAGAAATTTCCTTTTTAAGTAGAGTTTATAATTTGAGTTTTTGGTGTTTTTTAACACAAAAGTGTAGTTGTTTCTGCTAATTACTATGGCAATTAAAACAACAGTACTGAAGTCATCAGTTTGGCCAAAGGGACTAAATTCACCTTCTGCCAGCACAGTATTTCACTATGACGATGCTGTATCAAGTTGTTTTTATTGTTTAATTATGGGTTTGTTCCATCATGACCACTGATGTGATGGGGCCTATGATGACATCTGTACTATCACTTTTGTTAATAAATATATTGAAGGTGTCGTTTTACCTTGACTTAGAGTTAGGTAAGTGAGCTTTTAATTATAAGGCTTTTTTCAGTATTTTATTCACGTTTGGTTTGTTTTTCATTGAATTTTATGAGAATTAAAGGTTTTTCAGACACTCAATATAATGGGGGCTTAGATTTACCTGGGTATGGGTAATTAAGCCTCTTTGTTGAGTGAGCTCAATATTTCAGTGGTGCAAGTAAAGAGTAGTGCATTGGGAAAACAATAAGCTGTCAGTCGTAATTAAAAGCCTGTTGCTAAGTCCCAGTCATCACTGGATTTCAAAAGCCACCTGCGTCAACACTATTAAACCTATCTCTGGCTATCAACCAGTTGGGCAAGCTCACAGCGGCTGTTGATGCCAATCTTGTCGTAAATACGGTACAGATGATTAGACACGGTTGACGGGGCAACATCCAGCTGTCGGGCCACCTCTTTGAAAGTCAGGCCTTTACATACCCACTCTACAATCTGGGTCTCGCGCTGACTCAACAAATCTAATGGGCCTGGTAAACGCAGTGTTACTATCATCAGCTCCCCCTGTGCTTTAAATGAGACCGTCAGGTTATTAATATGCGTTGTGGAATTATCTTTACCTATGGCAAAGGGCAGGGTGACACCAGTACGATTGGGAAAATACTCGTTGAGCAGAGTAACAAAGCGGGGCTGAACCTCGTGAAAACACCCATTGATGTCGCATATTGCGGAGGCTGCATGCGCTTTGTGATGGAGTATATTGCCTGCGTGCAAGTGTAGAAAAAAGGCATGCGAGGCGGCATTGACCAGATGAAACACAAGTCGCTCCTGTAATTGGCGTTCGTGCTCGGTGAATATCTGCGCTCTGTCAAAACGGTATAAACTGAGCAGCGAGTACAGACCATTGTTCTGATCAAAATGTCCAGCAGCCAGAATACGTTCAATACCATATGGTTGAAATAATTGCTGGTATAACTGAGATTGATAAAAGTCATTGTCAGCAATTACATCCTGCATATTAACTGGTTTGCCAAGGTTATTAATTACGGCGTCTTTGATAGGGTTGATGGGCAGGGTTTGTTGCAGCTGACAGGCATAATCTTCATCCAGGCCAACATGACAAACATAATGAAAGTGAATATCTGCACTGTTGCCACTGCCCCAAAATGCCGCGTCAAAGTTTATGACTCGTGATAGCTGTTCTAAAGCCCATACACGATACTCATTGGGTGGTATGCGTGCGGCTTCTCGGTAAAGCGTGCTGATGAAAGCTTCTGTGCTTTTTTCTGCGTTGGTTATTTGTGTTGTCATAGTGGTTTTTATTCATCTGGATTGAGTACTGAGGTATCGATACTCTGCGTCAGGTTTATCCAAATAGAGCAAATATTCAAGTTTTTAAATCGATGATAGAGGGAATAAGAAATTTTGTATATCCGATATTGTCATGAGTTGACGGTGTAAAGCTGAGTGAGTTCAGAGTGGGTATGGCGGCGTTTGGAGCGGGAATACTGGGCAAAGTCACATCAGGCGGTACACTTATGCAGGTTATTGAATTTGATAAAAGGTCCGGTTCGAAAAGGGCCATGTAAAACATGGCCGAGCAATAAACAGAGTTAGTTTACTGTAAAGGAGCGGCTCTGGCCTGAGTAACTGCGGATCTTGCCTCCCCAGCCACTTTTCCAGTGACCTGTGTGCTTAATGCGGTAGGTACCTTTGGGCATATTTGGATCGATAGTCCATTCCAGCTGAGCAAATGAACAGGCCATGCAGTCAGCGGCAGTATCGCGGATCCAGGTGAACTTAGTGCTCAGATCATTGTCGGTCAGCACGGTAGACCAGGCGCCATTTGCATATCGCTGTACCTCCATAAAGCTCGACATCGTTTTAAAGTTATTTTGAGGGTGGCCAGAGCGAAACTTCACCTTAACCCTATTACCACGCACATAACTGCTGTTGGCATCACTCCAGGTTTGCCCGAAAGATTCCCACAAACGCTTATCATCATAAACGACGCCAATTGCATAGACTTTTTGTTTATTTGACCAGTCCAGAGGGCTTGGACCAGTGTCCAGGTTATTGTCGTGTACCAAAGCATTGGCAAGTCCGTTAAAGATTTGTCGATAGGCTGCCAGGCTGTATTGACCAAACAGAGTATGTGCACCTTCGTAATACTGGATCTGATATTCCTCTTTGGTTGTGATATACCCGCCATAAGCATTCGCCAGCCCGGCGAAGACCACAGTGGTGATGCCACGAGGAGCAAGCGCTGCCTGTAAATCGTTGCGCAGGCGGCGTGCTGCCATGGTGGTCATTTCTCCCGGAATACCCACAAGGGCCATATTACCAATCTGAAAGAGCTGGAAGGGTAGGGTATCTGTATACAAGTGTGCGCCGGAGCCCAATTGTGTGGGTAAAAAAGTAGGTTTAGGGTACTGACATGCCTCATGGGTTTTACTACCCAGCACGTTTTTATCAAATCCGAGCAGGCCAGCAAAATCATTAATGAACTTAAACGCACCGCCCACAGCACCTATTACTGTACTACGATCCCAGCTTGATCCTTCATTGTCTTGTGTCATGCCTTCAAATACACCTGACTGGCCAGACGGGCCGTCATAGCTTGCTCCGGCTGTCATTGAAAATCCAATGGCACCCTCACATAGTCGTTGATTGCCATTTCCAGTGTATTGACCCAAAACGTTTAACCCAGGCAGTTTTACGTACTGAAAACGTACGTCCAATGCGCCACTGAGTCCGTCTGTTGCATTGTTATATAGGCTCAGTGCTTTGTTGTACTGTTTATTTGCTGATAGCGCGACGTTTGCCTCATTGTTACCTTTGCCTGCACAGCCATCTTCCGGTCCACATACATTGGGCGAAACATCGCCTTCTTCGCTGTTTGCGAAGGCAGCAACAAATTGACCCGACAGTGGCCAGTTCGCCCCTTTGTACTTTTCAAATAGCTGGGCAGCAACCCCTTTGTTGTCTCCGGTAATAAGGCGCTGACTCTGGTTGCTCGACACATTGTGTACGCCAAACCAGTTGATCATGCCGATTTCCTGGCCATTACTTTTCACAAGCTTTAGCAAGGTCATAGTTTCATTTATCTGAGTGTCATAGTCATGGGCGTCCGGGTTTTGGTTGTATGCGGTCAGATTGCGGTTAACTGCCGCGCCAGACAATTGCCCCTGATTGATTTGAATACTGCCTAAGCTTCGGCTCAGATAGGCGTTACGAATAGACTGGTATATCCCGTTGACTATGGTGTTGTAGTTATCTTCGTCATAACCCAGCGCACTCATATTAAGCATGATGTTGTGATCGTAACCACCCGGTCCCACGTGAACATGCGTTGCGCTAAGCATCACATTGTTTTGGTTAAAAAGTGGTGCAATCAGCGGGTCGCTGGCGATTTTTTTGAGCACGCCCTGATGGACACCTTGCGTAATGCTTTGCAGATCTGCACTGACAAAGGTGACAAGCTGGTTGGAGTTTGGTTTACCAATTACAAATGCACGAGACCAGAGGCGTGTGTGAATCCCTTTGGTGGTTTGCCCAACATCGCCATATCCGACCATACCCCGATCGGCGGCAGGACCGGTAATATCATAGATCCCGGAGCCAATGATCCAGTCACTATCTGCTTTTGTACTCAGGCTAACAAGTATCAGCCCTATGCTACTGAGTGTAATCAGCCAGGTTTTATATCTTGCGTGTAAAGTAGTCATACTAATCCCCCAGCCATACTAGTCAGCACGGCTGTTTTCGTTCATTGGTTAGGATAAGTACCCATATAAAATGGGTGCATTTGATACTCGCGAGATCGAGGGACTATTAAATCTTGGTTAGCAGTGTAACGAAATAGTAATATTAGCCTAACAAGTTGATTTGCCGCCTGAACGCGCAGCGACAAGTTCTCGCAGGACAGAGCACGATTTGGTTGCGCATAAGGTTTTATTTGTTTGCGATGGAAAACCGGCGGATTTGAATGTGCTGTTGTTACATTAGGTATATTAGTGTGTATCAAAGGTCGCACGTGGAACGGCTATTACCATTAAAATCACTTAGTCAGCTAGGGCCCGGAGAGTGACAGACACAAAATAGCGAGCACTTCCTAGGTGCTTAATATATGTAAGGCAAAGCAGCAGAGCCGCATGGCACGACTTGCTGACTTTACTTAGTGATCGGGTTTTATCTTTGTACCAAACTAAACCAGTTTCCGGAGTTGTCCAGACCCATGGCTTCTACGCCATATAATTGTTCTGTTGGCGGCTGAATGAATTCGACGCCTTTGGCGACAAGCTCTTCGTATGTTTGCTGACAATTTTCCGTTTCGAAAACGCCAGCGCCGAATGCGCCTTCTGCAATTAAACTACGGATTTTTTCGGCAGCCTCTTTGTTAAACATGGGTCCTTCTTTTGGCTCTGCTAATACCAGCTGGAGCTGTGAATTCGATTTCGGATAGACAGTTAACCACCGGAAACCGCCTTCTATTTTCATATCATCACCGATTTCGAAACCAAGCTTATTCTTATAAAAATCAAGCGCCTCGTCCTGATTTAGTACATATATTGTGGCATGCGCTATGGATGTGATCATCTTCATATTCCTTGTTGTGAGTTCACCTTTATTGTATAGATAAAATCCAGCAAAGGTTTCTCCAATATTGCGCTATTTGCCTAAAAAGTGATAAGCATAACAGGCTGGTATGGCCCGAGCGGGGAAGCAAAAAGGCTCCGCCGATAAAGCCCAAAGTTTGCGTCGATATAAAGTCGGTGCCATGCCTGTTTGCTTTAAAAATAAAGAAGAAAAGCTGCCAAGACTTGCATAACCCACATGCTCACAAACCTCTGAGACACTGTGGTTTTCGGTAATCAGCAGTTTCTTTGCGTGTGCTACTCTGAGTCGGATCAAAAATTCATTGGGCGTTTCGCCATAAGTGTCCTTGAAAACCCGTAAAAAATGGTAGGGAGAGATATGCGCATGCTTTGCCATATCAGAAAGGCTCAGTGCATTGTGGAAGTTGTCGGCAATGTGATCCCTGCCAGCTTTCACTTTTTTAAATTTATAGTTTGTGGCCATAACATTTAACGCTTGTTCCCTGTAACAATGACTGGCGTACTGACATTCTTTTAGGCCTGTCAACAGCCCTGTATACGCATCATTCATTAAGATAAGCAAACAAATTACCACTGCTATACCCCTTGCTCAAGCACAACCTACTCAGAGAAAGTGAGCTATCGGGTTGGTAATAGCAAATGCATGCGGCACTGGCCAGATTGATATGTTTTTAATGATTCATCCAAATATAAGCAAAGATCGACTCTGCTGCGGTTTGCGACAGGTAGGTGATATCTTGACTCTGTGAGGAGGTGCGCCAGTTGTTTCTGTTTTTGGTGTTCAGGCTAAACATTATTGAAACTCAGTTATTGGTGCGACAAAGACACCCAGCATTATGCGTGTTGCGTGCATAAGCCACGCAATTGCAAGGCACCCATCACAGCACAAATTTTTTGAAACTGCCCGTTCAGAGAAGGGGTACCGGGGTTAGGTGTCTATCATATTATATGTGTTTATGGTTGTTGGCGAGTTGCTGCAATTAACAGTTCCCGGATGCAGACTTGCTGGGGTTGCTCCTGGATGAAAAGTGCGCTTCGGGCTATATCATCAGCGAGCAAAGCACCTCCCATGGTTTGTTTCCAATCTTCATAACCGGCTTTTATTTCGCTTGACGTTGTGTGGTTCAGTAATTCAGTTTCTACGGCTCCGGGGCTGATGTTTGTGACCCTGACACCAAAGTCTGCTACTTCTTCACGGACATTCTCCGTGATAGCAGACACCGCGAATTTGGTTCCACAATATGCTGCATGATTTGGAAAGGTCTTTCTGCCAGCAATTGAGCTAATATTAATAATCGTGCCACAGTTTCTATTTTTCATCGGTTCAAGTACAGCCTGCATCCCATTCAACAAAGCCACAACATTGACGTCAAACATTTTTTGCCACTCGTTGCTGTCTTGTGTCTCTATTTGGCCTAGCAGCATGACCCCTGCGTTATTGATTAGGCAGTCTACTGGACCAAACTCTGCTTCAGCTTTTGCGATGGCCTGTACAAAGGCCTCTTTGTTTGTGACATCGACTTGTTCGCATAAACAGTTAGGTAAGTTGAGTGCGGTTAGTTTTTCAATACGCCGTGCTATGAGTAATAGCGGGTAACCAGCTTCACTAAAACGTTTTGCGATAGCTTCTCCTATACCAGAGCTGGCACCTGTAATAACAACAAGCTTTTTCATTAATTTAACTCCTAAAAAGGCAGCCTTTTTGAGTGAGGCTGGTTAAAGTTCTTGTCTCTGACATGGTTGAGTTTGCTCAGAGTTCGAAGCAAAGGATCTTCATATCACAGCAGTGCTTTATCGTATCGTTGCAGTGGCTGGTGGGATCCAAATGATGAGGCGCATTCTATGGCAATCTCAGAAGGTGATATATAAGGTCAGAGTCACATCATTGTTTACAAAAACGATCTAATCTTTATTATTAATTCCATTTGGACACAGAGATTTTGATGAGAAAAGAAGTCAGTTACTCGGATATAAATAGCTTTTTGGTGCTGGTCGAGGAGGGGAGTTTTACCAGGGCGGCAGAAAAGCTCATGTGTTCACGTTCACAAGTTTCAAAACAGTTATCTCAACTAGAGTCCAGTTTGGGTATCAGCCTGTTAGTCCGAACTACGCGTACCCAGCATTTAACGCCAGCGGGCGAAGCGTTCTTCGAGCGGTGCAAGCAAGCTTATGCTGGCATAGATCAAGCGATAAGCAGGGCAATAGAAAGTGCCACTGAGCTGTCCGGCGAAATCAAAATTAATTGTGTCGGTGGGTATATTGGTGAAAACATCATTGGACCGCTGGTTGCTGATTTTATGCGAATACACCCTGACATTAATATTGTGCTGGACTTCAGTAGTAAACGGGTTGACCTCGTTTCAGGCGAGTTTGATTTTGTCTTCCGGATGGGAGAGCTTGCAGACTCAGCACTGATTGCAAGGAGGTTGACAGAGCTGACTATGGGTACCTATGCAAGCCCAGATTACATCTGCAAATATGGGAAACCGGACACTCCGAAAGATTTGGATAACCATAAGTGTATTACGGGCAGCATGCGCTCCTGGGCGTTTGTGCATCCCCATGATCGTAGCGAACAGGAAATCAGTGTTCACGGCGACCTGGAGTGTAAAAATGGTCGGATCATGGTGTATTCTGCATTGCATGGTAATGGCATCATTCGGGTGCCTGAGATTTACTGTTTAAAGGAGTTGAGAGAAGGCAAGCTAGTGTCAGTCTTTGAACATTGGCATCCAAAGCGCATTCCTCTCTACCTGGTTTATTTACAAGACAAACATCAACCCACAAGGATCAGCGCATTTAAAGACTTTGTGCTCAATAATTTTGCGTCATACCTTGCGTAATCGCCTCTTCTATAGCGAGTATGCTTTCAGGTTCAACAGGAATTTCCATCAATTATCTGCTCTCTCTAATTTCTTGTTTTTATCAACTTGCTGTTCCCTGTTTATAAAGCAAACTCAAGGTATCCATCTGAGGGGGAGTAGCGCCTGGGTTGGTGGGACTGTTTGCTAATGAAGTCAATTCAGCGCAAAGTGATGTAATCAATATGAGCAATGCTTTCAAAGTTCGTTTGCAATTCGTATTTTTACGATGTATGCCTGTGTGAGGTATGGAGTGGTAGATGGTTTGCTTTTTCGGACCAACTTATGACTCATTGACGGCTACCAACCTTCACATAAAGTCTCTAGGTCGGCAGCCATCGTGGTTTAAAGCGTTAGTTACTTACAACGTTAGATGCAGGTGACGCGTTGTAGCAAATGCCACTTTGCGTACATGCTTTGACGCGATATTGCCTGTTGCCTGACCCTAAGTTTGACCAAGAGATACTGGACGTGTTTGGTGCGCTGTAGAACCGGTAGTCAGTCCAGTTATTGTTGTTGTACTTGATTGAAAGTACATACTGATATGCGCCAGGCACATCGTTCCAATCCACAATGATGGTATTGCCACTTAATCTGGCGTAAGGCGCGTTGGGTGTACCCAAGCCTGAGCGCACTGTAACTGTGTTTGAGATCGGCGAAGGTTGAGAGCAACCATAGCTATTACAAGCGACGACACGATAACGACGATTACCATCGTTTAAGTTGTGCCAACTCATATAGGACGCTGAAGCCGGACTCGGAATATATTGATAGTCGGTCCAGCTATTGTTGTTATATTGAATGGCAACTTTATAGGTTGCACCGCTGACAGGTTCCCAGTTCACATTCACGCTGTTACCTGAAGCTGAGGCATTGATCCAGCCTGGCGCATCAGGTACACCGGGCACTTCATATTCATAATCAACGCCGATGGTGTATTCGAAATACATATAGTCTTCGCACTCAGCCGGGTTTCTATTAGCACACCGCAAACTCACGCTGTTGCTCAGCTGTGCCTTCAGGGTGAATGACAGATTATCTAAGCGAGTACCATTAAAAGGCAGGTTAACTGTTGAAGACCCTAACGAGTTTGCACCGTATGCTGACATAATGGCTTTCACCTGACCCGTTAGCGGATTAGGTAAATAGGGAGAAGATGCGCTAACTGTGAGTATATAATCGCCCAGCAGCAGGCCCCGGGTCAGTACTTGTCTATCCGCATAGGCAGTAAAACTCGCGCGAATATTGGTAATAGTCGCATTGTTTGGGACTTCACAACTCTCAGCGCCAAAGACGGAGTACTTGGCGGTTGTCACGTAGTCATTGTTGTCCCAGCTCATAGGCGGCGCGCCCGGTTGGGTTCTGGATATTTCACAATATCCACTTTGTGTCGCTGCGGTGGCAGAGAAAGTGGGCAGGAGTCCGAGTGCCAGCGTGGCGCTCATGCACAGCGCTGAAGCACAGCTTGGTAATAACTTAGAGATCATACTTACTTTCCTTTTATAGTCTGTCCTAAAAAAATGTGAGGCTGGCACATCTTGCCAACCATGAGAAAAGTGCACTTTTAATTACAAAGGCCATTTGATGTTATATTAAAATATTCATCAGGTAATTGATTTAATCGGCATTCCAGATGCGAATTTTCGAAGTTGAAAAGCCTTGAATGTTTAGTACAAGCAGGCAAAAGGCACGGAGTTATTACTTTCTTGCAAGTATGTATCAATATTGAGACAGTTGACCTATTCAACAAACAGACAAGGAATGATGACATTGGAATTTTGTTTTCTCGCAGAACGACCGGAGTTTAAGGCGCTGGTTGCTCACTGGTATTTCAACGAGTGGGGGGCGCTGACACCTGGCGCCACAGTAAACTCGTTTGAAGATAAGCTCGCAGGGTATCTGCAAAAAGATGCTATCCCACTGGCGTTGCTGGCAATGCAGGCAAACAAACCTGTTGGCGTTGCTCATCTGCGCTTTCACGAAATGACCATTTACCCGGATAAAACGCACTGGCTGGGCGGTGTGTATGTCGCACCTCACGCAAGAGGGGAGCAGGTTGCTTCTGCGTTGGTACAAAGAATCGAGCAGTTGGCTCAGTCTTTTGGTGTCCGGGAACTACACTTACAAACCGAACAACAAGACGGCGGGCTTTATCAGCGTTTAGGCTGGCTGGCACAGGAACAAGTTAATTATCGCGGCGTGGATGTGGTTGTAATGAGCAAGTTGCTTTCCTGATTTGAGCCCCTGGTGTATGCGGTTTCTTTGCTTAGCATGGCACTCGCTTTCGATGTAAAAACACCCAGTGCCATGATGCATTTAATCCTGATATTACCCCCAGCGTTAATCGATGAGCTTATCCAGCTTGATAAAAAAGTCATTAAACGTTGTCGACATGTCTTCTGAATGTGCTTGTATCTGTTGCAAATCGTCCTTTGCGCCGTCGAGGGTCTCGCGAATTGTCCGCTCTTGCGCATCGCTGAACCCAAAGGTTAGCATTGACTCCTCGATATCAAAGATAAGTCGTTCAATCAGCTCCTGACACGATTCATTATAGTGCCTAAAAATGTGCTCGATACTTTCTAAATCTTTGCTGGCAATCTGGCTCAGCTCCTTAAGGCCCTGGTTTTTTGCCTGAATAGCCTGAACATTGCTCTCCAGGCTTTTTAGTCTGGCATTCGCTCCTCTGACGACCAGAGCCAGGATGTCATTGAAGCGCCCATATTTCTCTTCGTCGTCTGTGGGCATATTTTTAACCAGCAAGGAGCAATAGGCGCTGTTAAAGAAGCTCCGCTTTTCAATATTGATAACGGTTTTGCTCTCGCGGCCTTTTTTTAATAATTCGCGCTCAAGCGGGTTAATTACGCCAAAGTTGCTAAAATCCCGAAACTCTCCCAGTAACCCGAGCTGTACGGACGCTTTTAGGTTAAGGTTTTGACACAACGCCAGGATGGCTGTGGAGAGCTCTGAGAGCGTGTTGCACCGATATGTGTTTTCAATAAACTCAAGGCACAGTCCCAGCTCGCTGCAACTGGTAATGGCGGTCATAGTGACTTCTTCAGCGGCTTCACAGTTTACTTTTAAAGTATCTATTTCATTGCTGTACTTCACCAGGCGTTCAATTCTGAAAGCCAGCTCGTCTGCATCAAACGGCTTGGTGATGTAATCATCACCACCCGCCTTAAAGCCTTCCAGTTTGTCGTCAATACAGTCTTTGGATGACACAAATAAAACCGGGGTATCGTTATGGCTTGAGGCATTGCGAATTGCCTGACAAACCTCGTAGCCGTTCATTCCCGGCATGACGACATCGAGTAAAACAGCATCGTACTTTCGTTCACTGAACAGTGCCAGTGCGTCTTCCCCATTAAATGCCGAAACGTAGCTATGTGTTTCGCCCAGCATGGTCATTGCGATGTCATGGTTTACCTCATCATCGTCCACCAATAAAATTGAGTAAGGCATAAGTCCCCCGTTCGATCTTAGTCCCGGTATTGTTGAGAAATCTTAAAAAATGCGCTTTCTTGTGCCAGAAATTCATCTAATAGTTCGGGGTCAAAATGACTACCACGGCCTTCTTTCATAATCGCAATTGCGTCGCTGTGTTCCATGGCATCTTTATAAACTCGTCGACTGATGAGCGCATCGTAAACATCGGCAATGGCCATCAGCCTGGCACTGAGTGGGATATCTTCTCCCTTGAGCCCTTCGGGGTAACCTGAGCCATCCCATTTTTCATGGTGATAATGAGAAATCTCTTTTGCTGTTTGTAAAAAGCTGTCGCTCTGGCCCAGCGCTGATTCGGCCGTTTCGATAGCATTGCGGCCAAACACGGTATGGGTTTTCATAATCTCAAACTCTTCAGCTGTTAGCCGGGCTGGTTTGAGTAATACATTGTCCGGTATGCCTACTTTGCCAATATCATGCAATGGTGCGGATTTGTAGTAAATATTGATGACTTCGGGGGTCAGTATCTGCTTATACTTTTCTTTGCCACTGAGGATGGTGGCGAGCAATTTGACATAAAGCTGTGTACGGCGAATATGATTACCTGTTTCCTGATCCCGGGTTTCTGCAAGGCTTGCCATTGCCTGAATGGTAACGTCCTGCAGTCGCGACATTTGTTCGGTCCGTTTCTGGACCTCTTCTTCTAAGTAATTGTTTTTGTCTTTAAGAATATCTTTAGATTCTTTGTTTAGCAGATGCGTATTTAGGCGAGCCAACAGGATGGGTGGGCTAATTGGCTTGTTGATATAATCACATGCACCCAGCATAAAGCCCTTTTCTTCATCTGAGACGCTGGTTTTTGCGGTCAGGAAGATTACCGGAATTTCACAGTGAGACTCATGTGACTTCAGATATTTGATGACATCGTAGCCGCTCATTTGTGGCATAACTACGTCCAGCAAAATAATATCTATCTGATTGTTCTCAACAAGGTTAATCGCGGCTTCGCCACTTTTTACTGCCAATACACGATATTTGTCTTTGATAATTTCCGCCATGAAAGCCAGGTTCTCTTTCACATCATCTACTACCAGCACGGTCTTTAGTTCTTCCATAGCCTCTGTTACCACTATGTTGCACGATTGCACGACGTACTCAGAAATATAGGTCTATTATTAGTGAAACGCCAAATAGGGATTGAGTAAAATGAAAAGCTTGAGAGCTAGCTTCTTTATCACTTTTTTAATGATGCTGGTTGTGAGTTGTGGGATTGGCTTGATGTCGCATTTTGTAAGGGTAGAGGTCAATGCCTTATCACAGAAGCAAGCACAGTTATTTCAGCTTACAGAACTTGCCCATGAATTGAAACTCAGCTCGGATAACTTAACGAATTTTGCCCGGGCCTATGCAGTAACCGGCAATGAAAAATGGCAACAGTTGTTTCAGTTTGTTTTGCTTGTACGGGATGGCAAAGTGCAAGCGCAAAGCGCCAATACTTTCGATTATTGGGATAATCTTGCATCACCGCATGCCAGCTTGCCAGCGTTAGAACGGATAGAAGACGGGCATAATATTATCGAGCGTTTCCAACAACTTGGGGCACAAGATTTTGAGCTGTTGCAAATGCAAAATGCCCTGTCCACGTCGAATGGGTTAGTGGGGTTAGAAAGGCAGGCTTTTAATGCCATTCAGGGGATCTACCGGGATGAGTATGGGAATTGGGTGGAAGGCGGGGAGCCCGATTTAACAAGCGCGCAGAAGATTTTATTCAGCGATACGTTTTTAGCCGAAAAATCAAAAATTATGACCGCAATTGGCGAGGCGCACAGAGCCATTGCAACACGCCTTAATAATGAATTGCAAAGCCATCAAGACAGCCTCAGCGCTGCTTATATGTTCAGAAACATATTTAACCTGATTTTACTCATCAATATCGCATTGTCATTTTATCTGCTGTGGAAATTGTATATTAACCCCGTTGCCTCCATCCAAAAGCAGGTGGTCAGCAATGTGGAGCAAGGTAACTATAATTTTACGCTCGATGAATCCGTAAAAGGGGAGCTGTCTGAACTCTCTATGTCTATGAACAAGCTGCTTAATGACTTATCTGAGCAACTTGAGTTTAACACCATTATGAAGGATTTTGGCCTTGCATTGCGAGGCAAGAAAAGTCCGCATGATCTTGGTGAAGAGCTGTTACAGTTTCTGGAGCAGCGGTTATCTGTGCCATTACTTGGCTTATATGTGTTTGAAGATCAGAAAGCACTCAACCGAGTTGCCGGAACAGGCTATAGCAGCAGCTGCGCCACAACATACAGCAATTATGACTCCATTCACTTTCATGTTCTGAGCACTCAAAAGCCCTACTCTATGAAGTTTGAAAAAGAGCAATATGCTATCGAGTTAAACGGACAAAAGCTCTCGATTAGTGAGCTATATTACTTCCCGCTGGTGGTGAGTAACGACAGTATCGGGTTATTGGAATTAGGTAGCCTGGTTGAGCTGACAGAGCAGGACTACAAGTGGGTTAAGTCGGTTATTAATGATCTGGCGGTGAGTTTGCAATTGACCCAGAATATTGACCTACAGTCTAAAGCAGAAAAACGTATTGTCGAGCAGCTTGAGTTGAATAAGAAAATTCTCGACGCCATCCCAAGCCCAATGTACTACAAAAATAGCGAAGGCCAATATTTAGGCGTAAATAGTGTTTTTAATCAATATTTTGGAACTTTCGATGCCGATGTGTTGGACGCCACGGCTGAGGATATTTTCGATTATGAAATTGCTCAGGTTTTTGAGCAATCCCATCAGGATTTAATCGACAGAGAGTCAAATCACCATTATGAAATAACGATCGAGAATGCAGAAGGCGACCCCAGAAATTTCATTGTGTATGAGGCGTTGTTTACCAATGCTGAAAATCGGCTGGCAGGCGTGGTAGGTTTGCTGCTTGACGTAACAGAACGCAAACAAATGGAGCAAGAACTAAGGCTGGCTAAAGATAAAGCCGATGAAATGAGTACCGCAAAAGGGGAGTTTTTGGCAAATATGAGCCACGAGATCCGAACCCCGATGAATGCCATAATCGGTATGAGCCATTTGGCGCTCAGAACCGATCTTACCCCACAACAGATGGGCTATATCAATAAAATAGATCAAGCTGCGAAAAGTTTGCTGGGGATCATTAACGATATATTAGATTTTTCCAAAATTGAGTCAGGTAAACTTGAAATTGAACACATCGACTTTTCTTTACAAGAGGTCCTGGACAATGTGGTCAACATCAATGTGATTCGGGTGCAAGAGAAAGGCCTGGAGATGTTGCTAGATATCGCCCCTGATGTGCCAATTAGCCTGGTTGGCGACCCCCTGCGCCTCGGGCAGATCCTGATTAATTTGTGTGGTAACGCCATTAAATTCACCGAGCAGGGTGAAATTACTATTTCGGTGACCGCCGCTGAGCAAATTGAAGACCAGGTAACCTTAAAGTTCTCAGTGAAAGATACGGGCATTGGCATGTCTCGCGAGCAGCAAAATAAGTTGTTTCAGGCCTTTTCACAGGCAGATGGTTCAATCACACGTAAGTATGGTGGTACCGGACTTGGTCTGAGTATCTGCAAAAAGCTTGTGGAGCTCATGAGGGGCTCTATTGGTGTTCACAGTGAGCAGGGGAAAGGCTCTGAGTTCTTTTTCACCATAAAGAGTGGCTTACAATCGGCTAAACTCACCAATGTAATTTGTCCTGACAGTCAGCTTGCGGGTAAGCAAGCGCTGGTTGTCGATGATAATGAAAGTGCACGGGCCATTTTAACTAATTTGCTTAAAGCAATGAAGTTTCAGGTGACGTGCTCTGCCAGTGGTTCCGGTGCCGTCGAGCTTGCGCAAGCCGGGGGTTATGACATTATTTTTATGGACTGGAAAATGCCGCATATGAGCGGTATTGATGCGATTAAACATATTCGGGCTTTAGAGCTGGAAACAGAACCTAAGTATGTGCTTGTTACAGCATATGGAACGGATATTGGTATGAACTCAGAGGTGCATGAACTTATTGACTCGGTCATTTTGAAGCCTGTGAATGCGTCTGTGCTACTGAATTCGATCATGGAGTCTTTTCAGCTGTCGGAGCAGCAAGGGGGCAATGAGTCGTATAAAAAGGTCGACAACACCGCGCTTTTATTTGAGCAGCAGCATGTACTTTTGGTTGAAGACAACAGCACAAACCAGGAAATCGCCAAAGAAATGCTGTCGTCGTTAAACCTTCAGGTGAGCATCGCTGAGAATGGTCAGGTTGCGGTTGAAATGATTAAGGCACAAGCGTTTGACATCGTACTGATGGATATACAAATGCCTGTTATGGACGGGTATTCTGCAACAAAGTACATCAGAAAGCTCAGTCAGTTTAACGCATTACCAATTATCGCAATGACAGCAAACGTTATGAAGGAAGATCTTCAAAAGTGTCAATCTGCCGGAATGAATGGCCATATTGGCAAACCAATCAACTTCAATCAAATGGCAGAAACAATACGCAACCACTTATATAAGCAATCTGAGCCTACTGATCCTGTTGCTTTGCAAACTGAAGCCCAGCTGGATAAGGGTAAGGAAGTGAAAAACGATGAGCAAATCGAAATAGCAGGTGTGGACGTTGAACGCGCTATTAAGCGGCTGGGCGGCAATGACAAGGCGTTTTGGAGCATTATTAAGAAATTTGCCAGAAACCAAATTGAGGAAACCATTAATTTGAATCAGGCGCTGGTCATAGGTGATCTGGAACATGCTGAGCGTATTGCCCACTCTCTGAAAGGCGCAAGTGCCAATTTATGCATGGATGACTTATCAAAACGCGCCGCAGAGATTGAAAAAGCGATTGGCAGCGGTGAGCAAGTCGAGTTGGAGCAGGTAGAGGATCTGACTGAATTCCTGAGGAAGCTACACAAGCAGCTGAGTGAACTAAATCAGGAAGATACGCCTTTAATTAAGCGAACAAATGTGGTTAGTTTAAAGGTAACGAAAGAGGATTTTATTCAGCTTGAAGCACTGCTGCTCAGTTGTGATACGCAGTCAGTTGAGCAGGTGCGTGAGCTTGCTGCCAACCATAAATTGGACGAGACGACCAGCGAGCGGCTTATTGATTTGATTGAAGACTTTGAATTTGAAGAGGCTGCCAAGGTGGTTGCCCATTTGTTAGAAAAATCAGCGTAGTGAACCTATAGTGCCCATCAAGGGATACAAACAAAAGCGTATCAAGCTCAACCGATTAACAGCCAGACATAGGTTTGGCTGACTTAAGCGACATTCAATATCTGTGTGACTTTATAACACATCGGGTTTTTATTCCGTTTTATCGCGTATTGGATGACATCTGTATTCAGCTGAATAACTATGTGGCCTTTATTAAAATGATAACAATAGGAGGCTGCCCATGCCTTTTGGACTGAAACGTACTTTGCAATGCTCCTTGCTGGCGATTGCAACACTACCCGTATTGGCGCAGGCAAATGCCGGGCTCCAGGCTGAAGATATTTTTGAGCTGGAGTATGCAAGCGATCCACAGATTTCGCCTAATGGTGCGCAAGTGGTATACGTACGTAACAGCAACGACGTGATGAAGGATGCCAAAAGACAAAACTTGTGGCTGGTCGATGCAAAAACGGGCGTACAGTCTCCGTTGTTCTCAGACGAAAACCGCTACTATCAGCCGCGCTGGTCACCCGATGGCAGCAAGATCGCCTTTTTGAGTGATGTGTCTGGCAGCACTCAGGTGCACGTGCATTACCTTGTGCAAAATCGCACAGCATTGTTGACTCAGTTGCAGGCTGGGATCAGTGATTTGACCTGGTCGCCGGATGGTAAATGGCTGGCATTTAGCCAAAAAGTTGAGGAAAAGCCAGCGGTGATTGCCAAGATGCCGGCAAAACCAAAAGGCGCAAAATGGTCCGAGTCGGCCATTGTGATTGATAAGGCCTATTATCAGGCGGATGGACGCGGTCTGGTTAAGCCCGGATATCGACAGATCTTTGTATTGCCCAGTGAAGGCGGCACGCCTCGTCAGCTAACTTCAGGTAACTATCACCACAGTGGTAAGCTGGCCTGGCGCAGCGATTCAAAGGGCATCGTGTTCTCGGCTAACCGCATTGCAGACTGGGAATATAAGCGCCTGGAGGGTGACCTGTTTGAAGTCGATTTCGCGGGTAAGATCACGCAATTGACCAATGCGCCGGGTCGCGAGCACTCTCCGAGCTTTTCAGAAAATGGCAAGCAGCTGGCGTTTTTAAGCTCATCGGGTGAGTTGAACCCGTATCGCAATCACAAACTAAATATTATGAACTGGCAAAGCAAGCAATCTCGCATGATTGCGAAGGACTTTGACCGTTCAATCCAAAGCCCAAGCTGGATAGGCAGCACTAAGCTGGCAATGGCTTACGACGACCATGGCATGCGCAAACTGGCCACCATTACTACTAAAGGCAAAATTAAAGATCTGACTGATACACTGTCGGGTACCACGCTGGGCCGCCCTTATCTGAGCGGTCAGTTCAGCGCCAACTTTGATGGTGAGATTGCTTTTACCAAAGGCTCAAGCTCGCGTCCGGCTGATGTCGCAGTGACAACCAGTAAAGGCAAAGTAAAATCGCTGACTGCGCTGAACGAGGATTTACTGGCACACAAATCACTGGGTAAAGTGCACGAAATCACATACAAATCATCGTTTGATGGTGAGCAGATCCAGGGTTGGTACATCACGCCACCAAATTTTGATCCGAACAAGAAGTATCCATTGTTGATGGAGATCCACGGTGGCCCACACCTGGCTTATGGCCCACATTTCTCGGCTGAGTTACAACGCTACGCAGCACAGGGCTATGTGGTGTTTTACGACAACCATCGTGGCAGTAGCTCATATGGTGAGCGTTTTGCCATGCTACTGAAATACAAGTACAGCTCAAAAGAAGACTTTGCCGATCACAACTCAGGTGTAGACGCCATGATTGCCAAGGGCTTTATTGATCAGGATAACCTGTTTATCGCGGGTGGCTCTGCGGGCGGTATCGCGACTGCCTATGCCATTGGCCTGACAAATCGCTTTAATGCTGCTGTGGTTGTTAAGCCGGTGATCAATTGGTTAAGTAAAGTATTGACCGCTGACAGTGGCCTGGTGCAGATCCCCACTCAGTTCCCTGGTATGCCATGGGAGCATGTTGACCATTACTGGGAGCGCTCACCATTATCTCTGGTTGGCAATGTTACCACGCCGACAATGTTAATGACCGGAGAGGAAGACCTGCGTACGCCAATGGCTGAAACAGAGCAGTTCTATCAGGCACTAAAACACCGTAAGATAGACTCTGTACTGGTGAAAATTCCGGGCGCACCCCATGGTATCGCCGGGCGTCCTTCGCGGATGATAAGCAAAATCGAACACACGCTTGCGTGGTTCGAAAAATATAAAAAGTAACAGTAAAAGCCGCGTAATGCGGCTTTTTTTGACTATATAGTTCAGGAGTTTTATGAAGTTTTTAAAAGGATTTGGTTTGGTAACTGCCTGTTGGTTGGGTACCGCAGCGGCCGAGGTTCAACCTGCCAGCGTTTACGATAAAGCCCGTGACAGAGCCATCCCGGTTGAGATCACTTATCCCGAGTCCCAGGCGCAATGCAGTGAAAAAGCCCCTTGTCCGGTGGCGTTCCTTGGCGCGGGCTACGGCATGTCGCATACTGATTACACCTTTTTAGCCAAAGTGCTGAATAAACATGGGTATCTGGTGGTCGCAATCGGACACGAATTACCGGGCGATCCGCCGCTTTCAGCCTCTGGTAATTTGTTTGAAACGCGCAGTGAAAACTGGCAGCGTGGTGCAAAAACACTGGAGTTTCTACACGGTGAATTGCAACGCAGCATAACAGGGTACGATTTTAATAATCTAACTTTGGTTGGCCACTCAAATGGTGGAGATATTGCCGCCTGGCTGGGTAATGAAGGCAAGCCCTATGTTAAACAGATCATTACCTTAGACCATCGCCGTGTGCCATTACCAAAAACTAAGGATATCAAGGTACTGTCTATACGTGCCAGCGACTTTCCGGCAGACTCGGGTGTGCTGCCCAGCGAAACGGAGCAAGTCGAGTTTGGCAGCTGTGTGGTGACCATTCCTAAAGCGCGTCATGATGATATTGCTGACTTTGGTCCAGGCTGGTTGAAGGATAAGATCACGCAGTTGGTGCAGTTACATCTGGATGGGAAGCCGTGTTCACAGTTGCAACAAGCATAGTGGGCTGATAGAAAGTACAATGACAGTGTGCGAGCCACACTGTCATATTCACCAACTAATCATAATTATAAGAGCACCCTCATATGAAATACTTACTGACCGCGCTGTTTACCCTGGTTTTTATCTGTGGTTGCACGTCAACTCAGCAGGCAGATCCTCAGAATAAAAACGGCTATGTTCAGATGCAATTCGATATCAACGAGCAAGGCAGGCCCGAGAACATTCGCATCATTGAATCAAGCCATAATGGTTTATTTGATCAAGAAGCCATACGCTCACTAACAAAATGGAAATATAACCCTAAGACAGAGAATGGCACACCCGTCAGGCAGACCAACCAAAAGGTACAGCTGGAATTTGATATAGAAAATTAGACAAATGTTAATTTAATAACTTTGATAGCATATGATGGACATAATAGAGTTCTGGAAAGACTGTAGAGATAAGAAGCTTAATATTCATCCTGAGGATAAAGCAGTATTGGGTGAGCTTAGTGGCCTTCTTGACTTCAACTATGACTTTCCTCCAGGACCTTATTTTGGACCGATTAAAACGGCTAAAGTTATATTATGCTATGCAAACCCCAGTATAAATAGGCCATCACTCAAGACCATCTCAGTTCCAAGTCATAATGCTAAATTGTTTGAGCAGCTTTCAGGAGAAGAACCCTATCCATATGACTTAGACGGCTGGAAGAGTTGGTTTTCTCAACGCGCAAATAGTATTTATGGTGGCCAATTAGACGCAGCCAGTAAAAATCTCGCTATCTTCAACTTGATACCATATGCATCGGAAACTATGGATATAGCAGGAAAGCACGCCAATTGTTTGCCGAGTGCTTGGGCTGCCCAAGAATACTTACGGCGCGTCCTTATTACAAAGGCGAAAAAAGGTGAAATTCTGTTGGTAATGTGCCGTTCAAATAATCTTTGGGGTCTTAAAACTAGTTTAGGCTGCGAAAATATTGTTATAAACAAATCTCGGAATGGCTTTAGTACCAAAAGCAAAGAAATTATAGGCAAGTGGCTGCGGAATAAAGCTAAATGTTTATGAGAGTATTGTTTACTCAAATTATCTGAGATGAGCTTACCCTTGCTCAATTTCCTTTAAAAACCGACTGAGTATCGCTTTGCTCTTGACCAGCTGTGCCGTTTTCTCATCAACGGCTTTGATTTCGCTGTGTAACAGGTTTCTGAGCTCGTCACAGGGCTCAAAAATGGGCCTGTCGCCGCGAATACAGGGTAAAAACTGCAAAATGGTATTTAGTGTCATGCCTGCCGCGCTCAGTAACTGAATACGGGTCAGAGTCTGGATATCATTCGGTGTGTAGTGGCGATAGCCTGAGGGGGAGCGGCTGGGATGAAGCAAGCCTTGCTCTTCGTAATACCGCAGCATGCGAATGCTGATCCCTGTTTGTTTCGATAACTCGCCGATTTTCATGATGTGCTCTTGACTCTCACAGTACTGTCAGGGTTTATAGTACTGGCTTCCAAAAAAGGTTTCAAACCGGGAGTTAATTGTATGAATGAACACATCTTTACGCCGCAAACTGTGGTCAATGGCACGCTACTTCAGAGTTCACAGATGAGCCAGCTGGCCTTCTCTGGTTTTGCACATTTTACTGCTATGCAGGTACGAGATGGCATGGTAAAGGGTATGGACTTGCACCTGGACAGGTTACGTCATGCCTCAGTCGAATTGTTTGGCCAGGCACTGTCTGATGAAGAAATTCTGACGTCTGTTCGTACGGCCATCGCTGCGGCGGGCACGGACTTGTCTTTGACGGTGACCTTATATTCTTCTCATGGAGAGTTCACCCTGGATAGTATGGACACCCAGCCAAATATTATGGTTCGTACTGGTGCTCCTGCGAATGGACCGAGCGGACCGCTGAAGCTGCTGGCTACCGAATATTGCCGACCTTTGCCTGAAATTAAACATGTCGGGGAGATCAGTAAAACTTACTACCTCCACAAAGCTGCACAGCAGGGCTATGATGATGCTGTATTCATAGATGATACCGGTTGTCTGAGTGAAGGGACCATCTGGAATCTGGCCTTTTGGGATGGTGAAACGGTGATTTGGCCACAGGCGCCAAAACTACAAGGCACTATGATGAGCATGGTTCAGCGGCAACTACGCTTACTTAATATCGAGCAGCGCACTGAGCCTGTGACATTGGCGAGTTTGCCATCGCTTCGCGGGGCTGTGGTGATGAATTCCTGGACACCAGGTGTAGAAGTGGCGGAAATTTCGGGCCACAGCCTAAAAGAGTCTGAATCCTTATCTGAGCTTCTTCATCAGGCTTATACGGCTGAGCCTATGCAGGCAATCTAGCGCGCTTAGCCCCGTTGCGTAAGCTATTCGGGGCTTGATGATGCATGGCCGTAATGTGCCTATTCGTCGCTCAGTTCATTAAGTTGCTGTTCAACGCGCGCCAGCAAAGGTCCGAACCTTTTCTCGGCGGCGCGTTTATTCCAAAAGTAGATCCCCACCATACCGAGCAGCACAATCAGGTAATACAATTGCATGTGCGTATCGAGCTGAATCACCCCGTTATCATCCATGTTGGCGCCCAGCGTGATCAGCATAACACTGACAAAAATGGGCGCTATGTACCACCAGACTATACTCTCCAATAGTTGCTTTTGCTGAGCAAGTCTTTGCTGCTCTTGATGTAAATATGCCCGGATACTGTCATCTTTGCAGGGGGAAAGGCGTCGAGCTTTAAGCAATTTATAGGGGATGTACAGGCTCGTCAGGGTGGCCAGAACACAGCCTAAAGACTGGACCCAGTTAAAGCTAATGGTGAGGCCATACAGCCAGACGGGAATAAGCAACAATGAAATGGAGATTTCCATAAAATCGCGCACTTTAATATCACGCTGATATTTTTTAGTTTTGACTTTAAGCTCATCGATTTGCAACGCCAGTTTTGCTTCTGAGCTGCTCGTTTCGATTTGCTGTGCAAAGTTGTGTTTTAGATCATCCAGCTTCATGACTCGTCTCCTACAAAGTTCTGTTCAAACTCACGCTTAATGCGCTTTATCCGTGAGCGCACTGCGTTGTCACTTATCCCTAATACTTGTGCAATGTCTTCCGATTTCAGGCCATCCAGATACATCATCAGGACGCCAGCATCGATATCACTGAGCTTATCCATAAACTGATTCAGAATATCGGCCTGACAGCCAGCTTGTTCAGCGTGAGGTTGCTGTTTGCTGTGCCTCGAAACGGATTGTTTAATGTCATTGTGTTTAATTCGGGTTTTGACAAAGGTGTTGGCCGTATTCAGCGCGACTTTATACACCCAGGTGCCGATTGAGGACTGCCCCGAAAAGCTTTCATAGCTGCGCCACAGTTGCAGCAGGATTTCCTGATACATATCGTCGCGGTCACTCGCTCCGCCATAGCGGTCGGCGATGTATCGGATCCGCCCATCGTTGTCAGCGAGCATCTGTTTGAATGCGTGTTGTGTGTTCACTGTGTCCCTGCTTGTTGTTATTGATGATACTTAGTTAGTCGGCCACAGGAGTGAAATGTGTCACAGCTTGGCAAAAAAGATAAGTGTATCTGGGTAAAAGCTGGAAATACGCAGGATTGCGGCGGGAGCATGATGATATGCCAAAGCCCCGCGGGAGGGCTTTGGCTGCAATGGAGCACGCAGTTACAGTTTGCCCTCAGCCAGGCCAATGATAAAGCCATAGCTCAGCGCGATATCATTGATGCGCTTAAAGCGACCCGATGCGCCACCGTGACCGGCAGACATATCGGTTTTTAACAACAGCGTGTTATCGTCGGTTTTGTATTCGCGCAGTTTCGCAACCCATTTCGCAGGTTCAAAGTACTGTACCTGAGAGTCATGCAAGCCAGTGGTGACCAGCATGTTCGGGTAGTTTTGTGCGCTCACCTGATCATACGGTGAGTAAGAGCGCATATAGTCAAAATAGACTTTGTCATTCGGGTTACCCCACTCATCGTACTCATTGGTTGTCAGCGGTAATGACTCATCCAGCATGGTGTTGATAACATCGACAAAGGGCACAGCTGAGTGCACACCGTGATACAGTTCAGGCTCCTGGTTGATCACCGCGCCCATCAACAGGCCGCCAGCACTGCCTCCGCGAGCATATAGACGTTTTGGATCGCCGTATCCCGACTTAGTCAGTGCCTTGGTGACGTCGATGAAGTCATTAAAGGTATTCTTCTTATTGAGCTTTTTACCATCTTCATACCAGGGTCTGCCGAGTGCCTGAGAGCCACGAATATGGGCAATGGCATAAACAAAGCCACGATCCAGTAAGCTCAAAGTACTGACTCTGAAGTAAGGGTCACGGGTTGAGCCGTAAGATCCATAACCATACTGTAAGAGTGGGTTAGTACCATCTTTTTTGAATGTTGCCTTTTTATAGACCAGGGTTACCGGCACTTTGGTGCCATCTCTGGCCTCGATAAACAGACGTTCAGAGGCATAATCATTAGCGTTAAAGTCGCCCAGTACTTTAGTTTGCTTGCGCTGGGTTTTTTCCAGAGTAGTCAGGTCAATGTCATAAATGGTTTTGGGTGTGGTGAGGCTCTGATAGCTGACCCGGACAAACTGACTATCCAGGGTTCGGTTGCCTGTCATTGACACCATATAGGCCGGATCTTTAAACGTGAGCGCTTTGTGCTGTTTGGTTTTCAGATCCAGCACGTTCAGAGTGCCTATCCCCTCAACGCGAGATTGATAAACCAGGTGCTGATTAAACAGTTCTACTTCTTCCAGCTTAGCATTGGGGTTGTGCGCAATGATGGTTTTCCATTTCCGCTTGTCAGCCATATCATTTTTGTGGGCTTTCATCAGCTTGAAATTAACGGCATTGTCATTGGTGTAAATAAAGTAGAAGTCACCTTGTTTGAGCAAGCTGTATTCATGGCCTTTGGTACGTGGCAAGAGGCGTTGTGGCTGAGCGTTAGGGTTTTTGGCATCAATGACTGATACCCCTTTGGCTTCTGTACTGTAGTGGACAATGTAAATTTCACTGCCTTCTTTGCTTTTTTCCAGGTAGGTATAATAGGTGTTGTCTTTTTCTTCGTAGACCAGTTCATCTTGTGATTGTTCTTCGCCCAGCACGTGACGATAGACCTGATAACCCAGCAACGTGACGGGGTCTTTTTTAATGTAGTAAAGGCTACGGTTGTCGTTTCCCCACTCGATGCTATCCGCTGCACCCTCAAGTTTATCTGTGTAAATTTCGCCGGTTTCAAGGTTTTTAATACTCACAGTATAAATGCGACGGCTGAGGGTATCTTCCGCAAATGCCATGAGCTTGCCATCCGGGCTGATGCTAATCGCACCCAGCGCATAATAAGATTGGCCTTCAGCTTGTTTGTTGGCGTTAAAAATCTCAGTGGCATTACTGCCGTCAGCATGTTTACTGCGATAGAAGTTACGGTATTCCTGATCGCCTTTAACTTCGCTGAAATAGTAATAGTCGCCACGTTTATAAGGGACGCTACGGTCGTCTTTGGCGATTTTATTCTTAATTTCTTCAAACAGGGTCTCACGCAATGTCTCAATAGGCGCCAGCTTCACGTCTGCGTAGCGGTTTTCCTGCTCAAGGTGAGTAAGTACTTTTTCTGAACTTCTTGAATCATCGCGTAGCCAGTGATAGTTGTCGACCAGTTCATAACCATGGATTTGGGTAACATGGGGCACTTTTTGCGCCACAGGGGGCTGAATTTGCTGCTGCGTTGTTTGGGTGTCAGTGTTGTTATTTGATGTGATCTGGCTGCAGGCGCTGGCCAGTAAAACGGCACCAGCAATGGCGCTGAATTTAATCGTTGTCATGTTTGTCCTTGTTGATTGCAGAGGGAGTGACTTTGCATGGCTCTGAATGAAATTGAGATTCATTGCCTGAATAAATTGTTGTCGAATTGTAGTCTGAATTTTAATAAATGGTCAAAGTGACTGAGATAAACCGAATAGTTTTGCGATTAGCGGCATAAAATAATGGAAAACAAGTTGAATTTACTACCGAGGCGACGGATGTTCAACTGCTGGGGTGAGCTTGGTTTAAGCTCCTTGGGTGCGCAAAGCGCAGGTGCGCATCACATATCACCCGTGTCAGGACTGTAGGGTTAATAAGTAAAATGCTCCGCGAGGAAGTCTATTAGGGCTCTAAACCTTACTGGCGTAAACTCGGTATTTTTATATAGAGCGTACATAGGCAGGGTATGGCCTTGCCAGTTCTCAAATAAAGTGACAAGTGATTTGTCTCTTAGTTGTTGGGCGATCATCCAGTCTGGCATTGCCGCGATACCGAGCCCGGATAAAGCCAACCTGACAATCATCTCGGGACTATCTGAGCGAATATATTCGTTGAGTTTGTAGTGTGTTTTATCAAACAGCCAGACATTTGATGGTGTGTTTAGCGAATACGTGAGGCATTGATGCGCTTTTAACTCGTCAGGAGAGTGTGGCATACCATGACGTTTCAGATAGTCAGGTGATGCAAAGTAGCAAACTGAGTGATCCAACAACTTCTTTGCTTTTAATCCGGAGTCCTTCAGGACTGACGCTCTGATGGCGATGTCCACGTCTTCGTTGATCAGATCTACCTGTTGATCGCTGACACTGATGTCTAACGTAACTTTTGGGTAACGACGCATAAATTCAGCAAGTGGCTCAGCCAGGCGCTGTGTTGCGAAGGCACTGGGCGCTGAAAGTTTTATATGGCCATTTACCTGTGCCTGTTCATCACGGATCTGGTGTTCTACTTCGGCCATAGTATCTAGTAGTGACTGGCTGTAGGTGAGGTAAGCCTTGCCTGCTGAGGTCAGGGCTATTGCGCGGGATGTCCTGTGAAATAAGGTGAATCCAAGATGTTGTTCAAGCCAGGCCACTTTTTTGCTTACAGCGCTCTGCGTCATATTGAGTGCGTTTGCGGCATGGGTAAAGCTGCCCCTATGTGCCACTTCGGTAAATAGTTTGATGCAAACAAGTTTGTCCATATTCATTCCAACTTGGAATAGTAACTAGCATAATAATACGGTTCTTAATGCTGTATTGGAATGTTTAAATGCATCCACTTTAACTTGTCAGGAACATTTCTATGCTAATACTCGCAGGCTTGCTGGCCACTTTCTTCACTCTCGCTGGTTCTCAAAAGATATTCTCCTGGAGCACACGAGTGTTCACTATACAAAGTGCGTTTTTCAGGCGATATGGGCTTGGCAGGAAGCATATGTATGCTATTGGATTCATTGAGTCGCTTGCTGCCGGGTTGATGGTGTTTTCTATTCTGACCGAGCACGTTCAAAGTATGCTGCTTGGTTCTGTATTGATACTATTAACCTCAATAGGGGCGTGCTATTTTCACTTTAGATATGACACCTTTAAGGATGCCATTCCCGCAATATTAACGGGAACTGGCTCAGGAGCATTGCTGGCTTTAGGGATGCTGTGATGTGAGAAAGGGCTCGTTCTAAAGCCCTCTGGCAGAGTGCGCTCAGGCCCTGGCTAACTTTTTCAAAGCAGAGCGGGCTTTTTTCTTGAGCTTTTCACTCAGCGTTTCTGTTATGACTTCGTTGAGTAGTTGCTGCGCGAGCGTGGTTTTCTTTTGTGCCATGGCTATCGAAGCTAACCTGAATTTGACCTGGTTTTTATCGGGCAGGTCGTAGTGATGGGCTGCCTCATTCAGATACTGCTGAAGCGCGCTCTGTCCCTCGTCATAATTGCGCTCCAGTTGTTGGCTTAAGGCACCAATTAACACCATGGACTGATAGCGAGCCTTTTCTTGTTTCAGATTTTTTGCCTGCATGTTAATTGCATTTCTGAACTGGCTTAACGCCATTTCAGGCTCTTCTTGATCAAGATAGATTTGGCCTAAAGTATAAAAAAAGCGGGGATCGGCGGAAAAGTTTTGCTGCCCTATCTTTATCAGGCGAGCGAACTCTTCTGGTTCATCTGACTTAGCGGCCAGGTGTAAGCGAGTCAGAAAAGCATCAAAGGGCGAGACTTTTTCCAGTGCCTGAATGTGCGTTAAAGCGGCCTGTTTATCACCACCAAACATGCTGGGCGCATTGATGTAAAATTTGATCAGAGTACTGCGGTATTCACTATTGTCCGGTGCCAGTTCAACTGCTTTGATGAATGAGGCTTTGAGTTTTTTGATATAACCGGACACGCTGAAAATACTGGCTTGTTCGGCAATTTTAGCGACGACTTCGGCATGTGCAAAATAGAGCTCCGGATTGTTTGGGTGCTGCTCTATGGCTGCTTCTAAGTGTTGCAGTGCCGTTTCGTCCTGATCGCTTCTAAGTGCTATGCGGGCCAGAAGCAGTGATTTTTGATAATCAGAGGTTTGCTGTTGCGACAAAATGGATTGCGCAAGGCGCAGATTACCTTTGTCGAATTCTGCCTGGCCCAGTTCAACACTGGCTGTGGTTATGTTGCAATAAACAAGCAGAGTAAGGGGAATAAGCAGTTTGCTTTTCATGAGTCTGTTTCCTTCTTAAATGTTCTAAATACAAATGTAATCTGCTGAATCCTTGGGTGTTTATGGTTCAGAGTCCTGTCATCGATCGATTCAACTTTGAGCTGTGCTTAACACTGCCGCTTCAGGTGCTCGCCACCGGATGATCATCCAGGCTATGCTTAAAAGCAGAGTGAGCTGTATGCATGCCAGAAACAGGTAGAAAGGATCCGTTTCAATACCACCCAGTACAAACAGGAAAGTTAACGGGACAGCCACTAGGTTACATAGGCGGTTTAATCGATAGCTGAGACATTGGGAGAGGAAAATCATCACGATGGGGATCTCGATGAGTATGGCTGAGACCAAAATTAACTCTTGGGTGAGTTTAACCGAGCCTGAGTAGCCGCTCATCAGTGTGTCTATTACCCCCGGAGTGATAAAGGCTGAAACAAAGGCCAAAATATCGGCATAAATCATATTCAGCATAACTAACAGCCACAGTGTCGCGATTTTGATGCGAGTGCTTTTATCCTGTGATGCGCTAGTGGTTAAAATTGCGTTTGTCATAAGCGATTCCTTAAGTCATATTGGATGTCCCTGCAAGGTGTGCCAAAAGGCATATGCCCTGTTTTATCCAGGTTATCGTCAGACTAGTCATTTTGTGGGGATACGTCGTCCTGGCGTAAAGGCGCGGACAGTCTTGGTGGGAAGGGAAATTTAAAAGCAGATAAAACAAAATATTATGGAAAAGTTTATTTTGATGTCAGGGGGGTTAGGTGACTGAATCTATCGTGATGGTGCTGATTGCGATGCTCATTGGACAAATTGTGTTGAGTGTCCCCGTGTTGCTGCTCCCGCGAGCGACACGTGTTTATCGTATGCCTTTGGTACTTTTTCTTTGTGCCAGTGGAGTACTTGCGCTCAATGCTATCGTGCCGGTGTTTTTACCCAACTGGTATCAGGTATATACCGTTTTGGGTTTTCCCATGCTCTTTGTGTTGTGTCCGGCGCTTCGCTTGTACATTGAAGGTATTACTACACAAAAAAGATGGGTACTTAACAGAGCTAAGTTAAGCAAGTTTGTTTTGTTCTGGCCTGCCGTGCTGATTTCCGGCGCGGTTGCGTTTTTGCCTGCGCAGCATCACAGAGCACTGTTCGTGACAGATGACATGCCAGCGGGTCCGTATGTTGTGGTTTTGGCTTGTGCGATGTTGGCTTTGATGTGTTTATGGCTGATTGAATGCGGGTTTACGCTACTGGTGGTTATCAGGCGTCTGGCCAGATTCAATGCGCAGCTAAAAGAAAGTTATTCTAATCTCGACAGTCCCCAGATCTCTGTTATCAGAAAGCTTATTTATATCGCCGTCTGTATTTGGGTTTTTGTTTTGGTGTCAGCTTTTGTATCTAGCCTATTTGATCATGCACTACTGTCGCGCAGCGCCGAAGTGTTTGTTGCACTGGTGCTTATCTGGAGCGTGACCTTTTTTGCAATGCAGCAGAGCGCGCCAATACTTCAATCACAACCCCATAGCAAAGTTGTTAGTATCGACGTTCCGCGCTTATCGCGTAGTGAAAGGACAGGGAACAAGTACCATAAATCCGCACTGGATGAGCTTCAGTCTACACGGATAGTTGAAAAAATTACGCAGGCTATGCAAAACAGCGAACTTTATCTGGATGCCGATCTGACTCTGCAAAAGCTATCACAGGCAAGTGGGATATCACCTAATTACCTGTCTCAGGCTTTAAATGAAACGCTGAGGATGAACTTCTTTGATTTTGTTAATCACTGGCGTATCAAGGCTTCGAAGTCCCGCCTGTTGAGCAGCGATGAATCGGTGTTGAATATTGCCCTTGAGGTGGGATTTAATGCGCGTTCTTCGTTTTATAAGGCATTTAAGAAAGAAACAGGCATGACACCGGGTCAGTTCAGACAAAAAAATGGTGAGCACAGATGAGATTATAAAGACAACGTCGAAGATGTTAATTAGCTTGGTCGAAGGGCGTTTATTTCACATGTAAAGCACAAGAGCCCTGTTAGCAAGGGCTCTTTTATCAAATTGCAATTAAAACTTGATTTCCGTTAAAGCAATTCTTTGTCGATTGTTTAAACACTCTCCGTTGCCGTATGCAACCCAAATCTGGACTTGATTACCCGTGGCACCAGCTGCCAGCAATGAAGAGTAAATATGGTCATATGATTTGGCATCTCGACTGATTGCGAAAGAATCAGTTTCGGTGCAACTGGTGTTTTTGTGATCCACTGGTGTTGTTGTATAAACATAAGTGTAGCCTGTTGCGTCACTTACCCGAATCGATTTTATGGTATAGGTGCCTGCCAAAGGGTTGGCGTAGCTCATTGACGTTATCATCGTTAATACTAAAAGTAATAACCTTTTCATCCAAGATTCCTCATTAACTGATAAGTTATAGTAGGTGGTGTTTTAAATTATTTGATAGAGGATACATGAGGGTGATAGCACATTGCTACCCTGTACGGGAACGGACATTCTTTATCTATTGATTTTTAGTAAAACTTACACATCCCTAATCCCAGTTTTTCGCCGTCTCTCAGTGAATAGCCGTAGCGCTGGTAGAAGGTTTCTTTGCCAGTTGCAGCCAGCAAAGCGGCGGTCGCGCCGCTTTGGCAATGTGCCGCCAGATATTGCTCTATATTATCCATAATAAGATGACCAAGGCCCTGGCCTTGGTGGCTCGGGTGCACAATGACATCCTGAATGTAAAAGTACATGTGCCCGTCGCCTACAATCCGGCCACAGGCAATCAATTTATCTGCCTTACGACACTGCACCCAGTAAAGTGACGCCGTAATGCTGGCCGCAATGATAGCAGGCGTAGGATTTTGCCAGCCTGCACTTTCGCGCAGCGCGCTAAACTCCAAGGGAGCTGGAGGGGTATGCAGAATTTTTAGTTCAGTCATCGACATCAAACCGGTCAACCAGTTGATCCAGGTTGTGGGCCAGCTCAACCAATTGTGTTGCACCTGTATGCAGTGCGTCGGCAGAGTCGCCCACTTGTTGCACTGACTGACTTACACCGTGAATACGAGATTGGGTGTCCTCGGCAGCCTGCCCTTGCGCATTGGCCTGCTGGGAAATATCAGCAATGATCCCCTTAACGCGGGAAACTGAGCTGGCAATATCATCGAATGCCTGATGGGCCAGCTCCGACTGGTCAATGGCATGTTTTGATTCACCAACACTGGCTGTCATGCGTTCAGACACACTGCGAGTTTGCTCAATCAGCTTAGTTAATACCTGTTCAATATCCTGAGTGGCGTCGTGAGAGCGCTGTGCCAGTGTTCGTACTTCGTCGGCCACAACCGCAAACCCCCGGCCTTGCTCACCGGCACGGGCCGCTTCAATGGCGGCATTGAGGGCCAGCAAGTTAGTTTGTTCGGCAATGGTGCGGATCACCTCCAGAATATTGGTGATGTTGTTACTTTCATTTTCAAGCTTGCTCATGGCCGTCGCTGAGTCGCCCAGAGAGTCGTTAAGTTTAGCGACCTGTGCCACAGTGCTTTGGATCATCTGGTTACCAGTCTGGGTGTGTTGCTCCGTCGTTGAGATTTCGTTGAGTGCATCACCACAGTTGTCGCTGACTGTCATGGCCATGCTTGCCATGGATTGCGTGGTATCCGTCGCGGTTTGCGATGTTTTTTCCTGATGACGGCACTGATTACGAATATCATTGATCCGCGATTGAGAGCTCTGGGCTTCACTATTCAGGGTGCGTGCATTGCCCTGAATGTCTTTCACCAGTGCATTAATGGAGTTGAGGAATTGGTTAAACCAGGTTGCCAGCTCGCTTATTTCATCATTGCCAATGACCTGGAGCCGTTTTGACAAATTACCTTCACCCTGAGCAATTTCTTTTAGCCCGTCCGATACCATTTCAATGGGGTAAACGATTTTGTTGGCCAGCACAATGGCAATGACCACAAATAGCGCCAGCATGATGACTGCGATGATACTGATGCTATAGGTCATGTTATAAGACGAAGTGAGGATCTCATCTTCTTCAATGATGGCGATAAAGGTCCAGCCCAGCTCTTCAGAGCGATAAAACTTGGCATAAAAGGCTTTGTCCTGATACTCCAGCGTAATGAAAGGCGCATTTCCCGCGTTTCGTATAGCCTGATACCGGGCGTCATTCAAATCACGAATGTTCTTAAAGTTACTGTCAGCATTTTTCGGATCTGCCAGCACCGTCCCTTGATTGTCGAGCAGCAACAGATAGCCAGTTTGGCCGAGTTTGATGTTGCTCACAATGTCCGTGAGTGTCGATAAGGTTACATCCAGAGATTGCACGCCCAGCATCTCGCCGCTTTTCATTATCCCGGTGGCGACGGAAACCATCGCCTGTCCGGTGACGCCTTGATAGGGTTCAGTGATAATTACCTGAGAAGGACTTGAACTAACTTGCTGATACCAAGGTCGCTTGCGCGGGTCGTAGTTACCAAGAGGCTCCGCGGGATACTGAATAAAGCCGCCCTCTCGGGTGCCGAGATAGACAAACAATAGTTCGGGGTGGGTTTTACCAAAAGTGGTGTACAGATCGAAGATGGCGGCCTCAGCCTCGCCGGAAGCGTCTGGCATCATCATCTTTTCGGCGCCCAGATAGGTTGTGGTGTCTTTGCTCACCGACTGGACCGTTTTGCTCTGCGCTAAGAATCGGGCATTACTTTTCATCTGGTCAAAAAAGATGATAAATGCATTCTCAATTTGTCTGATCTCGTTAACCGATGTCTCTAAGAATCGGTCCAGTGACTCCTGTTTGGTGCGCGAGATACTCATGATGGATATTGCAAGAATAGGAATGATAACGGTCATAACAAAGCTTAGGATCAGCTTTTTACGCATTCTCATGGGCAACCACCTCGTTTTTTATTCTAATAATAGTGTAGTTGTGAACGGAGCATGTTGCTCTGATGTGATGTCAATTTATGACATTAATTCGAAGATACTATTGCAAACTTTGCACGGGAGGACAAGGGGCACGGCTGAGAGGAGTGCTGCTTTATGAACAAGGCAGAGTTCTGAACTCAGAACTCTGTTTTGGCTTAACGGCAATAGTGGTACAAGGAAAACATATCACAAATTTTGCCTGATAATGAGGCGGCTACATCGCCACCCGCGATTTGCGGCGTCGCCTGCTGAGGAAGTGAATTAGACTCCGAAAGGCGTTTTAAATTGGTTTTCTTTACCTTTATTTTCATGTTGTTATCCAGTTTTTGTTGTATTAGAGATCATAGATTTTCAATCCCTGTATGATATTGATAAATAACCAGGCTCACTCAAACGTACCAAAACTAAGAAGTGGCCCTGTGATTGAAGGGCTAAGCACTCCTTGCCTGCCTTCATATTCATTTAAGCGCATGCATAATAATTGGTCAAATGTTTTTACTAATTTATTTTATATCGTGTTTTTTCATTAGCTTATAAAAGTCTGAGCGATTTCTTTGAGCCAGTTTGGCGGCTTGAGGGACACTGTTCTCACACAGGGCGAGCACTTTTATCAGATAATCGCGCTCAAACTGACGCTTAGCGTCATTCAGTCCGACAAAGCCTTGCTTGTCATCTTGTTCTGGCAGTGCGCTGATAATAGTGTCTGCAGTGATTAATTTGCCGGGTGTCATTGCCACACAGTATTCAACTACGTTATGTAGCTGACGAATATTGCCTGGCCAGGCATACCTTAACAGCGCCGTTGTGGCGTCCAAAGAGAGGCGTTTTTGTCCAGCGGCGAGTTGCTTGATAAACAAATTTGCCAGTAGGGGAATGTCTTCAACTCGCTCACGCAGCGCAGGCAACTGAATGGCTACAACGTTGAGGCGATAATACAGGTCTTCTCTGAATTTTCCTTCGCTGACAGCCTGCGCCAGGTTTCTATGGCTGGCCGAGAGAATACGCACATCAACCGTTTGCTCATGCTGGCCGCCGATAGGGCGGACCGTTTTTTCCTGCAATACCCGTAGTAGTTTTACCTGCAGATCGAGCGGCATGTCTCCTATTTCGTCCAGTAATAATGTGCCTTTATCGGCACTTTGGATCAGCCCCTGTTTATCCGAAATTGCACCGGTAAATGCGCCCTTTTTATGGCCAAACAGCTCGGATTCAAGCAAATGTGCGGGCAGGGCACCACAGTTGATGGCAATAAAGGGGCCCTGAGAATGACTGCTCGCCAGATGAATGGCGCGTGCGGTGACTTCCTTACCCGTGCCACTTTCCCCCTGGATCAATATATTGGCCTGGCTGGGCGCGATGGCTTTAATCTGCTGTACCAGCTGGCGCATGCTCAGGCTTTGGTGATACAAGCCATGAAAGTTATCGGGGTCTGTGAGCTGTGTCGCTCTGTGTTCAGGTAATGCTTTGTCGATCGCTGCTAATAGCTCTTCGCTGTTTATTGGTTTAGTAATAAAAGCGGTGATCCCTTGTTCAATGGCATCCACAGCATCGGGGATCGAGCCATGCGCAGTCATCATGACCACGGGGAGGCCTGGGTATTGAGCTTGTAATTTCTGGTTCAGTGCCAGACCGTCCATATGTTCCATACGTAAGTCGGTGATCACCACATCAACGGGCCCATTTGCCAGTTGCCGTAGGGCCGCATGTCCACTGCTGGCCAGGGTGACGTCAAAGCCATGACTTTCGAGGCGTATTGCCAATAGTTCGCTTAATGCCGGGTCATCGTCGACCAACAAAACAGAGACCGTGTGAGTATCTGAGATAGACGGGGTTGTATAGGACATTATGGCTGCTCCGATGGTGTTTGAAGGGGGGCATTCAGGGGAATGTCCTGAAGCCTTTGCTGCTCGATGTCGGCCAGCTCCTGTTTGAGCGTGAGTAGTGCCTGGTTGGTTTGGGTCAGCTGCGTCTGGATCTGGCTCAATTTGGCGTTGCTACGATGCAAGCGGATCTTTTGTCCCCGCAGCACCTGTGTCTGTTGTTTCAGGGTATCGAACCACAGATGGTAGTGTTGGGGCCAGTGCTGACTTTGTTTGATCTTTGCAATTGCTTGCAACTGTCTGGTTGTTGACACGGTATTGCAGTAGCTGTGTATGAAGGTCTCAATAGCGGCCTGACCGATATAGGGGTCAGGCTTTTGTTGCTCAACAAGTTGATTTTTTTGACACAGTGTCAGGTAGCGTTGCAGTAGCAGCGCCAAAGAGGCGTATTCCGGCTCAAGCGTTTTACGTGGCCCGACAAAGTGGGTGTTTTGCTGTGTTGGACTCAGTTGGCAACCGCTCAGGCTGATAACGAGTGTCACGATTAAAAAGAGGGGTTTCATCTGTTTTCTCCGTGTTTGGGCAGTGTCAGAGTAAATTCGCAGCCTGGCCGGGTATTTTGCCACTGTAACTGGCCACCGTACTGGCTCATACATTCATGCGCAATGGCCAGGCCCAGTCCACTGCCCGCTATTTTTTTGCTGTGGCGGCCTCTGACAAAGGGTTTGAATAAGTGATTAGCCTCCTGGGGATCGAGCCCGGGTCCATCGTCCCGGATACTGATCTGCCAGTGGCTTGGGGTAGCCAGAAAGTCGATGCGGATCTGGCTGTGTGTATATTGAATTGCATTACTGAGCAGGTGTGTCAGAGCCAGTTTGACTGGTAGCTCAGGTAAGTCTGTTAACTGCTGCTCAAAGTGCCAGTGAATACGGATATCTCGCGTTTGTAGCCGCTGTGCAAAGTGGTCTTCCAGTTGCGCTTTGATTGCCCGGGCACTGCAGCGTGCCTGTTGGCTGTGCGGGTGACTGGCAGCGCTAAACGTAAGCAGGTCTTCAATGAGCTGAGTGAGCTTGGCGACAGAGGCGTGGAGAATATCGGTTACGCGTCGTTGTTTGTCATTGAGCTGCCCAAGGTGCTCGGTATTCAGTAAGTCTGTGCCTTCTTTAATCGAGGCCAACGGGGTCTTTAGCTCGTGTGATACGTGGCGTAAAAAGGTTTCTTTTTGATGTTTGCTGGCAGCCAGCTCCTGACGCAATTGCTCAAGGCGCTCACCCAGCTGGCTAAACTCGCGGCTGCCTGCCAGCTGGATTGGCGTAGTAAAACGGTCTTCACCAATGATTTCTATGGCTCGCTCCAGCTGAAATAGCTGACGGGAGATCCGCCTGATCAACCAGATACTCATGCCGACTAAGACAGGCAACAGAATACTCAGCCCAATTAAAAAACGCTGCCGGATGAGACTTTGTTGCAAGAGCGCATCCGTCAGCTGTTTATCCAGGGTCTGTTGAAGCGGTTGTGACTGGCGAGTCAGGGCGTTGACCAGTGCCGACAGGGTATTACTGTCTGGCGTCTGGGTGTGTTGGAGCAGGTGTTGCCAATTAGCAACAGATGCATCTTTCTCAAGTCGCGTAAGCAGTGATATAAGCCCATTTTTTTGCACCTGCCAGCTTTTATTAATGCTTATTTTTAATTGTTCGCTTTGTAGTAACTGATTGTTTTGTTGTGCTTTCTGAAGCGCCTGAAAGGCGTTTTTTAGCTCATTGAATTCTGATTTAACTTTATGATTATTAGTATAAATATCCTGAACTCTATGTTGCTGATAGGCAACTGACTGAATAAACCACAAGGTCAACAGCAACAGAGGAACCAGGGCCAGCATTAATGCCATAAGTGCCTGTTTCCACAATGCCTGAGAAAAAAAGGGGTTGAGTGGCGTGTGTGAGCGTAATTCTGAGCTGGCATGGAGCATAAAGAGCCTGATAGTTTGCGCGCTTTTAATTGTCTGTTGCCAATTAGCGACAGCTATAAGTAACTGATTTTAAATAGTAAGCTAAAAACGCGAGTTGAATTTTGTCGCCATTTAGCAACGAATCGCCTTAATGTCCCCTGAACTTTTTTACCCAGTTAAAACTAACTTATTGAAAATTAATATCTAATTAAATCTGGCACCAAAGTTGGAATAGTCCTGTCAAATGCAGCCAGCAAGCTCAGAACAGTTTCGCGGCAGCACACATTCAAAAACAGAAGGAAAATATGATGAAAACAGCGATGACAATGATGACAGCTATGGCCCTGACGGTGTTGGCGACACAGGCAATTGCAGGCGATGGTTTTGAAAAGTATGACACGGATGGTGATGGCACCATTAGTTTGAATGAGGCGACGGCAAACTCCGCGCTAATGGGTCAGTTCAAAGTGCTGGATAGCAATGGTGATGGCTTGCTGAGCAGAAAAGAGTTCTCTGAGTTTAACGGCTAAGTCGCGTTTGAACCGGAGGATTTAATATGCAAATTACATACGTTTTTGCGTTGACCCTGGGAATGTTTACCTGTGCATTAGCGTTTGCCTCTGAAGTCGATTTTGCACTTTTGGATGATAACAGCGATGGCCTGATCAGTCGCTCAGAAGCAGCTAAGGTCTCTCTGGTCGCTGACGCATTTAAACGCCTGGATACAAACCGGGATGGCGCGCTGAGTGCCAAAGAATTTAAACACTTTAACAAGCATTTATGAGGAACTTGATATGTACAAGCTTATGTTAAGCACCATTTTGATGGCAGCCAGTATTGGCGCGCATGCTACGGACAGTTCGTTTTCAACTTTTGATACCAATGGCGATGGGTATATCTCTAAGTCGGAAGCCGCGGGCTCGGATACATTGACGGTCATTTTCGATAAGCTGGACAGCAATGGCGACGGCAAACTATCGGAGCAGGAATTTAGTCAGTAGGACATTATCCTGACACAGTTTTCTTCTCCCAATTTTGTATTTTTACGCAACGATCTTCATGGGTCCTTCCATGAGTCAAGGCACCTGATAAGGGTGCCTTTTTCGTTTATCAGGCTGTTGCTGCCATGATATGTTCACTACGTAGCAGGCCGTACATATAGCCATCATAGTAACCATGACTAAATTTAAAGTGCTGACGTAAATGGGCCTCACGTTGCATGCCGAGCTTTTCCATTAAGCGCCAGGAAGCCTGGTTTTCGACAGCACAAAATGCACAGACTTTATTGAGTCCAAATTGCTCAAAGGCAGCTTCAATCAGCCCGTTTGCAGCTTCAAATGCATAACCCTGGCCGATAAATCTTTCATTCAGACGATAACCGATTTCGGCTGTTTTGGCGTTATGGCACAAAAACTTATACATGAGTTCACCGACCAGCACATTGTCTTCACGTCTGATGATGGCCAGCAGCAGTCTTTCATGCTCATTTGCCTGCCAGGGGGCTGTTGCTTGATCAATTCTGTCCTGAGCATCTTTTAGTGTCGCTGGTTCACCAATATACCTGGAGGTATCCGGATTACGCCTGCTCTCGTAAATGGCATGAAGGTCACTTTGCTGAAGCGGCCGGATAGTAAATCGGGCAGTGTTAAAGTGGAGTTTTTCGAACATGATTGATCCCAATATTATACTTATGTGTGTTCAAAATGAGGTCGCTGAATACGGATAGTACGCCAGCAAAGTAGCAACAAAGCGGCGCACACAGCGATCAGTAGCGCGATGGCTTGCGTGTTATCTGGCAGCCATTGATTCACCAGCCAGGCAATGACAGAAAATATCAGTAACTCAATTGCCCCGACCAAAGCATTTGCAGTGCCCGCGTGAGTAGGGTGCAGTAAGCCAATCAGGTGCATATAGCTTGGAAAATATCCGCCAAATACCAACATAATGGCGGCATAGGCCAGTAATATCGCTATGGCGTTGTCGCTGGCTAATACGAAGGTCAGTGCACTCAGTAATAGTGCAGGCCACAGCCACAAAACAATTTTCATGTAGCTAACGTGGCGCTGTAAGACTTTAGCAAACACAGCGCCCAACAAAAGACCAACCATAGGCAGCATCATGGCTTGTCCGGTCTGGCTGGTGGTAAAGCCAAAGCGGTCCTGTAGTAAAAACGGCAAATGCAGCTGGAGTGTCAAATACAAAAAGGTTGGCACCCATTTGAGACTGGCCAGCGATAAAAAGACCTGACAGCGCACCATATTTTGATAGTGCCGAACCAGGCTCATTGGGTTAATCACAAAAGGTTGAGGTTCGCTGGCTTTGAGCAGACTCAGCCCGAATATGGTGATGAACAGATAGTATGTAATGAGTACCAGTGACAAGCCCTGCCAGCCAAACCAACTGCTCAACATACCGCCGAGCAGGGGGGCAATAATTGCAGTGACGCTGGCCGAGATGGCCACGGTTGCCATGGCACTTTTTAATCTGGCCCCCGACAGTCGTTGAGCCAGTAATGTGCGGCTGATTAACACCGGCGAAGCAGAGCCTGCACCTTGCAAAATTCGTCCGAGTAAAAAGGTGGTGCTGTCTGGTGCAACGGCGCATAACAGTGTACCTGCCAGTAAGATGGCTTGCCCGGCAATAAACAGTGGCCGATCACCGTACTTGTCGCGCAGCGGCCCAACAATCAGTTGAGAGGCGCCAAGCGTAATGAAATAACTGATTATCATTGCCTGACTCATGCCATTGGTTAGCATCAGGCTGTCTGCAATATCTGGCAAAACAGGCATATACACCTGGCTGACCAGCTGAGAGCAGGACATGAGTAAAACAGCAAGCATGGTAAATAGATGCACGGGCACTCCAGCGTGAAGTAAATTTAACCCGGGCACTATACGCCGCTTTCATTGTCCTAAAAATAAGGTAATAATTAAAATACTATTTCCTTGTAGGAATTAATTAAATGGATTGGTTAACGGCAACACGCAGTTTTTGCGTTCTGGCAGAGCTGGGCAGCTTCACTAAAGCGGCGGAACATCAAGGGGTTTCGGCATCTGCTATGAGTAAACGAATTGACTGGCTGGAAAGGCATCTGGGGCAAAGTTTGTTCATTCGCACCACCAGACAGGTTAATCTGACTGAGCAGGGGCAGCACTTTTTTCCTCGTGCCAGAGATTGGCTTGCTCAGTTTGAGGCACTGGTGGAGACCGCACAATCTGAACAATGCGAGTTGCAGGGCAGTTTGAAAATCGCGGCAACACAGGCGGTAGGCAGTAGTGTATTAATGCCCAAAATTGAGCAGTTTTTGTTGCAATATCCGCAGATCACCATTCACCTGAATGTACTGGCTCCGGGAGAGCCGCCGGATCTACAGCACGATGTAGTGATCACCCGCTATAACGAGTCGTTTGATTCAGTCTCACACAAAGGCACCCGGCTGTTTGACTATCAAATGCAGCTGTTTGGGGCCCCGGAATATCTGGCGCGCTGCGATGAAATAGCCAGTGTTGAAGACCTCGCACATCATAAGATGTTACTGAGTAGCTATTATCATAAAATTGGTGGTGTTGTACTTGAAGATGGCAGATTGTTTGAATTTACTAACTATAATTTTGTGACCGATCATCTCGATGCCATTTTGAAAGCGGCAGTGCAGGGAATTGGTTTGCTGTTTATCGCGCCCAGTTATATTGAGCGGGAGTTAAGATCTGGTGCGCTGGTGCCCATATTGCCGGATATTCGTTCTGAGGTAAAACAACTCTGGGCCTATTATCCTAAGGCCAGCTATACACCCCGTAAAACCCGGTTGTTTATAGAGCACCTTAAAAATACGCTGTAACTATGTAAGCGTGGGCAGTTATTTGACTTGAACATGGCCAATTACAGTGTCACCCCGGCCATAGAGCCGGGGCTAATAGTATTGCTGGCCAACTTTTAAAAACGGTAAGTCAGGCCCAGGCTCAGCTGGAATTGATTAAGTACGTCGCCATCAAAGTGCCAGGCACAGACGTCTTCATCGCTGCCATCACAGCGTACTTTAGACGAATTCTTGATAGAAGACGCAAGCCAGCGCAATTCTGTTTGCGCGCTGAACCCGGCTCCTAAATGATATTTCAGGCCACCATAAAAGCCCGCAGCAAAAAAGTGATCTGATTCTTCAAAATTGGGTGTTACCTTATTTACACCGATCTGCGCACCGATATAGCTGTCCAGATTATCTGTGATATTCACATCTATGGCGCTTTGAAACATCAAATATTCCATATCCACTTTCTGGATTGGCGCATCTTCAAATTCAGTTTCCAGCATGCTGTAAAACAGGCCATAGCGTTTTTTATTCAGGTAGCGATCAAAGCTGATACCAAAGTGGTTTTCATCGGCCAGATTGACCACTGCTTTTTTACTGGTATGCAATTCCTGATTGCTGCTTTTGCCACCATACAGAGTGACACCAAAGCCGTTATTGGCCAATGCTGAGCCAGAGAAAAGACCTAAACCAAGTGCTAACCACACATAGCTGCGCATAATAAATCCTTGTTATCTCATGTGTTGTCTGAAGAGTTTATTTGCCAAGAAAGTAACATGCCTTTACGACCAATAATAGGTATTTAATAACTTAATTTGAGCTGGTTGGGTTATTTGTGTCATCAGCATTGGCGCCGTCTTGCAACCTCAAGTACAATAGGGGTTTTCGATCGCAATACACCGGACTCTTTCCTATGGAAATCAAAGTAAATTATCTCGATAATCTTCGAATTGACGCCAAATTTGATGATTTTTCTGTCATTGCCGACCAACCTATTCGTTATAAAGGCGATGGTTCGGCACCCAGCCCGTTTGACTATTTCCTGGCGTCGTCTGCGCTGTGTGCTGCTTACTTTGTGAAAGTGTATTGTAATGCGCGTGACATTCCGACCGATGGCATCCGTGTGGCGCAAAACAACATTGTTGACCCGGAAAACCGTTACAACCAGATCTTTAAAATTCAGGTTGAGTTGCCAGAGAGTATCTCTGAGAAAGACCGTCAGGGCATCTTGCGTTCAATTGACCGTTGTACTGTGAAAAAAGTGATCCAGACCGGACCTGAATTCCAGGTTGAAGCGGTAGAGAGCCTGGATGACGACGCGCAAGCTATGCTGATGGTAAACACCGACTCAGACGCCAGCACCTTCATCCTGGGTAAAGACCTGCCATTAGAGCAGACCATCGCCAACATGACGGGTATTTTGTCTGATCTGGGCATGAAAATCGAAGTAGCGTCATGGCGTAACATTGTGCCTAACGTTTGGTCTTTGCATATTCGTGATGCCGCATCGCCGATGTGTTTCACCAATGGTAAAGGTGCGACTAAAGAAAGCGCGCTGTGCTCGGCGCTGGGCGAATTTATTGAGCGACTGAACTGCAACTTTTTCTATAACGACCAGTTCTTTGGTGAAGAAATTGCCAATGCCGAATTTGTTCATTACCCCAATGAGCAGTGGTTTAAGCCGGGCGACAACGATGAGTTACCTGCTGAGATCCTGGATGGCTACACGCGTGAAATCTATGATCCGGAAGGGGAGCTGCGCGGCTCTAATCTGATTGACACCAACTCAGGCAATATCGAGCGTGGTATTTGTTCTATTCCTTACACGCGCCACAGCGACGGTGAAACGGTTTATTTCCCATCTAACCTGATCGAAAACCTGTTTCTGAGTAACGGCATGAGCGCCGGTAACAACCTGTTTGAAGCCAAAGTGCAGTGTTTGTCTGAGATCTTTGAACGCGCAGTGAAAAAGCAGATCATTGAACAGGAAATTGTGCTGCCGGACGTGCCTGAAGACGTACTGGCTAAGTTCCCGGGCATTGTTGCTGGCATTAAAGGGCTTGAAGAGCAGGGCTTCCCGGTTGTGGTGAAAGATGCCTCTCTTGGCGGCCAGTTCCCGGTGATGTGTGTGACCCTCATGAACCCGAAAACGGGCGGTGTGTTTGCCTCTTTTGGTGCGCACCCAAGCCTGGAAGTTGCGCTGGAGCGCAGCCTGACCGAGCTGTTGCAGGGCCGCAGCTTCGAAGGTCTGAACGACGTACCAAAACCTACGTTCAACAGCATGGCAGTGTCTGAGCCGGAGAACTTTGTTGAGCACTTCATTGATTCAACTGGTGTGATCTCCTGGCGTTTCTTCAGTGCCAAGCACGATTATGAGTTTGTGGAGTGGGACTTCACGGGCACTAACGAAGAAGAGTGTGACAAACTGTTCGCCATTCTTAAAGATTTGGGCAAAGAGGCGTATGTTGCAGAGTTTACTGATATGGGCACCGCCTGTCGTATTTTGGTGCCTGGCTACTCTGAGGTTTACCCGGCAGAAGATCTGATCTGGGATAACACCAACAAAGCGCTGCAATACCGCGAAGACATTCTGAACATCCATTCACTGGAAGACGAAGCACTAGCCGATTTGGTTAATCGTCTTGAAGAAAGTCAGCTTGATAATTATATCGATATTATCACGCTGATCGGAGTTGAATTCGACGAGAATACAGTGTGGGGTCAGCTGACCATTTTAGAGCTGAAGATCCTTATCTATCTGGCGTTGGGCGACATTGAAGCGGCCATTGAGCTGGTTGAAACCTTCCTGCAATACAACGACAACACGGTTGAGCGCGGCTTATTCTACCAGGCAATGCACGCCACGCTGGAAGTAGCGTTGGACGAAGAGCTGGAAATTGAAGACTACATCCACAGCTTTACCCGTATGTTCGGCAAAGAAGTGATGGATGCGGTGATTGGCTCAATTAACGGTGATGTGAAGTTCTATGGCCTGACACCGACCAACATGCAACTGGAAGGCCTGGATAAGCACTTGCGCCTGATCGACAGCTATAAAAAGCTACACGCCGCACGCGCTACGTTTGCGAAGGGCTGATTTGGTTGAAGATGGAATGAAGTTTGTGAGTTGATTGTCATACCGGCTTCGGATCGGAGCCGGTATATACTGTCTGACAAATTGGGCAGTAAGAGATGCATTGTGGGTTCATGGCACGCAAGTGATGAATACATAAGAAGTTGTTAGCACCTCTTTTCCTCTGACTGGTGACTGGGTCTATTTCTGAATATCTAAAGCTCTGCTTAAATCCTGTTTTTCCGAAGCTATTTCCTTAGTGTATTCATCTATTAGCTGCTGATGTGGTAAAGAGTTGAATTGGCCTGATGTAAATTTGTTTGCGTCAGGCCATTTCAATCAGGGCTAATTGTAAGCGCTTATATCTATTCTGATCTTTTCATGTGCTTCCAGTGCTTGCAACAAGGTGCTGTCAACTTCGGTATCTTTCAGATAGAAAGTTGCAGTGTCATTTGGCCGGTCAGTCAATATATTTTCCAGCCCCGTCATTGAGCTAAGTGTATTATTTCTAAAGGAGAAATAACGGAATTTGCTGTTGGCTGGGATATGCAATTGTGTGATAGCCGTGCTGGTTGCTCTCAAGGTATTAAGGGATGCGGGGATCTTTAACTCAGACAGTGGTGTTTGAGTAACATCCAGCGAATATAAGTCACTCATGGTGTTCAGATCCAATATTTCAACTAACGTGTTGTTTAGCTTTAGGCTTTCTGCGCCTCCTTGGCTTGTAAACTCCTTGAGGGGGTTATCAGACAAGTTTAATTTACTAATGACCAGATCTGCGGGAATTGTGACGGAACTAAGTTGGTTACCCGATAAATCGTAATTTAACCAAAAAGTTTCAGTAGTGGCAGGGAAGGAAACGTGCGTTAGTTTTCCAGCTGAACCTTCTAAGCTGCGAAGTTTAATGTTGTTAGTCAAGTCCAGTTCAGACAGGTCAGATCCCTCGACGGTCAGATGAGTTAATTGTTTCATTTGGCTTGTATTCAGTTGTGTTAGCTTTGAACTGGTTAAATCTAACGAGGTGACCGTTGATCCTTCTGTGGCTAACAGCGACCGCAACGGAGTTTTACGCAGATTAACGGTTTGGAGTGCTTTTGCCGGGCTAATATCCAAATCTAAAATGGGGTTTTCATCAAGATTTAGATAGTACAGGTTAACAAAGTTAGTTAGATCAAGGTATTCAATCTGAGCACTTTGGAGATCCAAGTGAGCCAGTTTATGCTTTTCGGTAACTCCCGTAATTTCAGCTAGTTGACTGTTATTTGCTCGCAATCTTTCAAGAAATTTGTTTCTCTGTAAGTTTATACTGGTGAGATGAGTACCTTCTAAATTCAACGATTTAAGAAAAGGTGAACCGGACAAATCCAATTCATCAAGTTGAGAATTTGTGAGCGATAATGAGGAAAGCCAGTTGTCTTCTTCAAGTGCCAGACTGCTCAAAGAAAGTCTATCTATAGAAATGGATCTCAGTTTGCCCATTTGGCTAAGGTCTAACTGTTGACCTGGGTCGATACCTGGTGAGTCATTCCCCACCAGGGTTAGCTCTTTAAGCAGTGTTAAATTTGAGACAGTATCTAGTGCGGCTTGACTGAAATTGGCTTTCAGGTTCAGCTTTTCCAGATAGCGAAACTTTTCTAACCCCTCAAGGTCAGTGACGTCACTTTGACCTGAGCTACATTGTAGGGTTGAGGAGTGCTCAATGTAATAATCTCGGTAATGGTCGATACAGATCTTCATATAGGGGGCTGTAATGCCCAAGCGCTCTGCGTTGGACTCAGGTTTTTCTGAGAGCGTGACTTTAAAAGTACATGTCTCAGTGACAAACTCATTTTTGAATTCGACAAAGTGAGACCTGGACTGAGCACGAACTACTCCGCATCCTTCGAATGAAGAAAAATAGGTGTCGGCATATCGGTCGTGGGAGAGCAGCAGCTCAAAGGGTTGACCAAATTGCATGTAACCATCTGAGGTATTGAGATCAAACTCAATATCTTCGGGTATATCAAGTGTTACATGAATACGCGGAGGCTTGTACGAAAGCACCCGTAATTCATCTGTAGTGCAAGTTGCACCATATTTTGGACACACAGTAATACTGTCTTGATCACTTTCGATGATTCGATAATCGGTTTGCTCATTGCGAGCAAAGTTGAATAGGCTTAATCTTCCTCCGCTTATATAGTGGGTATAATACTCTGTACCTTGTTCAGATGTTATCCTGAATTGCTTCCCATTATCTTCTTTTTTGACAAATTGCCACTTCTTCGGATTGGGCGTATCAAGCTCGTAGAAAGCGGCATTATCTTCGAGGTACTCTGCAAAACTTTCTAGTTGTGGTGTGGGATCAAACCTGACAGGCCTGAATACAAACTGACCGGATTCGTTCTTTATCTGTGCATAAAGATAATTTTCAAATACGCTGAAGATCTTAAACTCCCCCACTTTTTTGGACTGGCATTTAGCTTCGCCTGGGTCACAATAGGGGTCATAGCTATGAAAGTTGCGATTGTACCAGGCCGATGCGACGAGTGTACTTTCATCAATCGCTGCTGTGGCTGCCCCGTTGTACTGACCGGTTCTGTATGCGCCGTCCGAATAGAGCTCGAAACCTTGATCTTCATAAGCCATTAAATAACGCCATTTCCCTGTTACTTGCTCTGATGTAACAGGCGTAACTTGTTTCGACACAAGCAGACCTGCACCGTGACGGAACCAGTGTGTATGGTAATGTGCATCTGTATCACTTTGTACATCGTAAGCTGCAAATGCAAATCCACCTTCTTTTTTCTCATACAACTTAAAACTGGCAGAGGCTGCAAGCTCGCTGCTGTACAAGTGGACAATTCCTTGCGTGGTAAGGTCCCATGTTAAGTCAATTGTGCGCTGGTCTTCTGAGTCCTTACCTGTATACATTGCGCCCGTGTGATTTTCATTCAACGTCAGTTCTACCGTGTTTTGTGTGTAGCCTGGCGAATCACTGGCATACGCCAGAGCCCAGCTGCCAATGAGAGACTCTCTGGATATGTTGAGATCCGGTAAATCGATTGTGCGCTGAACGGTTTGTACTCGTCTGAAATTGGTATAGGGCTCAGAGAAAAGCCACCCTAAGTGTGTCCCATCGGGTCCATAGCTGATAGTAAACCCGTCGATTGTATGCTGTGTAGTACTGGTGGTTTGTACTGGTAATTGGCCGTCATTCGTGAAGTTGAATGTGAAAGTATCGCCATCAGTTTGCTCAATGGTGAACTCACGCTGTTCTCCCAAACCATAAAATGTACCTGTGTTATCCTCGTTTACCTCGTAGTACCAGGCAGCAGGCATGTCGTCACGTACAAGGAGGTCCAATTGTGTGGCCACCAGTAGGGTATTTTCTTTATGTGCTCTGCGGCTGGAGAAGTGCGCACTGATCTCACACGACTCAGTCGGGGTTTGAACATGGTATTGCAGGGGAGCTACATCATCAATGAGTTTGCCATTGCAACCTGAGATACTCAGGAGGTTAGAGTCATTCAGACGTTCTACTTCCACCACAAAACTTTCTTTGTAACGAATTTGGTGAGCAGGCAAAGTTAATCTGCCGTCTCCCTTGAGCTGGGTTGTAATGGTTAACGGCGGGCGCTGATAAGTATAGCGGATGATGTTATCTTCCGAACACGCCGCTGCTGTGGAAATATGACATAATTCGATACCCGACTCGTCTTCTGAAATGATCGACAGATAGGAGGTCTCTTCCGTTGCAATATTTTGCAGTTCAATGACACCGTCAACAATATTCGCGTAGTGATCTGCACCATTAATTACGAGAACGCTGCCACACAGGAAAACAGGGCTAACAGTGCCCGGACAGCGCAGGCGATTGCTGATAGTACTCACACGACCATCTTGGAGCGCATAAAGAGCTGTTCTGGGTGGGTATTTATCATCAATACCGTAGCTAGAAATAAATGAGTTATCGAACTGAGCAAATTGCCAGGTCTGATCTGATAGTTTGTAGATCTTCACCTTTTCAAATTTGTCCCAAGCTGAGTTCTTAGAATATTTAACCACTATGGTGTCGTTGATCACTGACAGCAGTTCAAAGCCATAGGTCACGTAGCTAGTACATTCAGGGTGTGTTGTATCGCAGTATTGGGTTCCTTTGCCATTCAGCATATACATGTCATAGTACTCGAGCTTACCTGCAACTTTCTGACCCGCTATGTCTCGGTGCCAACGAAAATGGAAGGCATCGTTTTCGTCAATTTGGAATTGAGTTTTAGGCAGTTTGGATTTTATCTCTTTCCAGGTTCTTTGATAGTCAAAGTCATTGAAGTCTATATTCTGGTGACGAATAAGCGTAGCGGGGACTTGTGTTTTTATGCCTTTTGCGTAGGAGGCGGCCATTAAAGTATAGCCGAGCTTTGACTCGCGGATAATAGTAAACTCGAGGTCGTACAGGTTGTTACTTATTAATAACGTATTACCCGTTAAAGACCACTGTGATACTAACGCCATATTGTGTTTGTACATCACTGCTTCTGAATTGTCTTTCAGTTCAACATGGAAATAGGCTTCTTTACCATTGCTACCGTAATAACTGAGAGACCAGTTGCCTAGCAGAGCCGGGAGTTCAGGTGTCGGTAGCTGATCTACCTGAATGAGTTCTGCGGTAAATGAAGTCTTATCTGCAGAGTTATATAAGTTTTGACTGGATACAACAAAATCAACGGTTACAGCCGTAGCGTTTTCACCACTTTCAAAGGCCGACAGAGTGAATTCAGATGAATAAAAGTCTGGCTGTCCATACAAGCGTTTTCCATAGATTTCAATCTCGCCGTCAAGTTTGACGATGATATTTTGCCCCTCTTGCTGCCATTCAAATGGAATAATCCCTTTGTATAGCATGGTACCTGTATTGTCTGTGCCAAAGATCATTTCAAAACCAAAGCCGTCGATAAAACCGGCTTCTTTCAGGTACTGGTGGCCGAATGGCTCAAACCGGTGAGCGTTAACCAGGTTGTTGTCATTTTTAATGTCCTGCTCTATCTGGTTCAGTAATTCGGGTTGTTGAGCTTCAAGCTTGGCTTGCAGCGCTTCCCACTGCTGGCGGTTTTCTGATAAAACACGTGTTGATGCAATGCCCTCTGGCAGCGCTATACCGTGATCTATTGTGGCTTTTAGCACAGAGGCGAGCTTCAGCTTTTCTGACATATCCACGTGTTTGCGTGCGTTAGACAGCGCATCTGCGGTGCTATATTGATTTTCAGTGTATTGCAACAAGGCATATTCAGCGGTTGTTACATTAGTGATATTCACATCGAACATGTCAGCGCTTGTCACGGTGGCATCATCACCAGCGGCAGATTGTAGTTGTTCAACTGAACTCATTTGCGATACTAGCGCTACATGGGCTTGTGTTCCTGCGCCTGTTGCTTCTAGTCTAACCAGCTGCTCAGCTGCGGTTTCATCTACTGAAATTGTCAGTTCATAGTCGCCTTGCTCGTTCGCTTGTGTCTCGAACACTTGATCGCCGATATGTGATACAACCTGAGCAAACGGAATGGGCTCGTCGGTCACTTTGCCCTTTAGTGTTAAGCCTATGGTATTCGGGTGTACTGATACAACATGTGAGAGCACAGACTGATCACCCTGGTTATCTGTGACCGTTAGGGTAAAGGTGATATCCCGCTTATTGCTGAGTTCCGGAAGCTGTACGGAGAGTGTCGCAGAGTCCATACCTACTTCCATCAGGTTCTCAGTCTCGTCATGTTGCCACTTGTAGGAAACAACTTCGCCATCTTGATCAGATGCTTTCCCTGTAAGCGTTATCCCAGTGCGCTCCTGAGCTTCACTGGGTGCTTCAATTTGTACTGCTGGCGCAATATTTGGTAAGGCGGTGACTGTTAGAGTATGCGAGGTGGTGTAGGTAGCACCTTGGTTATCTGTAACGGTTAATGAGAGTACAACATCCTGATCTTTGGTTGAATCAGGTGTAGTGACAGAAAGTTGTGAGGTATTTTCTCCACTGACATTAAGAGCAAGATCCGATGAATAAGACCAAGTGTATTGAGTGATTGTACCGTCGGAGTCTTCGGCTTGGGCTTTAAATAGTGCAGTTTCTTGTTCCTGGATTTCGCTTGGTCCGTCTATCTCAGCGGTTGGTAAAGCATTTGGTAATGCGACGATCGTTACACTATGGGTGGCAGTTTGCGTTTCGCCTTCGGCGTCTGTGGCTGTCAGGGTAAATTCAACAGGCGTGTTTACCATTACATTTGGTGCTGTTACAGACAGCGCGGGTTGCTCCGGGTTTTGCAGTGCAAGGGGTTGGTCATAGTTATGCGTCCACATAACAGAGATGCTGTCACCGTCGGGGTCTATTGCCTGACCTTGTAGTGATAATATAGCACCTTCGGTTATCTCTGTAGGGCCTGTGATTGATACGACTGGCTGCATGTTTGGAGCTGGCTCAAAAATCACAGCATGTGTTGCTGATGAACTAGCACCATCGATATGGTCAACTGTCACTGTGAAGTTGACCGTTACCTGCTCTGAAAGCTTTGGTGCACTTACTGTTACTAGTTTGGTGTCTTGGTTAAGCAGCGAAAACGGCAAACTCGAGTCATGGCGCCAGTATATTGATTTGATATTTTCTGGTGCTATGTTTGTTTGTACTGAAAGTGTCATTGGCGAGTTCGCATCGGCCAAGCTCTCACCTGAAATCGCAACTGTTAGTGGAACGGTTACCTTTAAGATGGTAACACTGTGATGAGCGGATGAGGTCTTACCGAAATTGTCGGTAACCGTAACAGTAAAATCAGCAGTGGTGTCTGTATCAATGTCTGGTAATTCTACCCTAATGGTCTCAGAGGTTGTATCGGATAAAACGAGCTCAGCGTTAGAGGTATACTGCCATTGAAAGTGACTTATCTGACCGTCGCTATCTGATGCTCTGGCGGATAACTCAAATGTACTTTGTTCGGAGATTTCAGAAAATCCGAGTATTTCAACTTGAGGCGCCTGATTATCATTTTTTTTATCATCCTGGCTTTTACTAGTTTGTGTTTTGGAGGTTGTTTCTGACGAGTCTCCGCCCCCTCCACAACCATTCATACTGAGTGAAAAAAAGACTATGAGCACAATTTTTATAAACACGGTCGGGCAGAACCGGCCAAACGAATGAGTCATTAAAAAACCATTCCTTGAGAAAAAAGAGGATTATACTAATCGATTAGCTACAAATAAATCAGTGGTATAGGGTGGGAGTGAATGAATGTAAATGATTATTTCGAATTTTTACGTTCATCACACTTTGAATGAGAGATACTCAGCTCAATACTAAATATACAACCCTTGCTGATTAATCGTCCGCTCCGTCAATGCTTCATCCAGCCAACCCAGTTTGACAGGTGTTTGGTAAAGTCTTGGATTACCTAGCTGTGGCCAGATGTGGCACAGTCCGGGTACAAAGACTTTTACGGTGCTTACCGGAGAGAATTTTCGCGTATACTCAAAGGCTATCACTTCCATATTCAGCTCATGCAGTGAGCTTACTATATGAGATACACAATCATTTATACTCATATTTTCGCAATCAGTGTAAGCTGTTGTCGAAGTCATATTATTGCTTGGATATAAAAAGCCTTCATCTTTTATTGAGTCGAAATCAAAAGGCGCGCCGTTTTGATCGCGAATTGGTATCAACTGACATAATTCTGTTAGTGCTCTTTGTGCTGCCATTTCTGGTTTTAGGTGACAGCCAAATCCAAATATAAAGCCATTGTCTTTTTTATTTTTTCCAATTGCTGCCATGGCAGGGATACCTGAGTCATTAGTAATATCCAGCACCCAAAAATCGTGCGTACTACCAATGCTCTTTTGAATTAAATCGAGACTGTTTGATTCGATTCGAGAAATGTCAAACTCCGGTCGTACTAATTTGTTATACCACCAGATAGAGGTTGAGTCCCTTTCTATTAATTCAAATAGTGCTTGTAGAATAGCTTCTTCTTTGTTGTTGCCAGCAGCACAGCCATTTGAATGCCAAAAACCGTATTTCACATCATTAAAAGGTGTGTTTGCAAAGCAGCAAACAAGGGGGATATAAGCGTATTCACTATTTGTGAGGGACCAAGCTTTATACCAATTTACTGGGCTGTTGTCATAGCTCATAACAGCTTGTTTACGGTTGAAATCTTGAGAGTTTGTATTGGCAAAACGATCAATTTGAGTTGTACTATATGGCAATAGTTCAGAAAAGCTTATATAGCGGTGAGGTAATTTCTTTGGTAATGATAAAGTACTAGGTTCGCTTCCATAATATTGGGCGTTCTTTCGCTCAATCGCTTCACAAATACCACTTACTTTAGATTGAACTGGATCAACTCCTTTACCCAAACATATTTGTACGAATGAGGAGTTATGACGTCCGAGCGAGGTATATGGCCCCTTGTAAAATCCCGTTCTATAAATTTTAATCGGGTTGTCTTGAGAGTCTGAAAGCTCTTCTATGTGAGTTACAAGGCCAAGTTTGTTTGATACGAATGGCAGAAGCTCATTCAAGGTTGAGCTCGGGGATTTAGATCTTGAGCCGCCATCCTGGTCAAATATGCATGCTACAGAGTTTAATTTTAGTTCAGGATCTTGCTCATTTACGAGATTGAAAGGGTCTACTGTTAAGTGCTCTACATTGTGAGTTTTTGAAGAGCAGTCATGAAGTGAAATTTCGACAATAATTTGCTCGGAAGATTTATTAACCTCTTCAATTGATTTCTCAATGAGCTTACTTCGGATAACGGCATCCAACTCTGATTTCTTAATGAAAGCTGGTTTTTCTTTTCCTACGTTAAGGTTATTTACAATGTTCCGAATCGGGTAGTTTGAGAGTAGGACTTGTTCAAGTGCATCAAAAAACTCGATGTTGTTCTTTGCTATGAACACCTGACCAAAAATATAAATAAGTCGAGATCTATAATTCTGATATTCAACTTCTAAAAGTTGGCAGCATAAGTTTTCATTTGTATTTAAGGTCTCAACTTGTGACTTTTCTAAAGCAGTTTTAATATCCTGCATTGGTATTGAATCGTTGGTTTCCTCGTCTATCTCAACTAGAGAAAAACGCTTCATTAACTCCAAAGTTCGCATGAAAGCAATTTCGCTGTCGATATCAAGCTCATATACATTTGGTTTTCCAATGAGCTCTAAGTAGGGGAACTGCTCAGCAGGAAACTGATATAGGATTTCTTCGTAAATAACGAAAAAATCCTTGTTTACTCCGGAGTAAACTATAGCTTTGTTTTTCCATTTGTAATTTGAGTAATGCATATTAAATCAAGGCTTTATAGTTTCTATACAGTATTTTGTCTATTTCAGAGGGTGTCAGATAATCAAGCTCATTTCTTATGTTGACATCATTCAAGTGCATATGGTCAGGGTGCGGAAAGTCACTACCATATATTAGGTTGTCAACCCCTACTGTTTTGATGCAATCTTCGATACTGGGTTCCCCAAGCTCAATTGTGAGCCAAAATTGTCTTTTAAAATATTCAGACGGCAGCATTTTTATGTTGTCTTGAATCAAGCTTGGGAACTCGGTATAGCATATATTATCAAGCCGCCAGAGCCAGTACGGGACCCATGAGCAGCCAGCTTCCAGTAGTAAAAACTTTAAGCTTGGGTATCTCTCTGTCACTCCTGACTCGACTAGAGATAAGAAAGCCATTTGGATTTCTATAGGGTGTGAGCAGGCATGTAAACCAAATCGGCTAGTAAACCTGTCCGTTCCAACTGTGCTGCCCGCTAAATGCGTACCACCATGCAGTGCTACTGTGATGCCTAACTGTTCGCAACGCTTCCAAAAGGCTTCATAATCAGGGTGGCCAAGAGATCTGCCATTAATGATTTCAGGGCGTAGTTTGATCATACGCCATCCAAACTGAGCGATTGTCTCTAACTGTGCCACCATAGTTTTAGGGTCATGGCGACTGATCACACCTACGCCGTGCAATCTATCGGTCTCTGAACCTATATAGTCAAATAGCCAACGGTTGTATGCTGAAGCAAAATCAAGCGAGGCTTGAGCGTCAATTTCACTATGATTGACTATGTACATGGCGAAACTTGGAAACAACAAAGCTTGTTCAATACCAGAGTCATTCATTGATAGTAGCTGGTCTTGCGAACAGGTTGCAGCGAGTCTTTCCGCAATACTGCTTTCATTTTCGATTGCGGCAGCAACTTGGATGTCGGGACCCCAGTTGCTGAGGACAGAGTGCTCTCCAATCATCAAAATCGGTGGAATGCTGAGCTCTTGATGCGGGACATTTTTTAAATATATTGGGTATTTAGAAAATGTTCTTTCACTAGTATACTCTTTCCAAAGTGAAACGGGCTCTATAACGTGCCTGTCTCCATCAAATATTTTATTTGGCATATTTAGTTCTCAAGGAGGGGAAGCCCCTCCTACAAAGTTGACTTTAGCAGCAGCTAAATGGCATTTCTTTTCCTTTAGCTTCATAATCGGCTAAAGCGTATGCCTTTATATCATTATTTTCTGGGGCTGGAGGAAGTGTAAAGATGACTTCAGTAGGAAGGTGATCTGCAGTTTCCAGCCAACCATTGATCGGATGTTGTTTATCTAAAAAGCTAGCGTCATAGCTATATCCAATCAGACTTTCTTTGTTAAATTCATTATAAGGAGGTGTTTCAATAACTTCTTTATTACTTTTTAGGCCTCTGAACCGGATATATAAACCAGAAGGAGGCGTGTAATCAGAGAGTTTGCTCATCATTTCTAGAGGGTTATTAATTACTTCTTGAAGTTTTTCATCAGAGACCCATGAGTAGCTGATAAGTCTTCTAAAAGCATTTCTCCACTCTGCATCTTTTTCAAAACCCCATAGCGGGTTTTCATCTCCATGAGAGTTGTCTTCTTGTATAGTTGAACTTTGATCTGACATATTTTCACCTTAGATATTAGGAGTAGATTTAAGCCGTTTTTTAGCTTCGTTTAAGAAAAACAAATTACCTTGAGCTGTGCTCAACTCAATAGATTGTTCTATCAATTTCTTGGCTTCTGAGTGGTTACCAAGTTCACTTTCGACCATGGATAAAGAGTTTAATATAATAGGTATGGCAGGTAGTTCCCTATTTTCTTTTGATTTTTCTAAAGAGTATGTGAGTACTTTTTTTGCTCTTTCATAATTACCGTTTTTAGCAATCTTCAATGCTAAGAAAACTATATACCATCCGGTGGCATAGTCTTGGGGAGAATCAGCAATACTCATGATGACTTTTTCGGATTCGTCAATTTTACCTTCATAACAAGAAAGGAGGAAGTTTAAATATACTTGATAATAAGAGAAATTCTTCTCTTCGTAAATTCTTGTAAAGTATAATTTGCCAACTTCAATGACTTCTTCATCGTTATTTAAGAAAGCATTCAAAAGCGCCCGAAATAAGTAAGCCATTGCAGTGGCGTGACATGCGGAGTGCCCAGAAGATTTTTCAATGGCTGTTAGGGTACAGTAATCCGCTTTACTAATGTTATTTTTATGAAGATAGCTAAGCGAGGCAACGGAATAGGAGAATGGTTCAATATCAATTCCATACTGATGGAGAATATAATCCCTATCAGTTTTTTCAAAAAGTTCCTGTTGTAGAACTTTAAAGCACTCTAAAGATTCGTCAATTTTCCCTTCAAATAGATACGATAAGATCAAGTGCGCTAAAGTAACGGCTTGCTTATTATAGTCTTTACCGCACTTATATAGCTCAAGTAATTCCATACCAAATTTAATAGTATTCGGACCTCCACCACAATAGAAGAGCTCCATGAATTTGATCCAATCGAGTTTGTTTTTTATTGATAAATGTATGTCTGAATTAGCTTTTACCTCATCAGACTGAGATACCGAAGATAGTTTGTCTCTAAAATCGAGAGTTTCAGGAGAGGCTGTACCGTAAGTACTGACATAGCATGGATAGATCGCATTGAGCAATTGTCCTTTCAGTAAATCTGCCTGGTTTCTGTTGCTGAGGTATTCTAATAGCTCTTCAGTGTGCTGGGCGACCTCCAGTGCATGCCGATAAGAATATTTGGAGATTAACTCTAGTGTAAATTTCTTAGACCACTCTGCGGCAGCTTTGTAGTCTCCTGCAACTTCATAGTGAAAGCTAATAACACTGGGCTCAATAATCGATTTACTTTCGTATAAGCTATCTAGCGACTCAGCAACTCTCTGGTGAATTTTGCTCTTAGTAGAATCTAGTACACTTTCGTACGTTACATCCCTCACCAGCGCGTGTTTAAAGATATAGCTATCGTTCTCAACCCGGCGTTGCTGGATGATGAGGTCTTTCTCTATCAGCTCGTTGAGGTCGTTTTGGATCTGATCTTCACTGAGTGAAGACGCGGCGACGAGCAGGTCGTATTCGAATTCCCGGCCAATGGTTGCGGCGAGTTGTGCAGTTTCTTTGGCGTGTACCAGGCTGTCGAGTTTTTGCTGGAGTGATTCACGCAGGCTACTGGGAACCTGATCGAGTTTATCCGGGCTGACGAAATTAACTTCGCCGCTTTGCTCGCTGACAAGTGCTTTTTGTTTCAGCATATCGACCAGCTCTTCGATAAACAGCGGGATACCGTCTGTTCGGCTGACCAGGATGTCGCGTACGTTTTGCGATACGGCTTTGCCCTCGAACAACTGTTCGATGAAGTCTTCCGTTGCTTTTGCGGTGAGCTTGTGTAGCTCCAGTTCGAGCAATGTCAGGTCGTGCAGGCTGTCTGGTCTAGGCTGGCGCGAAGTGCTGATCAGCACGCTGCCATCGCCAAGGTTGGCCGCAAAGTGATGAATAAACTCCAAAGTTGTAGAGTCTGCCCAGTGAATATCTTCAATGATGTACAGTTTGTGGTTGCTGAGGCTGAATTTGTGCGATAGCAGCAGGGCAGTCAGACCTTTGAATAGCAACTCTTTTTGTGCGTCCGGTGCCAGTGATGACGGCTGCATGCCTTCTGGTAATTCGATATTCAACCAGACCATCAGGATTGGCAAAATGGCATCTGTGCTGAGTGTGCAGTCCTGCTCTTTAAGCAGTGACACAAACAAGTCTATTACCTCAGTATTGCTGAGGTTGCTGGTATTAAACAGGTAACGTACAAGCGTTAGAATAGGGTAGAGCGCGTTGTTCTGATGTTCCGGCAGACACTGGGCAACCAGGTGCTGATATTTGCCGGCGTTAGCACGAATTTCCTGTAGTAAACGTGACTTACCAATCCCTGCTTCCCCATAGATGTGGGCAACCCGGGTGGTCTGTTGTTCATTGTTGATGATCGACAGGGTTTTATCGAGCTCACTCTGACGGCCAATCAGCTTGTGATGGTGACGTGTGCCGCGCATAAAGCCAAAGGCTTCAACCCGCTTTTCACCCTTGAGGTTATAAATGGCTTGTTGCTCAAACACCATGCCCAGCGGCATATTGTCGAAATAGTCGAATTCACTGTAAGGCTCAAGAATGGCACGTGACTCTGCGGTACACAAAATTTGTCGCTCACCAGCAAGACGTGCAAGCTGCATTGCTGTATTGGCGATATGGCCTTCTGGTACGGCATTGGCATAAGTGACAAAAATACCTGAATGCAAGCCAATATGGGCATTCAGTTGCACGCCATGGGCTTCCTGCATCAGTGCATTACGTTTGCCCAATTCACTCACTACATCTAGCGCAGTACGTGCGCTCAGGCGAGTGTCGTTATCGCTGGCGACAGGATAACCGAAATAGAATAAGGCGGTATCGGCCAGGTTGCCGACATGGTATGCACCAAAACGGGTCGCAATATCGATACAGGTGTTACGCTGCGACTTAAACAGAGTGTCTATGACATCCAGATCTTTGGCGTTTTCATCCAATATTTTGGCGCTCAGCCTCAACGCCATTACGGTGATTTGCTTACGCTCTGTCAGTGTTGTGTAATCTTGCTGACCCGGGTGGGCCGGATCATCAGTGCGCAGTACCACAGTGGCATCGTCATAACCATGCTGAGCCTGGACATCTGCCAGCACGCCAACCAGGTTAGAGACGTTCATGGAGTTAAGTTCAGCAAACGCCTCTTCACCAGAAATGACTCGTTCAGTTGCATTTTTTTGTAATACGCGGCGCAGTAATCCGGATAATGGGTGGCCTAGTAATGCGCTTGGTAACGGAATATGAACATCGCTCAATTGCTTGTGATAAATCGACGCAATACTAGAGCCGGTTACGGCAGGTAACCCCGTCAGACATTCTAAAAATACCAGGCCCCATACATAGATATCGGTTTTGGCTGACGCTGGCTCACCGCGTAATTGCTCGGGGGCACTATAAGAAGGTGTACCCAGGGTTTCTTGCGTGAGTGTCAGTGTTGCAAAGTCCTGATGGCGGCTTTCCTGGCTCAGCGTACCAATACCAAAATCGAGAATTTTTGCATAGGTTTTGGCGCCAGCCTGGGTCAGCATGATATTCGCAGGTTTGATGTCCCGGTGAATGATGCCTTGTTTGTGCGCATGGATCAGGGCGTCCAGCACCTGCAACATAATGTCGGTTGCGTCTACTGCGTCTAACGCACCTTCCTGGATCAGGTGCTCGCGTAGGGACTGACCCTCCACATACTCAAATACACCGTATAGCAGGTTTTCATCAACCTGGCCTTTGTCCAGCAGCCTCACGATATGCGGGTGCTGCAACTGGCTGCTCAGAGTGGTTTCGCGTTTAAATCGCTCCACATAACGGTGCTTTTTGGCTTCGTCCAGATGTGGTTCAAGTGCCAGAAACTTGATTGCCACGATCTGATCGGTGTTTTTATTCTTCGCTTTATAGACCTTACCAAAGCCGCCTTCACCGATCTTGTGGATGAGCTCATATTGAGTCGACTGAAAGCGATCCTGGATATAAGGATCAGAAAATTGAGTTAGTGGCATAGTATTTTGTTTTTATCTAATTTGTTAACAGGGCTCGAACTTAAGCTCTAAATTATTGTTAAGAATTACGATTATTACAATGTTTTTTCAACATCCTTGCCCACAGTATCGTTTATTTGACATCAGACAGGTTTCACTAAGATGAAGATCGTAAGGATTACTGCAAACTCACCTCATAGCATGAGTAAATTTCAATAATTTCAATAGTTACTGATTAGTCTGAAGCATGTTAAACCTGTCGGCTTTTAATCTTTACCGATTATCAATAGAGGGTCAAATGCTTCTGGCTTAGTATTGGGATAAATTACGGTGAAAAAGTGCTAAATTACTACGTTTTTGGCATATTCCAGTACTAAATTGGTATATGTTGCTTGTGGTGTAATATAGTGTAATATCTAATTATTCAGTAGTTTGTAATAATGAACTAGTTTTTTGGTTGCTAATGGTGTTTACAGATGGAACGTCGTACTTTTCTTAAAACAAGCTCGTACCTATGTGCGAGTGGTGTGCTGCCAGTCAGTGCACTTGCTGCAAATAGCACTTCATTTACAATTTCAGAGCAGGATACGCAAAGGCTGAGTAAAGAGCTGCTCGACACGCTAGCACTTAAAGCGCCTAAAGCCTCTATAGAGTCGCCTAACGGTGACATCGTAGAGTTTAGCCTAAATCCCGCAATAGCGAGACGCTATGGTTCGAGTCTATTCGTACACTTTGAAACCAGCAGCGAGATAAACATATTTGACCTGTCCGGTAATCCAAGCGGAACCATAAAATTACCACAAGGTATTGATAACCTTAATGACTTTGCCATAGAACCAAGTCAGCAGCTGCTGTATCTGATTGAAAGAGGACATCACTCTATTACCGTGGCAAATTTTTACGGTGAAAAACTTGCTCAGATCGGTGAGTTTGGTACCGAGGTTGTGGCTCAGCTAAATGGACCTAAAAACCTTACTTTGGATACTCAAGGACACATTCACGTTCTTGAAATGGGCACGTCCAGTATCAAGGTATTCAGCAATAATGGCGCATTCTTGTACTCTTACGGCCGCTCACGATTAGGCAAAAAGCCGCAGTACAGGTCACTGGATGGTACGCAGCATATCCTGATTTCAGGTGGCACGCTGGATGACAGAAAGTGGACTTTCAATATTGAAACTCGCAAATTCTCAGCACTCAACTAAACTGGACAGTGAACGCTGACAGGCGTTAAATTGGACAGCCATTAAGTCTGTTAACGCCTTGTAATTACGGAATTATTATACTTAGGTAGCGCCCGATGGAAAAACATCAGATGGGTAATGTGTCGAAGACAGATTACGCCGATCCAAATATCGACCAATTATTAAAACACACCGTACGAAATCAACTTGAATCTTTGCTTAAAGCTAAGCTCACAACCGCACAACGACAGCAGGCGCTTACCAAAAGCTTTGTCGATGCAATGACATTGATACTGAGCACCACACAAGCGACGCACGCGCAACTGACAGCTGCTTTTGAGGCAATGTACGATCATGCTTTGCAGTCAATGTCGATGGCGGACCTCAGTGAAGAATTATTGACACGTCAGTATATTTCAGCGACGGGTCTTATCATGTCACCCCAAAATTGCCGTCATACAATCAAAGACATATACCGTATTAAGGGCTACGCAAAAGGTATCGACAAAGCGATACGTGGCATGTTGTCTCATAAAGGCTCTATAACGATTTTATACCCTGCCTGTGGTCCTTTTGCGCCGTTAATACTGCCGTTGCTAAGTTACTATAAAGATCAAAACGAGTTTAACCATGAGCAAATTAAGGTGTTATTTGTAGATGCGCACCCAGGTGCCATAGTTACGCTAAAACAGCTGATTAATGATTTGCAATTGGGTGAGTTTGTGGCAGACATTATCGAGGAAGATGCCACTATTTATGAGCCAGAGCAGGCGATAGATTTACTGGTACTGGAAGCAATGCAACATGGCTTTACTCGCGAAGGTCAACTTTCCATTGCTAAACACCTGGTGAAATTCCTGACGCTTGATGGCTGGATGATACCACGATCTGTGTCCATTAAAGGGATGATGATCCATGGTGAGACTGAGTACAACCAGCAATGGAAAGACGCTGAGTATTGTCACTCCGACCATTTACGCGACAGTGCGTTAAATGAGCGTGTTGAGCTGGGCGAATTGATGCGTATCGATAAGTCTGCACTTTTGGAAATGACAGAGATAGAGCTTGAGGATGACATCAAGGTGGTTGCAGCAAATGCCGTGACGATCCCTACGGGTGTTGAAGACATGTCTACACGTATTTTAGCGGTTTATGCCCAAATCAATACGTTTGATGAAGAAGGAGTGGACCAATACGACTCGGGGATTACTCACCCTAAACCCGACATGAGCTTCTACGTTGATGCCCGACCCAAAGAGCTGGAGCATACACATTTTGTAGCCAATAGTGGTGACACAGTCCAATTCTATTATCAGCTTAGCGGCATGCCTGGGTTTGTCCCGGTTAAAGTATAGGAGAAGACCATGGAACCTAAGTATGCTTTGTTTAGTGGCAGTTGTTTATGTCTGGCTGTTGTACAGTACTTGTTGCAAAGAGGGCAGCTTAGCTGCGTTGTATTGATTGAAGCTGAGCCAAACCCGGATCTTGTTCAGTTACAGCGCTTTTTGCATCACCATCAGATCCCTATGCTGCAGTATAAAACCGAATCGGACGACGCCTTGATTGCCGATCTCGACAGGCTGGGAGCAAACAGTGGTTTAGCCTATTTGTTTAAACACAAGCTTCGTACCAAGCTGATTGACTTTTTTACAGGTGATGTACTTAACGTCCACCCTAGTGCGTTGCCTGATTATCGCGGTCCAATGCCCGTGTTCTGGCAGCTTAAAAGTGGCGCAGATACTGTCAGACTAACGCTGCACAAAGTCGCTGAGCAGCTTGATACTGGCGATATTGCTACACATATTGATTTACCTGTTCACCCGTTCGATACCTCACAGTGCTTTCACCAAAAAATAGCCCAGGCGGTTCCTGCTCTGCTTGAGCAGTTCGCGCAGCAGCGTGCTGCCGGCACTTTGAACTGGCAAGCCCAAAGTGAGCACGTCGAGATTGATGGTGTGCAATCTGAGCCTCGTTACGCTGCACATGTGCAGGTAGAGGATTTATTGATTGACTGGCGACAGCATACCAGCACCGACATTGTCAACCTGGCACGCGCTGCCAATGCTGAGCTCGGTGGCGCAAGGTTTAAGTTTCGCGAGGGATTGTTGCAACTAATGCAGGCCAGCAGTATGGAGTGTAAGTTGGCGGGCATTAAGCCTGGCACAGTTTTGGAACTTGATAGAGTGAAAGGACTATTAGTTAAAACGATTGATGGTGCGATTCGCCTTGATACGGTTTTAACTGAGCAAGGGATTTTTGATGGCTACCGGTTTGCCGTGCTGTTTGGACTTGAACCTGGTTTAGAGGTGGCAGCCTCATCTGAGGGCAGAATCTAGGTGTTCAAAATTAAGTGTTTTGATTGAGGTATATCAATTGCAAACCGATACCTTTGTACTAAATTTTACAATGGTAGCTTAGTTGAGAAGGACTTGTGAGTGGCCCAGCCGATGTACTTATTATCCTGCATTTCTAACTATGCTCTGAACTTTAACTCAGAAGCGAGATAGATATGAATATAAAGATCAATCTGACCAACCGATATGGTTATGATCTTACGCTGTTTCCATACAATGGAGGCGTCACACCAAGTGGTGAAGGACAGCGTATTGCGAAAGTTGAAGGCACTGGCGAGATAGTTGTCGCACAGGGCGAGTGCAGTATTTTAGAAGTACCCGGCATGGGCAGCTTGTTAGTCCAGTTTTTGGGAGATCAAAAGCTCGTGGACTGTCACGAAAGGTTCTGTGATAGCCCCAGCGAATTTGACGGTTACCCATTAATGGCACTCTTACGTTACAAAACCACAGAATTATACTGGCGTTTTTCAGACAGCGATGATCCGGCTGAACTAAATGTCAGTATTAATGAAACCGGTACAGTCTGCCTTGACAAGGTCTTGAGTGGAGAGGCGCGCAGGGTGCAATTGCCCGAGTTTTTCATCCCACCTGTTTTTACGCCACATTTACCAGAAGGAAACCCAGAATAATCACTGAGTAGTGATAGCTGTTAACACATATTATGCCTTTCAGGCAAAGTTGTAATTGAAGTAGTTGGTGCGAACTCGTCGCAACAAGTCGATAAATCACTGAGAGAATTATAGTGGTACTGAGCGTTTATCGTTAAAGGGTATGTTTACGAATTAGAGAGGATTTCATATGTCTACTGACCCGTATATTGGCTCAATGGGTACCTTCGGCGGTGCTTTTACAATCAGAAATTTTGCAATGTGTTTAGGCCAGACTATGGCTATTTCACAAAATCAGGCGTTATTTGCGTTGATCGGGACTATTTATGGCGGTGATGCGCGTACTACATACGCGTTACCAGATTTGCGTGGTCGCAGTCCGGTAGGTCAGGGTGTGCGCCCGGGTGGTATGGACTACCGTCAAGGTGAAAGACAAGGTACAGAGCTGGTAGGTATTGAGATCATTCATATGCCTGCGCACTCTCATACGGCAATTTTTACCCCGTTGGGGGGAACTAATCCTGTTTCGGGTACTATGAGTGTCGCAACCAATACGGCAAATACTAAAGTACCGGATTCGGATTGCTTTATCGCTCGAAATAATAGCGAAGGTTTTTTTAAGCCAGGATTTGAAACTGAAGCCCTCACAACCATTAAGGGCTTGAATGTCAGTGGTGGCGGCTCTGCGGGTGGTACTGTCACTGTCACTAACACAGGTGGCTCTGCACCTTTGAATATATTAAATCCGGTTTTACCGGTTAACTGGTTGATTGCGACAGATGGGGTATTTCCACCACGCAATTAAGATATAAAAAGTTAGCGGGCTATTTCTTTTGTGAAATGGCCCGTTTGTGCATTTAAAATTAAAGCATCCTGCTTTTGGCTATGCATGGTGCGCTCTAAAAATAATATAGTTACATTACCAGGAATATCAATGGAGTATGGGTATGAAGTTAAGTAAGGTTGCATCAGCGGTTAGCACTGCGGGCGTATCAGCAGCACTGTTTTCTGGTAATATTTGGGCAGCTCAAAAAACGCTGGATTTTTTCAGTGGGTCAGGCACGCCTACTACCCTTCAGGACGGTTCGAACGACATTCCTGATATCTCGCTAGATAATGCCGGAGCGGTGACCTTTCTTGTCACTGCGGGGGACAGTAGCGCCTTTAATAATGATAGCTTTAGAGCTGTGGCAAACTCTTTTTATGGCAATTCTTTTCCCCAAACCGGTGCGGCCGTAACGGTTAACAAAGGCTATAAGCTAACAGAGCAAAGTGGTACGCATTTTAGCTTTGATGGTATGACATTGGTTGTAGCGGGCAGTACCGACTCAAATTCAAGAGTTAAGCTGACGGGGTATGCCGATAATACCGAGACAGTCTCTGTCGAGTTGACTCCTCCTGCAGGTTTAGGGCCTGGTAGCAATTTTAGCTTTACACGCTCGTCCGACTTTAATAATGCGCTCTGGCAAAATGTTGATGTGGTTGAAATTACCTTTCCAGATGCCGATGTAAACAATGATTATGATACTCGCTACGCGCTAAGATATCTGGTTGTGGATGATGCAACTGCCTCTGATTCAACGGCACCTGCTTTTGTCAGCGCAAGCTCAACTCCCAATGACAACGCGACGGATGTTGCAGTCGGCAACGACATTGTCATCGCCTTTGATGAAAACATTGCACTGAGCACGGGTAATATCACCATTCGTAATGTCACTGACAGTAGCGACTTTGAGGTTTTTGATGTTGCCAGCGAAAGCGATGGCACCACCACCACGCCAGGGTCTGGTCGGGTAAGTATTACCAGTGATAAGGTTTACCTGAATCCAACCAGTAATTTAACCGGCAACCGAACATATGCGATCCGAATTGACTCAGGTTCAGTAACAGATACTTCCAGCAATGCCTTTACGGGGATCAGTGATAACACTACCTTTAATTTTAGTACAGCCAATACAACGCCGGTTGTTGACCTAGATACAGGGAGCGGCAGTAATGACAGCAGTGCTAGTTTTTCTGAGGGCAGCGGCGCGGTTAACATTGCCAGCAGCGCCTCAGCAACGGATGCAGACAGTGACACCATAACAACCATAACAGTTTCACTGACCAATGATCAAGATGGAGCATCCGAAGGCCTGAACGTAACAGCAGCAGCGCAAAATGCTCTGACAGGTGTGTCGGGTGCATCCGATATTACTTTGCAGGATACTATCTCTATTACGGGCGCGACGGCGACACCAGCCGAAGTTACAACCTTCCTGCAGGCCATCACCTATAACAATACCTCGAGTACGCCAAACGAAACTGCACGTACAGTGACTGTGGTGATCAACGATGGCTCTGCAAGCAGTACAACGCGAACAGCCACCGTCAGTGTTACGGATGTCACGGCTGCAAGCTCCACAGCTACAGGCTTTAATACCAGTAATGGCACAAATCTGAGCCCGGCTATTACGTTTGCCGGTGGTGACGAAACTCTGACTATTGCGGATGCCAGTCATGTATCAGGTTCAACTGCCAGTGGTGGTACGGGGACAGATATTCTTTCTGTGCCAACCAGCACAAACCTCGCAAACCTAACATCCCTGAGTGGCTTTGAGACTTTGACACCGGATAGCGGTGCATCTATCACGTTGACTGAATCTCAGCATGAGTCATTTACCACTATAAATGGCGCGGGAACTAACCAATTTACACTTAGCAGTGCTGATGGCAATGCCGTTATTACTGGTGATGCAGATATCGAAACGTATGTATTGGGTGCCGGGTTTACCTTTACGCTGGGCGGTGCTGCACAAAATGTCACGGGCAGTAGCTCGGCTGATACCGTTGCGACGGGGTCGTTGACGGCAACGGGGACTTTGACGGGCAGTGGGGGTACCGATGTATTACAGCTGAGTAATGGTGCCAGTATTGCTGGTGCGACAGTAAGTGGTTTTGAAACCCTGACTGTGGATGCCAACGCATCTGTGACAATGACTGAAGCGCAACACGATGCTTTTAGTACGATTAACGGCAGCGCGTCGGAAAGCATTACAATCTCTGCGGCAACCGATGGCCTGACGGCAGCGAGCGCAATCGAAACTTATGTATTGGGCGCTGCAAACAGCATTACGCTGAGTTCAGCCTCACAAAACGTCACTGGCAGCAGTGGCAACGATACCATCGACATAGCAGCATTGACCGCAACGGGCACTTTGAATGCAGCCGGCGGCACGGATACCTTGTCAATGAGCTCCGGTGCGAGTATTGCCGGTGCAACGGTATCGAACTTTGAAAACCTGACATTAGCCAGTGGTGCCAGCGTCTCTATGACGGCTTCTCAGCCAGCACTCTTTGGTGGCACTATCACTGCGGCGGGTACTGAAACCATCAATATTTCAGGGGATGGTGACTTTACCACGCTTGCTAATGTAGAGAGTTTCTCGGTCGGTGACTCTTCGACAAATAGCCGTACCGTGACCCTTGGTGCCGCTGGCACCTCTGTCACGGCATCGTCTTCTACTGATGCCGTAACATTCGACGTGGGAACGCTCAGTTATACAGGCACGCTGACCGGTGATAGCACAACCGCAGATACTGTGTCGCTGTCTTCAGGCGCTAATATTTCGGGTGGTACGCTTGCAAACATAGTTAACCTGACTTTAGCCAGCGGTGCATCCGTGACGATGACGCCTGCGCAAAATGCGTCTTTTAGCGGTACTGTCACGGCGGCAGGTTCGGAGACCATCACAATTTCTGGAGACGGTAACTTTACAACGTTATCGGGTATAGAGACTTACTCAGTTAACGATGACAGTACTAACAGCCGTACTATCACAGTGACCAATGCGTCAGCGACGATTGACGCGACAGCGTCCAATGACGCTATTACATTTGATATTGCCGGAAGTGCCTTTAATGGTTCGCTTACAGGTGACGCAACGACCGGTGATACAGTGAGTGCCTCTGATGGTGCTGACCTGACCAGCGGTGGCTTTACCAATATTGGTACCTTGTCACTGGCCAGTGGTGCAACGGTTTCCATTGATGTGGCAAATGTAGCAAATAACTTTACTACGGCAATCACAGGTGCTGCAGGCTCCGAAACCCTAAAACTGATGGATGGGGGCACGTTTAACTTTGGTAATACCAGCGTCTCTGAAATCGAAAACCTGGCGATTGGTACCAACAATATTTTTACCATTACGCTGACAGATAACTTTGACTCCAATGGCAACTCAGTCACTATCTCCAATGCTGTTGGCTTTGCGCTCAGCAACGCTATCACGCTAAACGCCAGTGCGTTGAGTGGTGACACCATAAACATGACTGCCACTGACTTTGACGGTAACGATACGATCACCGGTGGTAGCGGGACTGATACCATTCGTCCTGGTGGTGGTACTGACTCGATGACAGGTAATGCGGGCAATGATAACTTTGTCGGCGACGCGTCTGACCTTAATGGTGATACCATCACAGACTTAAGTGTGGGTGATATCATTACCATTAATAGTGTGACGGGCCTGACAACCAGCAATGTTCGCTTTAACGGCACGAGCACACTGCAGGTGGATACTGATGCGACTGACTTCAGCGCCGTTGAGGTAGCAATAACGCTTTCAAATGCGCCAGCCAGTTCACTGGACTTTACTGTGGCGGATAACGGTGCCAATACTGATATCACCTTTATCTCGCCAAACAATGTACCGACTTTTAGTAATCTGAATGGCGGCCAGACGTTTACTGAAAACGGTTCAGCCATTATTATCGATTCGGATGTTGTTGTTGCAGATACCGAACTGGATGCACTAGACAGTGGTGCAGGTAATTATAACAATGCAACCCTGACGATTGCCCGAAATGGCGGTGCGAGCTCACAGGATGTTTTTGGTAATAATGGCCTGTTGGGAACGCTTACCGAGAGCAGTACCTTCACCTATAACTCAACGACAGTCGGTACGGTAACAACGAATTCGTCGGGTACTTTAGTGTTGACGTTCAACACCAGTGCAACCTCTGCGATCGTTGATTCGGTGTTGCAAAACATCACTTACCAGAATAGTTCAGAAGCACCGCCGTCATCTGTGACGCTCGATTATACTTTTAATGATGGCACAGCAAACAGCACTGGCACCAACCAGGCAACAGTGACCATTACTGCGCAAAATGATGACCCGACAGATATTAGTCTGGACACGACGTCAATTAATCAATCTGCAACTGGTGCAGGTGCCAACATAGGCACACTGAGCACCACAGATCCTGACACCAGTGACAGTCATACGTATACGATAGTTAGCAGCGGTGCCAGCGCGAATGGTACCTGTAGCGCAGATACTAACAATGGTAGTTTCCAGATCGATGGTTCAAACATCGAAACGCAAGCCGCGTTATCGGCGGGAAGCTATGTGGTTTGTTTGCAAACCAGTGATTCTACAACGACATTCCAAAAAGCATTTACTATCACAGTGAATGATGACGTAGCACCTAACGCACCATCAACGCCAGATCTTGACGCCGGATCTGATACAGGTACTTCTGATAGCGACAATAACACCAATGACACAACACCAACATTCAGTGGTACAGCTGAAAGCGGTTCAACGGTTAGGTTGTATAGCGATCAGGAAGGTGGTGGTACAACCGTAATCGGAACTGGCACGGCAACAGGCGGCAATTGGCAAATTACCACCAGTGCATTGACTGCCGGAGTAACGCACGCCATCACTGCAAAAGCAACCGACGCAAGTAGTAACGAAAGTTCGGCATCGAGTAGTCTGAGTGTGACGATAGATACAACCGCCCCTTCAGCACCGGGCACACCTGATCTGGATGCAAGCAGTGATACAGGTACATCCAATACCGATAATGTGACCAATGATACAACCGCGACATTTACCGGCTCAGGTCCAAATGGTGGCGCGATTACGCTGATTTCAAGCATTGATGGTACTGTGGGCACCGGCACTGCCACTTTAGGTACCTGGACTATTACAACGTCTGCTTTATCAGCAGGCACACATACAATGACAGCACGTTCAACAGACACAGCAGGAAATACTGCTGATGGCTCTGGTTTGTCTGTTACTGTGGATACCAGTGTAAGCGCAGTCAGCATCACCACGCCGATTGAAGTGGATGGTATCGTCAATGCGGCAGAAGATAATGATGTGTTGATTGCTGGTACGGGTGCTGAGTCGGGCAACAGTGTGACCGTGAGCATCACGGATAACAATTCAACGGTCAGTCGTACCGTGACCGCAGACGGCTCTGGTAACTGGACGCTGAGTGGCAGTGAACTGGATGTCAGCAGTCTGAACAATGGCACCCTGACGGTGTCAGCGACTCAAACGGATACCGCTGGCAATACCTCTAACGCTGCTACACAAAGTATCACCCTGGATAATGCGGCACCCTCCGCTGTTACTATCACCACGCCGATAGAAACTGATGGTATTGTCAATGCCGCAGAAGACAACGATGTGCTGATCGCCGGCTCAGGCGCTGAGTCCGGCAACAGCGTGACGGTAACTATCACGGACAATAACAGCTCTGTAAGCCGCACAGTGACCGCAGACAGCTCAGGAAACTGGACCTTGAGTGGCAGTGAGCTGGACGTCAGTGGCCTGAACAATGGCACGCTAACCGTGTCGGCCACCCAGGCGGATACGGCAGGTAACACTTCAACTGCTGCGACTCAGACGATTACACTGGATAACGCGGCACCGTCGGCACTGACCATCACCACGCCGATTGAAACGGATGGGATTGTTAATGCCGCAGAAGACAACGACGTGCTGATCGCCGGCTCAGGCGCTGAGTCCGGCAACAGCGTGACGGTAACCATCACAGATAACAATTCAACGGTCAGTCGTACCGTGACCGCAGACAGTTCAGGAAACTGGACGCTGAGCGGCAGTGAGCTGGACGTCAGTGGCCTGAATAATGGCACGCTAACCGTGTCGGCCACTCAGGCGGATACAGCAGGCAACACCTCGACCGCAGCCACGCAAAGCATTACGCTGGATAACGCAGCACCTTCGGCACTGACCATCACTACCCCGATTGAAACCGATGGCCTTGTTAACGCGGCAGAAGACAACGATGTGCTGATCGCCGGTTCAGGCGCAGAGTCCGGTAACAGCGTGACGGTAACCATCACAGACAACAACAGTTCGGTGAGTCGTACGGTGACGGCAGACAGCTCAGGTAACTGGACCTTAAGTGGCAGTGAGCTGGACGTCAGTGGCCTGAACAATGGCACGTTGACGGTGTCAGCCACCCAGGCAGATACGGCAGGTAACACCTCGACCGCAGCGACGCAAAGCATTACGCTGGATAACGCAGCGCCGTCGGCACTGACTATTACCACCCCGATTGAAACCGATGGGATCGTCAATGCGGCAGAGGACAACGATGTGCTGATCGCCGGTTCAGGCGCGGAGTCGGGTAACAGTGTCACCGTGACCATCACAGATAATAACAGCTCTGTAAGCCGCACGGTGACTGCCGACAGTTCAGGAAACTGGACATTGAGTGGCAGCGAGCTCGATGTCAGTGGTCTGAACAATGGCACGCTAACCGTGTCGGCCACCCAGGCGGATACGGCAGGTAACACTTCAACTGCTGCGACTCAGACGATTACACTGGATAACGCAGCGCCGTCGGCACTGACCATCACCACCCCGATTGAAACCGATGGGATCGTCAATGCGGCAGAAGACAATGACGTGCTGATCGCCGGTTCAGGCGCGGAGTCGGGTAACAGTGTCACCGTGACCATCACAGATAATAACAGCTCTGTAAGCCGCACGGTGACTGCCGACAGTTCAGGAAACTGGACATTGAGCGGCAGCGAGCTCGATGTCAGTGGTCTGAACAATGGCACGCTAACCGTGTCGGCCACCCAGGCGGATACGGCAGGTAACACTTCAACTGCTGCGACTCAGACGATTACACTGGATAACGCAG
>NZ_JASJUV010000001.1:1297000-1298888 GCF_030125445.1 Pseudoalteromonas ardens
CGCCGTCGGCACTGACCATTACCACCCCGATTGAAACCGATGGGATCGTCAATGCGGCAGAAGACAATGACGTGCTGATCGCCGGTTCAGGCGCGGAGTCCGGCAACAGCGTGACGGTAACCATCACAGATAACAATTCAACGGTCAGTCGTACCGTGACCGCCGACAGCTCAGGAAACTGGACCCTAAGCGGCAGTGAGCTGGATGTCAGCGGCCTGAACAATGGCACGCTAACCGTGTCGGCCACCCAGGCGGATACGGCAGGTAACACTTCAACTGCTGCGACTCAGACGATTACATTAGATAACGCGGCACCGTCGGCACTGACCATCACCACCCCGATTGAAACGGATGGGATCGTCAATGCGGCCGAAGACAATGACGTGCTGATTGCTGGTTCTGGCGCAGAGTCGGGTAACAGCGTGACGGTAACCATCACAGATAACAATTCAACAGTCAGCCGTACTGTGACGGCAGACAGCTCAGGTAACTGGACGCTGAGCGGCAGTGAGCTGGACGTCAGTGGCCTGAACAATGGCACGCTAACCGTGTCGGCCACTCAGGCGGATACGGCAGGTAACACCTCGACCGCAGCCACGCAAAGCATTACGCTGGATAACGCAGCGCCGTCGGCACTGACCATCACCACGCCGATTGAAACCGATGGGATCGTCAATGCAGCAGAAGACAATGACGTGCTGATCGCCGGTTCAGGCGCAGAGTCGGGTAACAGCGTGACGGTAACCATCACAGATAACAATTCAACAGTCAGCCGCACTGTGACCGCAGACAGCTCAGGAAACTGGACGCTGAGCGGCAGTGAGCTCGATGTCAGTGGCCTGAATAATGGCACGCTAACCGTGTCGGCCACACAGACGGATACGGCAGGCAACAGCTCAACCGCAGCGACGCAAAGCATTACGCTGGATAACGCAGCGCCGTCGGCACTGACCATCACCACCCCGATTGAAACGGATGGGATCGTCAATGCGGCCGAAGACAATGACGTGCTGATTGCCGGTTCTGGCGCAGAGTCCGGCAACAGCGTGACGGTTACCATTACAGATAACAATTCAACAGTCAGCCGTACTGTGACGGCAGACAGCTCAGGAAACTGGACGCTGAGTGGCAGTGAGCTGGACGTCAGTGGTTTAAACAATGGCACGTTAACCGTGTCGGCCACACAGACGGATACGGCAGGCAACAGCTCGACCGCAGCCACGCAAAGCATTACGCTGGATAACGCAGCACCGTCGGCACTGACCATCACCACCCCGATTGAAACGGATGGGATCGTTAACGCGGCGGAAGACAACGATGTGTTGATCGCCGGTTCTGGCGCGGAGTCCGGCAACAGCGTGACGGTAACCATCACAGATAACAATTCAACAGTCAGCCGCACCGTGACCGCAGACAGTTCAGGCAACTGGACGCTGAGTGGCAGTGAGCTGAACGTCAGTGGCCTGAACAATGGCACGTTAACCGTGTCGGCCACGCAGACAGATACGGCAGGCAACAGCTCGACCGCAGCCACGCAAAGCATTACGCTGGATAACGCAGCGCCGTCGGCACTGACCATCACCACCCCGATTGAAACGGATGGTATCGTTAATGCCGCAGAAGACAACGACGTGCTGATCGCCGGCTCAGGCGCTGAGTCCGGCAACAGCGTGACGGTAACCATCACAGATAACAATTCAACGGTCAGTCGTACTGTGACCGCAGACAGCTCAGGCAATTGGACGCTGAGTGGCAGTGAGCTGGATGTCAGTGGCCTGAACAATGGCACGTTAACCGTGTCGGCCACGCAGACAGATACGGCAGGCAACAGCTCGACCGCAGCCACGCAAAGCATTACGCTGGATAACGCAGCGCCGTCGGCACTGAC
>NZ_JASJUV010000001.1:1298987-1370900 GCF_030125445.1 Pseudoalteromonas ardens
CCATCACCACCCCGATTGAAACGGATGGTATCGTTAATGCCGCAGAAGACAACGACGTGCTGATCGCCGGCTCAGGCGCTGAGTCCGGCAACAGCGTGACGGTAACCATTACGGATAACAATTCAACGGTCAGTCGTACTGTGACCGCAGACAGCTCAGGCAATTGGACACTGAGCGGCAGTGAGCTGGACGTCAGTGGCCTGAACAATGGCACGTTAACCGTGTCGGCCACACAAACGGATACGGCGGGCAACACTTCGACTGCTGCGACTCAGACGGTTACATTAGATAATGCAGCGCCTTCGGCACTGACCATTACCACACCGATAGAAACCGATGGGATCGTCAATGCCGCAGAAGACAACGATGTGCTGATCGCTGGTTCTGGTGCCGAATCGGGCAACAGCGTCACCGTGACTATCACAGATAACAATTCAACGGTCAGTCGTACTGTGACCGCAGACAGCTCAGGCAACTGGACGCTGAGCGGCAGTGAGCTGGACGTCAGTGGCCTGAACAATGGCACGTTAACCGTGTCGGCCACGCAGACAGATACGGCAGGCAACAGCTCGACCGCAGCGACTCAAAGCATAACGCTGGATAACGCAGCGCCGTCGGCACTGACCATCACCACACCGATTGAAACCGATGGGATCGTTAACGCCGCAGAAGACAACGATGTGCTGATCGCCGGTTCTGGCGCTGAGTCGGGCAACAGCGTGACGGTAACCATTACGGATAACAATTCAACAGTCAGCCGCACCGTGACCGCAGACAGTTCAGGAAACTGGACGCTGAGCGGCAGTGAGCTGGACGTCAGTGGCCTGAACAATGGCACGCTAACCGTGTCGGCCACACAGACGGATACGGCAGGCAACAGCTCAACCGCAGCGACGCAAAGCATTACGCTGGATAACGCAGCGCCTTCGGCACTGACCATCACCACACCGATTGAAACGGATGGGATCGTTAACGCAGCAGAAGATAATGACGTGCTGATCGCTGGTTCTGGTGCAGAGTCCGGCAACAGCGTCACCGTGACCATCACAGATAACAATTCAACAGTTAGCCGCACTGTGACTGCAGACAGCTCAGGCAACTGGACGCTGAGCGGCAGTGAGCTGGACGTCAGTGGCCTGAACAATGGCACGTTAACCGTGTCGGCCACACAGACGGATACGGCAGGCAACAGCTCTACCGCAGCGACGCAAAGCATTACGCTGGATAACGCAGCGCCTTCGGCACTGACCATCACCACACCGATTGAAACCGATGGCATCGTTAACGCCGCAGAAGACAACGATGTGCTGATCGCCGGTTCAGGCGCGGAGTCCGGCAACAGCGTCACCGTGACCATCACGGATAACAATTCAACAGTCAGCCGCACTGTGACCGCAGACAGCTCAGGTAATTGGACGCTGAGTGGTAGTGAGCTGGACATCAGTGGTTTAAACAATGGCACGTTAACCGTGTCGGCCACACAGACGGATACGGCGGGTAATACCTCTACCGCAGCGACGCAGAGCATTACCCTGGATAACGCAACACCATCTGGCCAATCGGTAGCGATAGATCAAACATTGATCAATCGAGATAACGAATCGGCGCTTAGCTTTACCTTATCTGGTCTGGAAGGGAGCGGCACATTTACCTATCAAGTCAGTGATGGCACCAATACGGTATCAAGCGACAGCGCTACAACAGTCACGGCAAGTAGCCAGCAAGTAACGGGCATCAATGTTAGTACGCTCAATGAGGGAACCTTGACACTGACTGTAATTGTATCCGATGCAGCAGGCAATGCTGCAGAAGGGATCACGGCGACGGTGACTAAACAGTATAATGTTGCTCCTGTGTTGTCAGGCACACCAGCTGCCACAGTAAATGAAGATGAAGCTTACAGCTTTACTCCGACACTGACTGATTCAGATGACGATGATACACACACCTTTAGCATTGTGAATAAGCCTGGCTGGGCAGAATTCAATACGACAACGGGTGCGCTTACCGGGACGCCTACGGACAGTGATGTTGGCACGCATTCCAATATCCAAATATCGGTATCGGATGGCACTGAGCAAGCAACGCTGACAGCGTTCAGCATTGAAGTGGTCAATACCAATGATGCCCCGGTTGGGCAGGACTTTACCTTCACGCTGGATGAAGAAGCTACTTTGACAGTCACTGCAGCCAATGGTTTGTTAAGCACTGCTACAGACGATGATACGGACAGTGGTGACACGTTAACGGTAAGTGCAGTAAGCCAGCCACAATTTGGCCAGCTGTCCCTAAATACAGATGGTAGCTTTAGCTACCAGCATGATGGTAGTGAAAATCACAGCGATAGCTTTACCTTCCAGGTCGTTGACAGTAGCAATGCAACATCGGCGACCCGGACAGTTACACTGACTATCAATGCAGTCGCAGATGCGCCAACAGCGGTCAATGACACTGCGACAACAAATGAAGATGAAGCTGTCACCTTTAACCTGTTAAGCAACGACAGTGACCCAGAAGGTGATATGGTTGCTTCTTCAGCTGCGATAGTTACTCAGCCAACGAAGGGGTCAGTGTCTATTGAAAATGGGGTGGTCACTTATACACCAAATGCCAACGAAAATGGTCAGGACACCTTCACCTATACTGTAAAAGATGCTGCGCTGAATACATCGAGTGAAGCGACTGCGACAGTGACTATTACAGCGGTTAACGATACGCCCACTGTGCAGAACTTTGCGGTTAATATTGATGAAGACAATGCCAGTGATGCATTAGCTGTGCGTGCAGGGGCGAGCGACGTAGAAGATGGCAACCCGACTGGTGACATTGCTGTTGCAACGCAACCGACCAAAGGTAGTGTTGCGATAGACCAAAATGCTGGCACATTAGTTTATACCCCAAGTGCCAACGAAACCGGTACGGATAGCTTTACTTACACTATTACCGATAGTGAAGGCAGTACTTCAGAACCTGCAACTGTGTCAGTAACAATTGGCGCGGTGAATGATAAGCCAATTGTTGCAGACGATAGTGTGACCACCAATGAAGATGTGGGCGTGACCCTGGCTATATTGGATAATGACTCCGATGTGGAAGATGAAGGCTTTAACGGAGCGAATGTTACGCTTGAAGATCAGGGTAGCGGGGCCGGAAGCTATGCTAAGGCTGATGTAAGTATTCTGGCCGATGGTAGCTTGCAAATTTCACCTAAGCAGGATGAAAATGGCACCTTTAGCTTCACCTACACGCTAACTGATAGTGAGGGATTAACCTCAGATGCCGCAACGGTTACAGTTACTTTGACACCCGTTAATGATGCGCCTGTAGCAGTGGATAACATCGCTGAAGTGGCAGAAGAAGGGTCATTTGAAGTCAACGTGCTGGGTAATGATACCGATGTAGACGAGAATGACAGTTTCAATCTATCCAGTGTGACAGTTGTGCAAGCACCTGCTAGTGGTCAGGCGCAGGTCAACGCAGCCGGAGCAATTGTTTATACACCAAATGAAAACTTCTCTGGCGAGGATACATTTACCTATACGGTCGCTGATGCAGCCGGAGCTGTTTCTAATGAGGCAACTGTCACCATGACAGTAACCCCGGTGAACGATGCACCGGTGATTTCCGGTACACCTGCTACAGAGGTTAACGAAGATAGCAGTTACAGCTTTACGCCGACGTCCAGCGACGTTGATGGTGATACGCTGACGTTTAGCATTCAAAATGCGCCTCAATGGGCAACTTTTGATACGAGCACAGGCACCTTGTCTGGTACACCGTCAAATGATGATGTAGGTAGCTATCAGGGTATTGTGATCAGTGTGACAGATGGTACTGAAACAGTTAGCCTGACCTCCTTTGATATTACGGTATCTAATACCAATGATGCGCCAACTATTTCAGGCACACCTGCGACCAGTGTGAATGAAGACTCCGCGTATAGCTTTACGCCGAGCGCAAGTGATGTAGATTCGGGCGATACGTTGACATTCAGCATTGCAAATCAACCTGATTGGGCAAGCTTCGATACACAAACAGGCACACTTTCTGGTACACCTGCTAATGAACATGTTGGTACTACGTCCGACATCGTGATCAGTGTGAGTGATGGTTCAGAAACGGTCGCACTAACTGGATTCTCAATCACGGTTGTCAATACCAATGATGCGCCAGTCATATCAGGCACTCCGGCAACCAGTGTTAATGAAGATAGTGGCTATAGTTTTGTGCCCAGTGCATCGGACGTGGATGCGGGTGATACGCTAACGTTTAGTGTGGCTAATCTGCCTTCATGGGCAAGTTTCTCTACATCGACGGGCGCGATCAGTGGTACACCTGGTAATTCTGATGTTGGTGTCTATCAGGGTATTGTGGTCAGCGTGAGCGATGGCACTGAGACTGTGAGTCTTGATGCCTTTGCCATTACCGTTGTTAATGTTAACGACGCGCCAGTTATTACAGGTACTCCGGGTACCTCTGTGAATGAAGACAGTGCATACAGCTTCACGCCTGTGGCATCTGACATTGATGGGGACAGCCTGACGTTTAGCATTGCTAATAAACCAGACTGGGCAACTTTTGATACGAGCACAGGCACCTTGTCGGGTACTCCGGAAAATGGTGATGTGGGCACCAGCAGTGATATCGTTATCTCGGTCAGTGATGGTACTGTATCTGTGTCGCTTGCAGCTTTCTCCCTCACGGTTGTGAATACTAATGATGGACCTGAAATTAGCGGTACACCTGCGACCAGTGTAAATGAAGATGCAGCATACAGCTTCACGCCATCCGCATCGGATGTGGATGCAGGCGACGTGCTGACCTTTTCTGTCAGCAATAAACCAAGCTGGGCAAGTTTCAACACTGCAACAGGTACTCTATCTGGTACACCGACAGATGCCGACGTTGGTACAGATACTCAGATCGTGATTACGGTTTCAGATGGTATGGCTCAGCAGTCACTCAGTGCCTTTGATATTGAAGTAATCAATACTAACGATGCACCGACGGCACAAGACTTTAGCTTTGGCCTTGACGAAGGGCAGTTACTGACTGTTACTTCGACACTTGGCTTGCTCAGCACAGCAAGTGATGATGATTTAGATAGTGGAGACAGCCTGTCAGTTAGTGCACTGTCACAGCCTCAGCATGGTGTGCTCACCTTAAACGCTGATGGTAGCTTTAACTATCAACATGACGGCTCAGAGAGCACCAGCGATAGCTTTACCTTCCAGGTAACGGATGCGCAAAACGCAGCCTCTGCAACGCATACTGTGTCGTTAACAATTAATCCAGTTGATGAAGCACCGACAGCAGTTGACGACAGTGCAACTACAGATGAAGACACAGCGGTACAAATTGCTCTGTTGGACAACGACAGTGACCCAGAGGGCAATATGAATGCAGCTTCAGCTGTTGTTGTAACTGCGCCGAGCAAAGGAGCGGTCTCCATTGTTAATGGTATTGCCACTTATACGCCAGCGAGTAACGAAAACGGTCAGGATAGCTTTACTTACACGGTCGCAGATACTGCTCTCAATACGTCTGAACAGGCTACGGTGGTGGTGACAATTACACCAGTGAATGATATGCCTGTCGCAGCTAATTTAACGCTCAGCACAGATGAGGATACCCCTTCTGCTGCGCTAGCTGTGCGTGCAGCAGCAACAGATATTGAAGATGGCGTACCTTCAGGTGTTGTGACACTGACCAGCACGCCGAGTCTGGGTGTTGTGTCGCTTGACCAGGATGCCGGTACTTTGGTGTATACACCTAACACCAATGAGGTGGGTGAAGAGACCTTTACTTATACCATTGCGGACAGCGAAGGCTTGGTGTCTTCATCGGCAAACATTACAGTCAATATTGGTGCTATCAATGACCGTCCTGTGGTCGGTGACGATGCGGTAACCACAGACGAAGATGTAACGGTTGTTCTGGATATTCTTGCCAACGATTCAGATGTTGAAGATCAGGGCTTTAACGGTGCCAATGTCACCCTGGAAGATCAGGGTAATGGTGCCGGCAGTTATGCCAAAGCCGATGTCACCATTTTGGCCGATGGCACCCTGGAAATTGCACCTAAGCAAGACGAAACGGGCACATTCAGCTTCACCTATACACTTACTGACAGCGAAGGCCTTGCTTCATTACCTGCGACGGTAACTGTTACTTTAACACCGGTTAACGATGCGCCAGTAGCCGTTGACAACAGTGTTGAACTCCAGGAAGAAGGTGCTTTCGAAGTTAACGTGCTGGGCAATGACTTTGATGTAGATGAGGGCGATAGCTTCGATTTAAGCAGTGTTACTGTGGTAAATGCGCCGCAAAATGGCCAGACAACAGTCACAGCACAAGGCACTATTATTTATACTGCGAACACCAACTACTTTGGGGATGATAGCTTTACCTACACGGTGAGAGATGAGGCCGGCGCGGTATCAAATGAGGCCACCGTTTCTCTGAGTGTTACGCCGATAAATGATGCGCCAGTTGTTGAAGGGCAAGCGTTGTCGCTCAATGAAGATGAAACGTTGCTAGTTACGCTAAGTGGTACTGATCCGGACGCAGATACGTTGATATACAGCATTGTTTCAGGCGTGTCGTCGGGCGTATTGCAACAGCAATCTGACACAACCTGGCTGTACACACCGAATGCAGACTTTAATGGCTCTGACAGCTTTAGCTTTATGGCTAATGACGGGGCACTAGATTCGAATACGGCGACGGTGACGCTTACTGTTAATTCTGTGAACGATGCTCCGGTTATTTCAGGCACACCTGATACTTCGGTTGTGCACAACACACCATACAGCTTTACACCACAGGCGTCAGATGTCGATGGAGACGCACTGACATTTGCGATAACCAATCAGCCAGTGTGGGCTCAATTTGATACTGCAACCGGTACTCTGTCGGGTACGCCGAGCAGGGATGACGAAGGTGTTTACAGTAATATTGTGATCAGTGTGACCGATGGTACTGAGCAGGTTGCCTTGAGTGCATTTGAGATTGATGTTCAGTTTGTCAATAATCAGCCGATTGCCAACAACATGGATATTGCGGTGAATGAGGATGGCACGACCAGCTTTGTGGCCGACACATCTGATGAAGATGGCGATACCGTTACAGTATCCATTGATCGTCAGCCAGTGAGTGGCCTTCTGGTACTCCAGGGCAATACCTTCACCTATACACCGTTTGGAAACTTCAATGGACTGGACAGTTTCAGTTACATTGCTAACGACGGTAGCCTGGATTCAGCTGCCGGTGAAGTGAAGATCACCATTAACTCAGTGAATGATTTGCCGTTGGCTGTTAACGACAGCTTTGTTTTTGAGCCGCAGGCTAACAATACTTATACGCTCGATGTGCTGGCTAACGATACGGACGCTGATGCAGGAGATGTACTCAGTATTGTCGGTGCCAAAGCATCTGTAGGAAGTGTATCCATTGCTGATGGTGCATTGTCTTATCAGGCACAGGCAGACACTCAGGGCTTAATTGTCATTGATTATCTGATAGAGGATAGTCAAAAAGCGCGCAGTAAAGCGACCGCTCAGCTGCAAATTAACTCAGCGCCGGCGAATACGCTACCAGTTATCACTGTGCCAACAGACATAACCACCAATGCGACGGGATTATTTACTAAAGTGTCATTGGGTACGGCTACGGCTGTTGATGGTAATGGGAACACCATCGCAGTATCTTTGGTTGATGGTACAACCCTGTTTGCGCCAGGCACGCACTTTGTGTATTGGCAGGCTACAGATAGCCAGGGGCTGCAATCCATCGCGACGCAAAATGTGTTTGTTAATCCACTTATTTCATTGGAAAAAGACACCACGGTGGCAGAGGAGCAAAGCCATACAGTAAACGTATTCCTGAATGGCCCTGCACCGAGCTACCCTGTGACTATTCCATATACAATTTCGGGCACTGCAGACGCTGCGGATCATGATTTGGTCGATGGTCAGGTGGTGATTGAATCAGGCACTTCTGCGCAAATTAGCTTCAATGTGTTTGGGGATGGAGTCGTGGAAGGTAATGAAAGTATCGTTATTACTTTGGCTGACTCACTCAATAGAGGGGCAAAATCATCCTCAACCGTAACCATAGTAGAAGAGAACGTAGCGCCAACTATCTCTACCAGCGTCACTCAGGCGGGTGAAACGCGTTCTCTGTTGACAGTTAACGACGAATTGGTGATGGTAACAGCCACTGCCAGAGATGCAAATCCGCAAGACAATGTAACGCTGACCTGGAATTCTATTGATGATGCGCTAATTAACCTGGGCACAGAGGAAAATACGTTTGTCTTTAGTACTTCAGGGCTAGCGGAAGGCATTTATCAACTGACCGTAACTGCAACGGATGATGCTCAGCCTAGTCTTTCATCGGTAAGCGACATTTATCTGGAGGTTGTTGCTGAACTTCAGGTATTAACTCAGGTTGACACCGATGGTGACCTCATCCCTGATGATGAGGAAGGCTATGCGGATTCGGATGGAGATGGTATCCCTGACTTCCAGGATGCCATTACAGAGTGTAACGTTATGCAGGAACAAGCTGCTGAGTCGGCTCAGTATCTGGTTGAAGGTGAACCGGGTGTCTGTCTGCGTAAAGGTGCTACCGTCGCGCAAAACTCTACGGGTGGTGTTCAGTTGCTTGAAGATGAGCTACCGGGAGATGGGGATGCGATTAACATTGGCGGATTGTTTGACTTCATTGCAACAGGTTTACCACAGGCTGGCGATACATACACCATTGTAATTCCTCAGCGCAGACCTATTCCGGCGAATGCAGTCTATCGTAAACTCAAAAATGATGAGTGGGTGGACTTTGTTGTTTCCGGTGGCAACGCTATCTTGTCCGCGGCTGGCGAACCTGGATACTGTCCGCCTCCAGGCAGCAATGAGTGGACTGAGGGATTAGCAGAAGGTGACTGGTGTGTGCAACTACAAATTGTTGATGGTGGTCCAAATGATGATGATGGGATGGCCAACCGCAGCGTAGTTGATCCGGGTGGTATCGCTGTACCAAAAACCAACAATACCTTACCTGTCGCCACGGCTGATGAAGTCACCATTGCTTCAGGTCAACAAATTACGATTGATGTATTGGAAAATGACACTGATGCAGATGGCAACACCTTAACCATAACGGGAGCTACGGTCGATTTTGGTGCAGTTAGTATCGTGGATAACAAACTGGTCTATACGCCTCCGGCAACTTTTGTTGGCGTTGCAACGATCGAGTACAGCATTTCTGATGGACAGGGTGGTACGTCTAACAGTCAGGCTATTGTTAATCTGACCGTTAACAGCGCGCCGACCGCAATGCTGGATGTCGCGTCAACAGATGACAGAACAAGCCTGGTTATCGATGTACTTGCCAATGATAGTGATGCAGATGGGGATGAGTTATTCCTGATTAGTGCGGTTGCAACGCATGGCAAGGCAACAATCAATATCGATGGTACACTGACCTATGAGCCTAAAGTGGGCTTCTCAGGGGAAGACATCATTGTGTATCAGGTGAGAGATAGCAAAGATGCAGTGAGTAAGGGGATAGTTAAAGTGACAGTCTCTGGATATCAAACTGTGAATGTAGAAAATAAATCTTCAGGTGGTCTGGGAGGACTATTAGTGATAATGATGTCGGCATTAATTTTACGTCGTCGCAGAAATAGCAAGCTGCCAGCTTATACCCTGCTTACAACGAGCTGCTTACTGGCAGATCCCGCGTTGGCAGAGCAATGGCGCGCAGAAGCCATGATTGGAAAGGCTGAAGCGGACTATCACGCCCCGACGTCTGTTGGCGGATTAACCGTAGGTACGGTTGATGATAGTAGTGAGTCCTGGTCAGCTGGAGCTTATTATGAGCTAATGCCAAAATGGGAAGTTGGGATCCGTTATATAGATTTGGGCCAGGGGCGTCTTGCCTTAACTGGCCAGTCTTTAACTCCGGATACTGCACATGAGTTGGTGGCACGAGCTACGCCGGTATTGCCTGAGGGTTTTGCATTGCAAACCGGGTATGAGCTGCTTCGTCATGAACGCTTCAGTGCTGCATTGTTCCTGGGTGCTTTCGACTGGAAATATCAGCTTGATAGTACACGTAACAATAAGCATCTGCTGCAATATGAGAAAGAAGGGACCAGCGCCTATGGTGGTATCACTCTGGGCTATGATGTCTTGGAAAATACGGCAATCAATGTGAGTTATAGTTACTACAATATCAGTGAAAATGCCGTCAGTGAGATATCTGCTGGCGTTAGTCTGAAATTCTGATTGCGTTTTATCTAACCCGGGGTTGTTTATAACAATCCTGGGTTGTTTTTCCTGCATAAAAATACGACAGCGATTTTTTGCGCTGTGGTAAATATTAAAATACCCACCCCACGCCATCAAAAAATTTGATTCCAGCGTACATATACATACATTTCATGCAGCGAGTATGCTAGAGTCCGCATAGCAAGTACCTGTATAGCCTACGATTAAGCAAGCAATTAGGGTTTTCAGGGTGTAGTCAGTTGTAGTAATGGAGAGTAATTTTGCGTAGTAACGGAATGAGCGCTGGCGTCCCCTGGACTGGTGTACTGATTATTCTTGTTTCGGTGTTGATATCCATAGTTTCCTCGGATGCCTTTTTTTACAAGTTTGATGTACCAAAATGGATAGTGTTCGATTTATTTATCTGCGCCTCTCTGGCTTACGCCTATATTAAAAAGGTTGATATTGAAATAAGCCGCTTAGGTTGGCTGTGTATTGCTTTATTGCTCCTGATGTTTGTGTCGTTATTGCATGCCGTTAACCACTATGAAGGGGCCGCGTTCATCCTTAGATATGTAGGAAGCGTGTTGCTCTCTTATTATTTGCTAAAAAATGTATGGCATAGATATGGCGTAGAATTGCTTTTCGATATCGTCATTTTTTCATCAATAATCTTCTCGTTGTTCTACATTGAATCCCGAATAAATCACTACGAATTGATTCATGTAACTGCATTTTCTTCATTCGGTTTCGTTAATAATCTGGGTCAGGTCCTCAATATTTGGTTGCCCGTTCTTGTTGCAGCGATATTGTACCAGGGGAAATTAAATGCGCGCTCAGTCTTGGGCACCTTATCTTTTATTGTCTGTATTTCTGCGTTACTTGAGTCAGGTACTCGCGGTACTATTCTAGGCTTGTTCTTAGGGGAAGCAATTTTATTTTTACTGGTACTAAATAAGTTAAAACGCCAGGCATTTACCTATCTTGTTATCACTGCCAGCTTAATTGTCGGAGGTGTTGCATACAGTCATTTAAGTGACGGGATGAATGAGAAATTACAAAGTATTAAAAACCTTGAAACAGGGCGAACAGAGTTATTTGCCAATACGTTTGATATGATCCTGGATAAACCGCTTGGGGTTGGGGTCAATAATTTTGAATATATTCACCCGAAATACGCGAAGCTAGGTACTGAAGAAAAATCGCCTATGGTTGGTGAAAAAATGGTACTAAAAACGCCACATAATATACTTCTGAAGTTTTATAGTGAAACCGGTTGGCTCGGAGGGGTGGTGTTCTCCGCGATACTCGCATTGATATTGTTTAAATCTATGGTTAATGCCTATTATGGTAATCAAAGTGATAGGTGGCTACTTGTTGCCGTGGTATCAACTTTGTTTCACTCACTGTTTACTGCACTCTTTTTGACGCCCGGAAGCCTGTTTTTCGCAACACTCTTGTTCTCATTTGTGCTGTATAGAAATAAGGCATTAGTTGGTGAAAAGACTGCTAGCATGCAGTTTATTAGCTTTAACTTTTTACCTGTTTTATTGATTATATATGCAGGCTTTTTTTCAACCAATCATTTGGCAAATTACTATGCCCACACTGGGTATGTGTCGGGCAATCAAGTATACATGCAACGAAGCTTTGAACTAAACCCTTACGATAGCAAAGCGTTATTTGACTACTATGTTCTTCAGAGACATTTTTACAAAGATAATGAGAAAGCGCTAAGCGCACTAGAACGTTTTTTGCCATTGTATCCTTATCATACAGGTGGGCTTCTTGCGAGCGCTGAACTTATGATACAGCGTCATGACTATGCAGGAGCAATGAACAAACTGGATTTTCTTTTAACATTTTATCCTGATCTAACGCGTGCTCACGAAATGAAAGCTATTGCACAAAAACAGTTGGGGCAGCCAGCTTCACTTTGACAGGCTTTTCTCTATGGGGAGTTTTATTCCCATTAAGGTTCTGTAAAAAAAGAAAAAAATGTTGTTTGTTATAAAGTGTATTGATAGACTGCGTTTGATCTATGGACCGACAATAGTTCCAAATTTAAAAATAATACTAATTTCAGGAAGAAGAAAATGACTAAGGATTTACCTTCATTGTTGTTGGCGGTGATAATGGTTGCATCGCTTTCAGCTTGTGGGTCAGGAGACAGTAAAGATACGGCACCGCTAGATGGAAAAGACACTGGTGTTGTAAAACCTGATCCCAAACCAAACCCTACTCCAGGAAAGGCGATACATACTGTATCCCAAACGGCACAAGCCCAGCCTGTTATTCAAAACGCTTCATCAGGACGTCATGATTTAAAAGCTTCAACGGTTATCGTGATTCAGAAAGCGAGTTCCAACAATTTCCAATTAGACAATGCTCAAACTGCTCTAGACTAACTTTTAAGGGATATTATGTTTAAAGTTAACGCGTTAGCCGCGATGATTGCTGCTGCCAGTGCTATTTCTATGCCTGCAATTTCAGCTCAATTAAACCACCAGGGTACGTTGACCAACTCAAATACTCAAGAAGTAGTTAACGATACACTGACCATCACATTTACGCTTTATGCAAACGATCAAAATCTCTGGCAGGAAGTCAGGGAAGTTCAGGTTGTAGATGGCCAATACAGTGTTCGCCTCGGTGAGAACAATGACATTGATGCTGCTATTTTCCAAAATACAGAACTCGAGCTGGGCATTAAGGTTGGAGACGATATTGAAATGTCTCCTCGTTTGCGAATTGATGCTGTGCCTAGCGCATACTACGCCGATGTATCTGGATCAGTAAAAGGTTCTGTTGATGCGACGCAAGTTTCAGTTGCAGGGATCCCTGTGATTAATGAGAACGGCGAGTGGGTTGGTTCTACCGTTGGTTTAAAAGGTGAACCTGGTGCCGATGGTCGTGACGGTATTGATGGTGCAGATGGCGCTGACGGTAAAGATGGTGCTGATGGCCAGGATGGTGCGCCGGGTGCCAACGGTCTTGATGGAGCCAAAGGTGAGAAAGGTGATCAAGGTGAAAAGGGTGAGCAAGGCGTCCAGGGCGAGAAGGGCGACCAAGGTGAACAAGGGGAGCAGGGCGAAAAAGGTGACAAAGGCCTTCAGGTTAAAGGTGCCTGGACAGAGCTTGCTGCCTACGTTGTGGACGATTTAGTTAGCTTTAATGGAAGTGCTTATATTGCCATTGCTGATGTTGCAGCAGTAGAAGAAGGCGGTGAAGCAAACCCTTCGCCGGATGTTGCAGCTCAATGGTTACAGTTGGTTGCTAAAGGTGAGCAAGGCGAAGCTGGCGTTGATGGAAAAGATGGCATTGATGGCGCCAATGGAGAGAAAGGTGACCAGGGTGAAAAAGGTGACCCGGGTGAAAAAGGCGAACAAGGTGAGAAAGGTGACCCGGGTGAAAAAGGTGAGCAAGGTGAGCCTGGTCTGAAAGGAGAGCAGGGCGAGAAAGGTGAGCAAGGTGACCAAGGTGACCAAGGTGAACCGGGTCAAAAGGGTGAGCCTGGTGAAAAAGGTGACCCGGGTGAAAAAGGTGATAAAGGGCTTCAGATCCGCGGCGTTTGGTCGCAACAGGATGCTTATGCCACTGATGATGTTGCGCTTTACAATGGCAGCGCATACGTTGCGATAGCGAATATCCCGTCAGCAGAAGAGGCTGGCAGTATTAACTTGTCTCCGGAAATAGCAACAGATAGCTGGTTGTTACTCGTCGCGAAAGGTGAACAGGGTGCCAATGGTGAACAAGGCGACCCGGGTGCTAAAGGGGAGCAAGGCGAACGCGGTGAAAAAGGTGACCCGGGCGAAAAAGGTGAGCCAGGTGCCAAAGGTGACCAAGGCGAGCAGGGTGAACGCGGTGAGAAAGGTGACCCGGGTGCGAAAGGCGACCAGGGTGCCAAAGGTGAACAAGGCGAAAAAGGCGACCGCGGTGAGAAAGGTGACCCGGGCGCGAAAGGTGACCAGGGTGCTAAAGGTGATCAAGGTGAAAAAGGCGATCGCGGTGAGAAAGGCGATCAGGGTGAAAAAGGCGATCAAGGCGAGAAGGGAGACCGAGGCGAGCAAGGTGAGAAAGGCGAAAAAGGTGATCGTGGCCTGACTGTTAAAGGCGATTGGTCTTCGGAATCCGGGTATAGCGCAAATGATGTTGTTGTTCATGAAGGACAAGCATATATCGCTCGGGTAGATATCATCGCGACGCAGGAATCGGGTTCAATTAACGAGGCGCCTGCAACTTCTAATAACTGGTTATCTCTATTCGCGGGAGTCGGTTCTGGCATGCCAGGTAAAGATGGCCTGGATGGCCAAGACGGTAAAGATGGTCTACCTGGTCAGGATGGCGTAAATGGTCAGAATGGTGAGCGCGGCGAAAAAGGCGACCCTGGTGATAAAGGAGATAAGGGCGACAAAGGAGAGCAGGGCGAACAAGGTGAACGCGGCGAAAAAGGTGACCCGGGAGATAAAGGAGAGCAGGGCGACAAAGGTGACCGTGGCGAGCAAGGTGAGCGTGGCGAAAAAGGTGACCCGGGCGATAAAGGAGATAAGGGTGATAAAGGTGACCAGGGTGAACAGGGCGAACGCGGTGAGAAAGGTGACCAAGGTGAAAAAGGTGACCAGGGTGAAAAAGGTGAAAAAGGTGATCGAGGTCTGACTATCAAAGGTGATTGGTCAGCAGAATCGGCCTACAGTACGGATGACGTGGTTGTACACGAAGGACAAGCCTATATTGCGCGAGTCGATATATTAGCAACCGAAGAATCTGGTACGGTTAACCCTGCCCCAGCACTTTCTAATGACTGGCTGTCTCTGTTTGCTGGCATTGGCTCTGGCATGCCGGGTAAAGACGGTTTAGATGGTAAAGACGGTGCGCCGGGTAAAGATGGCGTTGATGGCAGCGATGGTGCGCCGGGCGCAGATGGTGCTCCTGGTAAAGACGGTGCACCAGGTAAAGATGGTGTTGACGGCGCCCCGGGTAAAGACGGTGAAGATGGCGCTCCAGGTAAAGACGGTGAAGATGGTGCCCCAGGTAAAGACGGTGAAGATGGTGCCCCTGGTAAGGATGGTGCTCCTGGCGAGAAAGGGTTGCAAGTAAAAGGCGTATGGAGTGCTCAGTCTGGCTATGACATTGATGATGTCGTTACATTCCAGGGCAGTGCGTATATAGCGTCTGTCGCAGTGGCAGCGACCGATGGTACTAATATGTCACCTGTTGAGGATGTACAAAGCTGGCATCTGTTAGTTGCTAAGGGGTCAACGGGCATTAACTTTATTGCGTCTGGGTACTTGCTAACCACAGAGTATGTAGCGGGAGACGTGATCAGCTACATGGGCAGTGCATTCATAGCGACTCAGGAAGTCATAGGTGTTCCGCCTATGGATTCTCAAGGTAATATTCAGCAGCCGTGGTCTATTCTGGCTAAAGGCGTAGATTATGACGAAGAACAGCTGGTTAAACGTGCTGAACTACCAAATTTCGAGACCTTTGCGCTAAACTCTGACGTAACGCAAATGCTGTCCAGCTATGCGACCGCAACTCAACTAACTCAGGCCTTGACTACAAAGGCAAATCAAAGTGATGTAGATACCGCGCTGGCGAGCAAAGCGAACCAAAGTGATGTAAACACAGCATTGGCGGCTAAGGCGAACCAAAGTGATGTAGATACCGCGCTGGCGAGCAAAGCGAATCAAAGTGATGTAAACACAGCATTGGCGGCTAAGGCGAACCAAAGTGATGTAGATACCGCGCTGGCGAGCAAAGCGAATCAAAGTGATGTAGACACAGCACTGGCGAGCAAAGCGAACCAAAGCGATGTAAACACAGCGCTGGCAAGCAAAGCGAATAAAAGTGATGTAGACACAGCACTGGCGGCTAAGGCGAATCAAAGTGATGTAAATACAGCATTGGCTGCAAAGGCGAATCAGGGCGATGTAGATACTGCATTGGCTGCGAAAGCAAACCAGAGTGATGTAAACACAGCACTGGCTGCGAAGGCAAACCAGAGCGATGTGGATACTGCACTGGCTGCGAAGGCAAACCTGAGTGATGTAAACACAGCACTGGCTGCGAAGGCAAATCAGAGCGATGTGGATACTGCACTGGCTGCGAAGGCGAACCAAACTGATGTTGATACAGCAATGGCCGCTAAGGCAAATCAGGCTGATATGTTGACGGCTCTTGCATCGACGCTTAAGTTCACACCAACCAAGCTAGCTTGGTCTTCTGAGCATGCTTACCAAACCGGAGAGGTTGCACGTGTAGAATTTAACAACAGCCTTTATGTTGCAACTCAGAGCATTGCAGCAACAAGCTCTGCTAAATCGCCAATTCTGGATACACAGCGTTGGTCCTTATTACTCAAAGGCGATGCACCGAGTGTTAAAAATGTTATGTTTGTAACAAGTACAGAGCACACAGCAGCTATGGGAGGCGTCACAGGGGCAGATAACATCTGTAACAATTTGGCCAATGGGGTTGATTCTAAGGTGCCAGCGGGAACATACAAAGCGCTATTGAGTTCTGCAAGTTCCAAAGTTAACAGCTCTCTTAGTGTCTATAGCATTAATGGAGATTTAATTGCAAACTCCGGTGCAGATTTATGGAATACCCGTTCGGTGCCATTGCTGTCTGGAATTGTCTATGATGAAAAAGGCAACGATGTATCCGGATCACGCGTATGGACCAATATGACTGCTCTGGGCACTACAGTGCATTGGGATGTATGCAATGGCTGGACTAGTGAGTCGTCTTTTGATCTCTACTCATTTGAGGGCGCTATGACAGGCATTGCTGGCTCACTCTCTTCTGACTGGGTATCGCAAAGTAACATGAGTTGCTCATCTAAAGCGCGTCTATATTGTGTTAAACAGTAGTATTTGAACAACTTTAGTAGTAAAAGCCCGGCCGATTTGAGCCGGGCTTTTTTGTTATTTGCATCAGGCAAAGAAACCCAAGTAAAATAAGGGTCAATATTGAAAAATACGCAAAGTAAATGACAGCCACACCACTTTCCACCTTATTGCACCACCTTTCTCAACAGACATTACCCAATGAAGTGTGTCGTCTTTTTCATGGCCGCGGTCGTTGTTATCCAGGGCTGGAACAAATCACGGTAGATTGGCTTCAGGGGCAACTCCTGATCTCATTATTTAAACAACATGATCAGCAATGGCTTGATGCGCTTAGATCTGAATTACTGAAGCTGGTTGAGTCTCAGCCATGGGCTGAGCGGGTGTCAGCCGTGATACTGCAACACCGGTATGCCAGTGGTGCGCCTGTTGATCTGGTATATGGTGAGCTTTTAGCCATGCCTGTTGTAAACGAACAAGGCCTGAAGTTTGGCTTGTCTCTGGGGGCCAAGCAAAATATGGGGTTGTTCTTAGACATGCGACTGGGACGCCAGTGGGTGAAAGAACAGTCTGACGGCAAGCGAGTGCTGAATTTGTTTTCTTACACTTGTGGCTTCTCAGTTGCCGCGTTGGAAGGAAATGCTGAGCATGTTGTGAATCTCGACATGTCGAAAGCTGCACTGAAACAGGGCAAAGTAAACCACCAGCTAAATGGTCATGATATAAGTAAGGTGTCGTTTCTTGGTCACGAATTGTTTAAATCCTGGGGCAAAGTGAAAAAACTGGGCCCCTATGATTTAATCATCATTGATCCTCCTAGCTTTCAGAAGGGCAGTTTTGCGCTGACAAAAGATTATCAACGGATTTTAAGACGTCTGGGTGATTTACTGACTGAGCAGGGGAGTGTGCTGGCATGCGTCAATTCTCCTGATGTGAGTGCTCAGTTTTTAATAGACGAAATGGCCAGGGAAGCACCACAGATGCAATTTGAATCAAGGTTGCCAAATCCGCCAGAATTTCCAGACATCAATGAGGACAGCAGTCTAAAATGCCTGGTTTTTAATGCCAAAAGCGTTTAATTGAGCTGCCACTGGGAAAGAATTTGTTGATATTTTCCGGAGTCTTTCAGGCTTGCCAGTGCGCTCATCAGCTGGTCGGCCTGTTGCTGGTTAAAGTCCAGACTGGTTGCCAGGTGTAGCTCCGAAGGAAAAGCAGGCACAGCCAACTTTCGTTCAACCTGCTCAGCTGGCAACCCCAGTGCACTGAGCTCTTTGTTGATGGTTTGTGCGTTGGTCAGTACCAAATCAGTGCGCCCTTTGAACAGCATGTGCCACAAGGTCTGGTAGTGTGAGACCAGGACTAACTCGTGATCTTCTGAGTAGCCAGCAGCGCGTAAAAATCGTTCACTGTAATACCCGCGAATGGTGCTAACGCGATGCTGCCTGGCACTGTTTAAATCCTGAAGAGAAAAGGAGCGGTCTTTGAGGCCAATTAAGTAGGCCTGAGCGTGGCACATGACACCCAGAAATCGATAGTTTTGAGCACGTTCCGGGGTCTTTAACCAGGACAACAGCAGGGTATTGTCTTTTGCCCGCATTTCATGCAGCGCACGTGCCATTGGCATGATCTCTATTTGGCCTTGCAATCCGGTATGTGCGAGCAATTGTCTGGCAACCTCAACTAAGGCACCTGTGGGCTTACCTGTTGGGTCCAGATAATGATATGGAGGGAGGTCCTCTGCGACAAAACGAATGGTTGTGGTATGGCCGGATAAGGGTATCAGAGCAACAATAAAAACGAATAAAAACGTAAAACGCATAGACACACTACATACAGCCTAAAACCAGCAGTTTGCCGTGTTTCTGAGCAAAAATCTAGCTCAGCACCTCAGACCACCTGATAAGGGTACGCTCGAAATGCTGAGTAGAGCAGGGCACGGCTTTCAGTGGTCAGCCCTGCGAGGTTTAGTTTCTCAGGCGAATTTCAAATTTATCAGAGTAACGTTCCTGAACGGCTTTCGCAGAACTGCCGCTGGCATAGCTTGAGTCCACTGTACCTGCCCGGGTGCGGGCAAGGTAAAACTCTGCACTGCATTCCTGGCGGGTATTGATAGCGGTATCCTTTAACTCTTCGATTGCATTGAGGTCAATCACCAGCGTACCATCGTCAGTGAGCTGCTCGTTATTGACGTAAACAAAAATACTGTCGCCATCGTTTTTCTTACATTCAATTGTGAGTTTACTTTCAAATTTTGTGTCATCTTCTGTACCTGGCGTCCAGGTCAGTGTGAGTTCGTCATTCAGCGAAAAAGACTGGTTTTTTTGCGGGGTAATGATGTTAAACGGGCGAGGTAAGTTCATGGTTGTGGTCAGCGTTTTGTTTTCTGACCCTCTGGTAAAGTCGACTGTAAACTGAGTGCCACCTGACGTCACATCAAAAATTGCGCGGTAGTCCACGTCAAAGAGCTCGTCTTCTTCGCTCATAACCTGACTGATATTGGCCGCTCTTGCTACCAGCTTATCATTTGCAGTCAGTCTGATATTGTTACCGTTTGGACCATCAATATTAAGCTCTGCGATAACCCGAGACGTTTCACCTGTTGTTGTGACATAAATTTTAGACCAGATGGCCTCTGTTTTTACGTTCTCTGAGTTGGTCGTTTCTGTTGAGCACGCCAGCAGTGTCGAGCACGCCAACGCCAGGATAGAAAATTTAAAAGAATTCATGTTGTCCCTTACAGGTTTGAGTCATTACTGGCTTCATTCTAATCACGAACTGCAAAAGAAAACATGGTGTTTTACATTTTAAAACAAACAACGTGAATTTTTGAACACATTGCTGGGTGTGGACTCGTGCCATTGAATGGCGCAATATTATGCTCCACACCAGCGTAATGCTCTAATTTAGTGTAACTGAGACCAGGTTAACCCAAACTTGATTAAGTATTTCTGTAATCGGGTCGAATCATTCGCCTGTGATTTTTTAGTTCGGCTTACATTAAACAGTTCTCGACCGGCAGACGCCATACTAGCGTGACGTTTGCAAACCGAAAGTACGTGATTAAGTTGTTGAATATCAAAGTTATCAAGTGATGAGATTTGTTCCTCAGAGAGGTAGTTGGATAGTAAGTTCGGGCCAGCTCTCTCTTCGGTGTTTTGCCATGCACTTGCGAGCCTGTGAATTTCTCCATTCACATCATTGATTGAAATACGGGAAGAATCGGCCAGGGTACACAAGCGGGTAATTGCAGAGCTCAGATCCCGAAAATTAGCAGACCAAAGTGCTTCATGTGACATTGCAAACTGTTCAAATGCCAGTCTGGCTTCTTTGTTAAATTGTACTCGTTGTGTGTTTTTCTGAGCATATATGTCAAGTTCATAATCAATATTAGCCGGAATATCCTCCAGGCGCTCGCGCAGTGCCGGCAACTTAAAGGTCCAAAGGTTGATACGTGCCAGCAGATCTTCCCTGAAGCGGCCTTTCGCGACTTCAAGCCTCAAATCTTTGTTGGTGCCCGCGATTAACTGGAAGTCACTGTTGACTGTGCTGTCACTGCCAACAGGGTGAAAGGACTTATTTTCAATCGCATGAAGCAACATGGCTTGCTCTTCTAAACCCAGCTCGCCAATTTCGTCTAAAAACAACATGCCCTGATCGGCACTGAGCAGATAGCCGCTGCGTTCTTTTTGCGCACCTGTAAATGCCCCCTTGGTGTGGCCAAATAGGGCAGCCATGGCATTTTCACCTTTCAATGTCGCGCAGTTTACTGAGATCAAATCGCCTTTTAATTTCGACCTTCGCTTCTTGAGCTGAAAGATCCGAGTGGCCAGCTGGCTTTTACCTGCTCCGGTTGGCCCGGTCAATAACATGGGGTCACAGGAACGAATAGCAACTTTCTCTATTTGCGTAATGAGTTGGTTGAAGCCCTTGTTCTTAGTCTGAATGCCCCCTTTGAGAAATTCTTTACCTTCAAGGTGTTCATGGTCGAACCGGGTAGCAAGCTGATCATATTTGGAGAGATCTAAGTCAATGATCTGAATACGCCCGATTGACTTGTTGTGATTCGCCTTGTCCGGCGAAGTCTGGATCAAGCGGCCCGGAAAGTGACGGCTTTCGGTTAGCAGGAAACTACAGATCTGCACAACGTGCGTACCTGTTGTGATGTGGAACAGATACTCGTTATTGTCTGTATCGTACGTCTGTTGCTGGCACCAGTCATATAGTTTGGCATAGACCTCTTCAAAGTCCCAGGGGTCAATAAAGTTAATGTTATACAACTGGACCTGGGTTTCCGGAGAGATACTTTCTATGTCTACCGCAACATTAATTGCTAAACGCTCAGAGTGGTTGTCATGTAACAGGTGTAGTTCATCGATAACGAGATGTTCCTGGCTACACAAGCTTATGTTGGGTCGCCACTTGGACCATCGGTCAACTCGCTTACCAACAAAGTCCAGTTGTGAACCAATCAGGCTAACAGCAATCGTCTTTTTGCTCATATTGATGTATCTATATAGATATTTTTATATCTTAAATTCTACTTTTTATTCTCAATAAGTACCACTGTGATAATGGGTTGAGTCGTTAGTTGAGTTTTAAGTGATTTAAAAACAATGGTTTATGATTTTTTCTTTGCGATGCGATGCATTGGCACATAGCTTGATATGTATAGGTTCAATGTTTAATGGCGGTGATTTACATATCACACTGGTCGCTGAGCTTCGAAGAGATATATCCGGACGACAAACTCGCTTATGTCGTTGATGCTCTAGTGCACTGACGCTAAAACGTATGACAGATATCAGGAAAATAACATGAGTAGAAATTACAACGTAATAGAAAATGAGGGCATGGCCACCATTAAGGCATGGACTAAAGGGGTGCCGTTTGAAGAGCAAGCACAACAACAATTAAAAAATATAGCCAGTATGCCAATGGTGCATTCGCACATTGCGGTGATGCCCGATGTGCATATGGGCAAGGGAGCAACAATAGGGAGTGTGATACCGTCGGTTGATGCCGTGATCCCGGCTGCGGTTGGCGTGGATATTGGGTGCGGCATGGTGGCAACAAAAACCACACTGACAGCCAGTCAACTTCCGGATAATTTATCAGGTATTCGTCATGCCTTTGAGGCCGCAATACCCCATGGTAGAACGGGCAACAAGCGCAGGCAAAGAGATAGGGGAGCCTGGCATGCAATCCCTGAAGTCGTTGCTGCGCAATGGAAAACGCTTGAAGCAAGGTTTGAGCGGATCTGTGAAAAGCATCCGGCTATACGTCGGAGTAATCATGTAAATCACTTAGGTACAATGGGCACTGGCAATCACTTCCTGGAGTTGTGTCTGGATGAAAACAACGCCGTGTGGATTATGCTCCACTCAGGAAGTCGTGGAGTAGGAAACCGTATCGGCACTTATTTCATCGAACTGGCTAAAAAAGAGATGGAACGGCATCAGGTCAATCTGCCAGATATGGATTTAGCTTACTTATCCGAAGGTAGCGAATATTTTGATGATTATGTGGAAGCAGTGGAATGGGCGCAGGATTTTGCCAGGAAAAATCGCGAGATCATGATGCTTAATGCGATTGCCGCGCTGCGCAAAGCAATTCCGGTTGAGTTTTCTACCGCTGAGTTGGCCGTTAATTGCCACCACAACTACATCTCTCGAGAAGAACATTTTGGTAAAGCGTGTTTCGTGACTCGCAAAGGGGCTGTGAGGGCTGAAAAAGGAGAGATGGGTATTATACCGGGAAGTATGGGGGCACGTTCTTTTATTGTCAGAGGACTGGGTAATCCAGAGAGTTTTAATAGCTGTAGTCATGGTGCCGGCAGAGTAATGTCCCGAACTAAAGCAAAAAAAGTGTACAGCGTAAAAGATCAAATTGAAGCGACTCAGGGCGTAGAGTGTCGTAAGGACGAAGCGGTCATTGATGAGATACCGCACGCCTATAAAGATATAGAAAAAGTAATGGACGCGCAAAAAGATCTGGTTGAAGTGGTTTATACCCTGAAGCAAGTCGTTTGTGTGAAAGGGTAAGCAGGAGAGAAAATGCAATTTTTAGAGATTGATGGCGCACAGGGAGAGGGCGGTGGGCAAGTGTTACGAACCGCGCTTTCTTTGTCGATACTGACTAATACACCAATTGAGCTCAACAACATCAGAGCAAATAGAAACAGGCCGGGGCTGTTGCGTCAGCATCTTACTTCTGTGAAGGCTGCACAGCAAATTTGTGATGCTACGACAGAAGGGGTTGAACTAGGGGCGAGCCGGATCCGATTTACACCAGGAAAAGTAAAAGCAGGAGTTTATCATTTTGCGATAGGGACCGCTGGCAGTACGGTGTTGGTATGCCAGACCATTTTACCAGTATTGGCCCTGGCGGATAAGCCCTCAAGTGTCACCTTTGAAGGAGGAACGCACAATGGTATGTCACCCTCTTTGTGTTTTTTTAAAGAGTCTTACCTGCCGGTCTTGAGGGAGATGGGGGTAACCACTCAGACGCAAACCCGCACTCTTGGCTTTTACCCAGCTGGTGGTGGCCACTGGCAATTGACGATTGAGCCTGCAGCGGCTTTTAAGCCTATGGCATTAACGAGCGTGGACGGCCAGGTTGAGTTGCGTCAGGAGCGCTGTGGCTTTAAGGCACTTATGAGTGATTTACCAGACTCTATCGGTCAGAAGGAAATTGCGGCGGCACGAAAAGCGCTGGGTTGGCAAGATGCTGAAAGTAACGTTGAGCAACATCAAACAAATGGTCGGGGTAATAGCTTTCAGATCAAAATCAAAGGTGACCGCAATACTTGTGTGTTCGAGCAAACAGGTGAACTGGGGGTTTCAGCAGAGCGGGTAGCCAAGCGTTGTGCAGGCAGAGTTAAGCAGTTTTTAAGATCCGGTGCGGCAGTTGATGCCTATCTGGCGGATCAGCTCTTAGTGCCAATGGCGTTAGCGGGTGGAGGAGAATTTACCACCACAGAGCCAAGTTTGCACACCAGAACCAATATTACTGTGATCAGGCAATTTCTGGACATTGATATAGATGTACAACAAGAGACAGAGACTCGCTGGAAGATTGTGGTTGGGGCCAAATCCCTTTGATGAATGACAGTAAGCAGAATCGATAAAAACAGCAGTGAACAACATCTGGTTACAACAGCAATAAATGCGGATATCAACGCCGAGATCATGCGCTGTATTGCCGCAGCGGAACTAGAACACGATGTCAAAGTGTTATTCTCCGTTGAATCCGGGAGCCGGGCATGGGTGGTTGCGAGCCCAAACAGTGATTATGACGTACGCTTTATATACGCGCATAAGAAAAAGTGATGGGGCCGGCAATACCTGTAATCAACAGGTTCATCGAATCGGAGTTGGCTCGTCACGAAACCTTTTCGGCGAAAATAGAAAGCGTGAAGTGAATTCCGATGCGTTGAACGAGTTGTTGCGCGCAACTTTTAACAGGCTCGAATACCGATGACGTATAGTGAACCCATATTTAGTTCTGATAACTTCAGCTGGTATTTTTTACTTGAGACTGGGTGTCGTGTGTAGCATGTGGGGTGTTGCACCGGGTTTTCCTGCTATGCTTTGAAAGTTAGGGCAGTTGCGGGAGCGGATGTTTGATGCTGATACGGTGTGTGATCTGGGTAGGGTTATTGGTTAGCAATGCGGTATTGGCTGCATCATTTACAGAAGCGGAGTTTGAACAGATAAGAGCTGAGATCCGCACCACATCAGCGCAGTCACCGTTGGTTGCGATCAAAGTTACAGATGAAATGCTTACCAGGCACGATAAGCAACTTTCAACCAGACAAAAAATCAGGCTACTGTATGGCAAAGCTTGGTTTCAGATCCAAACCGACAACATAGAAGAAGCCATTGTGACGCTGTCTCAGTGCAAAAAAATGAGCGCAGAAGTGTCAGACCCCACCATTTTGTTTAGTTATTACAGTTTGACAGCCGGTGCGCTTACTCGGATGAGCATGTATGAGCGGGCGCTGGAAAACTACCTTGAAAGTTACCGGCTGGCCGGCCTGATGGACACCGAACTGTATCTCAGACAAACCGAAAACAACATTGGCAATGTGTATCTAAAGCTGGGCCGTTTTACGGATGCCAGGGTCTACTTCGAGCGTTTTTATGAGGACGCCAGAGACAGAGAGTTACCGCAACAAATGGGCGTCGGACTAAATAACCTCGGAGAGGCTTACTTTGGTCTGGGAGAGTTTGATAAAGCTCTTGAATTGCATACCAAAAGCCTGGCTCTCAGGGAAGAACACAACCTGACTTATCACAGCTCCTGGTCTCATCATAATTTAGGCAAAACGTACTTGGCGTTGGATAAACCGGAGCTGGCAAAGCAGCACCTGATTGCAGCGGTTGAACTGCGTAAACAGAGCAACGCTGAGGCAGACAGCATTGGTCCTCAGATTGAACTTGTCAGATTGAAAATTGCGCAAGGTGCAAAAGAAGATCTGGTTCCTTTGCTTAATGACGTCATCGCATTGAGTGATAAGTATGAGCGATTTCAGGAAAAAGTCGACGCATACCAGCTGCTGGTTGACTACTATCAGCAGATTCAGGATTGGAAAAACGCGTTACAGGCAGCGGATTTATACATGCAGAGCAAATTTGATTTCCTGCAAAGACAGGCTGAAACCGGTGTGGCATTTTACGCAGCTCAAATGAACCTGGCGATGAAAGAGCGAGATATTGCAAAGCTGACGCAAGAAAATGCGGTGTATCAGCTTCATACTCAGGCGGCGAAAGACCAACTGGTTTTAGTACTGATAGCCGCGATAATCATTGTTGTGTTGATCTTGTACTTTATGCGCAGAATAAAGGCTAAAAATCAGGCATTAACAGAAACCCTGCAAAATCTGAAAGCAACCCAAAAGCAGTTACTGGAATCCGAAAAAATGTCAGCGATGACAACACTGGTGTCCGGGATGGCGCATCAGTTGAATACGCCACTGGGGCTGGTGGTTACTTCTGCATCTTGCCTTGAAGATAAGCTAAAAGAAATCAGTTCTTTACTGAGCGATCAAAAGCTCAGTGCCGGGCAGTTGAAAGCATTTCTGGAAGAAGCCTCTGAGATGCTCACTTTGACGGCAAACAACTCCAGTCGGGCAGCGGAACTGATAGCGCGTTTTAAAATGGTTGCTGCAACGCTCGATGCGAGTGAAGCGGTACACTTCGACGTGCTGGAATACCTTAAGCAGCGCGCTGAGTTGATAGTTCAGAGCCTTGACAAGCCAACAGAGTTGGATGTATTTGGTGAGTCTGTTCAGTTATATTCTCATCCTGAAACTCTGCTCAAAGTGGTGTCTCAGCTAGTAAATAATTCCTGCTCACATGGGTTTATTAACCAGGCCAGTGGTAACATTTCGATAGAAATTATAGACGAAGGTGAAGTCATTAAATTGGTTTATCAGGATAATGGGGTGGGGATCAGTGAAACTGATCAGCAGCAAATGTTCGACCCATTTTATACCAGCCAGCTTGGGCAAGGTAAGCTGGGCCTTGGGTTGAATATTGTGTATAACTCCGTGGTACAGGTGCTAAAAGGCGAAATAAGCTATGTACACCAAAGTGGTGGTGCCAAATTTGTCATTTTAATCCCAAAAGCGCATGCTTAAATGATCAGTCAGGCGACGGCGTTTAGCTGCATGTATTGCCAAAAAACACGCCCATGCGCTTCCTCGTCGGGCAGTCATTCTTCATCCGGACGATGGTGATGTCCGGCTAATTCATCTCCGCAGGGTTGTCGAAGTTTGCCAGTGGCTTAATTCGATACCACAACGATCTTTAGTGTTCACACAAACCCATCTGGATTATTAGTTTAAGTCTACAAGAATAATAAATGAGCATTTTTATATTTCTGTATGTTTACACTTGGGGAGTTGCCTCAAATTAATTAACAAGGAATAAATGTTTGAGCGAGATTTTAAACACTCATAAACAACTGAAGGAAACACTATGAAAAAGAACTTATTGGGTATGCTTCTGCTGAGCACAATAAGCGTAGCGGCCACGGCACATAGCGACCCACACGTAGCAAAATTCCAGGCATCTCCGGCCGATAATCACACTTTATCAACTTATCAGCTCGCCTTTTCCAGCGAAGCCCAAAAAGCGGAATATCTATCCCGGTTTCATACTGCTGTTCTGCAGGTGGCAAATAATTATCTGGTGCTTTCTCTCACTCAGCAGGAGTTTGCTGAGTTACATAGTGCAGGTGCACTTATTTTTTCAAAGCCAGGCGAAAGCAATCTGCCAGAAGCCGCAGTGCAGGGGGCGATAAGCCGTGCGCAAAGCGCCGTGCAGGAGTCCGGGATTCCGAACTTCTCGTGTTACCCCACTTTGGCTGAAACACAACAAATGGCACAGACACTGGCGCAAACTTATCCCGATTTTGTCGAATTGAAGCATATCGGACCATCCTGGGAGAAAAGTCAGGGGCTTGGAGGTCATGACTTGACCGTCCTGGTATTGAAAAACAAAAAGAAAAACAAGTGGCGTAAGCGTCCGGCGTTGTACATGCAGGGCGCTTTGCATGCCCGTGAATACACACCCGGGGCAACCACATTGAAATTCGCCCAGTACTTACTTGAAAACCGTGAGACTAATGCCGACGTTAACTGGATCCTGGATCAACGCGAAATCCACATCCTGCTCATTGCAAATCCAGACGGTCGGGTGCTTGCGGAGCAAGGGCAATTCTGGCGCAAGAACACCAATACAGCATATTGCGCACTGGATGAGACATTACGTGGTGTTGACCTTAATCGTAACTTCGATTTTGCCTGGGCTTCCCCCATTGGCGGCTCGACAGATGACCAATGTGCAGCTACCTTTCATGGGCCGAGTCCCGCATCTGAGCCTGAAACACAGGCAATTCAAGCCTATATCCATGAGCTGTTTAAAGACCGCCGCGGCGATCAATTGACCGATCCTGCACCACTCAATACTCAGGGAGTCTTTTTGGATCTGCATAGCTTCAGCCGTTTTGTGATGTGGCCCTGGTCGAGTGAGCTAACGCCGAGCCCTAACGCGGATCAATTGTCTATGATGGGTCATAGAATGGCGGCTTATAACGGATACTGGGCGTTTCAGACTCAGGAGGTATTTAAAGCCGGAGGCAGTGCTGATGGATATGCATATGGGCAGCTTGGTATTGCATCCTTTACTTTTGAATTAGGCAATGAGTTCTTTGAAAGTTGCGCCAACTTTGAAGGAGAGATCTTTCCAAACAACCTGAATGCACTGATTTACGCGGCTAAAGTTGCAAAACGACCTTATAAACTACCTGCCGGCCCGCAATTTTTTGATTTGCGCTTGCAGGGGGCTGGAGAAGAAGCGGTGCCTGCTGGTACGCCTGTGGAGATAATTGCCACTGTTGCAGATGATCTTTTTGGTCCTTCGCTGACAGGTCAGCTACCACCCAGCCAGGCAATCAGCAAAGTCGAATTGACCATCAAGAAAAAGGGCAAACGTGGCAGGAAACGCATTCTATTGCCTGCAGCCGATGGGGCATTTGATACTGTGAGTGAATCACTCAATTATACGCTGGACACACATCGTTGGCGCAAAGGTCGCTATACATTGACCCTTCGAGCCCAGGATGCGTCTGGTCAGTGGGGGCCTAAATATGCGAAATTCCTGACAATAGACAACGAGGCTATGCCAGGTACTCAGTCGCCTGTGGCTGATTTTATTGCTGATTGTCGAAAAGGTATTTGTGGTTTTGATGGCTCTGCAACGCAGGACGATCGCGATTCACTGACATACACCTGGGTGTTGCAAGGCGGCCAGTTCTTTAGGGTATTTCATGGCGAGCAGGTTGAGATTGAGTACACCCTGGCTGGCGATTACCAACTGACGCTGCAGGTTGATGATAGCCATGGTAATCGTGATGTGAAAGTCGTTCAGCTTGAACTGGATGGAGTGACGCCGCCTGTTGTCCAATTTGACTATCAGTGTACGGGTTTGACCTGTGAGTTTAATTCCTCTGCTTCATACGATCCTGATGGCGAAATCGTAGAGCGTTTGTGGCGTATGGGGAATGAGCCTTACATATCGGGCGCCGAGACGGCTGTGCATACTTTCCCTGCAGCGGGTGAATACATTGTGGTGTTTGTCGCGATAGACAATGATGGTCAATTCAGTCAGGTAGCGCAGACTATTCAGGTAACCAGCAATGAATAACTGAAATACTAAGAGCGCGCGCCAGCGCGCTCTTTAACATTCCGTGTTAGCGCCAAAGTGCCTATTGCGCTGAGGAAAACACCAGTTCATGCGGTTCTGTCCAGCAAGGTTTCATTTGACGGTATTGGTGATGGTATTGCTAAACAAGGTAAATATTATCATTGAACTGTCCCGTCTATTTTACTTACCCAGAGGCACTCCATTGGGCAGAGACAGTTTAAATTGACCTATCATTTAATTACTCGGTATAAAGTTATAGTTTTAAATTAAACATAAACTTAACAAAAGTGTCGTTAGATTGTTGTTTTCATATACTACTTTTGCCTGCGCTAATAACCAAAAAAACAAGGAAAAAGTAGATGAAACAAAACTATAAATTAGCACTTTGCGTGGCCGCTGGCCTGGCTGCTCAATCGGCCAATGCGGGCGAAACAACGCTTAAACTGACTAAACCTTCAGGTAACCCTAATTCACCTCAAAAAGTGCGCACTGTGAATCTGGGCTCAGTGGCAGATAGCTTGTTCTCAGACATGAGACAGCTTGAATTAGAAACTGAAGCGGATATTCGTCGCGATCTGAATAACATGAGCGCTGTAAAATACATTTATAGTGTCGATCTTGATGCAAAAAATATCTCAGCAACCTTCACGGGTACAGATAACTATAAGATCCGCCTGACAGTAGGTAACCTGGGTTTTTATACAAAAGTGAAGTTTGATGGTGTTGGCGTATTTTGCCCAAGTGTCAAAGTTGCCGTTCGTCTTGAAAATCTGAGACCTACAGTTACTTACAACTACTATACCGGTGCGTTGGAAAACATTGATGTTAGCTATGGCCGCGATGTAGATGTCAGTTGTTCTGGTGGCATATTGTCTTTACCTGGTGTTAGCCAGTTTGTTAATTACTTTGCTTCTAATTATGCAACCGCTAAGGCGGATGATTTGATTAAGGCAAATCTAAGACAATTCGCTTCACTGGAAAGACCTGGTGCGCTATTTGGTATGCAGGAAATTCTAGCGGATAGTCGGGTACGCGGTAACGTTGACGCAGCAGAGCGTTATCTGGGTATTGATATCAACAATATCATTGGCAATCTTGTAACTGGTATGAACCTGAATGTTAGCCTAAACAGAGACGCTAACGGTTATAACAAGCACCAGGCGCACATCGGCGTGTACCAGAGTGCACCGACAATTACACCCAGCTGGGGTGGACAATTTAATGCCAGTGCACCAGGTGCGAACCGTATCAGCAAATATGCACTTAGCGGAACGTGGAGCAGCAGCAGCTGGACACCGGGTGTGTTGTATAACAATCAGTTTATCGGTGCTATTGCTTACAACCGAGTCTATGGTGTGCCAAGTTACCTTGCCCAGAAACAGGTGACAATTGGCAACTGTGGTAAGGCTTGCGAGTAATGTTATGTATGGAGTAACAGGCTGAGCCTGTTACTCTTTGAGTATATTAGCACTGTCACTGGCGGTATAGATCCAACAGGTTTTTCCAGACTTTAGCTTAGCTTCCTGCCTGACATAATCTGCAACTTCATAGCTGTCAGCGCGTGCCAGCTCCTGCTGGGTAATAAAAAAGACGGAACCAGCTACCTGGTCGTCAGGATTGGCAGTATAGATCAAGATTGGATGGAGGGCTTTACCGCTACTTTTCAGCACCTCAGGATCTGTAATTCTGACTTGCCCCAGCCGGTAACCAACCAGATAATCTGCCTCACCATCGAGTAGCCGGCCAAAATTATCTAACTGAACCTGAGACTGTTGTAATGTCCCGTATGAAAAAAGTGCTTCCATTAGGAGTCCTTGCGTTTTTGTTTGTACCTTAATTAAATCCATTGGTACTGTAAAGTACCTGAGTACTCTGGCGTGGTGGAAAGGCCCAAATGAGGGCCCGTATTTTATAGCACCATCGCTTTATAGCACCATCGCTGTGTGGTGATGAGCAGATCAATTTACCGATTACAGATCACTGGGTCTGCCAACGTCTCGGCCGGTATAGTCACACACCCCTTCAGGAAAAGTCTTTTTAAGTATATCTAGGTGTGCACGCGCATTAAAAGGCAAGTACCAGCCTTTCTCGATGGCGGTCTCAACACTTACGAGGGCGCATTTGAATAGGTCGCCTGCCCAGCCTCCACCGGCCTGAATGCGGCTTGTGCTAAACATGGGAAAGCGGCTCTGGCACTGACCTTGAGGTTTGTTATTCCACTGTCCGTCAAATACGCTTGAGCCTGCGGCATAGATACTGCCGTCCTCGTTGAAGCAGGTATCCTGTAAAGACACTGGTTTGGCTGCGGCAGCACTGAGCTGCGGATTTTGCTTCATTGTGAGCAACCAGGTATCCATGGCGGCAAAGGCTGCCGTTGTTGGGTTATGATCTTTATGTGCAACCCAGATAACATGATTGTCGCTGTGTCCCTTGTGCTGAGCGATTCGAACGCGGCTGTAAAATGAAGCCGACATGTGATGCATGTCCAGCTCGTTTTCCAGATAGTGGCGGGCATCAATAATCGGTAAGTCGACTTTACCGATGAAGACTTGCCCGGAGCGATAGGCTTGTTCCATAGCGGGAATTGAACCACTATGCCTTGATGCCGGGCCGTCTGATGCCTTGGTGATATTATGATTGCCCCATAAAGTGAGCCATATCGGTATGCGAGTGCCCAGCGGCAGGGCAATTTCTTCCTGGCGCATTTCTGACTGAGGCTTCCAGCCACCAATGTGGTGGTTGATGTGGATAAATTCGTCAAAGCTGATATGGCCCTCGCGCAAAGCATTTAGTCCATACTGTACGCCGACATTGTCCCAGGTACTTTTACCAAACCCTTGTTCGTCGGTACCAAAAATGTGTTTAAGATCCTGCCAGTAACTCCAGCGTGTTTGTGCAATCACTTCGTCAGAGAAAAAAGGGCGTAAAAAGCCTTGTCTGGGATTATTGATAAATGCAGACAGGCCAAAGTAGCCATTGATGCATTCACTATTACCATCCGGGAATGAGGGCGCAAAGCCCGCCATCAGCTGATTGAGGGGTTGTAAAAAACCGGCTTTTTGCGGGAACTCATTTATCGCGTTAAGACCTTCTATTAGTCTTCTTCGCTCCCAGTCTCGCCAGGCTTTCGGGTTGTCTGCGCGAAAGGTAAAGTAGTTATTGAGCAGATCGCAATCCAACGCATAGGTGGTCTGAGTGATCATGTCTGGGTAGCTATAAAGAGGGATTAGCCCATCTAAAATACCCTGGCTATTTTGACCAATCAGGTATTGTGCTAACCCACCTCCTGAGCCTCCAATGCCCACGGTATAAAGTGGCTCGCCGTAGAGGCTGACAAACTGCCGTTTAACGCGCCTGGCGGTGTCTTCTGCCAGCAGCATGTTGTAGGTATAACTGGTTTTATTGCCACTGGAGCTGATCACTGCATAGCCATCCAGTAATTGCTGTGCCTGACGGGTCATCACTCGGGTGGCCTTTTGCCGGCCTTGTCGATAACCTATGCCTGAGCCGCCATTAAATTGATAAATTAATTTTTTGTTCCACTGAGACTGACCTTGCCTGTTGCCAACTTCCTGACGGGAAATGGGCATGACCAGCGTGTAAATAAAACGATTGATAGTGCCTTGTTCTACTCTGAACAGAGGCGACGAGTGGTGAGAGCGGGCTGTCTCTTCATTAAGCCTGACGGCAGAGAAGCTGCCACCTTGTTCAATGAGGGTGAAATAAAACAACTGAGACGGCAGGGAACAGTCTTTGCTGTACCCGATAACCTGCTCGCCACTATAGACTGGGATCCCCAGGCCCTGCTGATTGTCTACCAGAGGTTGGCCAAGTTCTGACTCTTGCGTCATACAAAAAAAAGGGTATTGATTGGGACCTGAGTAGAGGTTGGTCATGGGGCCCGTTTCGCCCAGCGCTATAGGAAACTCAAATGACTCTGCAGGCCTGGGCACATTAGACACATGGGGCGTAAAGTTTAGCAGCGTATTTGCATTCGGCTGCGCGATAGCGTTAATTTGTCGGGTGCTTGCTTCATCATGGTGTGGATAATATCGAAAGACTGCAACAAGGATTGCGCCAAGGATCAAGGTGATCAGAAAAATGAAGCCCGTTTTTTTGCCCATAACTACCTCTGCTGTGATCATTGCTGCTCATAGTATTAAGTGTAGGGCGAAAGCACCAGAGGCATTGTTGTTTATTTGTTATTTCAGTGGACAGGGTTGTTACTGCTCTGAACTTTATCGATGGCTTTAAGAATGGCCAACTTGGTTGAGGGTTTGGTGATATACCCTGTTAAGCCCAGACTTGCCCATTTACGAATGAGCTCTTTGTTGCGGTTGGTAGACAAAGCAATAATCGGTAGTTTTTTGCAATGCTTAAAAGTGCGTATGTTTCTGGTGGTGTTGTAGCCGTCCAGTTCAGGCATAAACAGGTCCATAAACACCATATCAAATTTCTTTTTCCTCAGAAGTTTAATGGCCTCAAGGCCGGTTGTTGCGTATTCGGTAACGTGGTCTTCCTCGCGAAGTATTTTTAGCAGCATTTCTCGGTAAATTTCATTGTCTTCGACCACCAGAATGCGCATTTTTCTGGTTGTTTCCTGTTCAGGGGGCTGCGAAAGGGGTGACGCGGGCTCATGCGCGTCCAAAGTGGGTTTATCCGATTGTGTCTGAGCTGCCACTACACTGCGAGGGACTCGCTTTTCAGTCAGCAAGGCCGATAGTTCTGCGAGAGACACTTGCTTGTCTTTTAGTTGAGATTTAAGGAGCTCGACACTGGCGGTAAGCTGATGCTCCAGCTGTTCCATTAGCGGATTAATATGTTGCTCTTTGAGCTGGTCAAACATTTGTTTTTGCACGTCATTATGTCCCTGTTGTTGGGCAATTTGATCGCGAGTTTGGGCAAAGTTTTCTGCGGATGTAGCCCGATGTTGTGCCACCTCATCGATAAGCCCCCGCAATTTATCATCAATTTTGCCAAAATGTGCTTCCTGCAACTGGGCATTTTTATTACTGCCTGACACTTCATTCAATGCGTTATGCAAAATCATTCTGAAGCGATAATTCTCATACATAGGTTTATGCACAAAGTAGTCGCTAAAGATGTCCTTCATACAACATTTAAAGGCTATGCCTGACTCTTTGTTTTCGCACAGTAGTATATTTTTATGAGGATAATTGAGTAAGCCTTGTTTTGATAACTCGGTATAGGTTTCTATACTACTGGTGACATCATTTTTTGCCATGATGATGATGGCAGGGTTGGCTTCCACAATGAGTTCTGCTGTTTCTTCCCAGTGAAACACAATTCGGTAGGCTTCCGTATGCGCCTCAACAATTTCAATTACGCCTGTCAGCTCATCTGTTTTGTCGCACATAACAACGACCTGAGGTCGACGCTGGGCGTGGTTGGGGCTATTAGCTGTCATTGTGTTCGGCATCCTAGGCACATTCGGGCTACTCTGAGTTTAATCTGTTGTTGGGCTGACAAGTGTTCGTAGTTGCTATTGCACGTGTGCTTAATGCAGTTTGATTATAGTTTAGAAACCACATGTTAATTGGTAAATTGGATGAAAAATCCACCACTTCAGGAAAACGAAACTCTGCGACTGCAAACCCTGTATGACCTAAAGGCGCTTGATACCCTTCCCGATGCAGAGCTGGACAGACTCACCGAATTTGTTGCACACGTATTCAATGTACCAATTGCTTTGATCAGTCTGGTGGATAGCGACAGGCAGTGGTTTAAATCCAGAGTTGGGCTGGATGCCGAGCAAACACACCGAGATATTTCATTTTGTGGCCACGCAATCTGTCAGGATGGTGTGTTCGTTGCTGATAATGCACTGCAGGATGAGCGTTTTTTTGATAACCCTTTGGTAGCAGGAGAGCTGAGTATTCGCTTTTACGTAGGCTGTCCACTCAAGCATCCCAATGGCTGTCAGGTAGGAACTTTGTGTCTGATAGATTTTGAGCCTCGGGAATTTAACGAGCATGATGCCTCAATTTTGGCTCAGGTTGCTGCTGATGTGGTTGAGCGACTGATCAAATTAAGCCGCGAATAGCGCATAAAAGGATGTGTTATTAATATTGATATTGACCCTTAATAGACTGGATCAGGGTATCGGGCAGTGCAGCCATGGCTGCCTCAAGCTGACTGGCAAGACGAGCATTACTATGCCGATAACCTATGTACTGGGGTTCTGAGTGAAAGTCCTGCGCCAGTATCAGTACTGGCAAGTTAAACTTCTTAATCATATGCTGCGCCCATTGCTTATCGACCAATATGGCGTCGACGCGTGCTGTTGCCAGTATGCTAAAAAAGGTTTTTGCATGCTCGTCGTTTTCTTCATAGTAGGAACGTCTGACTAACCGGGCATTGAGTGCTTCTAATTTTCGATATACGGCTTTGGGATAAGGGTATTCTGTTGCCAGCATGATCCTGGGTGTATCAATACGATTGAAATCATTTGTATTTTTTAATCTGTCAGCGGATACAGCCAGACTCAGTTGCCATGATGTTGCTGAGTCTGAAAACGTTTCCAGCCCGTCGGTTTTGTCAACATGCAGCGAAAAGTCGGTACTGCCAAATTTAACATTGGCGATACAGCGTTTGAATGGAAGCTCAGTGAATTCGACGCTACGGTTTATGGATTTAGCCGCAGCTTTGAGCAGGTCAACTTCCATACCACGGGCAACACCATTTTGATCGATAAAACTAAAGGGGCGCCAGCGTTCAAAGCAGACGGTGATTGGTATCGGGTGAATGTCACGTTCAGGTTGTAATGTCCTGGCGGTACTACTCATTGATAACCCAAATAGGGTGATCATAAAAGACGTAATCAGTATTGATTTAAAGCGTGTCATTGGCTCCTCTGGAAAGCGTTAATATGATTGCGGCAAAAACAGTGAAGGTGCATCCCGACGTAAACGTCGCAGTGCCTGATTCATACTTTGAACCCACTGAGCATTTACTTGCTTGTTACAGGCAAACCCCAGGTAGGAACGAGCTAATGGGAGGACGACTCTGTAGTGTGACGGATCGATACCAGCCCGTTTAAACTGAAAGCGGGCGATAATATCGCCATAAGCAATTAAGTCAATTCGTTTAAGCTTGAGCATTTGCACCAATTCAAAGCCTGAGGCCAGAAAAACAAGGTTATCGTTATTGACACCAGACTGGCGCAGTAGCTGGTGGCCAATGTCGTTCTTTACGACGCCAATTTTATAGCTTTTTAGATCTGAGAGATTTGACACCTCGTAGTCGCTTTCTTTGTGACCAATCATGGCCACCTGATTGTCGATCGATGGGCCGATAAACTGGAATATTTTGGCCCGCTCCTGAGTGTAAGTAATAGAAAAAATACAGGTTTTAGGTGAGGTCATGGTCATGCGGTAGGCTCTTGGCCAGGGCACCAGCATGATGTCTCTTTTGTCCAGAGTCCAGCCTAGTTCCCGGTAAATGCCATCCAGAATGCGTATTGATAAGCCTTCTATTTCACCATTGATATGATAATTAAAAGGTGGGTAATCTTCAGTTACCCAGTCCAGATCGGGCGTATCATAGGTTGCGCCGAAGCTTAGCAGTGGAAATAGAGCCAGTAAAAGTACTAACTGATGCATTGCAACTCACCTCATTGTCAGGCTGATGCTGAATTTCAGCAGAGATCTGCAAATCTACATGATTTCAGTATAGTACGTTGAGCGCAATTGCATGGCTTGTTGGCCTTGTGTTGTACAAATTGACTGCAATGCCACGCATGATTTAAGTTGGTTGATATAGTGAAAACACATCACTGGCGCTTCCGCTTGGGTCGGTTTCCAATGGCTTGTTCTGACTGTCTCCAAGCAGGTTGTCGATAGCCGCTTCCAGTTTGGCTTTGAGCTCATCGATTTTGTCTTTCAGTTTGTCTTTTTCATAGTCCGGAAGTGCTTTGTTGTCGTGTATTTCTTGCTCTGTCAGGTTAAGCATGTCAATACGGACTGTGAGTTCTTTGTAGGCCAGAAAGTCAATGCCGAGGTTATTGAACAGCAAGGCTTCGTTGACTTCGTGGGGTTCGACTGTGACCTCGATTGGCATCGCCATGATTTCGTTCATGGTTTCCTGATAGAACTGGATTTGCTGCTGCTTTTCTGGCTGGCTTAAATCAACGCGTTTGTAGGCGTTGTCTTTGGCAGTCTGATAGTAGTTTCTTGCCTGTTCAGAAATACCTTCATAATCAACCCCAACGGAAGCCGCAATATCGTTGTCCGGCTGTGTTCGCTCGGTTGCATTCAGGGCACTGTTCAGTTGCTGTGTGAAGTGCGCCTGTTTGTTTAACTGTGCCTCATGCTGTGATGTGTACTGATTGGCCGAGAAGGCAGTTTGAGGGTTAATCTTCATTCAGTTATTCCTTTGCAATGGTGAGAATAACAAAGCAAAGACTGTACCTAAATTTGTTTTTCTAACGGGATTATCAAAGTTGAAATTGAAAAAGCGAAATGAGCAGGCCCATTTCGCTTTGTGATCTTACTGTGTATCGGGCACATGGCCCGGAGTGTTAGAACTGGTAGTTGACAGATAACTTAACGTTACGCTCGTTACCTGGTAAGCCACCCAGGAACAGGGCTTTGCTGTAATAGCGCTCGTCTGTCAGGTTTTCAATATTCAGCTGGATCTGATACTTGTCACCCTGATAGCGTGCCGCAGCATCCCAGCGTGTATAGCTGTCAATAATAGCGGTAGGCAGACCGAATGATGCTGAGTTTACAGTACGCTCATCCACATAGTTGACACCCAGGCTGACAGTCAGGTTATTAATCACAGTTGCAGGTAGTTGATAGTTCACCCACGCACTGGCCATTTTCTCAGGTACACCTTTTTTCTGCTCAGAGCGCTCTTGCGCACGGATCTCGATTGCATCCTGCCAGGTAGCATTCAGGTTTAAGTCAACCGACTCTGCCAGCGCCAGGTTCAGATCGATTTCTACGCCTTCTGATTCGTCTTCGTCGTCATAGAAGTATTGTGCGACACTGACGTTATACTCAGGATCTTTCGGATCATCGTTATATAACGGGTTGGTGTAACGCAGGTTAGTACGACTGGTTTCAAACCACACAATTGAACCCAGTAAGTCTTCGTCCAGCGCGGTGAAACGGATACCTAAGTCCAGTGATTCCGACTCAGAATCCGGGCGATTTGGTGAAGCAGTTTCATCAGACAAAGCGCCAAGAATACTGTAGGCTGTGCGACCTTTAGCAACATTTACAAATGCTGATAGTTGAGGGTGCACCTGGTAGTTAACGCCAAAGTTATAAGTCATGCCTGAGTCATCTGAGTCCAGCTCTTTACTGGCTTCTGGCGCACGGTCGCTGCCCTTATGCTGATACGCCTGCTCAATGGCAGAGTAGGCAAGGCCTGCACGTACAGTTAATTGCTCCGTCAGATACAAGACTTCCTGGAAGCTGATCCCATAAGCATCCAAAGACTTGTCATAGTTGCTGCGCAATGACGGGTCATAATCCATGATATCGCCGGTTGCCCAGTTCGGGTTGCGAATATCCAAAATATACGGGATTGCATTGTCGCCTTTGGCGCTGTCGGCATCATAAACCGACCAGCTCTTTAGTGCCATTTCACGGTTTTCATAGTTAACGCTGACCAGGTGTTCACCCATAATGCCACCCAGGCTCCAGCCCAGTTGCAGGTCGGCAAAGTATTGCCAGGTTTGTTCCTCTGCAACCTGACGACGATATTCCTGACGACGCGCGGCGAAGGGGTGTAGCTCACCATCAACGACTAAAGGTGCGCGAGGGTCGGCGTTAATAACACCACGGCGATCCCAGTAAACATAGTTATATGCGCCTGTCTGACGGGCAAACTCTGAATCATAGCTGCGCCATAAAACTTGTTGCGTCAGGGTTGAATCGTTATTGATATGCCAGTCGTGGCGAAGCTTGACTCTCAGCTCTTCACCTTCATTAGGTTTAGAAAGTGGAGAGATCAAGTTACCATCGCCCAAATCGTAAGGTCTTAGGCCATCGGTAGCCAGGATTGAAGTTGCAAGCTGTTCGCGTTGCTGTGCAGTCAGTTGAACGCCTAAGTAGTTTTTGCCTTCTTCGTCCATTTGAGCATCGTTTGGTAAGTCTGCTGCACTGATCATACCTGGTGTACCAGAGGTGCTGTCCCAGTTCATGATGCGAACAGGGTCACCAATCGAATCAATTTGCAAAGCATCATCAATATAAGCAGTTGAAAGTAGTAGTTTGTGACTGTCATTTACGTCGAAGCTCAGGCTGGCATAAATTTCGTCTCTGTCTGATTGCAGGTCGCGATAGCCGTCGCTGCGCTCATGATTAGTGACAAGGCGGTACGCCCATTGATCATTCAGGCCACCAGTTGCATCAAAACCAATGCCATAGCTGTTCCAGCTGCCAGCTTTGGCGCTGATCTCTAACGCGTCTTGTTGTTGTGGCTTTTTCTCAACTAAGTTGATTACACCACCGGCTGCACCTATGCCATATAAGCCGGTTGCCGGACCCTTTAATACTTCAATACTTTCAACATTGGTCATTGAGCGGGTTGGGTTAAAGCTGTTACCCAAATCAGCACCGCCGTACATGCCATCATAAGTGTAATTCACACCCAGACCACGGACAGTTAGATTATCACCAATGCCGTAGTTGTTGCCTGCCTGTCCCAGACCACTGACGTTGCGTAGTGCTTCTTGCAAAGTCGTTGCATTTTGTGCTTTGAGCAACTCTTTATCAACAACCACAATGGCCGCCGGCGTTTGCATTAACGCCATGTTAGATTTGGTGGCTGTGCCTGATTCTAGAATTAGTTTGTTGTGTTTGCCGTACACACTAATTTTTTCGATGTTTTCGTCATCGTTTTGAGCAACAACGATTGTGCTGTTAACCGCGGCACCTAACAGGGCGACTTTAACGGCATTGGCCAATAGATTTGGTGACTTCTTTGAGCGAGAGAATTGCATTTTACACTCCATACAACTAAGGAACCCGGCTTCGGGACTGCAGAGGGAGCGCATACTAACAGCGATTTTAAATGATAACAACTCTCATTTGCGTTTAATAAATGTTGCTTGTGTGGCGAATTATTTGATCTGGTTGACTGGCTGAGAATGAATTATTGATAATTTATTAAATAAAAACAATCGAGTAAAAAAAGCACACAGATCAGATGAGTATTTACACTTGTTTGCTACTTAAACTGGATTGGATGGTCATCTGGGGTTAGAGGTCCGTCTGAACCGGGTCATGAGCATATTTGGCCTTAACTAGGGCGATATAGTGCTGCAGGTTCTTTTCTTTAGTGAGTTCAAACGGGTGCGTCAGCAGGGAGATGTCACAGACCCGGTCGAGTCGAAACTCACGGTAATCATTGCGAAGAAGACAATGACCGATAATGGTCCATTTACCACCCCAGTAGACCAGCCCGAGTGGCTCTATGTCGCGTTCGCTATATGCCTCTTTGGCATCTTTGTAGTGTAATCTGACCTGGCGTTTCTGAACCACGGCTTCACGTAATGTACTACTGAACCTCTGATGATCTTCGGTGTGACCAAAGCTGGCGGCAACATAGGGAAAGTCGTCCAGTTGTTGTTTAAGGTGGTCAGGAAGCGCCGCTTCAATTTTAGCCATTGCACTGCTGGCATGTTCCGACAACACAGGATCAGTCCAGGCGCTGGCCATGCGGGTGCCTAACAATAAAGACTGTAACTCCGCAACGGTAAACATCATGGGTGGTAAGTCACACTGTGCTATCAGGTAACCAATGCCAGCTTCGCCTTCGATAGGCACGCCAGAGCTTTGAAGATGTTGGATGTCGCGGTAGATAGTGCGCTCAGACACGTTCAGCCGTTCGGCCAGTTGCTTAGCCGTAATGGCCAGGCGTCGTCCTTTAAGCAGGTTAACCAGCTGAAATAAGCGCTCAGATTTATGCACTATGTTACTCCGTGGAAAAGCCGGGAATTTATCCCGGCATTGATAGGCTGAGTCAGGTTACTCACTGCAAGGGGTTTGCGCAACCACCTCAGTTAATGTGAGTGACAGGCTCTCTTTGTCAATTACTGCCGCAAATTGCTGGCATACCTGCTCGTGCTCAAATGCTTCCTGCACGCGTTTGGCATCTTCAAGGGTATTCCAGTATACAATGTCAGTGTAGACACCGGTTTCAGCATGCTTTGACACAGAGCGGTACAGCAGTCCCGGTTGTGTTTTAACGTAAGCCATAAAGTGTTCATTTTGAATCAGAAAGTCTGCTTCAGTGACGCCGTTAGCCAATTTGAAGGTGGCGATTTCTACGATATTTGTGCTCATGTTTTTGTCTCCTTGTTTAAGTTGGTGACAGTAAAACACGCAGCTTTGTCAGGGAGTGTCAGTAGGTTCTTTTTGGACTAACTACTTTGCTATCAATCTGTTGAATTTCATATTTAGCATGGGTAGTCCTGCAAATGGCTGGAAAAAGCAAAATCACATTAGTAAGAGTATAAATAAACCAATCGATTAATAAGTCACCCCTGAAAAATAGTACTGTATAGTGTGGCGGACTTTTTTTGGATTGTTCTTATGGTTGTGGTGAGGTGGTTGCCCTTAATGTGTAGTAGCCCATATCTGCAAGCTGGAAAGGTTTAGACTTGACTGGCCGTGATGAGTGAGCAACAGACGAGCAAATCTGGGAAGTGCTTTTCTGATTCTCGCCAAAATATTGCTCTACCCAATGCGGTCAGTTTTATGCAGTTCAAGCTTATGAGTAATTGGTTGTCCATTGTCGTAATCAGTAATTTCGAGCATTCTTCTTAAATCAGGTATAACCAGAGTCTTTACCAAGTTATCGTCGGTTGAGATGTAACATTATTTTTATTAGTGTATGATTTACGATAATTTTTGGAGCTTTATTGGTTTGTCTATACAGAGGTCACATCTCACCTTACTAGGCAGCGTATCAGCACCTTACAAGGTAGCGGACCTTGCAATGTCTTACCAATAATCTGTTAGCTATTGAGGGAGTCATATGAAATATAAAATAGTACCTTTGAGATCGGATTTCTTAGATAAAGTTAGAAATGTAGGTATAGACGATCAAAACCAACCTGTAGAAGTATTGCAAGCTAAAGGTGGTGAACCATGTCGAGATGTACTTCGTGGCGCAAAGGCGGGTGAAGAAATAATATTGGCCAGTTATTGTCCTTTCACTAAAGCAGGCCCGTATAAAGAGTATGGTCCCATTTTTGTGTTGGCTAACTCAAAGAGTCAGGAATTTGATGTTAACAAACTGCCATTGCCAGATGGATCAGCAACCGATTATTTGGGTCACACATTTGTATTAAGAGCATACTGTGAAAACGAGCATATATTAGACGCGAAATTGACATCACCAGAACAAGCAGAGTCAGACCTTCAAGAGTTTTTAACCAATGAAAAGGTAAGCTTTGTAATTGCAAGATATGCTGCTTATGGTTGTTACAGTTTCAGAGTTGAACGTGCGGCGTAGCTAACAGGAGACTATGGCGTCAATAACTAAATTTTAGCATTTGGCGCTTCTCACAATGTTCCGTCTCTAAGCATCGAGCTCAAGCTAACGACCATCTTTCTATCACTGGCAATTAGGGCAATTTTTTCGGTTTTCCTGAGGTGTTCAGCCTTTCATGTTGTGCTTTGAAGCGGACGCTTTTGCGATTAACAGGCGCGACACCAACCAGTACAGAGGCTTGTTTGTTGGTCATGTAACCGAGTTCAGGCAAGTTACTGATGATAGAGGCTGTGGCGATTTCCCCGATCCCTTTCATACTTTGTAATAGAGAGTTTTTTGCCTGATATTCAGGGCATGACTCGATCAGATTGATGATTCTTTTTTCAATTTTTTGGATCTGATTTTGACGGCGGTTAGGATCGGTTTTATTGTCATCGCCAATTCTTTGGGCAAAATATGTAGCCTGTTTTTCTCCATGATATGCATCACACGCTGTTGGTTTTTTCTTGCGGTTAAATCGCTGACAAACCGCATAGATTCGGGCTTTAGCTTCGATGGAGGCAGCTTGATAGCGTGTGGTTCACTTTTCTTTGTCAGTTTCATTTTGGCAAAAATGAGCAGATAAATTTAGACCACTACACGGTGGTTGGCAGTTGTCGTGTTCACAAGCATTTATTTCTCTGCATAAAATGATTGGTATGAACTCTCGGTCACACTTTTGGGGTGGATTTAGGGAATGTGATGTCGCTAAAGTACTGAAATATATTCAGTCAGGGAGAGAGGACATGAAAACTGATAAGAACAATAACCCCGTTGATGTGCTGGTAAAGTGGGTCGCTATTGCAGTTGCTACACTATTTGCCTTTAGTGGCATCATTTGGCTGGTCTATATTTTGGTTACAGGCGGTGATGATTGACCCAGGATTGGACATACGCACTGCACGAAAGAATAGACAAGTGTAGAGTTTCGTTGTTTAGGAGCATTAAAACATTGGCCCAGACTATGAGCTCGGTTAGACTATGCGCTTTTTGATGTACGGGATAATGTGATGGAATTAACGGCTTGGTTGAGTCTGGCGTTTATATGTTGTGTGGGAGCTATGTCTCCGGGGCCAAGTTTGGCCGTTGTGTTGCGTTACAGCCTGTATCATAGCGCTCAACATGGTATTGTCGCGAGTTTGTCTCATGGTTTGGGAGTGGGCATCTATGCGAGTTTATCTCTACTGGGTTTAGCTAGTTTGATTGAGCAATTTCCGTTGGTGTATCAGGGCCTAGTATATGCCGGTGCTGCCTATCTCGCCTATATGGGTTATAAGATCCTTACCAGCAAAAGTAGTGGTATTGAGGTCGCTACTGAGCATGATGCAAAGAGCTATGTTGCAGCGGCAAAAGATGGCTTCGCCATTGCCTTCTTAAATCCTAAATTGGCAATTTTTTTCCTGGCGTTGTTTTCACAATTTATCGATCCCGAAGCGCTCACTCTTAAGACCGCAGTGATTATGTGTATGACTGTGTTGGTGATTGACGCGCTGTGGTATTTCTTTGTTTCCGTTGTGACAGCATCAGCCCGAGACCGATTTGACTTGACGGCAAAGCAGGCTGTCATCGATAAGGTACTCGGCTGTACGTTTTTGTTGCTGGCTGCCCGGGTTGTTTATCAAACCATCTAGCGCTTAGTGCCAGTCATGCAACCGGACATAATTACTGACCACAAAGACTTTTAACGTTGGGCTTGCCACGGTGTAATGATCGAATTTCAGTGCCAGTTGATGTGACCCCCGGCTGGCCACTGATGCGATATCCACATGGATACATTGTCCGTTTGGTAGCATCAGACTTGCGCCGCGCACAGTAAACATGTCTTCATACTGGGAAGCGTTGAGCGGGAAAGTACAGATGCGGGCACCAGTGAGTGACAAAGAATCGACATGAAAAGATGCCCGGGGGAAGTTCAGCAATAACCGTACAGACGGATAGGGGGTGAATCGCCAGCTGCGCGGCATGCCATGCCCTTCTACGATATGCGGCAGGTCATCAATAATGGACAGCAGCGTTTGGTGATCCGGATGCCACTGACTGCTATTTTGGCTAAACGCAGGGCTCATTGGCTGAGTTGGAAAGTCAACGATATTGGCTGTTTGCAGATGTGAATCGAGCAGACGCTCAGTTTGGGCGTAACTGGCCTCATGCTGGGCCAGTTCTTCAAGCAGGTCACTGGTAAAAGCCTTTAGCTCATTACACAAATTGGCGTGTGCCTGAAATAAATCGAGCTGAGAGGTTTCCACCACCAGGTGAATATAGTCCAGCTCATCCTGTGTCAGATCCATGATAGTCATTACCGCATAATTCGTAGTTTAAAAATTAAGCAGGTTTTGTACCAGTTTTAGTTTCATCTTTGACTGATTTTTGACACCTAATCTGGATGGCGAGCTGAGTAAAACGAACAAGCTGTGATTCAATTTCTGAGCTCAGGCATTGACCAAAGTTAAGCCGGACATAGTTGTGGTAGAGGTCGGTTGTCGAAAACGCATCGCCACAGAGGATATAAATCTGCTCATCACGCAGTTGTGCCTGAAGTTGCTGAGTATCGACCTGCGGCAACTCAAACCACAATACCAGCCCACCCTGCGGACGGCTTAGTCTGATGTTAGCCGGCAGCAATTGTGCCAAAATCTGGATGTATCGGTTGCATTGTAAGGCAAGCGCCTGGTTGAGCTTTTTCAGATAGCGGGCGTAATGTCCCCGGTTGATATAATCTGCCAGTGCCAGCTGGAGCGGTCGATTACACCCCAAAGAGCGAACCCGGATCAGGTCGCTATAGGTTTGGTGAAAACGTCCGGGTGCACACCAGCCAAGCCTGAATCCCGGCGCCAGTGTCTTGGAAATACTGCTGCACCATATTACCCAGCCGTCTTCATCAAAATGCTTAACAGGCAACGGCGTTGTGCCCGTGTGGCTGAGTTCCCGATAGACATCGTCTTCGATCACCGGGATTTGGTATTGCTTTGCCATCCATGCGAGAGACTGTTTTTGCTGTGTGCTGAGGCTGTGGCCAGTTGGGTTTTGAAAGTTAGCGCTGATCAGACAGGCCGCAATTTTTTGTCCGGCCATGGCGTTTTCTAACTGGACCAGATCTATGCCATTGTGGTTACTTGGGACTTCCAGCACTTGTCTGCCCATTGCGCTCAGTGTATCCAGCAAGCCCGTGTAGCATGGTGAGGGTACTGCTATCACATCTTGTTCTTTGGTCGTGATCTCCAGCGCTGTTTTGACCGCATCCAGACAGCCCTGTGTGATGATCAACGCCTGTTCCTGCAACATAAAGCCTTGCATTTGGAGGTGCTCTGACAGGGCTCGTCTCAATGTTGGCTCACCGAGTGGGTCGCCATAGTTAAACATGCTGAGGTTGCCCCGCATCGTCCGGTTCAGTGAGGCACGTAGTTGTTGCGTATCTATCAGGTTGGCGTCGAGTTGTGCGGTGGCAAACCCCGACCTGAGTCGTCGTGGTGGGCTTTTCGGTAACGTACTGATTTGGGCATCAAATTGTGCGTGTTCAGTGAGTGGTACTGGAGTATGTTCTGAGCAGGGAAAAAAGCCGCGTTTGGGATCTGCGCGAATGTAGCCGAGAGACTCAAGATACCTATAACACGCCAGTGCCGTGGTCATACTGACCTGATGCAGGGCACTTAGCTGACGTAATGAAGGTAATGGCTGATCTTGTGGGTATTCCCCATCGTTCATGGCGCAGATAAACTGCGCTGCTAACACTTTGTATTTTGCCTGCTTGCTCATCTGTTATCTAAAAAATCATATTTTTTGTATCTGTTACCTTTTTTCTATCACGTTACAGTGAGAGCGTAAAGTTAAAAGGAGCCATCATGCATTCATTATTTTCTCAGCCGTTACCAACCTATACGCAGTTGCTTGCTGCGCTGGAGCAAGCATGCAATGAGTTTAGGGACTCGCTTGATACCCGCAGGGTAAGCAATCCAAACGTTTGTCTGGAAGCTCGAACGCTCGGCGATCAGCCTGCGGGATTCGAGGCATTCAGCCAGATTTTTAACGATGAAATCGCACCACAGCTTTCAGCAAGTAACGGCGGGCGTTACTGGGGCTTTGTCACTGGGGGTGCCAATCCTGTTGCGACTTATGCCGACTGGCTGGTCACCTTGTATAACCAAAATGTATCGAAAGGGGGAGATTCGGTTGCAAGCCAGGTAGAACGTCAGGCTATCAAGTGGTTAACTGAGCTATTTGAGCTTCCCGCGATGTTTGAGGGGGTGATGACCACAGGTGCGACAGCCGCCAATGTGTTGGGCGCAATGACAGCCAGGCAGGAGGCTGGACTAAGGCAAGGGATAGATGTTGCGAAAGTCGGGTGCAAAGATTTGGACTGTACAGTGTTTGCCGCGACGCCTCATGCCAGTATGGTTAAAGCACTCGGGCTGGCAGGGTTAGGCCAGGAAACCTGGGTCCAGATTGCCCGAGAACCCGGCACCGAAGCCATGGACACGCGCGATCTAGCCCGAAAGCTGAGTGAGTGTTATAGTCCGGGAAAAATCGTGATCGCCAGCGCCGCAACGGTGACCGGAACAGATTATGACGACCTTGTCTTGGTAGCGCAATTATGCCGCCAGCATAAGGCCTGGTTACATGTGGATGGCGCATTTGGTATTTTCGAGCGACTGCTTACGGGCCCAAATGGCAAAACACAGGGGATTGAACTGGCTGACAGCATAACACTGGACTGCCACAAATGGTTAAATGTGCCCTATGACTGTGGCGTCTTTTTAACTCGCCATCCGCATACTTTGTTTGCAACCTGCAATGTGGATGCACCTTATTTGGCAAACAGTGAAGAGGCGTTTCCTTTTATGTCTTTGGGGATTGAAAACTCAAGACGCTTCAGAGCGTTGCCTGTCTGGGCTACTTTGCTCGCGTATGGCAAACAAGGTATCAAGGCGCAGATCCAACGTAATGTGACACAGGCCGCGACTTTGGCTAACTGGATTGACGCCTCACCAGCATATGAACTGGTAAAAGCCTGTGAGCTGAATGTGGTTGTGTTCTCGGCCAGCGCAGCACATGCCCATGATACGGAGGCTTTGTTGGCACAGTTAAACGAGTCAGGTCAGGTGTTTATGACGCCGGGCAGGTGGCAGGGGAGCCCTGTGATACGGTGCGCATTTAGTAACTGGCGTACTGAACAACGGGATGTCGAGTTAGCAATCTCTGAGCTATCCAGGTTAGCAAACTAAGGGGAAATGGCGACCCCTTCAGGTGTGAAGGGATCGCGCATGATTACTACTTAGCGGCGCATATCTGCATCAAATCGCATATATGAGCTGGTTGGGTCGTTTTCAGTGGCTGGGTCCGGTTCCATCATTTTCAGTACTGATACTTTCCAGCCATCATCGAGCATTGAGCTTGGCGAAATGACATAACCTTCAGCACCAAGCCCGGAAGTTGGGGTGTTTGCCATCAGCATCAGTTGCCCCTGATTCACAGACCAGGTAAAGGCGCGTGTTTTACCCTCAGTGACCATCTCTGCTAAGTTCCCGCTATGGAACTCCACATACATAGTCTGATCGCCATTAATAAGTGCATAGCGCTCATACATCAGAGTGTGGCTATCAAACATAGGTTGACCAGACATAGGTTTAACACGCTGTACTATGCCCAGGTCATTACCGTCTTTCCATTGGATCACATCGCCGTTCAGGAACATAGCAAACCGATTATCGCTGTCTGCGAGCTGGTTCAGTTCAAACGTTAGCTCAGTTTGGCCGGTGCTGGCATCATAGCTAAAACTGCCATAGTTGATTCCTGCCATGGCTGGATTTTCACTTTCGAAGTCCGCTTCAAAGAACTTGTTACCAGGCATAAATACCGACACCCAGATCCGGTTCTGATCGAGCGGATACTCCACGTAGGCACCCACTAAGGGGTTATTTGCGTCTACCAGTCGAGTGAAAGTGAACGAGGGCTCACCCTCAACATCGACCGTCAGAGTATTACCATCGATCATCATGGTGTGTTTGAGTGCAGAATCAAAGCCATACGAGCCATTCGCGTCAAATACTTTATCGACCATGAACTCACCTGTGCTGTCATTCCAGCTGGCATAACCGACTTCCAGACCTGCCATCGCATCAGGTGTATCATCCGATTTAAGTTCCATATGCACCCATTTACCGTCCCGGATAACCACTACAAAATCGGGCTCGTTAGGGTCATACCAGGCGCCGTTCAGCGGATCGGTTGAGTAAACCGGCACTGGGGAAGTTATCATATTGGCTTTACTTGCTGCCTGACCATTAAGGTAGTAGGTCATTTCCTCACCCTGGTCGCAGTTGGTATCTAATGGGTAATTGCAGACCTTAATATAGTCGCGATCAAAGCCCTTCAGGTCACTCACTGTGACCGACCCAGACTCATCAGAATGTAGCTTGCCTGATTTAACGGAGTAAGTGCCAATTTCACTAAAGTTGCTGTCACGAATCACCCGGGTAAAGGTGTCATCGTCGCTGTAATTCAGGAAGTAGTATTTTAGCTCGGCCTGAAAACCGCCGTTCAGGATGTGGAAAATACGGTTATCCATCCACATATAGTCAAATTGGGTAAAGGTCGTACCGGTTTTCATGTACTTGAGCATGTAGCTGGAACCAGGGCCTGGGTCAAATGAATTAGTAAAGCTATGGCGTACGTACCAGCTAGTGTTATCCATAGAGATAACCTCATAGTGATTACTGGCATTGACTGAGCAGCTCTCGGGTGTTGCGCCCTCAGGGCACTGATGGACATTACGCTGATTCATGCTGTCATAGTAGGTATTGAGCGACAAGGTGCGGCCATCAATTTCCCAAACCTGAGTGTACTTGTTCAGCTGTGTATAGCTGACACCATTGACAAAGTTGTCGAAGAAATAGTTTTGCGGCAGGTTTGCCCCAAAGTAAGGAACAAAGCGTCCTTGTGCCATCGCATCGTTCAGGGTGACATTTTGCTCAGGCATCATGATGCCAGTGCGATGACGGTGCGTCATTGACGCCATTTTGTCTGGCTCGGTGGCCACAGCATCATCGGTGATTGCCCAGAACTGAAAACCACTTTGCAGTGACTTTAATAACCAGTAGGTGAGCGTTTGTGCTTCCATAGTGTCAGTTTTGGCAAGCATCACAACCAGGTTATTGGCACTCACTTGCCAGCTGAAATCACGCTCGGTGCCATCTGGTAAGGTTGATTTACCGGTGCCATCCTGGTTGAACATCATCTTGCCTGTTTGCGGTAGATAGTACTCGTTGCCGGTTTCACCCGCCATCAGGTAGTACATTTGGTCAAAGTGCCACACTCCCTGCATTTGCCCAGCAGTGGGGGTAATAGTGTTGCCACGCACAACCATAGTAAAGTCTTCAGTGTCAGATACATCCGCATTTAAAACAGTATCATCATCGGCTTTGATCTCATCTCGCACGCCAGTCAGGCTGATTGCTTTGGCAAAGTCATTGTCATCGTAAATGCTAAAAGTTGCCGTTTTGTACCGTGAGTAGCAGGTATAGTTCATGCCTTCGGCATTTTTACAACTGTGCCTGGGTGAGAAAATACCGTCACCAAAAACAATACTCACTGCTCCGTCAGTCGCCTGTGTCCAGGTGATGGCTCCGCTTGTATGGTCGGTGAAAGTACCAGTCCCGTCTTCGTTCAAGGTCATTTCCGTAAAGTGGCTGCGGAAGTATCGTGTTGAACCAATCAGGTAGGAACCAACGATGGATCCTTCACCATTATCAACGAGCTTGTCGTCGTTTTTGATCGACTCTTTGGTTGTCTCAATTAACGTTGGATCGGAGTCATTGATTGTATTCGTTAGCTCATCAATAGCACCTTGGTTTGAAACCAGTTCGAAGGTATTGTTTACCCCCGTGGGCAATGAGAATTTGGTATCGCCGCTGCCATCGACAACCAATTTTATCAGTGCTGATAAGGTCAGTTTTTCGTTGGCATCAACACCGACCAGGGCATTGTTCAGCTCGTCCGTGGTTTGCGGTACACCGCCTACTGAGCGTGTAACCAGCGCATACTCTGCGGTTGTGACATTGGTGATGTTCACACCAAAGTTTTCGCTGCTATTAACTATGCCGTCATCTCCGGCCTGAGTCGCGACAGTTGCAAAACTCTCCAGTTGTGAATAGAACTCGACATTCTCCTGGTTGGTTCCACCATTGGCCTGAATGCGGATGAGTCGGTTAACGGCGGAATCATCAACATCAAGTTGGATGGTGTAAGTACCATCGTTACCTGCGGTCGCCGGGAAGGATTCATCGCCTACGTAGACCATCAAAGAGGCATTCGCGACCGGTGCATCGGTCACGATACCGTTAAGTGTGACTGATCTCACCAAACGTTTAACGGTGAAGCTTTTCGTGGCTGTGGAAGTTGCACCATCGTCATCTGTTACGGTCACCGCAATAGTCATGGCGGTATCTGTGGTTACTTCGGGCGTAGTGAAGCTGACATCGCTGGTGGTGCTGTTGTTTAATGTCGTTGTCGGGCCTGATGTGATACTCCAGCTGTAGCTGGCGATTTCGCCATCGCTGTCTGTCGCATTGGCTTTAAGCGACACTGCCGTTCGCTCAAGTGCTTCGCTATCGCCAGTAATACTGACCGAGGGCGCTTGGTTTTGTACACCAGGGTCTGGGTTAGGATCCGGGTTAGGGTTGGGTGATGGGCCGCTATCTGATGAGCCACCGCACCCAGCCAATATGGCTGTCAGGCCAGAGGCTATTAGTAATAATTTGAGACTTTTCATAAACACACCTGTTTTATTTAGCGAAATGAACTCGCCTTTCCTTTGGTTATTTAGTGAGCAGGGTAAGCATAGTTTATAAGTCGAAAAAGTGAACTTTAAATGGCCGGAAATCTCAGCAATACCAGTGATACAGGCTATTGTATGCAATTTTCTTCAAAGGGATTGAGCTTTGACCGAATTTTGTTCAGATGAGGTGGGTTTTTGCAATGATTTTTCACTGGCGGGTTGCAAAGCAATGAGATGATCATAGACTAAACCCTAACGTGTTTCGTCATGGTTTCCCTCGCTGTCGGCGAGTACAAAGACGTAATAGCAAAAGAATAATAACGAGCCCAAATTTGCCAGCTTTGAGCTACCTACCGGGTAGTGACATGGCAGAGGATTGATGAGAAATCCATGGATTTTATACAAATTGGCGAGTTTCGCCTCTACCAACACACCAATGAGCTGATTAATGATGAGCGCCGCATTACACTGGATCCGCGGCAGCTCTCATTACTGACCTTTTTTATCAACAATCCCAATCGAATTATCGGGCGGGATGAATTGCAAAACGCAATCTGGCAAGGCTCTATCGTAACGGATAATGCCATCAACAAGTTAGTCGCCAATCTGAGAAAAGTGTTTTGTGATGACCCTAAGGCGCCTCAATACATCCAAACCGTGCCTAAACAAGGTTATCGCTTTATTGCGCCCATCAATTCAGGTGTGGAGGACATTTCAGCTTCGTCGGTACACTCCGTAGCGCAAAAACCTGCTTTATCGCGTTATCTGTTGTTAGGCATAGTGGTGCTGGCTGGATTGCTGAGTAGTCTTGCCTGGATTTATGGTCGTTCACCGTCATTACAATATGGGGAGAGTCAGGCGCTGAGCCGGGTTAGTGGCGGCAAGATGTTTCCTATTGTGCTGGCATCCCAGTCTCATGTTGCTTTTTTAAATGTCACGGCGGATCAAGGGCGTAGTTTGTGGGTGGCCGATTACGAGCGTGACAATCGAGCTTTACCACGGTCTGTTGATGCCCCGGGTTATCATTTCCAACAATTGCTCGGTAGTCAGGGTGAGTATTTGGTTTTTAAAGGCTACTATCAGCAGCAGTGTGGTTGGTTTAAAGCCAGGCTGGACCTGGCAGCACAGCAACTTGTTCCCCCGTCAGAAGCTTTGTATAACTGTGATCTTATTTATCATGACAGCATTTATGTTGCAGGCGAAGACCGCATATATTCACTGGCTCATGAACGTCGTTTCGAGCATAAAAACGATTTATATACCTTTAATTTCTCCGGGGATATCAGTAAATTGCCAACCGAGCTGGAATCGACATGGCGACTGGCCTACCTGGATGCCCACCCGGACACAAGTGAGCTGTTGCTGACAGCACACACCAATGACGGAAACAGCAGAGTGATCACTTATGATCCAGGAACGGCAGAGCAAGCCCTACAGATTGCCCGAACCGGTCTGATGCACGGCGCGATTTGGGACCACAACCACAGTGGGATTGTATTCTCCTCGTCTAGTCCGCGAACTCAGATGTATCATCAGTCTTTCACAGATAGCCAGCCGACTTTGCTCAGTAGCCTCAGCGATAAAATCTGCTGTAATATTGCTCGTCACAGTAATGGTAAAGACTATATCTTCACAACTTATGACAAAGACATTGAGCTCCAGTGGCTGGAAACGGGCTTTGTGCTGGATAATAGTAACGGGCTGGACCGTTCGCCTCGTTTAGCGCATACCGACACCGGTGTGTATTTTATTTCTGACCGTTCTGGCAGCTCACAGGTGTATTATCAGAAGCCACAGGAGCAGGCCAGACCGCTTCCCAGACTACCCGATCACGCGCGTCTGAGGGATATGGCTTTGTCACCTGATGATGAGTTTTTGCTGATCAATCACGACAACCATGCTATGTGGCTGATACCCACCAATGAGGCACAGCAAGGTAATACCTTATTTTTTGATGGCTATATTTATCAGCAAAGCTGGCTGAGTAATAGCTTGTTTGCGTTGTCTGTGAAGCAAAATGAGCTAAAACGCGTGCAAATTTACAATCGCCAGATGCAGCAAGTTGCGCAGCTGCCACAGGGTTGGATAACGGCATTTACCGATCCTGCAACGCCCGAGTATGTGTATCTGACAGACATGGAACATGTCCTGTATCGCTTTGCGTTTGCCAGTATTTTGAATGGCATTGATCAGGCGCAGGGAGAAAAAATAGGGGAACTGGAGCCTTTCTCAAATTTGGAAATAGAAAATGGCATAGTGTATTTGATGACCAAAGAGTGGCACGAGCTGGCCCGATATAAACTGAGCGATGAAGGGTTACACCCTTTGTCTCGCCAGGACATCGGCTCCTATATGGGGTTTGATGTGCGTGACGGGCAAGTGATCTATGGTCGTAAAGCGGCTTTCAGAAGTGATGTTTACAAGACGGTAGCACGTTAACAGCAAAGCGCGTTGCCAGAAGCTGTGCAACGCGCTTTGCGACTTATGTTTACCATCTATAGGTGTAGTTCAGTTTCACGGCCGTTTCAGAAAATACGGCCTTTTTATCGTGCCAGCCATCTTCTAAGTCATAGCCTTTGTTAATACTCAACTGATACAACTCATCTGGCGCTGGTTCATAGCGTAGTCGGCTAAAGAGTGAGAAACTGTCCGACTGAGTATTATGCTGTAATAGTGAGTTCCAGGACCACTCGCTGTTAAAGGCAATATTCACTTTTAGCCGAGTATTGTACATGTTGCTCTTCTCGCCAGCGCGTTCGTAGTAGTACATATGGCGGCCAAGTTGCACATATAAGTGTTTATTCGGCCGGGCGTTCAGTGTCATGCTATAGCGTGTCAGGTCCGCATCAAAAAAGTCGCCTTTGACAATTCGACCACTGGCAAAGACCGGCCGATCGCTTGCTGTTTCATAAAACACTGTCCATTGATTGTAATCATACTCACCCTGGGCAAACTGAATGTTGTCACGAAACTTGAACGGGTCTTTGAGCACTTTGTTGTACATGTCGTAGCTGATGTGAAAATAATCATGAGATTTGGTTTGTATTATCAAAGGTTGTAAAAACAACTGCTGACCTTTCTTTTCGCCATCAGTATTTTCCCAGCGTTTATAATAGGTTCTGAACTGATAAAGGTTGAGGTTGTCACCCAGCCAGCCTGTTTGCGGGCGCACCCGGTAGTGACTGGTAAGGTGATAGTATTTCAGGTCTGTGCGATTCACAAATCCCAGTGCCGGGTTAAAGTCCTTACCGATATAACGATACTTGGCGTCCAGATAAAATCGGTCATTCGGCATTTTGAACGCCAAACCATACGCTTTACTGTCACTGTCGGGGAGGTCATTTGGCAGATCAATAGACTGGTAAAAGGCGTTGGCAATCAATTGCTCTTCACCAAATATGATATCTTCAAAGCGATAATCCATCCCACTGAGTGTTTGACCGGCGCTGTCATCGGCAGTGCCATGGGTGAAAATGGCACCCAGTTGATGGCGTTCGCCAATGTGTTGTTTGGCTCTGGCGACACTGAGTTGAGTGGTTTCTGCTATGTTACCGTCGCGTTCCTGGTTGACGCTCAATACGCCCAGATCGGTATTGCCAATTCGGCCTGTGAGTTTTGTGCCCCAGTTAATATCCAGTACACCCGACTGTGGGCCCTGACCAATACGGCGAGAATAAAATGGCATACCGTTAAAATCGTTATCGTCCATTCCACCAAAACGAAATATCTGACTGTCCTGTAAAAAGAAGTCGCGCTTTTCACTGTAGTACTGGCCAAAGCGGGTCATGTTCATTTCTATTTCGTCGACATCTGTGCCGGAGAAGTCGGTATTGAGTGTTAACTGACCGGTCAGGCTGGGGGTAAACCGGTAAGTGGCATCCAGCGAAGGCTCAAAACTGCTCTCCTCCAGTGAGTCTTTGTATGCAAGGCCGGGTTTTACTTCAATGCCTTTGCCCTGATCTAGTTCGCGCAGTCCGGAAATCGGCGCGGTTTGTGATGCATGCCAGCCTGATGAATTGGGGTTATTTAGGTTCCAGTATGATTGCACATAGGGACTGGAGAGTTTATGGCGCAATTGTAACCCCCAGTTTGGAGCATCCGGGTCGAAAGACAATGACTGCATGGGAATGGCAATTTCTACCGTCCAGCCATCGTCCTGCTGTTGGGTTTTGGCGTACCACAGAGTTTTCCATTCTGCGATATATTCAGTGCCATTAACCAGGCCATCTTCTCGTACGCCCGAAGGGGTAACATGAAACAAATAGCCATCGGATTTATCATGGTTGGTGTCGAGGATCAGGCCAAAATAGTCTTCGTTCCAGACTCGCTCCCCCTGGGTAAGCACTCTGTCCGTGATCGTGTCAAAGGGCTGCGTAATTTTAGCGGCAACGTAAAAGAAGTGTTCATCATAAGCCACATATGCCGTGATCGGGTACCTTGGGGTGCCGCCAACCGTGGGACGGAATTCAACAAAATCTGTGACTACTCGCGCATTTTGCCATTCTGTGGCAGTCAGTTCACCGTCTATATCAGGTGCCACACTGAGGCGTGGGATTGTGGTGTCGTTTTGCGTAAATTGCTGCCAGGGACGAATAGTCTGGGGCGATTGTTGTGCGTTACTGCAAGCTGCGTATAGAGAGCAAAGGGCTAAGCTTAGTGCGTTCAACTTGTTCATTGTTTTATCCGTTTCGTAAAAAGCTGGCTCCATTGTTGTTGAGGCGAAAACAAAAAGCGTGAGAAAGGCGCGAAATAAGGTGACAAAGTGAGGAAATTATGTGACAAATACCTGCCTAACGTTATGAATTAAATGGTTTTAAATTTTAAGTATGTAAAAAGGACAGCTTATGCACTATCCAGCTCCTCTTATCTCAGGAAGTACCATTGCGGTTACCGCATTTTCCAGCGGTGTTGCGACACCTTTGCATCCCCGACTTGACCTTGTCTTAAGTGATCTGGCACTGCGTGGTTTCAAGGTACTCGAAGGGCACTGCTTACGTGAAGATAAGTTACATGTGAGCGCGCCGGTGGAGAGACGTGTGGATGAGCTGATGCGGTTTTTACTGGACGACCAGGTGGATGCGATTATGGCACCCTGGGGCGGAGAGATTGCGATGGACCTCTTGCCTTTGCTGGACTGGCAGGCCCTGCAACCGGCTCGACCTAAATGGTTGATGGGGTTTTCAGATATCAGCACTGTGCTCAGCGCGTTTTCCAGCAAACTGGGTTGGGCAACTTGTCATTGCACTAACCTGATGCAGTTGTCTTTGGCACAAACGGATGCATTGACGGCAGATACTTTCACGCATCTGCAAACGTCAACGGGTGGGACATTTACACAGCGTAGCGCGCCTTTCTATGAATTAGGTTACAGCAACTATGCGCAAGACAGTGAGGCGGTTTTTAATCTGGCTGAGCCAAGCCGTTGGCAAGTACTGAATGATAAAGCGCATCATACCGGGCCTGTGTCGTTTCAGGGGCGTCTGATCGGAGGATGCCTGGATACACATATGTTGATGTTTGGATCAGAGTATTTTGATCCTCAGGCGCTGCTCGAGAGGCATCCTGATGACAAACTGATCTTTTACTTTGAAAACGCCGAACAGTCTCCTACAGCCTACTATCGGGCTTTGCAGAGCCTGAAGTTGCGCGGTGCATTTGATCATGCTGCGGGTATCCTCATTGGTCGCAATGCGGTAACGGACAATGCTGGTAAGGCATTTGATGGGGATACTGCGGTGAAAATGGCCTTGGGAGACCTGTCTGTGCCTGTTATTACGGGTGTTGATGTCTCCCATGTTGCGCCTAACATGGTGCTGATCAATGGGGCACTGGCAGAGGTGAGTCGTGATGATGAACAGTGGACCCTGGTTCAGCATTTGCGTTAAACAGACAGTGTCAGTCCGGGGCGAGTGTGGCTCGTCCCGAAAATATGTTGCTGGTCGTAAATCCCTCTTTTTTCGGTAAAAGGTCCTTCATTTCATTCATATTTTAGTTTTATGGTGCCCACGCTGATTTATTGTTTCAGGAACAAAAGGGTATCATGATTAAACACGCGTTATCGGTTTTACTCCTCTTTATTACGCTTGTGTCTACACTGGCCTTGGCCAAAGGGCAGGGGGCAGAGCAAAGTGTAGTGATGATTTCACTGGATGGATTCCGCTGGGATTACATTGAAAAACACAAAGCAAAGAACCTTGCGGCGATTGCTGCACAAGGCGTCAGAGCCGAGTATCTTGAGCCTGTGTATCCGACCAAGACCTTCCCCAATCACCTTTCTATTATTACCGGCTTGCTGCCATCTAACCATGGCATTGTCGGCAACCATTTTTGCGATAAAAACCGTAACCAGTGTTATAAAATGGGCTACGGTCAGGACGACAGCTCCTGGTTAAAGGGGATCCCGCTTTGGAACCTGGCTGAAATGCAGGGGCTTAAGGCTGCAACCTACTTCTGGCCTGAATCAGATGCTCGTATTAATGGCATGACGCCCAGCTATTTTTACCATTACTCACAGCACAGCGATTACCAGCAGCGTATTGATCAGATAGTGCAATGGCTCAAGTTGCCTGCGCAGAAACGCCCGCGCTTTGTGGCAGGCTACTTCTCGCTGGTGGATACCATGGGACATGAATTTGGCCCGGATGCACAGCAAACCTATCAGGCTGTCCAGAAGGTTGATAAGCTGGTTGGCCAGCTTGCAAGGCGCATTCAGCGTGAGGTAGAGCAGGACGTTAACCTGATCATTGTGTCGGATCATGGAATGGCTCAGCTGGACCCGGACAAGAGTTTGCAATTGTCAGACTTGGGAGTGGATCTGAGTAACTTTATCGTTAAAAACAGTGGTACTCAGGTCTGGTTATATAAAAAGCCCAAAGCCCGTGTAAACCTGGATGCAATGCGTGCTCAGTTGCTGCGCAATGCTCGTGGCCGTTATGACATCATCAGTGAAGAAACACTCAAAAGCCGCGGTGTGACAATCAATGAAACGACTGCCGATATTGTGATTGAAACTCAGGCGCCGCGTTATTTTGCTTATGATGAAAAAGACCAACACTATGGTACTCATGGTTTTGCCATCACGCAGGATATGCACGCAACCTTTGTTGCTATGGGCCCTGCCTTTAAACAGGGTACACAGATTGGCCCGGTGAAAAACCTCGATATCTATCCTGTCGTGGCGCAGGTCCTGGGTCTTGAACTATTGTCTGATATAGACGGCACAGGTGCGTCTTTACTACCTGCACTGCGTCATTAATGGGTATAATACCAATTTCACTTAATACTTGGTCTATTTGAAGGAGCAAATAGGACGCTAACAGCGTTAAAAATTTCTCATTTAGAACAACTAAATAGCAAAATTTTTGCCTTGTTATCGACCCTATTTTCTCGCCTCAAAACAGATCACTTAATTAAGCAAATTGGTATAAATGGAGGTGTCTGCGGTGGCGATTTTTGCCCTGACGTCACCTCTGTGCCGAATTTTAACGCGGATGGTCGAGCCTGGCACCTTTATTCCTGAGTTACTAACAAGATAACCACAAAATCTGTGGGTAAGTTAATCAATGTTAGTTAAATCAATTGGATAGTCACCTTCGGTTAGGGGGTTCAAGCCGCTTCTTGGCGCCAGACTTATCTCTCCTGAAGAAGATACAGCGATCACCTGCTGTTCAGTCATCAAATCTATTACGGTTTGGAGGGTCATAGTGTCTGTTTTGACACCCTGGAGTCTGAGCGACGATATGGGCAAAGGGGCAGGATGGCAGCTTAACAGGTCAGCGAGGATTAAGCGGTACAAAAGCTTTTCTGCGCGAGTCATAGCGTATAGCCCCATCAATATCATAACAAAGCTATGTTAGTTCATACCGTCAGCTTCTACCATCTGCATTGTATAAAAAAGAGCCAGAATCTGGCTCGTGGTCTGATAATACATGACATAATTGGATAATGTCGTTGCACATAATGCTTGCGCGATGTGGCAGTAAGATGCGTAAACAGTGACAGTTAAAAGTCGCTATCAGGCCAGCTCCGCGCTGAGTGTTGATTGAAACGCACGTACTGCACTTGGTTAAGTGCAACGGATACAAAAATGGCTACCCAAGGGCAGCCATTTTTTCATACCGTTCATCAGCGTTTAGAGCGACAGATTATTTAAAATCTCATCATCCACACCATTTGGCAGTGTCACTTTAAGCTTAGGTGTACGAGCCATTTCGCGTTTAATGGCGAAGTTAGCTTCTTCGTTGCGGGCCCAGCTACGACGTGCAATACCATTGTTCACATCGAACAGGAGCATAGACTTCAGGCGTCGCTCAGCATCGCTGCTGCCGTCCAGCACCATACCAAATCCACCGTTGATCACTTCACCCCAGCCAACGCCACCGCCGTTGTGGATAGAGACCCAGGTTGCACCACGGAAGCTGTCGCCAATGACATTGTGAATGGCCATGTCCGCTGTGAAGCGGCTACCGTCATAAATGTTCGAGGTTTCGCGGAATGGTGAATCAGTGCCACTCACATCGTGGTGGTCACGACCCAACACAACCGGGCCAATCTCGCCGCGCTCGATGGCATCGTTAAAGGCCTTGGCGATTTCCATCCTGCCTTGCGCGTCGGCGTACAGAATACGCGCTTGTGAGCCAACAACCAGTTTGTTTTGCTTGGCATCTTTGATCCAGGTGATGTTGTCCTGCATCTGCTGCTGGATCTCTTCTGGAGATTCCGCCATGATCTTGTTCAGCACTTCTGCTGCGATGGCATCGGTTTTGTCCAGATCGGCCGGGTTGCCAGAAGCACAGACCCAACGGAATGGACCAAAGCCGTAGTCAAAACACATTGGACCCAAAATATCCTGTACGTAAGACGGATATTTAAAGTCGATGCCGTTTTCGGCCATCACGTCGCCACCGGCACGAGATGATTCGAGCAAGAAGGCATTGCCGTAATCGAAGAAGTACGTACCACGGGCAGTATGCTTGTTCACCGCATCAGCGTGACGCTTAAGCGTTGCCTGTACTTTTTCTTTGAACACTTCAGGCTCTTCACGGATCAGTCTGTTTGACTCTTCAAAGCTGATGTCGACTGGGTAGTAGCCGCCTGACCAGGGGTTATGCAGCGACGTCTGGTCTGACCCCAGGTGAATGAAAATATCCTGCTCATAGAAGGTTTCCCAGACATCGACAATGTTGCCGATGTAGGCAATTGATACCACTTCTTCGTTCGCCTGTGCTGTTTTAACACGGGCAACCAGTTCATCCATGTTATCGATGAGTTCATCTACCCAGCCTTGCTGGTGACGTTTAGTCGCAGCTGCGGGGTTAACCTCGGCGCAAACGGTAATACAGTTCGCAATGTTACCCGCTTTTGGTTGCGCGCCACTCATGCCGCCCAGACCAGCTGTCAGGAAGATCTTACCTTTCGGGCTGTCGCCTTTTTCGAGCACTTTACGGAACGCGTTCATTACCGTGATGGTGGTGCCATGAACAATACCCTGTGGGCCAATGTACATGAATGAACCTGCTGTCATCTGGCCGTACTGAGTGACACCCAGTGCATTGAACTTTTCCCAGTCATCAGGCTTTGAATAGTTCGGGATCATCATACCATTGGTAACGACCACGCGTGGTGCGTCTTCGCTTGACGGGAACAAACCCATCGGGTGACCAGAGTAAATGTGCAGTGTCTGGTCGCTTTCCATCTCGCTCAGGTATTTCATGGCCAGCAGGTACTGGGCCCAGTTTTGGAATACCGCGCCGTTACCACCGTAAGTGATCAGCTCTTCCGGGTGCTGAGCAACTGCCGGGTCCAGGTTGTTGTCGATCATCAGCATGATGGCAGCAGCTTGCTGACACTTAGCCGGGTAGTCGCTTACCGAGCGTGCTTTAAGAGCATAGTTAGGCTTAAAGCGGTACATATAGATACGGCCAAAGCTTTTCAGTTCTTCGGCAAATTCAGCTGCCAGTTCCTGATGCCACTCTTTCGGGAAGTAGCGTAGCGCATTGCGCAGCGCCAGTTGCTTTTCGTCGGCTGATAAAATGTCTTTACGCTTCGGGGCGCGGTTGGCGTCAGCCGGGTAAGGCTTAGGCGCAGGCAACTCGCTGGGGATCCCTTGCTTAATTTGGTCCTGAAAACTCAGTGTGGTGGTCATTGTTATTTTCCCCTTAGTTAACCGTAAATGCTTGTGACTTAACCAATGTTACCATGTGATCAATGTCTGGCTTAAGCAATCTGTCTTCTTCAAGTTTGGCGACTTTGCTGCGGATCAGCGCAAAGTTTTCTTCGATCAGGTCTGAGCAGGTGTTAGGGCGTCTGAACTCAATAGCCTGGGCTGCATACATCAGCTCAATGGCAAAGATTTTATCCAGGTTACCCAGGATCTGGTTCAGTTTACGACCTGAAATACTACCCATAGATACGTGGTCTTCCTGGCCCATAGAGGTCGGTACACTGTCTGCCGATGGTGGGAAGCACAGTGATTTGTTCTCGGTAACCAGGGCTGCGGTGGTGTACTGCGGGATCATCATGCCCGAGTTGAGGCCGCCAGAAGTCGTTAATAAGCGTGGCAGGCCATGTAAACCTTCAAGTAGCAAATAACAGCGACGATCTGAAATGTTACCCAATTCCGCAGCGGCGATTGACGCGTAATCCAGTACCATGGCCAGAGGCTGACCGTGGAAACTACCACCTGAGATAGCTTCTTCGCTGCTGATCACAATGGGGTTGTCCGTGACTGAGTTCATTTCAATTTCAGCCAGCTCTTTTAGGTGATTGTAGGCGTTACGAGACGCACCATGCACCTGCGGAATGCAGCGTAGTGAGTACGGGTCCTGTACGCGATCGCACTCTTCGTGGTCCGCCATATTCTGAGAATCTTTAAAGAAGCGGCGCATGCGCTTGGCCACTTCCAGGTTACCGGCGAAAGCACGGATCTGGTGCAGCTCTTCACGGAATGGCGACTGACTGCCCTGCATGCCTTCAATACTCATGGCACCGGCCAGATCTGCCAGGTCCAACAAATAGCGCATTTTCGTAAGCGCTGTGATGGCATGTGACAGAATAAACTGAGTACCATTGATCAGGGCCAGACCTTCTTTTGCGTGCAGCTCCATTGGTTCAAGGCCGTGTTCTTTCAGCGCTTCGGCTGCGGGTACGATTTTATCTCCCTGCCAGAATTCACCTTCGCCCAGTAAAGGCAGGAATAAGTGAGACAGAGGCGCAAGGTCGCCTGATGCGCCTACCGAGCCTTGCTCTGGTACGACTGGGATCAGGTCCAGCTCAATGAACTTTAGCATCCGCTCAACGGTTTCCAGACGGATACCTGAGAAACCCTGGCTCAGCGCATGGACCTTGGTGATCAGCATGAGTTTAGAGATCGGCTTAGCAATTGGTTCGCCAACCCCAACGGCATGGGTGATAAGCAGGTTTTTTTGCAGCAGATTGGTTTCTTCTGGTGAGATTTGCGTGTCGCACAGTGGGCCAAAGCCTGTGTTAATACCGTACACAGCCTCGTCGGATGCGGCCATTACGTCAACATTGCTACGGCTGGTGTTGATTTTATCCAGCGCTTCCTGACACAGCTCGGCTTTAATGCTGCCATCGGCAATGCCGTTGACTGTGTCCAGGTCCAGACGATCGATACCATATCTAAACGTCATTTTATTCTCCTAAATATCATCTTGTTACATGCAGATGTTGTTTTTATCCCGCAATCCTAACTTGCTGTGGTAGTTTTATAAATGCATAATTATCGTAATTCATTCCGGTATTATCGAACTAAAAAGTATCGAACTCAATGAGGTGAGTATTTAATGCAGGTACAAGACGTTGATTTAAGGTTGCTGCGGATCTTTGTCGCCATAGTGGAATGTGGTGGCTTGTCGGCCGCTGAGTCGCGCCTGAATATAGGCCGTTCAACCATTAGTTCGCACCTGTCGGACCTGGAAGTACGTCTGGGTCTGAAACTATGCAAACGCGGGCGCAGCGGTTTTGAGCTGACCGAGCCGGGCAGGGTGACCTATCAGGCGTCTTTAGAGTTGTTACAGCAATGCGAAGCTTTTGCCAGCACAGTGGCCAGTTCTAAAAACGAACTTTCAGGACGGGTAACCATTGCCACCATAGATACTATGGTCAGCGATCCCCGTTGCGGCGTGGCACGGGCCATTTCAGCACTCAAGGCGCGCGGGGGCAATATTCAGTTTGATATCCATGTCTGTGAAGCCCGCGAAGTCGAAACCTCAGTGGTCAACGGACGCTCTCTGGTTGGACTGGGCGTAAGTCGCCATCAGCTGCGCGGTTTAGATTATTACCCGCTGCATAATGAGTACAACTATTTATATTGTGCGCAGGGGCATCCACTGTTCGAACTACTGGAGGGGAATGAGGCCGAAAGCGACTGTGCAGAATTAGAGGCGTTATTGGCCGAAGCTGAGGTGATCACCAGTAACTACCTGCGCGACAAAGAGGTGCGTAATGATGGCCTTAACTATCAAAACAGCGCCATAGCCTATCATGACGAAGGCATTGCCCACCTAATTCTTTCCGGCGAGTTTATCGGTTACCTGCCCGAGCACTACGCCAGCTACTGGGTTGATAAAGGCATGTTCAGAGCCATACAGCCAGAAAAATACGCCTATCAGATCCCGGTGATGCTGATCACCTCAAAAAGCAATACGGCATCGCCCTTAGCCGAGGCATTAATTGAGGAAATAAAGCGGGTGCATGCAAGTTAGCAAGGTTCATAAAAATTAATGCCAGTCAGTTTTGCTGACTGGCATTATTTTAATAGTCGGTTTAAGAGGTTTTAGGTTCTTGTGTACGGTTTTGTCTTGCTGATAAAATCATCATAGTAAGTAAAGTTCCGCTGCATAACGCATATGCAATATAAACCAATCCTTCGAAATTATCGTAAATGATTGTCCAAGACTTCATTTCAAAGTAGGACCAAGCGATGTTTTCCAACAATGCTAGCAGGTTAACGAGCACTAGGTAGAGATAAATCCAATGGAACACTCCGTCAAAGTGAGTCAATTCAATTTGTTTGGACTTTGATATCATTCGAGAAACTTGAACTCGAAATATCAGCAGTAGTGCAATTGACAAACTGACAATTAATTGGACCCCATAAATAATAGTTCCTTGCAATAACTTATTTTCACTGGGTGTGATGTAGTTAATAAAGCCCTCAGAGAAGGCAATATAACTAGAGCCCGTGAGCACCAGTATAAAACTAGATATGTGGGTCATATTGATGTCTCGAGTGACAACCCCGAAAACTAGAGATAAGCCTAACAGAGCTACATACATGGGTGTAACCAAAAGCGGATCCCACAGTTGTATGTAAAAAAAAGCTACCGAAACAATACTGAGCAAAATCAAATTAGAGAGTTTCATAACCTACCCTTGTGAGCTTTCTTCTGTATATTTTGGAGGAATATCAAGGCGTGCAACTCTAGGTGGTTTGAATGGCGTACCGCCACCCGATATTGTACTGCAGATATTATTGTCTATCGTGTGAAGGAACACGCATTTCATAGCTGGCTTTTTTGATCCGGTGCCGCCTGTAACTAATGAGCTAGTACCATTATTCAGTTCTGTGACAGTTTGAGTTCCGAGTCCATCGGGTCGGTAGAGTCCGCAACCCGCCACAAACTTCTTTTGCCCACACGTTAAGCTTTTATCATTACTCAGGTCATGACTCATTTTCCGGTCAGTTAGTTGTACCAGAGAAGCCAATGTAGTTAGAAGTGTGAGTGGGCGTATCTTTTTCATTTTTCGTCATCCTGTAACTTTGACGCATCATGGCGGTTTAAACTGCCACTAATTTGTCTGATTTCATTGAGTAAAGATCGCGTATCTATTTTGCATAGCATCAGCCAGCGAAAAAGTTGCCTGGATTTGATGTCACTGACACCCTGCTCATAGTTACTGATTGTTTTACGGTCGCACTCTAACTTTTTGGCCATCAGCTCCTGGGATATGCCGGCGTTTTTCCTCATTGCCTTTAAATCATCGCCATCAATCACGTCCTTTTTTCCTTTTTTATTGTAATGCGGAGACTTTTCCACATTCGAACGAACATAATCTTAACAAGAAAGTCGCAATGTTAATACAAAAAGGGAACATGTCAAACTGACGCAAGTTAGAGATATCAAGTTATCTCGTTGCCATAGCAACACTAACAGCCGTGCGGGACTGTGAGTTACACGATATTTCTTAACGTTAAAAAGGTCAACAGGGCGTTTACATTAGTTGCGGTTTTTCTGACAGTTGAAACCAAGGATACACCTGAAGCGGTATTTTTCAGGTGTACTCCTTTAATAAATCAGGTCAGCATTTGGGCAAGCTGACACACAAACGTGTAAAAGGATTAGGCGATGAAAAATGATGCGTTTGCCAGGAAACAGCGGATTGATAAACTGATGAGACGATTGCAACGCAACCTGCGGCAATTAAGGTATAAAAATAAGCTCTCTCAGGCGCAGCTGGCTGCCAAGCTGAATGTTGATCAGTCTACTATCAGCAACTTTGAGTCGGGCCGCTCAGTGATGACCATAGAGCAAGTATATGAGTTATACATACTGTTTGGCGATGACTTTTCCTGCCCGGATATCTCTTTTTCTGAGCATAGTAAGAGCATAAACAAGGGAGATTGCTTTCATGAGTAAGGCGTTAGACTTAAAGATTGCGTAAGTGTTTGCTTCTCGGTAACCGTTTACATAAAAAACCAGACTCTGGTCTGGTTTTTGACAACTCACACTTAATTAAAGCATGGTTTAAGTTTTTTCTGTTTAGCACATAGCGGAGCGACCGCAATACGTTGCTGCAACATTAGTATGTTTTGCGCTGTCACAGGTGTTGATTTCGTGAGTCCAGCAGTGGTTTGACCAATAGTCTGTTACGCGACCGCCTGCGACAGCGGGAGTTGCATCCTTTGGCATTTGCTTGTTAGTAGCACTCAGAGATTTGAAGCTCTTTTTCTTTAGACCTAGTTTCATATAATAATCCTTTAATTTTTTTGTTAAAAATGCTCTGTGAGCGTGACAAATTTAATATACCTTTAGTTTTCGTGTCAATATTTTGTTTTTTATGGTTTATTTTGTGTGAATTTTTACCTGGGTTTGCCATGAAGTTTATTAACTCTGGCTCATGATGTTTACTCTATGATGGTCCCTACGGCGAAACTTTCGCCAGCTTTGATCAAGTTTAGCCGGAAGTGCGAGCAACGCCACAAAGCTGGCACATACCAACAGATCCCAGTACCAATGTGCAGTGGTGTATTCATGGCTCCACGGCAGCAGAAAGTAAATCACGACGCAGTGAAAGGCAAAAACGGGCAGGGCATGCTGGCCGATAAATACTGGATATCTGAGCGTAAAGAACCACCGAAAACGACGCATCAAATGCATTACCAGATACACGCTCAATAGCAGGTTAAACTGATAGAGCAAAGAGGCGCTGCCGTGGCCGCCATAATAGGGCCGCATTAATTGTGGATAGCCATGCTTGAGCAGTAAAAAGAAGCCTATACCGCTCAATAGCAACACCCGTACCGCAGGTGTAAATGTAAAGGTATGGCCTTTATCAAACTTCAGATAACTCAGCACAACCCCCATAAAAAAGTAAATCTGCCAGGCGAAAGGGTCAAAGTGACTTACGTTTAATTCGATGTCATTAAACACCAGGCTAAATGGGCTTGCTAAAAATTCTGCGGTGACAAACTGGGCCAGCAACCAGACTAAAAACGAAACTGTCACGACATACATCAGTTTACCTTGTTTGAGGGCCACAATAGCCAAAGGCAGAAATATCATAGGTACTAAATAGAGGATCAGGATATCGTGAAAGCCCGGGTGTTCGAGTAGTAATATAGCCGACAAGGCACTTTGTATGGGGTTGTTAAACCAGTTAGCGGCATTAAAAAAGCCCGACCAGTGCGTGACATATAAAGGCAATGAGAGCACCAGCGAAAAGCAAATCAGGATGGCACTCAAATGAAATCCATAGATCACCAGACAACGCCGCCACACTTTACGCCGCAACTCGGTGCGATTGTTTGCCAGCCGACCATATACCAGATAAGCAACAAACCCGGATAAAAACACAAACCCCTCGGCTGCCGAGACAAACCCCAGCGGAGTGCGGGTAAATTGCGTGACAAAACTGCCAAACAAGTGGTTGCAGGCAATGATGATAAGCAGCCAGCCTCTGAGGCCATCATAGCTTAAATCTCGGCTCATGTTCTCTCCTTAAACCTCAACGGCACAATGGGTAAATGGGGAGCTGATATTGCCGATTTACAGATTAGGTACCATTGACCAGTGATATATCTATTATTAGGTACAAAACTTATCGTATAGACTAGGGAAGCACAATTGAGATTCTTTAATATGCCTGTCTGATTCTTCTTTTGCTGGTATTCGGGTGAGTTTAGGTACCTGTTAGTTGATGCAAATGACTCGTATGATTTGAATATACCGGTGTTTACCTCAGATTTGAGCGGCTTGTGCGTGTTTACATATCCCACGTCAACCGGCGCGATAACAATAATTTGATGGTGTAACAGGATAAAGTGCTCAAGCCTGAATGCGGTTCACGCGCAGGTTGACAGTGAGATTGCCGGAGCTAAGATTCAAGTGCGTGAAATAGGCTGGATACTAACTTGCGCAAGCATCCAGCTTTTGATCTCCCTGTTGGCTCATCACCAGTTAACACTGGAAGCTGTCAGGTCATTGAGCCACTCGGGTTGCTTGCTAGATCAATGCTAAAGTTGAAATCAGCGCTGCAATGTTCAAACACCGATCAGGGCGTATCAGGTTCGTATGCGTTTGCTCCAGCTCATCAAGCTGATGGCAGCTGGCAACATTATTACCCTGTAAGTTGATCGTTGAGTCAGGTGATAGCTGATACAAGGCGTCAAGGTTAACAATGCGGTTATCACTCAAATCAACAAATGGCGCTTCAACGACTGGCCATCCACCCGGAGTCGGTCTGACAATGGTTGAGTGTAATCCTGTTATGCCCTCCAGGCCATCAATAGAGCCAATATCAGATGCCGTACAACTGATACTCGTAATTCGGTTGATATCGTACAAACTACTACCAGGCGTGTAGGGGTAAGTCTGTGAGATACACGCACGTAAATTCGAATCACTGTAATTCAGGGTGTGTACGTCTGGGGTTGCGTGAGCCGCAAAGTTAGTACGAAAATCTCTTATAGATCTGGCCGCATTTCCCAGCAGTGCATTACCACAAGGACCGGCAGAACCATTTTCACCGCAGGCAATATCGACTACGTCCGGGTTGGAAAAAATACCAACAAAGGTCGTCGCGTTGCGTCGGCTCCAGTATTGCAAGTAGTTCCCCACCATGATGGTTCCAAATTCACCATCATCGCGTACCTCGTCCTCGAATGAGTCACCAACAGAAGCCTGGGAGACTATTCGTCCCCATCCTTTTGAGTATGCATGGTAACTCGAATTATGACTTGTGCTGCCCAATGCTTCGGCAACTTGAGCACCATGTGATAAACCGAATACATGGCCAAGTTCGTGGGCAAATGTATCGGTGCTACAGTCGTAGTCAACGATGACGGTAGAATCCATGAAGTCTACCGCATTAATTTCATCCATATTTCTGCTGACTGTATTGGCTATTCCGCAGTAAGCTTGTCTATCGTCACCTGTCAGGCCATTGTCTAAGCTCGGCACGACGGCAATGGTATAATCGGCACCAATCTCGTCTGCTCTGTTTTCAAGGTTATTAAAACCATTGATTTCACGTCTCATATTGTTAAATATGACGCTTTCATCTGAGTCAGCAGCCATATTACTCATGACGGTTTCAGCTGAGTATAAACTCATCGCAATGTTTGAGTCAGAGAGCATTGTATTGGTCTCAAGAATCCATCGTTCCAGTTCGTCCCGGATGGTTTCTTCTGAGCGCCAGTTGTTGATCAGGGCGTCATCTACGACAAAGCGAACACCCACCTCTACATTGGCTAAAACGCTTGTCGAGGCTAAACATAGTCCCGAAATAACTGAGTTTATTATACTTTTTTTCATCATTTTCTAATCTTTTCCTTATGGTTTTCAAGTCCGTATAGTTCTATATATTCCTTGTGAGACATCATTAGTATTTGATTCTCGACTGACTGAATATGGTATCGAGTGCCATCAATTGTAATTTTACCCCGGATACCCGTATCACTGTATGTAAGCATCATATTAGTCAGGTTACTGCCATTGTTGAGCTTAAATGATAAATGTTGATTGCCGCTGCGGGCATGGTTTGCTGATTTTAGTGTGGCTTCAATCTGCGTGTTTAACAGAGTCAGTTTTGCCTTTTCACCCACTTGTAAAGTGGTCAACGGCATTAAATCCCCAGAGTATCTCACCGCATGCGCACTGAAGGCCGGATCGATATTAGGCAGTGGGGTAATCGCATTAGAAGCGACGGTATTGATTTGCAAAGAGGGAGCTGATGAACTGTCAAACTCATCATTGGGTGCATCACTATGCGCTGTTTCTGGCACATGATTAGATAATGCAGCGGTCGGTTCAATGCCATTTTTGTCAGAGACGACTGGCAAAGAAGCTGACTCGTTATTCTCGTTATTATGTAATTCGTTTGATGATATTTTGTCGGCTTGCAAAGCCGCTTCTGCAATTATAGCAGACTTATCAACAGCAGCAGGCTCATTGGTAGCACACTTTGACAGCGCAACCATGGCGATCACCAACGCTGCGAAAGCAGGTAAAACAGTTTTTTTCACAATCCTTTTGTCCAACTATGGTAAGTGAATCTTATTTCAGTAAAGCGTAATTTTCCTGATTTTAATGGTAACACTGTAGACCGATTTTTGAAACGGTCTTTGATTTAACGTATATAAATGGATGTGCTGCTATCTCAAAACATACTTTCGGAGCACTTTTAACACCCAATCCCGATGCTTGAGTACAAAGCGGTTTTTAGGTAGCCAGCTGCTAGAATACAGGACCGTTTTAGCCTTGGAAAAGGTTAAAAATCCTTCGTAACCATGGTAATGGCCCATCCCTGAATGGCCCACACCACCAAAGGGCGCGTCGTCGGCAACTACATGCATGGTGGTATCATTAATACTAATTCCACCGCTGTGGGTATGGCTGATCAGGCGTTCAATCAGTGCTGAACTATTTGACATAATATAGAGCGCCAGTGGACGTGGCCGGGCTGTGATGTAGGCTATGACCTCATCTACAGTGTCGTAGGTCATCACAGGCAGCAAGGAACCAAATATCTCTTCTTTCAATACCGCCATATCCTCAGAAAGGTTGGTCAGCAGGTGCGGGTAAAAGCGTTTGCCATCTCCGGGCTCAGCTGCTTTGACGGTATGTACAGTCGCTCCTTTGGCTTTAGCATCGTCCAGCAGTTGCAACAGGCGGGTATGCTGACGCTCGGTAATGATATGACTTTGCAGATTGCTGTTGTTGCTCTGCAGATGATATTCCCTGTAGCGGGCAATAAAAGTATCGATGAACGAATCAAGGCGCGCGGCGGGCACAAAAATGTAATCCGGGGCCACGCAGATCTGCCCGGAATTGATAGACTTGCCCATAATCACTGCATCCACGGCGACCTTCATATCTATCTCTTGGTCTATGATGGTTGGCGATTTTCCACCTAGCTCGAGAGTGATCGGGGTCAGATTGTCTGCAGCAGCTTTAGCGACCAGCTTGCCCACCGAGGTTGAACCGGTAAAGATCAGGTGATCGAACGGCAGGGCGGTGAAAGCCGCGCCAATATCTGCATCCCCCTCCACCAGGTGAACATGATCGCTGATGTCATCGAGTATAGTGCGCAGTACCTGATTTGCAGCAGGCGTAAACTCACTCATTTTGACCATCACACGGTTCCCTGCGGCCAGAGCCTGAACTGTGGGGCCCAGCGCAAGGTAAAGAGGAAAGTTCCAGGGGGTGACAACACCCACCACACCTAGTGGTTGATAGTGCACTTTCACTTTGGAGGGAGCGAGCATGAGTCCGGCATGACGTTTTGAAGGCTGCATCCATTTTTTCAGATGTTTAATGGCATATTTAATGGTTGCTATGGTTGGCATTAGGTCGGCAAAAAACGTATCGAACTCACTGCGATAGCCATAATCCTTTGATAAAGCCTGATAGATCTGTTGTTCATGATTGATGAGTGCACGTTTCAGCTTTTTGAGTACAGCTATGCGCTGCGCATAGTCGGGTGCCGGATCGCGGCTATAGGCAGACTGCATTGCCTGAAAGTTCATTTCTAGCAATGTGTGTTCAGATACTGTG
>NZ_JASJUV010000020.1:0-1497 GCF_030125445.1 Pseudoalteromonas ardens
TCAGTGAGTGGAGCCACCACTGTGACGGTCGCACCTCTTTACGTTATGTACTGGCTGGCGGCGACATAGTTCACGGCGCCGATGTGATGCGGGTGCAGCAGGCATTACCGCAGGCACAAGTCATCAACGGCTATGGCCCGACGGAAAACACCACCTTCAGCTGTTGTTACGCGATACCGACATTGCATGAAAGTCAGGACATTGCCATAGGTACGCCGCTGAATGGCGATCAGGCCCTGGTGCTGAGCGATGACCTGAGTCTGGTGCCGTATGGCAGTGTGGGTGAGTTGTGTGTGGGCGGTGATGGCCTGGCACAGGGTTATCTGAATCAGCCTGAGCTGACGGCCGAGCGCTTTATTGACAATCCATTTTATGACCCCGAGGTGGCAGGCAGCTCAAAACGCCTGTATCGCACCGGCGATTTAGTGCGCTACCTGGCCGATGGCAACCTGGCCTTCGTGGGCCGTGCCGATGACCAAATTAAAATTCGTGGTTTCCGGGTTGAGCTGGGCGAGATAGCTCAGCAGCTGAGCCGCCAGACACAAGTAGACAGTGCACTGGTACTGGCTAAAAACGGCCCGGCAGGCACCTATTTAGTGGCGTACGTCCAGCCAGTGGAGGCTGTTACAGAACAAGCACAGCCAGAGTTTATGGCTCAGATGCTGGCCATGCTGGCACAAACTTTACCGGATTACATGATGCCTAAGCTGGGTGTGGTGATTGACGACTGGCCACTGACCGCCAACGGCAAAGTGAACAAAAAAGCCCTGCCCGAAGCTGATAGCAGCACGCTTCAGGATACCTATGTGGCACCTGAAAATGACATTGAGCAGACCTTGTGTGAGATCTGGTCTCAGCTGTTGGGCATAGCGCATCAGGACATCAGCACGCAAAGCCACTTCTTCGACCTGGGCGGCCATTCGCTGCTGGTCGTGAAACTGGCAACTCAGGTGCGTGAAACCTTCAACATTGAGTTCAGTATTCAGGAGCTCTACGACGCAACCAGGATCTGCGATCAGGCGGTCCACATTGAATATTTGCAGCTTAAGTCTAATCGCGACACGCAAACAGAAGCGTGTGAAGAGCTGGAATGGTAACCACGGCGTCCGACATTTAATCGACAGAATTTTAAGAAGAAAACAATGAATACAATTAAAAAGTTAATCATAGAACTAGAAAAACAGGGCGTCAGTTTTTATCTCGACAATGGCAAGCTCAAGTCAAAAGCCAGACAAGGTGCAATCACACCTCAGATAGCCGCTCAGGTAAAACAAAATAAGGCGGCATTGATTGAATTTTTAGCCTCAGAGCAACAGCAAAATACTCAGGTGCGCGCTAAAGTCACGCCCAGAGTCGCATCGGATATCGCGCCGCTATCTTTTGCCCAGCAGCGCCTGTGGTTTATTGATCAGCTCCATAAGGGCTCGGCGCAGTATAATATGCCGGCTGCCTTTGATGTCAGCGGTACGCTGGATCTGACAGTGGTGGAAGCGGTGT
>NZ_JASJUV010000021.1:0-1445 GCF_030125445.1 Pseudoalteromonas ardens
TCAATACGGTGCCGTCGGCCATTAAAGCCCTGCTGGAGCAAACCGGTATTCCGGCTGGCGTGCGGGTCGTGAACCTGGCCGGTGAGCCGCTGGGTCGCGACGTGGTTAATCAGTTACTGCGCGACGGACACTGCGAGCGGGTCTATAACCTTTATGGCCCGTCGGAAGACACCACCTATTCAACCTGTGCCTGCTTCACCCAGGAAATCGACCATGCGCCGGGGATCGGCCAGGTGATCAGCAACACCCAGGCGTTTATTCTGAATGACCAGCTGGCGCTGCTGCCGTATGGCGCAACCGGTGAGTTGTACCTGGGCGGTGACGGGCTGGCACGGGGCTACCTGAACCAGCCTGAGCTGAGTGCCGAGCGCTTTATTGATAACCCCTTTTATGACCCTGAGGTGGCAGGCAGTTCAACACGCTTGTACCGCACCGGCGACTTAGTGCGCTATCAGGCCGATGGTACGCTGGCATTTGTGGGCCGGGCAGACGATCAGGTTAAAATTCGTGGCTTCCGGGTGGAGCTGGGCGAGATAAGCGAGCAGCTGAGCCGTCAGGCGGCTATCGACAGTGCCGTGGTACTGGCGAAAAGCGGGGCCAACGGCACTTACCTGGTGGCCTATGTTCAGCCGACAGAGGCGCTGGATGAGGCAACCCATTCTGACTTTATCAGTGCGGCACTGAGCGAGCTGGCAGGGTGTTTACCCGATTACATGGTGCCGAAACTGGGCCGGGTGATCCCACACTGGCCACTGACCGCCAACGGTAAAATTAATAAAAAGGCGCTGCCAGAGGTGGACCCGGGGGCGCTGCAGGACCACTACGTTGCCCCGCAAACTGACCTCGAGCAGGCGGTGTGTGAGATCTGGGCTGAATTACTGCACCTTGATGCCACGCAGATCAGCACCACAGCGAGCTTCTTTGCACTGGGCGGACATTCCCTGTTATCGGTTAAGCTGGCCGCCGCACTGCGCGCACAGCTGGCAGTGGAGCTGCCACTGAGCACGTTATTCAATGCCACCACCGTGGCTGAGCAGGCCAAAGCCGTTGCTGCGGCCGAGGGACAGACACTGCGTGAGGACATTAAAGCCCTGCCCAGAGTGATGCAGGATGACCCTCAGCTGGGTCAGCATCGTGTTGCCCCGTTGTCTTATGCTCAGCAGCGGTTATGGTTTATCGACCAGCTGGAGCAGGGTACACCACAATACAATATGCCGGCGGCTTTTGCGGTTGACGGCGAGCTGGACCTGACGGTGGTTGAGGCCGTCCTGCAAACCATCATTGCCCGTCATGAGGTGCTCAGAACTGTGTATCGCGATGACGTGCAGGTGATCCGCCAGGACGCCGGCTTCACCCTGAGCTATGAGGATGTGCGGACTCTGAGCGAGACAGCGCAGCAACAGGCGATTGCCGGGGCGATGGCGCAACAGCTGAGCCAGCCGTTT
>NZ_JASJUV010000023.1:0-1201 GCF_030125445.1 Pseudoalteromonas ardens
AAATAGCGCCGATGATAGTGTGGGGTTTCCCATGTGAAAGTAGGACATTGCCAAGCTCCTAATAAAAGAAACCCGTTGCAGCAATGCAGCGGGTTTTTTGCTATGTGTGGTTTAAAAAAGTTGTATAACTTTTCGATCACAAAGCCCACACCCCCGTCATCCCACGCTTGATGCGGGAACTGCTTACTGGCCACACGGTGAGTATAAATGGCACGTCGACATAACCCATACCAGCGTCATCCCGTACTTGATGCGGGAACTGCTAACAGGCCATACGGCGAGTATGAATGACACGTCGACCAGGTAATCACTGCTAAGCGGCTACTTAAGTTATTTTCGCCCTGTGCATCTATGTAACCATATATCCAGATATCTCTTATGACGAACAACGCTGAAGTTTTCTTCAGGTTCAGGCAACACCAAGAAAATGGTTGAGCAAAATCCCACACTTGATGCGGGAACTATTAACAGGTCACATGATGAGTATGAATGACACATCGATCTGACAATGATTAACCGACGCGTAATTAGGTTATTTTCGCCCATGTCTATTCATGCAACCATGTATCTATATATCGAGTGATGCCAGCAGCGCTGAAGTTTCCTTAGCCACCAACTACAATGATTAATAACACCTCCAAATGATTCTATAAGATCCTACATCGAGTGCAGGACGACGACACAGTGGCGTCAGGTGCGAAGCAGAATTAGGATGATTCGGTGCTACTACCAGGAGATCGCTTGCTTGTTATATTGTTTATTGTTGGGCTAATAAAGAAATGCAATGACTCCCTCGCGATTAAACTTTTCTACTTTATTTATTATATGAGTTTCTAATACTCTCGACAGAAGGCGAAACTGAAAGCTGGTTGTGAGCAATATGGTCGGCGTAATGACGTAATTATGCGATCTTATCCACAGTTAGATGTGTATATGTTGTTTTTAGTTTATGTATATTCTGAGGGTGAAAGCGGAGGTTATTTTATTAATAAAAAAGGGGAAAAAAGGGTTGCAATGGTTTTCGATTTCCCTATAATGCGCATCCACCGACACGGAGCACAACGCTGAAAAGCAACGAGCTAAGTGAAGGAAAAGCCAAACGGAAAGCTTAATTAAGAAAAATTAAATTTTCTAGTTGACTTTAAAAGTGAAGCGGTTAATATAGCGCTCCACTTCGCAGCGAGGCTGCGGTAACTAACGA
>NZ_JASJUV010000024.1:0-1103 GCF_030125445.1 Pseudoalteromonas ardens
TGAACCAGCCTGAGCTGAGTGCCGAGCGCTTTATTGATAACCCCTTTTATGACCCTGAGGTGGCAGGCAGTTCAACACGCTTGTACCGCACCGGCGACTTAGTGCGCTATCAGGCCGATGGCACGCTGGCATTTGTAGGCCGGGCAGACGATCAGGTTAAAATTCGTGGCTTCCGGGTGGAGCTGGGCGAGATAAGCGAGCAGCTGAGCCGTCAGGCGGCCATCGACAGTGCCGTGGTACTGGCGAAAAGCGGGGCCAACGGCACTTACCTGGTGGCCTATGTTCAGCCGACAGAGGCGCTGGACGAGGCAGCCCATTCTGACTTTATCAATGCAGCACTGAGCGCACTGGCAGGGTGTTTACCCGATTACATGGTGCCGAAACTGGGCCGGGTGATCCCACACTGGCCACTGACCGCCAACGGTAAAATTAATAAAAAGGCGCTGCCAGAGGTGGATCCGGGGGCGCAGCAGGACCACTACGTTGCCCCGCAAACCGACCTCGAGCAGGCGGTGTGTGAGATCTGGGCTGAATTACTGCACCTTGATGCCGCGCAGATCAGCACCACAGCGAGCTTCTTTGCACTGGGCGGACATTCCCTGTTATCGGTTAAGCTGGCCGCCGCACTGCGCGCACAGCTGGCAGTGGAGCTGCCACTGAGTACGTTATTCAATGCCACCACCGTGGCTGAGCAGGCCAAAGCGGTTGCTGCGGCCGAGGGACAGACACTGCGCGAGGACATTAAAGCCCTGCCCAGAGTGATGCAGGATGACCCTCAGCTGGGCCAGCATAGTGTTGCCCCCTTGTCTTATGCTCAGCAGCGGTTATGGTTTATCGATCAGCTGGAGCAGGGCACACCACAATACAATATGCCGGCAGCCTTTGCGGTTGACGGCGAGCTGGACCTGACGGTGGTCGAGGCCGTACTGCAAACCATCATTGCCCGTCATGAGGTGCTCAGAACTGTATATCGCGATGACGCGCAGGTGATCCGCCAGGACGCCGGCTTCACCCTGAGCTATGAGGATGTGCGGACTCTGAGCGAGACAGCGCAGCAACAGGCGATTGCCGGGGCGATGGCGCAACAGCTGAGCCAGCCGTTT
>NZ_JASJUV010000025.1:0-1077 GCF_030125445.1 Pseudoalteromonas ardens
TGACTCCCAACTCGCTGGCTCGTTGCTTTTCAGCGTTGTGCCCCGTGTCGGTGGATGCGCATTATAGGGAAATCGAAACCCAGCGCAACCCCTTTTTTGAAGAAAAGTGAGAAAAACAGCGTGTTCGGACAAAATTACAGCAAAAACGGTATTTTTGACTATTTACCGAGCTAAAACCTGTCCAGGATAACGCATAAACATCCAATTTTACTTTCTACTGGATGACCTGCCGTATTTTACATTGCATAAGGGTAACAAATGAACGAAAAAAATATCTGGAATATTGCTAGAAGCTAAGACAAGCGCGAAAAGCACACTCAACCATACGTAAGTTGTGAGGACAATCATGCAGAAACCATTACCGAGATGCACGATGAGCTTCGCTACATGAATGTACTTCCAAACCGCATTTTCCATCGCCCTATCTCAGGCATTAAAAAAGGCCGCCTAAGCGACCTTGTTCACAGTGTTACTGCAATCTGTAGATTATTCTACGATTGTAGCTACAAGCACCTACATTACCCTGTAGAGAGCGCCACCTTCACATGATGACTTTTATTCAGGCATTAAAAAAGGCCACCGAAGTGACCTTTTTTACAATGCTTATTGCATCACTACTGTTGATTACTCAACGATAGTTGCAACTAGCACCTACATTACCCTGTGGAAGGCGCCACCTTCATATGATGACTTTCACTCAGGCATTAAAAAAGGCCGCCTAAGCGACCTTTTTCACAGTGTTACTGCAATCTGTAGATTATTCTACGATTGTAGCTACAAGCACCTACATTACCCTGTAGAGAGCGTCACCTTCACATAATGACTTTCATTCAGGCATTAAAAAAGGCCACCGAAGTGACCTTTTTTACAATGCTTATTGCATCACTACTGTTGATTACTCAACGATAGTTGCAACTAGCACCTACATTACCCTGTGGAAGGCGCCACCTTCATATGATGACTTTCACTCAGGCATTAAAAAAGGCCGCCTAAGCGACCTTTTTCACAGTGTTACTGCAATCTGTAGATTATTCTACGATTGTAGCTACAAGCACCTACATTACCCTGTAGAGAGCG
>NZ_JASJUV010000026.1:0-1052 GCF_030125445.1 Pseudoalteromonas ardens
CTTGAGACTAGGATTTCCGAATGGGGAAACCCGGCCCTTTGGGTCATCATGCAGTGAATACATAGCTGTATGAAGCGAACGCGGAGAACTGAAACATCTAAGTACCCGTAGGAAAAGAAATCAACCGAGATTCCGAAAGTAGCGGCGAGCGAAATCGGATTAGCCCTTAAGCTTTAATGTAGTTAGTGGAACATTCTGGAAAGTATGACGATACAGGGTGACAGTCCCGTACACGACAACTTATTTAAAGTGAAATCGAGTAGGTCGGAGCACGTGAAACTTTGACTGAATATGGGGGGACCATCCTCCAAGGCTAAATACTCCCAACTGACCGATAGTGAACCAGTACCGTGAGGGAAAGGCGAAAAGAACCCCTGTGAGGGGAGTGAAATAGAACCTGAAACCGTGTACGTACAAGCAGTAGGAGCCCTTCGAGGGTGACTGCGTACCTTTTGTATAATGGGTCAGCGACTTATATTCTGTAGCAAGGTTAACCATTTAGGGGAGCCGTAGCGAAAGCGAGTCTTAACTGGGCGCTTAAGTTGCAGGGTATAGACCCGAAACCCGGTGATCTAGCCATGGGCAGGTTGAAGGTCAGGTAACACTGACTGGAGGACCGAACCCACTAACGTTGAAAAGTTAGGGGATGACCTGTGGCTAGGAGTGAAAGGCTAATCAAACCGGGAGATAGCTGGTTCTCCCCGAAATCTATTTAGGTAGAGCCTCGGACGAATACTTACGGGGGTAGAGCACTGTTAAGGCTAGGGGGTCATCCCGACTTACCAACCCTTTGCAAACTCCGAATACCGTAAAGTACTATCCGGGAGACACACGGTGGGTGCTAACGTCCATCGTGGAGAGGGAAACAACCCAGACCGTCAGCTAAGGTCCCAAAGTGTATGTTAAGTGGGAAACGATGTGGGAAGGCTAAAACAGCTAGGAGGTTGGCTTAGAAGCAGCCATCCTTTAAAGAAAGCGTAATAGCTCACTAGTCGAGTCGGCCTGCGCGGAAGATGTAACGGGGCTAAACATACCACCGAAGCTACGGCTGC
>NZ_JASJUV010000002.1:0-620106 GCF_030125445.1 Pseudoalteromonas ardens
GACTACAACGTTGATAGGCGAGATGTGGAAGTGGTGTGAGCCATTGAGCTAACTCGTACTAATTACCCGTGAGGCTTAACCATACAACGCCAAAGTGGTTTTGTTTGTTAGAAGTTAAGAATTAAAGTAGACGATAAGAATTTAATACGCTTTTCCAGATTTTAGTGAGATGTTGTTAAACATCTTGCACACAGAATTTCCTGGTGAACATAGCATTTTGGAACCACCTGACCCCATGCCGAACTCAGTAGTGAAACGAAATAGCGCCGATGATAGTGTGGGGTTTCCCATGTGAAAGTAGGACATCGCCAGGGCCTAATAAAAGAAACCCGTTGCAGCAATGCAGCGGGTTTTTTGCTATGTGCGATTTAAAAAAGTGTCGATGAAGTTGTAGATAGAATTGCGTTGTCTATTCATCCATGAAGCTGGGTCCCATCGCGCGTCCTTGCGCTCATCTCAATGAGCTGCGAAGCGGTGCTTCGGTCTCATTTCGTCCATGTGAAAGTAGGACATTGCCAAGCTCCTAATTAAAGAAACCCGTTGCAGCAATGCAGCGGGTTTTTTGCTATGTGCGATTCAAAAGCTCTAGACAGTGCGGTGTTGTCTATTCATCTATGAAGCTGGTACTAGCAGTCTTTGGGGACACTTCCCAGTGGAGGGCTCCTTTTGTGCTGTGAATAGGTCTGCGTTCTCTACAATTGCTCATTTCACCTTGCGCAAAGGCCGCGCTAAAGCACGACTTTGCACGATAGCTGCGAAGCGGTGCTTCGGTCGCAATTCACCCATGAATATCATCGACATTCGTACCTCCTTGTACATCAAAGCTCGATTCGAAAGAGTCGGGCTTTTTTGCGTTTGGAATTTAAAAAAGCGTCGATGAAGTTGTAGACAGAGCGGTGTTGTCTATTCATCCATGAAGCTGGTACTAGCAGTCTTTGGGGACACTTCCCTGTGGAGGGCTCCTTTTGCGCTGTGAATAGGTCTGCGTTCTCTACAATTGCTCATTTCACCTTGCGCAAAGGCCGCGCTAAAGCACGACTTTGCACGATAGCTGCGAAGTGGTGCTTCGGTCGCAATTCACCCATGAATATCATCGACATTCGTACCTCCTTGTACATCAAAGCCCGATTCGAAAGAGTCGGGCTTTTTTGCTATGTGCGATTTAAAAAGTTGTATAACTTTCCGATCACAAAGCCCACACCACCGTCATCCCGCACTTGATGCGGGAACTACTAACAGGCCAAAATGTGAGCAGGAGATCTTACAAGTTTCATCAGACTCCAAACAAAAAAAGCGGAACTCGAAAGAGGCGGGTTTTTTGCTCTGTCATTAGCTCAACTCTTTAATTGCTTCACTAAGCCCATCTAAGGTCAATGGAAACATGCGACCAGCCACAAGCTGATGCCGCGCGCGAAAACTGCGAAAAATGGGTTTTTAAAATACTTAAACAGCTTTTCGAATAGTTAAACAGAAATTTGCTATTATTTGGGGTCTCGTAATCCACCACCACCTGTAACTTTCTCCCTGATAAATTATATTTCACCCGCGTTATTACCCAGTCACCGTTAACAACTGTCCTGACTCCTGTAACGTTATTAACTATCCATCGTACAAGGCATTGGCAAGCTGTTCATGGACGTGCCTCGCTGCAATCAGTGTACGAGCTGCGAGCTGGCTTTTCAGCACCGTCGAACCGGAGCAGCTTAAAGTAGCTGGTTTCGGCGTTTGAGATCTGGGCTATTAGACTAAGGTCGAAGAACATGTTGCCTGTATGATTTTTGTTCGCTCTGTTACTCTGGGAGGGCAGGTCATCAACTCTTTAAATGTCGGTGCGGCCTGCGTTTGCCGACAAATACAACATGGAAAAGGTAATGAAATATAAAAACTTATTAATGGCGCTGCCATTGCTTGGTGCAATGGAAGTCGCGCTTGCGGTGGACTGTAGCAACTTAACTGACTGGCAGGCTCAGAGTGTCTATACCAAAGGGGATTCAGTCACTTATCAGTCTGTGAGTTATACCGCAAAGTGGTGGACTCAGAATCAAAACCCCGCAAACAACTCTACGACTTACGCTGTATGGAATAAGGATGGTAATTGCGACGCGACTGATCCGGTACCGCAAGTAACGGTCACCTCACCGAGCAATAACGCGAGCATTATTATAGGAACGCCTATCGATTTGTCAGCATCTGTTTCTCATCCGCAGAATGTTGCGATTGAACGGGCTGAATTCTTTATCGATGGTACGCTGATTGCGACAGATAATACCGCGCCGTATTCTGTGCCATGGCAAGCACAAGGGTTAGGCAGTCATCAGTTACAGGTATTTGCAGTTGATGCCGCAGGCGGCAAAGGGGAGTCCAGTGCAGTAAACTTTACTGTCGCAGCCGATGATTTCCCTCCGGGTGATCCTAATTTTAAAATAGTCGGTTACTTCCCAAGCTGGCAGGGGGCTGTTAGTGATATCCAGTTTGATAAACTGACGCATATCAATTACTCATTCTTGTTACCTAACGCAGATGGCACACTTCAGCCGCTTGAAAATTTGAGTAAAATGACAGCGCTGGTAAATTCTGCGCATGCAAACAATGTAAAAGTTGGTATTGCTATAGGTGGCTGGAATGGTGGCGATGACAGCGCATTTGAAACATTTGCGGCGTCAGCACAAGGTCGCGCGACCTTTGTACGCGAAGTAATGGCCTTCGTAGCGTTACACAACCTGGATGGTGTAGATATGGATTGGGAATATCCAGATCCTGGTACTTCAGCAAATAACTACGCTTTGTTGATGAAGGAACTAAGTGTAGAGTTGCGTGCTCGTGGTAAGTTCCTGACCGCTGCGGTTGTTGCGTTAGGCTATACGGGCGGTGGTGTTCTGGAGTCTGTATTCCAGGATATCGATTTTCTGAACCTGATGGCTTACGATGCGAACAATGGCAATCATGCGTCTATGCAATATGCCAAAGATTCCATTGCATACTGGCAGAGTCGTGGCCTGAGCAAAGAAAAAACAGTATTAGGTGTGCCTTTTTACGCGCGCCCAACCTGGAAGGCATATCGGACTTTGGTTCAGGAAAACCCTGCTAATGCCTGCCGGGATACGGATGGCAGCAGTTACTATAATGGTATTCCAACTATCCGTGCCAAAACAGAATACGCAAAACTCAATGCTGGCGGCATCATGAACTGGGAACTGTCTCATGACAGCAAAGGCCCGGCTTCATTGCTAACCGCGAAGTGGGAAGTCGCTAAAGGTTTAGCACCTAGCTACACCTGCCAGTAATACATAAATAAACACAGAGTTCAGCAACTAACTTAGTTGCTGAACTCACCTTCGATTAATAAAACTGTTTTAAAGTTTCCATATCTGGCAGCAAGGGCAGGCTGATCAGTTTGCTTTGCCAAAGCTGAATGACCTCGGATATGTCTTCGTAATGAGGGAGCAGTAAATAGCTTCCCAATAGCACTACACCTAACTGAAGCAGGGAAGCCAGCGGCGCACTGGTCGCGACGGGCTTGAGCGCACTACCAAAGGAGGCTTTCAGTTCATTGTTATTGATGTCTACTGCGTAGCACTCATCGAGGATCAAGTGGGTCAGCATGCCTAATACCACCATCACTGCGCATAACAACGCAAAAGGCAGCCCTTCATCCAAATGCAAAGGGATATTAACTGTGATGATGGCAAACATCAGCACAGACAACAGCGAGTGGCTTGCGCCGCGGTGAATGGTATAACTTTCAAATATAGGCTTCAGGCCATACATAATAAGTAGATAGACGCCCAACCCGGACAACCAGATGCTGAGCAGAGAATGAAACTCGATGGCCAGTGGCAGAGCAATGGCTGCACACAGCGCAAATATCGAAAACAGACTATTTAACGAGCGTGATTTGTCGGCATCGAGATCTGGCAGAAGACCTGCCAACGTACCTAATATAAATAGCAGCAATATATTGCTCATATCGGCAAGGCTCGTTGCCAGTATAACGGATGATGCGGCGGCACTGACTACCACAGCTGCTTTGAAGTGAGTTGCAAAATTGGCCACTAAGTAAATTTCCGAATGTCTGAAGACTACACCAGCCATAAAAATGAATCTGTGGCTGCTCTATCGAGTCTGATCATAATGGCATTATTATTGTTTTACTAGCTATAAAACAGGGGCTTATTTACCACGATAGTCGCACAGTGTGAGCCAGTCGATAAATAAGGTGATGTTACCCAGTGCAGGAAGAGTGTGCGCATATCAAAGTTATGGTCGGGTATTTGCCCGTGCCTGTAATGAATAGTGCTGAGCTGTTACAACAGCAAATTGTCTGCAAAGCTGGTCGTCAGGATCCACAAACACTGTTAGAAGAGTGTATAGAGCTTTAGAGAATGATAGTAATTTAGTATATGTTTTTTCAAAATGCTCTGTTATAAAAGTATTAAGTTCTATTGTGGACACTGCAATTATGAATACTCACCTTTATTTTGCGGCGTTTTGCCTGACAACCCTGGTCGCCTGCGGTGGTGGCTCGTCAGACAGCAGCCCAACCTCAAGTAATACGTCATCAAACACAACAACAGATACTCCAACACCTCAGCAGTCTGCCGGAGATACTGAACAACCCACGCAAGAACAGGGTGATAACTCGGAAGATGAGGGCAACAACGATGTTGCTGAAGGAACTGATGAAACGCCCGAGCAACCAAACACGCCGCCTGAAGTCGTTGTCGCTGTCACTCAGCCCGAGGTGATCAAAGGTGCGCCATTGACCTTGTCTGCCAATGTGGCAGACCCTGAGGATTCTTCATTTCGCTATCTCTGGAAGCAGTTAAGTGGCCCGGAAGTGGAACTGGGTGATGTCACGGGCCCAACGCTGGTAATTACTTTGCCAGAAACTTACCAGGCTACTGGTGATACTTATCAGTTCTCAGTCACAGTAACGGATCCGCAGGGCGCAGAGACAACCTCTGAGATAGATGTCTATGCCAGCAATGCGATGTCAGACGTTCAGGCCGCATTGCTCTTACACCAGGGAACCATGGGGCCAACACTCGAAGAAGTGAATGCGGCTACTGGTATGAGTGAAGAGCAGTGGCTGGATGCGCAAATGGCATTGCCGGCAACTCTTCATTCTCCGTTATTGGAGAACTACCCTGACAGAGATACGCCATATCAGATAAATCGTATTGATGCCTGGTGGAAAGCCACACTGAATGCGGATGATCAACTGAGACAGCGCGTGGCTTTTGCTTTGAGCGAGATTTTTGTGGTCTCAGACGCAAACAACGCATTAAAAGGCGAACCGGAAGGTATGCTGGCCTATTATGATCTGTTACTTGAGCATGCGTTTGGCAACTATCGGGCATTGCTGGAAGCTGTGACTTTGTCACCTGTGATGGGGACCTATCTCAGCCATCTTGGTAATGAAAAGGCAGATCCTGCGCGCAATATTCGACCCGACGAAAATTACGCACGAGAAGTCATGCAGTTGTTTACTATCGGGCTTGATATGCTTAATCAGGACGGCACTATCATGCGTGATGATAACGGCCAAAGTATCGCAACCTATTCTCAGCAAGAGATCACCGGGTTTGCACGTGTTTTCACGGGCTGGACGTTTGCATTCTCGGCTCGCTGGAATCGTCCAAGCCGCAATTTTAGTTTGCCGATGCAAGCATTTCCAGACTATCACTCAGAGTTTGAAAAAACACTACTGAATGGTGAAGTGATCCCGGCCGGTGTCGGGCCAGAAGACTCTATGCAGCTCGCTTTAGATAACCTATTTAACCATAGCAATGTTGGTCCCTTTATCAGCAAGCAGCTTATTCAGCGTTTGATCACCTCAAATCCTACCGCTCAATATGTAGAGCGCGTTGCTATGGTATTTAATGACAATGGGAGCGGTGTGCGGGGAGACCTCAGTGCGGTGATCCGTGCCATTTACCTGGATGATGAGGCGCGGCGGTATGGGTCTGTTCTGGCACATCAGGGAAAAATTAAAGAGCCAATACTGAAAGGGGTTCAGATGTGGCGTACATTGGATGCGCACAGCGAAGAAGGTAACTACTTCACCTGGAACCTGGATGACAGATTTGGTCAGGGCCCGATGTTATCACCTTCCGTATTTAACTTCTTCAGGCCAGATCATCAGCCAGCAGAGCTGAGTGAGCAAGGTTTGTTTGCACCTGAATTACAGATAGCGAATGATGCTGCGATGATTGGCACGTTAAACCAGCACTATAGCGACTTGGTCTGGCGCATGGCTGAGCGCCACGATACGCTCAAGCCATCGGCAATTTATTTGTATGGTCACAGCGATATCTCATTGCTCGAAGCCAGCGGGCTCAACGCGTTGCTAGACAGATATAATGTGCTGTATTTTGCAGGCAATATGTCACAAGCAACCCGGGAAGCGTTCATTGAGCTCGACGCATACTTTGTGAATAAAAGTGCGGCAGACAGAGTCGGACAGCTTTTGTTTATGGTGTCACTATCACCCGAATTTAACGTGCAGTATTAGGAGGCCGGCAAGATGAACAAGAGCAGAAGAGACTTTCTATCACTGTGCCTGAAGGGAGGCATGTCGGCTGCAGCATTGACCAGTTTGCAGCTTCAGGCGCTGTCGGGCAGCGTAGAACAACGTAACTTTTCAGACTACAAAGCTCTGGTATGCGTGTATCTGTATGGCGGCAACGACTCCATGAATATGCTGGTTCCGCTGACGGGCGATCACCGTACCTGGTACGAAGCAAGCCGCCAAAACCTGGCTGTGCAGGATCCGCTGTCACTGACAACTGCCAGCCAGTTTGAAGGTGGCGTTGGCCTGCATCCTGCGATGTCTTCATTACAGCCTTATTTTGACCAGCAGGCTTTGGCCTTTGTGGGCGGCGTGGGGACTTTGATCACACCGACGTCCTTAGCTCAGTATCAAGCCAGGAGCGTGCCATTACCGCAGCATTTGTTTTCGCATAATGATCAACAGGCAACCTGGATGCACGGCCAGGAAAAGCAAACGCTTAACACCGGCTGGGGTGCAAGGTTATTAGAGCGGTTAGATCAGGGCACGGTATTTGGCAGCAATATTACCGTAGATGGGGCAAATCCATGGCAAACTGGCATGAATACCAGTGCGTTTGCATTGAGCAAAAGCGGCATCAGTAAAATTAACGCCCTGAGCGGTTATGAGCCGCGCGTAGAGCATGTAAGGCGCGTGATGCAAACCTTGTTTAACCAGACGTCTCATCCGTTGGCATCGGCGTATGGAAGCAGGTTAAATGGTTCTATTGAACATACTTTATATATGAATGCTTTGCTGGAAGAGGCACCGGTACTGGCTACTGAATTTGGCGAATCGAGCCTGTCAGCACAATTGGCAGCGGTCGCGAAAACCATCAGTATCCAGTCCCAACTGGGTGCTAAACGACAGATCTTCTTTGTTTCTATGGGTGGATTTGATACGCACGACGAGCAGGAGTCTGCCCATCCGGCATTGCTGGGCGCACTTACACAAAGCTTAGTAGAATTCCAAAGTGCCCTGGCTGAGCTGGAGCTGACCGAGCAGGTTAGTACATTTACCATGTCTGATTTTGGGCGCACATTAACCTCTAACGGAGATGGTACCGACCACGGCTGGGCAGGCAATCAGTTGATACTTGGTGGCGCAGTAAATGGCGGAGATGTGCATGGCGCTATGATGCCACAGCAGCTCGATGGCTCAAATGATGTCGGAGGCGGACGTCTGATCCCGGCGTTCAGTAATGAACAGTATTTCGCACCGCTGGCACGTTGGTTTGGTCTCGCGGATAGCGAAATGACAGAGCTGTTTCCGAATCTTAGCAATTTTGATGCACAGGCACTTTCTTTATTCAAAGCATAGTCGGGTAGTTTTGCTTCTGCACCAGTCATGTTAGATTACTTCGTGAAATATCACGAGGTAATCTATGTCTTCTGTAATCGCACAATTCTTGAACGATCCCCGTCTGCTGCTTAATGCAGTTGGCGAAGGAATATACGGCTTTGATCTATCAGGTAATGCCGTGTTTATTAACCCGGCCGCAGAAAGAATGACAGGCTGGTCTGCAGACGAGTTATTGGGCAAGAAAATACATCAATACCATCACCATAGTTATGCAGATGGCACGCCTTATCCAGCGGATCACTGCCAAATTTATCGAACCATGTTTGACGGCAAGACCCGGCATGTCACAGATGAGGTGTTTTGGCGCAAAGATGGCAGTTGTTTCGCTGTGGAGTACACGTCAACACCCGTATATAAGGATGGCCAAGTTATCGGTGCTGTCGCGATATTTCGCGATATATCAAAACAAGTGGAGGCTGAACAGGCACTGAGAGACGCGCTCGAGCAAGTTCAGACGCTGTCTGAGCAACTCAAAGAGGAAAACAGCTATCTGCTGGCAGAGATTAATGAAGACTGGCAGGATTCCGGGTTGGTGGGCCAGAGTCATATTTTTCAGACTATGCTGGAGCAAATAAAGCTGGTTAGCCAGACCGATAGCACTGTACTGGTCCTGGGTGAGAATGGCACCGGAAAAGAACTGGTTGCGCGGAATCTGCATCGCCTGAGCTTAAGAAGTAGCCAACCGTTTGTACGTGTTAACTGTGCCGCTTTTTCACCCAGCTTGCTGGAGTCTGAACTGTTTGGCCATGAAAAAGGGGCGTTTACAGGGGCGAATGAACGACGTAAGGGGCGTTTTGAACTGGCACATCAGGGCACGTTATTCCTCGATGAAATTGGCGAGTTGCCACTCGAAGCACAGAGCAAGCTACTGAGGGTGCTCCAGGAACAGGAGTTTGAGCGTGTTGGGGGGAGCAAAACCATTTCAGTAGATATTCGGGTGATTGCCGCGACCAACCGAGATCTGTGGCACATGGTGGAAAAGGGGGAGTTCAGGATGGACTTATACTATCGCCTCAATGTCTTTCCTATTAAAGTACCGGCACTCAGAGAGCGGCTTGAAGACATCCCTTTGTTATGCGCCAATATGCTATCGCGGCTTAACGCTCGTTTGGGTAAGCAATTGCGTGGTATCGCCAAATCTTCACTGGTAAAGTTACAGGCTTATGACTGGCCGGGCAATATTCGTGAACTGCAAAATATCCTCGAACGTGAAGCCATATTAGCTACAGGCAGAACACTCAGGCTGACCCAGGCACTGGCTGCAAATATGGGGGAAGCGGCCGTATCTCAGGATTTATCTCTTGAACATGCCCAGCGGGAACACATACTCTCAGTTTTAGAACTTTGTCAGTGGCGGGTGGCAGGTGAGCAGGGCGCAGCAGCACTACTGGGTATGCCAGAAAGCACTCTGCGATCAAAAATGAAGAAGCTAAATATTCAAAGAGAACGTGATATATAACGGGGTTTCGTGATATATCGCGATTTGATGTTTTTCATTAATTTTAAAATCATTATAAAACAACAGGTTAAAAACTTTCAGTTTGGTCTGAAACTTGCAAATTGTATTGGTGTGTTTCACTTTCAATAAGCAAGTATTATGAAGTTCGATATTAAAGAAGAAGATATGATCATTAAGCCCTATAAGCAGGATGGGCCGATTTATATCCGCGAACAAAAGGGGCCTTTCCAGCAGATCCGTCGCTATCTGGGTTGGTTCCTGATGTTGGTTTTCATTGCCATTCCCTGGATCCCATACAAAGGCCAGCAAGCTGTATTACTGGATGTGGCTTCTCAGCAGTTTCGTATTTTTGGCGTCACTTTATTACCGCATGATTTCATGATCCTGGCCTGGGTATTTATGGCTGGCGCATTTGGCTTGTTTTTTGTAACTAACTGGCTGGGCCGAGTGTGGTGTGGTTACACTTGCCCGCAAACGATTTGGATGCTGATGTTCACCTGGGTTGAACATCGGATCGAAGGGACTCGAAACCAAAGAATTAAACTGGATAAAAGCAACTGGGATGGCAAAAAAGTATCTAAGAAACTGGCAAAACATGCAGTGTGGTTGCTGATCTCTGTCTTTACAGCCACTTCTTTTATGGCCTATTTTGTGCCTGCTAAAGCGCTCTATACCGATATGTTTACACTGCAATGGTCAGGTCTTGTGAGCTTTTGGGTGTTTTTATTTGCATTTTGTACCTACGGGAATGCTGGTTTCTTGCGCGAGAAAATGTGTAACGTGGCTTGTCCATATTCACGCTTTCAATCTGTGATGTTTGATAAAGATACCCTAGTTGTATCATACGATAGTGCGCGGGGCGAAAACCGTGGTCCCAGAAAACGCAAAGCAGATCACAAAGCCATGGGATTAGGCGATTGTGTTGACTGTAATCTATGTGTTGAAGTGTGTCCGGCGGGCATTGATATCAGAAATGGTCTGCAATACGAGTGTATTAACTGTGGACTGTGTATTGACGCCTGTGATGAGACCATGCATAAGTTTGGCTATGAGACCGGGCTTATCAAGTACACCAGTGAAAACACGCTGTCGGGTAAAAAGACGAATCCGTTCAGGCTGAAGTTGGTGGGATATGCGGCCCTGTTCGCTATGATTGTGGTCACTATGGTGGTCTGGGCAATGAATCGTACGCCTATAGAAGCTTCAGTGATCCGCGACAGAAACGCGTTATACCGCGTGAATTATGAGGGGCTGGTGGAAAACCCTTATACCCTGAGTATCATCAATAAAACCCAGCAAACCTTGCATTATCAGGTTGGGATCAGTGGGATAGAACATGCCAGTTTATCAGCGCCTGATTCGATCAGGATTGAGGCGGGGCAAATGCTTCTGGTACCAGTGACTGTTACAGCGGATGGTTATGATTTAAGCCGCACAGCAACACCATTGAAGTTTGTGGTGACGGCCCAGGAAGATGCGAGTATCACCATAGAAAAAGAAAGCTACTTTTATAAAAACCGCTAATAGCGGGTTAGTTTCGGTCTTCTCCGATGTGCACCTCATTATTGAATCGAGCTGTTTCATTAATGAGGTGCCTATTCAGTTTGTCTTTCAAGTGAGTTGGTAGCCATTTTAACATAATGCGTTTGTACGCCTCTGTTTTGACCAGGTTAACTAATGCCTGATCAAACAGGGCCACAGCCTTTTTGCCCCAGGCATTGTTGGTACAACCGATATAGCCCTTGGCGATAAGCGGAACGCCGATTAAGGAAATTTGCGTCAGGTTATCTGCACCAAGACGCTTACTCAGGTAGTAGTGTTCACTTGGATAGCCCAGGACCAAGTCCACCCGCTTTTTAACCAGCATATTGGTGAGGCTTTGCAGTGTATCCCATCCAGGACGGATCACAATCTGATCGCGTGGTAATCGTTCGATAAGCTTATCGAGCTTTTCTCCATATGAACGGCTTTGCGCGATGCCCAAAGTAAGGTCATGCTTGAGCATCAGATCGACCAAAGATACCGGCTTAAGGACGTCCAATCCGAGTTTAAGTATGGTTTCTTTTCTGAGTGCCAGCCCGGGTGACAGGCCTACTGTTGAATGGTGTTTTGTATAGGTGATGTATTTTTTTCTGCTGGCTGTTTTATAAAGCGAAATCATACAGTAGCCGTTAGGGCTGTGACTCAGCTCATGGATGGCGCGGCTGGCTGGAAAGCTATGGTGATAATAGTCCAGTGTACTTAACTGAGTATGCAATAACGAAATTACCTGTTCATCTCGCCCTTCGCCTTCATCCCGGTCTGCATAGATGTAGTAAGGTGGAAAGTCTAAGGTGATCCAGGATATAGCATGATTCTCGATATGCGCGTAACAAACTGATGTAATACACGTTAACAACAGCAAAAAGAACTTCACGCATTTCTCCGATTATGTCACCTGAATAAAGAGTTTAGCAGAGGTCCTAAAAAAGCGGAGAATATGGTAGCTCGGGCCGGATATTTCATAGAAATGGCTAAGCGGTATATTTGAGTTTTAATTATTTTTACAAATGGTAATGGTTTGCTACATTTTAGAGGGTTCCACCTCAGTTTGCACCGCTTGATGAACATGGATAGACACACTTAGTTACGCTGCAATTGGTGCACTTTTCAGTTAAGATGGGGGGTTAGCGTAACGATTAATATAATAATTAAATTGGAAATAAGAGAAGACAATCATGGTTACGCTTATCGTCAGTGATATATTCGGTCATAGCGACTATCTCGAGGACTTTGCACAAAACCTGGATGGTGATTGCAAAGTGAGTTCTCCCTACGGTGATCGGCAGGCAAAAGGACACCTGCCAGAAAGCCAGGTTTATCAAAGTTTTATCAATGAAGTTGGGCACGATGCGTATATGCGAAAAGTATTGGACGACATCCTGGCCTACCAACCGGATCTGATCATTGCTTTTAGTGCTGGGGCGGTTGCTGCCTGGCGGGCTTTGTCTGCAATCGCATTAAAGAGCTCCGTAAAGCTGATAGCATTTTATCCCGGACAGATACGGAACTATTTGCATCTCAACCCTGGCTGTCGGGTTGATGTTTTTTTTCCCTATCAGGAAAGCCACTTTGACATAGTGCCAGTAATGGAAATACTACAGCAACAGCCCAATGTTGAGTGCTTCCGTACCCGTTATGAGCATGGTTTCATGAACAGACTGTCTACACATTACGACAGTGATGCTCACGAGCACTACCTTGCGAGGTGTCAGGGAGAAGTGGCGCAGTTGGCAAAGATTAAATTTAACTATCGACGCATTAAAGATGAACTAGACTTAGTGTCATCTTAATCATTGTGGGCACTTAACACCCCGGTTATCGGTCATGGAAGTACAGCTTTAAGTTGTGATGTGGTGGTTGCTGATAGCGCATGGGAGCAGTGATAGCAGTTTATTTGTTATCGCTGTGTTTCTGTCGCCGCATACTACTACCGCAATAGAAGGAGTTTTCTATGTCTGAAAAACTGACTATCCCTTATCGCCATTTTTTGGGTAACCCCATTGCTAAACCACCTTGCAGAATGCTCAATGCAATGATGTATGGATTTTTTTTAAAAGGGAAAATTGAGAAAATACAGGCGTTTTTCGATGCTACGTTGAACTCCGTACCCAATGAAATTAACACCTACAAGGCCATATCTTCGCATTGTCTGCTGACATTTACTGATATCGAAAATATCGCATCTAAGGTTCCGCCATTTAGTAATTATGGCTACATGCAGGAAACAGATATCATTATCTGGGTACCAGTTGCTGAAGTATGTAAAAACACCAACCGTATGACTCATCTTTATTGGTATCCCGCATTTATCACTGTGAATAACATCAATGCGCTGATCAATGGCCGTGAGACCTGGGGGTACAACAAGTACTTATGTCGCTATGAAATGCCCAGTGACCGGCGACATGCCGATCACTTCTCTTTGAGTCTTGAGACTTTTCAACCCTACGATCCAAATAAAAAAATGGCCTGGTACGAGCTCTTATCCATCGAGCGGGTGGCGGATGATGACACCTGGTTCGAGGAGGCGGTAGAGATAAGCAAGGAGGTTGCCGAACTGCTCCATGAAACTGCCAGTGAAATCGATATTAGTAGCGAGTTTATCAAACAGCTACTAACTGGGTTTACTAACCCTATGTTAGACCAAATCTTTTTCAAGCAGTTTCCGGATGGCTACGCCACCAACAGTGTGTACAGTGCGGTTGTTCACTCTCCTTCAGAAGTGAAAAAGCTCCACAAACTGGGCTTTTTAAAGGACGAATACAAAGTCACCATTAATCAGGTTGATGCATTTCCTCTGGAAGATATGTTTGGGATCGCAGTGGGCGAGCAGTTTGCAAAGCTACCTTATTATCTGTGTATGGACTTTGATCAAGACGGGGCTCATGAAATTGTCAGAGCGGAGTTGGGGTAGGGTGTCATTATGAGCAAAGAAAAAATCGCAATTTTAGGTGGTGGCGTATCGGCTATGACCGCCGCTGTTTATCTGACAGAAAAAGAAAACTGGCAGGAAGACTATGAGATTACAGTCTACCAGTTAGGCTGGCGCCTTGGCGGGAAAGGGGCGAGTGGGCGCAATCCTGATGCACATGAGCGCATTGAGGAACATGGCCTCCACGTTTGGTTTGGCGCATACGTAAACTCGTTTCGTGCGATTGAAACCGTTTACAATAACCTCGACCGACCAAGTTCTGTACCTATTGCAACATGGCAGCAGGCGTTAAAGCCACACAGCTTTGTGGTGTTGCAGGAATTCATTGATAATGAATGGGAAACCTGGCCGGTTGATTTTCCATTGGTGCCAGGCAATCCGGCGGATGGTACGCTGGATCTGCATTTTTGGCAGCTGATCCAGATGACCATTGCCTGGTTGCACAAATGGATAGATGGATTAGAAGATGAAGTGGAAGCTGCGCACCGAGAGATCCGACTGCAAACGCGTAAACGTCGTGACCGAGGTTTGTTGCAGCACCTTGCCAGCGAAATCACGTCGGCATTTGATAGTCTTGAAGATAAAGTGTCTGACTTCTTTGATAGTGCACATGATGAGGCCAAAGAGATCTGGTCGACTCCCAGATTATTGATCACACAATTGCATGAACTATTGAACTTGCGGGCATCGGACAAAAACCTTTCAAACAGCCGTGACCGCTTGGTTACCTGGTACATAGTCCGCAAGCTTAAACGCTGGCTCAGAGCTGAAGCGCGAGATCTGTTGGATGATCATCCTGGCATCAGGCGCTTATACATTTGCGCTGACCTGGCCATTGCGATGCTGATTGGCCTGCTTCGTGACCATGTCCATTCAGATGGCTTTGAGGCAATTAATAAATATGACTTTAAGGCCTGGTTGAAACGCAATGGTGCCGATGAAGAGTATGTTGTCGAATCAGCGCCCGTGAGGGGATTTTATGATCTCGTGTTTGGGTATGTTGATGGTGATTTTGATAATGGTAATGTCGAAGCGGGTGTAGCCTCACTGGCGATGCTTAGGTTGATGCTGTGCTATCGCGGTGGCGTAATGTGGAAAATGCAGGCTGGCATGGGCGATATTATTTTTTCACCCATTTATGAACTGCTGGCTAAACGCGGTGTTAAGTTTGAGTATTTCCACCAGGTTGACGAGTTGATCCCGACATTGCAGGGCAGTGAGCACGTTGTGGACGAGATCACGATGACTCAGCAAGTAAAGCTAAAAAATGGGCAGTACGATCCGTTTGTCGATGTTAAAGGGTTACCATGCTGGCCGGATAGACCGAACTATGACCAGATAGACGATGCACAGGCTGCGTTATTACAGCAGAATAATATCAATTTGGAATCTTTCTGGAGTAACTGGCCGGCAATTTATGAAGCTGAGTTTGGTACGTCGTTGCCAACATTGTCACTTAAGCGTGGCCGGGACTTCGATAAAGTGATCTTTGGTATTTCTGTCGGTGGTCTGGAGCATTTGTGTCCTCAGCTGTTAGCGCTGGATAGCAAGCTCAGTTTGCAAAGCAGTGAAGTCAAAACCGTTGCAACGCAAGCATTTCAGGTTTGGCTCAATCAAACTGACGAACAGCTCGGGTTTAATTACACACCACCCAGTGAAGAACGCCCCATTCTCAGCGGATTCTCGCAACCTTTTGATACCTGGGCAGCTATGTCTAATTTGTTACCGCATGAAGACTGGCCTGCACACGGACCCAAGAACATTGCCTATTTTTGCAGTGCGTTTGGTTGTGACGAGTACCCACCCAGTAACCACCATAGTTTTCCGTCAGAGCAAAAAGCCAAAGTAAAAGTAAACGCCATCAATAAGCTCGCGACAGAAATGAAACCGCTATGGCCTAATGCCTATAACGCGGCGGGTCAGTACAACTGGAATACCCTTTATGACGACAGCATCGCACAAGGTGAGGAACGATTTGACAGTCAATATTGGCGGGTTAATGTCGATCCCAGTGAGCGATATGTCTTGTCTGTGGTAGACAGCAGCCAATACAGACTCCCAACAGATGGCAGTATTTTCAGTAACCTTTACCTGACAGGAGACTGGATCAGCACAGGTGTTAATGCCGGGTGTGTTGAAGCTGCGGTGATGGCTGGCATGCAAACCTCTCGAGCCATTTGTGGATTACCTGAAAATATCAGTGGTGAGGATGGCTTTAAACCGGACTAATCTCTGTATAGCTGACTATTCAGGGAGCCAGGTTAGCTAACTATAGAGATAATATACAAAAGACCTCCGATTTTGTTGGAGGTCTTTGCATTTCGACTATACTCAAACAAGCACAAGCGTGAAGCAGAAAAAGAGCACGGATATGTTTAAACTCTCAGCGATATCAATTTCAATAATTACAGTTTTTTTCTCTCCCGTAAGTGTTTTTGCAAACAATGATAGTATCGAAGTCATCGAGGTTTATGCGCAAAAACGTAAGCAAACACTAGAGGAAGTGAGCATTTCAATAGCGACTCTGAAAGGCGATAATTTGACCAGTCAGGGTATTAAAGACATCAGTGAAGTAGGCGGCTATGTTGCCAACTTTAAAATCAGCCAGAATGCTGCCGAGGGCACACCGCCCGCATTGAACATTCGAGGCGTAGGGTTAATTGACTATAACACCGCCAATACGTCGCCCATCGCAATGTATATTGATGGCAGGCCGGTTGGCTCTGCAAACAATCAAATAGCCAACTTGTTTGATGTTGAGCAAATTGAAGTACTGAAAGGTCCACAAGGCACTTTGTTTGGACGTAACAGCACTGGTGGCGCACTGCTAGTCAGGACTAAGCGTCCAGATGATGGTAACTATGGCTTTATTAAGGCCGGTGTTGGCACCGATGAATGGCGTCGGGTGCAAGGGGCGTATAATGCCAAAGTTAACGAGCTAAGCGCGTTACGATTTTCTTTTAATCACACTGATTACGACTACACAAGCTACAACCTATTTGAAGCAGCTCCGGAAGCGGGCCTTAAACAGCAAGATGCCCGACTTAGCTACTTAGCTGAATGGGATGAATTTACACTTTATGCCAAACTTGAATATGGCCACTGGGATGGGATTGTGCAGCCCGTTGGTAATATCGGCATCTATAAAGATCCTGTTAATGGGGTGCGTTGTACGCCGGCGGAGGCTGGTGGCCCAGGGTGTTTTGACATGTTTGGCTTCAATGACGGCAGCGATGATTACTGGGCTGTTCGCGTGAATAATGACTCTCCCCATTTGTCTATCTATAAAGGCTGGACCATACAAGGCGATTGGCAAATCTCAGACAGCCAGCAATTAACCTACATAAATGGCTTTAATCGCCTGGACAGACGACACGCATTTAATTGTGATGGCAGCCCTGCGAGACTGTGTGAAGGGGAGCTTGGTCTGAAGAATGAGATGCTTTCAAACGAGTTGCGATACAGTCAAACCAGTAACAAAGATCACCTTACACTGGGTTTATTCCATCTGGAAGAGCGTATCTATCAGGATAATTTCAATGATATTTTGCGGGATTATCGTGGACTTTTAAGCACTGACCTGACCAATACGTTTTTCTATGACAATGAAATTATAGTAAAGTCTGTGGCGGCGTTTGCGCAGTATGAGTGGCAGCTTAACGACGCACATCGCATTACTGTCGGGCTTCGTTATAGTGATGAAACGGTAGAGTACGATTCCGTTTCCCAGCTGAATATTGTTGCAGATATTACACAGGTAGACGGGGTGACGATCCCTTACTACCACGTTGATGGTGAAGTGAAAGATGATGGTCTGTCCGGTCGTCTGGCCTGGAATTACCAGTATTCTGATTCTCTCATGTTCTACTATAGTTTTGCTAATGGTACCAAAAGCGGTGGATACAACGGCGGATTGCTGGCAACAGAAGAGCAGGCAAAGTTAGCCGACTATGGCCCTGAGGAGCTCTATGCGCACGAAATTGGGGCGAAATATAACAACGCAGATGACTTATCTATCAATGGCGCTGTGTTCTTCTATGATTATAGCGATCAGCAAGTGTTTATGAACCAGGCCTCAACTACGCCTGGCGCACCACCACTTCAGTTACTAGAAAACGTAGGTAGCTCAAAAATATACGGTGCTGAGCTGGCCTTACAATATAAGCTGAGCGAGTCCCTCAAGTTTAGAGGTGCAGCCGGTTATGTGCCTGAGGCAAACTTCGACGAGTTCATTGACCCGGTGGGCAATGTACTGACGGACAATCGTTTACCATTTACCCCGGAGTGGAACATCAATGGCGATGTCACGCACTCTGTGTCATTTTGGCATGGAGAGTTGGTTTCAACGGTTGGGTTTGATTATCAATCCGAGTACTACTTCGACCAAAACCAGAATGCTTACGCTATGCAGTCAGGGTATACTCTGTGGCGTGGCAGCGTGCGTTTTGAGCGAGGGGACTGGCGCTTTGGAATATGGGGAAAAAATCTGTTTGATAAAGAATACAGCCACTTAAAGTTCGATTTAAGTACTTTTCTCGGCATGCTGCAGGACTTTAAAGGAGAGGGGAGACGCCTTGGGGTGGATGTTATGTATAGATTTTAGCCAGGCATTGGCCTCGAGCTGCTACAGTTTAGGTCTCAAATGGGTAGTGTAAGACTATTATGCACAGTGTTGCTGTGCCTGTTTACTTTTTTTGCAAACGCGAGTGTGTATGTCTTTGACGGTACACAGCGAGGGCAAAATTTACATGATAAAGGAATGGTGCTGTCGGCTCAAAATGGCGCGCGTTTCCCGGATAGCTTCGCTGAGGTTGAACAGTGGGCAAGCACACAGCCGGAGCAGACGAAACGTGCGCTTTTTTCTGGCCGGTACTGGTTAGTAACAGAAATTGAAAATCACTCTAAGTACCAGGATTTGGTGCTCTACCCCTATAATACTGTGCTGTCTAATGTCGAAACACGTATTTACTCAGAGTCTGGCGTGGAACGGTTTTTTACTGGTGGTATGCATGCCAATGAATACCCCTTTCACTATGGTAATAAAATACATCTTTTGCCTAACCAGAGGTACTTTGTTGTTACCTTGTTTGAGAGCGACTACTTTTACACACCAATCAAACTAGAGCTTATTCCGGTCAAAGAGTTTGAACGTCAGGTAACAATTGATAACTTACTTATGTCCCTTTGTTTTAGTGTGGGCATTGTACTTGGTTTGTATAACCTGCTGATTTATATCGGCTCCAAAGATATGACTCACTTATACTATGCCATGTTTGCTGCAACCTGGGTGTTTGCCTGGAGTCATTTCTTTCATATATCCGATCAGCTTTTTGGATTCTACTCCGCCCATTTACACTGGCTGGGTTTTGCGCTGACGCCCATCACGAATGTGCTATTTTACAATCAACTCCTCAAGCTAAAAGAGACCCATCCATCTTTGTCTACTGCGTCGCTTTGGGTCGGTGCAATTGGTGCAATCGGTACTCCCTTTTGCATCTTGTTTCCGGGGTTTGGTTTTCTCTGGGCGACCTTGGCTACGGGGTCTGCTTTGTGTATGGGGCTTTATGTAGGCGTGTTGCGTTTGATGGAGGGTTTCAAACCCGCTCGTTATTTCGTTCTGGCCTATGTCTGCATGGCAATTCCTAACATGGTTGGCAATGTCACTAATCTTGGGTTATTGCCTCCCATTGCGGTTAACTTATATTTAATCGGACTGATAGGTACAGCACTTGATGCCTTACTACTGGCATTTGCAGTGGCCGACAAATACCGTCTGACCAATGAGCAAAATATTGAGCTGAATAAAAACCTCGAAGCAAAGGTTCTCAAGCGGACTTATGAGTTAGAGCAACTTGCGTCTGAATTACGCGATGCCAGTGAGGCTAAAAGTCGCTTTCTGGCAAACATGAGCCATGAAATTCGTACACCTATGACGTCGATAATTGGTTATGCCGACGGCATTATGCTCGGTGATATCAAACCTCATGAGCGCAACCATGCAATTTCGGTGATTTTACAAAATTCTCGTCATGTTCTGGGCCTCATCAACGACATTCTGGATATGTCTAAAATCGAAGCAAACCGGCTGGAAGTTGAACTCATAGAGGCGAATCTGTTTCAGTCTATAACCCATGTTGAGTCCTTGCTGGGTAAGCAGATTAGAGATAAAGGGTTGGAGTTTGAACTGAATTACCATTTCCCTTTGCCTGATTACATCGTCATTGACCCGACCCGTTTGCGACAAATATTGCTTAACTTAACGTCGAATGCACTTAAGTTTACCTCTGTTGGTAAAATCTCCATTGATGTCAGTTGCACGCAGGATACCTTGTCGATCAGAGTGCAGGATACCGGAATTGGGATGACCACCGCGGAGCAGAAGGAGTTATTTAACGCTTTTCATCAGGCTGACTCTTCAACAACCAGAAAATACGGGGGAACCGGCCTTGGGCTTAATATCTCAAAAAGCCTGGCTCAGAAACTCGACGGAGACATTGAAGTTGAAAGCGAAGTTGGTTCGGGTACCGCTTTTACTTTGTCTGTGGGCTTGTACACTACGCAGCGTACTAAATGGCTCAACACTTTCTCGGAAATTCATCAAACTCAGGAGCCTGGTGCAGAGCCGGAGGGTTATGAATCCGAGTCATTAAAAGGCGAAGTATTATTGGCCGAAGATCACGTTGATAATTGCCGCCTGATAACCCGTATTCTGGAGCGGATGGGACTGAGTGTGACTGCGGTTGAGAACGGGCAGCTCGCTGTGCAAGCTGTGTTGGACGGGGAATTTGACTTGATCCTGATGGATATTCAAATGCCCGTGATGGACGGTGAGCAGGCATTTAACTTTATTCAGGCTACGGGTAGCACGGCACCAGTGATAGCTTTAACGGCAAACACGATGAGCCATGAAGTAGAGCGTTATCTGAAGCTTGGCTTTACTGACCATCTGGCTAAACCTATCGACAGAGCTGAGTTCGCCAGAAAAGTCAGTCACTACCTGAATATTACTGTTGAAGAAGACCTGGCTTTACCCGATGAAGAGTTTTCGATACTGAAATCTCAGTATATTGCAGGACTGCATGAGCAACTGGTGCAGTTGCAAAATCAGCTCAAATACCACGACTTTGAAGGGCTGGCAAGGTCCATACATGCACTTAAGGGCACATCAGCAATGTTTGATTGTCACGATATTTATCAAACGGCATCTAAAATAGATGTTCTACTTAAAGAAAAAGAATACGATAAGGTCAACGTGCCTATGGCGGAACTCCTGGAGTTGATGCATATCGCGATACAGCAGTCTGAATGTCATCAGGCTATATGATACCAATTTCACTTAATGCCTGGTTTATTTGAAGGAGCAAATAGGACGCTAACAGCGTTAAAAACTTCTCATTTAGAACCTTATACCTTAGACATGGGTTCACAAATTTTTGCCTCGCCTACATGGATGTAGGTGCCTCAGCGATAGCAGGACGCGAGAGCGGTATTATTGACCCTTTTTTCTCGCCTCAAAATAGATCATTTAATTAAGCAAATTGGTATGAGAGCCGACTACTGCATTTTTATTGCGCTACAGGCTGTTTTAAATGTAATAAGTTGTTCGATTTTTGTTATTTAGCGATCGCTACTTTTTGTTTTGGAAAAATCAATAAAGTGTAATGCAATCACTACACTAGTCTTATTTATGTAATGTAAATGAGAATACATGCTTTTACTAGGTTTGTGTAAAACCAGGAACATCAAAGTCTTAGCGATGAAGTGCTCAACATATTTTCACACTTCAGGATGGTGTATTTTTGAGCTGCTGGTCTTTTTGGCTTACCTTTAAAGCGGGTTAGACAACAAGGTATGCAACTATGAAAACACCTATTCCATATATTCTATTGGCTTTGTTAGCCGGGTGCTCTTCATCAGATAACGATGAGCCGAGCAATACTAATACTCAGGAGCAGCAAGCGCAAACGCCTGCTAATAATGATGCCACCAGTGATAACGCGGGCAACGACACTGATAACTCTGATGGTGATAATTCTGGCAATACGGATCCGGGCGATGGTAGTACGGATGATAGTAATGACCCGGGTGAACCCGATGATTCGCGCGGTATTTATTTTCCCACAGAGGTCATGGCGTCTTCTCCTTTCAGTGACAGCAGTGATGAAGTTGAGCGCGGTTTTGGTAATCGGCCAGCGGTGGAGTATGGCCCATCTGTACCAACCTATTTGTGGTCTACGCAGAGGATTGGCCGGATACTCAATGGCACCGTCCCTTTACTGGATGTATTTCGAGTTCAGTCATTTTATCGCAACAGTACGAATGCGGACTGCTTTGGACCGCAGGTAGCCTACACAGGTCACCCAGATGCGACTGATCCTGCTTCGGCTTCTGGCACTTTACCTGGGGGTGACTTAGGGTTGTGGTCAGAGAGTGACAGTACAGGTAATGCGTGTGCTGTTGCACAAACTAATGCGCTGTTAAGTGGGATCAGAGATCAGTCGAGAATGAGTCTGATGACCTTAGCCAGTATGGTCTCAGCAGCACTGGATTCGGGAATGAGCTTGCCCGCAGATGGCAGCAGCATTGATGTGACCGGCGAAATGAATGCCAAAGGTATTGCTGGTGTGACTTTCAGCGGAGCTGCTATTACTCGCTCGGGGAGTGAGTGGCAATATACCGTTTCTCTGACATACACAGTTAGTGGCTCTGATTACGACATTTCATTATCTATGGCACACATACCCGGAGCGGATCTGCTTAATTACTCTGGCCATCTTACTTACCAGGTGGAAGGTGAACAGGGCGTTAGCGGTATAGAATTTCCAGGCGGCAATTGTAGTCAAAATGAACGCACCAGAACGGGTTCTCTGGCCTATGAGCGTTCGGGAGACAATATGTCCCTTCAAGCCAGGGTTGCCACTTTGTGTGGCCACAGTAACAGTGGCATGTTCAACAGCGACAACCAGGTTGATGTGAATAACAAGTATCACAGTGTCGATAATCCGGATGGGTGGAGTGAGAACTTTTCGATATTTGGCGCAAATTTTGACCTTACAACACTGGCTGGACAATATGCCTATGTCTGGCAAGCCGGCGTGAACGACAGCAACAGCCGAATTTTCAATATTGGATTTAATTCCCCCAGCCTGGACAACGGTGAGGCGCACTTTGGATATGGAACAACAATTGAGGAGACAGACGGGCTTATTCAAGGCTTTATCTGTAACTGGGCGGGACCTGGGAATGATCACAGCATGCAGGCATTCTCGCAGCGTCAGTTCTTTGAGTACGACAGTGCAACAGCAACTTATGATGGAACCGGTAGTAAAGCAAATATTGAATATGCACCTACTACGTCTTGTAGTTATGACGGCTCAGGCAGTTTTGTATTCGATATAGATGCCAGTGGCGTATTGGGCGATACTGCTCTGGAAGATGCATCATTGGCGTCCAGTCAGGACCTGTGGGCACCTACTGATCCGAGTAAAACTGTTGCAGAGTCCATCACTGACCGAGGTTTATCCGTACCAGCAGTGCCTTATACCTGGCCCGTTGATGAATAAACCGGTGACAGCGGGTGCTCAGCTGAGGGCCCGCATTCCCTTATCCATGAAAAGCTTGCGGTGGATCAAATTCTTTCCTGCCATCGACCAATGTCTAGTGTTGTCTTTATTTCAGTAATTCTATGTTTAATAGCGTACTCGTCGTTAACCGGGTGTTAGCCAGTTGGCAAAATATCAAACTATCTTTACCCGGCCCAACAGGAAATCATTATGACAACAACAGCATACCAAACCTATCAACAGGCATATGAGCAATTTGAGCAAGACCCTGAGGCATTCTGGCTAGACCAGGCTGCCCGACTCAACTGGCACACCCCACCCAAAACAGGCGTAAGTTACGACCATGAGTCATTAAGCCATTGGTTTGAAGATGGTCGACTCAACACCAGCTATCTGGCATTGGATCAGCAGGTAAAGGAAGGAAGAGCTGAACAAGTAGCGCTCATTTATGATTCACCCGTGACTGAGCAGAAGCAGTGTTACACCTATGCTCAGTTGCTGGATGAAGTCAGTCATTTTGCAGGCGCGCTGAGTAAACTCGGTGTTGTTGCCCGGGATAGAGTCGTTATCTACATGCCGATGATCCCGCAAGCGGTGATAGCCATGTTGGCATGTGCGCGACTTGGGGCTATTCATTCGGTCGTATTTGGCGGTTTCGCACCTAAAGAGCTTGCTGTGCGTATTGACGATGCAAAGCCCAAGTTGGTGCTAAGCGCATCTTGTGGCGTTGAAGTCGGCAGAGTGATTGAGTACAAGCCCATGCTGGATGAAGCACTGGCGTTAGCGACGCATGAAGTTGAGCATACGGTTATATGGCAGCGTGCTCAGTATCGCGCTTCGATGTTGACTCCCCGAGATATCGACTGGTGTGAACTGGTTGCTACCGCCCCTAAGATTGATGCCGTGCCTTTACCTGCAACTCATCCGCTCTATATTTTATACACATCTGGTACAACGGGGGTGCCAAAAGGGGTTGTGCGTGAGCAGGGGGGCCATGCTGTGGCGTTACATTACAGTATGGAAACTGTGTATGGTATGAAACCCGGCCAGGTGTTCTGGGCCGCCTCTGATATTGGCTGGGTTGTGGGTCATTCTTATATCGTTTATGCGCCACTATTGTTTGGCTGCAGCACTTTGCTGTATGAGGGTAAGCCAGTCAGAACCCCGGACGCGGGGGCATTTTGGCGGGTTGTCGAGGAGTATCAGGTCAATGCGTTGTTCAGTGCACCGACAGCTTTTAGAGCCATTAAAAAAGAAGATCCGGAAGGTAAGTTGTTCGCTCAGTACAATACCCGTTCACTGCAAACCTTATTTCTCGCTGGCGAGCGTTTGGACCCGGCTACCTATGACTGGTTGCAGTCGGTGACAAGACTGCCGGTTATTGATCATTGGTGGCAAACTGAAACGGGCTGGCCCATTGCCGCCAACCCCATGGGGTTGTCGCCGTTACCGACCAAAGCGGGCAGTGCATCGGTGCCTACGCCGGGTTATCAATTGACTGTCCTGGATGCGAATGGTGAACCTTGTGCGGCTAATGAGCAGGGGCTTATTGCACTTAAAACACCGCTGCCACCCGGTTGCCTGAGCACTATCTGGCAAAATAGCACTCGCTTTAAGCAGGGGTATCTGTCGGAGTTTCCGGGTTATTACCTCTCAGGAGATGGCGGATACCTCGATGAAGAGGGGTACGTCTTTATTATGGGGCGCACGGATGATGTCATTAATGTCGCAGGCCACCGCTTATCAACCGGGGAGATGGAGGAAGTGGTGGCGGCACATGAAGCAGTGGCAGAATGCGCTGTCTTTGCAGCCAAAGATGAATTAAAGGGGCAGGTACCTGTCGCCATGGTAGTACTCAAAGATGGGAGCGTGCTCACTCAAGCACAATTGCGTGAAGAGCTAGTGCAGTCTATTCGGGGGAAAATTGGCGCAATCGCGTGTCTGAAACAAATTTTGGTTGTAGAGCGCTTACCTAAAACACGTTCTGGTAAGATATTACGCAAAAACTTACGTCAGCTGGTGGATGGCGAAGCGATGACAGTACCGTCAACCATTGACGATCCCGCCACGCTTGATGAAATCAGTACCTTGTGGCACGCTTCGCAGCAGTAACCTGCTGTTTGTTAGACTAGATACACTTAGCCGGTTTTGGCAAACCGGCTATTTTAGTTGCTTGCTTTGCCGGGCCTTTAGGGAAAAGTTTGTACAAATAAATACTTTTCCCTTTGTCTTCCCCTAGCTTTTGACCAATGGCCTTAACCAGCATGCGAATAGCCGGGCTGGTGTTATATTCTTCATAAAAGTCGCGCACAAAGTTGACAACTTCCCAGTGGGCATCTGTCAGCGTAATATTTTCTTGCTCCGCGAGCAGCGGTGCCAGTTCTTTATGCCAGTCCTGATGGTTCAGCAGGTAGCCTTCTTTGTCTGTTTCGATCTGTTTATCTTGAAAAACGAGCATAGTTACCACGTAATTGTTTTTTGACATTGCTCAACCAGCGTGATCCACTGCTGGTCGTCGAGCAATTCGATGTTATCCAGTGCGTTGATGCCCCGTGCCAGTGCACAGACACTGAGCATACAGGTGCGGTTAGCGCTTAATGCACACCATGCACGTTGATCATAACAGGCATCTCGGGTGAGCAATAGCACATCCTGCTCACCGAGCAAGGAGGCATCAAATGCTGCTTTGTAGTAGCTCACTGGCTTGGAAAAAATATGTAATGTCGGGAGACTCATAAACTCACTACCTTGTTCTGCTGCTTGAGTAGTGTTTGTTGTGCATCCAGAGTCAGGATCTGCGCATCGATGTTTAAGTCGTCCGCTGTCAGGGCAAACTGGCTCATGGCTTCGGCACACACATAGATTTGTTCAACGTCATAAATCTCCAGCGTTTTGAGCTGCTTAAAGTAATTTTTCATACCCAGTTGAGACGCATCATTGCCTGCTTTTAACGCCAGTACCGCTGGGCCTTTGAATAGCCAGGACACGTTTTGATCCAGCGCGGCAAAAATCAATGCCATATCTAATCCCTCGCGGATATTAGCGCCATCAAAGGGAGCGGTGTGATTGATCACCAGAATGTTTTCGCTCATTTAAATTGCACCCACTTATCTGCTTTGGTTGCCAGCATGGCAAACTCTGCCAATCCGGCGACTTCAAATGGGCCACAGTTTGAGGTGTCCAGGCCATACTTTTCTGCGGCTGTGACACACAGCTTGAGTGCAATGCCTGCGTCATGCAGCGATTGCCAAAGTTGAGTCGGCTGCAGTTCATCACTGGCGAGACTAAAGTGTTGGCTGGCAAACAAAACGGCCTGCTGGTAAAGAAAAATACATTTGATCTGGTGATCTTGTGCTTGTAAAGCATTGGCGAACCGCACCAGCTGTTGTAAAGCATCATGATCACTTACATTGCTGTGCAGGGAAAGTACGTATTGACTCAAAAGTTACTCATAAAAAAAGCCCCGGATGGGGCTTATTTTAGCAAACTGAGCGTATTAGTCATCACTTGAGCCAAGCAGCGCAAGGATAGACGTGAACAGGTTGTAGATGCTCAGGTACAGGCTTACTGTTGCCAGGATGTAGTTTGTTTCACCACCGTTTACGATGCGGCTTGTGTCGTACAAAATGAAGCCAGACATCAGTAATACAACAGCCGCGTTAATCGCGATAAAGGCAACTGAACTGCCGATAAACAAGTTAACCAGACTTGAAACGATCACGACCAGCATACCTACAACCAGGAAGCCACCCATGAAGGAGAAGTCTTTCTTAGTTGTCAACGCGTATGCAGACAGACCAAAGAATACTAAAGCAGTCGAGCCCAGTGCCTGTGCAATCAACAGGCTACCATTTGGCATTGCTGCATAATGGCTAAGCAGTGGGCCTAAGCCAAAGCCCATGAGGCCAGTGAATAGGAAAACCAGACCAATCGCTGAGCTTGAGTTCGCTTTTTTCTGGATCACGAACAACAGACCAAACGCAATTAAAGAACAGACAAGACCGGTAAAGCGCGGTAGTGCCATAGTCATAGAGATGGCAGCAGTAATCGCACTAAATGCCAGTGTCATTGCCAGTAGGAAGTAGGTGTTTTTAAGCACCTTGTTAGTTTCGACCGTCGACATAGCCACTTTTTGGCCAGTGTACGAATGATTGAACGCCATTTTCAGCTCCTTATTAGAAACACTATGTTCCGAAAATTATTCTAGGCCAAGATTACCAAGAGTTAAAACGCTCGGCAAACCTTTCTGGTTTAGTAGACCCTAAAACTAGGTTAAAAGTTCTCTAACTCCCGATTTTTGACCATAAAACCTCCCAACGTGTCCGATGTTTATACAAATAAAGTGAATTTTGACCAATTAAACAAAAAAGCGAAAAAAAAGCTTCACAAGGAGGCCGGGATTCTCTAATATTCGCCTCGCTGCGGAGAGATGGCTGAGCGGTTGAAAGCACCGGTCTTGAAAACCGGCATACGTTAATAGCGTATCTAGGGTTCAAATCCCTATCTCTCCGCCACCTAATTTTACGCAGGTTTGCCTCTGATAGTTCACAGGTGAACGGCGACAATCTGATTCGGAGAGATGGCTGAGTGGTTGAAAGCACCGGTCTTGAAAACCGGCATACGTTAATAGCGTATCTAGGGTTCAAATCCCTATCTCTCCGCCACATTAAGGCCGTAAGTTTATGACTTGCGGCCTTTTTTCTTATCTCCAGGTGCATAATTTAACCAGATAGCCGCAATGCTCTTTTCACGTAGCGTTTGGCGCGATGTGCGCAGGCATTGATTGCGTCGGATGCTTTGCTTGCCACTTCATTGGCCTCTACAGCTTTATAGCCCTTTAAACCAACGCGTATGGTGCACTGAAATTCTGGCTGGGTTTCATCAGCCAACAGGTACACTTCAACTTTATCTATCTGACCTGCATAGCGGCCAAGCATCAGCCTGATTTGAGCATCTACATAATTATCCTCGGCTTCAGTGGTGTCACTATGGGATGAAAACACATCTACCCACATATTTTGCTCTCGCTGGTTAGTATTATCGTTAATAGACTCGGGGCATGATCGAATATCGCCTCAACATGATCGTTTTACGTCAACAAGCGTATCAATCGAAAAGAATTAAATGAAATCGTTTGTTCTATATACTAAAGTTCGGATTATTCGAAGTGTCAGCGAGTTGGAGAAAGCACCATGCAGGATGTGATTAACTACAAACACTTAAAGTACTTCTGGGCGGTGGCGCACGAAGGCAGCATCGCTAAGGCCAGCGCAAAGCTAAACATAACCCCGCAAACTATCAGTGGTCAGTTGTCTTTACTGGAAGAACGGGTTGGCAACGAGCTTTTGCAAAAAGAGGGGCGAGGCCTGCGGTTAACCGATACGGGCAGAGTGGTATTGCGTTACGCAGATGAAATATTTGAACTTGGCAACGAGTTGAGTGACGTCCTGAAAGGCAACAACGCGGTGGGACCCGCAGAGTTTATTGTCGGAGCGTCGAGCGTATTACCCAAAACCATAGTACACAAAATTATCAAACCGGCTATGCACATAGAACAGGAAATTCGGCTGACCAGCCTGGAAGGGCCGGTAGATAGCATGCTGGCCGATCTGGCCGTTCATAAAGTGGATTTAGTGTTAAGCGATGTGCCTGTAACGGGGGCGTTTAGTGTCAAAGCTTATAACCATTTACTAGGGGAGAGCGGCATTACCTTTCTGGCAGCGCCGGCACTGGCCAGGCAATATGAGAAAAACTTTCCGATTTCGCTTAACAATGCGCCTTTGCTGTTGCCTACACAACAACATGAAATTCGCAAAGAGTTTGATTTCTGGCTGAGCGATCAGAATATTCATCCCAATATTGTGGCGCAGTTTGATGACAGTGCTCTAATGAAGTCGTTTGGTCAGTCTGGTTTGGGGATCTTTTTTATGCCCAGCACGATAGCTGACGATGTATGTGACTCCTTTCATGTGCGCCCGGTGGGTGAACTGACTCAAGTTAAGCAAAAATTCTATGCAATATCAGCGGAACGTAAGATCCGACATCCGGCGATCGCTGCAATTTTGAATTCGGCTAAATCATCTTTATTCGTTTAGTGTACGTTTTCAAAGAGCCATGAGATCAGCTGTTTGCTCAACTAAAAGTTCGCTTTTTTCGATATTTTAAAGTCAATAATTCGAGTTTTACATATCATTGCTGCACCCTAGTATGGAGTTAGTACAACTAGTTCCCGAGGTGTTTTATGCAAGATCTGAAAGACTGGCACAGTCAACACTCAGAAGAAGTACTCAAGCAGTTCGAGGCCGACCTGGAGCAGGGGTTATCTTTGCAACAGGTCGACAGGCAACAGGCGAAATTTGGGCCTAACGCCATTACTAAGCACGATGGAGACGGACCAATTAAACGGTTTGTAATGCAGTTCCATCAGCCTTTGGTTTATATTCTGCTCTCTGCGGTGGTGGTGACACTGGCGCTCCAGGAGTGGGTTGATGCCATTGTCATTTTTGCCGTGGTACTGCTCAACGCCATCATCGGCTTCGTGCAGGAATCTAAAGCCATCAATGCTATTAGCGCCTTGTCTGGCAGCATTAAATCCACCGCGACTGTGATCCGGGATGGCGTAAAAACGACCATACCTGCTCAGCAACTTGTGCCCGGGGACATCGTCCTGCTGCAAGCGGGCGACAAAGTAACTGCGGACATGCGTCTGGTGAAGGTCAGAGACTTGCAGGTTGATGAGTCGGCGCTGACTGGCGAATCAGTTCCTGTTGAAAAGAATCTTGAGGTGCTGGCCAAAGAAGCCCTGCTGGGAGACAGGCAAAACATGGCATTTTCTTCCACTTTGGTTGTGTACGGCACTGGGGTCGGTGTTGTGACCGAAACAGGAGACCATACTGAAATCGGTAAAATCTCAGAGCTTATTGCGACCACGCCCACATTGGACACGCCATTAACCAAGCGCATCAAACAATTCAGTCATGTATTGCTTTACGCAATTGTCGGTCTTGCGGCCATCACTTTATTGATAGGGTATTTACATGGCCAGCCTCTGCTGGAGTCGTTTATGGCTGCGGTAGCTCTGGCTGTGGGCGCAATTCCGGAAGGGTTACCTGCGGCAGTGACTATTATGCTGGCCATTGGCGTCTCGCGCATGGCCAAACGCAAAGCGGTGATCCGTAATTTGCCAGCGGTTGAAACGCTGGGGAGCACCACGATCATTTGCTCAGATAAGACCGGTACCTTGACTAAAAATGAAATGACAGTAGAGCGCATATACAGTGGTGGCAAATTGTATAGCGTATCTGGGAATGGCTATGATCCAGAAGGTGTTATTGGGGACCGTGATGCACAACCGCTGGTCACTGAACCGCAAAAACAACCTGCTTTGTCTGCCACACTCAGAGCCGGCGCGTTGTGTAATGATGCGCAATTAATGGCACCGGACCAGGAAAACTCACAGTGGCGGATCAGCGGTGACCCAACTGAGGCAGCATTATTGGTGTCAGCTCACAAGGCGAGTATGGCGCCAGGCAGTCTTAATGCAAAACGCCTCGACTGTATTCCGTTTCAGTCTGAATATCAGTATATGGCTACCCTGGATGACGTTGACGGTGCGCATATCATCCATATGAAAGGCTCCATCGAGAGCATTTTGTCCAAATGTCAGTTTATGTTGAATGAGCAGGGCGAGACCATCGGGCTGGATCAAGATGGCATTGAGCAAGAAGCCGAACGACTGGCTGCAAAAGGTTTACGTGTATTGGCATTTGCCAGCAAAACATCAACAGGTGCGCAAACCACTTTGAGCCACGAAGATGTTGCTAATGGACTGATATTCCTCGGATTACAGGCAATGATAGATCCGCCACGTCCAGAGGCTATTGAGGCCGTTGCGGCCTGTCACCGGGCGGGGATCCGGGTCAAGATGATCACCGGCGATCACGCATTGACTGCCACCAGCATCGCCAAACAGTTAGGTATTATACAGCCACAAAGTGCGGGTAAAACCGTTACTGGCTATCAGTTGGGTGATTTGTCTGAGCATGAGTTCAGTGATATTGCCAGTAACAACGATGTGTTTGCCCGGGTCAGCCCCGAGAACAAGCTACAGCTGGTGAAATCGTTGCAAGCTGAAGGCCATGTTGTGGCTATGACGGGCGATGGAGTTAATGATGCCCCGGCGCTCAGACGAGCAGATATCGGCGTTGCCATGGCATTGAATGGCACGGAAGTGGCGCGGGATGCCTCTGATATGATGCTGACTGATGATAACTTTGCTACCGTGCGGGCCGCTGTTGAGGAAGGTCGTGGCGTATTCGATAACCTTAAGAAGTTTATCGTCTGGACGTTACCCACTAATGGTGGTGAAGGGTTAGTGATTCTGCTGGCAGTGCTATTGGGTGTCTCATTACCATTACTACCAGTGCATATATTGTGGGTCAACATGACGACAGCCATTCTACTCGGTCTGATGCTGGCTTTTGAGCCAAGAGAAAAGGGCATAATGGAGCGGCCCCCTTATGATCCGAATGCCCCCATAATAGATAGAATATTAATGTGGCGAATTTTGTTGGTGTCCTCTTTGCTCTGTATCACAGCTTTTGGTTTATATGAACTAGAGCTGATGTGGGGGGCCACAGAAGCACAAGCAAGAACAGTCGCAGTCGCTATGTTTGTGGTGGGTGAAGCATTCTATCTGTTTAACTGTCGCTCTCTGGACCGCTCGGTATTTTCGGTCGGGTTGTTCTCAAACCGTTGGATCTGGATAGGTATCGCGCTCATGATGGCACTACAAATATTGTTTACCTATCAACCTCTGATGAATGACTGGTTCCAGAGTGCGCCTATTTCACTGGAAGCCTGGCTACGTGTTATCGCCTGTGGCTGGTTCATCTCTCTGATTGTTGGGGTGGAGAAGCATTTGCGTAGTAAAAGCAAAGATGCACAGGCGACCTCGGATCCAAACACTAACAGAGTGAGTGAATCGGTATGAACTCAAAGACGCATTCTTACAATTCAGACAAACGGACCTTGCTTATCCGGGCAGTGATCTTCAGCGGACTGTGGTTATTACTCACAAAAGGGGCGTGGTCCTCCTGGGTGATAGGTATTGTTGTTGTCCCTGTGTCTGTCTGGATGAGCATGCGTCTTTTTAATGATTCTTCACGCAATATTACGAGTAACAATGGCAAATATGTAACGGGAGAGTTTCATTATGTTCGGCTGCTGCGTTTGTTGCCGTATTTCCTGCTTAATTCCCTGAAAGGAGGAATACAAACTGCGCGTCTGGCATTTTCGCGTCGCGTTTCCATGCGCCCGGGTACGGTATCGTATCCACTGCGCTTACCTCCGGGCCATGCACAGTTGTGGTTTATTCATCTTATCAGCTTATTACCGGGCACATTGAGTGCACAGATTAGAGGTGATTCTTTGTTAGTGCACATGTTAGAGGTAACAGAGGGCAATTATCAGGATGTGATTGGCTGTGAGCAAAAAATCGCCTACTTGTTTGATTTAGATATAGATAAACAAGCAGAGCCAGTTATGAAGGAGCAACAATGAGTGAGTATTTAAACTGGATGGTGACCGTTTTAACTCTGGTGCTACTAGGTGGGCTTTGGCGGCTCTGGCTGGGGCCTTCGAAGCTGACTCGGATACTTTCTTTGCAGCTGTTTGGCACGGTGGGTGTAGCTATTTTGACTCTGCTGGCCGTGGTCTACCAGCAAAGTGCTTTGTTTAATGTCGCGCTGGTTTTGGCTTTGCTGGCGCCCACTGCGACCGTCATTCTGGTAAAAATGGGGGATACCAAATCATGATCTTGATTGACTGGTATAGCGCGTTGATGGTGGCATTGGGTGCTTTTTTCTTTGTTGCCGGGTGTGTCGGTCTGTGGCGCTTCCCTGACGAATTGTCAAAGCTGCACGCACTGACCAAGGCCGATAATGTAGGGTTGGGGTTTGTCGTACTGGGTGTGATCCCACAGGTTGCAGAGATGGCTGATGCCATTCAGTTGCTGGTGATCTGGGTTGCCGTGATGTTGGCCGGCGCGGTTTCTTGCTATTTGCTAGCCAGCCAAACGCAGTCTCAGCAACTGGAGCAGCCAGACGTGGATGAGCATCAAACAGGAGGAAACCAATGATAAGTGGTGAGCTGATTATTGATCTTCTATTGGGCTGTGGCGCCGTGATGACAGCAGTACTGTGTCTCACTGCGAAAGACTTATTCCAGGCCATTTTGCTGTTTATCAGTATGGGCTTGCTGGTGACTTTAGCCTGGGTGCGATTGGGCGCGTGGGATGTCGCAATCGCAGAGGCGGCGATCGGCGCTGGGTTGACTGGTGCTTTACTCATTGCAACACGCAGGCAGCTCAATCAATAGCTTGGATTTGAATAACCACAGGGGGAGCTATGTTTAATGACATTACGCTGGCACGTAACGCGGAGCAGCAAGCAGGACTATCTGGCGGCGTCTTATTTGTTGTTGGTTTAGTGGTTGGTTTAGTTTGCCTGTTTCTTATCTTTGCGCTGATTAACACTTCAGTGGCAGATCAGCCGCTTGTTGCTTTGGTCGCCTCTAACCTGGAGCAAAGCGGCGTTCAGAACCCGGTTACGGCGGTGTTACTGAACTTTCGTAGTTATGACACCTTACTTGAAGTTGCGGTGTTGCTAATTGTTGCTCTGGCGGTGATGCCAGTGAGTCAAGAACAGAGTAACCAAGCGTTTATCACGGTATCAAAACCTATACAGCGCAGCCCTGTATTGGAAGCATTTTTGCGCTGGTTACTGCCTGCAATTGTCGTTACCTCTGGGTACTTGCTATGGACTGGTGCGGCTTTGCCTGGCGGCGCGTTTCAGGCCGGCGCGCTGCTGGCGGGGGCTGGCATTTTATTACTATTGGCCGGGCATCACAGCTTTAACTTTAATGCGCTGATCGCTCGCGTGTTGTTAGTGGTTGGCTTAGCGGTATTTTTGTTGGTTGGCGCTGCCGTAATCGTATCGACTGGCACGGCACTGGCTTATCCGATTGCCTGGGCAGGCACTTTGATCCTGATAATTGAAGTGGCGGCGACGTTGACCATAGCCGCTATTTTGGTTTTGCTGTTCTGCGCACTTCACGTTGCGCCTCAGCAAAGACAAGAGATAGCTCGGTAAAGGAGGATAGTCCATGACACAAGCGCTGGCCTATAGTGTATTTGGTATTATTTTGTTCGGCATTGGATTGTTTGGCGTGTTAGCGATTGCACATGTCGTTAAAAAAATCCTGGCTATCAACATTTGTGGCGTGGGGGTTTTTATGGTGTTTATCGCTAATGCCTCATCCGGCGCTGCGGCTGATTTTGTGCCTCATGCGATGGTTTTGACCGGGATAGTGGTGGCCGTTGCAGGCACAGCGTTAGCTTTGTCTTTGGTGTGTCGGATAAATGCCCTTGAAAAACAGGAGGGTGATGCCTGATGCCCTTAACTGATATGTCCACATTACTCCCTTTGTTGGTGGCCATTCCTTTGGTCGGTGCCATCGTCTCTGTACTGTTAAACACCAAATACGCGCAAGTGTTAACTGGGCTGCTGACAGCAATGAGCTTGTTGCTGGTGATCGGGTTTGTCTTAGGTGGATTATCGTTCAATGGGGCTGGGGACACAATTACGCTGAGGTATTCGCTTGCGGGCTGGGTAGCTCCTCTGGGTATTGCGCTGAGCCTCGATGGCTTTTCGGCCTTGTTGATCACGTTGACGATTTTTCTGGTCGCTGTATTGACCTTGTACTCGGCTTTTTATTTCTCAGCCTCACCTGCGCGCGTGCGTTTTTGGCCTCTGTGGTGGTTGCTGGTGGCGGGGATTAACGCTTTATTCTTATCTGCCGATATTTTCAATATTTACGTAACGCTTGAGATCATTGGGCTGGCGGCAGTTGCGCTGGTTGCGCTTAGTGGTAATAAGGAAAGTCTGACAGCGGCGCTGCGATACCTGTTAGTGGGTTTGCTGGGGTCACTCTGTTACTTACTGGCTGTCGCACTGTTATATCATGCATATGGTACACTGGATTTTGTGCAGCTTGCAGAGCGAGTTGAGTCGAATCCGTTGAGCTGGGCTGCTCTTGCGCTGATCACTGTGGGCCTGGTGTTAAAAACTGCCCTGGTTCCGTTACATTTTTGGTTGCCCTATGCGCATGGCAGTGCGCCGGCACCCGTTAGTGCGATTTTGTCTGCACTGGTTGTTAAAGCGTCGTTTTACTTGCTGGTACGATTCTGGATGGAGATCCTCACGCCTGCCGTGACTAATGATGCCTTGATGCTGCTGGGTGTGTTTGGTGGACTGGCAATTCTCTGGGGGTGTGTGCAAGCGCTCAGAGCAAAACGCCTTAAACTCATGGTGGCGTATTCGACCGTCGCACAAATTGGTTATCTATTTTTGCTGTTTCCACTTTTGATGAGTACGGACGGGGCGTCGGCTTCGCAATTGGCAGCACAACATCAAAGTGCGCTTGCGGCAGTATCTTACTTCATTGTTGCGCATGCCTGCGCAAAAGCTGCAATGTTCATCGCCGCGGGCAATATCATACATTCATTGGGACATGACGACATTGCCAGGTTACAGGGCATGGCGAAATACATGCCTTTGAGTTTGTTTACTTTTGCAATAGCAGGAGGCAGTTTAATTGGCTTACCGCCCAGTGCCGGGTTTATCGCAAAATGGTTATTGCTGAATGTTGCCATAGATACTCAGCAGTGGTGGTGGGTTGTGATCATTCTGACTGGAGGCCTGTTGGCCGCACTGGCTATCTTCAGAGTACTGGACCTGGCATTTATTAAACCTGAGCACGCATGCGAACAAAGCGCGCCGGACAATTGGCAAAAAGTCCCCGTTGCGATGCCGGTTAGTGGCCTGGCTTTAGCACTGTGTACGATGGCGCTGGGGTTTAATGCGGATCTAATTATTGACCTGGTTTCGTTAGGAGGCGGCGAATGATGTGGCAAAGCACACTGCCTTTACTGATATTATTGAGCGCACTGGCATCGGGTGTGGCGATATTTTTTGTCAGTGACAGCAAACCAAAGCTGAGAAAAACGTTAAACTTTTTAGGGGCGTTTACTTGTGTCGCGTTGATACTTGTCATGATCTCGGGCGTTTACCAGGGACAGGTGTTTGAAACGCGTTTGCCATTATTGCCTAACATGGACTTAGTGCTTCATGCGGATGCGTTATCTTTATTGTTTGTCGCTTTATCCGGATTTTTATGGCTGCTGACCACGATTTATGCAATTGGATATCTCGAGCAGTCACCTAACCGCAGTCGCTTTTTTGGATTTTTTAGCTTGTGTGTGTTTGCGACCATTGGCGTTGCGCTTGCGGGTAATCTGATAACGTTTCTGATTTTCTACGAATTACTGACGCTGACAACCTATCCGCTGGTGGTGCACAAAGGGAACAAAGCATCGCTTGCAGCAGGGCGCAAATATCTCATTTACACTATGCTTGGCGGCGCTAGCTTATTGGCCGGGGTAGTGTGGTTAAAAGCGCTGGCTGGATCACTGGATTTTACCGCGACAGGTCTGCTGGCGTCCATGCCACATCTCGATCCGCTCCATCTCAAAGTCATATTTGCCCTGATCATCATAGGGCTGGGTGTCAAAGCGGCATTGGTGCCTTTACATGGCTGGCTGCCTGCTGCGATGGCAGCGCCTGCGCCAGTCAGCGCGCTGTTACACGCGGTAGCGGTTGTTAAAGCGGGCGCATTTGGCATAGTACGGGTCGTATATGATGTTTACGGTGTTGAGTTTGCTCAGGAACTGGGGTTGACTATCATACTCGCTGTGATGGCTTCGATCACCATAGTGTATGGCTCTACCCGAGCTGTATTTCAGGATGATCTGAAACGCAGGCTGGCTTATTCTACCGTTAGTCAGGTCTCCTACATCGCCCTGGGCACCGCGATTGCCGGGCCGATTGCGACGATCGGCGGTATTGCACATCTGGTTCACCAGGGGTTGATGAAGATCACCATGTTTTTCTGTGCCGGCAGTATCGCCGAAACGCTTGGTGTGACTAAAGTCAGTCAGATGAACGGTGCTGGCAAACGCATGCCACTGACAATGCTGGCGTTTAGTCTGGCCGTGCTGGGTATGATAGGGATCCCTCCTGCGGCGGGCTTTATCTCAAAATGGTATTTGGGTACTGGCGCACTGGAAGCGGGTTTTTATTGGGTGCTTGGGGTGCTTATTATTAGTAGCCTGCTTAACGCCATCTATTTTCTGCCTATTTTGTATGCCGCGTGGTTTAAACCGCAACAGGAAGCCTGGCCAAAAGAGCAACCGCGTGGGCGATTTGAGACACACTGGATGTTAATGTTGCCGCCAATTGTCACGGCGATACTGGCACTGAGCGCAGGTTTGTTTGCGGACGCCCAGTTCAGCCCGCTCAATTGGGTTAAACTGATAGCTGCACGGGAATACGGCAGTGAATTTGTGTCGATCCTGACGGTAAGTTCACAACAAATCCCCTGGATGTGGTTGGCCATAGGCGCGCCTGCACTATGTGCATTGTTATTGGTACGCAAGCCGATGCACAGGGCAGCACATTGGTTTTTACCTCTGTCAGCTGGTATTGCACTGTTTGCCTATATGATGTCGGCACAAGGTACAAATACTACCCCCTGGCTGTTTTTTGGCAGCATCATGACATTGAATGAGACGACCTCAACCTTTTTCTTGTTGGCTGGTTGTTTGTGGCTGCTGGCGGCGGTTTTCGCGGTCAATTTTGCTAAAACTGACAAGCGCAAGGTGCGCTTCTGTTTGTTCTTTTTGTTAGCTATGTGCGGTAACTTCGGGCTTATTTTGGCCGAGGACATCTCAGGCTTTATTAGCTTTTTCACCCTGATGAGTCTGGCCTCGTACGGCCTGGTTGTACACTTTGACACCGAAGAGGCGCATCAGGCTGGTAAGTCTTACATGCAATGGGCGGTGCTCGGAGAGTTATTGCTGTTTACTGCACTGGCGGGCTTAGCTTATGGTTCTATTGACCCATCTTCTGCAAGCAATCCCGAGCAGGCTTATCCAGCCTGGGCAATTGGGTTTTTACTGGCGGGATTTGGTGTAAAGGCCGGCTTGTTTGGCTTGCACGTTTGGCTGCCTATGGCACACCCTGTTGCTCCGGTTGCTGCCAGTGCCCTGTTAAGTGGGGTTATGGTCAAGGCAGGTTTGTTAGGCTGGTTGAAGTTTATTCCATTCGGAGAGGTTGCGTTTGCAACTTTTGGTTCATTGCTTGTGGTACTGGGGTTATTTGCGGCATTTTTTGGTGTGCTGGTTGGGGTGACTCAGGACAACCCCAAAGCTTTGCTTGCCTATTCGACCATGAGTCAGATGGGGATACTGATCGCGGCAGTTGGTGTGGGGCTGAAATACCCGGATGTATGGGCATTCCTGTTGCCTGCGATAGTGTTATATGCGGTACATCATGGTCTTGCGAAAGCCGCGCTGTTTTTGTTTGCTGGTATGAATACAAGCCTTGCATGGCAAAAGTATCGTTGGATATGTTGGTTGGTGGTATGCATACCCGCGGCCGCGCTGGCCGGGTTGCCGCTCACCAGTGGCGCTGTCGCTAAAGTCGCTTTGAAGGATGTCGTGGAACGAGATCTCTTGATGGGAACTGTTTTACCGCTTACTGCAATCGGCACGACCTGGCTGATGATGCGCTTTTTAGCACTGGTTGGACAGAAGGCTTCAAAAACAGCAGCTGGACAAGCCGACAGACTCCAGTTGGGCGCATTTGGTGCCTTGCTGATACTGGTGGTTGTGCTCAGTTACTTGTTACCCCAGTCAGAAGGGGCATGGTCTGGCCAGCTAACTGTGACGGGATTTTGGGGAGGCCTATGGCCAGTGTTGCTCGGCTTAGGTTTGTATATCGCGACGCGTGCGTTCATAAACAGTATGGGAGCGTTACCTGCTGGTGATATTAATGTGGCCTACCAGGAAGCGGGCAGTCTGGTACGTCTCGGTGCTGACACCATGGCACAGGGCTTAGCGCTGCTAAAAGACGAGCTCAAGCAAACATCCTGGCAGCTTCCGCAGCATGTTGTCCAGCGTAAAATTCGTTTGATAAGCCTGATATTGACGGTGTTGCGGTCTATGATGACACCGGGCGTGTTGTTTGCGTTGTTACTGTGTGTAATGCTATGGGCTGTTGCAACAGGCGGGTAAATGTATACGACCAAAGTTGACTTGTGATACTGGTGGATCACGTCAACACTGAACATCTCTGTGCAGACTGATAAAGGTGAAAGAGATGATAAAAGGGCAGGTAGCTAAGGCCGTGGGGTACTCGTTGTTGTCACCGCTTATTGTTGGCATTGTGTTGGGTGGCTACTACGCGTTGCTAAGTGGTCAGAGCAAAATCTTGTTTCAAATACTGATGACCGCGGTTGCTAACGCACACATTGTGGGTCTGTCTATGGCGTGTTTTGTGTTGCCGGCTTACATGGCTCTGCTACGCTACAACAAGGTAAGTTATTCAGCAGTATTAACTGCTGGTATGTTGGGTGGCGCCTTGTTCAGCTTCTTGTTTGTTGCAAGTTCAGGCATGGTTTTCATCATCAACGCAGTGATGGCTGCACTGGGCGGCGGGTTGTTTTTGTTCAGTTTACGCCGCAACGCGCGAAGTGCCTGATGGCTTTTTGTACAGCTCGGCGGTGTTTTACACTAATTTAATAGTTTTTCTGTCTAAAAGGTTTCATTTAGCTGCCCGAAAGAGTACCTTTACTTCTTATGTAAATTTGTTGAATGACCGCAATGCAGAAGAAAAAGTTCTACGATACCCTCAGCCTACAAGCTCAGGCCCTGATTGGTGATGAGCACAACTACATCGCCAATATGGCAAACCTCAGCGCCTTATTATTTACCTCAATGGAAGACATTAATTGGGCGGGCTTTTACCTCTTAGATGGTACTGACGAACTTGTGCTGGGTCCTTTTCAGGGGAACCCCGCCTGCATTCGTATCCCATTAGGCAAAGGCGTATGTGGTACAGCGGCCGCTGAGTTAACAACTCAGCTGGTTGAGGATGTACACAGCTTTGATGGTCATATTGCCTGTGACGCTGCGTCAAACTCTGAAATTGTGATCCCCGTGATGCGAAATGGCGAGCTATTTGCAGTTTTAGATATTGATAGCCCGAGTCTGGCAAGATTTGACGATGAAGATAAAATGGGCCTGGAAGCACTGGTAAAATGCTTTGAAGGTACCTTATAAATGAAAGAACTACTAAACGTTCAGGATTATCTGTTTTCCACCTTCGATGTCGGAGACTGGGAAGGAGAAGAAGAGCGTGTCGCAGAGACGTTAAATGAGCTTATCCACGTAGCCTGGGAGCAACTACCTGACGATCTTTCCTGCGAGAAAATTGATTTAATTATAAATGGAATATGGGAGCATCTGCGCGGCGATTTGGCACTAGTCGAGGCCGAGTATGATGAACTCATTGACTGGGTTACACATTACATTCAGTCATCTCTTGATGATAATATTGAACTATAGGTTTAGACATGGAAACCACAAACAAGCTAAAAGATATCAAAGAGGTTCTCGACTTTTTATATGCCGAGTTTCCTCAGTGTTTTAAACAAAAAGACGGTATAAAACCGCTTAAGGTCGGCATCTTCAAAGATATTGCCGCCAGAATTGAAGGATCTGAAAAAGTCAGTAAGACTCAGGTTCGCCAGGCGCTGCGTAAGTACACTTCTTCGTGGCGCTATTTAGAAGCCGTGATTAACAATGAATTTCGTGTTGATCTGGACGGTAATGATGCCGAGAAAGTTGAGCAGGAACATGTAGAGCATGCTCAAAAAGCACTTGAAGAGTCACGTGCTAAAATGGCTAAACGTAAGAAGCCGCAACGTCCAAGACAAGATGGTCGTGGTGAGCGCCGTCGCGATGGTGACACAAAATCTTACAAATCTCGCGGTGAGAACAAGCACCGTCACGGCAATAAAAACGCTAAAGTTAATGCTAAACCAGAGCAACAGCAGCGTCGTAGCTCAGGTAAAGTTGAACCTCTTCCGGCAAATGAGGTCAAGGTAAATAATAAGGTTAAAGTAAAGTTGGGACAGGCCTTAGTTAATGCAACCATCACTGAAGTCAACAAAGACGAAGTTCATGTTGAATTAGTGACAGGGATGCAAGTTAAAACAAAAGCAGAAAGCCTGTTTATTCTTTAAGGAGTAGTGTATGAGTAATAAGTTACCTTTAATTGGTGCAATCGCACTGTTTGTATCTGGCGTGTGTTCAGCTGCAACACAGACCGTAACGGAAAAAGACATTCCTGTACTGGAGCCTGAAATCCAGCATGCGACGGCAACCAAAAGGGTAACCAGTAAATTTACTCGTGAACACTATAAGCGCTTTAAACTTGACGATGCGCTGTCTGAGCAGATCTTCGATCGCTATATCGAAAACTTAGATTACAACAAATCTCTGTTTCTTCAGTCAGACATCGACAAGTTTGCGGGCTACAGAAAGCAATTTGACGACGCGCTCAAAAAAGGCAAACTCGATTTTGCCTTCGAGATGTTCAATGCCAGTATGCAGCGTCGCTACGAGCGCTTTACCTATGCTATTTCTCTGTTAGAGACAGAAATGAAGTTTGACAAGCCAGACGAGTTTGTTTTTGACAGAGAAGACATGCAGTTTGCCAGCACCCAGGCCGAGTTAGATGAATATTGGCGTCAACGCGTCAAGTCTGATGCTTTGCGGCTCAAACTAACAGGTAAAGACTGGGCTGGTATTAAAGAGATCCTCACCAAGCGTTATAAAAATACCATCAAACGTTTGGTACAAACCAATAACGAAGATGCCTTTCAGATTGTAATGAATGCGTTTGCGCGCAGCATTGAGGCACACACGTCTTATTTGTCACCGCGGCGTGCAGAGCAGTTCAAAATGGATATGGAACTTGAGCTGGAAGGTATTGGTGCCGTGCTGGGTTATGACGAAGACTACACGATTATACGTAGCTTAGTGCCGGGTGGCCCCGCAGACAAAACTGAAAAAATTAAGCCGGATGATCGCATCGTTGGTGTGGCTCAGGATGGCGAAGAGTTTGTTGACGTGATTGGCTGGCGTCTGGACGACGTTGTTGATCTAATCAAAGGGCCTAAAGGTACCAAAGTAAGACTGCAATACCTTAAAGGCAGCGATACGCACGGAACGCCTAAAGTTGTGGAAATCGTACGGGATAAAATTCGTCTCGAAGACAGAGCTGCTAAGTCTGAAGTATTCGAAGCGAATTACTCGGACCTGACCAGCAAAGTGGGCGTGATTGAAATCCCAAGCTTCTACAACAACCTCTCAAAAGATGTTAAAAGAGAGCTCGACAAGCTCAAAGAGCAAAATGTGGATGGTATTATCGTTGACCTGAGACAAAATGGTGGTGGCTCATTATATGAAGCTACACAGCTTTCAGGTTTGTTCATCGACAAAGGTCCGATCGTTCAAATTCATACGGCATATAACCGTGTTGAAGCTCAAAAAGACAGTGACGGTGTTACTTATTACGATGGCCCATTGACTGTTTTGGTTGATCGTTACAGTGCGTCGGCATCCGAAATTTTTGCAGCAGCGATGCAGGATTATGGTCGTGCTGTAGTAATTGGTGAGCAAACTTTTGGTAAAGGCACAGTACAGCAGCACCGCGGTTTGCGAAAAACCTATGACCTGTTCGACAATGCGCTTGGCAGTATTACTTATACCATAGCTAAGTTCTATCGTATTGATGGTGGCAGCACGCAAAATAAAGGGGTTATTCCGGACATTTTACTGCCTTCAGCGGTTGAGCCTGCCGAGTGGGGTGAAAGCCAGGAAGATAATGCACTACCATGGGACAGCATTGTTAGAGCCAAATATCGGCAGTTGGATGACTTAAGTCCGACCATCAAGTATTTAAATGAGCGTCATGGGATCCGTATTGCGAAAGAGCCTGAGTTTGCTTATGTTTACGACGATATCGCGCGATACAAAGCTCAAAAGGACGACATTGCGATTTCACTGGTTGAAGCTGAGCGTACAAAAGAGCGTGAAGAACGCGATGAGCGCGCCCTGAAGCGCACCAATGAACGCCTGAAACGTCTGGGACAGGATCCGGTAAAAGACCTGGATGACGTACCAGAGATCATTGCCGAGCTGGACCCATACCTCGAAGAGGCCGCTCTGATCACGCAAGATCTGATCAATTACGGTCGTCTGGCAAAGAACAATACGGCTGACTGAAGACGGTTTAACAAAATAAGACGTACAGAAGGCTAAACTACGAAAAGGCGCATTGAGCGCCTTTTTTCGTTACCAGTGCGTGGGAAATTTGTTATTATTGTCAGCTGCAATATTAAAAATAGTCGGGCAAGAACTTGCCTGGCGCTGTCTTGGGCGCAGATTCATGTGTTGTGCTTAACGGTGAACTGACCCGGCAGAGATAATAATAAAGCACTCCATTAAGTGCGAAGGAGTATTCTGGTTTGAGACAACAAAAACAAGCATCCTATCTGGATGCCTTTATTCCTATTGTGGTATTGGTGAGCCTATTAGGTGCAGCTGTATACCTGTACGGTGATAATTCTTCTTCAGGGCCAAACCAGATAGCCCTGCTGTTTGCTACCTTTACAGCTGCGTTGATCGGGCTTAAAAATGGCTTTACCTGGAAGACACTCGAAGAAGCGATGATCAAAGGGATCACTATCTCTTTGGGGGCAATCCTTATCTTACTGATGGTAGGAGCTTTGATTGGAACCTGGTTGCTTTCCGGTACGGTGCCAACCTTAATCTACTATGGATTACAGATTATCCACCCTTCGTGGTTTTACGCGGCTGGGTGTTTGATTTGTGGCATCGTTGCCATGAGTATTGGTAGTTCCTGGACAACAGCCGCAACCATAGGTGTAGCCCTTCTGGGGGTTGCTAATGGCTTGGGACTGGATCCTGTGGTGACTGCCGGAGCGGTTATCTCGGGTGCATACTTCGGTGACAAACTCTCTCCGTTGTCAGAAACAACGAATTTAGCGCCAGCGGTAGCGGGCAGTGATTTGTTCGAGCATATTCAGCACATGCTATGGACCACAGTGCCGAGCTTTGTTATCGCCTTAATTATATTTATTTTCATGGGGTTCAATGCTGATGTGTCGAATGAATCGAGTAAAATTGATGAGATTGCCTCTATCCTGCAAAGTAACTTCAATATCAGCATAGTTAACCTCGTACCACTGGTTATTCTTCTCGGCCTTGCCATTAAAAAGATGCCAGCTTTTCCTGCTATCTCTATTGGTGCCGTTGTTGGTGCGATTTGGGCATTGTTGTTCCAGGGCGACCTGATAGCGAGCCAGGTAAATCCGGATGAAGGTGCGCTGGTCAGTCATTTCAAGCTGGTTTGGGCGACTTTCTTTGATGGCTTTAGCCTCGAAACAGGCAACGCTAAGATGGATGACTTACTCAGCGGGGGCGGTATGTCGAGTATGCTGACGACGACTTGGTTGGTTATGACGGCGCTGATGTTTGGTGCCATCATGGAAAAAACCGGACTGCTTGAACTGTTTGTTAAGAGCATTCTTAAAGTGGCAAAGAGCACGGGGTCACTCATTGCCTCTACGGTTGCAACTTGTTTTGGTACTAACCTGGTCGCGGCGGATCAATATATTGCCATTGTGGTGCCTGGTCGTATGTTTAAAGAAGAATATACGAAACGGGGTCTGCGAAGTGTGAACCTGTCCAGAACGCTGGAAGACGGGGGGACTATAACAAGTCCTCTGATCCCCTGGAACACTTGTGGGGCATACATGCAAAGTGTGTTGTTAATAAATCCACTTGATTATGCGGTTTACGCCTTCTTTAACCTAATCAATCCATTCCTGGCAATTGTATACGCTTACCTGGGCATTAAGATTCTAAAAATCAAACCCAAAGCGATGCAGCAAGGCGCAGCAGCGCCAGACGCATAGTCCAGAGCTGAAAAGAAACAAAAGCGCCTCATTGAATTTGAGGCGCTTTTGCACGTCTCACATTCATAAATCCCTTTGCCCTTAGCGTGGGCCGTTCTACAATAAAGATATTGATTTGTACTCATTTTTTCATTGTGCTCAGTTATGTCAGTGACGCTGGCACCTGTAATTTGATAATAGGAATTGTCATGACCTCAAAACCTCAGGCCAAATACCTGCATGATTATCAGCCTCCCTCACATGCAGTTGAGAATCTCGCCTTAAGCTTCGAATTAGATCCACAAAATACCAAAGTGACAGCCCGGTTTACGCTGTCATCACTGGGTGGCGCAACGTCTGTGATGCTGGACGGTATCGAGCTGACCCTTCAGTCTGTGACAGTGGATGGACAAAGCCACTCAGATTACAAACTACATGAGACTGGCCTCGAACTATTTGGGCTGGGTGAGCGCGCTGAAATCGAAATCGTTAATACCATTTCGCCAGCTACGAACACCTCTCTTGAAGGTTTATATCTCTCAGATGGTGCCTATTGCACGCAATGCGAGGCTGAAGGGTTTAGAAAAATTACTTATTTCCTCGATAGACCCGATGTGCTAACGACCTATCAGGTCAAGATCATTGGACCCAGGGAAATGCCACATTTACTGTCTAATGGTAATAAGGTCGACAGCGGAGAGCTGGAGGATGGTCGTCACTATGTAAGCTGGGAAGACCCGTTTAAGAAGCCGTCTTATTTGTTTGCGTTGGTTGCTGGTGACTTCGATGTGCTGAAAGATCAATTTGAAACACGCTCAGGTCGCCAGGTTGACCTTCAGCTATTTGTAGATAAGGGCAATCTGAGTAAAGCGCCGCATGCAATGGCATCATTGAAAAAGGCCATGGCGTGGGATGAAGAAAGGTTTGATTTAGAATACGACCTGGACATTTACATGATTGTTGCGGTGGACTTTTTCAACATGGGGGCTATGGAGAATAAGGGGCTCAACGTGTTTAACAGTGCTTGTGTATTAGCCAATCAGGAAACGGCTACCGACAGAGACTTTCATGTAATTGAGTCCATCGTCGGGCACGAATACTTCCATAACTGGACGGGGAACCGGGTAACTTGTCGTGACTGGTTCCAGTTGAGCCTTAAAGAAGGCCTGACCGTATTTCGCGATCAGGAATTCAGTAGTGATCTGGGTTCGCGTGCGTTAAACCGGATAGATGCAGTGAATACGGTTCGCACTCATCAGTTTGCAGAGGACGCAGGACCTATGGCCCACCCAATTCGCCCGCAGCAAGTTATCGAAATGAATAACTTCTACACGGTGACCGTATACAACAAAGGCGCAGAAGTGATCCGCATGATGCACACCATCCTGGGTGAAGCCGGCTTCCAGAAGGGGATGAAGCTCTATTTTGAGCGTCATGACGGTCAGGCGGTAACCTGTGACGACTTTGTCGCAGCGATGAGTGATGCCAATGGCAAAGATCTAACTCAGTTTAAACTTTGGTATAACCAGGTTGGTACGCCAAAAATTAGCGCGCGTACAAGCTTTGATGCGCAGCAGGGCGAGTTTACGCTGCATTTGGCCCAAAGCCACGCAGAGCATGATCCGGTAGAGGCACCTTTGCATATTCCGGTTGCTGTTGAGTTGTTGGATAAACATGGAGAGGTGATAGCAATCCCTGAGTCCATTGCCAAACAGGGTAAAGTAATTGAGCTTACCGAAAAACAGCAGAGCTATGTCTTTTCGGGATTAGAGAGTGAGCCTGTTGTTGTGCTACTGGAAGGGTTCTCAGCGCCTTGTGTTTTGAATTATGACTATCAGCAACATCAGTTGCTTCACATTGCTAAGTATGCCAGCAGTGATTATGCACGCTGGGAAGCTATTCAGCAGCTTTATAAAGCTGAGATTAAGTCACTGGTGAACACTCAGTTGTTCGATGAATATCAGCTACCAGAAAGCTTAACTCAGGCATTACGCATGCTGCTTGATGATCTTAGCGGAGACTTATCAATCCTCGCGGAATTATTCACCGTGCCTGGCTTTGATGCCCTGAGTGCTGACTACACGCCTGTTCCGGTAGAACAGCTGGCGCAAGCTATTTCGACCATTGAGTGCCAGATAGCGACCCAGTTGAAATCAGTTTGGTGTGATGTTTATGCACAGTTACAGGATGATGGAAGCCTTGAAGCGAAAGCAGTCGCTATCCGCACCATGAAGAATAAATGCCTGTTTTACCTCGCACAGGTGTCAGATCCTCAAATTCAAGGCTGGATCCAGGCACAAAGTGAGAGCTATAACATGACGTTGAAATTGGGGGCACTTAGAGCGGCTGTCAACGCTGATCATGTGCTGACTCAGTTATTACTGGATGACTTTGACAAACAGTGGCAGTCAGATCTGCTGGTAATGGACAAATGGTTCGCATTGCAAGCGAGCCGCAGTGACGACAATTGCATCGACAACATTTTATCCCTTTACAACCACCCGTGTTTCGATAAAGCCAACCCAAATCGCGTACGTGCTTTGATTGGCGCTTTCACACGGGGTAACCCAAGGCACTTCCATCGCAAAGATGGTCGAGGATATGCGTTACTTGGTGAGTTAATTGCAGAGCTGAACCAGGTCAATCCGCAAAATGCGTCCAGAATTATTACGCCTTTGCTGTCTTTCAAGCGTTTTGATGACACCAGACAAGGGTTAATGAAAGCTCAGTTAGAGAAACTGGCACGGTTACCTGAGCTGAGTGATGATCTGTATGAGAAAATTGACAAAGCACTGAACTAGCAGTGCTTTTATTCGAAATGTGTAAAGGTTTGTATCCACATTATGCATGAGTATTACTTTTACATGGACTTAAGCCACGAACAATGTATGGCGTATTACCACGGACATGTCGAGTTTATACAAGTCGTCGAGGATGGGGGGAAGCGGATCCGCTTTCCCGCTCATCATATCAGGCGGCATGTATCGACATTAGGCGTTCGTGGACGCTTTCGTTTGTTGCTTGATGAAAATAATCGCTTCGTAGCGCTGGAAAAAGTAGTTTGATGACAATTATGCGACGAGACATAAAGTATTTTTGTTAAATCGGTTTGTTTTAAACTTAAATTACGTGTTATAACTACTCTGGTAGGACGTCTTACCATGAGTGAAATACGCTCCAATGAGATAAAAATGCACCGATCAGACGCGTATTATTTGTAATTTAAAGCTATCGCTTCTATCGTTACGACAACAAAAAACAATAACTTGATAAGAATTACCCGCCAAAGGGGGGAGAAATAATGATAAAAACATCGCGCTTTGTGAAGAACAAGATAATGCTCGGCCTGAGTGCAGCATGTCTTGGTGTCGCTGGCACTGCTGCGCAAGCCGCCACGTTCCAAGTTGGTGATTTTGATGTGACCTTTGATTCCACGTTTTCTTACGGTCAGAGTATTCGTGTAGAAGACCGTGACTTTGATCACATTGGTAAGAGTAATCACCCCCGTTATAACTGGACTGGTTATAACGCTTCATTGGGCAACACCATTTATTCATCTTCTCAGATCTGGTCACAACAGGGTGCATACTCTAATAACGGTGATGCTGGTAATTTGAATTTCGATTCGGGCGACACGTTTTCTCAGTTACTCAAAGGCACCCATGAACTAGGTATCACTAAAGATAACTACGGCTTCTTCTCTCGTTTCATGTACTTTTACGATTTTGCGATGGAAGATGGCGATTTTGCTTACAGTAACCCGGTATCTGGACAGAAAGTCGATCCCTGTGCAGATGACGACACCAAAGAGCAGGTTTGTTCCGATGTTCGCTTACTTGATGCGTTCGTGTGGGCGGATTTTGACATTAATAATGGTAAAAACCCGTTATCAGTCAGATTGGGTCGCCAGGTTGTAAACTGGGGTGAAAGTACCCTTATCAGTCACGGTATCAACGTAAACCCGGTTGATATTGATCGCCTAAAAGCGCCAGGAGCAGAGCTAAAAGAAGCTTTCATCCCAGTCGGTATGTTTTGGGCGTCTTTGGGTCTGACCGATAACCTGACGCTGGAGGCTTTTTATCAGTACGAATGGCATGAAACACGCCTTCCTGCGACAGGTAGTTATTTCTCTACCAACGACTTTGCTTCAGAGAATGGCTATAACCAGAATATCCAGCTTGGCTTCACAGCTAACCCGGATATCGATTTGGCGCACCTGACTGAAGCACTGAATAACCTTCATACAAACTGGATGGGGGCATTGGCCGCGCAAGGTCTGGATGTAACAGATCCAAATGTGCTGCAAAGTGAAGCTGCTATTTCACAGCTGACTTCAATGTATCTTGCGTATCCGACCAAAGTGGCTCTGAAAGGCAAAGGTCTCAATGGTAAGAGAGAGCCGCAGGATGGTGGTCAGTTTGGTATTCGTCTGGGCATGTTTGCACCAGAGCTGAATGACACTGAGTTCGCGCTATATTACATCAACTACCATGCCCGTCGTCCTCTGATCTCTGGTAAGGCGTCTAACTTTACCAGCGATGCCATTGCGGCGGACCTGAATTACATTCAGAACAACCCGCTGAATGATGAGAATTTCACCAACCTTAATGCATTTACGCAAGGTCTGATTGAATACCCAGAAGACATTAAGTTGTACGGTTTGAGTTTCAATACCGCAATTGGTGAAACGGCGTTCTCTGGTGAGTTTGCATATCGTGAAGACGAGCCTTTACAGATTGACGATGTAGAGTTGCTTTATGCGGGTATGTTGGAACAGCTTGCTTTGGCTGGCATTCGCACAGATGTCGCTGGTTTGTCTCAGTTGAGTAAAGGTGACGATGTCGCTTATGTAGAGCCAGGTGCAATTGCGCAGGGTTATGTGTTGAAAGACACAATGCAGCTGCAATTCACTGCAACGCATTTATTCGGCCCTTCGCTGGGTGCAGATAGCTGGGCGTTGGTCGGTGAAGTCGGTGGTGTCACGATTAAAGATATGCCGAGTTACGATGAGCTGCGTTTAAACGTTGCGGGTACCGGCCGAAGCGGGACTATTGAAGGTATTAACGGTCAAAGCTATGACCTGTTGCATATGGCTATCTCAAATGGTCCTGAAGTAAACCCATTCCCAACTGCGTCTGCGTGGGGTTATCGCTTAATTGCGAAAGGCGAATACAACAACTTATTTGCTGGCGTTAACATGTCACCTCGTATCGTGTTTTCTCACGATGTAAATGGTATCACGCCGGATCCAATGTTCCTGTTTGTGGAAGATCGTAAGTCGGTTGGTTTGACGCTGAACTTTAACTACCAAAATGCCTGGTCATTTGACTTTGGCTATAACGCATTCTGGGGTGGTGGCAAGACCAACACATTCTCAGATCGTGATTTCGTTTCATTTAATATCAAGTATTCAATCTAAGGGCTTTCAATATGTTTAGAAAACCTACTATGCTTGCTGCAACAATTATAACAATGATGGCAGCACCGGGTGCATTTGCGAAAATGTCCCCAGAAGAAATTGCGCGTTTAGGCGCAGATCTGACTCCAATTGGAGCAGAAAAAGCAGGTAATGCCGATGGCAGTATCCCCGCTTGGACTGGTGGGATCACTAAGCCACCTGCGGGTTATAAAGTGGGCATGCACCATCCTGATCCTTTTGCAGATGATAAAATCTTGTTCACCATTGATAAGACCAATCTGGACAAGCATAAAGACAAGCTAAGCCCGGGGCAGGTTGCTTTATTTAATACCTATCCTGATACGTTCAAAATGCACGTTTACCCAACTCGTCGCAGTGCTGCGTATCCTCAGTTTGTTTATGACGCAACTAAAAAGTACGCTGCAACAGCGCAGCTGATTGAAGACGGCAACGGCATCAAAGACACTGCAATTGGTATTCCTTTCCCGATCCCTAAAGACGGGTTAGAAGCCATCTGGAACCACTTGTTACGCTATCGTGGTTTGTCGATTGCACGTTATGGCGGCCAGGCAATGCCAACGGCATCAGGCTCTTACAACATCATCGGATTCGACGAGCAACTGTTAGTAAAATACTCAGATCCTGATGCAACACCTGCTGAGCTGAAAGAGTCGAATGTCCTGTTTAAGTTTAAGCAGAAAGTAACTGAACCTGCGCGTTTGGCAGGAACAGCTCTGCTGGTACATGAAACAATGGACCAAATCCTGACACCGCGTCAGGCGTGGACCTATAACACCGGCCAGCGTCGTGTTCGCCGCGCACCAAACGTTGCTTATGACGCACCGGGAACAGCATCGGACAGCCTGCGCACAACAGACGACTTTGATATGTTCAACGGATCACCGAACCGTTATAACTGGACCCTGAAAGGCAAGCAGGAGCTTTACATTCCGTACAACAGCTACAAACTTCACAGTGATAAGCTAAAGTATGACGATATTCTGATGGCCGGTCACGTAAACCCGGAACACGTTCGCTATGAGAAGCACCGCGTTTGGGTTGTTGAAGCAAACCTGAAAGAAGGCACGCGCCACATCTATAAGAAACGTGTTTTCTACATTGATGAGGATAGCTGGCAGATCCACGTTGCAGATTTGTATGACAACCGCGATCAAATGTATCGCGTAGCGATGGCCCACGGCCTGAACTACTATGATGTGCCTACTCACTGGAGTACGCTGGATGTCTATCATGACCTGAACTCTCGTCGTTACCTGGCTATTGGCCTGGATAATGAAGAGAAAATGTACGACTTCAGCCAGTCTTTCCAGGACAATGAGTTTACACAAAGCGCTTTACGTCGCGAGGGTAGACGATAAGCATAGCTGCCGGTTAATACCGGCACAGCACTACTTCTCAGGGGCTACATTGGTAGCTCCTGAAATTGCACTTCCTATTCTCTCTCACACTAATTATCGAGTACTCATCATGATTAAGAAGTTAGTCGCAACCACGATTGCAGTGATGGCAATGCAAAGTGATGCAGTAGCCGCAGCTTCTGATGCACTAATGGTGGCACATCCGCAGCGTACACTATTAACAGATATCAGTTATACCGGTGCGCAGCTGGTCGCTGTTGGTAAGCATGGCACCATAGTAACTAGCAAAGATGGTAAAAGCTGGCAGCAGGCGCACGTGCCGGTACAAAGTTTGCTGACCTCAGTGACATTTGCCAGCGAAAAAAAAGGCTGGGCCTGTGGCCATGACGCAACAATTTTAAACACAGACGACGGTGGACAAAGTTGGCAAATTCAGCAACATTTGCCAGATATCGAAAAGCCGTGTCTGGATATTACCTTTGCCAATGAGCAAATTGGCTATGCCGTTGGTGCCTATGGCATGATGTATGAAACGACCGATGGCGGGCAAAACTGGACGAAACGTTTTATCGATGCCTTTGTGCATCCCGATGATGTGACTTACCTTGCTGAGCTTAAAGCAGATGACCCGGCTGCGTATGAAGATGAAACAGCATTTATTTTACCGCATTTCAACACTTTACTGATTGATGGCGCACAGTATTTATTAGCCGGCGAAATGGGCTTATTCGCTGTCAGCGATGATGCCGGGAAGAATTGGCGTAAGTTACCTGAGTTCTATGCTGGTTCTTTGTTCACCGTCAGCAAAACTGCCGATGGACGGGTAGTCGCTGCCGGGTTACGTGGAAACGCATTTGTTTCTGACCCTGAGTTGTCAGAGTTTCAGCGTCTGGCATTCGACAAAACAGCCACCATTAATCAGGTACTAACGGTGAACGAACAACAATATCTGTTTGCGAACAGTGGTGTGATCCACACTCGTAGCGAAGCGGGTCTGTCTAGCGAGCAGTTGAAAAATGGTAAATCCATTATGGCCGGTGTTATGTTCGAGGGGCAATTGGTGCTGGCAACGGAAAACGGGATCCAGATAGTAGAGGTTAAACGCTAATGCAGTCATTGTTAAACCAACTTGTTTACGTTGTTTTCAGACATCGTGTTGCGATGATTATACTCTTCATCATAACAACTTTGTTCTTAGGCTATCGTGCAACACAGATCCAGCTTGATGCATCTTTTAATAAGAATATTCCTCTGAATCATGAGTATATGAAAGTATACCTGAAACATGAAAAACAGTTTGGCGGTGCAAATAGCATTCTGATATCGGTCTGTGATGCTGATGGAGATATTTTTAATCCTGAGTTCTTTACTCAGTTGAAAGCAGTACATGATCAGCTTTATTTTATCCCTGGCGTGAATCGCCCGCTGGTTAATTCTATTTTTGCGCCTAGTGCACGGTTTGTCGAAGTTGTCGAAGATGGCTTTGCGGGCGGTCCGATTATTCCTGCAAACTTTTCCGCCGACGAGGCCGGTCTGGCTGTGGTTAAGCAAAACATTGAAAAAGCAAAAGTAGTGGGCCGCATGGTCGCCAGTGATTATTCGTGTGCGATGGTCACAGCTCAACTCATGGAAATTGACCCTCAGACACAGGAAAAGTTAGATACGTTGGCATTTGCGAAAAAGCTGGAAAGTGAAATTCGTGAGCCACTCAGCACGGATAAGGTGTCTATTCATATCATTGGCTTTGCTAAAATGGCGGGTGATATTGCAGATGGTGCAAAAGGCGTCATCTTGTTCTTTGCAGTCGCGATCCTGTTCACATTTGTGATGGTCTGGCTTTTCTGTAAAAGCTTCAAATTAACGTTATTGCCGATTATGTGCTCCTTGATAGCGGTAGTGTGGCAAATGGGTCTGCTTACCGTACTGGGCTTTGGGTTAGATCCTATGTCTATTCTGGTGCCATTCCTGGTTTTTGCAATTGGTGTGAGCCATGGCGTACAGATGATTAATGCGATCGGTAAAAAAGTGGCTGAAGGCGTAAACAGCAAAGTGGCTGCTGAGGCGAGTTTTAAAGCGCTATTAATACCGGGTGGTATTGCGTTGCTGTCTGACACAGTAGGCTTTTTGACCTTACTTGCTATCGACATTGGCATTATCCGTGAGCTGGCCATCACCGCAAGTTTGGGTGTTGCCGTGATTATCTTCACTAACCTGATCCTGCTGCCAGTTCTGGCTTCTTATTTTAACTCAAGTAAAATACACCGTGTTGATGACGGTAATTCGTTTAGTAATAAACTTTTTACCTCTATGCGCGAAGCACTGGTGAAAACCACAGATAAGCGCGTTGCACGTGTCATTTTACTGATCAGTGCGATTCTATTCGGCCTTGGTTACTGGCAATCTCAGCACATGCAAATTGGCGATTTGCATGCGGGTGCACCTGCGCTTCATGAGGATGCTCGCTATAATCAGGATACCTTCCTGATCTCAGACCGGTATGCCATTTCATCTGATATTCTCAAAGTACTGGTTGAAGCGTATCCTGCGGCCTGTACAGAGCACGACACCATGGATAGGGTCAGCCGTTTCCAGTGGCGCGTTGAGAACCTACCGGGTGTCCAGTCAGCCGTGTCTCTGAGCTCAGTCGCGCAATCTGTGAATGCGGGGTATAACGAGGGTAATCTGAAATGGCAAACGTTGCCGCGTAATAGCGCGTCATTAGTTCAGGCGACGTCGCGAGTGGAAACAAGCACCGGTTTGCTCAATGGTGATTGCTCTGTGATGCCTATTATTATCTTCATGGCTGATCACAAAGCACAGACTATAGACAATGTGGTCACGCAGATTAAAGCGTTTGCAGAGGAAGAAGGCACCGATACTGTGCAGTTTAAACTGGCGTCTGGGCCAATTGGTGTTATGGCTGCGACCAATGAATCCGTGTCTGAAGCACAGTTGCCTATGATGATCTATGTATATGGTGCCGTTATCGCACTGTGCCTGATCAGTTTCAGAAGCATACGTGCAACCATTGCGGTGGTTTTACCTTTGTATATCGTATCGACTCTGGCGCAAGCCTTGATGGTTAAACTCGAAATCGGTTTAACGGTATCAACCTTGCCAGTGATCGCGCTAGGTGTGGGTATAGGTGTGGATTATGGTATTTATATCCTCTCTTCTATGATGACGCAGCTTAAGCAAGGCGTGCCACTTGCCTATGCATATCGCAATGCGCTGGCAGAAAGAGGCAGTGCTGTGCTCTTTACCGGGATCACTTTGGCAATTGGTGTCAGTACCTGGATTTTCTCAGCACTCAAATTCCAGGTAGATATGGGGATATTATTAACCTTTATGTTCCTGGTTAATATGTTGGGTGCCGTTTTATTATTACCTGCAATAGGAACCTTAATCTGGACAGACCAGAAAAAAAAGTGTGAATAAAAGTGCTTATAAATGGCCGGTTTCGGCCATTTATATCTATATTTAGTGAATATCTGACCAACCAGCTGAAAAGGCTATAATGTTTTCGTCGAAAAGGCTTTTTATTAGCGCCAGAAAGGTTAAAATTCACATGACTCCACGCTAATAAATGGCTGTACAAATAATCTACCGTTCAAAGGTGGTATAGATTAAGGAACACATAATGACACAAAATGAAGGTCCAGCGTCAGTTATCCTGGATAACGTCACCAAGCTGATCCACAAAAAAGTTCATGCCGAAAACGTGTCGCTCGTTGAAACTTTTGCCAAAGCCTTGTACAGCAATATGTCTAAAGAGGACTTGGCACATCGTAACGACAGCGACTTATACGGAGCCGCATTGAGTCTTTGGAATTCTCTGGAAAAGAATGCCAATGACGATGCGGTTATTCGCGTTTTTAACCCTGAAGTAGCCAAAGATGGTTGGCAATCCTCTCACACGATCGTTGAGATCATCGCTAAAGACATGCCGTTCCTGGTTGATTCGGTTCGCATGGCACTTAGCCGCAAAAATATCGTGTCTCACTTATTGTTACACAGCCCGCTTAAAGTAAAGCGCGATGGTGACAATAAGATTACGGCGCTTTCAAACTTAAAAACCGAGCAGGAATCCTCATCGACAAAAACTGTTTTCTTCATTGAGATTGATCGTCAAACTGACGCAAAAGCAATGAAAGAGTTCACCGAAGAACTGGAATCAGTATTGAAAGATGTCTCTGTTGCTGTAGAAGACTGGAAGCCTATCCGCGATAAACTGGTTGCGGTCAGTAAAGAGATACCGACGCGCCATCATGACTGCTCACAGGCAGAAGTCAATGAAGCAGTTGAGTTCCTTGAATGGTTATCTTCAGATAACTTCACCTTTATGGGCTACCGTCAGTACGACTTGGTGCCTGTTCAGGGTGACCATGAACTGCGCGCAGTGCCAGACACTAGTCTGGGCTTGATGAAAAACTCGAGCCATGACGGCGGCCGCCTACTGTCGGAGCTGCCAGAAGTCGCGCGCAAAGAAGCTCGCAGCAAAAATCTCCTGATTCTGACTAAGACCAATTCACTGTCTCGTGTTCATCGTCCAGCCTATATTGACTATGTGGGTATTAAGCGTTTTGACGAGCAGGGCAACGTTATCGGTGAAGACCGTTTCATCGGTTTATTCTCATCGAGTTTCTACAACAACAGTGCGGCAGATGTGCCTGTTCTTAAGAGCAAGATCCAGCGCATTATGGAGCAGTGTGACTTTGCACAAGGGACACACGCGTATAAAGCTGTGCTTAACTTGCTGGAAACTTATCCGCGTGATGAGTTGGTGCAAGCGCGCGAAGTCGAGCTATTAGAAGTCGCGACCGGCGTATTGCAAATTCAGGAACGCGACATGTGTCGTTTGTTCGTTCGTCGCGATGTGTACGGGCGTTTCTTCTCATGCATGGTCTATGTGCCGCGTGAGCGCTATAACACAGCACTACGTCGTGAAACTCAGAAATTGTTGGCAGATGCATTTAAGTCCAATGAAAAAGTTGAGTTTACGACCTTTTTCTCAGAGTCCACACTGGCGAGAACGCATTACATCGTGCGTGTGGCAGATAACAGTATTAAGTACAACGTGAAAGACATTGAAAACAACCTGGCAGAAGCCGCTCGCACTTGGGAAGATAAACTACAATCAGCATTGCTTGGTAGCAATGGTGAGACCCGTGGTAACGAGCTAAACCGTAAATATGCCAACGCTTTCCCACACTCATATAAAGATCAAGTATTGCCAAGTGCCGCGGTAGTCGATATTGAGAAGTTGGAGCAGCTGAGCGATGAGAAAAAGCTGGAAATGCTTTTTTACCGTCCTCAGGAAGAATCAAACAGCGAAATCGTTCGTTTGAGCTTGTTCCACAAAGACGTGCCAATTCACCTGTCAGACGTTATGCCAATGTTGGAAAACTTTGGTTTACGCGTGATTGGAGAAACGCCTTACGCAATCAAGAGCAGCGATGGCCAGGTAAATTGGATCATGGATTTCTCCATGATGATCGACTCAAAAGGGATTGCGGACTTTGATAAAGTTTCAGCCCGTTTCCGTGCTGCGCTGACGAACGTTTGGAATAATCGTCTTGAGAGCGATGGTTTCAATCGCATGGTTCTGCTGGGTGGCATGACTGGACGCGAAGCGTCAATTTTGCGTGCGTATGCTAAGTACATGCGTCAGATTGGTGTGACATTCTCTCAGTCATACATCGAAAATACGTTTGAGCATTACCCGCACATCGCAGCACAAATTGTTGAGCTGTTTGTGAAGAAGTTCTCACCGGCGAAAAAAGCGGCTGAGAAGACGCTTGAAAAACTGATCGAGAAAATCTACCAGGAACTCGAAAACGTTGCTAACTTGGATGATGACCGCATCATTCGCATGTATGTTGATATGATCAACGCCACATTGCGTACCAACTTCTATCAAAAAGAAGCGGACGAAAGCAACAAATCTTATATTTCATTCAAGATCAACCCGCATGCGATCCCTGAGATGCCTCTGCCGCTGCCTGCGTATGAAATCTTCGTTTATTCACCACGTGTAGAAGGTGTCCATTTACGTGGTGGTAAAGTTGCGCGTGGTGGTCTGCGTTGGTCAGACCGTCGTGAAGACTTCCGTACCGAGGTCCTTGGTCTGGTTAAGGCACAACAGGTTAAAAATACGGTAATCGTTCCTGTCGGGTCAAAAGGTGGTTTTGTTTGTAAGCAGCTGCCAAACGATCGTGAAGGCTTCTTTAAAGAAGGTCAGGAATGCTACAAGATGTTCATCCGTGGTCTGTTAGACATCACAGATAACATCATTCATGGCGACATTATCCCGCCAGTTGACGTAGTACGTCACGACGAAGATGACCCATACCTGGTTGTTGCCGCTGATAAAGGCACCGCGACATTCTCTGATATTGCTAACGGCATTGCTGAAGAGTATAACTTCTGGCTGGGCGACGCATTTGCTTCTGGTGGTTCAATTGGTTATGACCACAAGAAAATGGGTATTACTGCGAAAGGTGCGTGGGAGTCGGTTAAGCGTCATTTCCGTGAAATGGACATTGACTGTCAGACAACTGACTTTACAGCGGTTGGTATCGGCGACATGGGTGGTGACGTATTTGGTAATGGTATGTTGCTGTCTAAGCATATTCGCCTGCAGGCAGCCTTCAACCACATGCACATCTTTATTGACCCGAATCCGGATGCGGCAAGCTCTTATGTAGAACGTGATCGTTTGTTCAATTTGCCTCGTTCAAGCTGGGAAGATTACAACAAAGAGCTTATTTCTGAAGGTGGTGGTGTATTCTCTCGTGCAGCTAAGTCAATCACATTGACCGCTGAAATGAAGAAAATGATTGGCACCAAAAAAGCCAGCATGACACCAAATGAGCTGATTAAAGCGCTACTTAAAATGCCAGCTGACCTACTTTGGAACGGTGGTATAGGTACTTACATTAAAGCTAAGTCTGAATCTAATGCAGATGTGGGCGACCGTGCGAATGACGGTCTACGTATCGATGGTTCTGAGCTGGGTGCGAAAATCTTCGGTGAAGGTGGTAACCTGGGTGCAACACAGTTGGGCCGTATTGAGTTTGCCGAGAAGGGCGGACGTATCAACACCGACTTTATCGATAACGTAGGTGGTGTGGCGTGTTCAGATAACGAAGTAAACATCAAGATCCTGTTGAATGGCCTGGTTGCTGAAGGTGACTTGACTAAGAAACAGCGTGATGAACTTCTGTATGCCATGACTGATGAAGTATCTGAGCTGGTACTGGCAGACTGTTACCGTCAAACACATACGCTGTCTATCACTAAGTCGAAAGGCCCGGCAACGCTGAAAGAGAAAATCCGCTTTATCCATGCATTGGAAAAAGACGGTAAGCTTGACCGTACGATTGAGTTTTTGCCTACCGATGAAGAACTGGCAGAGCGTGCAGCGGCAGGGTCAGATCTGACTCGTCCAGAGCTGTCTGTGTTAGTTTCTTACTCTAAAATGGTGTTGAAAGAATCACTGGTTGTTGATGAGATTTCAGAGAATCCATACTATCGTCAGCTGTTAGTAAATTCATTCCCAATCCCACTGCGTGAGCGTTTTAACGCGGCAATGGATAACCACCCACTGCGTAAAGAGATTATTGCAACTAAACTTGCGAATAATATCGTGAACGACATGGGTCTGAACTTCATGATCCGTATGCACGAAGAAACTGGTGCAACGGAAGCAGAAATCGCGCTGTGTTACTCAATTGCCAGCGAAATTTTTGAAATGAAAGAGACCTGGCAGTCAATTGCAGCATTGGATAATCATATTCCATCAGCAGTACAGACTGAAATGTTGTATCAGTTGCGTCGTACAGTACGTCGTACGACACGTTGGTTCCTGCGTCACCGCAACAAGGGTATGACGATTGAAGAAACCATCGCGTTCTTTGCTCCGACCTTTGCTGATCTGAGCAATAACCTGAACAACTACATGGTTGAAGATGAAAGTGCACGTTTGACAGAAAAAGCCGATGCGCTTGTCGCACAAGGTGTACCAGAGCAAATTGCTATGCGTATCGTTTCTCTGTCTAGTCTGTTCTCTGTAATGGATCTGGCTGAAGTAGCAGCAAACTCCGGTCGCGCGATTGATGTGGTGTCAAACACCTACTTCAAACTGGGTGCGAATATGGGTCTGCACTGGTTCCTGGATCAGATCACTGCACAACCTGTCGCCAACCATTGGCAAGCTCTGGCGCGTGCATCTTACCGTGAAGAGCTGGATTGGCAGCAACGCGCTTTGTCTGAAGTTGTATTGAACAGCTTTGAGGGAGATGACCATGATGTCGATTCACTGATCAATCAGTGGATGGAAAATCAGTCTACCTTGTTGCTACGCTGGCAACAGATGCTGGCTGAATTCAAGACCTCACAAAGCCATGACTTTGCGAAGTTCTCAGTGGCATTGCGTGAGCTGATGTTGTTGAGTCACAACTGTGACACTTCCAAATAAAAAATAACCCGTTAAAATACCCCGGCTTTGCTGGGGTATTTTTTTATCTCAGATTTGAAATTGATACCAAGCCGCTTCATTAAATGAGTCATTTTGGCAAAAATTTTCGGCGATAGTCTGGCAGTAAGTCTACTGTTCGGTGTACTAAATAATAAATTTTAGCACCGTTAGCAGATTCTACTCTTCAAATTAGCTATGCATGAATGCGGGTTGGTGTCATACGTTACTAGGAACTTAAGGAGTCTCAATGTTTTATGATTTAGCGCGTCGTTATATGTTCAGTAAAGATGCCGAGTGGGCTCATGATTTCGCACTCGGAAACTTACGCCGCTTCGCGAATACCCCATTAAGTATGGCCTGGTCACAATCACTTCCAAAGAAACCGGTTAATTTCCTTGGCCTGGAATTTGACAATCCGGTTGGGTTAGCGGCGGGACTCGATAAAAATGCAGAATGTATTGATGCATTCAGCCAGATGGGCTTTGGCTTTATAGAGGTGGGTACAGTTACACCCAGACCTCAGGCAGGTAATGATAAACCGCGCATTTTCCGACTGCCTGAAGCAAACGCAATTATTAACCGGATGGGCTTTAATAATAAAGGGGTCGATAATCTGGTTAACAACGTAAAAGCAGCACGTTATAACGGGATCCTGGGTATCAACATAGGGAAAAACAAAGATACGCCGAACGAGCAGGGCAAAGATGATTACATTCATTGTATGCGTAAGGTATTTGAGCATGCGTCTTATATTACAGTGAATATTTCGTCACCCAATACACCGGGGTTGCGCGACCTGCAATATGGTGAAGCACTGGATGACCTGCTACAAAGTTTAAAGAATGAGCAGATTGACTTGATCGAGAAGCACAAAAAATCGGTTCCGATGTTAGTGAAAATCGCACCTGATGTTGATGCCGTTCAGTTGCAACAAATTGCCGAGTCATTAGTGAACAGTCGTATTGATGGTGTTATTGCAACTAATACCACCTTATCGAGAGAAGCGGTTAAAGGGTTAGAGCACGCCGAAGAAGCCGGTGGCTTATCGGGTCGTCCGGTACGTGAAAAGTCCACACAAGTCGTTAGCGAATTGAAACGGATGACTGAAGGCAAACTACCTATTATTGGTGTAGGTGGGATCGACAGTGCCGCTGCTGCAAAAGAAAAGCTTAATGCAGGCGCAGATTTAGTACAGGTTTACACAGGCTTTATCTATGAAGGACCTCAGTTGATCAAAAAGATCCTTACTGAGATCTAACTGGCTGTTTTATAAGCTTATGAAATAGTTTGTAATTATTTTGCAATATACAGGCGAATTCTGACGCTGGTTTGAAAAACGATCGTTCCTTTGTGGGAAGGATCGTTTTTTCCTTATAAAGATCATTCATATAGCGCGATGATCTAAAACAATTTGTTATTACAAAAATTTTTACACTGTGATAATTCGCGATATACTTCTTCACAGGCTCACACACATAACACATTGATATTGGGAGGTCCATTTTGCAAGCATCCAAAGAGTGGCGTTGGATAAGATGTAGCCACAGAAACAGACTGCTTGTTGATTTGGGTGAAGACCTTCAGTTGTGCACGCCTTTTCGCTTGAGACAGTTAACCGAAGATTCCCTGCATAGCGTCGATTTGAGTGTCGACGAAGCCGCCTTTTATCGTAACGTGTATGATTATTTGCTTGGTTTTAAAGTTTGGTCTGAACCTCAGTGCTGCCAGATAGCGCTTAATGCCACCGCGGCAAAGTTTCATTTACTTCCCGTACAGGCTAAAAGTTGGTTTTTCAATTGTTATAACGGAGGCCAACCCTTGTGCGAAGCTGTGGTTACGTTGCAATCAAGATGCCAGTCAGGTGAATTTCTGATTGTAGATCACAATCAGGAAACCAGCATGTGTATCAATCTGACGCAGGGTTTTATGCTGGATGAAAACATCGAGCTGGAGCAATTTCAGGCCATCAAGGTACTGAATGACAGAGTACACCCCCTGATCCAGGCACATAAGCTGACCCAAACCGCCTGATAGCTTTGCGTATCGGTTTTACCATGCGACACTGCGTACACCCACTCTGATATCCCAGTCTGCCACTTGCTGTGTTATACTCGCTGCAATTGAAATTATTGAGTATTTACATTGCAGTTTATCGCCTTAACGTCCATCGGAATTGAAAACCTGTTGCTTGAAGAACTTCAGTCTCAGGGACTTGAAGTCGTGAAGCAAAGCGTTGGCTCTGTCCGCTTCACCGCGGATAGCCTGGCAGTTCAAAAGTTCTGTATGACAACGCGTTTTGCCACGCGCGTCATGATGCTGATTGATGAACATGAAAACATCAACAATAAAGATGACTTGTACAAGTTTGCGCGTTTTCAGGGCTGGCAGGAGTGGTTCGGTCCTAAACAAACGTTTGCCGTTGAATTCAATGGTACTAACCGGGAGCTAAAGAACACTCAGTTTTCCGGCCTAGTCATCAAAGATGCCATTGTAGATTATTTTCAGGATCTGTATGAGCAACGTCCGTCTGTTGATAAACAAGAAGCCAATGTACGCGTTATTGCCAAGCTCAATAAACAAAAAATCGCGCTATATATCGACTATTCTGGTCCGCGCTTGTCTGACCGAGGGTACCGAACCAAGCAAGGTCGGGCACCGATCCGGGAAAACCTGGCAGCGGCTCTAGTACAACGAAGTGGCTGGCTGAGTGATACCTCTAAGCCATTATTTGATCCCTGTTGTGGTTCCGGTACTTTATTGATTGAGGCGGCCAGTATGGCCCTGAATATCCCAGCTAATCTGAATAAAGATTTTGCCTTCAAACGCTTGCCTGGTTTTCGCGATGCTAAATTTAAAGAGCTAAAAACTGAGTTGAAACAGGCGCAGCTGGATAAACCCTTATGGATCATAGGTCAGGACATTGATGCACAGGTGCTGGAAACAGCCAGAGGGAATGCTAAACGCGCCGGGCTTGAGCAATATATCCGCTTCAATGACGGAGACGCCAGTCAGCTCACTTGTGTCGCCAAGCGTCCAGGCACGTTATTAAGTAACTTGCCTTATGGTGAGCGCCTGGGCTCTATGGCTGAGCTGATTAACCTGTACAGGGGCATGGGGGATCGCTTTAAGAAGCATTACAAAGACTGGTCATTGGCATTGCTTGGCACAGATGAAGCGCTGTTTAAAACACTTAAGCTGTCGTCTAAAAAACGCTACAAATTCAAAAATGGTCCGCTCGACGTGTCCCTCTATTTGTATGATATGGATGAGCGTCAAGTTGCACAAAACGAACAAGCAGGCGCACTGCATTTTGAACAGTCACGGGCGTTCGCAAACCGGGTAAAAAAGAACAAACAAGCCCTGAAAAGCTGGCTCAAGAAAGAGCAAGTAGAGGCCTACCGAGTCTACGATGCGGATATTCCGGAATATAATGTAGCGGTCGACGTCTATGGTGAGAGTGCCGTCGTCTTTGAGTACGCAGCGCCAAAAGAAATTGATGAGCTGGTTGCTAATAAGCGTCTCCAGGACGTGATCACGCTCACCGCCGAAACATTGGATATTGACCCCTCTAACATTGCGGTCAAAGTCCGCAAAAAGCAAAAAGGTCAGGAACAATACAATGCACTCAGTAAGCAAAACCGGGTGCAAGTCGTTGAAGAATTTGGTGCCAAATTCAAAGTAAACTTGTTTGATTATCTGGACACCGGGCTGTTTCTAGATCACCGTCTGGCCAGACGATATATTCAGCAAAATGCTAAGAACAAGCGGGTTCTTAACTTGTTCGCGTATACTGGCAGCGCCTCAGTTCATGCGGCTCTCGGTGGTGCAAAAGCGGTGACGACAGTCGACATGTCCAAGACGTATCTCAAGTGGGCAGAAGAAAATTTTGCCTTAAACGAGTTGCGTAACCCTCGTTTTAGGTTTGAACAGGCAGATTGCCTGAAATGGCTTGAACATGCGCAAGGTCAGTATGATCTGATTTTCCTTGATCCGCCGACTTTTTCGAATTCAAAGCGCATGAAAGAGGTCTTTGATGTGCAGCGTGACCATATTCAGTTGCTAGAATGGGTCAAAAAGATTCTCAGTCCGGGCGGTACCTTGTTATTCTCCAACAACAAACGGGGTTTTAAAATGGATGAAATCGGTTTGATGGGACTTGGCCTGAAAGCCGAAAATGTGTCAGACCAAACCCTGTCGCCTGACTTTAAGCGTAACAAGCAGATCCACAACAGTTGGTTGATCACCCATGGCTAAACTTACCCTGTTTTATACCGATGGCTGTCACCTTTGCGAGCAAGCCTATGAATTGGTGCTACGTTGCGTCGCCAGTGATGCTGTGCAGCATCAGGATATTGTGGAAGATCCGCAATTGATGGCTGAATATCAGACGTCTATTCCCGTACTTAAGTCAACAGACAGTGCCAGAACTTTGTTCTGGCCCTTCACAGAACAAGATATAAAAGAGTTGTTAAAGTAAGATGGATTTAATCAGAATTGCACGGGCCCAACTGGCTTTTGGTACTCATCCCCTGTTAGATCAGGCAGATGCAGTTATTGAAGCGGGTGAGCGGGTCTGTATCGTCGGGCGCAACGGTGCCGGTAAGTCAACCCTGCTCAAAGTCCTGGACGGGCAAGTCCAATTGGACGACGGTGAAATCAACCAGGTCTCCGGGCTAAAAGTGTCGCGGCTGGAACAGGATCCGCCTAAAGGGGCCCAGGGCAGTGTATTTGATTATGTAGCGGGTGGCCTGCCAGATATTGCCCAGCTGCTGATTGATTATCATAACGTCAGCGAAGCGTTGCAGACCGATCACTCGAGTAGCCTGTTGAGCCGTTTGGAACGTTTGTCTGCAGACATTGAAGCTAAGGATGCATGGCGGTTTGAAAGCCGTATCAAGCTGGTACTGACACAGTTGCAATTGACTGCCAATATGAAGCTCGAAAAGTTATCTGGTGGCTGGCTACGTAAAGTGGCTCTGGCTAAGGCTTTGGTGAGTGACCCGGATCTGCTATTACTTGATGAACCGACCAACCACCTGGACATGAGCAGCGTTGAATGGCTGGAGCAGTTCTTAAAAGAATTTAAAGGCGGCATTGTTTTTATCTCGCACGACCGGGCATTTATTCGCGGTGTTGCAACCCGAATACTCGACTTAGATCGCGGTAAGCTTATTTCTTACCCGGGCGATTATGCCAAGTACCTGGACCAAAAAGCCCATGACCTGAAAGTTGAAGAGGCGCAAAATGCCTTGTTTGACAAGAAACTCGCCGAGGAAGAGGCTTGGATCCGTCAAGGGATAAAAGCGCGACGCACACGCAACGAGGGACGAGTCAGAGCCCTTAAAGCACTGCGGGTTGAGCGTAAGCAGCGTGTTGAGCAAGTCGGCAAGACTGACTTTAACATTGAGTCAGCTGAGCGTTCGGGCAAACTGGTATTTGAGGCTCAACATATTGGCCATGCCTTTAAAGATAAGCGCATTGTCAATGAATTCTCGACTTTGGTTATGCGTGGTGATCGGGTTGGCTTAATTGGCCCTAACGGCGTAGGTAAAACGACTTTACTGAAAATTCTATTTGGTGATATTTCTCCGGATAAAGGTAAAGTGAAGCAAGGCGTTAACCTTGAAGTGGCCTATTTTGACCAGTACCGGGAAAAACTGGATGAAGAAAAAACGGTTCAGGACAATGTCGCTGAAGGTAAACAAGAGGTGCAAATGGGCGGTCGCAGCCGTCATGTACTGGGTTACCTGCAAGATTTCTTATTTCCTCCTGCACGCGCTCGTACCCCGGTTAAGGCATTATCAGGAGGAGAGAAGAACCGTCTGTTGCTGGCTAAATTGTTCCTGAAACCTTCGAATGTGCTGGTGCTGGATGAGCCGACCAATGACTTAGACATCGAAACGCTTGAGTTACTCGAAGAGATTATCAATCAGTATCAGGGAACTATCCTGATCGTCAGCCACGACAGGGAGTTTATCGATAATACCTGTAACAGTGTTTGGGCATTTGAAGGTCATGGTAAGGTAACTGAAATTGTCGGCGGCTTTAGTGACTTTGAAGCGTACCGAACACAGCAGCAGGCGCAGCAAAAAGCGCTAGAAAAGCTCGACAAAGAGAAACAACAAGCGAGCGATAACAAAAAATCTGCCAATAAAAACAAATCTGGCAAATTAAGCTACAAATTAAAGCTTGAACTAGAAGCATTGCCGGGTAAAGTAGAGGCTCTGGAAAACGAGCTGGAAGAGCAGCAAAACCTGGTGAATTCACCGGAGTTTTTTAAGCAAGATCCTGAAACGACCCAAACCGCGTTGAACCATTTGGCTGACCTTGAGTCCAAGCTTGAAGCCGCGTTTGAGCGTTGGGAAGAATTAGAAGCATTACAGAATCAGTAGTAAGGATTGAAATGAAATATTCACTTATGGCCGCCAGCATTATTTTCGGCCTATCTGGTCAGGCGATTGCCGCGACCTACAAACTCACTGAATTACCAACCAGCGACATTGGCAAAATGCATTATGTCACTGACGTCAATGAAAGCGGCGATGCTATTGGCCGCGTGACAGGCTTGTTTAATTTGCCAGTCGACATTAGCTATATTGACTTTCAAGACAATTCGATCACAAGTTACTACAATAGCTACAAGGATATCCTGGAGGATAGAGACGAAACCATTTCTTTCACTCTGGATGATATAGAAAATGGTAACGCGCTTTCAACAGATTCAGAAGCACACAACTTTATGCTGGGCTACTTATCGTCTGGTACCCAAAGTGCCAGCGCTGAATTCCAAAAAATCAGTTCTGTCGCTGGCCTCGAATTCACAGGCACCAGTGTTAACCTGGTCGATATATTCGATATAGAATCGCCCGATTATGCAGGTCTGACACGTTCAGTCAGTAATGCGATGACCGCTGTCGCGGCAGACGGCACTGTGGTTGGCTGGGGCTCTGCACCTTTTAAAAAAATCACTTTCACGCCAGAGGGAGAAAGTGAGGAAAAAACCTACTTTGTGCGTGACTGGCATGCTCGCGGGATCGTGATATCTCCGGGTGGCAAGCGCGTAGTATTGGAACCTGCATTCACTGAATATGGTGGTTACAGCATTGCCTCTGATATTACGCTGACTGATGAAGGCAATTATCTGGTTGTTGGCCAGGCGTCGGTAGGCTTGTCTGAAAACAGCCAGACGACGATTACGGACAATTGTGATGACAAAGATGAGCCTGAAGCTGTGTGTATCTGGCGTCAGGGCAGGGGAGTCTATGATCTGCGCGCTTACCAATGGACGCTGGATAAAGACTTCAATGTCATTGATACGAAAGACCTGGGTATCGGTTTGGAGCGCAAAGACGATGAAGATAATCCGTTTTACAGCTCGGCTTATGCCATCAACAAAGCGGGTATTGCAGTTGGCAGGTCCCGAGTCAGGATCGATGATAGCTTAAAGGCTTATGAAGAGCCTGGCTATTACCAGGATGGTCAGTTTTTCACTTTACGAGAGCATGATGACTTTTATCAGTCCGGATATGCTCTGGACATCAATGATAGTAATGTGATTGTGGGGTACGTAGGCAGACAAAACCAGGGCACGTTATTTGACGTGAACGGGTTTTACTACGATATGAATGATAAAACCTTGGTAGAGATCCCAAGTTATTTCAGTGGCTCCGACACGCATGTCCGAGACATTAACAACGCCGGTTATATGGTCGGTGACGGCGAGACTGAGAAAAACGTATCTAACTCTCGCAGTGAAGCCTTTATGTATAAGATTGGTGATGAAAAGCTAACTAACATTAATGATTTACTACCTTGTAAAAGCGATGAATTCCCCTATACCGTATCCGAGGCGATCCGGATAACGGATGACAATACGATCTATGCGGTTGCTACCAAAACGGTGACCAAGCTAGACTCGTTTGGGAACCCAGACAAGGATTCAGATGGCAACGAAGCATCAGAATCCGTTGTGGTGCCAGTGGTTCTGACTAAAACGGGTAGCACAGAGCTCAGTGAATGTGTTGCGCCGGAAACAGAGACGTATGAGCGTCAGTCTGCATCTCTGAGCTGGTTGTCTTTACTTGCACTTCCTCTATTGTGGGTACGTCGCAGACGCCAGAAATAAGCTATCCGAGGCATACATGAGTATGCCTCGCGCCTCCTTCGATTACAGCTGCTTCTTAATATTACCCGCCCGGGCACTGCTGTGGCATTATTTTTAGCTTCAAAAACGCTCACCATAGGTCATGCAGATTTAGCCTGGCTGACACAGACTCTTTCCTTCACCTTAATCAAAGCGACTTTATTAGCTCGAAAAACGAAATATCCTTTCTTGTCGAACAGATAATTACGCCTCTCTGATTCGTTGCTTTTGTGGCTTCTTGCACTTATGCGTAGGCTTTGAACATTGTTCAATCTTTGATAACGCCTTATTTTTTGTAAATATATCGTATTGAACCGTGCAGTAAATACTGTTTTTTAGATCCTTAAGTACTACCATTTAAAAATTTAGCCATCCTTACGGCTGTTCTTACCAGTTCGCTTTGTAAATCTAATGATACAATGTGGAACCTTCCAAATACCTCGCCATTCATAAATATGCAACAAATAAATAATCTTTATATTTATCATATGCATGGTGCGAATTTTTATCGATGTAGTTGTGTTTTTAACAGTAAAAATGTACTAGATTATTATTGTTGACTAGTTACTTGTTATGTTTTTTTGTCTCGATAAACTTCATCCGCCTGCATCTGAGATAGAGATGTAATGAAGTTCTATTGATGTCAGGTTAAAAATAAAAACAAGTGAGGATGCATTTATGCAACTAGTTAACATAAAAAAGCCAACCGTTAAGCTTAGCGCAATAGCGCTGGCATTAATGGCACACCACGCGAGTGCGGCGGTGGATTGTAGTGAGATACCTCAGTGGCAGGCAGGACAGGTGTATACATCTGGCCAGCAGGTGCAACAAGATAACATAGCTTATCGGGCAAATTGGTGGAACCGTTCATCACCTAAGCTTCGCTCTGGCCAATGGCAGGAGTGGCGTAAACTGGGTGATTGCCAGGGAGGCGAGCAACCTAATCAATCACCAGTGATTGACATGGAGCAGCCGGGTAGTGATATGAGCGTGACGGAAGGCGAAAAGCTTCAGTTCGTTTTCAGTGCACATGACAGCGATGGCATCGTCAGACAGGTTTCTGTGTATCACAATGACGCTTTGGTGAAAGTACTGGACGAGGCCCCATACGTACTCAACTGGAAGGCACGCGTCGGGGATCACATTTTCCATGCTGTTGCGATTGATGACGATGGTGCAAAGTCGGTATCAGCAAAGCGTACTGTTCAGGTAGCAGCATTGCCGCCGGAAGAAAAAAATACCGCACCTGTCTCACGCCTCACAGCTGAATTGCCCAATGAACTGGAAGTGGGTAGCCAGGTCCGGTTGACACTGCGAAGTCACGACAAAGAAAATGACCGCTTAACTCAGGTGTTGACGTTGAATGGTCAAGAGATCAAACGTACTGATCTTGCGCAAGCACACTACGAGTGGTCAGCTGCATCGGCCGGGCGTCATGAGTTCTCTTTGCAGGCAACGGACGAGCATGGCCTGGTGTCAGAAACCATCACGCGTACTTTTATTGTGAAAGCGCCGGGTGACGATAAAACCAGTCAGTTGGATTGTTTGCCTGCCGGTTTATATCGCACACCCGGCGTAACCAGTGCTTATTGTGATGTGTACGATAGCGAAGGCCGGGAGAAAATGGGCGCTGATCATCCGCGACGCGTGATTGGTTACTTTACCAGCTGGCGCCATGGTAAAAATAACCAGCCAAGCTATCTGGTTAATGATATCCCCTGGGACAAGATCACCCATATTAACTATGCCTTTGCCCATGTAAACAGTCAGAACGAACTGAGTATTGGTGACCCAAAAGCTGAAGGCAACGCTGCGACCAATATGACCTGGCCGGGCGAGGCGGGTGCTGAAATGGACCCAAGTCTGCCTTATACCGGGCATTTTAACTTGTTAAACCGTTACAAAAAGCAGTATCCGCACGTTAAAACGATGATTTCTGTGGGCGGCTGGGCTGAAACAGGCGGTTACTTCGATGAAACCGGGACGCGCGTTAACAGTGGTGGGTTTTACACCATGACCACCCATGCCGACGGCAGTGTGAATCATGAAGGGATACAAGCGTTTGTTGCCAGCTCTGTGGCTTTCTTACGTCAGTACGGGTTTGATGGTCTGGACATCGACTACGAATATCCGTCGTCAATGAAAGATTCGGGTCACCCTGAAGATTTTGACATCAGTAACCAGCGCCGTGCTGGCCTGAATAAGTCTTATCAGGTGCTGATGAAATCTTTGCGTGAAGCGCTGGACAAAGCGGGTGAGCAGGATGGTAAGCATTACATGCTGACCATAGCGTCTCCTTCTTCGGGTTACCTGTTAAGAGGCATGGAAACGTTTCAGACTGCACAGTACCTGGATTTTGTGAACATCATGAGTTACGACCTGCACGGTGCCTGGAATGACCATGTTGGCCACAACGCGCCTTTGTATGATACCGGTAAAGACACTGAACTGAAAACCTGGAATGTATACGGTACCAAGGAGTTTGGTGGAATTGGCTACCTCAACACAGACTGGGCCGTGAATTATTTCAGAGGTGCATTACCAGCCGGGCGGATCAACATAGGTATTCCCTATTACACCCGTGGATTTAAAGATGTGCGTGGTGGTGAAAATGGTCTTTGGGGTCGAGCGCCACTGCCTGATCAAAATGCCTGTCCGAAAGGAACAGGGATTGGTGAGAAGAACAAATGTGGTAATGGTGCCATTGGCATCGACAACCTGTGGCATGACATAGAAAATGGTCAGGAAGTCGCTGCCGGGTCGAACCCTTTATGGCACGCCAAAAACCTGCAACATGGTATCAATCCAAGTTATCTGGCTGACTATGGCCTGACGCCTGCTACAGATCCGGATGATGTGATGCGAGGCGACTATGTGCGGCATTACGATGACATCGCTGTCGCTCCCTGGTTGTACAATGCACAGAAAAAAGTCTTCTTGTCGATGGAAGATACTGAATCCATGCAAACCAAGCTTAATTATGTGCTTGAAAAAGGCCTGGGTGGCGTGATGTTCTGGGAGCTGGCCGGCGACTTTGACTACCATGCAGATAAAGGTGAGTACTTCATGGGCTCGACTATGACCAGTCTCGCCTACAACACTTTTAATCAAAATGGCACAGACTACGCCACGGTGCAGGGTGATGCAGAATTTGTTGTGCCTGAGTCAGCGGTTGATATCCGTTTTAACGCCAAAGATTTCCCGGTTGGCGATCAGAATTACCCAATCAGACCCACATTCGCGTTCACCAACCACTCTGAGCTGGACCTGAGCGGGGCGACAATCAGCTTCAATGTGCCGGTCTCAACCTCTGCGATCTTTAAGTCCAACTGGAATGCTCGCAAAAAGCTGGGCATGAAAGTAGAGCATGATGCCAGCAATACACGCGGTAACAACATTGGTGGCTTTGACAACGCATTCCATCGTTTCTCAATTACCCTGAAAAACGAGTGGGGCGGTCAGCTGGAGTCGTTTAAACCAGGCGAGACTGTCAACGCTCAGGTTATGTACTACATGCCGATCACGGGGCCCGTTAACTTTGTCATCGAAAAAGACGGCAAACAATACGCCTTCAGTAGCGAATATCCTCAGTTGCCTGTAGCGAAAAAGTCAGACGACACATCCGGTGGTAATCCACCATCCGGCACGCTTTGCGAGGGGGTTGAGCTGAATAATATCAATCATTACCCACAGTGGCCGCGCACCAACTGGGCCGGCACACCAAGCCATGCGCTTGGTGGCGATATGCTGATCCACAACGGCTACGTTTACAAAGCCAAATGGTGGACCAATGCCACGCCATCCAATGGTGGTGCCTGGCAGCAGGTTTGCTCGCTGTAATCCTCAACAAATAGCGGTGGCATCACTGCCACCGCAGGAGATATCCCTATGAAATATAATAAAACCCTGTCGGCTTTTGCCGTGGGGATGACCTTGGCTGCTGCCAATCAGGCATTAGCGCACGGCTATATGGACTTTCCCAAGGCTCGTCAGGCGATTTGTCAGGAGCAGGGCGGATTCTGGTGGCCAAAAGATGGTTCCAAGATCCCCAATGCAGCCTGCCGCGCCGCATTTTTGAAATCCGGCCATGTACAGTTTATTCAAAAACATGAATTCGCTGCCAATACGGCACATTTTAACGATCAAAGCGCGGTTGAGGCGAATATTCCTGATGGCACTTTGTGTCATGCCGGCGATAAAAACAAAGCGGGCATGGGTTTACCCTCAAAAGACTGGCAGACAACTCCAGTAACGGTCGACAGTCAGGGAAAAGTTAAAATTCGTTATCGGGCGACAACGCCACACAACCCCAGTTTTTGGCAGTTTTATCTGACCAAGCCGGGTGTTGATTTTAAAAACAAAGCACTTAGCTGGGCTGATCTCGAACTGGTACAAAGCCATGGCAATATCGACTTTTTTATGGCACCCGACGGTAAACGTTACTACGAGATGACAGTCGCCATTCCCGAGCGCTTTTCGGGGGATGCGATCCTGTACAGTCGCTGGCAGCGGGACGATGTAGTCGGAGAAGGTTTTTACAACTGTAGTGACATTACCATTGTCAGGGGATCAGAACCTCAGCCACCACAAAGCTGGTATAGCGCCGGGTACTATCTGCGTCAGGGGCAGCAAGCGCATGTTGGCGATACAGTTTGGGTGCGCGTGTTCGACACCAACGGTAAAGAGTTGATCCAGGAAAAGCTCACTATTACTGAGGCTCATCACAACAACTGGCCTGAGTATTTTGCGACTCAGCTCAATGAGGCGTTTGCTTCGCTGATCCGTATTGGCGTGCGGGATGAGAATGGCAACATTCACTTTGATGCAACCAGTCTGGCGAGTAATCAGGTTTTTGTTACTGATCAGACGCATAGCTTCAATCTCAGTGTGGTGGCTAAACCTGCGAATACACCACCTACGGTACACACCCCAGCAATATTGACCGTACAGGAAGGGCAAAGCGCTCATTTGCATGTGCATGCTTTCGATGATCAGCAAAGCACACTGCATTTCGACTGGCAGCTACCGGCTCAAATCGAGCACACCGGCAGAGGCTCAACCATCACGGTCACGGCCCCACAGGTTGATAAAGACACGCAGTTTAGTGGCAAGGTCACCGTCTCCGACGGACAGCTAAGCACCTCTGTCAATGTGGTTATTGCGGTGACTAATCAGGATACCACTCCAACACCACCCGATAGTGACGCCTGGCAGACGGATAAGGTTTATACCGGTGGAGACATTGTCAGCTTTAACGGGAGTCAATACCGGGCCAAGTGGTGGGTTCGCGGACAGCGGCCAGACAGCAGCCATGCCTGGGAGCGCATAGCATCACCTTCTGAACCTCAAGACCAATGGCAAGCCTCAGTGGCTTACGCGGGTGGTGCCGTTGTGCGTTACCAGGGTCAACGTTATCAGGCCCGTTGGTGGACCAGAGGGCAGCAACCAGGCAAGCACAATGTGTGGAAAAAACTATAACAATTCAAGAGGAAAAAACATGTTTAACTATTTGATCAGTGCGGCTGCGGTCGCATCAGCTATATCTGTAGCGACAGCTGTCGCCGCACCATCAACCCCGAGCATCAACTGGAAACCGCAAAACTACTCCTTTGTTGACGTCAACATTTACGGCAGAGGCTCCTACAAACAGCTGATCCAGGCCAAAGAGGTGGTCGATATCGCCATCGAATGGAATGCCTGGTCGGGCAAAGGGGGTGACAGTTACAAAGTGTACTTTGATGACGAGGTGGTTAATGAAGGGCAGCTGGCGAAAGGCACCACCAGTGGGGTGATCCGTTTCCCTTATCATAAATCAGGGCGGCATGAATTGCGCATTGCATTGTGTGATGCGTCGGGTTGCGCCACCTCTGCCAGTAAGCCCATCGTAATTGCTGATACCGATGGTGGACACCTGGAACCACTCAAGCTGAACGTCAACCCCAATAACAAGCAATATGACACCGACCCCAATACCGTGGTGGGTGCCTATTTTGTCGAGTGGGGCATATACGGCCGCAACTTTGATGTAACCCAGCTCCCGGCGGATAACCTGACTCACCTGTTGTATGGCTTCATTCCTATTTGTGGGCCGAATGACTCGCTGGCAGAAATTGAAAATGGCAATAGTCTGCGCGCGTTGAAGTTGGCGTGTGGCAGCTCTGAAGACTATGAAGTGGTGATCCACGACCCCTGGGCTGCGGTGCAAAAAGCCCTGCCGGGGATCAGCAGTAAAGATCCAATTCGCGGTACCTACGCGCAATTAATGGCGCTTAAACAGCGTAACCCGGACCTGAAGATCTTACCTTCGGTGGGGGGCTGGACTTTATCCGATCCCTTCTTTGACTTTACCGACAAAGCGAATCGCGACACCTTTGTCAGGTCAATGCGCGAGTTTCTGACGACCTGGAAATTCTATGATGGTGTAGATATAGACTGGGAATTCCCGGGCGGTGATGGTGCCCACACGGACTTAGGCGCAAGCACGGATGGTGAAACCTATGTGTTGCTGATGAAAGAGCTCAGAGTGATGTTGGATGAGCTGGAAGCCCAGACGGGTCGCGACTATGAACTGACATCAGCCATTGGCACTGGATGGGACAAAATCGAAGATGTGGATTATCGCGATGCTGCGCAGTACATGGATTACATCTTTGCCATGACCTATGACTTTTACGGTGGCTGGAACAATGAAACTGGTCATCAGACGGGCATATATTGTGGTTCACACCTGAGTTCAGATGAATGTCAGGGTACCGGGTTAGATGAGCAAGGGGAGGCAAGAAAAGGTCCTGCTTATACCCTGGATAATGCAATTCAGTTATTACTTAAGCAAGGTGTGCCCAGTGAAAAGCTGGTAGTTGGTGCAGCCATGTACGGACGTGGCTGGGAAGGTGTTTATCCGAACAATGCCCAAATTGCAGATAACCCGATGACCGCGCCGGCCAACGGTAAGTTGCGTGGCAGCACGTCACAGGGCGTTTGGGAAGCCGGTGTCATTGACTATAAAGGGCTCAAGGCACACATGATTGGCCGTGATGAGCAGGGCATTAATGGCTTTGAAGTGGGTTATGACACCACAGCCGAAGCGGCTTATGTTTGGAACCGCGATACAGGCACACTTGTGACCTATGACAGCCCGCGTTCCGTCAGAGCAAAGGGGCAATATGTCCGTGAACACAATCTGGGTGGTTTGTTTGCCTGGGAAATTGATGCGGATAACGGTGATATTCTCAATGCGATGCACGAAGGATTGGCCGGGAAAGTGACTGAGCCGGTACCAGTGAACAAAGCACCAGTAGTTACTATGCCGACTAACCTGACGCTGGCGGCGGGTGACATCTTTATTCTGACTGCTGATGCGCGCGATCCCGAAGGCAAAGCGCTGACTTATCGTTGGTCTGGTGATGCTCAACTGAATCTGCAAAGTGAGGATGACAGCGTTATCGTAACGGCGCCGAATGTCACTCAGGATGCGGTGTATACGGTTAACTTGCAGGTTTCCGATGGGGTGAACAAGGTACAGCGACAGGTCAAAGTACTGGTTAAAGCGCCGGTGGTTGAAAATAAAGCCCCCGTTGTTGGAGATATAGCAAGTATTAGCCTGGATGAAAAGTCCAGCAAAACGCTGACTGTGGGTGCCACTGATCCGGAAGGTAAAGCACTGAGTTATCGTTGGCATGTGCCGGGTCATACCATCAGCGGCCAGGGCGCATCTGTCACTCTGAACGCCTCTGAAGTGGAAAAAACACAGACTGTGACCGGCACTGTGACCGTCAGTGATGGCGTCCACGAAGTGCAGCGTCAGTTTAACGTCACCGTGAAAAACCTGGCTGATACGCCTGATCCGATGCCTGGCGATGGCAAAACCACCTGGGATGCCAGCAAAGTGTATGTAGGCGGTGACAAGGTGTTTTACAAAGGCGTTGAATATCGCGCTCGCTGGTGGACACAGGGGGCGGCGCCTTCCAACGGGGGCGTGTGGCAGGAAATCATCCCAGACGACGGCAAAGTGCGAGCCTGGCGTAGTGACCTGGTTTATACCGGCGGAGACAAAGTTACACACGGCGGAGAAACCTGGCAGGCACGCTGGTGGACTCGAGGTCAGACGCCAGGCACTAACGGTGTGTGGCGCAAGCTATAAATTAACCTGCTGTTATGGATAACCCGATTAGCGCAGGGATGCGCTTCCAACAAATAAAAACAACGAATAATAAGAGTATAATCATGTACAAATTATCACCCATAGCGTCTTTTCTCGGTGCGATGAGCGTGTTTGGTGCCGCAGCCAGCACAGCACCAGTGAGCATTCATAGCGATCAGCAACTTGAGTCACAGCTCATTGAACAATTGCAACAATCAACGCGTTTTTTCCAATCTCGTCAGGCAGGCACGCAGCCGGGTTTTGATTTTAAAACCCACAGTCGCAGCAAAGATGGCAAACACCTTCGTCGTAGCCAGTATTATCAAGGGGTCCGCGTACACGGAGGGGAAATTGTAACTCACCATGATGCACAAAACTTGTTTAGTGTGTGGTTTTCACCGGAAGGGGATATCACTGGGATCAGTGGTTCAGTGGTACCGGCTCCCAGGCTGGATTCAATTGTTGCGTCAATTGATGAAGCACAAGCACTGAGTAGTGCAAAGGACAGTATTCCGGATCTATTGCTCACTCATGATGAGCAGGTTGAACTGGTGGTTTATCCATACCAGAATGGCTTTAGATTGGCATATATGATCACTTTCTTTGCTGAGACAGAGCACGCCCCCAGCAGACCGGAGTTTTTCATTGATGCACACAGTGCCGAGATCCTGAGTCATGTTGAGACTCTGACCCATGGAAAAATTGGCACAGGCCCCGGCGGCAATGAGAAAATCGGCCGCCATTACTACGGCGAGGATAAGCCTAAGTTTTATGCGACTGAGCGTGACGACGGACGCTGTGCGCTGGCGCATGATGACATTCGCGTGATCGATATGGAACATGACATCAGCAATACCGAGACCTTCGTGTTTGATTGCCATGAGAACCAGCATAAGTCAGTCAATGGTGCCTATTCTCCGCTCAATGATGCCATGTACTATGGTAAAGCGACGCTGGAGATGTTTGATGACTGGTACAGCAGCCGAGCACTGGAAGGCGATTTGGTGATGCGGGTGCACTACCGCGAAAATTATCTCAACGCGTTCTGGAATGGCAAAGAAGTGACGTTTGGTGATGGCAACTTGTCTCGTTATGGCGTATATCCCTTCACATCGCTGGGCGTGGTCGCCCATGAAATTGCCCATGGTGTGACTTCGCAAAACTCAAAGCTGGTTTACAGCAGCATGTCAGGTGGGGTGAACGAGGCGTTTTCAGACATGACGTCGGAGGCATTGGAGTGTTTTCTGAATCAGGACGCCGATGGCAATTGTGAAGTGGATTGGTTAATCGGTGCCAGCATTTTCAAAAACCGCACAGCGCTGCGCTATATGGATGATCCAACCAAAGACGGCAAATCTATTGGTCATGCGGATGACTACACCATAGGGCTCGACGTTCATTATAGTTCAGGGGTATTCAACAAAGCTTTTTATCTGCTGTCTACCACACCCGGTTGGGGCGTAAAAAAAGCCTATGAGGTGATGTTGCATGCAAATAAACACTACTGGGTGTATAACGGTAATTTTGAGTCGCTGGCTTGCGGTGTAACGGATGCGGCTGAGGAACTGGGTTACGATATCAAGGAGGTTGGCGCGGCATTCAAACAGGTCGGCGTGTTTGCCTGCACAGAAAATAAAGCCCCTGAAATCACCATAACTAACCCGGAAGAGGGCAGTCGTTTTAAGATTAACTCAGCGCTGACTTTCAGTGCTGATGCGCAAGATGACTATGGTGAAGTTGCTAAAGTGACCTTTATGGTGAACGGTGAGCAATATCAGACATTAACCGAGGCACCTTTTGAGGTGCGCTGGCAAAGCGATCAAACCGGGACGTATCAACTGAGTGCGATAGTAGAAGACAATGAAGGCTTGCGCGTGAATTCTGAGCCGGTGCGGTTTACGTTAATCGACCCGAGCCAATGTCAGACACCCCAATGGCAAGAAAGTCAGGTCTATGTGCAGGGCAATAAAGCTGCCTTTGATGGCTATGAATACACCGCTAAATGGTGGAATCGTGGTCAAAGTCCTGCGCATAACTCGGGTTCCTGGGGAGTATGGCAGCGCGGCGTTGAGTGTAGCCAGACTCAGGAGCAGCCAAACCAGGCACCTGAACTGATCTTCTTGTCACCTGAGAACAACCGCGAAGTCACAGAAGGTAGCCGGGTAGCGGTGGCACTAAGCGCAATCGATCAGGATGGTGAAGTGAAAGAGGTGCTGATCAGCGTGAATGGCCAGCTATTGACTGAGCTTACCCGAGCACCTTACACGTTTAATTTTAATGCTCAGCAAGCTGGCGAATACACCTTGAGTGCGGTTGCAGTGGATGATGACGGTGCGCGCTCTCATGTTGTCACACGGGCTATTAAAGTGACACCAAGTCAGGGTGAGGTAAATGCACCTGAGGTGGTTTTAACCAGCCCCAAAAATGGTAGTCAGTTTGCCCCTGAGCAGCCAATTATGCTTCAGGTTCAAGCGTCGGATAAAGATGGTGATTTGGCTCAGGTCCGATATTTCATTAACGGCAAACAAGTCGCAAGCAGCAATCTTGAGCCTTTCAGTGCGTCGACGACTCTGAGCGAGGCAGGGACCTACGAGTTGTATGCCGTGGCCAGCGATAAGAGCGGCTTGCAAACGCGTTCAGCCACACACCAAATTAGCATCAAAACGAAGGCACCTGGCTGTCGGACTCGTGACTGGTCTGCTGGCACAGTATATACCGCTGGTGATCAGGTGAGCTATAACGGAAAGCTGTATCAGGCAAAATGGTGGACACGTAATCAAGTTCCGGCTGATAACTCAAGCCGCTGGGCAGTGTGGAAAGTAATTGGGGAGTGTAAGTAATCAACTTAAGGGCCTGAACTGCTTTTGTATCAGGCCCACTTTGCCTATTGCGTAATGAGACAAAAGGTAACATTAAATAACACGCAACTGGTTGGTCACTATTATACACCCAGATAGAATGCAGCGTAGAGCTCGTTTAAGGAAAAATAATGAAGAAACGCACATTCATAGCACTCATACTATCGGGTATTCTGCTTGGCTGTGGTTCAGGCAACAGTGAGCCCACGTATGGTATAACAGGGCCTGTAAAGCCACCGAAACCGAATGTAAAAAGCACTAAGATAGTCACTCAGGGGTTTGAAGTGAGCATCTATAATCGACTGGTCGAGCAAGATGCAGACGATCCTGAGTACAATCGAGATACACCTTATCAGGTGAATGAACCTGTCACTTATCGGGATATCGTATTTGGCCTCGATACGCAAACAGAGTCGGTAAAATTGGCGTCCGGGTTTGACACATTTACACCGTTTCAGTTGATCTCTAAAGCCTATGCTTTGTCGCCGATGCCCCCTCAGACAGAAGAAAGTATTGTATCATTGGATATCACTTCAGCAATGGATTTTAGTCAGCAATACCCCTCCGGGAGCAATCTGAATGCATTATTTTCGGTGACTTATGATGACGCACTCAACAGGTATTATTCCTATCATAACGACACGAAAACGTTTTTCACAGTGGATGAGTTTTTGCAATACGGTCGCGATGGAGAGGCGTTGAACGCAGGCTTTACACGCAACCTGGTGTTAAATACAGGACCTGAGTATCCTGTAAACATGACTTTTTACATCAGGATAGAATTGGATAACGGGAAAGTCTTCTCGTTAGAGACGCAAGAGATAACCTTTCAGGTTCAGGGCGAATAAGGTAGGAATAATTCACTGTTGTTTAATGCCGGAATTGCAACATGAAAGCCGGTTCAGATGAACCGGCTTCAGACTGATATAAAAGCACCCTCAAAGCTGTTAAAACTGTTGCACTACTTTCACAGCATCAGTGACCGAATCGGAAGAGACAAAGCCAATTGTATCCGGGTTTGCAGAAACCATTTTGATGACTTCTGCGTCATTAGAAACTTCCTTAGGTGGTGTGCCTTTACCTGTAAAGATAAGTTTAGACCAATATGCCTTGAGCTGAGCAGAAGACTTATTGAGTGCTTTGCTATTAAACTCATCGGTGATCGGGTTACCCGGCTCTTGTGACACCGGGATCGCTTTATTCCCATTGGAAAAAGATTTCTCTTTGCCAGTAAAAATACGGTTGATTGTTGAGGTATCAAAGCTACTGCCGTTGCTGGGGTGAACAATCACGGATACGCCAGCATAAGCATTAAAAGCCGACGACAATAGCACTGCGTATATTAAATTTCTCATGTCATTTCCCCTAAAAAACCAAATCAATACCAAAAGTGAGAGATTCACTGTCGCCTGCTACTGCCAGTGCAGTCGAATCATCTTCGACTTTGTCATATTGTACTTTGAAGGCTGCGGAAGGATGGAAGTCCCATCTAACCCCAACGGCACGAGTGTCATGCTTCTCCGGATCGTCTCCATCTTTTTGTTCAAAGTTGGAATACATAATGTATGGGGTGATGGTGTCGAATCGGTAACCAGCACTGATCATGTAAGTATCTAAGTCACCATCTAGGTCCAGCCGGTTAAACTCAGTTAAGATAAAGACATTGCCAAAATCTGCATTGGCGGCCAGACCATAAAATTTGCCATCCCGGCTGTCTTTACCATTCCAAAGCTCAGGTTCACCATTGCGAAAACGCTTGTTCGTATAGCGCATGTGAGTGACTCGCAACTCAAGCCAGTCATAGCTGAGTTGTACCACACCGCCTAAAATATCTTCCCAAATCTCCCGGGTAGGGGTTTGGAAGAAGAACTCAGACAAGAGTTTATTTTCTGTGTCGTCTTCGCGCCCTGTATATACGTTAGCAGAAATGCCCCAATCTCCGATTGCCCCGCTGTACAACAGATTGGCACCTTCATAGTTAAATATCTGCCAGGTATAGTTGTCGGCCGGGGCCCGCATCCACACATATGCGTACCCTACATCATAAAAATCAGAGTAATAAAACAAAGGTAAACGCTTTTTACCGACCTGAAATGTCCAATTGTCGTTTATTTCGTATGAGGCATAGGCCCATTCAAACTCTGCATCGTAATCATTGGCACCCCTGGCGACAATTTGACCCGTGACGCTTAAACCTTCACCCAGGTCGCTGCTGATCTGCAAACCAATCAGGGATTCAGGCGAAAAGGATAAGTCCTCTTTATAGGCGCTCACGATGGGATAGTCAGCCAGAAAAGTAGGTTCCAGACCGAACTGAGGGACACCCGAACCACTTAACACCTGGCCACCTGTCATACTGGCGAACCCAGATATGTTGACCTCGGCATGAAGTGTCGTTGATGCTAACGCTGTGACCAAGAGAGTATATTTTAGTTTCATGGATAGCTCCGCTAAACTCGTGTTGTTGGCACTGCTAAGTATAGTTATATATGCAAAAAAGAAAGGTTTTTTGCATAAAATGTGAGCAGTTTCGTGGGCTTTGTGAAGGAAGCCAGGAAGCTTTAGACACATGCCTTCGACCGGGCTGAAGAGCCCGGGAAAGACACAATTTGGCACGCCAAATCTAGAGTTTGAACTGACTGGTCGCTGACACTAACCGATCAGAAGCCTGATGCAGTCTGTGAGAAACATCATCGAGGTCGCTGAAGGATGCGTTAACCTGTTTCTGTCCTTCATTCATTTTTTCAATCGTATCGGCAACCTGAGCTGCCACAGAGCTCTGTTGTTCTGTTGCAGACGCAATTTGATTGTTCATTAGCGTAATATTGGCGATTTTACTTTGGATCTCTTCTAATGCCTGCCCGGCTTTTAGCGCTCTGGATTCATTACTGCTTGCCTGTTCATCCGCCTGGCTCATCATTTTAACGCTGCGCTCAGCAGCATTTTGCAGTGAGTCGAGCATTGTGCGTATTTCTGTCGTGGCATCACCAGTGCGCGAGGCCAGCGTACGCACTTCATCAGCAACCACCGCAAAACCCCGGCCTTGTTCACCTGCCCGGGCAGCCTCGATGGCAGCATTAAGCGCAAGCAGGTTAGTTTGCTCAGCGATTGAACTAATCACGTCCAAAATGGATGAGACATTGCCGGTGCCTTTAGCGAGATCATTGACCGCCTCGGCCGCTTCGCCAATCTGTTGGTTTAGCTCTTTCGAATTAGCTATGGTATCGGTTACCGCTGAAAGGCCATTGTGTGCTTCTTGCTCGGTTTCATGCGCAGCGGTGTTCGCCGCAGATGCAGAGTCGCTGATGCTGTCGATGGATTGAATGAGTTCATTAATCGACTGTTGTGTTTGCGCTGCCTGGGCTGATTGCTGATCTGTCACTCTTCTTACTTTTTCAGTGCTGTGTACCAGCTTCTCTGAGGTATCAAGGAGTGGTTGTGAAACGGACATAACCCCATTGATAGCAGTGGTGAGTGTATCCATAAATTTATTGAAGTTGAGCGCTGTGCGGCCTAGCTCATCGTCACCTAGTACTTCAATACGCTGATTTAAGTCACCATGCCCATCTGCAAGTTCACTTAACGAGCTCCGTAATTCATTGGCAGTGAAGCTGATATTGCGAGCAACAGACAGTGCCACAATTACCAGCAGAATCGTCAGCACCACGCCTGACTGGATTGATAGCCACAAACCGTCATTACCGCTTTCATATGCTTTTCTTATGGTACTTTGAAACAACTCGTCGACACTTTTTTGGTAGGCCGTCAGGCCGTTTTCAGCTTTTTCAAACAGGTCTGATTTTTGTTTCGCAAGCGTAGGAAGTGTACTGAAATCAATGGTGTCATTGATCATGCCTTGTGCGAGCCGCTCAGACAGTGTTTTGTATTCGGCAATGACTTCGAGCTGGTTTTTGATCAGTGTACTGTTGTCAACATCTAATACGCGCAGTTCATCGAGGTTGGCTTTCAGATCTTGCACCGTTTGCAAGGCTTGATTCATGACATCGTTATCGGCAAACGAGACGGCCTGGCTGAACAGCTCATCTGCCCGGCGGATGAGAACACTGTTAATTGTGGACAGTTGAACCGTTTTGTAAATTTGCCGTTCTAGCAGTACGAGCTCTTTTTGAGTGTTCTGAAAGGCAAAGAAATTGATGAGCAGGTTAGCAGTGAACACGGAGACAGACAGAGCAACAATCAAACTTATTTTGTAAAACAGTGGTAGGTTTTTAAACCAATGCATAACCGAGTTCCCCAGTATTAAAACACCAAACTATCAACTGAATGACCGCCCATACCTGCACAGGCGCGATGCTAGTCCAACACAGTAACAAGTCTTAGCCATAAACGCTCAATTTGCCAATTGTTTGTAAAAATTAAATAAAAAAGGAATGACTTAGTCTTTGTTACATTGTCAGCGGCCTGTATCGGTCTGTGTGTACGGCACTGTAATATAAGCGCCTTGCCCAAGTCTTGTGACTTTTTAGTAGTGCAATGGGTGCTCAGGAACAAGTGGTTATATGTCTTTAACTGTCAGAAATATAATGGTTTTTAGCCTCTGAGAAATCCGCTTTGCTCAGTATTTGCTGCTGTTAAGAGGCGCTCAGGCGCATGAATGTTGTGAGAATAATCTGTAAGTCGTCCTGTTGACGACAGCGTGAGAGGCTGACCAGAGCCGGTATTACCTGCATCAGGAAATTAAAATATCCCTGCTAGCAAAAGGATTAAGTTGCGCTAGGGTTAAAAGGCGTTATGTAACTCTGCGCGCACTGAAAGACTAACGGGTAGGACTAACTATGAACTGTAATTATGCTTTGAAGTGGGTAATTGGAGGCGCTTTGGTGACGAGCAGTTTCGCCAGCTACGCCGACGTCGTGTTTAATGGCTTTGCTTCTCTCAGGGCGACTGCTGCCGATAGTGATGGGGGCACGTCACCATTCGAGACACTTGAGGGGGACGGCGATATCTCGTTTTCTGACGAATCTCTTTTTGCGCTTCAGGCACGAGCGGACCTGGGGGGGGGCCTCAGTGCGACTGTTCAGTTGCTCGCTGAAGGTAAAGGCGATTTTGACGCAGAAGCGAGGTGGGCGTATGTCAGTTACGAAATTAACCCACAGCATACTATCAGCATGGGGCGCTTTGCCAATCCCAGCTTTTACCAGTCTGAGTACCAAAATGTTGGCTATACACACAACTTTGGTCGTTTGCCCAAAGCCGTCTACATCGGATTTGATTTCACCACAATTGAAGGGGTGTCTTTAGACAGCAACTTTATTTTTGGTGACTATGCATTGTCGACCAAAGTACTGTACGGCAGCTGGCGCGGAACGACCTTTCTGGCCGCAACACAGCAGGACGAATCTTTTGGCTTCAAAGACGAGCTGTCTGTCAGGCTCGAATTATCTAAAGACTGGTGGACCGTGTACGGTGGTTTCTTCATAGTCGAAATAGAAGGCGGCACGGTAGATACTAATGCGATCCTTGGAGGCGCTCAGGGGGCAATTGAACTGGCTAAGTCTCAGGGGGCAACAGAGCAGCAGGTTCAGGCGTTCAGAGACGCTGTGGTTTGGGATGGCAAAAATGGCCTCTATGGTTACACGGGTTTTCACATAGATTATGACCGCGTCATTTTGGATGTGGAATATGCCGATTACGGCGTTGAAGACTCGAGTGATGGATTTAATCAGGTCTGGTACACCGCAATTGGTTACCGTGTAGTCGATGATGTCATCGTTACAGTACATCACGAAAGGTTTTTGCAAGATAACAAAGACTTGGATTTCCTCAATGGCGTAGACCAGCCAACTTTGAGAGCGACCGGGGTTGCGATTCGAAATAACCTGGCAATGCGAGAGTTTGATGGTGTCGGCCTGTCTGTCAGATACGATTTCCATCCTAATGCAGCGTTGAAGTTTCAGTATGTAAGCGGTGAAGACTCCCGGCCTTCAGTCGGAGATTATTCGATTTGGACCGCGGGCGTCGATTTGGTCTTTTGAGGGGAAAGTAATGAAAGCGATTATATTTACGGGCTTGATTGGCTTGTCTTCTTCATGCTGGGCTGTTGATGTCGTTGTCCATCCCTCAAATACGGCTGCGTTGGACAAGAATCAGATAGAGCAAATATTCCTGGGCAAGTTGAAAACCTTTAATGGTGCCGGTAAAGCCGTGCCAGTCAGTCAGTCCGATACAAGTGCTGCCAGTGAAGAGTTTTACAGCAAAGTGATCGGTCGCAGTGCCAGCCAGTTAAAAGCCTACTGGTCTAAGCTCCTGTTTACCGGTAAAGGACAACCGCCAAAAAAGCTGGCCAATGATCAGGAAGTACTGGATATGGTGAAAGGAGATGCCAGTATTATCGGTTATGTCACCAGTGGCAGTGCGGATGACAGTGTCAGGGTCATCGCCTCTTTTTAACGTAAAAGATCATGAAACTGATCAACCACGTTTGAGTACAGGAAGCTTTGTTCCAGCAAAGCTTCCATCAGGCCTTCTTTCTGTGCTTTTATGATTGCGGCTTCCAGCTCTGATTTATAGGGTAGGCAGGCGCTTTGGTTAGAAAGCACTAAGTAAACAGGATTGATATGCACGGGCTCCGGGAGCATAGCCAGTGGCAGAGCTTGCGCGCTGTAGAGGTTCAGCCAGCTACTGATGGCCTGCCACTGAGGCGCAATAAAGTAGTCGATACGTTTCATGGACAGCATCTTTAGTGCTTTCTCAACGCTGTCTGCGGTAGTGAGGGTAAGCTGAGTCAGATCAAAGCCTGTGTGACTTAGAGTCGCTGATTTTTCGCCGCGCAAGGTAGCACCTCTGAGCTGGATAAGCTCTGTCATGTTAGTGAGGGATATTTCCTCACGTCGATAGAACACACTGTGCGCTGAGGTGGTTAAAGCAGGCTCCAGGTAGGTAAACCACTCACGAGGATAGTCCGCACTTTGCAGCCCAACCAGCATGTCAATGTGACCGTCTCTGGCCCATTGTATTGCCCTGAGCCAGGGCATGGGTTTAGTGACTTCAATTTGCGTGTGTGCAGGTAAAACTTGCCGTACAAAATCAAAGCCAATGCCACGCAACTTGTCTTCATGGATAGCATAACTTATCGGCGGGGCATCCGGACTACCTCCCATGCGCATCAAGGTACACATTGCAAAGCTCGGAGCACTAACAAGAAAGCAAAACAAGAAGGTTGTTAAATTTGCATTATTCCACACAACTTTGCCAGATAAACGTGAGTACTTGCTGGTATTAGTTATAGCTCAGTTTCGGTGGTTTTTCTTGATGAACTGTGTCGTATAAGGGGATTGGTGCCCCACAAAAAATGGTATTCAAGTTGAAAATGGTCGTGATTGATTATTGATGGGCTGGTGAAACGGACGGGGCGGCAAAACAATATCATTGAATTATACTAACATATTCAATAACAGAGATGCGCCTTCTTAACATCTGAAGTAAGGGAAACGGGTGGTTATATGTCCGAAAACACCGCTGATTTTAAATATCTGGTGTGCTTTGTTTTGTGCCTGACATTCAGTGTGGCCGCTGTCGCTCAAACGTCTTTATCGGCCGAGCTGATGGCAGAGAAGATAGCAAGCGCAGAAGGAAGTGAAAAAGTAGAAGCAATCATAGACTATGTTGCGCAACACTTTCATTTTCATACTGCCGAATCACTCACTTATGGCCAAGTAGGGCTTTCATTGCTGGCGGACAACCCCAATGATGACCAGAGTGCCCGATTGTTGAGTCACCTGGCCCGTGCCCACATATCGAAACGAGAACTTAACCAGGCTAAAAAGCTGGCTGAGCGTGCGAATATACTGGCAGTACAAAGCCGGATCGAGGCTAATCAGATATTGGCTAAGCTGGTCTCTGCGGATATTGCGACGCGACAGCAGAATGTTGATATTGCTGAAGCTGATCTTGTTACCGCTATGCAGTTAGCAACGAATACTGGCCATGACAGGTATCTTGCTAGAGCCCGCCAGTTGTCAGGTGTACTCAATATTCGGTTGATGCGCTTCGATGACGCCTTAGCTGACTTTCTTCATAGCCTGAATTTATATCGCAAATTACAGGATAACTACCGGGCATCTTCGATACACCAAAGCCTGGCCTCTTTGTACAGAAGAATGAACCTCTATGAAAAGGTGTTGTTTCATCAAAACAAGGCCATCCAGATTGCAACAGAGCTAAACGATGAAAGAAAGCTGGCAATTTATTACAGTAACATGGGCACTTATTTTGAAGAGATTGACGACTTTCCCAATGCCATCGACATGCACCTTAAGTCACTTGCCTATAAGGAAGCACTAGGCTATAGCATGGGCATGATCCACACCTACAATCGCCTCGGGTCTGTGTACCGGTTAGCGGAGGATTATAGCAACGCTGAAAGCAGTCTGATGGAAGCCTTGAATCTGAAACAAGCGACCAATCGCTTTGACACGAACATTTCGACCTATCTGGATCTGGGGCGTTTGTATATAGATACCGGTGAGCTGAAAAAGGCCGAAGCGTATCTTAATAAAAGCTTGCCGTTGTATCTGGGCTCCCCGTGGGAAGATCGCATTGCTGAGATTTATCAGGCGTTCGCACAATTGTCGTTGCAGCGGGGAGCAACCCTGCAAGCAATCGATGAATATCTCAGAGCCATTGAGATAGCCACTGAGCATCAAAGAGATGCCCTTGTGATGCAGTATCAGCGCGAACTTGCGCAAGTCTACGAGCAGGCCGGGCAGCCTGTGCAGGCAGTTCACTACCTTAATGCCTATTTATCTTATCAAAACGAATGGGAAAACAGGAATAACCAGTACCGGCTCAGCGCATTAAGTGTTGAGTTCGATGTGGAAGAAAAGGAACGTGAAATTGCTGAACTGGTGCAAGAAAATCGCATTAAAGACTTACAGATAGAAAAGCAGGCATTTCAAAAGGGGGTCGTTCTTATTGCCTTGGTGCTGGTATTTGGTACTGTGTTTTTCTTGTATTTCTGGTACAGCAAGAATAAACAGCTAAAAATCGAGCAGCTGGCGTTAAAGCAGGTGAGTAGTGTTAAAGAGCGACTCAGTCTGGCTCTATGGGGGAGTGGTGATGAGCTGTGGGACTGGGATTTGGCAGCAGGCGTGATTACACGAGACAACCAACAGAGTAATTTGCAACTACCTGCTGCCGAGATTGGCTCAGATCTCAGTGTCATAAAAGGATCCGTACACCCTGAAGACTATCCCGAATTAGAACAAGCATTTAATAAGCACCTGGAGGGGGAAACAGAATTCTATGAGGTGAGCTACCGCGTCAAAACCACTCAGGGGAACTGGCTTTGGGTATTAGATAGAGGAAAAGTGACAACCCGGCATGAAAGCGGTACGGCCGTCAGGGCATGCGGTACAATTAAGGATATCTCAGCACTTAAGCGTACGGAGGTCGCTTTGGCTGAACTGAATAAATCCCTTGAAGAGCGTGTTGAGGAGCGAACCGAACGCTTAAAACAATCCAGGGATGAGCTGGCCAACACGCTGGATACGCTGACCAGGACGCAGTCAACGCTGGTAGAAGCACAAAAAATGGCCTCGCTTGGGCGTCTGGTCAGTGGTGTTTCTCACGAGCTCAATACGCCTTTGGGCACCACGGTTACAGCCTGCTCGGTGCTGACCCAGGCACTGTATGGATTTAAGGACAAACTGGCGCAAAGCAAACTGACCTTAAGTGATACGCAGGCGTTTATTGATGTGTCCGAGTCCAGTGCACAGCTGATAGAGAGTAACACAACGCGGGCAGCGCAATTGGTGAAGCGATTTAAGCAGGCATCTGCCCACGAATACACCAGCAATCAAGATCGTGTTGAGTTAAAGGCATTCCTTGATGCGTTTGTTGGGTGTCATGTTAGCAAATCAGTCAGTTTCAATGTTGACTGTCCCGCGTCTGTTTCCGTGCGCTTTAATAAACAGGCATTGGAGCGGGTGTTAGAAGATTTACTTATGAATACGATACAGCATGGGTTTGATTCATCTCACGGGGACGTTTGGATCACATTATCGTACGATGAAGCGCAGGTTAAACTGAGTTTTAAAGATGCAGGCAAAGGTATCGCAGACGACACACTGGCGCACATTTTCGAACCATTTCACACTACCACCCGACACCAGGGCAATGTAGGGCTGGGTCTTTATATGGTATTTAATTTGGTGACTTTTGTACTGAACGGCGAAATTAAGTGTATATCTGCGCCTGATAAGGGTTGTCTGTTCGAAATGGTCTTTCCGGCAGACAGGGCATAGTCAAGGTTGCGTTAGGGTTAGGTCATCTATTTTACTGCAGATTTAATCCTACAGCGATTGACACACCTGGACAAAATAGGTCACTGTGTTTGCACCTAAATTTTATACAGCAAGGAAGTCAGTATGACAGACCTTTTGGCCCCATACCAGTTGAGTATTTTAGTGCTTGGATTATCAGGCTCTTTGTTCTTAGTTCAATTGGCGATTGTAGATATTATGGCAATTAAACAAAAGCACCCGCCGGGTGTGGCGGTGACGCAGGATCCGAATGATCTCTTGTTTCGCTGTAATCGCGTGTTCGCTAACAGCAATGAGACTGTGGGGATCCTGATATTGGTGGTGATGTTTGCGATGTTTTCAGGGGCCAACCCCAGTTGGTTAAATGGACTGGCTGTGGTGTATTTAGCCTCCAGAGTCGGTCATATGGCTTGTTACTACCTAGGAAAAAAGCTTATGCGCAGCGTCTCTTTCGGCGTCTGTTATATTAGTTTATTCGCTATCTTTGGCATAGGGTTGTCTGCCTGGATACGCTGAATGAGGCAGTAATTGTCAGGTTATGGCGCGAATAATGATCCCGGGGTCCGTGATCCCTTCTTTTTTCAGCGCCTCCTGAATGTTCTTGATTATGTCGAAATATTGCTCCTGCAACTGCATCAGATACTGGCTTTTCATTTCAGTGAGCTGCTGTGTTGCTTCATCGGGCGTACGCTCAGCTTGCAACTCCATCAGCTCCTCTTTAAGTAACGTGATTTCTTCTTTAATCTCCTCCAGGCGCTCGAGCATACGTTGAATGTATGCCGGCACATCCTCATATTTTTCTTCATCTTCTTTGGCTTTTTCCCCGGACAACACATGCTTGTCTTCATTAGACAAGGTGATACCCTGAGCTTCCTCAGCTGTGTCAGTAGCCGCGGCAGCTGCCTGCTCTTCGCTGGTCTTTTCTCCGGCTGGCTCTTTTGCAGGCGCTGGTGGCTTAGTTTGAAATGCGGAAATATCAGTGGTGGCCTGATGGATGATAAATGTCATTGCACGTTCCTTGGGTCATTCATGCGCGAAATACACACCGAATAATACTTTTATCTTATTCTGTATCGGCAGGGATAGTGACACCTTTAGGAAAAAAGTAACTATAAATGCGATGACTTGCGGTACCTTAGGCCTGTTATTGATGGCACTAACGCCAGGAGAATGAGCAGGTAGCCACCCGAGAGCGGCATAATGAACACTATTAGCAGGCCGAGGGTGAATAAAGCCGGGCAAAGCAGCTCTGGCAAAGGCACATCGTGTTTCTGGAGGTGTTTCAGGACACACCCTAACAGAATAAACAGCGACCCGCAGACCAAAAACCAAACGATGGCTTCGCGGTCAAATAACATCATGTCTTGTTTTATGGTGCTTGCGAACCAGCCTTCCTGATGCATTGCAGTAAGCACCTCCCAGCCCATCAATAGACCTACCAGGTTATGTAGCAGGCCGATGGCAATCAGGCCATAACTCATGAAATAGGGGTGTTTCATAATAGTTCCTTCAGTTGTGTTTTTGCCTGCTGTGAACTCAGTGCCAGACAGTCCTGAACGGACAGGCGAGGGTAGAGCTGTTGCAGCCCGAGGAAGCTGGCATAGCTGGTTGTTGCCAGGTGTTCTGCGCGCGTTTGATCCAGACCTAATTCGAGATAGCAGGTTTTAAGATAGTGCTGGCGCTGCGTGTCTATGGTACACAAATGGTGCTGGATGCTGGCATCTTTCAGTGCCCAGGCGCGAATATGCAATTCGGCTTCAATGTCTGTGGCTGCAATGGCCTCATCAAGACGTTCCAGTCTGGTCAGCGGACAGGGCTGCGTATCCGCAATGGCGATCAGACGTGTTGTAGCCTGTTCATACCAGTACGTCATGAGCGCATCTATGAATGCCTGGCGATTTTTAAAATGATGATAAAAAGAGCCTTTGGTCACTTTTTTACGGGCGCAAAGTCGGTCTATTGTCAGGGCATCAGGGCCACTGCTGATCAGCGTTTTTAAGGCAAATGCCAGCCAGCCTTGTTTTGCATCACTCATAATCGACCCGCCTTCTTTGCGCCCTGTATAACACTGCGAGCAACGACATAATGAAAGGGCAAGATGGCGTTGAGGTAAATACGCCCCGTTAGGGTCTTTGGGTTGACCAAGGTGGATACAATCACGGAACTTTCCTGCTTTTTTACACTGAGATAAAAAACCATGTGGCGATCTTCCGAATAACTGATGATCTCCTCCGGGTATTTCTCACACACGTTCAGAAAACCAGCCTGATCACCTACGGCAAGCTCATTACTGGCTGGGGTCATGGTCTCTTGTCCGGTGGAAAAGCCAAATACAGCGACCAGCTTGTTTCTGAGTCGCATCAGCCGTGTTACCCAACCAGGCATGGTATTAAAAATCCGGTATTGCAGCTGACTGGGGGTCAGGGTGGGGGTGTCGAGCGCAATTTGTAATGCATCACGGAAATGGTGTGGGCCTGCTTTTGCCTGAAGGCGATCGGGCTCAGGGGTCAGGCTAGTGATAAGACTGAACATAAAACAACTCCTTCTGAGATTGAATGAACATACCATACAGTATGGTATGTTTTGTGGCAATGAATTTGCCCGTTTTTTATTCAGGAATATTTATAAGACGTATTTAATACCAATTTCACTTAATACCTGATCTATTTGAAGGAGCAAATAGGACGCTAACAGCGTTAAAAATTTCTCATTTAGAACAACTAAATAGCAAAATTTTTGCCTCGCCTATAGGGATGTAGGTGCCTCAGCGGTAGCAGGACGCGGGAGCGGTGTTATCGACCCTATTTTCTCGCCTCAAAATAGCTCACTTAATTAAGCAAATTGGTATAAAAGTGAAATGAGAAAGCCGGGCCTGAACAGAGGGCCCGGTCAAACAGTGTAGCTTAAAACGTCCAGGCAAGGTGGATCTGGGGGACTGATTCGTCGGTGTCAGTGCCCAGTTTATTTTGCCAGTATTGCCATTCGAGACCGAGCATGAGCTGGTTTTCAGGCATCTCCAGCGCGTGACCCAGATCCCAGCGTAAAATAGGTTGTGCCAGCAGCCAGTTCTTCACATCGCCACCGACTTCATTATCACGGCCCGTGAGGTATTCAACGTGACCGGTGAATTCAAACTTGTGGTCGCCCAAAGAGAATGGATAGCTCCAGGCTACATCCAGTATGTAACTGTTGGTTTCTTTCGGTGCGCCACCGGCGTTAACGCCGCGGCTGTCATCGATGTAGGCAGTTAAAGTGGTCGCGAAGAAATTAAACCCTTCGAGGTTCCAGGACAGCTTCACGCCTGGCAGGTATTTCATGACTTTGGCATCACCGGCGGCGTTAAAGCCCATCACAATGCCCACGTCTTGTAATGGTGAGTTATTAAACTTCAGGCCCGCCAGTTTCCCCAGGCTAAAAGTCGAATACCATTCACCGTAAAAGTCGCCATCTTGATGACCATCATCCAGGTCATCTGTACTGTAATCGATAAAGAAAAAGTTATCGCCATAGCGGTAGCCCGAGGCATGTTGCAGGGAGTAGATTGTCTGATTTGCTTTTTGCTGACTAAACGGGTTTTTGAACTCGCCATGGTTAATGTGTAATTGCGTATTACTCCAGTCCGCGGCAGTGACCGAGGTTGTTGTGAGCGTAAATCCCAGTGTGAGCGCAGTAAAAATAGGTGTTTTCATTGTTTCTCATGTTTGTGGGGTTATAAACAGCTGAATTATATACGCAAAATACTACAGAAAAGGAATAAAAAACTAATAATTTATTAATGCGAGGGAATGAATGGCATCCGCTTGGATGCCATTGAAGTATCAGTCTTTATGACGACGAATACAAATCACAGCGACCGCTGTAAATGCCAGAATAAAGCAATAAAAAGACGAGGTAGACACTTCCCACGGGCTGATCTTAAAGGTTGCACCCAGTAACAGCGCTTGTGCGCCATAAGGGAGGGAGCCTTGCATTACACAGGCAAAAATATCCAGCAGGCTGGCTGAACGTTTGCCTGAGATCTTTCCATCATCGGCCAGCTTTTTAGCAACGGGCCCAGCAACAATGATACTGACAGTGTTGTTCGCAATACACAGATTGCTGGTCAATACGAGCGCTGCAATGCCCAGTTGATCAGCCACTTTTCTGTGCCATTTGGCGATGAGCGCAGTGATTGCCTGGATCTTATGTGCCAGATAATCCAGTCCACCATTAACGCGAATAAATTCAGACAAACCGCCAATGAACATAGAGAGCAGGAAAATCTCTTGCATGTCACTGAAGCCTTTATACACGTCTTTGACAAAGGCAGCGCCCTGGTAATCACCGGTGAATCCCATCAGGGCGGCGAAAATAATGCCACTAAAGAGCACCACAAAAACGTTAATACCTACCACAGCCAGTACCAGAATAAACGCATAAGGTAACACCAGCAGCCAGTCAAAAGGCTTGGTTTCAACGGCTTGTGGCTCAGGTGTCAGGAACACCAATAAGGCAACGGTGAGTGCGGCAGCGGGCAGAGCAATTTTCAGGTTTTCCCTGAATTTGTCTTTCATTTCACAGCCCTGAGTACGGGTTGCCGCTATGGTGGTGTCAGAAATAATTGATAAGTTATCTCCAAACATCGCGCCTGAGACTATGGTACCGGCCATCAGAGCCGGATCGATCCCGGTTTTGATGGAGACAGCGTAAGCAATGGGGCCGATGGCGCCTATGGTACCCATGGACGTCCCCATCGCGGTTGAAACCACGGCCGCGATTAAAAACAGTCCGGGTAATAGCAGACTGGGTGGGATCAGCGATAAACCGGCATTGACCACTGCGTCAACGCCCCCTGTGGCACTGGCCACCGACGAAAAGGCGCCGGCAAGCAAGTAGATTAAACACATGGTGATGATATTGCTGTGCCCGGCACCTTTGATAAAGGTTTCAACGCTCTGGTTGATGGTACCTTTGTTGATCCAAAACGCGATCACTATGGCAGGTAAAATGGCTACCGGTGCAGGTAACTGATAGAAAGCATAATCGACCCCCTGTGATTGCAGGTACAGACCCGCGCCCAGGAATAGGCCAACAAAGGTTAAAAGAGGTAGCAAAGAAAGCTTTGCTTGTGTGTGATTTAAGTTTGGCTGCATAGCACTCCCCAAAAACTAACCACAGCCAACGGATCCATTATTAGCTGCATTTAAACTACGTCGCCCGCAATAATTGAAATCGGCGAGGGCGGAAGTTTATATGGTTAGACGTCCAAAGTCCATGGTGTTTCGTTATTATGTTTATCTTCCCGGTAACGGAGTGTGCGCTGAGCACATCGACATGATTTACAGCGGTTGAAACGCCTTTTTGGTAAAGCCAGTCTTACTCGAAGTATTAATCAGGCCTGCTTCACAGCGGTCCATGACGGGATAGATTAGTATTATTGTCAACTGACTATGACACAGAGATCGGGTAAACTCTAGGCCACAAAATCAATCATCCAACTAAAAAGCTGGGTGACTGGGCTTATCTCTCTTGCGCTGAAAATCGGGAAAATACGTTTCCGTACCACTGAACAGGGTGGAAAATCTAATACAAAGGAAAACCGCAATATGACGAAAATCGGTATTTTTGGCGCCAATGGCCGCATGGGTCTGGCGCTGATTGAAGCAGTCCAACAGTCTCAACATTGCCAGTTAGGTGGCGCGTTTGTCAGAGCATCATCGCCACATTTGGCTCAGCCCATTGCTAATTTACAGCCGCAAGCGCCAGCCGGGTCAACTTTTAGCGCTGAGCAACAACTGGGCGATGAGCTGGATGTACTGATCGACTTTACACTACCAGAAGGCATGCTCGGCCACCTTAAGCAAGCTGTGGCGAACAAAACGCCGATGGTGATCGGCACAACAGGGCTCAATACAGAGCAAATGCAGGCATTGGAAGACGCGTCCAGGTCAGTCCCGATCGTCTTTGCACGTAATTTTAGTGTGGGTGTCACTCTGATGCTGGACCTGGTACAGACCGCCGCGGCAAAGCTTGCAGATGAAATGGACATCGAAATTTTTGAAGCCCACCACCGCAACAAAGTAGACGCGCCTTCGGGCACTGCACTGGCGATTGGTGAAGCCATTGCAGAAGCAAAAGGCTGGGATCATGAGCAGGTTGCACGCTATGACCGAACTCAGGTACATGAGGCAAAAAGTCAACAAGAAATTGGCTATTCAGTGCTCAGAGCTGGCGATATAGTTGGTGAACACACAGCTTATTTTGCCACCATGGGAGAAAGGCTGGAATTAACACACAAAGCAACATCAAGATTAACCTTCGCATCAGGTGCTGTAAGGGCTGCACAGTGGTTAAAAGATAAGCCAAACGGACTTTATTCCATGCAAGATGTGCTTGGATTGAAGAAGTAAGCTTACTATTTTAGCGTGTTCGTTATAAAAAGTCGCTAAAAACCTTATTTTTTTATTTTTTACGTGAATTATTAGACGAATCTAAGAATGTGCTGTAGACTATAACGAATTTGCCAAAATTTTAATAACTGCGTGTTACCAAGCGCTTTGTAGACGGGAAGATAAGCGCTGGCTTGCTCCCGTTTTTTACTATCTAGGAGGTTAACTTGACTAAATCCGCTCTCTTAGTCCTTGAAGACGGCACTGTGTTTCGCGGTACTGCCATCGGCGCTGACGGCCTGTCCGTTGGTGAGGTAGTATTCAATACGTCTATGACGGGATATCAAGAAATTTTGACGGATCCTTCTTATGCAGAACAGATTGTGACGCTGACTTATCCACACATCGGGAATACCGGTACTAATAGTGAGGATGAAGAAGCCGATAAAATCTGGGCTAAGGGTCTGGTAATTCGGGATTTGCCATTGCTTGCAAGTAATTTCCGTAACGAGCAATCGTTAAGTGACTACTTAAAAGCACGCAATATCCTTGGGATTGCCGATATAGATACGCGTAAGCTGACGCGTATCCTGCGTGATAAGGGCGCTCAAAATGGCTGCATCATCGCGGGCGATGAGATTGATGAGCAGCAGGCACTGGAAGCGGCAAAAGCGTTCCCAGGCCTTAAAGGGATGGATTTAGCGAAAGTCGTTACAACAGAACAGACTTATGAGTGGCGTGAAGGGAGCTGGACTTTAGGTCAGGGCTTCCAGACTCTGAGTTCTGAGGAAGAAAAATTTCATGTTGTAGCGTATGATTTTGGTGTGAAAAAGAACATTCTTCGTATGTTGGTTGACCGTGGCTGTAAACTGACAGTAGTACCTGCAGAAACCTCCGCTGCAGAAGTGCTGGCGATGAATCCAGACGGTATTTTCCTGTCTAACGGCCCTGGTGACCCTGAGCCATGTACTTATGCAATCGATGCGATTAAAGCCTTCTTAGAAACTGATACGCCTATCTTTGGCATTTGTTTGGGCCATCAGTTACTGGCACTGGCTTCTGGTGCGCAGACGGTGAAAATGAAATTCGGTCACCATGGCGGTAACCACCCGGTGAAAGACCTGGAGCGTGACGTGGTAATGATCACAGCACAGAACCATGGTTTCGCAGCGGACGAGGCCACTTTGCCAGATAACCTGCGTGCAACGCATAAATCGTTGTTCGACGGTACCTTGCAGGGTATCCATCGTACTGACAAGCCGGCTTTCAGCTTCCAGGGTCACCCTGAAGCGAGCCCGGGTCCGCACGATGCAGCACCGCTGTTCGACCACTTCATTGAATTAATGCAAGCACGTAAAGCCTAATTAGAACCGGAGTAACAATGCCAAAACGTACCGACTTAAACAGCATACTGATCCTGGGCGCAGGCCCAATCGTCATCGGCCAAGCCTGTGAGTTTGACTACTCTGGTGCTCAGGCGTGTAAAGCGCTGAGAGAAGAGGGCTACCGGGTTATTCTGGTTAACTCAAACCCGGCAACCATCATGACTGACCCGGAAATGGCAGATGCGACTTACATCGAACCAATTCACTGGGAAGTGGTTGAGAAAATTATTGAAAAAGAAAAGCCAGATGCGGTTCTACCGACTATGGGTGGCCAGACTGCGCTAAACTGTGCGCTTGACCTGGACAAGCATGGTGTACTGGCTAAGCACGGTGTTGAGCTGATCGGTGCAACTGCGGATGCCATCGACAAAGCAGAAAACCGCGAGCGCTTCGACGTTGCGATGAAAAACATTGGCCTTGAGTGTCCTCGTGCCGAGATTGCGCACTCAATGGACGAAGCGCACGACGTTCTGTCGCGCATTGGCTTCCCGTGTATCATTCGTCCTTCTTTCACCATGGGTGGTACCGGTGGTGGTGTTGCTTACAACATGGAAGAGTTTGACGAAATTTGTACCCGTGGTCTCGATTTGTCTCCGACCAACGAGCTGTTGATCGACGAAAGCTTGCTGGGCTGGAAAGAATACGAAATGGAAGTGGTGCGTGACAAAAACGACAACTGCATCATTGTGTGTTCTATCGAGAACTTCGACCCAATGGGTGTTCATACTGGTGACTCAATCACAGTTGCACCAGCACAAACGCTGACTGACAAAGAATATCAGATCATGCGTAACGCCTCGATGGCGGTACTGCGTGAGATTGGCGTAGAAACCGGTGGTTCAAACGTTCAGTTCGGTGTTAACCCGGACGATGGCCGTATGGTTATCATTGAAATGAACCCGCGTGTATCGCGTTCATCAGCACTGGCATCTAAAGCAACCGGTTTCCCGATCGCTAAGATTGCAGCTAAGCTGGCAGTGGGTTATACCCTGGACGAGCTACAAAATGACATCACAGGCGGTGCAACTCCTGCGTCATTCGAACCGTCAATCGATTACGTTGTGACTAAGATCCCACGCTTTAACTTCGAGAAGTTTGCCGGCGCTAACGACCGTCTGACTACACAGATGAAGTCAGTGGGTGAGGTGATGGCCATTGGTCGTAACCAGCAAGAATCACTACAAAAAGCACTTCGTGGTCTGGAAGTGGGCGCAACAGGTCTTAACCCAATCGTTGCACTGGACGACCCGAAAGCGAAAGAAACCATCATTCGTGAACTACGTGAGCCAGGCGCTGAGCGTATCTGGTATATCGCCGATGCAATGCGTCACGGTATGAGCGTAGAAGAAGTGTTTGAGCTGACCAAAGTTGACCGCTGGTACCTGGTTCAGATTGAAGACATTCTGAAAGACGAAGCAACCATCGCTGAAGTGGGCATGGCCGGTCTGAACAAAGACTTCCTGCGTCGCCTGAAGCGTAAAGGTTTCTCAGATCCGCGTATCGCAGAGATTGCGGGTGTGTCTGAAAAAGAAATTCGCAAGAAGCGTCACCAGCTGGATATCCTGCCGGTTTATAAGCGCGTTGATACTTGTGCAGCAGAATTCAGCTCAGACACGGCTTACATGTACTCATCTTACGATGAAGAGTGTGAAGCGGCACCATCTGACAAAGATAAAATCATGGTAATTGGTGGTGGTCCTAACCGTATCGGTCAGGGCATCGAATTCGATTACTGTTGTGTACACGCTGCGCTGGCAATGCGTGAAGATGGCTACGAGACCATCATGGTTAACTGTAACCCTGAAACGGTTTCAACTGACTACGATACGTCAGATCGTCTGTTCTTCGAGCCAATCACATTGGAAGATGTGCTTGAAATCGTTCGCGTTGAAAAGCCAAAAGGTGTGATTGTTCAGTACGGTGGTCAAACACCACTGAAACTGGCACGTGACCTTGAAGCGAATGGTGTGCCTGTAATTGGTACTTCTCCCGACGCAATCGACCGCGCGGAAGACCGTGAGCGTTTCCAACAGCTGGTTGAGCGTCTTGATCTGCTTCAGCCTGAAAACGCAACGGTCACGTCACTGGAAGAAGCGATTGCGAAATCTCAGGAAATCGGCTTCCCACTGGTAGTACGTCCTTCCTATGTACTCGGTGGTCGTGCGATGGAAATCGTGTATGACGAAGATGATCTGCGTCGCTATATGACCGAAGCGGTATCTGTGTCTAACGAAGCACCAGTATTGCTGGACCGCTTCCTAGATGACGCCATTGAAGTAGACGTTGATGCGATCTGTGACGGTGAGAACGTCATTATTGGCGGTATCATGGAACACATTGAACAAGCCGGTGTTCACTCTGGTGACTCAGCTTGTTCATTGCCAGCACACTCTCTGTCTCAGGAAATCCAGGACGTAATGCGCAAGCAAGTGCGTGACATGGCACTTGAGCTGGGCGTGGTTGGTCTGATGAATACTCAGTTCGCAGTCAAAGACGGTCAGGTTTACCTGATTGAAGTGAACCCGCGTGCTGCGCGTACCGTGCCGTTTGTTTCTAAAGCAACGGGTGTTGCGCTAGCAAAAGTGGCAGCACGTTGTATGGTTGGCCAGTCTCTGGAAAGCCAGGGTGTAACTAAAGAAGTAATCCCACCTTACTACAGCGTAAAAGAAGTGGTACTGCCATTTGCTAAGTTCCAGGGGGTTGACCCAATGCGTGGCCCAGAGATGCGTTCTACGGGTGAAGTGATGGGTGTTGGTGAAAACTTCGCCGAAGCCTTTGCAAAAGCGCAATTAGGTGCATCAAACGCTTTACCACGTGGTGGTCGCGCGCTACTATCTGTTCGCAATGGTGACAAGGCACGTGTTGTTGAGTTGGCTAAGACCATGAAGGCCATTGGCTTTGAGCTGGATGCAACCAAAGGTACAGCACAAGCTCTGGAAGACGCCGGCATCGAAGTACGTCGCGTAAACAAGGTATTCGAAGGTCGTCCGCACATTCTTGACCGCATCAAGAATGGTGAGTACAGCTACATTGTTAATACCACAGAAGGCCGTCAGGCTATCGAAGATTCGAAGGTGTTACGTCGTGGTGCACTTCAGCATAAGACTAACTACACCACTACGCTCAATGCAGCGTTTGCAAACTGTACAGCTAATGAGGCTGATGACAGAAGTTCTGTAAACTCTGTTCAGGAGCTACACCAGCGTTTGAACTAAGAAGAACAAGGCCAGAGCGTAAGCTCTGGCAATGAGTGAGATACTATGCAATCAATTCCGATGACAGTACGAGGCGAAGAAATGCTTCGTGAAGAACTGAACCACTTAAAGAAAGTCGTCCGTCCAAAGATCGTTGCCGATATCGCGGAAGCCCGTGAACATGGCGATCTGAAAGAAAACGCCGAGTACCATGCTGCACGTGAGCAGCAGGGATTCTGTGAAGGCCGCATCCAGGAAATTGAAGCCAAGCTGTCAACATCACAGGTCATTGATGTCACAAAAATGGCAAACAATGGCAAAGTGATCTTTGGCAGCACGGTGACCATAGTCAATGTTGATACGGACGAGGAAGTGACCTACAAAATCGTAGGTGATGATGAGGCAGATATTAAAAACAATCTGATCTCAGTTAACTCGCCAATTGCACGTGGTCTGATCGGAAAAGAACTGGATGATTCAGTGAGCATTCAAACTCCTAACGGTAGCGTTGAATACGACATCATCGAAGTTGAATATGTCTAGATTTGTCTAACCTATAGCACCAAAAACCCGACCCAGTGTCGGGTTTTTTATTACCCACTCCTTAACCTTGTGCCAGATCAAAGAGCCACAAAAGCAGCGCGTTATGATGAGTTTAACAAAGGAGAACATCATGACTGCTGACCAACTAAATAGTTTTCTCAAAACTAAACAAAACGAACTGAGTCAACGGATAGCCGCCATTGAAGCCGATTTTAGAAAGGGCCGGTCGGCCAACTTCGCAGAGCAAAATACAGAGCGTGAAAACGACGATGTACTGGATGAAATTCACCAGGAAGCGAAGCAAGAGCTGGTAATGGTGAACCAGGCGATACTGCGTATAGAGCAGGGGGCTTATGGCTTGTGTCAGCATTGTGAAGAACAAATCAACCCGGAGCGCTTAAACGCTCTGCCTTACACAACGACTTGTATTAAATGCGCAAAATAGAAAGGACCGTATTATGACAATTGAAAAACATGATCTGCACCACGAGTTTCCTGAATACAAAGACGAGATCCACCACCTGAAGATGAACGACGCACACTTTGCTCGTTTGTTTAAAGAATACCATGAGTGCGATCATGAGGTACATCGCATAGAAACCGGCGCAGAGAACACCTCTGACGCTTACCTTGAATCACTGAAAAAACAGCGCTTGCACCTAAAGGACCAGCTGTTCTCTATTATTAAGAAGTCGCAAACCGTTGCTTAAGATGAATAAGGCTTAACTTGAACTGTCAGATTTGGTTGATAGAGCTTAATCTGACAGTTTTGTGTGTTAGAAGCGGGGGTTTAGTTATTAGTCGTTTGTGCTCCATAACGAGCTGACGTTAATGCGTTAAGTTCGGCTTTGAGCGAATAATGTACGTTGGTAGCAAGCAAAGCTATGTAAGCCTTTTTACAAAGTTCCCTGATTTCGTCCTGTAACATTATTACTCGCCGGTTTGGGGATAAGGTGACAAGCTGGAATTTGCCGCTATGTTATCTCATGTTTACATTAGCAATTATTAGTGGAATTATGAAGGTATGGGTCTGTGAATTTATCGGTGTGCCACTTAAAAAATTGCTTGGATGAGTTTGGAAATGATCTAGATATCAGCACACTGATACGTAAGACACCTAATGCCAGACATTTAGCGTTTGACTTGAAAAGTTGTACGCGGACTATAGCGAAGTTGCACATTCTTATGTCCCAGAAAAATTAGATCTTCTTAGCCTGTGTGTAGATAAAGAAACTCTAGCACCCTCTCCAGAATTTGATGAAAATAGCTTTGTTAACTTCCGTCGTCTTTTTTACTTGTAGCTCAGTATTATTATTGGATAACAGAGCAATATACAACGTGGTTTCCCGAATACTCTAAAGAGGAAGACTGCAAGCTATTTACACGTTGTTAGCAAGCGTATGAACGGGTCTATTATACTAATCCAGAGTTTTCTAAAGTCGGAGCCGCGGAATAAAACATAACAAATTGCTTAACAGAGACTCTTAACGTTTGGCGAATTCAGTCGCAATCTCAGCTCCGTGTTTATGACACAATATTCAAGTTAAGTGGCATCGCGTTGTCGATTATTAGCAAGGCTTTAACTGTTTTTGCATAGGTGCCTACCTTATCTATTGAAATATAAGAGTATATGTGTAGAATGTTTTCGTGATTGACGAGGTGGTCGTTAGAGACTCTTATCATTAACTTGATAAGCACGGGTGCGAGCCCCGTCGCCTCGTCCCATTCAGAGGTTATATAATGAATTGTGAAAATCTCTTATCGTGGAAAATCGTACTGGAACTTCCCGAATCATTGCAGCCGGAAGTTGAATTAAGTAATTTGTTTAACTCGAAAACAGGTAACTCATTCTTAAAGGGAATTGGTGGGTTTTCTGACCGAACTTTCTCTCCTGAAGTTCTAGATCCTACAAATGTATTTCATAATGCCTTAAATAAAGTCAAGTTATCGCTTGGGTTTAAAGGCAGGCGTTTTCCGTACACTCGCTCTGATGATCAGCAACTGAATGTAAATATTCGTCGTTTTGGTGCTCGAGTTGTTACAGTTACAATTCAGCTTAAAAAGCCGTTAGTATCAGATGAAACGGAAATCTATGAATTACAAAAAATTTCCAATCATCCAGATGTTTACACAATGGCTAAAAGCATATGTGGTTTAATCTTATCTGGTGACTTCAACGATTTTAATACAGTACACTCCCCTAAAGTCTACCCGTGTACGCAGAGTTTAATTTTAGGGGAAGATAATTGGATTTCGGATAGTAGAGCGGTTGAAATATTAACGAGGCATATTGAACCTAATAAAAATATTGTTTCTAACGTTATTTCAAAGAATGCGAATCATCAATTAGACGCCAGTAATATATTGGTTGATCGTCAAGGTATATTTTACAGAGTTCCAGAAAGATTGGTGAATAGTTATTCTGTAAACAAAAAATACCTTGGAACATGTAATATTTTTGAATATGCAGTAGCTTTGTCAAAAATGTTAGAGAAGAAACACTTTGAGAATTTAGATTTTGTTACGAAAGACTTCTTAAGGAAATTAATATTAGAGCCAGAGCTGGTCATTTTGCATAGTGTTACTTCTCTTGAAACATGGAAGCTGTTAGTTTTAGAATTCAAACTTGATTCATTACTTTCCAAAGTTTCTCTTGAGCCAGAACCTAAAACAAGGCGAAAAAATTGGTGGGAATTTTTCACTAATATCTCAACCGAATCAAAACGGTTTTGGGTTATAAGCTTGATTTTTGCAGCTGTTTTTTGGGCATTCCAGCAATCTATATATTTCGATAAACTGACAGGTGTTTTCTCTATGCCTGAAATTGAGGTGATTACACCCGGTGATCAAGAATCAATAGAAGTTTCTGATAACATAGTCTTTATCAAGTGGGAGGAAGTTGACGAGGCTTCTAAATATGTTCTTCAACTTAAAGTTCTTGATTCAGGCAAATGGGTTCTACCGCCAGTTGGTCATCGTTTAGTAGTAACAACCGCGCAAGCTGAACTAACTGTGTTACAAAAAGGCTCTTATAAATTTTCAATTGAAGCTTATGATAGTCACGATGATCAGATTGCTAACTCTGGTGAATCCTTTTTCGATGTGGCTGCCAAGAAAGTCAAGGATAATTAAATTGGATTGAATGGATATATATGGACGCTCCAGCGATGTGGTAAATGTCCAAATAGCACAAATAGCAGACACCCATTCCAAAACTTGTCTGTCATACAACGGCAGGTTCAACTTGGAAGTGCACCAACTCTTTCATTATAGATTTCAAGTGGAGTTTTGTAATCAAGGCACCTCCTGGGCCTTGAGTTTAAATTATGCTCTATTTCTTGTATCTGTTTATGGCTTACAGTTGAAAAATCAGTACCTTTTGGTAGGTACCTTCGAATTAGGCTATTTATCTGCTCAACAGCTCCTTTTTCCCAACTATGATAAGGCTGACAAAAGTAAGAGTTGCACTGCAAGGCCCCGTTTACTTTTATGTGCTGGGCATTTTCAGATCCATTGTCATAAGTAATCGATAGAACAAATTCAGCAGGATGTGGGCTTAAGCGTTTTATTATTGCATTGCTTGTTACTAATGCACTCTTGGAGCCTAGCTTGGTTATATGCACTAGCCGTGTTGCTCTTTCCATGATGACATTCAGTGCTGACTTTTTGTGCTTGGACACTATGGAGTCGCTCTCCCAGTGGCCTAATTGAGAGCGTTCATTTATAAATGCGGGCCGTTCCAGGATGCTTGTTTTCATTAAGCATTTTTTACTATATCGACGTGATGGGTACTTTTTTCTGCGCCTTTTGTGTTTTCTAGCCAAGCACGCTATGAGTTCAGGGGGCGAGCTGTAAACGAACTGATAGATTGATTCATGGCAGACATAGGGGGCTTCATTAGTAAGCTTGAGACGTCCTGATATAACCTGAGGGGACCAGCCTTTCCTGAGCTTATCTAAGACATACAGGCGTGTCTCTGAAGTCTTCAGCTTTTCACGTTGAGCGCGTTTACTCATTCTGGCCTTGTACATATCATGAGCTGGATTTGGATAATAGGTTGGTACGTAATAGTCATAGATATTCCTTTTGAGCTCTCTACTAATAGTGGAATGAGAGCGATTTAGTAAACGTGCAATTTCACGTATCGTTTTATCCTGATAGTGAAACCAATTAAAAATAAGCTTCCGTTCTTGATGACTCAAATGACAGTATTTTTGACCCATTTTGCACCTCCAAAATAGCTAACTTAAACTATAGTGGTGCACTTCAATCTAGAACATAGGCACAATAGGTCTGTGAATTTACCGGTGGGTGTCACTTAAAAAAATTGCATGTCTAGAGAGCGAAATAAAAAAAATGTTAGAGCGGCCGTCCGCTGCTCATTCACCCAAGCACACACCTACATACTTTGAAACGATTTGTCATACTCATCTGGACCCACCTTTGCTACACTTCCTGAATCGTCGTCACCGCATATTGGAAGTTTTATGTTTTCTTTAATCAAAGGGTTATTGTTTAAGTCTCTAAAGCACAAGGCGGGCCGAAAAGTAGCCGATGCTGTTATTGAAAAGTGTGTTGAGCAGGGTATGGAGTATATGCGCGGACGAGGTGGCGCTGCGCCACAGAAGACCAGCGAGCTGGACGGACTGATTGTCGGGCTCAATAACCTGACTGCCAGGCGATTGCCTGATGGTCAATATCCGATCAGATTAGAGCATCAAACCCTGATAGTTACCATTGAAAACCATGGGATTGTGTCTATTACGGAGTTACACACCGATTAGTTAAGATCAGACAGAGCTTTGACTTATTTGAAGTTAAGCACAGAAGTGGATTGTAATATTCCTGTCTGAACGCTATGTAAGTATTTGGAAATGTTTAAAAAACATTAACCACCTACGAAAGTCGTTAGCCTGAGTCAGCTGTCGGCTTAGTAAAAGGCTTCCTTTTCCTCACCCGTGTTTAAGGTTGCGCGCTATACAAGCTGAGAAACAGACTCTTGGCATCGTGTCCCACTTCGTATGCTGGCGCGCAAAGAGACTTTGGGTGTCTTCTTCGGGTTGTACATTTGAGTACCATTTTACTTGCCAATTCTTCCAATCCATATCAATAACACCAGGGCCACTCAGAAAGCACCGATGTTTATGGGCTCTGTTGAGTGGATTCAATTACCGCGCCTGTAATGTGAGTAGTGTGCGTTGGTACGTCCCTCATTTTGCTGCAATCGCGCAACTCTCTCATTCCGGCATGCATCTTCGCCAGTTTAACAGTCAGCCTTACGGCAACTAACTGACTTTTTTGGTTCAACCTGCTGCACTTTCTTTTGAGTATGAGTTAACAAGTGGTGGCTATACAACCACCCGCGGAGCAGCCTTTGTTGATGAATTTGCTACTAATTTTTTGCTCAATTGTCTTTTTTATGAGCAATCTCGTGAAGTTAAACATTTTTATTCTTTTCATAAAACCGATAACTTTCTGACTTAAATGAATAAATTATGCTTAAAAGGAAATGCTAGGTGGTATATTCAATAAAATTATATAAATTATATTGTATACACTGTGTGCGTGGTGTTAATAATATGTCACCTCTTCTGGGGTTTGGATACACATTTTAAAAAGGTCAAATTATGAAAATAAAAGCAATACTCGCTGCGCTGCCCTTGCTCTGTGCAAGTGTAGAAGCCGCGCAACAACATGTTGAACGACACTTTAAACCACTGAGCGTGGCCGATCTGCAGTTAGCACATGGCGATGAGGGCCATAATCACGCAGTACAGGACAACGCGCCGACAGCAGCACGTGATACTGCGCTGCATTCTCATTTGCCCGTGATGATGCAGATGGCGTCTGAGCAGGTTGATCTTGCCAGTGGCTGTGACTTAACCGCATTTGCTAACGCGAGTGCTTCGACAATCGTGGCACAGATCACGGGGCAGGGTGCAACCTGCGTTAATGATCTATTCAGTGCACCGTCGGCGACTCAGGTGGCGACATTTACATCGGCCAAAATGTTGGCTGCGGCGCAGCAAGCGACGACCCTGTCAGGCAGCTATAGTGGCACCGGCAGCAGCGAGCTGGAAGCGCTGTTTTTGTTTATTCGCGCGGGTTTTTATGTTGAGTTTTACAATGACTCAGTGAGCTTTGATCCCACAGTGCAGAGTACAGTTCGAAGTGCCCTCGATGCCTTTGTGAATAACCGTCATTTCTATGACAATAATGATGCGCACGGAGAGGTGCTGAGTGAAGTCATGACGACGATGGACTCTGCTGAGTTACAGCACGTTTATCTGCCTGTAGTCAAAGCCTGGTTATCTCGCTGGAGTGAAAGCTATGCAACCAGCTGGCATATGCGTGGTGCGGTGAATGGGATCTTCACCATTTTATTCCGGGGTCAGTGGAATAGCGATTTCGTTACGCTGGTTGGTAAAGATACCGAACTGGTTAGCTTGCTGGCTAATTTCACCAAGCAAAGCTGGATGGTGGGCTCGGACGCAGAATTCATGATTATTAACGCGGGCAGAGAACTTGCCCGACTGAAAAACTATCAGGGTACGCCTATCCAGAGCTCGGTTGATACTGCCCTCAAAGCGCTATTTTCGACTTATCAGAGCTATGGTTATGGCGATGGGATCTGGCTTGGTGCCGCTGATGTTGCGACCTACTACGCGGATTGTAATGATTTTGGGATCTGTGGATTTAAAGAGGAGCTGACCAACAAGGCCTTGTCACAGACCTATCAGTGCAGCAGCACAATCCGTATTCGATCGCAAGATATGACCCAGGCACAACATCTGTCAGCGTGTGACACCATGGCGGCGGAAGAGACCCGCTTCCATACCATGCTGGAAACCAATCAAACGCCAGTTGCTGATGACAACAATACAATGCTGCAGGTGAACATTTTCAACAGCAGCAGTGACTACAAAAAGTATGCTGGACCAATTTTTGGTATTGGCACGGATAACGGCGGTATGTACCTGGAAGGTGATCCGAGTGTGGTTGGCAACCAGGCAAACTTCATTGCCTATGAGGCCAGTTATGCCAAGGCTGATCACTATGTCTGGAATCTTGAGCACGAATACGTGCATTACCTGGATGGCCGTTTTGACCTGTATGGTGACTTTAACGCGCCAACCGAGGCAATTGTGTGGTGGAGTGAAGGGGTTGCTGAGTATGTGGCAAACCTGAACGACAATCAGCGCGCCATTGATACGATTAAAGACGGCAGCACCTATCAGTTAGGCGAAGTATTTGAAACCACTTATGATGGTTTTGACCAGGATCGTATCTATCGCTGGGGTTATCTGGCAGTACGCTTCATGATTGAAACACATAAAGATGAAGTCAATGCAATGCTGGGGGAGACGCGGGTTGGCAACTGGAGCGCCTATAAAACGCGTATGAATAAGTGGGCCGCACAGTACAGCAACGAGTTTACTCAGTGGACCCAGCAACTGGCCGGGGACACCAATCAGGCACCAACAGCCGTGATCAATGGGCCTTACCAGGGCACTGCTGGGTCATCGGTCAGCTTCAGCAGTCAGGGCAGTTCAGATCCTGAAGGACAAAGCCTGAGCTATCTGTGGCAATTTGGCGATGGCGCGCAGAGCACCCAGGCAAGCCCCACACATACTTACGGGGATGCCGGAAATTACACGGTGACATTGAAAGTAACCGACAGTGAGGGATTGGCACATCAAGTGACCACTCAGGCCGTGATTGACGCAGATCAGGGGATCACTGAGCTGCAAAATGGTCAGGCAGTGCGAATCGCTGGCGCCCAGGATGAGCTGAAGTACTTTAAAGTCCAACTGCCGGCCGGGGCAACTGATCTGACGGTCAGCACTAGTGATGGCACGGGTGATGTTGATTTGTACCTGCGTCATGGTCAGCAGCCCACGCTGGACACCTACGATTGTCGACCTTATGTAGGCGGTAACGCTGAGCGATGCGATGTTGCGACACCTCAGGCCGGAGAGTATTACATAATGCTCAGAGGCTATAACGCATACGCTGATGTGAGCTTGGTTGCAAGCTATACAGCACCGGTTGCGGGTTTGCCGGATACTTGCGTGGATCAGGGCAGTGTCTCTGGTGGCCGACTATCTGCTGATCAGGCTGTTTGCTTAAGCGATCAGGATCCTATGTGGTTTAGCCTGGAGAATGTGAGTGGTCAGCAGAGCATTCGCATTGAAACCGCGCATGGCAATGGTGATTTGACGCTTGAGTACAGCAACCAGGGCTGGCCTGACGGGAGCAATGTTGACGCCCGCTCTGAGCGTGCAGGCAATGGTGAATGTATCAACCTCAGCGGGCAAAGCCAGTACTGGGGATATTTGAAGGTGAGCGGTGCACCAAGTGGAGCCACTATCCAGGTTACTTATAACGATGGCTGGTGTAACTAAGGTTAAGACTATTTAACAAATGTGCTTGAAGGTTGGAGAGACAGGCTCTAGATTTAAAGGGTCTTCTCCAGCCTTTTGTGGCAGCTATTTGTGAAATTAAACCTGTTGATTAATGGCCTTATCTTACTTTTACTCAGTGTACTATTGCCGTTGCACGCAGCTGAGCGGCTGAACATCTATGTCTACCACAACAAACCACCTTATATCATGAATCAGACAGAGCAGCGCGGCCTGTATTTTGACTTTGTAGCCTTACTCAATGCGTCTCAGTCCCATACACGTTATCAGCTGGTATATCTGCCACGCAGGCGTATTGAACGAGATCTTAACGAGCAAACCCTCGATGGTGCTGTTTTGGGGGTTCACCCTGTGTGGTTTAAAGATCCCGACAAATCGCGTTATTTGTGGAGTGCAGCGCTGATGTATGACACCGATGAATTTGTCTCTTGTGCAGAAAACCCCTTTGAATACGATGGTGCAGCTTCTATGGCCAACAAAAAGTTTGGTGGCATTTTAGGCTATCATTATTTTCGCACGGTTAAGCCGGTAAACGCGGGTGCGCTGGAGCGAGTTGATGCAAACAGTGAAGAAGGTTTGTTGGAGCTGGCACTGAGAGAGCGTGTTGATTTTGCGATTGTCAGCCGTTCAACACTAAACTATTTTATCAAAAAAAATCGCTGGCAGGAGCACTTCCATCTGTCCAAACAACCTCATGAAACTTACTATCGGGCAATGCTTTTACCAAAACAACTTCAGCTCCAGTTTGAAAAGTTATCAGCCATACTCAGCGATGAAGAATTTCGCAGCAAGCTGACTCAATTATTAAGCCGTTATCAGATAGATGCAGGTCCGGGCTGAGTCTTGCGTGTTTATATCGGGCCCAGGTTTTGAACCCGAATGTGTCAATCAATGACTGTCGTTAAGACAGAACCGCGCTACCAGCTGCCGGTATTTTCCATGCTTAGCCAGGGCTCTTGTGGTGGCAGTGGCTCGCCTTGTTGCAATAATTCAATGGAAATACCATCAGGGGATTTGATAAAAGCCATGTGCCCGCATCTTGGTGGGCGGTTAATGGTGACACCTGCAGCCTGGAGCTTTTCACACAGTGCGTAAATATCTTCTACGGCAAAGGCTAAATGCCCGAAGTTGCGCCCGCCAGTGTATTGTTCAGTATCCCAGTTATAAGTCAGTTCAATGGTGGGAGAAAAGTGCGTTTTAGCTTCTTCCAGTTGGCCTGGTGCCGCCAGATAAACCAGTGTAAAACGGCCTTTTTCACTGTCTTTACGTTTGACTTCCACCAAACCGAGTAGGTCACAATAAAAGCTTAATGATGCGTCGAGGTTCTCGACCCGAACCATAGTATGCAGATATTTCATAAATTTGCCCCTTTAAAGTCAGGACTGAAAGATAAGGGCATATCGAGAAAAATCAAGGAGAGCAGGCGGATTGCTCTCCTGATTGCGTCAGACTATCAATACTCTGCGGTCAATGTGACATCGCTGAAGCCTTTATAGGCTTTCACAGAAATATGCCATGTACCGGTTTGAGGTTGAGTTTGTGTGCACGTTTCGGCATTGCCATCTTTGTAAGGGCGGCAATCGTAGCTTGAAGAGGTTGGCTGGGCGCCATAACGAACATACAGATCGGCATCACCGCTGCCGCCGGAGGTACTGACGGTGAGCTTAGTGGCACTGGCTGGCACATCAAAGGTTTTATGGATCCAGTTGCCTGTTGTTGCATTCAACCCAGTCCAGACTTGTTTATTACCATCTCCCGGTGGGGTGCCCAGATCATATTGGCCGACAATGGATACACCGGAAAACGCCTGATAACCCCGAACCACGATATAATAAGTGCCTGCTTGTGTCGGATTGATGCTGCAACTTTCATTATTACCATCTTTATAGGGGCGGCAATCATACGTTGAGGTCGTGGGTTTTTGTGCAAAGCGTACGTAGAGATCGGCATCGCCACTGCCACCGCTCATGGTAAAGCGCAGGTTGCTTGCTCCTTCTGGTACAAGCATGGTAAAGACCTTTTCACTGTCAGCGGCGCCTGACAAGTTACCGACAGACTGGCCGTTTTGCAGCTCATTGCCCGGGTCAACCGGGCCACTGTCTCTGTCGATGATTGACAGTGAATTGGCTGCGCGCTTGAGTGTCATGGTTTCTCCAAGCTCACTGGCATACCACCAACTGATATTGGCAGGCAGCGCCAGCGCATCGGCAGCACGTTGTTCGCGTGTGAGCGTATCAGCGCCAGCTGTGAATTGGGCGGTTTGTACTTTCAAAGTGTCGGGTGCCACACTCAGTACTTTAAACTGTTGAATGCTGGCTAAATCAATCGTCCAGCTTTTCGGATCGTTGGCAGAGCGTGCCGGGGCACCCCAGCTGCCTTCACCCACATACACGGTACCGCCAGTGGTGGTTTTGGTAAATCCGGATCCTGAAGGCTGCAAAGCTTCGGTCAGCTTGTTGATGTGTGTATCGGATTCCACGACCAGGTTCATACCATGCTGATAGAACAAATCAGCCCACCAGGTATGTAAAATCGTATTGTCTGACTTACCAGAGTAATGGGGATACATGGGCTTATGGTATTGGGCAATACGCCACTTGGTGCTAGCGCCATTACTTTGCAAGTCTTGTTTCAGCCAGTTGTTCATAGCCGTCGCATAGGCAGACCAGCCGCTGTCTTTATATTGGCTGTTTAGTGTGTATACACGCAGGAGATTGGCAATATTAAAAGCGCCATAACTGTCTTTATTGGTGCAGGCACCATCTTTGTCAAAATCTACGCCGAATACCTGACAAAGCGTTTTAAAATTGTCGCCTTCATGGTTACCAAATGTTGCCACAAACGGGTAGATGCGTTTGTAGTTTTGCCCGTCGATCACGTCGTTTGAAAATGTCAGTTGCCAGTCTTTGAGGTACTCTCGCATTTCCTGAGCAGAATTGGCATTGGTATAGTCACCACCATGCATGATAAACAGAGGACGGATCTTTGCGACCAGTGCGTTGCCTTCACGTCGAGTCGTCCAGCCTGTGCGGGTGTCTCCGCCAGCGATGGCGACGAACCCTGTACTAGTTTGAGGGGCAGTCTTGAACCATAAGCGCTGGCCACATCCGGTGCTGTCGCATACACGATAGTAAATAGCAGTATTGGCACTTAGTCCGGTTAACGTCACAAACTCGCTTTGCAGGCTCCCATCAAAAACACTCGTTGCTGTTGGTTGCACTGTCGTCCAGCTTTGCTCATTCGTTGTGGTGCCATATTTAACGTAATGGTTATTGCCGCCAGTAGGGGTATACCCCACAGTGGCCTGATGACTGGGGTTGGCGTCCCAGATCAGACGATGATAATCACTGGCGCTGTGGGCAGTGGTGGCATATAAAGCAACCGTGGTGAGGCCCGCTAAAAGCACTCTCATAGACTCGTTTCCTGTTGTTGGTTAATGGGTCACACCTTTGAGGCGTGTAGATTGAAACTCTGTGGGTAAGTCGGCCACCAGTAACACAAACGCTGCATTACGATAGGGTAGTGGGTATTGCTCCCCGGTATGAAAGTTGACAGCAGTCGCACCTTGTTTGAAGCGTTGATAATGGCCCGAAAGAGGCTGTGAATGATCTGAGCTCCAGTAATCTCCATGCTTCATATGAGGGAAAAAGTCCTGGGCGATATGCACATGTCCGGGGCGTGCCGGGTTTTGCAGCAAGCTGCTTAATTCACCACTGGTAGGCAGGCGCCAATGTGTCAGACCACATAAGGCTGTCTGTCTGGCTCGGTTAATCAAATCCTGAGTGTCACATCGCGAAGATTCGAAGTAACAATCTCCCAGGTTTGCTTCGCCTCTGGCCTGGCTTTGCTGGGTCTCGTCAGCAGACAGATACCAGGAATACGTCCAGTAGCCGTCATGGATGTTTTCGCTGTCGGTTTTGACTTCCCATACGAGGTCTCTTTGGGTGTCTAACACACAAGACCAGGGACCTTGCCAGGGGGACAATGCATTACCTGATTGATCCAATTTAACAAATCTAGGGTGTGGCTGGACGACTGGACTCAAAGGTTCTATCCACAACAATGAGATAACAATGACAGCGGTCGCCAATGACATTAATAGACGTGTGATCATAGCGGGTACCTTAAGATGGCTGGACGAATGTGGCGGGTATGTGCCACCTGAGCATGGTCAAAAGCGGAAAACCACATGCAAGTACCACTTTCAAGTGGCACATCATGTAAAGAGCCGGTGTTGTGCTTGCGCACTAATTCAAGGGTCCAGATACCACTGTCCCAGCTACCTCGCGCTCTGACATCGGCTCGATCTCCCTCGAATCGATTAGAGCGGTACAGAATAGATGAGAGCTTGCTTCCGGGTACAAACATATCCTTTTTCTTGTGATAAGGCGTACTGCCAAACCAGGGTAAGACGTTCAGGTGCACATTGTCTTCGTCTGGTAACCGTTTTGGGATGACGGTTTCTGATGTGTACCACTGCCAGTTCATCACATAGGCACCACTTTCTTTGCCATCAGGCTGATACCCGGCGGTATAGCGGCGCTGCCCTTGCTGCACCAGGGCCGGTGGCCCAAAAAAATTATCATCAGCCTGATACATGTCATTGGTTCGCACCGCTTTCCAGTGCCATAAGTCTCGTATTTGTCCATCCATACTGGCGTGGAACCCCTTGCCGTGCCAATTGGGTGGTTTGCCCTCTAGGGGGCGATGGCCGAGATAGGTGGTATTATCGGCCCCGCTTGAACACGAGCGGGAAAGCATCACAGCCAGTTTGTCTTCGTAGAAAGTTCGCTCGTCAAATTGGTAAAAGCCATTTTGTTGGATTTTCCAGCCGGCCTTAGTTTTTAATAAAGGCAGGTGGTTGGTACTCATGCTGGGATCGGTCCAACGTATCAGAAAGTAGCTTTCATACTGATTGGCCAGCGCCTGCACGCGAATGGTGCTGCGGCCATCATTAAAGTTTGCGCCGCCATGGGTTTCTATGGTGTAAACAGGTGCCCTTGTCCAGTGCGTTTCATCACCGTGCCCATCTATGTCAATGAACTCACTTGGACTCAGTGACGCGACTTCAAGTGTGTCTGCCGAATAGCGAGTGCTGGTGAATAACAGAAACCCCAGTATGCATACAGAGGCAAGGATAAGCGCACCTTGTTTCTCAATGTGTGACGGGAGGAGCGCAAACAACACGCGCTTGCCATACTGAATAAAATAAATCCAGCCATGGATGAGCAGGTAAAGCAGCAATAGCCAGACACTATAGAAGTGCAACGGCTGCATCTGTGCAACATATACACCGGCCCAGAGAAACCAACCCGAGCAGAGCAGGCTTAATATAATCAGATACCCCAGACGGTTAACCCAAAGGTGGTATTGGTTTGGGTTGCTGCGATAGGGTCGCCATAGTGAAAGCGACAAATAACTTATCGCCAGTACACTAAGGATACTGGCACTGGCTATATGCCATGGGTATAAGTCGCCCTCAGGCAGCAGTGGACTAATGACCATCAGCCAATCTTGTGTTAGCAAAGAAAATCTTAAACCGGTAAGCAGGCTGCAAACCACCAGTAAGATGACCAAGGCATGAAGAAGGACAAACGTGACTCTACGCATCGTGATTTTTGTTATTCGTATGTTTAAATAGTGTAAACATAAATGGTTGCAGTTTTATGTCAAGCACTAACTTATGAGTAAATTCATATGTGCACCACCGAATTATTCACAACGCAATCTGATAAAACCTCGACTAAACTAAATAAGTGCCCGACGAAAGGTGAAAAAGTGAGAACCGGATGAATGAGTTTTTGTCAGAGACGACGGAAGAAGCCCTCGACAGCGGAGAAGTGATTGACAGCATGACAGACATAGTGGCCTGCTTAAATACCAGTGATTCTATCCAACGGTTTTTGTTGGACATACACTGTATTTTGCAAAAGGTGACGTATGCGGATAACTTTTATGTCGTGCTATATCGGGAAGATGGCAGTCTGACCTTCCCTTATTTTCATGACGTAAAGGATGACATTGACCCGGAAGATTTAGAAGCACTGTCTCTGGACGAAATCGCCCATTCATTAACAGCCTATGCTTTGCAGTCGCAAAATGTGTGCAACTACACCACAGAGCAATTGAACGAAATGGTGGCAGAGGGACGGTTAAATATCATCGGCACAGTACCAAAACAATGGCTTTGTTTTCCCCTGGTTAATCGCAACAACTTTATGGGCGCATTTATCATTCAGTCTTATCGTCGTGAGGATGAGTACTCTGGTGTGATTGTCGATGTGCTGTTTACGATTAGCCATGTGATCTCCTCGGCCCTGGATGCGTTCAATAACCAGCAAGCTTTGGTCGAAGCGAATACGGTTTTGCAAAACTACCAGGGTGAATTAGAAATCAAAGTCGCGGAGCGCACCCAGGAGCTCGAATCGAGCCTGGCTGAGTTGCAAAAAGAAATTGGTATTCGTGAGGCATTGCAACAACGGTTGGAGCACGAAGCGTTACACGACACACTAACGGGCCTGACGAACCGGAAATTTCTGTTCCGTGAGCTGAATAATCTTGCAGAGCGGTCAAAGCGTGGTTCGGTTACCGTACATATTTTGTATCTGGACTTAGACGACTTTAAACCGATCAATGATAATTATGGCCATCACAGTGGTGATATCGTGTTGCAGGAAGTTGCCAAGAGAATACAGGGTGAACTACGTGTTTACGATGTGCTGTGTCGCCTGGGTGGGGATGAGTTTGTGGTGGTCCTGTCTGATCCACTCGAAAAATCAGTGCTAATGCAGATCTGTTCGCGCCTTATTACTTGTATCTCTTCCCCTATTCAACTTGAAGGTGGTCAACAGGTACAGTGCGGGTGCAGTATCGGCGTTGCCAATAACAATGGGGTGTTCAGTGCTGAGGCCCTGCTAAAGTGCGCTGACAGTGCACTCTATTCATCGAAAGAGCTGGGCAAAAACCAGGCATACTTTTATGAACAAGCGTCGGTTTGACGATAAATCCCGCAACCCGGCATCTGCTAATTAAATTCTCTCTGCACTGGCTTTTGCTTTGCAGCGTCGATTGCATTAGGATCGGGTTTTCTCCTTAACTTTTTGGTTGTTATGGCACTGAGATTATTTTTACTGGGTTTGTTTGGCTGGTGTATGGCTGCAAGCGCGGTTGAGGTAACAGACCTATACGAAGCCACCTTACAGGTGGACAACAAAACTCGTGCAAAGCGCGTTGTAGCCAGTCAGCAAGCGCTGGACCGTGTGATCCAAAAGTTGACAGGCCGCACGGAGCATTTAAATCACCCACTCATTCGGCAAAGCAAAAAACGTATTTCTGATTATATGCTCAAGTATGAGTATATCGAATCTGCGGATGGTGATATCAAAATACGCGTCAGGTTTGAGGCAGACAAAGTAGAGCAGCTGGTCAGAGACAGCAACTTGCCGTTATGGGGCAACCGCCGTCCCATGATTGCAATCTGGCTGGTGATAGAAGACAACCTGAGACGAGAATTTGTTACCCAGGAAAGTTACCCCCAATTGGAGCGGTTAATTTATGACACCGCAGCAGAGTGGGGGATCCCCGTTGTTGTACCTTTGATGGACTTGACCGATCGCGCGCAGGTCGGCATTGCTGAAGTGTGGGGAAATTTTTCGGAGCCGGTTGAAGCCGCTTCGATGCGTTATAACGCAGAGCGGGTCATAACCGGCCGTTTGTTTAAACAACCTAACAGCAGCAGTTGGCAACTCGATTGGCGTTACACAGATACGGATCAGTTTGAATCGACCCAACAAGTGGGTGACAAGCAGCAATTACTTATCGCCATGATTAACGATATGTCAACGGCACTGGCCGCTGAATATGTGATAGATCCTAATCGTTCATATGCGACCAGTAGCACCGTATTGACTGTAGATAAGCTGACTTCATTTAGCAAAATTGAACTGGCCAGAAGACAGTTGCTAAGCATTAGCACCGTGCAGGACGTCGATGTCATTTATCGTCAGGGGGATCTGGTTAAGTTTGAAGTTGAACATGGTTCATCAGTCGTTGATCTGCAAAAGTCACTCAAATTAGAACGCGCATTTAGTGTCTATGTTGACCCTCGTGCGTTTTATCAGGTTGCCAGTGCAAATAACCTCAGATATAGCTGGGTAGGGCAATGATATGATGCAGCCAATGCAAATGGCGTTACCCGTTACTTTACCTGATGACGAAACTTTCAGTGCTTATTTTGGTGGTGAGGGGTCGCTTGAAGTGACGCATCTGAAAAGTGCGCTTGAATCGGGCCAGCAGGATTTTCAGTTCACTTATTTGTGTGGCCTGGGTGACTCAGGTAAGTCGCATTTACTTTATGCCACTTGTATCCATGCGCAAGAGCAGGGCCTGTCGACCATACTGCTGTCGCTCAGAGAGGTGATTAACTTTGGTCCGGCGGTGCTCGATGGCCTGGAAACTCTGGATGTTGTGTGCATTGATGATGTGCATTTGGTAGCAGGTGATGAGCCCTGGGAAAAAGCCCTGTTTAATTTTTTCAATCGCTTCAACGAACCCGGAAAGTGCCTGGTTGTGACCGCAGATCTGCTGCCGAACATGCTCAATTTGAGTTTGCCTGATCTGGAATCAAGATTTACCTGGGGGACCACCTTTCAGATCCGTTCAATGAGCGATGACGATAAGGCCGAAGCACTGGTAAAACGTGCAAAAATGCGGGGCCTAGAACTTAGTGATGAATGCGCGCGATTTTTACTAACCCGGCTTAGCCGCGATATGCGTGCTTTGCTGGATGTGCTTGATAAACTGGATCATGCTTCAATGGCTGCCCAGCGAAAATTAACTATCCCATTCATTAAGACGACTTTGAATTTGTGAACCTCACTTGTGGAATTTTTGACCGTCGACGTCACAAATTCCACAAGAAACGCTAAACCAGCCCAAAATCAACCAACAACCAGCAAATTGTCCATGAAAAGCCCCTAATTTGGGCTAGAATCTGCCCCGTTGTTTCAGTTATTATAATCGATTCAATGAAAGGCAAATGACCTCAACAAGATCAGGTATAGAATGAACTTAGAGAATATTTTAGCGCAAGCGCTAGACGCCGTTGCTAACGCGAGCGAAGTTGCGCAACTTGAGGAAGTCAGAGTTAACTACCTTGGTAAAAAAGGTGAGATCACTGGACTACTAAAAACCCTGGGTAAACTGGCACCAGAAGAACGTAAAGAAGCGGGTCAGGTGATTAACCAGGCAAAAAATCAGGTTCAGACCGCGATCAACGAAAAGCGTGACGCGCTGGAGCAGGCTGCTCTTGCTCAAAAACTGGCGGCAGAAACCATTGATGTAACACTGCCTGGCCGTACGGCACCACAGGGCGGTTTACACCCGGTAACACGGACCATTGAGCGTATCGAGCAGTTTTTTGGAGAACTGGGCTTTGCGGTTAAGTCAGGCCCGGAAGTAGAAGATGATTTCCATAACTTTGACGCGCTGAATATTCCAGAGCATCACCCGGCTCGTGCTGATCATGACACCTTTTACTTTAACCCTAAACTGGTTCTGAGAACACAAACCAGTGGTGTTCAGATCCGTACAATGGAAGCTGAGCAGCCGCCTCTGCGTATTATTTCTCCGGGTCGAGTGTATCGTAACGATTACGATCAGACACACACGCCGATGTTCCACCAGGTAGAAGGCCTGATGGTCGATACGGATGTGAGTTTCACTGAATTGAAAGGTATTTTGCACGACTTTTTACGTAACTTTTTCGAAGAAGACATGGAGATCCGCTTCCGTCCTTCTTACTTCCCGTTTACTGAGCCGTCAGCAGAAGTGGATGTGAAAGGTAAAAATGGTAAGTGGTTAGAAGTGTTAGGCTGCGGAATGGTGCATCCGAACGTATTGCGCTCTGTGGGCATTGACCCTGAGAAGTACACTGGATTTGCATTTGGTATGGGCGTAGAACGTCTGACCATGCTGCGCTATGGCGTAAACGACTTACGTGCTTTCTTCGAAAACGATTTAAAGTTCCTAAACCAATTCAGATAAGAGCGATACAACAATGAAATTTAGTGAAAAGTGGTTAAGAGAATGGGTTAATCCTGCGATTGATACCGAGGCTCTATCTGAACAGCTTTCAATGGCCGGACTGGAAGTCGATGGTGTCGACCCGGTTGCGGGTGACTTCGAAGGCGTGGTGATTGGTGAAGTGGTTGAGTGTGGCCAACACCCGGACGCAGACAAATTACGTGTAACCAAAGTCAATGTTGGTGAAGACGAGTTGCTGGATATCGTGTGTGGTGCTGCGAATTGCCGCACAGGTCTGAAAGTCGCAGTGGCGAAAGTGGGTGCTGTACTGCCAGGTGGCTTTAAAATCAAAAAAGCAAAATTACGTGGCCAGCCGTCTCATGGCATGTTGTGTGCTTTTGAAGAGCTGGGCATGGCAGAAAGCTCTGACGGTATTTTAGAGCTGCCAGCAGATGCGCAAATTGGTCAGAACATCCGCGAATACTTTAACCTAGACGACGTCACCATCGACGTTGACCTGACTGCTAACCGCAGTGATTGCCTGGGGATCAAAGGCCTGGCACGCGAAGTGGGGGTGTTAAATGGTATTGATGTCAATGAGTTGGCTATTCCAGCTGTTGAGCCAACCATTGATGACAAAATTGAGATTGAGCTGGTAAACAGTCAGGCTTGTCCTCGTTACCTTGGCCGCGTGGTTAAAGGTATCAACCTGGATGCAATCACACCTCTTTGGATGGTTGAAAAGTTACGTCGTTCAGGCATTCGCTCAATCGATCCGGTTGTTGACATCACTAACTACGTATTACTTGAGTTGGGTCACCCTATGCATGCGTTTGACCTAAGTGCCATTGAAGGTGGTATCAAAGTACGTAGTGCTGCTGAAAACGAAGAGCTGGTATTGCTTGATGGCAATACGGCCAAGCTGAAGCCAAGCACATTAGTGATTGCTGATCACAATAAAGCGCTGGCGATGGCCGGTATCTTTGGTGGTGAAAGCTCAGGTGTTAAAGAAGGCACTACAGACATCTTGCTTGAAAGTGCATTCTTCAGTCCTTTAGCAATTGCTGGTCAGGCACGTAGCTATGGCCTGCACACTGATGCATCACACCGTTATGAGCGAGGAGTGGATTATCAGTTACAGCATGATGCAATGGAGCGAGCAACGGCCTTGCTACTTGAAATTGCTGGCGGTCAGGCCGGTCCGGTTGTAGAAGCCGTGTCTGAAGCTGATTTGCCTGAGGCAAAATCTGTGACACTGCGCCGTGCACGTCTTGATCGTGTCATTGGTTATCATATTGCTGATGAAAAAGTGACGGATATCCTGACGCGCCTTGGTCTGGATGTGGCGTTTGCTAACGATAGCTGGACTGCAACTGTACCAAGTTATCGTTTCGATATTAGTATTGAAGAAGATCTCATCGAAGAAGTTGCACGTGTGTTTGGGTATAACAATATTCCAAATGTAGCACCGACAGCGGCATTAAAGATGACCGATCACCAGGAAGCGCGTTTACCCGTTTCTCGCCTGCGTAATGAACTGGTCGCACGAGGCTATCAGGAAGCAATTACCTACAGCTTCGTTGATCCTAAGAAACAACAACTGCTGCACCCTGAAAGCGATGCTTTGGTACTACCACATCCAATTTCGGTGGAAATGTCTGCGATGCGCGTAAGCCTGATGCCAGGGTTACTTAATGCTGTAGCCTACAACCAAAACCGCCAGCAGGCTCGCATCCGTTTGTTTGAACATGGCCTGAAATTCGTTAAAGACGACACCGCAGAGAACGGGGTTCGTCAAACACCGGTGATCGGTGGTGTTGTATATGGCAACACGCACAATGAACACTGGGGCATTGAAAGCCGTAAGACTGATTTCTTCGACGTGAAAGGTGATGTAGAGGCGTTGCTGGCTTTATGCAATGATAAAGCGCGTTTTAGCTTCAAAGCGCAACCAAGTGATGGTCTGCACCCGGGTCAATCTGCTGCCATTTATGCCAATGGTGAGAAAGTGGGTTATATCGGCGCGGTTCATCCGCAGCTGCAAAAATCACTGGATCTTAATGAAACTGCGTATGTTTTTGAAGTTGAAACAGCAGCGATCGCTGAGCGTAAGCTTCCAGAAGCCGTTAGTATCTCGAAATTCCCGTCAAATCGCCGTGATATTGCTATTTTAGTTGCAGATGATGTAAAAATAGGCGATATTTTAGAAAGCATTGAGAAAGTTGGCGGAAATCAATTAGTTGACCTAAACTTATTCGATGTGTATAAGGGCAAAGGTATTGAGCCTGGTTATAAGAGTTTAGCCATTGCTCTAACACTGCAAGCCGTTGATAGAACGCTCGAAGAGAAAGACATCAACGACACTGTAGAAATCGTCGTGGCCGAATTGGCCAAACAATTTAATGCATCGTTGAGGGACTAGATATGGCGCTTACTAAAGCCGACATAGCTGAACACCTATTTGAGAAATTGGGGATAAATAAAAAGGATGCCAAAGACTTAGTTGAAGCGTTTTTTGAAGAAATCCGCTCAGCGCTGGAAAGTGGAGAGCAGGTAAAGCTGTCCGGTTTTGGTAATTTCGACCTGCGTGATAAAAAAGAACGCCCTGGTCGTAACCCTAAAACTGGTGAAGACATTCCCATCTCGGCACGTCGTGTTGTAACTTTCAGACCTGGTCAGAAGTTAAAAACACGTGTAGAAGTGGGAACCAGCAAAAACCTGTGATCACGCAGACGTCTTTGGGTTAGTGCGCAGGCATGTTCTGCTGCGTTACCTTCAGCTAGATATCTGTATGATAATTAAGAAACCCCGGCATCAACCGGGGTTTCTTGTCATAAAAATTTAATTTACCTGTTTTACCATCTGGCCTTTGTATTTGTTTGGAGTGCGAAGTTGATCCAGGGTAATCACTCCTTGACTAATCGTATAAAAAATATCTGTGTTGCGTGGTTGATAAGCTCTCTGCTATTTGGCTCGTTGGCGATTTTTGTCTACGTGCAACAGAAAGAAGCCGCAAAGCAATCCGTTCAGGCCGCCTCCGAATTGATCCGCCAGGAGCTCGATTCGCAGCTTCATAATATTGATGTCTTTTTAAAACATGCTGAGCGCCTTGATGAAACGTGTGACGCTCACACCATCTCTTTGATGCGAGAGCAGGTGTTCATTAATCCGGCGTTGAGTGAGATTGGCATCGTCGATGAATATGGCCGATTACTGTGTAACTCATTTGGCCGTCTGATGCCCCCCGTACAAACCACAGAGCCCATAAAACAACCCGGCTTGAGATATCATGGCCCAATCATTACTGACTTTTTGCAAGTCCCTGCGTTTGTGTTGGCGCGCACACGTAGTGATGGATTTGAAGTTAATGCCTTACTACCAACCAGCTGGTTGAGTGATACGTTAGATATTACCCGGCATAGAAACCTGGCTTTTATTGCTTTGCTCGATGGTGAGTCCGGCGTGCCCATATTTTTGCGTGGTAAGTACACTTTACCTTTGGGCGAGACGATATTTCCCATGACGGATGTGCTGGAGTTTGAAGGGCACTTTGACGATGGCACGCAGAAATATATCTTTGCACGTCCGCTTGCCGCTTTACCGCAGCTAACTATTATGGTGTCGAGCGATGCCAAACGACTTTCCACCATCCAACCTGTATGGTTGTTAACGCTGTTGCTTCTATATTGTGGCTCATTGGTGGGGCTTACTATGTTGCTCAACCACTACGATAGCCGGGTATTGAGTAGCCGGGCATTATTGCTTGGGGCTATTAATAAACAGGAACTATTTAATGTTTATCAGCCTCTGGTAGATGCAACGACCCGGGAAGTTGTTGGGGTTGAGGTGCTGATCCGCTGGCAACATCCTGTGGAGGGGGAGCTGAGCCCAGCCTATTTTATTCCCGAAGCAGAGCGGGATGGCAGTATTCTTGATTTGTCGATTTATCAGATAGAAAGAGCGCTGACTGAATTGCGTGCGATTTTACAAAGTAAACCTCACTTCAAGGTGTCGTTTAACGTGAACGGGTATTTGTTGACTTGCGCAGATTATCTTGAAGTTCTGCACAAAGCGAACCAGGTTATCCCGAAACTCACCATAGAGCTGACAGAGCGGGACGTGTTATCACAGGCACAAATACACTCCGTTCTGCAGTCGTTGGTAAGCTCTGGGGTCGAGATAGCGATAGACGATTTTGGTACGGGCTACAGCGGGTTGCATTATCTGCAGAGTTTTCCGATTGACTTGTTGAAGATAGACCAGACCTTTGTTGCCTCTATTGGTATGGATAACCTGCAGTCCCCTGTACTGAATGCGATGATAGAGATGGCAGCTAAGCTCGATAAAAAGCTGATTGCAGAGGGCGTAGAAACGGCGCATCAGGCAGAGTATTTATCCCGTCAGGGTGTGTGTGTGCATCAGGGCTGGTACTACTATAAAGCGATGCCAATACATAAACTCAAACAGGTGTGTTAAGGCCAGCCTGTGAATAGAAAAAGCCCCGAAATCGGGGCTTTTAGGTCAAGGGGTTATAATGAGGCAAAGTAACAGCCATATCCGGGCAGGGACAGCAGGCCTTGTTCATAGCGACCATTATGATGGACTAACTCCTGGTGTTGCGCATGGTGGCTAATGTTCAGTGCGAGCTGAGCAGGCTGCTCGCTCAGGTTGAACGCACATAGCACTGTTTTTCCCTGATAGCGCCGATAAAATGCCAGCACAGGTTCCGGGCTATCTATGAACTCGATATCACCAACCTGTAATTCGGGCATTGTATTCCGCCATGCCATAAATGCCTGATAGCGGGCCAAAATTGAATCTTCCAGGCCAGCTTGCTGAGAAACCGCTTGTGACAGATGTGCTGGTGATACAGGCAACCAGGGTTTTCCTTCGCTGAAGCCTGCATGCTTAAGCTCGGTATGCCAGGGCATTGGCGTGCGACAGCCATCACGTCCCTTAAAGTTCGGCCAGAACGTAATGCCATAAGGATCCTGTAAATCTTCAAATGCGACATCGGCTTCACCCAGGCCCAGTTCTTCGCCCTGGTACATACATACACTGCCACGTAATGACCCCAACAACGCAGTGAGCATGCTCGCCTGGCATGCGTCAACGGTTTTACCGTCTTTAGACCAGCGGCTTGCAACGCGTTCTACGTCGTGGTTACTGAACGCCCAACATGGCCAGCCTTCGGTCATGACCGCTTCAAGGCGAGAGACGGTTTCACGAATGTAGCTTGCACTGTAGTCTTTGGTCAGTAACTCAAAGCTGTAGCCCATGTGCAGCTTATCACCGCCGGAGGTATACTCAGCCATGGTTTGAAGAGAATCCTCGGATGAAATCTCTCCCAGACTGACCGTGCCAGGGTAGCGGTCGAGCAGGGTGCGGATTTCTGCCATAAACGCGAGGTTTTCCGGCTGAGTATTGTTGTAATAATGGTACTGAAATGCATAAGGGTTGTCTTCGCTAAAACCACGGCCCTGACGTAATTCCTTTGGTTTTGCAGGGTTGTCACGCAGCTGTTGATCATGGAAGCAAAAGTTAATGGCATCCAGGCGGAAACCGTCAACACCTTTTTTCAGCCAGAATTCGACATTATCCAAAACCGCCTGACGTACTTCAGGATTGTGGAAGTTCAAATCCGGCTGCTCAGTCAGAAAGTTATGGAGATAGTACTGACAACGGCGAGAATCCCACTGCCATGCAACACCACCAAAGATAGACAGCCAGTTGTTTGGCGGGCTGCCATCAGGCTTGGCATCAGCCCAAACGTACCAGTCAGCTTTGCCGTTTGTTTGGCTGGCACGGCTTTCGCTAAACCAGGCATGTTCATCGGAAGTGTGGCTAAGTACCTGATCAATAATGATCTTAATATTACGCTGATGTGCCTTGTCGATTAATTCGTCAAAGTCATCCAGGTTACCAAACATCGGGTCAATATCACGGTAGTCGCTGATATCATAGCCGAAGTCTTTCATAGGAGACTTGAAAAATGGCGAGATCCAGATGGCATCTACGCCGAGCGACTTAATGTAATCGAGCTTGCTAATGATCCCCTGAAGATCGCCAATTCCATCATTATTGGTATCGCAAAAGCTGCGGGGGTATACCTGATAGATAACCGCGCCTTTCCACCATTCATTATGAGCCATGCACTTTCTCCTGCGCCGTGCAGCTGGTTGCCGTATCCGCTCTGCCTCTGGAGCCATCTCGCAACTCAATGTATTGAGGGGCTTAATAACTGTAGTCAATTCAAACGAGGTGAGGTCAGATTATGATGTAAACAAGATACGACAACACTAAATATTAACAATGGCGAAGAGCATACGACATGCGTTGATATGAGTAAAAAGTCTGCATACGTATGCAGCATAATTAGTTGTCATTAGATTAATATAAAAGCCGGATTTCAAACTTATTGGTGCTCTTTACCAATATGTGATTCTACCTAACATTACCTTCTCTCACCTGTGTTACAGTTAGATTAATTGGTAATACCAATTATCAAATTGGGTATGCAGCAGAAAAACTCGATAATTTTGGCGGCGTAATCGTTGGCAGTTATTTGATTTTCGTTAAAACTTAGTAAATTGAGCTAAGGTGTAGCACGGACTGTTTGCCATCAGATTGTTGCGATAACATTTATAAAGGTAACAGGGGGTTAGCGCGATTAGGAGTGAATGTTCTGTGAACAAAATGAAATGGAGGTTGCGTTGAATACGTATGCATAAAGTTGTTTGGACGTTGAAGGCAGCGCTACTATTGCCGCTGACAACAAAATTACCGCCTTTAAAATCGTTGTAGCGCTTCACGGTTCACCGTGTGACGAATAAACAAACAACTAGGCGTCATAAAAATGGTTAATTGGGATAAAACACTATGTCTATGTTCAAACCAAGCATGCTAACAGTTGCGCTTATGGCCGCTGGCGTTAGCCACTTTTCGGTCGTTGCAGAAGAAGAGAAAGCAGCAAAGAAAGAGGATGTTGAAGTTATCGAGGTACGTGGTATCTCTCGTAGTATCATCGCGTCAATCGATAAAAAGCGTTACAGCGACACAGTAGCAGAAGTCGTTGATGCTGGTGATCTGGCATCTTTGCCCGATGTTTCCATTGCAGACTCTCTGAGCCGTTTGCCAGGTGTGACAGCGGTGCGCGCAAGTGGTCAGTCATCTCAGTTGAATATTCGTGGTATGAACGGCGACTTTATTCAGACAACACTTAATGGCCGTGAACAGGCAAGCACCAGTGGTTATACAGCGGGTAGCCGCTGGATATCGTTTGACCAGTACCCGTCAGAGTTGATCAACCAGGCTGCTGTATACAAGTCGCCAAAAGCCTCTTTGGTAGAAGGGGGTGTTGCAGCAACAGTTGAACTGAAAACAGCAAACCCGCTTGAGGCTAAAGAGCAGCACAACTTCAATTCATCAGTTCGCTATTCATACAATGACGCGGCATCTGATGTTGGCGCCGATTCAAGTGGTGAGCGCATCAGTTTCTCTTATCAGGGCAAATTCCTGGACGAAACTTTGGGTTTTGGTATTGGCGCAGCATTTCTAAACCAGCCAAATAATGCGATTGATTTTTCAGCACACAAGCCAACGCGTGTTAAGAAAGAAGTGCTCGATGAAAATGGAAACGTCATAGAGAAAATTGATAACTGGCAAGACTTTGATGGCGACGGCGTTACCGAAAACTCTTTAGATGGCTTTCAGCTTCGCTCTGCGAAGGGAAGTGATGAACGTGTCGGTATAATGAGTACCTTGGTATATCAACCAAACGACGCTTTAAAAGTTCAGTTTGATTACTTCCGCTCTGAGTTTGAGTCTGAAGATAAAAAAAGTGGTCTCAATATTGAAGGCATTTCCAAAAATGTAAACGAGCTATATACCATTAGCAATGTGGCTGTGAACGATGAGTTCCTGACCGCAGGCGATGTGGTTGTAACAGATACTGCTGGCCCTTGGCTTGAAATGCGTAGTGAAGACCAGTCAACCGAGTCTACAACTGATAGCTTTGGTTTGGGTCTTGAGTATGTTACTGATAAGTGGGAACTGAAGCTAGATTTCGCACACAGTGAAGGCGAGAAGACTCGTCGCGATATGATTGCGTCAATGCATGCATATGAATATTCAACTATCACCCTTGAAGACGGCAGTTCTGCACTGGCCTGGCAGGAACTGAGAAACCAGACTTTTGGTTTCGAACAAAGAGCGAAAAATTCTCCTATCCTGACACTGGGAACGGACTACACGGACCTATCTCATATGCGCCTTGGTGACTGGGAGCAGTTCCCGCATGAGTATACGGACGAGCTGGACAGCTTTAAGGTTGATTTTAAATACCATGTAGAAGCTGGGTTCATCTCGTCTATTGAAGTCGGTGCACGTTGGTCAGATCGTGAATTTACCGATAAGCGTTCAACATTCCGTTGGGGTCAACGTGAAGGCCAAAATGGCTATCAGATGGCAGATGGCACGATTGTGACCAACAAAGGGTGTGAATTCAATCACCAGAATCATGCCTGTATGCCACATAAATTGGACGGTTTTGTAACTGTTGAACACACGCGCGGCTTCGATTACCTCGAATTAGATCTTGTAGGTATCGCGGACGCGGTATTTGGCCCGGGCAATTACGATGCACAGCAAACCTGGGAACACAACTGGACACTGATTGAAAGTGGTGCGGTGAAAGAGGAAGTGCTTGCCGGTTATGTCATGGCAAATATTGACACCGAAGTTGGAGATATTCCGGTCACAGGTAATTTTGGTGTGCGCGTTGTTAAGACAGATACAAAATCTGTTGGTATTCAACAAATCCAGGGTGGAGAAGTCGGTGACAAAATTGTTGACGATAATGGTGTAGAGCGCACTGACTACCGTCATGTGGAATATGGCCCTGAATATACAGATACTTTGCCATCACTGAACCTGAACTTCCGCATCAGCGATACAGATCAAATTCGCTTTGCTGCGGCAAAAGTGATGGGGCGTCCGCCAGTGTATCAGCTTCGTGGTGGTGCTGGTTCATGGGCTGATACCGCTAATGACGGAACAAGCCAACGATACAATGTGTGGTCCAAAGGTAACCCGAATCTGGACCCGTTCCGAGCGGATCAGTTCGATTTGTCTTATGAGCGCTACTTCGAAGATGGTGGTGCGTTCGTTGCTGCAATTTTCTGGAAAGACATTGAAACTTTGATCAAGAGCACCACTTATTTGGAAGGCGAAGTAGATTGGTCGTCGATTGGTCTTGAAGCGCCAGAAGGGTTTGTTGAAGGTCAATATCAGACATCTCACAACATCGAAGGTGGTTACATCAAAGGGGTTGAGTTGGCATACACCACAATGTTTGACAATTTGCCTGGTATTTTCTCTGGACTGGGCTTCAATGCGAACTACTCATACAGTGACAGCGAAATTGGTGTTGAGGGCGGAGCAAGCTTCAATGATGCTAAGCTAGCACTACCTGGCTTGTCAAAAAATGTCTGGAGTGCCACGATATTCTGGAATATCGATGCGTTCACAACACATTTGAATGTCCGTTATCGTGATGAGTATGTCTATGAAGGTGCAACTCCCGGAGGTTCAGCATTTGCAATGGCGGATGAGTACACTGTGGTTGACTGGCAGGGCACTTATGATTTTGAAAATGGCTTGCAGGCCGTGCTTCAAATCAACAACCTGACTGATGAGCCAAACACCACCAACTATGGTACGGCATTGGCAACTGGCGAGTACAAAGAGTTCGGTCGCCAGTACTTCTTAGGGTTTAACTATAGCTTCTAAGCACCGAGCGTGATCTGATATAAAGCCACCAGTTTTCTGGTGGCTTTGTTTTATGAGGTGAAAATGATGAATAAAAAGAGAATCGTGATTTTAGGCGGTGGTACAGCAGGCTGGATGGCGGCTAACCTGATGGCCAAAAGCTGGCAGGACCAGCCGATTGAGATTGCCCTGGTCGAGTCACCGGATATTGGCATCATTGGCGTGGGCGAAGGCTCTACTCCCCAGTTCAAGGGGTTTATGGACTTTATGGGGATCAGTGAAGCGCAGTGGATGCCAGCGTGTAACGCAACTTATAAAAATGGCATTCGTTTTATTGACTGGTCAACGCGTCCTGGCTTTAGCAGCTACTTTCATCCCTTTCCTTCACAGCCCGACGATTATTCAGCGCCAGCCTTCTTTCATAACAGCTTTGTTCGAAGAAAAGCGATTGATGTAGCAGGCCATCCAGACCCATTTTTTCTTACTACCTATCTGGCCGAGCAGGCTAAAGCCCCAATCGCTGCGCATCATTTTCCGTTTGAAATTAACTATGGCTATCATTTTGATGCCGGTAAGCTTGGGCTCTTCTTAGCTCAAACAGCCCGCGATTTGGGCGTTGAGCACATTCAGGCCAATGTCAGCGATGTGCGTAAACATACAAATGGTGACATTGCAGCGTTGGTGTGTGAGCAGGGAACGGAAATTACAGGTGATGTATTTATCGACTGCTCGGGCTTTCGCAGTTTGTTAATGCAGCAGCATCTGGACGTGGGCTTTGAGTCTTTTGCCAACAACTTGTTTAATGACGCCGCTGTGGTTTTGCCAACAGAACAGGGTGATGTGATTTCTTCTGAAACCCAGTCCATTGCCCGCAAGTTTGGCTGGAGTTGGCATATACCTCTGACCAACCGCATTGGTAACGGCTATGTCTACAGCCGACGCTATTGCGATCCGGATAAAGCTGAAACCGAATTACGTACCGCACTGGGTTTGCTGGACAGTGACGTTGAAGCCCGTCACTTGACCATGAAGGTGGGGCAGGTCAAAAAGCATTGGCACAAAAACTGTCTTGCCATTGGATTGTCACAAGGGTTTATTGAGCCGCTGGAAGCGACTGCGCTTCATATTGTTCAGGAAACCGTTCAAAGCTTTATTGAATGCTATCAGGACGGCGAGTTCACCGATAAGCTCAAAACCAGGCATAACCAGTCACTCGATGCCCGTTACCAGGCCATTCGCGATTATATTGTGGCGCATTATCGTGTAAACAGCAGAGCCGATACACAATACTGGCGTGATAACGCGAACAACAATCAGCTTTCGCGTTCTTTATATGACGTATTGCAAACCTGGGTGTCGGGCAAAAATTTATCGGATGAATTACATCGTCAGGATATCGACAAGTATTATCCCTCCGTCAGTTGGCACTGTTTGCTCGCTGGTTACGGTATCTATCCCGAGCAGTCTCAGTTGATCGCTGGCAATGAGGCGGCAAACAAGTACGACTTATCACAGGTACAGGATTACATTGCCCGATGCGGATTAAACTTTGAAGACCACCGCGCGCAACTTGAGCGTTTGGCCCAGATGCGATAAATCGACGATCTTTGTCCCTGAGCAGAGTTTACATTTGGGCACTAAGAATATTGAACATGACGTGCGGATGAATAGGGGCTCTGAATACGTATGCAAGCGGTTCACCCGTGATTACCAAGTCAGTAGACTCATTGAAAATACTAAAAATGACAACATTATGATGACAATAAAACCGTTGGTGGTCGCGCTTGGGGTGATCACGGGCTCTGTGGTACTGAGCGCTTGTAACAGTATCAATGACAACAAGACTTCATTAGCTGTAGCGAGCAACGCTGCAGCAGCAACACAACAGACAGAGGCAAAGCCAGTTGTTTATCAGGTATTTACCCGCCTGTTTGGGAATACCAACAGTAACAACACTCCGTGGGGTACAAAGGCGCAAAATGGAGTTGGAAAATTTGCCGATTTCACGCCTAAAGCGCTGGCTGAAATTAAAGCCATGGGCGTTAGTCACGTCTGGTACACTGGCGTATTGCATCATGCTTTAGTAGGCGACTATACCAAATATGGGATATCAGTGGACGACCCGGATGTAGTCAAAGGCCGCGCAGGGTCCCCTTATGCCGTTAAAGACTATTACAACGTTAATCCGGATCTGGCCATTGACCCAGCCAACAGACTGGCAGAATTCGAAGCCCTGATAGACCGCACTCACGAAGCGGGTATGAAAGTGGTGATTGACATAGTCCCCAATCATGTCGCTCGTAATTATCAATCGCTTAGTGCGCCACAAGGCGTAAGCGACTTCGGTGCGAACGACGACACGTCAAAGACCTATGCCCGTGATAACAACTTTTACTACGTTACTGGCCAGGATTTTCGTGTCCCGAGCTCAGATGATTATCAGGTGCTTGGGGGCGAGCAACACCCACTTGCCGATGGTCAGTTCGTTGAAAGCCCGGCCAAATGGACAGGCAATGGCGCACGTAAAGCGCAGCCTCATATTCATGACTGGTATGAAACCGTTAAGGTCAATTACGGTGTAAAACCCGATGGCAGCTATGACTTTGCCACCTTGCCGGCACACTATGCCACGCTTGACTACCGTGCCCACTATGCATTCTGGCAAGATAAAAAACTGCCAGACAGCTGGTATAAGTTCCGCGACATCACCTATTACTGGCTTGATAAGGGCGTAGATGGCTTTCGTTATGATATGGCCGAAATGGTCCCCGTAGAGTTCTGGAGTTTTCTCAATGCTTCAATCAAGATGAAAAACCCCGACGCCTTCTTGCTTGCTGAAGTATACAACCCAACGCTTTATCGTGCTTATATCGAGCAGGGCAAAATGGATTATCTGTACGACAAAGTGGGCTTTTATGATTCACTGAAAGCTCTTATGCAGGGCACAGGTACCGCCCAGGCAGTACTGGATGTGCATACCAGCGTAGAAGATATCGCACCGCACATGCTGCACTTTCTGGAAAACCATGATGAGCAACGTATTGCCAGCCCGGAGTTTGCAGGCGATGCGAATAAAGGTAAGCCGGCGATGGTGGTCAGCCATTTGATTAGTAAAGCGCCAACACTGCTGTACTTTGGCCAGAGTGTAGGTGAAGACGGATCAGAAATGGCCGGATTTGGCAAACCCAGTCGCACCAGTATCTTCGATTACATCGGTGTACCGGCCCATCAGGCCTGGATGAATGATGGTAAGTTTGATGGTGCTTTACTGAGCGAAGAGCAAAAGGCGCTGCGTGCTTATTACCAAAAACTGATGAACATGGCCTCTTTCAGTGCGATAGCGCAGGGCGAGTTAGTCTCGACACCAGTCATAACGCGTGGCGGTCAACCCGCAACCAAAGTCATTGGGTTTGCCCGTCAGAGCGATTCACAACGTCTGGTTGTGATCAGCAACTTTGATGCAGATGCCCCTCAAACTGTCACTGTCACTTTGCCAGATGGTTGGCAGGGCAAAGCGGTTGACAGACTTGAGCAATATGGGCAGGTTTCGCTCAGCAATCATCAGCTGACAGTCACTCTGGCCCCGCTGGCCAGTGCGGTCTTTGAATTAGAGAATTAATATGCAAAAACATAAACCACAACTCAGCTTCTGGCAGATCTGGAATATGTGCTTTGGCTTTCTGGGGATCCAGTTTGGCTTTGCACTGCAAAACGGTAATGTCAGCCGGATCTTTCAGACATTGGGTGCCAAAGTTGATGATATTCCAATCCTTTGGGTTGCCGCGCCACTTACAGGCTTGATCGTACAGCCAATTATTGGTTACTGGAGTGATCGAACCTGGGGGAAACTTGGCCGCAGAAGACCCTTCTTCCTGTATGGCGCCATTCTGACGACCTTGTCGTTATTCTTTATGCCTAATTCTCCCACGCTCTGGATAGCAGCGGGTATGCTGTGGATCATGGATGCCTCTATTAACGTGACCATGGAGCCATTCAGAGCACTGGTAGGTGACAACCTCAACGAAAAACAACGTGCCAATGGTTATGCCATGCAGAGCTTCTTTATTGGTATAGGTGCTGTCGTGGCATCGGCTTTGCCCTGGATGATGACCAACTGGTTTGGGATCAGCAATACCGCAGAGCCGGGTCAGATCCCAGAGTCTGTAAAGTATGCTTTCTACTTCGGTGGTGTGGTGTTATTTCTGGCGGTAGGCTGGACCATTCTGAAAACCAAAGAATATAGCCCGCAACAGCTGGCTGAGTTTGCCGGTGAAGCGGTTGAAACGCAAGCTAAGCAAAGCTATCAGGTGATCAATTATGCCCGTGCCGCACTTATTTCCGGCGTGATTGGGGGGAGCATTTTGGCTGCTGTGATTGGGCTGCAGCTGGAAAAAGAGCTGTATTTGCTGAGCGGGCTGTTTTTATCCTTTACGCTTGTCCTGCTAATTGCTGGTTACCTTCAGCAGCGCGGTAGCACCTCAGGTGGCTTTTATAACGTTATCTACGATGTCTTTACTATGCCAGGCACCATGCGCCAGCTTGCAGTGGTGCAATTCTTCAGCTGGTTTGCCTTGTTTGCTATGTGGATATATACCACCTCGGCGGTCACCAGCTTTCACTATGGTACGACAGAAGTAACCAGTAAAGCCTATAACGATGGTGCTGACTGGGTGGGTGTACTGTTTGCCGCCTACAACGGTTTTGCCGCACTGGCTGCGGTGTGTATCCCGGTAATGGTGAATCGTCTTGGCATGCGCGGCGCACACTGTATCAACCTGTTGTTGGGTGCTGGTGCGCTATTGAGTTTTAAAATGATAACTGATCCTGGCTTGCTCTGGTTGCCTATGGTTGGGATTGGCTTTGCCTGGGCCTCAATCCTTTCACTGCCTTACGCCATGCTGAGTAACTCATTACCAGCGCATAAAATGGGCGTATTTATGGGGATATTTAACTTCTTCATCGTGATCCCGCAGTTGATGGCGGCCAGTGTACTAGGGCTGATCCTGAGAAACCTATTTGATAATCAACCGATTTTTGCATTAGTGGTTGGTGGTGTGTCGTTCCTGCTTGCAGCAGTTGCTGTAATGCGGGTGAAAATCGAACAACAATAACACCACCGCAAGGAGACTTTATGAAAAAACTTTCTAGTTTAACTCTGGCATTGGTTGCCGCCGGACTTGTTGGCTGTGGCAGCGCGAATAACGCGGTTGAGTCACAACAGGCTGCGCCGGGCGCACCGGGTGACAAGCCATACTGGGCCTATTCAGGAAAAACCGGGATTGGTACCTCTTATGAGGCCTACAAGCAAGGGCAGTATTCTGATGAGGCAAGTACAGAAACCGTTTCCAAAGTGTGGTTTTCTATTGCCAAAGGCATGATCACAGAAACTATGTTTGGCCTGATCCATCAGGCTCAGATCAAAGACATGCAGTTTATTGTCACCGGCCCGGATTTTACGGTAACGGAGCAAGACGCACTGGATGTCAGTATTGATTACCTGGACAAAGACGCACAAGGTCGTCCGCTGTCTTTAGCATACAAAGTGATCAGCAAAGACAAGCAAGGCCGTTTTACGCTTGAAAAACACATATTCACCGACCCTGACGGGCAAACCTTGTTCGTTCGCGCGAAAGTGGAAACTGAACTGGATGGTGTGAAGTTGTTCGTTAACGTAAACCCGTACGTAAATAATAATGGGTTGAATGACTTTGCTAAGGTAGCGGACGAGGGTCTGGTTGCCTGGGAAGGAGACAACTACCTGACATTGCAAAGCAGCAGTGGTTTTAAACAGGCAAGTGTTGGCTTTACTGGTCAAAGCGATGGTCTGGCGCAGCTTAAGGCAAGTCATTCAATGGCACAGCGTTACACCAGCACAGGCGCACAAAGCGGCAACGTTAATTGGCTGGCGGAGCTGGGTGACGTGGATCAGCAGGCGACATTCGACCTGGCACTGAGTTTTGGCAAATCGCAAAGCACGAGTTTCCAGGAAGGCGCTCAGTCACTTAAGCGTGGCTATCACCAGGTACTGGCCCACTACAACGGTGAGGGCGATATGATTGGCTGGCGCGATTACCTGAGTAGCCTTGAGCCTATGCAGAAGCTCAGCGGTTATACGGCCGATCAGGGCAAACTACTTTATACCAGTGCTTTGGTGTTAAAGGCGCAGGAAGATAAAACCCATGCAGGAGCGCTCATTGCGTCTTTGTCTAACCCTTGGGGTGACACGGTTGCAGCTGAGCAAGGTCATACCGGTTATAAAGCGGTGTGGGTGCGCGATTTCTATCAGGTGGCGATGGCATTTTTGGCCATGGGTGACCCACAAACGGCATTGACTGCGTTTGAATATCTGGAAAAAGTACAAGTTACGGATAAGACGCCTGGCAATCAAGGTGACACGGGCTGGTTCTTACAGAAAACCCATGTTGACGGTGAGCTGGAGTGGGTTGGTGTGCAACTGGACCAGACTGCCATGCCAATTATGCTGGCGTGGAAACTCTGGCAGGCCGGTGTGCTGAGCGATGAGAAGCTTGTCTATTGGTATAAGCGCATGTTGCAACCCGCAGCTGAGTTTTTAGTCGAAGGTGGTCTGGCCAAAATCCTCTGGAACGATACCCAGATCACACCACCAGCCACACAACAAGAGCGCTGGGAAGAGCAGGATGGCTTTTCTCCGTCGACTACTGCGGCCATTATTGCCGGGCTGGTTGCCGCCAGTGACATTGCGAAACTGGCCGGTGATAACGCAGGCAGTGATCGTTACATGGCAACCGCTAAGCGTTATGACAGTGAAGTGGAATCGACCATGTTTACAACTGAAGGCAATCTGCCGTCTAAGCAAAGTGACGGTAAATACTTCTTCAGGATCGGTAAAGATGCTAACCCGAATACAAATACCAAGCTGAGTGACAACAATGGCCGTGCGGGTATGGACAAGAAGCAGATCATTGATGGTGGCTTCCTTGAGTTAGTACGCTATGGCGTAAGAGCCGCTGATGCGAGTAGCATCACGAATACGTTGCCAGAGTATGAAGATGAAAACCTGCCTGAGAATCTACGCGTAAAATATAGCTTTAATTTTGCCGGCGACCCGAATAGTTATCCGGGCTACCGTCGTTATGGCAACGACGGTTACGGTGAAGACGAAATACGTGGCACGAACTATGCTGAGCAGGGTCAGAACACGGCCGGTCAGCGTGGTCGGGTATGGCCTTTCTTTACCGGTGAACGCGGCCACTACGAGATTGCGGCAGCCAGCCAGGCTAATACATTGAATGACAAAGCGGTACAACGTATCAAGTACACTTACATCAAAGGCATGGAACATTTTGCCAACGAAGGCCTGATGCTCCCTGAGCAGGTCTGGGATGGCGTGGGCGTAAATCCGTTTGGCTACACGCTGGGTGAGGGCACTAACTCTGCAACACCACTGGCATGGACACATGCTGAGTATGTGAAGCTGGTTCGCTCTTTGGCAGACAAGCAAGTCTGGGATCATTATCCGATCGTGGAGCAGGCGCTTAAATAAGCGTGCTGCAATACTGATAAAACGCGGTATTCCATACAGGACGCCGCGTTTTTTATTGTCTCAAAACTTTTATGCTGTTACTCATCAACTATTGGTCATCAATAACTAACCATTGATGTTGTTTATTGGCCTGGTAATGCGAAACACGGGAATTGTAAGCGATACCTTAAATTATCAGTGTCAAACGGGCTTGCAACTCGTCTGTTCAATTGTTTCATTTCATACTTTTGTTTATTAACTTCGAAATTTTTAATGTTTTATGGCGAGTTTTCTGGGGGTGTTGTAACATTACTATCTGATTTTACTTAGGAAAATAAATACCCAATACCCATAAAGGAAAAAAATGACTAAAAAAACTATATTGTCGTTGGTTTTGGCATCGGCATTTACCGCCAATGCACAGGATCTGCAATCTAACCAGCTGACAAATCAGGGAACAGTTATCACTAAAACCGCTCAACAGGCGCTCTTTGCCGGTGTACCGAGTTTTAACGATTCCAGTGCTGGCACTGTATCAGTTATTGATAACGGCGATGGTACGGTGAGCGTTTCATTTTCACAGTGGCCCTATCAGAATGGCGCGCATCTGAGTGAAACGGTACCAACCTTTGTAATGGCTCATGGACGTCATGTACAAGCAGATGGTTCAATCTGGGAAGTTGGTACAGTTGACCTCAATGGCAGCAGCACAATGCAGTCCTATACTGAAACAATGCCGCAGATACCCTATGTCTTTTTGACCGGGCAAACGCGCAACGGGTCGGAGTCCTACACTGCAAGAGCGAGCCATGTAACACGCCTTGGCTTTAACGCGCAAGTCCAGTATCAGGAAAGCAGCGTCGGTACAGAGGTAAGTGAAACCGTCGCTTATCTTGCAGTTTATGCGCCTTATACCGAAGGTCGACTGGACTCTGGTATCTCTTATAAATTTGATCAGGTAAAAGCGACAGACCAATTAACTCCGGTAGGTGAGCATGACATTTTCCTTCAGGAAGAACAGTCTAAAGATGCTGAAATAACGCATACTACCGAGGTTATTAATGTACTTGAATTGAATGGCCATTTGTTTGCACAGGATATGACGACTCTGGGTGGTGATACAATGACCATTCGCGCTAATCTGAACGTTCGCGAACCAGAAGCGCCAGAACCACAAAGCTGTCAGGCAATTCTGAGTGCAGATCCAAGTGCACAATCCGGTTACTATACGCTTGATGTCGATGGTAACGGTGGCCTGAGCGAATTCACGACTTACTGTGATATGGAATATCAAGGCGGTGGCTGGACTTTAGTCAGTATCAGGTTTGCGCCCAATAAAAACTACGATGGCTGGCCAAATGACTTAACTGGCTTCATGGTTGAGGCGCAAAACATTACATCTTTTGATGACAATTACCACTTACCAGATGCACATTGGCAATATATCAAAGATACCTATAGCGAACTGATGATGACAATGCCTACGTTCAATGGTGCCTATGCGATCGCTGATATAGCAGTGCTTAAAAATGCCAATTGTGTGCCTCTTCAGGATACGCTAGGTTTAATTCCGGGCGAGACTGGAGAAAGAAGTTATCGGTTGTTCTGGCATGAAAACTCAGGTTGTTCAGGCTCTGGTTCTGATTATTCAATGCTGAATTATCAGAATATTTACGGCTATTCCAAAATTTATAAGTCCACAAATATTGTGACTTACGTAAGCCAACAGACTTCATATGTGTATGTTCGCTAATGTAACCTAATTAGATACAGTGTTTTAAGCAATGCTGTTTTGTAATTAGGCAGGCCTGTCTGAGCAAATCTGGGATCACTACCCAATTGTTGGGCAGGCACTTAAGTAATTGTGCGATATGCTGATAAAACGCGGTGTTCCATACAGGGCGCCGCGTTTTTTATTGGCCGTATGTACAATAAGTCTGTCCATTGGCATGTCTACACGTATTTGGCTGCGAAAAGGGTTGTGACTTTGTTTTGTCAAAAATAATATATAGTCTGATAAGAGGTAAACGCTAATGGTGCTTTGGACGCCATTAACTGTTACGCCTATGGTACAAGAATTATGGAAAATTCATAAGGAGAAGGGATCGTGTTAGAAATTTACTTATCTGTTTTTAAAAACTGTTTCGAATTTAAAGGACGGGCAAGGCGTAAAGAGTACTGGGTGTTTATACTAGGCACTCTCTTAGTCTCTGTGGCACTTGGCCTGATTGACGTTATGCTTGGTCTTTATTCAGACGAAACCGGTCTCGGTCTTTTAAGCGGCCTTTATGCCCTGATTATAATCATTCCCAGCATTGCCCTGAGCATTCGCCGTTTGCACGACACCGGGCGCAGCGGTTGGTGGATCTTGCTCTCTTTAATCCCACTGATAGGTCCAATCGTGTTGATTGTGTTTTATGTCATGGACAGTAAACCGGGTGAGAACGAATATGGTCCTAACCCGAAGGAACAATTACATAATACCGTTTCGTAGTGTATGTCAGTAACTGGGTGGACTAACGTTCACCCAGGATCTCAAAATCATCACTGTGCAGGCGGGCTTTGCCGTCTTGCCCGACAACCCAATGTTCACCATGAATTTTGCCAAACGCTTTGTTCATGGTCCAGTTGGCACTCAGTAAGTAGCCAGTTTCCGGGTGTTTCTCCCAGACTACATCGGTATAGATAACATCGCAAAAACCCTGCTCGATGATACCGCGCCAGAAAGTTTCTATGTCCTCTGGAGAGGTAAATTCGCCAATTGGCCGTGCCAGCATAGTGCAGGTTGTCGAGTATTGCTCGGCACAACCGCGCGCATCTCCGTTATTAAATGCATTCTGCCATGCAGCTATACCTGCTTTGCAAAGGTCAAGTTCTTGTTGTGGTGTCATTAGAAGATTCCGCTCTTTTTGTTTTCAGTAAGATAAGTGTAGAGGTTTTCATTGGTATGAAAAACAGAGATAATTAAAAACACTGTTTAATTAAATTACACAATAAGAATGCGCCAACTTGGAAAAATGTCGCTGTTTGCCCATGTTGTAGAGGCCGGTTCGGTATCCGGTGCGGCAGATAAATTAGGTTTATCAAAATCTGTGGTCAGCCAGCATTTAAAAACGCTTGAGCAAGATCTCGGGGTCGTGCTTATCAAGCGAACAACCCGTCGGCAGTTTCTGACTGAGCCTGGCAAACGCTTTTATGAGTCCTGCAAGGCACTCAATCAGATTGCAGCAGATGCCTGGGAGAATATTCAGGCGCAACAGAGTGAGCCGGAGGGCAAGGTGCATATCACCGCACCCAATGCACTGGTAGAAACATTGCTCGCGCCTGTTATTGCAAATCTGATACAGCAATATCCGGGCGTCATTATTAAGTTAACCTGCGAAGACCAGCAATTGGATTTGATGGCACATGATATTGACATTGCTATTCGTATTGGTGTTTCGAAAGACAGTACGCTCAGGCAAAAGCGTTTAGGGGCATTTCGTGATGTGTTGTGCGGACATCCCCGTTTTAAAGAAACCTCACTGGAACAGTCGCCCTATGTTGCTAACGCCTGGGAAGGTGAGACTATTGCATATCAGTTTGTCTCCGCTAACGGTGAGCTTCAGACGTTCAGCCCCCAAGTGAGTTGTATCACCAACGCATTTCATAGCACGGTCTCTTTGATCCGTAGCGGGGCGGGAATCGGTTTGATCCCAGATTTTTATTTGCATAAAGGTCTGCCTGATATCACAGCCTTGTTGCCAGATGAAAGTTTGCCAGAAAACCCGGTGTATTTACTTACCCCTTTTTCAAAGCATGTTCCCATGGCTGTAAAAGTGTGTATAGACGAACTGAGTAAGCACATTCAGGCTCAATTATTAAATACATAGCAAGCGCATGCACTATCGATAGTGTTCATCTCTGAGCCCATACTTTTCAGCAATACTCGCCAGGCGACCGTCCAGTTGCAGCCTGAGAACACCGAGGTCGAGTGCCAAAGTTAATTGCTCGCTATTTTCAAGGCGCGGAGAAAAGGCGATGTAAGCAGGCTCCAGCGGGCTGACCGAACCAACTGATTTGATTTTGTCACTGATCCCGAGCTGTTTGGCCTGGTACCAGACAACGGGGCCCGCATCAACATAAGCATCTATCCGTTTACTGGTTAATAATCTGAGACTGCGTGCCACAACATCGTCACCCGTTATCAGCGTAATGTACTTATTGGGAGAACTACGATGTGATTTTATGTATGCATTCAGCAAATGGCCATAGTCATATCCCTGTACAGCGCCGAGGCGGACTTTGTTCAACGAGTGTTGGTTTTTGTATGTCCATGTGTTGTCGGAAAGAGTAAACAAAGTGTTTGGACTTAGCCTCAGTATGGGCACTTTTGGAAAGAGAAAATCCGGTGCATCGTCTTTGAAGGCACCCACAATGGCGTGTATTTTTCCTTCCCTGGCCTGATGGATGGCCCTGAGCCAGGGCATTTCAATGTAACGAACTTCATACCCCGAGATGGCGAGCGCCTCTGTGGCAACATCAATCATGAATCCCTTATTTTTGTCTGAGTCGCGACAATTTACCGGGCACCAGTTATCGCCTGCGATCAGCACTAGCTTGTCGTTACTTGAAAATACTTCAATCGAGAACACGGATAGGCAAAAAAGTATGATGCGTAGCATATCGGGGTAAATTGGTGGCGATACTGGGAGTCTAGTCAATAAACGGCGGTCCGGCAATGTCACGAATTATCGTGTGGTCCATCCGGGCTTGCAGTCGAAATCTCAGTATGCCAAAACCGGAATGTATATAGGGTGAGCTTTGCGTGCTCTATGACTAGGCTAAGTAGAATTTTTACTATAACAGGTGTTGGCATGAGCATAAGAAGGCTGGCAGGGTGATGGACTTATTTTGAATTGATTTTTACAACTGTATGATTTTACTGTTTATATCTCGACCTGAAGACAAAGTCATTGAGAAGTCATGGGTAAATCAGGTGTTATGAGAAGAAATTAACTAGCTTAACCACCTGTAGATAACAGGAGGGTTAACATGACCAAATATACATTCGCTACACATTTTATCGCTGCCGCAATATTAGGTAGCGTGAGCTGCCTTGCCGCGGCAAACTGTACCAAACCAGCAGAAGCCACCGCAGCAGAGCTGCAAGGCGGCTATCGGGATGTTTCTGAACTCAGTCAGGCTTTTATCGATACAACGCCTGAGCGCAGGGGCGACGGAGTGACTGTTGGTACCTTAAATACCAAAAGTCGCAAAGACATGTTGGTGAAGCTCGCTAAAGAGATAGAAAATAACGCACATGGGCATTTCGACAGCTTACTGATTGCACATAAGGGGCAGTTGGTTTTCGAATCTTATTTTTCTCGTGGCCGTATCAACTTGCCGCATTATCAGGCATCTGCGACTAAGGTATACACGGGCCTGGCACTGGGTCGGGCAATCCAACTGGGTTATCTGAGCATGGCCGATTTAGACAAGCCTTTGGTAAGTTTTTTAAAGGATCTGGATCATAGCAAACTTACCAGGGGGAGCGATAAAATTACGCTTAATATGGCACTCACCATGCGCTCCGGGATTCGGCTTGATGACAGCCAAAAAGAGGCGCTGGACAAAATCTCTAAACAACTGAAAGGGCAGCAGCATGCACAGGCATTATTGGAGCGCAGTGCGCCAATCGGTGCTGATTCACTGACATTCAAATATCAGGATGACCCTATGTTAGTGATGCATGTGATTGATGCTGTGGTGCCGGGAACTGCTGAAGCTTTTATTAAAAAAGAACTACTTGATAAACTTGATATCAAAGCATATCACTGGCAAACCGCTGACAATGGTCTGCCTGAAGCAGGCTGGCGGGTCAATATGACGTCACGAGATATGCTTAAATGGGGGACTCTGGCACAAAACAAAGGCGTGTGGCAGGGTGAGCAACTCATTCCTAAGGAATACATTGCGAAGGCAGTCAGCCCGCAGCTCTATACTGGCGATGACGACATGTTTGGTGGTGGCAAAGATGTGTCTAAACAGGGCTATGGTTACTACTGGTGGAACGCTGAGTTGAAAAATGGTGACAGACAATTTTACAGTGCATCGGCTCAGGGAGGTGGAGGTCAGTACATTATTTTAATTGAGGAACTCGATCTTGTCGCGGTTGTCACAGCGAGTCGCAGGGAAAATAACACGCTGCAATTAATGGCCGAGCGAGTAATCCCTGCCTTTATGTAGTTAACAGTACAGACAACGTCTATCGATGCGGCGTTGTCTGTTGAAGTGGTTCAATAACCGCTGTAAAGTCCGCAACTGCTCTTTGTTCAATAATCAAATAAGGTTGAAATAATGAAAGTGCTGGTAACGGGCTCTGCGGGCAGAGTTGGACGCGCCATCTACATTAAGCTCATGGCACAGCATCAGGTGGTTGGGATTGATAAAACACCTTGTTCAACTGCGGATTTTGTCGGGGATATCAGGGACAGCCAGTTGCTCAACGAGGCGCTGCAGGGCGTAGAAGTGATAATACATACTGCGGCTTTACATGCACCGCATGTCGGGCGTGTTGAAGACAGTGCGTTTCAGCGCATTAATGTTGATGCAACAGAGCAGTTGGCATTGGCCGGCATAAATGCGGGTATAAAGCACTTTGTATTCACCAGCACTACTGCACTGTATGGTTATGCATCGACTCCCAAGGGGATGGCAGGTTGGGTAACGGAAGAGACTCAACCGCAGCCCAAATCGGTATATCACCACAGTAAAATAATCGCAGAACAAAAATTAGCCGAAATAGCAAAGCGCTTTAATTTACCTGTTACTGTACTCCAAATGTCCCGGTGCTTCCCCGAGCCTGCAGATTTGATGGCAGTTTACAGGTTAACACGCGGAATTGACGCCCGGGATGTGGCCAGCGCGCATCTGTGTGCAATAGAAAAACGCTTGCCTGGCTTTCAGCGCTTTATTGTGTCTGGTGCAACACCTTTTAGCCCCGCTGACTGCAAACGCTTATACCTGAATGCCGCTGAGATTATTTCTGAAAGATGTCCGGGGCTGCTTTCGGCATTTGAACAACGAGGCTGGGCTTTACCCGATTCATTGGACAGAGTATACGACTCATCCGCGGCACAGCTGCATCTTGGCTGGCGATCAGAGCATGGGTTTGAGCAGGTTCTGGAGATGTTAGATGCAGAATTCGCCGAGGTATTGCCTGCTATAAATCAAAACAGAGATACTCAGGCCCAATAAACACATTTGCTGTCAATTGTTGCTCAATATTTGTTCTCCTTTGCCGATATCAAACTACATGGATGGGAGCGGAGGAGCTATGAAAATTGAAAATGCACAAGTCAACATCAGTAACCAGCATGAGGGTCAGAGTCATGTTTATGAAAAGCGTACAGAGATCACTGAGTTGCCCGGGCCTGAGAACGTCAATTCGGCACAGCCGGGTAATGGTGAGCAAGGGATGGCGGGCGAGGTGGCTGATGTAGACAATACAGCCACTGATCTGGATATGCAAACCAGTGCCAGAATGTACATCTTAAAGTTGCTGGTAGAAAAACTCGCGGGCAGTGACGTGCAGTGGTATGACGCTGTGGTCGGAAAAGACATCTCGCATGCTGAAATGTCACAGATTATGTCTGCGTCAGAGCAAGCACCCGCCACAGAAGTGATCGTAGAGCGGTTATCGCACGAGAGTCAGGCCAACGTCTTTAAGGCGGATGGTCAAATTCAGCTGGAAAATGGTGAGACTATTAGTTTTGCCTTTAAATCTGTATTTGCTCAGTCTCATACCAGCTATGAGCGAACCATTGAGAATGTTGATATGAAGGACCCGTTGATCATCAGCTTTACCAATCGCGCTGTTGAGCTGGATACTGAACGTATGGACTTTGATATTGATGCAGATGGCAATAAAGACAATTTTGCTCAGCTGAAGAAGGGATACGGCTATCTGGCATTGGATCTAAACCAGAACAATCAGATAGATGATGGTAAAGAACTGTTTGGTGCGCTCAGTGGTAATGGGTTTGCCGACCTGACTCAGTATGACGATGATGGTAATGGCTTCATTGATGAAAATGACGATATTTTTGATAGCCTTAAAGTCTGGGTCAAAAACAAAGAGCAGGACGAGTTAATATCACTCCATGACGCCAATATAGGCGCCATTGCACTACACAATGCTGATACGCCTCTGAATATCAGAACGGATGGGGCGTTGCAGGGCGCGATCCGTAAGTCCGGTTTTTATCTCGATGAAAATGGTAAACCTGGCCTGGTCCAGCAGGTTGATTATGTGGTGTAGGAGTCGAGTTTTATACCAGCGCGACCAATAAGTTCACTCATTCCGGGGGCGCGTGTAGGGTAAAGGAACGGCCTTGTAGGGAAAATGACAAGGCCGTTTACCGAGAAAGAAGGAGCGACCTATGGACTCTTTGTCATTCAAAGACTTTTTAAAGCCGAGACCTGCACCTACGGGCATAGATGTGCTGTGTAAGCTTCAGCATTTTGCGATCATTACGTATGCTGTTGATGTTAGGAAATTTGCCGGCCTATTTCCGGCGCGCTTCAAGCTCGATACGGTGATGATAGATGGCGTGGAAAAGGGGTTAGTTTCTGTCGTGCCCTTTATCGATGTTGACTTTACTTCGGCTGTTTATCCTTTCCCCAAGTACACGATGGGGCAAACCAACTACCGTATCTATATCATCGACAGGGATTCAGGGGAGCGGTGTGTCTGGTTTCTTGGTACCACGCTTGATTCTTGGACGCGCATTGTGCCCAGCATGCTCTGGAAGCTTCCCTGGTATAGTGGCAAAGTGGTTTTTGATTGTGATTATGACCAATCACAGGAGGTATACCGCCGTTATAAGATGCATACCACAGCACACTGGGCACCCGCCAGTGTTGAATTGATGCAGCACAAAGATGCGCTTATTGAGTTACCCGGATTTCCTGATACTGAAACGGGGCTTGTTTACCTGACTCACCCTTTAACCGGGTTTTACTACCGGCGTGATGGGCGTTTGGGCACTTACCGTGTATGGCACAAAGAACTCAAGGTTTCGTCTGCGATTTTGAAATCCGCGAACTTTGGTTTACTCTCTCGTCTGGATCTGGTTTCTGACGCGGAGCAGCAAAAGCCACATAGTGTGTTAGTGGAACCAATCAATGAGTTTACAATTTACCTGCCTCCAAAAGTACTGAATACCAGCCCGGAGCATGCTTGAACAGTAACTGGATTGCGTCGGGTTATACAGCTGAGTGAGAATACAATGCAATTTATCTATGTAATGGACCCCATGTGTGGCTGGTGCTACGGATTTCAACCTGAATTAGAGCGGTTTTTAACGCCTTATCCCGATGCACAGGTGAGCTGGATAATGGGGGGACTGGCACCAGATACGACGCAGCCCATGGCGGAAAGCTTAAGAGATACGATTGCTTCGTATTGGGTTGAAATAGAGCGAAGAACATCGGTTACGTTTAATCATGACTTTTGGCATCTCAATACCCCTGTGCGTTCAACCTATCAGGCTTGTCGAGCAGTCATTGCTGCGCAAAGCCTGGCAGAGCAAGGATCACAAAAGCATGGTGCAATGGTTATGGCTAAGACCATTCAGGCAGCCTATTACCAGCAAGCTAAAAACCCTTCGTTAGATGCCACCCTGGTTGGATGTGCAATGGCCATTGGCCTGGACGACGTGCAGTTTGAATCGGCATTGCATGCGGCTGAAACTGAAGCGCAATTTCAGCAACATCTGGATATTGCGCGGCAGCTTCAGGTAACAGGCTTTCCGGCACTGTTTTACGTTAACGAAAATGGATACGCTTATCCGCTGACTCTGGGGTTTTGCTACGCTGACGACCTGGCCCAGCGATTGGCGTCCTGCATCAAGAAATAAAGTACCGAATGTCACCAAATATAAACAGGTTCATTACAGGCAGGTCGCTCTTCAGGTGAGTACTTGCTGGAGTTTTTGCAAGTAATGCGCGCTATCCATGGCATTGCCAAAGGAGATCACCCGTTTCGATTGTGTATCAACGAACAGAGGCTTGGCTTTTTCACCACGATCGACAATGATATTCAATGACATAGATAATTCGTCTGGTGGGCTCTGTGAATGCAGGTCTCGCGATTTATCCATGTAGAGCACACACCCTTCGTCTAAAATGAAGTCTCCATTAAAGTGAATATCAATTTCTTCACCTTCTTTATAGGGGCTACCTTTATGCTGATATTCATACATATGCGTAGTATAGCCAGTGCCAGAAAGCCCCAAGGTTAATAGTTCAAAATTATGGTCGTGGCACAAGCCGTATGCGAACAGATTCTCGTCTTCTTGTGAGTATTGATGGTCTGTTCTTGGTTCCCACACGACAGCCCTTAACATAAGGGTATCATCCTGATATAGGACGAATGAATTTTTGCCATAGGAGTTGGGCGTTGCTTGCTCTAACGAGTGGACAATATGGTCGAGTACGTCAGAAATACTATGCCTGAGCCCCATTAACTGCTCTACTAACCCTGGGGTGTCACACAGCCTCTGACCTTCAACTAAATTGTTTTTAATAAATGTCAGTAACCCTTCAATTGAAGTGGCTGCAACGGCTTTTGGGGGATAAAATTCCATAGAACTAACACGCCTTTTCAAATTCAGTTAATTGGGTGAGTGTGGCATTGGCTTGCGCCCTGACGATGTGACAAGGGTCCTCTAAAAACTCGATTAAAATGACCTTAGCCTGTTGGTGGTCGACTTTAAATAACTCAACCAGGGCTTGCCAGCGTATGGCGTTGACTTTGTGCTTGGTTAGTTTTACGAGGTAGGGGGCCGCTGTTGTGCCAAATTGAGGTAAAAAACCAGTCAGGACCTTATATCTTTCGAGGTCGTGTGTGCCTGAGTAAGTTGCGATCTTTCTTCCCGAGACAGTGTCGTAATAAGGGCAAACCTCTCTGGCTACGGACTTATTGTGTAGTGCGACCACCACCTTTTCTTGTGCGCCATGAAATACATAGGCATGGTTGTTTGGGCTGATTTTCAGTTGCCTTGTATTAATTGGCAAAGTCTCTGTTGAGAGTATGAGTGAGTCATCGTGTTCTGAGTAGATACTCACAGCATAATGATGTTCGGAAACAACGCTGTATAAAGATTCAGAGGAAAATGTTGTTGCGACGTCGCTTGGTGTTGTATATGTATCCAGCGTGAGCAGCAAAGACCAGTTATCGTCTTCGTACAGTGTTATGCCTTTGCGGCAAATTTTACCAAGCGTTGTGTGCTCAACCATGTTCAAAACTTGCGTTTTAAAGTCTTGCCTTTCAACAAAGTCATGGAATGCGCTCTCAACACACTCAACTGAGTTGCTGACAGACAACACACGGATAAAACTATCAGCTATCATGTATTTTCCTTACCTGCTGGGTAGTATTAAAACCTGAAATGGAGATAAAAGAAGTAGCGACAGAGCAGCCGCTACTTCTTTTGTGTCATCGCGTATTGCGCTTATTTGATGCCGATGAACTCAGGCGGAATAGACGTGCCGGTACCGCCAGCGATATCTTTCAGGCTCAATGCATCGATAGTGACTGGAGTAAATGTTTTAGATTTGCTCATTTTATTTTTCCTTAATTATTAGAATTTAATGTTGTCGATAGGGTCTTTGTAGCCGATAAAAATTGGCCGATCGATACCGCCACCTGCAACATCTTTTAGGTGTAGTGCTTCAATTGTTTTTGGTTTAAATGTTTTGGATTTACCCATAACTTTTAACTCCTAAACGTATTTTTTATTTGTATTAGTAACCTTCAGGAAAAGTAGGTGTAGTTTGGGGCTCCTTTGCGACCCGAAACAACATCTAAACTGTCAACGGATTGCGTCTTCATAGATTGTTACCTTTTTCCTTCTTGTTCTGATGTCGATAATCAGAGGTTTCTTGGTGCTTTCCCTGATCCCGACAACCCACAGAATGAATAACAAAAGCGCTAAATGCAAAATCTTCAATAAATACATATATCTATTAATTACAATTAGTTAGGGGGTTTTGTTATAGCCCGATAACAACTAGGTTGGTCTGTTATATGACTTGGTTAAATAATGGCTTGTTGATTGCTATTTGAAATGACGATGCTTGCACTTCTTTGGCTCAATTCTGTGTTGCTTGAGTATATGTATGTATGTATTGTGGCGGACGTACTTTGTGCTGTTGTCAACAACGAAATTAAGCCGGGTGAATGCTATGGGGCATAAGATAGAGAAACGCGCCTTTGTCATATACCGGATAAAAAAACAGTGGGTACATGTTTTACATTAGTTTACACGGCGCGCTGCACCAAACCTGATACATTGCCCTTAAATGTTTGCAGAACTTAAGGACAAAACCATGAAAATCAAACAATCTATTTTGCATTTTCTATTCGTTGCCGGTGCGATGGTCGCTGATGTAACTGCCGCTGAACCAGCACAAGGCAGTGATACATTATGGCTAGGTCAGAAACCGCCAGGTACTCAGCCACAGCAGTTTGCCCCCGATGTGGTATCTGTTGAAGGTCGGTATGAATTTGGCGTGTCGTTTTCTCCGGACCTGCGAGAAATGTACTTTACCGCTTTAGAAGTGGTTGAGGGAGCAGATACCTACCCACAGATTTACCATACAAAGCTGTCAGAAGGGCACTGGACTAAACCTGAAAAAGTGAATTTCACCCAGGGCAAAATGGCCTATGAGTTAGTCCCCTATGTGAGTCTGAATGAAGACAGGGTATATTTTACAGCACGTCAACCTGACTCAGAAGACTCCGGTATCTGGTATGTACCTCGCAGCAACCGCAGCCATAAAGCCAAAAGGTGGGAGTTATCACTCAATACTGGTCGCTTGTCTGATTTTAACCAGGCAAGAAATGGCGATTTGGTCTTTACCAACATGAAAGAGCGAAAGATGTATATTGCCGAAAATAATGCCGGGGATATCTCAACACCCAGGCCGATGGATATCGCGTTTGGGATCCATGGCTTTATGTCACCAGATAATGATTACTTGCTGGTAAATGCAAGACACCGAAAGGACGTGAGCAGAAAAGACAGCGATTTATTTGTGTATTTCAGAAAGGAAAGCGGCGGGTGGTCTGAACCTGTAAATCTGGGCAACCACATTAATACACCCCATTTTGAAACCGTACCGCGTGTTACCCCTGATGGTAAATACCTCTTTTTTGGTCGATATAATGAGCCTGGCGGTATTTCAAACATTTATTGGGTCAGCACGAGTGTGATACATGAACTAAAAACGACCTATTTTGAAGGGCTAAATGCTGAACGGTTGTGATCATAGCGAAAGGTGTTGACCCCGACTTTGCATAAAGTGATTTGCCGGGTCCTATGTGATAGGCGCTAACCAGCAGTTATGGTCGTTTGAACTATTAGATTATATGTTCAAAAAGCGCCTTGTTGATGTGATGATGTCAGAAGGTCATTTTAAAGAAAGCCAAATCAGTTAAAGCTGCTAGTGGCTTTCTTATACATTTTGTGAGGGCTCGTAAGGCACTGTTATGCCATGTGCCTTATCTAAAAAACAGTCAAGAGTAGGTGAACCAGTTAGCCTGTTTTGCTAGTTGTTACAATGTGCATCTGGCAGCGTGATATCGACCCATACCAGACGGTGATCGGAAGAGGATGCTCTGTCGGCTACAAGCTCTGCACCAGCCTGGTTATTTGCAGGCCAAAATACGCCGCTGGCGCTGACTGTCAGGTTGGCAGACGGTAATACATAGTCTGCGCGCATGCCCCAGTGCGCGGTGTGTGAAGCCGCATGTTTGTTGTCGGGCTTATTGAGCCGTCCCCCCTCAGAGGTAGGAGCCGGGTAATGATTTACACGCGGATGCTTCAGTAACTGATCAATCGCACCTGGATATGCATCGCCATCGACAGAGCTGGCATTTAAATCACCTAAGATGACAAATGACTGAGCGGCAAATCCACCACGTTGACCCATATCATCATAAAGGTAGGCGTTACCGGTTGAGCTAATGTAGTCTTTCCACAGCCTGAGCTCATCGTGATTACGCTTGCCGTTTCTGTCCTCGGGTCCATCAAAAACGGGAGGAGTTGGGTGACTGGCTAATACGTTGATCTGCTGATTGCACACTTGTACCGGAATATCCCAATGCGACTTGGATGACAAGCGCATGGCCGCAACTTCTTCTTTTGAGTACCAGCTGCTGCCATCTGCCTGAGTCGGCATCAGATTGTTTGGCATATCTTTCCACAGAAAGTGTTGAAAAGTTCTGATCTGATCCTGCTGAATTGGATATCTGGATAACAACACCATGGCATATTGGCCCGGGTATTTGCCAAAGCCATAATGTGTCAGGCGGGCATTTTTGTCACCAGCAAACGGCGTCTCTACACCCGTGTTGACCGGCGCCAGATACACGTAGGGGTATTTAATCGGATCAAAACCGTTCTGAGATACTTCAAGATAATCGCGCTGGAACAGGTGAATGCCTTGCTGGGGATCTGCAATGTAATCGAACTCGTTCAGCAGAATAATATCAGGTCGGGTACGCTGGATGATCTCTGCGATATTATTGATTTGACTGAAATCACCACTTTTCAACGCCACAGTTAACGCATTATCCGATTGCATTTTGTGGTTTGTCATATCGTAATTGGTTGCTTCCATACTGACGTTAAACGTCGCTACTCGTAGCGTTTGATTATCTTCCGACATTTTTTCAGAGGCCGTATTGGTTAATGTGCTCTGACAGCCTGCGCTCAACACAGCCGTTGCCAGCACGACAGGTAAAAAGTTTGCTTTCATTGTTTGCCTGGTCAAATTAAAACTGGCTTAACTATAGCGTTTTTCGACAACAATATGTGTTAATATTTCGTTGGATGTTTGATTCTAAGTCTAGGTTATATAAGGAGCTTGCCTGCATGGGTCGTCAATATGGTATCGCTTTGTTGTTGTTTGCTGCGCTGAGCGCCTGGCTGGTCGCTGGTGCGCATTTATCTTGTATCTATTTCGGTCCACAGTGTTATGCCGCACAAATGGCACCGCCTTTTGTTGTAGAATCGGCGCAGGTAGGCACTATGCTGGCGCCTATTGCCACCATCGCGGCGTCTGCAATTTTTGTTATTCTAGGCTGCTATGCTTTATCTGCAACCGGACTCATGCGGCGATTACCCTTGCTTAACGTCGGGATATATAGCATCGCCTTGGTGTGCATTATTCGTGGGTTATTGCCAATTCAGTTATATGTTCGCCACCCTGAAAAAATTAGCAATGCGGTATTTTGGATTGGTGTTGCCTGGCTGATTGTTGGATTGTGCTACTTGTTGGGGTATCGTGCGGTGAAAAAACAACGCGCGGACTAGCTTTTGTTTACTACGTGCCCGGCACAAAGATCAGGGCACTGTAGAGTGCCCTGTACGAGGTCATCAAACTCAGAGCCTGGCTTTTGCTACCATGGCCTCTATGTGTTTTATCGCAATCCAGGGGTCTGATTCATCAAACAGGTGTGAGGCGTATTTCATCGTGACTGCCTCGGTGTTTTGATTCAGCGTAGCCAGTTTCTTTTGGGCGTCATTCCAGGTTTGTGTGTAAACGTCTATATCCGGGTAACTCATTTTGGTTTGTCTGATTGTCACGTGCGGAATACCGCGAGAAAGCACGGTAACAGGCAAGTCTGCTTTTATTGTATAGAGCGCAGAGTGGCTTGAGGCTTCTTCAAAATCTTCGAACGAATTATGCTCGCGTTCCCAGTTAATAATCATCTTCATCGTGTCCCAGCCTGATTTGGACATCTGCGCTTTCATCGCGTCGTACCAGGATTCATGAACCGTGTCTATCAGGACCAGGCCTTTTACTTTATCCGGATATTTGCTGGCATAGGCACGTGCAACAAACCCGCCGAATGAATGGGGCACCAGGACCAGTGACTCAACCTTCAGGTGCTTAACCAGCCCGGCCAGCTCATCACGCAGTTCGGTCATGGTTCTGACCTTGGGGTTGTCATATTGACTCTCGCCATACCCAGCGCGGTCGTAAAAACATAGCCGGTAGCCTTTGGGGTTGGCGTTGTGGTAGGTATTTTTATAAGTGGTGTGTGCATCCAGGCCCATACCGGATACCAGCAGGGCGGTGACTTTGCCTTCGCCCTGACACGCATAGGCGATTTTCTTCCCGGCAACCTCCGTATACTGGTATTCGTGTTGGTGCTGGGCGGCATGGCCCGAAAATGTTGCGCCTATAAGCACGGCGGCGGCGAGTTTGTTCATAGTGCAAGTTCCTGTTGTTGATTATTATTTAGTCCGCTGATAAATAGCATAGCGCAGAACTTACTGAACTTTCAATAAATAATGAAAGTTCAGTGTTGAACTTTTTCTCTGCTCAGTCCGTAAGACAAGGCATGCTAACAATCCGACAGGGCTGCGCGTGAAAAGAACGCTTTACTGGTTTACTCAAGACCTTAGGCTGGACGACAATCTGGCACTCGATTTTGCCACTCAAAACAGTGACCAGATATTGTTTGTGTATGTGATAAACCCAAGGTATCGCATACAGACCAATTATCATTGCAAGCTGCTCGGCGACAGGCAGGCAACTTTCATTGCTGATTCACTATTAACACTCAGTAGCCAACTCGATAGTTGTGGGCACAGTTTGTTGGTTGTTGAAGGTGAGCCACATCAGGTTTTGCCACACCTGGTATCAAAATACGAGATAGGCCAGGTGATTTGCGCTGAACAGGTAGGGCTTTATGAACGCAAGTCCGTGCAAAAAATACGCAACGAGTTGGGATCTGTCCCGCTGCACAGCTTCTGGCAGCATACTTTGTTTGAGCACACCCAGATACAAACTGTGAGTCGTGATTTAGGCAACTTTACTCAGTTCAGAAAACGCGTAGAAAAAGCGCCCTTATCGGTTGTAACATCGTGTCGCTTCGACCCATCGCGGCTACCTGCTCCCCTCGTCACAGTATGCGGTGCAAATGAGCAGGGCATATTGCATCAGTGGCATGCACAGCGCCAGGATCGATTGACTGAAACCAGAGTGCCGCTGGACTTTCCCGCCGGGGAGGAAGCCGCGCAAGCTCATCTGAGGGATTATTTCGACAGTGGTGTTGCCCGCAGATACAAAGAAACCCGCAACGCGCTGGATGGCTGGCTTAACTCAACCAAAATGAGTCCCTATCTGGCGTTAGGTAATCTGTCTCCGCGCCAGGTTTGGTGGGCGACAGAAGCATTTGAAAAGCAGGTTGTGGCGAACGAGTCGACCTACTGGATCAAGTTTGAACTGCTGTGGAGAGAATATTTTCAGTGGCTTTGTCTCAAGCTTGGGCCGCAACTTTTTCGATTTCAGGGGCTAGCTAAATCCAAGCCTTTGACCACCTTTATGCCAGAACGTTTTACTCGCTGGTGCCAGGGTAATACACCTGTGCCTTTAGTGAATGCGCTCATGAACCAGCTTAATGAAACCGGTTACATGTCAAACCGGGGCCGGCAAATTGCAGCCAGTTATTTTGTGAATGAACTGGGACTGGACTGGCGCTATGGTGCAGCTTACTTCCAGCAGCAATTACTCGATCATGATGTCGCATCAAACTGGGGAAATTGGCAGTACATAGCGGGTGTGGGTGTCGACCCGCGCGGCGGACGCCATTTTAATATTGAAAAACAGGCTCAATTGTATGATGAGCTGGGTCTGTTCGTGCAAAAGTGGCGCGGTGAGCAGGGCGTTTCATCTGTGGACAGTGTGGATGCAGCAGACTGGCCAACTTTTGCTGAGGAAGACATATGAGTGTGGCGGTCGTCTGGCTCAAGCGTGATTTAAGGTTATCCGACCACGCACCTTTGTGCCAGGCCATTCAAAGTGGTCATCCCGTACTACTCTTGTATTGCTTTGAACCCATGTTACTGGACGACCCGCATTATTCAGCTCGCCATTGGCAGTTTGTTCTGCAGTCTTTACAGGACATCAATGAGCGAGTTTCGTACGGATCTTTGTGGGTATCGGACAAACCTGCATTAGACGCTTTACAGCAGGTCCACGAGACCTACCAAATCGCCGGATTGTACTCTCATCAGGAAATCGGTCTGGCAAACACTTTTGAGCGGGACAAGGCAGTAGCAACTTGGTGCGCGGCAATGGGGATTACCTGGGCCGAATTTCGTTGTGGCGCAGTACTAAGAGGGCTGACACAGCGGCAAAACTGGGATAAACAATGGCAAAAAACCATGCGTGAACGCTGCGCTGATCCTGATTTGTCACAAGTAAATTGGTTTTCACCAGACACGACGTATGCCCAACTGAGCGATATTCAACAACGCTTCAATGCACCGCCGGGCACTTTTCAGCCTGGTGGTGAAGCTCAGGCACACCGTATTTTAGCCGAGTTCTACCAGGGACGAGGCAAAGGGTATGCCTATAGTTTATCCAGCCCGTTACTCAGCCAGCAGGCGTGTTCGCGTATGTCTGCTTATCTGGCCTGGGGCAATATCAGTTTGCGTCAGGTGTATCAGAGTGTGTTAGCTCACTGGCAAATGGTGGGCTGGCGTCGCACTCTGGTGGCCTTTTCTTCCAGGCTGCATTGGCATTGTCATTTCATTCAAAAGTTCGAAAGTGAATGTGACATGGAGTTTCGGCACATTAATCGGGGTTATGACCTCTTGCCTCGCTGCACCGGAGAGGAAGCGCAACAAAGGCTAGCCGCCTGGGAAACAGGTAATACTGGCATTCCTATGGTGGACGCCTGTATGCGGTGTCTGATTGCCACGGGTTACATCAACTTCCGTATGCGCGCTATGTTGGTGAGCTTTTTATGTCACCACCTGGAGCTCGACTGGCGTTTGGGTGTTGCCCATCTTGCCCGGGTCTTTTTAGACTTCGAACCGGGTATTCACTATAGCCAGTTTCAGATGCAGGCGGGTGTGACTGGCATCAACACCATTCGCATTTACAGTCCGGTTAAGCAAGGCGAAGAAAAAGACCCGCAAGGAGAGTTTGTCAAAACCTGGCTACCAATGCTCAAAGATGTGCCTGCTCCTTTGGTTCATAAACCCTGGGAGCTGTCGCAGATGGAACAGCTGATGTATGGCGTGGTGCTTGGGGAGGATTATCCTGAGCCCATTGTCGATTTAAAGCTAAGCTATAAAGCAGCGCAGGAATTACTGTGGCAATGGCGCAAAAGGCCTCAAGTGAAAAAAGAAGCCCAGCGGATCCTGAAACGGCACGTACGTCCGAGCTAAGGTATGAAGAAATCCCGGTTACCAGAAAAAACCTGCCCGGTTTGCCTGCGTCCTTTTTCCTGGCGCAAAAAATGGCAACGCGACTGGCCCAATGTGAAATATTGCTCCAAACGGTGTGCGGGCAACAGGCAAAAAAACAGAGAAACACATGAGTAAACAACTTAGATTGATCCTGGGCGATCAACTTAATGCGGGTCATAGCTGGTATACAGAAAAGTCCGATGAGGTGCTTTATGTTATTGCTGAACTGTATCAGGAGACGAATTATACCCGGCACCATGTCCAGAAAATATGCGCGTTTTTTGCTGCAATGAAAACATTCGCACAGGCACTTAAGTCGGCAGGGCACCATGTATTGCATCTGACACTGGATGATACGCAGGACTTTGCATCGCTACCTGAGCTGCTGACCCATCTGATCAGGGAGCATAATATCGGTCACTTTGCTTATCAGTTGCCGGATGAATATCGGTTGCGCACTCAGCTGTCACAGTTTTGCGACACACTGTCAGTTACTTCGAGTGTCTATGATACTGAACATTTCTATCTGGCTAATGACCAGCTTGGCAGTTACTTTAAGCCTGATAAACGGCATCGGCTGGAACATTTCTATCGCAAGATGCGCGGTGAGTTTAATGTGCTCATGGTCGATGGAGAACCGCTTGGAGGACAATGGAATTTCGACAGTGATAATCGCAACAAACTCAAAGCGGCCGATCTTGCAGAGATACCCGAACCGCTGGTGTTTGCTAACGAGGTTGGTGATATTTTGGCACGGCTCAAGCGACATCAGGTCAAAACCATGGGGCAGGCAGATGAGCATCTGCTGTGGCCCGTTAACCGTGTGCAGGCAAAGTCCCTGCTGACGTTCTTTTGCCAGCATTGTTTACCGTCATTCGGGCGTTTTCAGGATGCCATGACGGGCAAACTAATTGAGCTTGGCGAAGACCGTGGCTGGAGCTTGTATCATTCTCGCTTGTCATTTGCCATTAACGCCAAAATTCTCAGCCCCAAAGTGGTGGTAGATGCTGCGATTGCTGCATTTGAGCAGTCTCAGGGAGCCATCAGTCTGGCACAGATAGAGGGATTTGTGCGCCAGATCATTGGCTGGCGTGAGTTTGTCAGGGGCATTTATTGGGCCAATATGCCAAAGTATGCTGAGCTCAATCATTTGCAGGCCACACGCAGCTTGCCTGCCTGGTTCTGGACGGGCGAGACCAAAATGCGCTGTCTCAGTCACGCTATCACACAATCTTTGACCTTTGCGTATGCCCATCATATTCAGCGCCTGATGGTCACTGGTAACTTCTGTCTGGTGGCTGGCATAGACCCAGATCAGGTGGACGCCTGGTACCTGGGGATTTACATCGACGCCATAGAGTGGGTAGAAATGCCAAACACCCGGGGTATGAGCCAGTTTGCCGATGGTGGCATTGTTGGCTCCAAGGCTTATGCAGCCAGCGGAAACTATATTAAAAAAATGAGTGACTACTGCGGCGACTGTGCTTACAAAGTGACAGAAACGGTCTCTGAGTCAGCCTGTCCGTTAAACGCCTTGTATTGGCACTTTATGCAGCAACACCATACGCAATTCGCCAGTAACCCGCGTACAAAAATGGTGTATAGCAACTGGCTGAAGAAGTCTGAAGAAGATAAGCAGGCCGTGCTCAAACGCGCACAATACTTGCTTGACCATATCGAACAGCTTTAACACTGCCGTCCAAACAAACGTAACAATACACAGAAACAGTGAAAAATGAGGAATTTATACAGATGATCAAACAGCTCAGCCGGGAAGACATAGCCAATATGCAAGAGCGGGAAAGGGCACGACTGATAAACAGCTTGTCTGGATTTAAAAGTGCCAATCTGGTCGGTACTCAGGATGCACAAGGTAACCCCAATTTGGCTATCGTCAGCTCGGTCTTTCATATTGGTGCCAATCCGCCGCTGATAGGCATGATCATCCGCCCTGATACGGTGCCCAGAGACACACTGAGCAATCTCCAGGCCACAGGTCATTACACGCTAAACCATGTTAACTCGACCATTTGGCAGCAAGCCCACCAAACCTCGGCGCGTTATGCCCCGGGCGTATCTGAGTTTTCAGAGGTCGGACTGGACACTCAGCTGGCTGATGGCATCACAGCACCTTATGTCGCACAGAGCCAGTTGAAATTCGCTTTGGCATTACGAGAAGTACAGAAACTGGAGATCAATGGCACCCTCTTAGTGATCGGAGAGGTCTTTGATATTCAACTGCCGCACGACAGTATAAAAGCGGATGGTTACATCGACATTGAATCTTTGCATACCGTGGCTATTTCCGGACTGGATAGTTATCATGAAACACGAAGGCTTGGCCGATTGAGCTACGCCAAACCTGAGCACCTACCCAGACAACTTAACCTGAATGGGGAGTAAATCACTGAGCGTGAATAAGGAGTTTTATGACCAAAGAGGCACTGACATTAAAAAAATTGGCACACGTGATGGCCGCTGTTCAGTTGGTGTCGTTCAATAGTGTGGCACTGGCTGGGCCAAAAATAGCGGTAACCAATACCCGGGAGACTGGTGTTTATATTGTGTCAGTGTCCGGCTCTGAACAAAGCACCACTTCGTTGTTGGCACGCTGGCAAAATAAAGCAAGTGCCTTGTGTAAAGGTGGAGGTTACCGGGTTGAGCCCAATGGTCAGCCTGTGGTGCATGACAAGCGATGTAGTGATGCAGTGGTGTCTGGTCCTGATGGCCTGCGCTGCCTTGAAGTTGATGCCAGCGTATTTGGCAAAGTAGTATGTGAGCAGGCCCCACCTTCAGTTTCGCGCTAAAAGCAGGGCCCGACAATTATTTGGCTTGAAGTCTTACTGCGAGGTGCGCTATTTCTCTTAGGACACTCTGGCGATTCATTTCCATAAAAATCCAAAGTTTGGTGGCGATCTGTACAAGCAATCCGGTGATAAACCACACAGCCCAGAACACCTGATCCATGACTGCGGTGGCGATATAAAACCGATAACCGCTGTACACAAAGCCGATGGTGATCAGCAAAGCGCTGATTGAAGCCAAGATCACCCAGAAACGGGTATTGCCCTGATACACGTTGCCCAGCATAGTGAACAGGCCTTTTTCCTGAGCAAGAATGGGATCTATCTGATGTTGTTCTTGCTGTAATGCTCTACTTATCTCTTTGTCTAAATTCATGCTGTTTGCTCCTCGTTAACCATGGCACGCAATTGTGCCCGTGCGCGGTTTAATCTTGATTTAACGGTACCCTGGGGGATATCCAATATATTGGCAATGTCTCTGAGCGACATCTGCTCTAAGTAAAATAAGTACACACAGTGGCGCTCTTCGTCGGCCAGCCGGTTTATAAGCGTCAGGACACTCAGCGAGGTATCCAGATCTGGTGTCTCGAATGCCTGCGCCGGCTGGGTCTCTTCGAAACGATGTTCTGCCTGTTTAAGGTCGACAAAGCGACGGTAAATGGCGCGGAACACCCAGGCACGAAATGCACTGGGCTCTTTAAGCTGATTGAGCTTTTTGGCGATGTTAGTCCAGACATCCTGGCAGATATCATCGGCACTGGCACTTTGGCCACTGAGCTTCATCGCAAACCGCCAGCTTGGCTGATAAAACGCTTCACATAAGCTTTCGAACGCACGCCGGTTGCCCTGTTGGGCTGACAATACCAGTAATGCGGCCTTTGATGGTTCCATGCTATTCCTTTGGGCTTTTCCTACAAGACGGCGCAGCATGTAAAAAGGTTCACGCGCAGCAAATTATTTTTCCCAATAGGGGATTTCGCCAAAGTAGCTCACCAGATAATCAATAAAAACGCGCACTTTGGGCGCCAATAGTCGGGAGCTGGGGTACACCAGCCAGATAGCGGTATTAGATTCGAGCGGATAGTCAGGTAATACCTCGACAAGTTGACCCGAGCGCAATGCTTTATAGGCACTCCAGCGCGAATTAATGGTTATCCCTAGCCCCAGTTGACAGGCCTCTCTGATGGCGTCTCCGTTATCAGCACGTAGCTGACCTTGCACTTTAATGGTTTGATGACCTTGAGGTGTCTGAAAGGACCAATGTTCCAACCCGGCCAGGGTGATACAGGCATGCTCCGCCAAGGCTGAGGGGTGTTCCGGGTGCCCATTTGTGGCCAGGTAATCCGGTGAGGCGCAGAGTAATCGGGTGTCGGTGGTCAGCTTTTTGGCAACTAGTGTGGAGTCCTTGAGTGCGCTGTTACGTATCGCGAGATCAAAGCCGCCCTCGACCAAATCGGAAATGGTGTCAGACAGTTTCAGGTCGAGTTTAATTTCCGGATACCGGGTAAAAAAGCCGGGCAGAGCAGGCAAGATGTGCATTCTGCCAAAGGATGCTGGCATGGTTAGCCTCAGCGTACCACTGGGTTTAGTACTGCCGGCGCCAATGGCGGCTCGTGCGGCCTCAACCCCATTCAACACATCTTCGGCATGGGGCAAAAACGCCAGCCCTTCTTCGGTCAAAGACACTTTGCGTGTTGTGCGATGTAGCAGTCTGACCCCGAGGTCGGTTTCGAGCTTACTAATATGACTGCTTGCGACTGCGGCTGACAGCCCCAGATCCTGGCCGGCCTGGCTAATGTTACAGGTGGCGGCGATGCGTACAAACAACTTGAGATGCTCAATGTTCATTATTAATAAAATGTATAAAGTGATTATTAAATTCAGTCTATTATCAATAAATAAAAAGGCAAGTATAGTTTTAGTCATCAATACAGGAGAGCATAATTATGAAAGCAATGGTTTTAAATCAATACGGTGAAGAGGCTGCGTTTACTTTAACTGAGGTAGTTAAACCTCAAGTGACGGCAGGTCACGTTCTGGTGCAAGTAGCGGCAAGCAGCGTCAACACGGTTGATACTATGATCCGCACCATGGGCGACGCCTTGCCTTTGTCACCGGCCTTACCAGCTGTACTCGGGATGGACTTTGCGGGTACCGTGGTTGAAGTTGGAGAGGGCGTAACGGACTTTGCCGTAGGAGACGAAGTCTACGGGTGTGCCGGTGGTCTGGCTGACTTACCAGGCGCATTGGCGGAATTTATGCTGGCCGATGCCCGACTCATTGCGCGTAAACCCAGTAATCTGAGTATGCGAGAAGCGGCTGCTTTACCTTTAGTAGGGATCACGGCTTATGAAGGGCTGCAACGGGCTGGGATCGGGGCAGGCCAGCAAGTGCTGGTACATGGCGGCTCTGGCGGTGTTGGACACGTTGCTGTGCAATTAGCTAAGCACTTTGGTGCACGAGTATATTCGACCGGTGGCGGCGATGCCCAACTTGAGCTGATCAGTCGCCTGGGCGCGGTACCGATTAACTATAAAACCGAACAAGTTGCAGACTATGTGACTACCCATACCGAGGGCAGAGGATTCGATGTGGTCTTTGACTCAGTAGGCGGCGCCAATATGGCCAACTCGTTCGAAGCCGCAGCATTGAATGGTCATGTCGCCTCAACTGTGGCTATGGTGGACCTTGACTTGTCAGTGGCGCACTTTAAAGGACTGTCTTTGCATGTGGTCTTTATGCTGATCCCTATGCTGCATAACCATAAGCGTGAAGATCATCAGCAGATCCTGAATGCCCTGACAACGATAGTTGAAGCCGGAGCGCTGGTACCCGTGTTGGATGAACTAGGTTTTGAGTTGTCGCAAGCAGGTCTGGCGCATGCGCGGCTGCAAAGTGGTCAGGCGATGGGCAAAGTGGTGATTGACGTATAACGAATACGCGCTTAGTGCTTAATTTTAAAACCCCCGGGTTGAGTGTGGTATACCGCACTCAGCCTGTACTTAAAACAACTCATTTAATTGCTCCCCCACACGATTGCTTTCTTTTTGTCATTTCACGCTCAAATTTTTGTCATATTGATTGAATTACGACTAACTTATAGAAGTTTTGTCTGCTGGCACAGGTTTTGAACTTACCTTTGAGCTAACGTGCACAGGCACAATAGTAACCTTATGAATAATATTGATTTTTTATTTCATTCTCTTAGTTGAAAATAGAACAATAATAACCAATCTGGTGCAATGCTCAGCAAAATAAAGGCGCTCTGCACCAAAAGGGGGCAACATGAACTACTACGAAGTAAATTTTGATGGCCTGGTCGGCCCAACACACAATTATGCGGGATTGTCTTATGGCAATGTAGCATCCAAATCAAATGCCAACAAAGTATCCAACCCGAAACAGGCGGCATTACAGGGGCTCGAAAAAATGTGGCACCTGGTTCAGCTTGGCTTACATCAGGGCGTCATAGCGCCTAATGCTCGTCCGGATCTGCGTACCCTCAGAGTATGTGGGTTTAATGGTACAGACGCAGAGGTGATCAGCCAGGCTGCGAAATCTCAGCCTCAGTTGCTCAAAGCCTGTTACTCGGCGTCTTCGATGTGGACTGCGAATGCAGCGACGGTATCACCCAGTTGCGATAGCGCGGATGGCAAATTGCACCTTACACCTGCAAACTTAAACAATAAATTGCACCGGGCTATCGAAGCGCCTCAGACCAGCCAGATTTTAAAAAGTATTTTTAACAACAATGACTATTTCAGCCATCATGACGCATTACCTCAGCATCCGATGTTTGGAGATGAAGGTGCAGCTAACTATACTCGACTGGCTGACAGCTACGGACATCAGGGGCTGGCGTTATTTGTCTATGGTGAAGATGCTCAGACTCAGGTTAAGCCGCAGCTATTCCCTGCGCGGCAAACTCGCCAGGCTTCTGAAGCGGTTGCGCGAAGTCACCAGCTCGACCCGCATAGCACCTTATTTATTCAACAGAATCCTGAAGTGATCGATCAGGGTGTGTTTCATAACGATGTCATAGCCATAGGCAATGAGAATGTGTTTCTGTTTCATGAGCAAGCCTTTTATCAGCAGCAAAAGGTGATTGAACAAATAAACTCCGCCTATCGGGGTGACAGACCACTTCACCTTATTGAAGTAAAGAATGCCGATATCAGTGTTGAAGAAGCGGTAAAAAGCTACATATTCAATAGTCAGCTTGTTAGTTTACCTTCAGGCGGTATGGCCATCATAGCGCCGGGGGAATGCCAGACCGTGGGGAAAGTTGAGCAATATCTGTCGGCGCTGTGTCAGGCCAGCAACCCGATCAGTGAAGTAATATATATGGATCTTAAGCAAAGTATGCAAAATGGCGGTGGACCGGCTTGTTTGCGACTAAGAGTGACGTTATCGGAGCAGGAACTCAATGCGGTGAATCAGGCATGCTTGCTGGATGAACACACCTATCAGCGCTTGAGAGACTGGATAAACAAACATTACCGCGACAGGCTGAGTGAGGCCGACCTGGCTGATCCCAATTTGTTAACTGAGAGTCAGCAGGCGCTGGATGAACTAACGCAGCTGATGAACCTGGGCGCCATTTACCCGTTTCAACAAGAATAAGCCGAAGGGCCCTAATCTAACGCAATGATGGGGGCTTCATTAAATACGTCGGTATTGAGCGGATGCATAACCAGAGTAACCTGAAAGTCAGGTTGCTCACTGTGCTGCGCAAAGGCCTGCTCCGCTATGTGGGCGTATTTGCTGACGCTATCTTGTAATTCCTGCCACATTTTATCCCGTAGTATGGACGGCATTCTCATTGGCTTAATTAAGACATGCTGCTCTGGCGTACTGGTCGGAGCCATAACAGCATCAAGTGTTTGCGCCATGTGTTTACAGACGGACTGTTTTATTACCAGACTGTCTGGAGCAAACCCCAATGGCGGGTGTACTAAAAATTTGAATTGGTTATTGGGGTGTAATGTCAAAAGCTCAATATCCTCAAGCGCCCGTAAATATCGGTAACTGGAAAGTGCGCTCAAATTAAACTCAGTGGCAATGTGTTCTACTGTTTGCTGATGATAAAACAGCCGGGAAAAGTAGCTTAACAAATGTGGTTGTTTTGCAAAGGCCTGATCCTGGCGCGCCGTAAAGTAGGTGTGCTCAGGGGTATCTTGTACACTCTCGCTCAGTAATTTTGCGGCGTCCAGGTCGCACAGTTCTGCCAGCGTTAACAGCCGGTTCAGGCTGATGTCATCCTGATTGAGCATTCTCTTCACGGTATTTTCTGACACATCAAACAACCCGGCAACGTCCAGGTAGGTCAACTCCCTGACCTTTAGTTGTGATTTAATTTTATCAAGACAGCGCCTCACGACGTGCTTGTTCAGCTCCTTGGTCATTCGTGTTACTCCGGGATAATAAGCATCAAGGTATCACAATATAAAAATTTAAGTATCAAAATATGGTCCTTTATAACTTGTTATTGTTGAACCATTGTACTGAATGGCGGGGATGGCTAGAGTGTCAGCCAGACAGTAAGCAGTTTATTGAATATCAGGCAAAGGAGTAAAGAGTATGGCCAAAGAGTTAGCATCGAGCCGGCACAAGGCGTTTGCATTTACCTGGCTGATCCCCATGGTGATGGCAGTATGCGCTACTATCGGTGTGCAGCTGCTCTGTCAATGGGCCTGGCAGTTCCGTTTGTCGGTTCCAGCCAAGTTGGGCTTGTACTTTTCTGTTCATTTTGTCAGTGCTTGGTTACTAAAAAGATATATTGTGATTCTCTCTGGTGAAGACGGTGAGCGACATCCCGGATTAAACTGGCCTCGTCCGGGCATTCATCGTTATCTTGGTCGTTATGGTATGGTCTTGACGGCGCTTCCCTCTATGGCGCTGACGCTTTTGAATCCCATGCTGTTATTTCAACAGGTTAAATTACTTGTTTGTCAGCTGTCGGTTGGAAAAAGAATATCGACACGGGCAACAGACATTGCTGGATACAAAAATAAGGTGTGTTATCGCTTGCCGTTTGAAGGTCGCTGGCTGGTTTACAACGGCGGCAACTCACCTGCAACCTCTCACTCCTGGGATGTGCTCTCGCAAAGATATGCACTGGACTTTGTGATGGTCGATCACACTTATTCACGCCATAAAGGTAACGGTCTGAATGTGCGGGATTATTATTGCTTTAACCAGCCAATTGTTGCGGCGGCAGAGGGGGAAGTGATTTCGGTGTTTGATAGAGTCGCTCAGGCACCACTGCCAGGGTTTGGGTTAATAGACTTTCTTTGTTGTCACTTTGCTGGTAATCATGTTGTGATCAGGCATGCACCCGGTGAATATGGTTATTATGCTCATCTTAAAAAAGGGTCAATTTCGGTTAAACCTGGAGACAGCGTAGGCCAAGGGGAGCTACTAGGGGTATGTGGATTTAACGGTTTTACCAGTGAACCCCATTTACATTTCCACCTCCAGGATCGTCCCGATATTTATTATGCAATGGGGTTGCCTGTTGAGTTCATTGGGGTTGAGGGTGAAGGCGTGCATTCTGACGCTATACACCTTAGCCGTGGCATGCAGGTGAACCAGAGGAAATAACTGGCCTGCACACTTTTTAATTAAGTGCTTGCTTTAGTGTTGGGGTCAAAGGTTTAATGGGGCAATAACAAAAAATCAATCATGCCACCATTTTTAGGGAGTATAAAATGCCGGCCTATACAATTAGTTGCGATCCTAAACGACTCAACTTTGATCTCATTCACGATTTTATTTCAGACTCCTACTGGGCTAAGGAAATCCCCCGCGAGGTCATGAAACAGGCCATTGAGCACTCCTTGTGTTTTGGCGTCTACACTGACACGGCTGAGCAGGTAGGATTTGCCCGAATGATCACGGACAAGGCAACGTTTGCGTATTTGGCGGATGTATTTATTGTGGAGGCGCATCGAGGCAAAGGGCTAAGCAAGCAGCTTGTCGATACCATTATGCAACACCCGGACCTTCAGGGCTTACGCAGAATCATGCTGGCGACTAAGGATGCGCATGGTTTGTATGCGCAATTTGGTTTCGAGACGCCGGACGACCCTAGTTTGTTGATGCAGATCTGTCGTCCTGATCTATACACAAAATGCGCTGAATAATGACCTGTTTTAAGTGACCCGGAAGCAAAAGCGCAATCTGGGACACTTTTTTATCGCTTTGATCTGTAACACTGGCCGCAAGTTTTGTAGTACTTGCGGAGCCAGTTGTGAAACTCCTGAATAAAATTTCTTTTGCTGCGATTATTCGCACCAGTCCTTTCAAGATCTTTGTCACCTGGAGTATGGTGATCTTAGAGAACATTCTGTTGATCTTACTCCCTTTGTTTATTGGCTATGCCATCGATGGGGTGCTTGACCAGTCTCTGACGCCTTTGTCCTGGTTCGCCTTAGTGCTGGTGGCATTGGTAGCGATAAGCGTGATCCGTCGCTTCTATGATACCCGTGTATTTGGTGATATTCGGGTCAGACTGGCCGAAATGTTGGCATTTAAATTACGCGCCGCGCCTGTATCGATCAAGGACGCGAGGCTAACCATGTCACGTGAACTCGTCGATTTTCTGGAAAATGATTTACCTGGCGTATTCACGGCTGTGATACAGCTTGTCGCGACTGTGGTTATCCTAGCTTCTTTTCATCTCTATCTAGCATACAGCGTGATACTTGCCGCGGCGTTAATGTGTCTCATCTATGCTTTGTTTCATGATCGTTTCAGTATTTTGAATAGCAAGCTCAATGATCAGCTGGAACAGCAAGTCTGGGTGTTGAGTCACCGACCACTTGGTGCGATCAGTGCGCATTTTGAGCGACTTAAACGATGTGAAATTCGCCTGTCAGATACTGAAGCCTGGGTGTATGGGTTGATCTTTCTAGTGTTGTTTACGGCTGTACTGGGTAATTTATGGATGGTGCAGTTTATCCCTGATATCAGTGTCGGTCAGGTGTTTTCTATTGTGACTTACTCCCTTGAATTCGTAGACACGGCAATCATGCTGCCTGTCACACTACAAACCCTGTCAAGACTGAGCGAGATCAGTAAACGTCTTAATCAGCCGATTGACTCAGTGACCCAGATGGAGGTGATCCATGACGTTTAAAACCCGTTTTCCGGCCATTGTAGCCGCGAGCACACTAACACTGGCCCTGTTAGTTGTTGTGCTTCTGACACCAGAAGAGCCGCAACCAGAGAAGGATGACGAGCACTTCCCCGTGGTATCTGTACTTGAGGTAGAACGCTCTGCTGTCACCCCGGGCTTAACAGTGCAGGCAAGTACTCAGGCGCGCTGGCCAATCGAGTTAAAAGCGACCAGCCGTGCTCGCGTGGATTATCTGGATGTTGAAATGGAACCTGGCCAGTTAGTGCAAAAGGGCAAAGTACTGGCTCAGCTTGATACCCATTTACTTGAAGCTCAATTATATGACGCTCAGAGCACGCTCAAACAGGCAGAGCTTAATTTACAGCGACACTTACATGAACAGTCGGTTGCTAAGACGATGCGAACTGCTGTAAACAGCAGCGCATTTGCCACAATGGAACCCCACATTGCCGCAGCCAGAGCTGAGCTAAAACGTGCGCAACAAAGCCTGTACAGCGCACAGCGACTGCTCGACGATGCTGTTATTGTGGCACCATATGATGGTTTGATCACGCAGCGTCTGGTGAGTCCGGGAGAGTGGGTTGAAGCAGGACAGGCTTTGTTTGAGCTGGTGGCCAGTGACAGCCTGGATGTTCATGTACCTTTGTCGCAGCGAGACTGGAACAGGGTCTTGGATAGCCTCGAAGATGGGCGCATAACCGTGCGTGGTTATACCGGGGGGACGTGGCCGGCATCTGTTCGCTATCTGTCTCCGCTTATCAATGAAACTACGCGTCAGCGCACACTGGTGCTGTCTATACCGGATCCTTATCGACAGGTGGTTCAGCTAAGACCTAATCAACAGGTCACCGTGCGTTTTGAGCTAAAAGCTGAAGACGGTTTATATGAATTGCCATTGAGCGCAGTAGATCCCGATGGCGCAATCTGGATTGTGACAGAGAAGCAAACGTTACGACGGGTAACGGTGACCACTGTAGAAGTCAGAGCAGACACCATGATTGTGTCGCTTAACGAAGCGCTGCCAAATGCCTTTCAACTGGTACGTTATACACTGCCCTCCATGGTGGCAGGGAAACGTGTAGAGCCACATAGCGAGACGGTGCAGATAGCTGACAAACTGGAGGCGCTATGAGCTGGTTAAGTAAATGGTTTATCAATAACCCGGTGGCTGCCAATTTGCTGATGGCAATGGTGATCGCGGGCGGCCTGCTGGCATTCGGTCAGCTTAGGGTGGAATCGTTTCCACAGATTGCGCCGTCCAGTATTAGTATTCAGGTCGCTTATCCGGGTGGCACAGCCAGGCAAATTGATGAAAGTATCACACAGCGTGTTGAAGAGTCCGTCAGTGCTATTGCAGGCATTAAACAAATAACCAGTCAATCACAGGCTGGGTTATCAACTGTGACGGTGCGAAAAAAGCCTGATGCGGATTATGACAAGTTGCTGGAAGACATACGTAATCAGGTGAATACGATTAGCCACTTTCCTGCGCAAGCAGAAAAACCTATAGTAACACGCGATGAATTTACCAATCTGGCAGCGTTTGTCATTGTCTCTGCTCCACGCAGTGACGATGCATTGCAGCAGGTGGCAAGGCAGGTAGAGCTGGCGCTAAAAAAACATCCGGATATTTCCAGTGTCAGCAACTGGGGCGCACGTGAGCCCAGGTTATTTATCGAGCCACAACCTGCTGCCTTGTTGAGATATGGTATGACGATAGAACGGCTAGCCAGTGCGATAACACAGGCGTCGCTTGAAACACGAAGTGGACAACTTAAACATGAGGGAAGCCGCATAACCTTGCGTGGTGATGGCTATATTAATGCGTTGGGCGAATTGAGAAAGTTGCCCGTGATCAACGGGTCTGCTGGTGAGGTTACCCTGGGCGAAATTGCCACTGTGCGCCGTGGCTATGAGCAAAGCGATGCTATCGTGCGTAATAATGGCATGCCAGGTATCGCGTTGATGGTCAGCACCAGTCAGAGCGACAATTTACTGGATGTGAGCGAAGCGATCAGTGACACCCTTGCTGAACTTAAACCTCTGCTGGCAGAGGACATCATCATCACCACCATGGCAGATATGGCCCCTTACATAGAAGAGCAGCTGGAAAGGCTCGGCACGAGTGCCTGGCAGGGGTTACTCATTGTGATCATATTATTGGGCATATTTCTGAATCTCAGGCTGGCGTTCTGGGTAGCGGCCGGTATCCCGGTCGCTATTTGTGGCACCTTGTATGGCATGCAGCTGCTTGACTACAGCCTGAACGATATTACTTTGTTTGGATTCATTCTCGTATTGGGTATTTTGGTAGACGATGCAGTTGTGGTAGGTGAAGCGATTGATGAACACCAAAATCGCAATTCGAATTACAAGCAAGCGGCATACACAGGAGTTGAATCTGTCACAGTGGCAACCGTATTTGGTGTGCTGACAAGTATTGCGGCATTTTCACCTATGCTGTGGATCAACAATGATCTGGCGAAGCTGTTCGCTGGCTTTTCAGCGGTTGTGATTCTGGCGCTGTGCTTTTCATTGGTTGAGAGTAAATTTATTCTGCCATCTCACCTGGCCGCGATGTCTCGTCAGGGCACCCGCAGCGGACTCATAGCAAGCATTCAGAGCAAGGCACGCTGGGCGCTGAGTCAGTTTATACTTCATATCTACACACCCGCATTGCGCATAAGCCTGAGGCACAAAAGGTCAACCCTGGTGGTTTTTCTATCCGCTTTTATACTGGCTTATGGTTTATGGCTGGGTGGTGCGATACGCAGTACTTTGTTTCCTGAAATTCCGGGTCGATATGTGACCGCCAAAGTAACTTTGGAAGAGGGGGCGCCCTTGGGCTTGCAGGTCCGGGCATTGAGTCAGCTTGAATTGAGTGCAAGAGCCACAGGTCAGGCATTGCAAGCCGAGCATGGCCTGAGCACAAACCCGATGAAGAACATTCTGGCCTGGTCCAATGGTTATGGCGACCTTGAAGTCACTGCTGAACTGACATCGGGAGCATTAAACGCGCTACCTGCAAACACTTTGAGCAATACGTGGCGCAAGCAAGCTGGTAAAATAGAGGGGAATTATGCGCAGCACTTCAGTGCAGCGGAGCCTCCAGCAGGTGGAACTTTCCTGGCTATTTCATCGCCCGATGGGCGCTTAGCTAAGCAGATCAGTGATCAACTCCGTGACAGGCTAACTGCATTACCCGGCGTAAAAGACGCCCGAGATGATTACCAGGCTGCACAACGGCAAATTCGGGTCAGGCTGAATGCATTTGGTCGACAGCTGGGGCTGACGCAGTCACACATAGCTGAACTGGTAGCTAATACCTTGGGTGAGCGCGAAGTACACCGATTACTTTATCAGTCACAGGAATTAAAAGTTGTACTGCGTTTTCCACAGCATGCTGTGCGAACTGAACATGAGTTACTGGATATGCGCGTGATGCTCGATGATGGTCAGAGTGTTGCACTGGGAGATGTTGCTGAACTGAATTATCAGCATGAGCCTCAGATGTTGCAGCGTCGTGATCGTGAACGGGTGATCAATCTATACTGGTCTCAGGATCGGGCTGCAGGATCGCCAGAGCAAACACTGGATCTGTTGCAAAGTGATATTGAAAAACTCACCAGCCAGTTTCCACAAGTGACCGTTAAACCTGCGGGAGAGTATGAGGAAATAGAAGAGGTCAACAAGGGCTTTAAGGCTGCGCTTATACTGACCTTAATGCTCATTTACGTGTTACTGGCAATCCCGCTGAAGTCCTATTGGCAGCCCTTAATTATTATGGCTGTGATCCCATTCGGATTTGCCGGTGCTATTTTTGGCCACGCCATCATGGGCCTGCCAGTTAGCTTGCTGTCTTTGTTTGGCATGATGGCCATGACAGGTATTGTGGTAAATGACGCACTGGTACTGATAACGCGCTTCAACACTGAATACCGTCAGGGCATTACGCCATCCCAGGCATTGCTTAATGCAGGCACCGGTCGTTTTCGGGCGATTTTTCTGACCACTATAACCACAGTGTGTGGCTTGTTACCTTTGTTGTTTGGTACGTCTGAGCAGGTACAGTATTTAAAACCTGCGGCGGTATCTTTGGTGTTCGGAGAACTGTTTGCTACCTTGATCACCTTATTTTTAATTCCGGTGTTGTTAGGCATGTTTCATCGCAAACCTTTGCCCGCAGCGCAATCTGCACATGAGGCAGCCACGCAAAGTTGACTTGGGGCACGGCCTGGGCGATAGTGTTCGCCCCGGAAAAACCTGTGAGCCCGTATGTCAGCAGACAAAGATCCCGCTTTTAATCTGGTGCCAGAAATTGCTTTGCTGGCGCCGCTACCTGAACATATGCGAAAGCGATTTGAGCAAGCATTGTTACTGATGCACGAGCAGTTAGAAGAGGGCTTTAGCTGGCAGCAAATAGCCAAAAAGAGCGCTATTTCATCTTTTCATTTTCATCGCCAGTTTAGCAAACTCTTCAACGAAACACCGGGCCGATACCTGAGTCGGATCCGGCTGCAATATGCGGTTTACTATTTGCTATATCACGAGACGCTGTCTATTACTGACATTGCGCAGTTATGTGGTTTTGCGTCGTCGCAGGCATTGGCTAAAGCGCTTAAGCGCGAGCTGGGAACCACCGCAAAAGCGATCCGCCTGATGGCACAGCAGGCAACGCCTCAACAAACCAAGGTTTTGATGGATAAACTGGCACATCCAGGAGATTCCGGGTCGCTGGAAAAGCAGCTGGCAGAAGCGCTGCCATGTACGCTCGAGTACTGTGAAGCGCGTTACATCAAAGCTGTTCCCAGTGATACCTCTGACTGGGATCAGATCCTGGATCATTATGGGGAGCAGTCAGTAGGCTTGCTGGGTATTACAAAAACGACCGAGCTGGAGAAAAGCTGGTCGGCCATAGAGACTCAGATTGCAAAATCAGTCGAGCCAGGTGAACCCCATGATGCGGTGATTAAAAGCGGTCATTATTTTTGTTGCCGGGCATATCTGTTGTCCGATGTAGCCTATAGTCAGGTACTTCAAACTTTGTTTGAGAAAGCACAGCAGGCAGGATATAACATTGATCCCGAAGGTCATTTCATCGAGTGGATCGAGGGGGTGGATCTGGAGCAATATGGTGGGATCACGATGCAGTTTCAGATCCCCGTTATCGCCTAATCAGATAGTCCAGGAGCAGAAAATGGCGCGTTTATTTGTCTACGGAACATTAGCACCCGGTCGTCCAAACGAGCATATTCTCGCTGGGCTCAAAGGCCAGTGGCAACCTGGCTTTGTCAAAGGCCATTTGCAAAATCAGGGTTGGGGGGCTGAGTTAGGTTATCCGGGCCTGACTTTAGACACGGGCGCGGGGGAAGTATCAGGTTTGGTGTTTTGCTCACCTGAGCTTGATGATCACTGGCAGAGGCTCGATGAATTTGAAGGCGAGCACTACAACCGCGTAATAGCGCAAGTGCGGTTAGACAATGGTGAAATAATATCTGCTTACGTCTATACCTTAGCTTAGTGAGCGGGTAGCCAAATCTGATCAGTCAAGCGTATCAATAATTGACACTTTTCGAAAATTCAGTCTACGTTTAATTAACCGCAGTTTAATGCCTGTGTGATTATTGCGCAGTTTGTTGAGCTTGCGAGCGCGTGCTTTCACCTTTGCTCAGAGGTTAATTGATGATCCAGTCACTCTTCTCTAATAAGTCGGATAACACTCAGGCTATCCTAGATCAGGCTATTGATGCCGTGATCAGTATTAACACCAAAAACAATGTTACGTATATGAACGAAGCAGCGGAAAAGCTGTTTGGCTACAGTAGAACGGAGGTGATTGGGAAAAACGTGAAAATGCTCGTCCCGCGTGAATTTTCAACCAATCACGATCAGTACGTCAATGCTAATCGTAATGGCGGCCCGGACAAAATTGTTGGCACGGCTCGTGACATTCAAATAGAAACCCGCAGTGGTGACAAGAAGTGGTGTAGCCTGTCTTTATCTAAAGTACGTCAGTCTGACGGTATTCATTACACTGCTTTTATTAAAGACATTACGGTGCAAAAAGAGGCTCAGGAGCGCATTGATCAGACGCTTGAGCAGTGTATTGATGCCGTTGTGTCGATTGACCACAATAATATCGTGACTTTTTTTAACCCGGCTGCGGAGCGCTTGTGGGGTTATCAGCGTGACGAAGTCATTGGCCATAATGTGAAAATGTTAGTGCCCAGAGCGATACAGGGAAACCATGACGAAATGGTTAATCGCAATCGCCGCACCGGTGAAGATAAAATCGTTGGTACTTCCCGGGATGTTGAGATTGAACGTAGCGATGGTGAGGTGCTTTGGGCCAATTTGTCGCTATCCAAAGTCAACGTGGCTGGGAAAATTGCCTACACGGCATTTGTTAAGGATATTACCGAAGAAAAAGCACAACGTGATCAGATAGCATTGCTTTCTCTGGTTGCTAATGAAACCGATAACTCTGTGATCATTACCGATTCAAACGGGTTAATTGAATATGTGAATCCCGGCTTTACAAAGCTGTCTGGCTACGAACAGCACGAGGTGTTGGGTAAAAAACCTGGTCATGTTTTACAGGGAAAACATACTTCACCCGATACCAAGAAGCGCATTAAAAAGAATCTGGAACAACGCACCCCGTTTTATGAAGAAATCCTGAATTACACCAAAGAGGGTGAGCCTTATTGGATCAGCCTGGCTATTAACCCGGTATTTGATGAACAGGGCAGCTTGATACGCTTTGTCTCAATTCAGGCGAATGTTGATAGCACTAAACGCGTCGCATTAGAAAATGATGTGCGACTGAAAGCAATTGGTGAGGCAAATATTGTTCTGGAGTTTGATCCACAGGGAGAGCTGACGTTGATCAATCCTATGGGACTCAGTGCACTGGGCGCCACGGATCAGCGAGCAGTACAACAACTGCTTAAAACGCTGTCAAGCTATCTCAGTGATGAACAATGGCAGTCGATACGCACAGGCCAGTTCGTGAAAACACAACTTGCTTTGCCTACCGGCCTAAGCGAAGTACAAATAGACGCTGCAATTTCTCCGGTGTTGGATGAAGATGGCAAGCTCAATAAAATTCTGCTCTATGGTACGGATGTTTCAGAGCGCAACGCAGTCCTTACTGAAACACATCACGCAATGGCACAAGTGCTGTCTAAGATCAGCACCATCATTAATACCATCAACAGCATCTCAGATCAGACTAACTTACTTGCACTGAATGCGGCGATCGAATCAGCCCGAGCCGGTGATGCTGGCAGAGGCTTTGCCGTAGTTGCTGATGAAGTAAGAAGTCTTGCGATGCGAACCACAGAGTCCGCAGGAGAAATTGGTGGCCTGATCGACGAAACTCGCCAGCACGTTGATCAACTGAGCAGTTATATTCAGGCCAAGTGAATAATGGCAGAGAACAGTTAGTGCTGGCAGGACAGACATGTTGATGGAGGTTGTACAGGGAAATGAATTGGAGCGCTGGACAATAGAATTAGCTTGGCCTGTTCTTCAAAAAGAAGTTGAGTCCTTGTTTATAAACTAGGTAATTGGTGTGCCTGAAATATGAAGTTTCCATGAAATATTTTTTCATCTGGGTTTTGTGATTGCTTTTTGAACAAAATAGCAACACACTGGTTGTTACCAATATTGGTGCAATCATGTAAAGGAGAATAACAATGACATTGGTACTCAACAAGAAGAAGGTAAAAAACCTGTCTGAGCAGGCGGTCCTGACAAATGGTAAAACTCGTCAGATTGGCGGCGCTATGTCTGCAACGGGATGCGGTCCTATCTCAGATCCAAACTATTCTTGCCCTGTTTCTGTTAACGGCTATTCTTGCTAATTAAGGGCAACACTAAGGGGTAGGTCTGCATACGGCCTGGCCCTTTACTAATACCTATTTCACTAAATACCTGTTCAATTTGAAGGGGCAAGTGTGACGCTAACTGCGTTATAAGGTATGAGCTCGAAAAATTTCGCCTCGCCTAAATGGATGTAAGTGCCTCAGCGATAGCAGGACGCGAGATCGGTGTTATCGATTCTATTTTCTCGCCTCAAAATAGAACACTAATATTAAGCGAATCGGTATAACACTTCTTCGAGACGCGTATAATTTCAAGAAAACAATATGGAGAAGTAGCTCTGTAGAATCCAGTACAGGAGAAAGAACAATGGACTATAAACATACCCAAATCGGCACCGCTATATTGGCCGTTATGGGCACATCTGCCTTGGTGCTTGCATACAGTGCTATTGTTAAACCCGAAGACAACGCGAATTTTGCCTTTCTGGTTGTTGGCGTTATCGCCATTTTGTTTAGTTCGCTGACTATTAAAATAGGTGAGGGGCAGATCCGTTGGTTTTTCGGCCCGGGTTTTTGGCGTAAATCACTCGATTACACACAAATAGACTCGGCAAAAATTATAAAAACTAAATGGTACAATGGCCTGGGTATTCGCCTGCTATCTACCGGCTGGCTATATAATGTCTCCGGTCTGGACGCCGTAGAACTCAAACTAAAAGATGGGACCACTGTCAGCTTAGGCACCAACGAACCCGAGAAACTGCTCGAAGCGATTAAAAAGGCGCTTGAGAGTTGATGGCATGTTGAGGATGGGCCAAGCCTAGTATTTATTTAAGGATTTAACCTTATTGTGATTATAATTGACGCAGGCGTCGATTTTTCAAGGAAATGGCAGTGTATATAGGTGAAGTGGCAAAGAAAACCGGTTTATCCGTCAAAGCAATCCGATTTTATGAAGAGAAAGATCTGATCATAGCACCGAAGAGAAAAGGGGTGTATCGGGTTTATACCCCAGAACATATTGAGGTGTTGAAACTGATCTCAGAGGCTAAGGACCTGGGGGTAACCTTATCAGAGCTGAAGGGGGTCATTAAATATCACAATGGCAGCGCAAATTGGACTGAGATTAACGCTTTTCTTGTGGTGGTAAAGCAAAGACTTGAAAACGAGTTGCAGGCCATTTCTGAAAAAATAGCCAAGTTAGATATCTGCATAGGCTCAATCAATTCTTGTCAAAAAACAGCTTGACTCTTCCCTTAACGGGAGACTCTAAGATGTTCATTGTTTACCTAAATTGAAGAGGAAAATAATGAAAAAAGTCTTACTGTTGAATGGCAACCCAAAACAAAGTAGTTTTACTCATCATCTGAGTTCTGAGTATCAACATCAAGCTGAAAATTCAGCAATGGTTCGTCGCTTTAATTTATCAGAGATGAATTTTGATCCAAACTTGGCGTCGGGCTACGATGAAGTTCAGGAGCTGGAAGCTTGCCTGAGTGATTTTGTTGAAGCGCTTATTTGGGCCGAACATATTGTAATTTTTACACCTGTCTGGTGGGGCGGGTTGCCTGCAAAACTCAAAGGGTTATTCGATAGGGCGCTCTTACCCGGAATGGCGTTTTCTTATAAAGATGACAGTGCCAGCGTTGTGCAACTGCTGACTGGTAAAACGGCAAGAGTCATATTAACTATGGATGCGCCACAAGAGTTTGCTGAACAACAATCCGGGCCGGTCCTGGAGCAGCTGAGTCTTTATACGCTTGAATTTTGCGGCATTAACAAAGCTGAGGTTACGCTATTTGGCTCAGTTATTCTATCGGATGAAAGTCAACGGAATACGTGGCTCAAAGAGGTACGTTTTCTGGGGGCCAGTATAAGTTAACAATTAGCCGTCTGTCGCAGCAATGCCAGTCAGTTAAACTGATTGGCATATTTATAGGGTATTTCGTTGGCTTTCTCTTTTTTCCTGGAGTCTTTTCTGTCAAATCTTGCGTCCGCTAATGCAAATGGTCGCAGCGTCCCCATTAGCCGTTCATAATACATTGTTACTTTAATGGCACTTAGCGTGGTAACGGCGATACAAAATGCTTTTATGTACTTCATTGAAAGGCCAAAACTCAACCTTACGGTTCTCGTTTTTATGATCCCTTGTTGGCTTTACACAGCTGTCTGAACCAGGATTTCATCTCCACTAAATTTGATTTCAGTTCTTTAATGTTCGCTTTAACCGTATTTTTTCAAATGAAATGCCAACAGTTATAAAGAGCAGTAAGACCCCGATATATGCAGTGCCCAGGTAGAGAGGAGGTAAAGAAAAGTTTCCTAATCGAAAACTTGAAAGTGACATGGCAAAAAGCCCGCTCATTAAAGAACAAATAGTGACATGTGTATAGGATAATCTAAGCGAGAATTTGCCGCAGATAGAAAAAATTGCTGCACAGCCAGATAGTACACAAGTAATGATTGCTTCTGTTCGATGTATGATTGCCATACTTGTTATGTCAGGTGCAAACGGATAGATTGGATTTTCCGGCGCGAGAAATACGCCAATCAATAGTCCCAAAACAGAAAGCGCTTGAAGTAAAACCAGCTTTTTCAATATGTTTTCTCGCGACACAGAGCGCTTCACTATGACATATCTACCTTGGTTGATCAGGCCCTACAAGCTGACATTTTAATGATTACTCTCAAGTGTACCGGATATCATGATAATCGTAGCATGGCTGTTTTTACAGCCATGCGGATTTTTGGTTTGTCTAAAAGTGAATTTTAAACATTTCCCAGGAACATGGGTATGTAGCATTGCAGCCAATCACCGTTGGGTAGACATTTGCGCCAGATCCTCCGTTACCAGCCGCTTGCACGTAATATCCGTTAACAGACTTGAGGGCGACTTTGTCTCCGTTTTGTATCAAAGCGCCAGGGTTGTTTGGTATTTCGATGGTAAACGTTTCCCAAATGGATGCTGCGGTTCTGTTGGCGTTGAGTTCAGCACCTCCACCTTGCTCTGCAACAAAGTAGTAGCCTGAAGTAGTCTGAATATGGACCTGATCGCCACTATTTAAGTCGCCACCGTTGATATCAATCAGATTAAACTGCTCCCAGGGCCCAATAGCCAGACGGTTTGCATTCACCGTGCTACCACCATTACCTTCCGCGACGAAATAGTATTGTCTACCTGTTTCAAAGGATACGTTCGAATAGCTTGTCGGGCCGCAGGGGAGGGTAGTAAAGGTGAGATCTTCACCCTGAATGGTTGTGCGGGGTGGTTTGGGGTCACCTCGAAACCGAAAGTGATACTGTGTGCCGCAATTCAGGTTGGAAATTTGTGCGCTCACAGGACCATTAACACCAGGGGGAATTGCCAGTGCACCACTTCCGTAGCTAGTCGTTTGCCCATAGTCAAAAACCTCACCACTGAGACCGATTGTGGAAGAGGAATATCCGTTCAATTGAGCTGAAGTTTGCGTGATATTACTGGCTGGTTGGGTTAGATACTGGGTTCCGGCATGTGCCAAAAAAGTGCTACTAAATAACGCACACAACATAAATTTTGAGATAGTCATAGCCTGGCTCCTTGTGTGAAAGGCTGTCAGGGATAACAGCCTTGAAAGTTTAGGTGCCGACGCTACAAATACTATTACACTGCCTTACATGGCTAAACATGTATAGAACATGAATTCAGGTCGACTACGCGTATTAGCTTTGTAAATAAAAAGGGGTGTTTGTGGTGCCTGGTAATTGATTGTAAGCAACTGTCATTTAGACTTTTTAACATTTCAAAAAATGTTAGTGTGCACATGTTTTCGGATGACAACTCATAACTAAAAAGGAATATCAGTATGAAAAACAAATTAAATGCACTACTAAAAGTATCATCACTTATCGTGTGTAGCTTTGCAGCCACAGTCTACGCACAGGACAGCTCACCTATGTCTTGCTATTGGCAAGTAGAGAAACAAAACGAGGTCGGTACTTGGAAAAACCAGGTATGTACAAACCCTGTAGATGCGAATTTACCGGATGTATTAGTCGCCAATAGAGTGAATATTCCGAGCTACGGCGTTTGCAGTATAAATTGGCTAGATGGGTACCGAACTGAGCTTAAAGGCACAGTGAAAGTCGAGGGAAATAAGGCTGACTGTTGGGGACATGCTTTGTCTTTTAAGCCGGCGTTAGATACACGAGTAGTCGATGGGTTTGAAGAAAAGCGCCTGGATTGCCGCTGGAGTGATGAGGGAAATAGCGCTCATAAATTAATGTGTGAAGACATTGAAGGACGCGAACTAACTACGCCCATTGCGGCTAAAATGCAAGCTGCCGGTTCTACAGATTGTGTCATGAGCTTTAACGACTTTACGCTCAACTATTTCTCAGGTGGAGTAGCCGTCGTAGACAAGAAGCCCACCCATACTGCCTGTGACGCAGGTCCTGTTTACTTTAGAGCTTACCCGGCTCACCGTATGGTGGACGGATTTGAAGACACCTTGCTGCAATGTACGTGGCGAGATGTTAACGCCAGTGCTCGTATTAAGTCTTGTTCTAACGTAGGTACATCAAATAAAGACGTGACCGTAGCGATTGAAGTGAATGGCAGACTGCAGTCCTTAATAGATACGGTAAATAATCAATTATCCGATGGGGAAATTGTCGAAGACAACACCCTTAACCCTATCTATCCGGCGCTTTACTTTAGAAAATACTAGAGCGGGATGAAAAGTGTAAGTCAAATGGCCGCTGGGTCCGTTTAGGATAATGAAATAGGGCTGTATGGGACACTAGACAATATATTTGCTTAAGAGCCCAGTATTATCTGGGCTCAACATCTATGTAACTCCTCCGAAAACCCTTTTTAAATTGCTACTTCAACATACTTTATATGGGAAGGGTGTGTTGCTCCGCAGATTGCACTTTCCTGTGATCTTTCTTTCTAACCTGCCCGGGTAATAGAGATAAAATCCACCAGTCAGATGAGCTTAATAATTGTGCTAATCAAATGTCGTTACATACCATGCATTTAGCTTTACTACAGTTGGCTCCCGAAAACTCTGCTTAAATACGGCAGGGTGGGACCCGATAAGCAAATATAGAATTATTTGGTGGTGTTATGTTATATAATAACATTTGTTTGTGTGCTAAAAGCACGAAATACATTGATACGACATTGGTATGTCATTTATATGACTACTGAGATCCATTTGAAAAACGAGTACCTGATGATGATGCATACTCTCTTAAGAACAACCCTTGTTACATCTGTAATATTTGCGACTTCCTGTGCTAATCACACCGAGTCTGATCCCAAAACGACAAAAACCGCAGCACCTAAAAATATCATTTTAATGATATCTGATGGTAACGGATTCAATGGCTGGCTGGCCGCTGACTATTATCAAGGCCTGGCTGGTAAGCAAACTTATCAGGTTACGCGCCCGGATGGCACTGCGCCATTGGTCTTTGGGCTTGCTCACAATGCGCTCAATCTGATTGATGCGCAGGGATTGCCATTACCAAAAGGGACAGACGTTGCTAATGCCGCAGGGGCTGTTGCGCAGGGGTATGACCCGACAACTCGCTGGACGCGTTTTGAAAATGCCATGATCAATGATTATACGGCCTCTGGTAGCTATACCTCCTATACTGACAGTGCTGCCGCGGGTACGGCACTGATGAGTGGCCGAAAAACTTCGGTTGGCCGCATCAACATGGACTGGAGCAACAGTGAGCGATTTGAAACCATTGCGCAACTCGCCATGAAAGAGGGCCTGTCCGCAGGGACGGTAACCTCCGTGATGATATCTCATGCGACACCTGCTGCGGCGATAGCGCACAATAGCTCTCGCAATAACTACGCAGATATCTTTAATGAAATGCTGGCATCAGATCTGTCTGTTATTATGGGTGCTGGCCACCCGTTGTATGGTGCGAGTGGGGATATCAAAGCACTTGCTGATGATAACGATTATAAATATGTCGGTGGGGAGCAAACATATACGTCACTTACTAATCAAGATGCTCGCGAGGGTACGTCTTATATCGATTCGCTCGCCGATTTTAAAGCGCTTGCTCAGGGTAAAAATGTCCCTCAACGCGTGATTGGTATTGCTCAGTCGGGCTCTACATTACAGGCCGGAAGAGAAGCTTTACCTGATGACAATACGCCTTCGGGTATGGCGTACAACACCAATGTTCCGGGCTTGGCAACTATGAGTCTGGGAGCGCTGAATGTACTTGAACAAGATCCCGATGGTTTTTTTGTCATGATTGAAGGCGGTGCAGTTGACTGGATGGGTCACGCCAACAACATGCCCAGATTTATAGAAGAGCAGATTGACTTCAATAAGGCGGTTGATGCCGTTATTCAATGGGTAGAAACAAACTCAAGTTGGGATGAAACATTGTTGATCATAACTTCGGACCATGAGTGCGGTGGGATCTGGGGAGAAGGGACCTGGACAAATAGCGCTGGCGGCTATGTGGCAGAAGACAGAAGCAAAGCATCCCTGGAAACAGCACGTTTTCATCCTGAAGAAGATACATTCAATGCGTTTTTTGCCGTTCAGAACCGTGGTAAAGGTAATATTCCCGGTTATCAGTGGGCTTCACGTAATCACACCAATGAGCTAGTACCGTTGTGGGCAATAGGAGCCGGCAGCCAGCGTTTTAATGAGTTTACTCGCACAGATTTAAAAGCAGCGGAACTGTGGGGTGAGCACTATAAGTGGGACGGTAACTACGTTGATAACACAGTTGTGTTTGAAGTGATGGAAGCTGCGCTACTACGCAAGCCATAATTTATATTAGAGTTTCAAAGAAAAAGCCGACACCTGTCGGCCTATTCGATTAAAAAACAACTTTATTAGTTAGCGTATTATTCAATATTTTTACACGCATCTTCGTTGTTGTCCTTACTACGCAAGTAAAGAGAATAGTTGGTTAGCCAGTTTAAAGCGGAGTGAGCATTTAATAGAGACACTAACCAAAATTTAAGGTACCACGCGCGAAATTTATATTTTAGTTTAATGATGGCATCAATCTAAGTTTTTCCGCAGCCACATTGTAGTTACTCACATGACAGTCATAACCCACGGGATAACTTAGACTGATTGGATTATTCGTTGCATAAGCTGTTAGTAGTACTGACAACATACCGTTAACCTCTGGCCGGCTCATTTCTCCAATATAGCGCCATGTCGCAACCCCTGCGTTATTTACTTGAGTTTTAGCTAACAATTTACCATTATTTTCAATTTGAATGTTTTCAACATATAGATTACTACATTCTATGGCTTGAACCGACATGGCTTGAACAGAAAATAGTAAAGAAAGTGCGTATATACGAGGTTTTATTGTCATAATATTCCTATGGGTAAAGTAAAGAATGGGGGGTTATTAGTAGCTGTCCAGCTTCCAGTGTTGCAAACTGCTTTGGTGCGAGTACCAGAAGCTTTGGGCTCTAAATAAATACAGTAGGGTAGTAGATCTTCTAGATCAATCACTGGTTCGTAAAACGTTGCTTTCCAATTTCCATTATAACATACATCTTGTGTATGAGAGCCGAGTGAGCCAGCCTCCCAATACATACAGTATCTTGATAGTGCCTTTAAGTCAGGTGTAGCTCCGTCAAAGCTGGGGTAATTCGCATATTGGGGGCCCATATAACTAATCAAGCGCCTGTCTGAAAAAAAGGTTTCGACACTCAGCTTTTTGCTTTTATCAACAGATAGAGTTGAATTCTCATTACAGTGAAAATCTACTTCTGTAACAAATTTATAAAAATTACTATCCTTAATAGTATGATTTTTCGGGCAAGCCTTTAAGTTTTCATGATCGTAGAATGTATAACTGTTAAACTTTCTGCAATCTGAATTTTTATGGCAAAGCTCAATTTTTTCATTGCTGTTTTTATTTGTCAATATACTTAATGTGCTGTATAGCCAAGCCGGCTGTTCATATTTATATTTATTTTCATTTTCCTTATTATGGAGGTTGTTCATTGGTTTTCTAACATTGCCAAAGAGGTGTGAATCAATAGTATCTTCTAAGATAATACTACCATTGTTGGTGGAAATGTTTCTGAGGAACGTATTATGTGGACCATTTACACCCCAATACTTGTCGGCATGTATGACATTCACCATGTTTCCCTCAAACAAATTGGCATAAGGGAAGAAGCCATGAATTGAAATGTCATTCTTGCCTTGCGCTTCTCTAGAGTAATTATATGCAATAACATTATGATTAGCGCCACGAGATACTATCATTGAGTGTCTGAGCTTTCTAAATACATTGTTATATACTAGGTTACCCGTTGAAGCATCATTAATAAAAACACCATAGCCAAGGCCTTTATCATAACTTCTGGAATCAAGAAAATATGAGTTAGAGACAGCTATGCTCTTGCTATAAGATATTTCAACATGCGCATGCTTTGACATATAGCTATAGATGTTTTTTACCCAGGAGTCAGCCGCATATTTAAAGTAAATATGTTTATTTCCAGCATAAGAGTTTTCACAGACATAGCGGTCTTTGTCGCTCCACTTTTCGCAACCTCTGGTTGACATGATGGATATATTTTCTATGCCGACTTTTCTGATAGCATTAATCTTAAAGTGATTGAAAATGTTACCTTTTTCTTTATTTGGTTTTAGCCTTTTGTTTTCATCAATATAGTTAGAGTAGTATTCATTTCCATCATTCTCATACGGGTCTTTTGATTTGTATTTGCTTTTGAATTCTTCTAATAAAAGTAAACCACCCGAACTCTCTTGTCCTTCATCAGATATTGTTCCAACAACATCATAATGTGATACATGATCTTTTTCGTCTTTGCGCCTAAAGTTCCAAATCATGTTTTCATCTGGTAGTGAATATAAGTTTAGGTTTCCAGCAATACTAGAATCTTCTTCAAGGCTTCCCAACACATTTATGACGGAATTATCTTTGAAAGAAGAGTAGTTTAAATGTGGATCATATAGAAATGTAGTTCGTAGTGTTTTTTTAAAACGTCCTTTTATATCATCTGTATGTATAGGGATACCTCTCAATATGGTATAACTCTTCATGTTTATTGGTGAGTCGAGGATAATTTTTAGAGCCGGAAAATTAATAACAGAAATATTACCTTTTCGACCACAAATTTCAAATTGGTCAGCTATGACGTTGTTGATAATCTTGCTGTTAATCAAATCAGAGCTTAAAAAAGTATAATTACACTCTGGTTTTACATCTATCTCTTCTCCTAAATTGATGAGCCTAGTTGTATTTTCCCACTTACGTTGCATTTCAATAGGAATGTTACTTAATATTGTTGAAGCTTTGCTACCTTGGGCTAGAGCTTCGAAACTTAAGCACAAAACTAAAACAGAAATAAGAGTTGAGCTTAGTTGCTTTGTTATCAACGTTTCTCTTCCTTTTAATATATAAATCAATCTTTGGCCATCTATAAAATAAGAGTGGGGCCTTTAATTTAAGTACTAGCCTTAAGGTATGCCCTATGGTGTTGGTTTATGAATTGAGTTTACAAGCGTGAGTGTCATAGAGGTTGGATAAATCAAGTGCATAAAAAAGGCCGACAATAGTCGGCCTATTTTAAACAGCAATTTATTAGTTACCGTTTTCATCCGCGTAGTTTTTACACGCTTCTTCATCGTTACACTCGCCGTACAAATACAGTGAGTGGTTGGTCAGTTTAATGCCGTTTTCTTTAGCAATTTCTTCCTGACGTCGCTCGATGAGTTCGTCTTCAAACTCGATTACTTTACCACACTTAAGACAAACCAGGTGGTCATGGTGTGTACTGCCTGACAATTCAAATACAGACTTACCACCTTCAAAGTGGTGACGGGTCACAATGCCAGCGTCATCAAACTGGTTTAATACGCGGTAAACGGTAGCAAGACCAATTTCTTCGCCTTTGTCCAGTAGGATTTTGTATACGTCTTCGGCACTGATATGCTGGTTATCAGGACACTGCAAGATCTCTAAGATCTTAATGCGTGGCAGGGTAACCTTTAAACCCGCTTTTTTTAGCTCTAAGTTGTGATCAGTCATTAATCTGTCTCAATTTGTCTAATTTCAGTTACTACATAAGTCTAGCACGACACAGACTTAAAAATAGTGCGCTTGGGATACTTACCCGGGGTTAAAGTGGAATTAGTCTTCCAGCTCGCTTAGGCACATTTCTTCATATACCTGAGCAGACCACTTCTTCACGCGCTCTTCAGTTAACTCTGGCTGACGGTCTTCATCAATACCCAGGCCAACAAAGTGACTATCGTCTACCAGGCCTTTTGATGCTTCAAAGTCATAGCCTTCAGTAGACCAGTTACCAATCACGATTGCACCGCGCTCAGTTACAATGTCGTTTACCATACCCATTGCATCTAAGAAGTACTCGGCATAGTCTTCCTGATCGCCACATCCAAAGATAGCTACTAGTTTACCTTCAAAGCTGATCTCTTCCAGTTCCGGGAAAAAATCATCCCAGTCACATTGAGCTTCACCGTAGTACCAAGTAGGGATACCAAAAAGAAGTAAATCGAATTCTTCGATATCTGCTTTGCTACTCTTGGCAATGTCTTTCACATCGACTAATTTTTTACCCAATTCTTTTTGGATCATTTTTGCAACGTGTTCGGTGTTACCCGTGTCACTGCCGAAAAAAATACCTACGCTTGCCATTAACTACTTACCTTTTATCTATTAATCGCTAATTTTTCTTGCAAAATGGTTTCTATTAGCGCGCTACGACTGATGTTTTGCTCTTCCGCCATATCGCTTAACGCCTGATATAGCTCAGAGGAAATTTTAAACTCAACGCGCTTTAACCCTCTTGCCCTGTCTCTTTTAATCTGATTGCGCTTATTGATCTTTAGCTGCATCTCTCTGGGGAGAGGATTTGTCTTAGGCCGACCAGGGCGCTTTTCATTTTCAAACAAGTCGATAGTGGTTCTATCTAATTCAGACTTGGCCATTAACCAACACCCGCACCTTGCCAAAATACCTGTATCAGGCCCTTGGCGATAAAGCCTGAGCACCCTAAAAATAGCACTAACCAGACTATGTATCGACCAAACTTGGGCACGTCTCCCTTCTTTAGGACGTCCTGAATGGCCATACCTATAAAAAAGAAAATCCCGGCGAGAGCAAAGTAAAGACCAAGGGTTTCAAACTCATTCATAAATTCGTTGATCATCTTTGCACTACTCAAAACATAAACGGCGGCTACTATACCATACCTATAACCGATAAATTAAGTTTGCAGCGAAAAAACTGCGGTAATTATTGAATAAAATCAATAATTGAACGATTGACTGCCTGTGGTTTTTCTGCGTGCAGCCAATGTCCGGCACCTTGGATAATTTTTGCTCTGGCATTGCTAAAGGACTGCATAATGGCGTCTCTATGCTGGGCCTCGATATAATCTGAGTTGTTTCCTTTCAGGAACAGCGTATCACACAAACAAGAATGAGTTGTATTAATATTTGAAATGATCTTATTGTAATTGGCTTCTATGACGCCGAGGTTAAAGCGCCACTCAAGTTGGCCTTGCTCATTTTTAGCCAGGCTCTTAAGCAAAAAGCCACGTACGCCTTGTTCTTCTATATAGGTTTGCATTATGGCATCGGCTTCGGCGCGACTGGCAACCTGAGCCGTTGCAACCGCATTTAAGGCGCGGATAATCGTGTCATGGCGAGGGTGGTAATCTACCGGGGCAATGTCCAGGACAACCAATTTGTTGATTTTACGCTCGTCCAGCATCGCAACTTGCATTGCTACTTTACCACCCATGGAATGACCGACCAGGTGTGCTTGATTAATTTTCAGGTGTTCAAGCAAGTTAAGGACGTCCTGAGCCATACTGGTGTAATCCATCACATCGCTCTTAAACGACTGACCATGATTGCGCAAGTCCAGGTTTATTACAGTGAACGATTCACTTAGTGCGCGGGCTATAATATTCAGGTTCTCCAGCGAGCCAAACAGGCCGTGAAGTAACACAACAGGCTCGGCACTGCCCAATGGCTGTCCCGATAATTTGTAGTTAAGCAACATAATACCTCCGGATACGGCGCATAGTGTGCCAGTGTTGAAAGCAAAATCATAGCCGTAGAGGAATAAGTTAAATTTAGATATAATCCCGTGAAGATGCAGTAGATGTATAAAATGACAGGACAAGCATGAAAAAAATAGAGATAGATGACGAGCTATATCAGTACATTGCCAGTAACACGCAAAGTATTGGTGAAAGCGCTTCCCAGATCCTGCGTCGTTTATTAAACCTGAACTCAGTAGCACAGCCAGCTGAGGAGACCGTACAAGCAGCAGAACCCGCTGCGCAACCAGAAGCCGAACCGCAGCAACCAGTGGTTTCAAATGAAGCTTCAGGTAACGTATTTGATATTCTCAACAAAGAAGAGCTAGCTATGCAAAAAGGCGTAGTAGGGCGCTTTTTGTTTATTCTGGCGGCGTTTCACCGTAGCCACAAAGCAGATTTCCACAAAGTGTTGGAGATCAAAGGGCGAGATCGCATTTATTTTTCGACCAGCAAAGCTGCGCTGCTCGAAAGCGGTAGTAGTACAAACCCGAAAAACATCGCGGACAGTCAGTATTGGGTTATGACAAACTCAAACACGACACGCAAGAAAATGATGTTGCATGAAGTTGCGCTCATACTTGGTTATTCGGCGCAACATGCAGAAACTATCCGAGACTACCTATAAGGAAATGTGATGGCAAATCACCCCAATGCAGGCAAACCAGCACCGTTAAGTCAGCTGGCGAATATTCCCAAACTGGTATCGGCTTACTACTTGAACGAGCCTGATCTTGAGCAAAATCCGGAGCAGTGTGTTGCTTTTGGTACGTCAGGTCACAGAGGCTGTTCGTACAATGTGAAATTCAATGAGTCTCACATTCTGGCCATTACTCAGGCTATCTGTGATTACAGAAAAGCGAACAATATCTTTGGGCCACTGTTTTTAGGCAAAGATACGCATGCTTTATCTGAGGCTGCGTTTAACTCTGCCATCGAAGTACTGGTTGCCAACGAAGTCCATGTTGTTACGCAGGAAAACGACGATTACACCCCAACGCCTGTGATCAGTCACGCTATTGTATGCCATAACCAGACTCATCCACATGAGCTTGCTGACGGTATCGTGGTAACACCTTCACATAATCCACCTGAAGATGGCGGCTTTAAATATAACCCTCCCAATGGTGGTCCAGCCGACACCGATGTAACTAAATGGATTGAAGATCGCGCCAACCAGTTACTGACAGAAGATTTGGTTGAGGTGGAACTGTTTCCGTTTGCTAAAGCGAGTCGCTCAGGTTTTGTAAAATATGTCGATTTGATCACACCTTATGTTGAAGACCTGGCAAATATTGTCGATCTGGATGCGATTGCTAAAGCGGGAGTGCGCATCGGTGTCGATCCTTTAGGTGGTTCTGGCATTAATTTCTGGCCGGTCATTGCCAAACAATATGGGTTGGACTTAACCGTTGTCAACGAGCAGGTTGATCCACGCTTTGCTTTTATGCCGTTGGATAAGGATGGAAAAATCCGTATGGATTGTTCCTCGCCATTTGCAATGGCGAACTTGGTAGAGATCAAAGACGACTATGACATTGGCATTGGTAATGACCCGGATTATGACCGCCATGGCATCGTCACCAAAGACGGACTAATGAACCCAAATCATTTCCTGGCGGTATCCATTGACTATTTGCTTAAACACCGTAACTGGCGCAGTGATATTAAAATCGGTAAGACGTTGGTTTCGAGTGCCATGATCGACAAAGTGGTCAAGGGCAATCAGCGAGAAGTATACGAAGTACCGGTTGGCTTCAAGTGGTTTGTCGAAGGCCTGAGCGAGCAATGGTTGGCATTTGGGGGTGAGGAAAGTGCTGGTGCCTCTTTCTTACGTTTGAATGGTGAGGTCTGGAACACGGATAAAGACGGCTTTATTCTTGGTCTGCTTGCTGCGGAAATTCTGGCTGTAACAGGTAAAACTCCGTCTCAATATTATCGTGAACTTGAAGCACAATACGGCGCACCGGTTTACAAACGGATTGATGCACCTGCAACGTCTGAGCAAAAAGCCAGGCTGAAAGCGCTTAGTCCGCAAGACGTTACGGCAAACACGCTTGCAGGCGATGCAATTACAGATATTTTAACTGAAGCACCGGGCAACAGCGCGGCCATTGGCGGTTTGAAAGTTGTCACTGAATCGGGCTGGTTCGCCGCACGCCCTTCAGGCACAGAAGACATTTATAAAATCTACCTTGAGTCGTTTAAAGGCGAAGCACACCTCGCAGAGCTGGAGCAGGCGGCCAAGGCATTAGTGGATGGCGTGATCCGCTAATTAATATTATAAAACAAGGCCATACATGTGTGATGGCCTTTTTTATACCTACTATCTTAGTTGTGGAAGTCTGACTTCCCGGCTACTCTCATTTCTCTCACAAAAGGTGGTGTTTGTATGTACCTTGATACGTTAAAACAAACTGGAGATTTCCTGACTTTGACTCGTAATAACGAGTTTTCTCTTGCCGCTGAGCAATTTACGCTAAGCAACGGCACTTTGGTTGAAGTAAAAGATACCGGCGTCATCCAGTTTACACCTGCCACTTATGGCGATAAAGACATTGTTCTGTCCAGTGCAGTCCATGGTAATGAAACTGCCCCGATCGAAATATGCGACGCGTTTATTCAGGATGTCATTCTGCAACGAATTGAACTGGCTCATCGTGTATTATTTATATTTGGTAACCCAAAATCCATCAATATTGCCGAGCGTTTTGTCGATGAAAACCTCAATCGACTGTTTAATGGTGCTCACGAAAACCGCACCGATAATCCGGAGCAGATCCGTGCTGCGAAACTCGAAAGCTATGTAAGTGACTTTTTCACCAGCGTGCCAGAAGGGCGCTATCGTTGTCATTATGACCTGCATACCGCAATTCGTGGTTCAAAAAATGAAAAGTTCGCCGTTTATCCATTCTTGCATGGAAAACCCTGGAAGAAATCACAGCTTCAATTCATGTTGGCATGTGGCGTCAACACCATATTAATGATGCGCTCAGCGGCCACGACATTCAGTTATTTTTCGTCATTTCAATTCGGTGCTGATGCCTTTACTGTGGAACTGGGGCAGGTCAAGCCTTTTGGGCAAAATGACATGTCGCGCTTTAGTGCAGTAAAACAAACCTTGAAAGCATTAATTAGTCAAGAAAGTGTTGAATATGATGAATTCAATGCAAGTGACTTCGAATTGTTCCAAGTGCACCGTACGATTAACCGAACTTGCGATGCGTTTTCATTCCCATTCCCTGATTCTGCGGTAAATTTCACCGGTTTTGCAAAAGGTGAGTTGCTTGCAACAGATGGCGATACAACCTATTTTGCGGAGGTTGAGGGTGAAGCAATCATTTTCCCGAATGCCAAAGTTGCGCTGGGTCAACGTGCATTATTAACAGTCGTGCCGCTTGAAGTCGACGAAAACTTTGTATAACCCTTTGTAAGTAAAGCGCTTATCAAAGCGTATCAAAAACTTTCCAGATCAAAATGTGCAAATTAGCGGTTATTCATCTAGGATTAGTTGAATAACCGTTTACGTTAACGTAAAGTGGCAAAAGCTTTAATTTAATTAATTTGCATTTACCGCACTAATTATTCAAATCTCTAATCGCGGATCCGGCCCATTTTTAGCGGCTTTGGCGTTGCAAATTAGTTATGACAACAAGAGAAGGTAGGTTATGACTAACCCCAATAACATATCGTTGAATATCAGCCATGCGCTCGAATTTATCGATGGCCATGCACTTAACATCCCGACGCTGAAGATACTCAGCGAAGACGGTGACATTTTAGATGGCGCCACTGCACCTGACTTAGATAAAGAGACGGCGCTGCGTATTTACTCAACCATGCGCTTTATCCGCCTGTTAGATGAACGTATGCAGGCGGCACAGCGTCAGGGCCGGATTAGCTTCTACATGCAATGTTTAGGAGAAGAGGCAGCAATTACCGCTAGTGCGGCTGCGCTCAAGCAAGAAGATATGATTATGGCGCAGTACCGTGAGCAAGCTGCGCTTCATTATCGTGGATTCTCACTTGAGCAGTTTATGAATCAGCTGTTCTCAAACGAAAAAGATTTGGGTAAGGGCCGTCAGATGCCGGTTCACTATGGTTCGAACGAATTACATTATCTGACCATTTCATCGCCACTTGGCACACAGATCCCACAAGCGACGGGCTATGCCTATGGTCAAAAGCTTAAGCACATTGATGCACAAAGTGGTGAGCTCAGCAGCGAGATTGACAATGTAACCATCTGTTACTTTGGTGAGGGTGCCGCGTCAGAGGGTGACTTCCATGCTGGTTTAAACATGGCCGCAGTACACAAAGCCCCAGTGTTATTTTTTGCACGTAACAATGGATACGCTATCTCGACCCCTGCTGATGAACAGTTTAAAGGCGACGGTATTGCTTCTCGTGGTGTTGGTTATGGCATTAAAACCATTCGTGTGGATGGTGCAGACACCCTGGCTGTGTATGCCGCCACACAAAAGGCTCGGGAAATTGCAGTGACTACTGGCGAACCTGTGCTGATTGAATCCATTGCTTACCGCCTCGGTGCGCACTCTACATCTGATGATCCTTCTGGTTATCGTACGAAAGATGAAGAAGCTGAATTCAAGTCAAATTGCCCGGTGGCGCGCTTCAAGGCTTGGTTGCTGAAGCAAGGCTGGCTGAACGAAGAAGAAGATGAAGCACAAAAAGACAAGATCCGTGAAGAGATCCTGGCTGCACTGAAAGTCGCTGAGAAGATACAAAAACCTGCATTGGAAGAGTTGGTTTCCGACGTTTACGATACGCCAATTCCGGCACTACAAAAACAATACGAAGAATTAAAAGAGCATATTAAACAGCATCCGGATGCGTATCCAATTACGGCTGGGAGGATCAAATAATGGCTAAAATGAACATGCTGCACGCCATTAACTCGGCGCTAGACATTACCATGGCAGAGCACCCGCAAGCGTGTATTTTTGGTGAAGATGTGGGTTATTTTGGTGGCGTGTTCCGTGCTACCTCCGGCTTACAGGAAAAATACGGTAAACATCGTGTGTTTAACACGCCACTGACAGAGCAGGGTATTTTGGGCTTTGCGAATGGTCTTGCTGCGTTTGGCGCACCTGCACTGGCTGAAATCCAATTTGCTGATTATATCTTCCCTGCATTCGACCAGATAGTGAACGAGTCTGCGAAATTCCGCTATCGTTCAGGTAATGAGTTTAATGTGGGCAACCTGACTATTCGTACACCTTACGGCGGTGGTATTGCGGGTGGCTTGTATCACTCACAATCACCTGAAGCTTATTTTGCTCATACGCCAGGTCTCAAGCTGGTTGTGCCGCGTAACCCATATCAGGCAAAAGGCCTGCTGCGCGCCTGTATCAAAGATGATAACCCGGTGATTTTCTTTGAACCTAAGCGTCTGTACCGCGCCTCAACAGGTGAAGTGCCTGAGGGCGATTACACCATCGAAATTGGCAAAGCTGAAGTGGTTAAAGAAGGTAAAGATGTGACCGTGCTAGCCTGGGGTGCCCAGATGGAAATCATTGAGCAAGCAGCTGCTAAGGCTGAAGAAGCCGGGATCAGCTGTGAGATCATCGACCTGCGCTCGATTTTGCCGTGGGACGCTGAAACAATTGCTAAGTCCGTGACTAAAACTGGTCGTCTGGTTATCAGCCATGAAGCGCCGATCACCAATGGATTTGGCGCTGAGATTGCAGCCACGATCCAAAAAGAGTGTTTCCTGCACCTGGAATCGCCCATTGAGCGTGTGTGTGGTCTGGATACGCCTTATCCACTGGCACTGGAAAAAGAGTATGTACCGGATGCACTTAAAGTATTCGCTGCAATTAAGAAGTCAGTAGAGTTTTAAGGGACGGGTCATGTCAAAAGAATTTATTTTACCTGATATTGGCGAAGGGATCGTTGAATGCGAACTGGTCGAGTGGCTGGTTAATGTCGGTGATGAAGTGAAAGAAGATCAGCCAATTTGTGATGTGATGACAGATAAGGCGCTGGTTCAGATCCCGGCCGTTCATGACGGTGTGATCACCCAGTTGCATTATGCTAAGGGTGACATTGCGAAAGTGCATGAACCACTGTTTGCTATGGATGTTGCTGGCGAAGCACCTGCACCCGTTAGTAACGTGAGTGACAGTGATTCTGTGGCCCCGACATCAGCTGCGCATTTAGAAGACTTTATTTTGCCAGACATTGGTGAAGGTATTGTTGAGTGTGAGATCGTAGAATGGTTGGTCTCAGAAGGCGACGAGATTAAAGAAGATCAGGCTGTTTGTGATGTAATGACAGATAAAGCGCTGGTGCAAATTCCAGCTAAGTATGATGGTGTTGTTGAAAAACTATATTATCAGAAAGGCGATATTGCTCAGGTTCACAGCCCGCTATTCCAGATGCGCCTGGGTGCTGATCATAGCCCGAAACAAGATGAACTGGCTGTACATAAACCACAATCTGTGAAAGAAAGTAAAGCACCGTCTACACAGGCTACCGCGCCGGCGAAAGTAAATGGCAAAGCGGTCGCGTCTCCGGCAGTCAGACGCCGCGCGCGTGAAATGGACATCGATATTACCCTGGTACCTGGTTCAGGCAAGAATGGTCGAGTATTCAAAGAGGATCTGGAACGTTTTGCGCAGGGTGGTAACACGGCCGTTGCTCAGGCTACACCAGCTCAAGTTGAACCTTCAGCAACTACGCCGGTTGGTGCAGGATCAACTCGGGTTGAGGCTATCCGAGGTATGAAAGCAGCGATGGCCAAGCAAATGGTGGCGTCTGTTTCTACCATCCCACACTTTACCTACAGTGATGAAATTGATCTGACAGAACTGATTGCACTACGTAAGTCTCTTAAAGAGCAGTATGCAAAACAAGGTATTAAGCTGACAATGATGCCATTCTTCATTAAAGCTCTGTCTCTCGCAATTAAAGAGTTTCCAATCCTTAATTCGCAGGTCAACGATGAGTGTACAGAGATTACTTATTTTGATGATCACAACATAGGTATGGCTGTTGATAGTAAGCTCGGCTTATTAGTTCCTAACATTAAGCAATGTCAGAATAAGTCAATTGTGGATGTGGCTGAAGCAGTTACGCAGTTAACAGATGCAGCACGCGAAGGGCGAGTATCACCAAATGACCTTAAAGGTGGTACGATTTCAATTTCGAATATCGGTGCAATTGGCGGTACAACGGCGACCCCAATCATTAATAAACCCGAAGTTGCTATTGTGGCATTAGGTAAATTACAACATCTGCCACGTTTTGATGCACAGGGCAACGTGGTCTCACGCTCGATTATGCAAGTCAGCTGGTCTGGTGACCATCGCGTAATTGATGGCGGAACCATTGCAAGATTTAATAATTTGTGGAAGTCTTACTTAGAGGAGCCGGCTAAAATGATGATGGCTATGCGCTAATCGTCGATTTTGCTAGTTTCTTACTTGTTGTAAAGGGCCTTTACGGCCCTTTTTTAATGGCTTCTATTGTAAAAATTTAAGAAATGCACTCAAAATGGCTACATGGATTTTGATTGATCCGTGCTACCTCCTCACTCGTATTAACAGACAGATTCAACTGTTTGGCCTTATTTTATGATCCAAAGCGTGCAAATGGCACTTTTTCCATTACCTGTATTCCTATTACCCGGCGGTGTCACCCGGTTGCGGATTTTTGAGCAAAAATATTTGCGTATGGTTAAAGAAGCCGGCGATGACCGTCATTTTGCTATTGGCTTGTATAAGTCTGCTACTGAGTATCAAACTGCGCCATGGGCAAGTTGGGTCGAAATCATTGATTTTGGCTCAGCAGAAGATGATATTCTTACGATAGACGTGAGATCAAAGGGATTGCTGGACATTGAGAAGGTCTGGATGGAGTCCGATGGACTGCGTCAGGCACATTTTACTGAGAGAATGCATTGGACGAGGACAGAGCTGCTGCCCAGATATCAACATATCAGTGATGAACTGGCTCGCATCTTTAATCAGAACCCAGAATTAGCTGCACTTTACCCTGAGCCCAGGTTTGAGGATGCAGCCTGGGTGGCGGGACGTTTTCTGGAAGTCTTACCTTTTTCTCCAGAGCACAAAGAGGGATTTTGTGAATCAGACACTCTCCCTCAGGCGCTAAAATTCCTCGATACCATTTTAACAGGACAAGAAGACTGATAAATTCGCTGACTTAGTGATCTAACTTATTTGGTCAGGCGTACAATAATCCGAGAAGCAATAAAACCGTTTTTATACTTCCATAATCTATGGATGTGAGCTAATGATAGAAAAGAGCCGACAGCAAAGTACCGAAACGCCACAGGGGTCAGTTATGAAAGACGTTGCTGCTACACAAACATCGGAGCAACGCTTGCTCAGCGCTGAGCAACAGGCGCAGTTGTGCGATTGGATGGATCGTATTGCAAATCAAAGAGACAGAAAGGCGTTTGCCTGCTTATTCAAGTGGTTTGCACCAAAAGTACTGCATTTGGGTCGTCAACGTTTTGGTGATGCAAGTCAGGCGCAGGAGCTTTTGCAGGAAAGCATGGCAAACGTGTGGCGAAAAGCACATTTATTTAATTCTGAAAAGGGTGCTGTAACTACGTGGATATACACTTTGGTCCGTAATCAGTCTTTCGATATGCTGAGAAAGATGCAGACCAACCGAGAAGACAATCTGAGTGAAGATATTTGGCAGCAACACAGCAACGAGCGTGATGACAGTGCCGAGTTCTCTGACCACCTCCTTGACAGACAGCTTGTTGAATACGTAGAAAAGTTGCCTGAAGAGCAAAAAAATGTCGTTAAGGGCATTTACTTTCAGGAACTGAGTCAGGAAGAGCTGGCAAATCAACTGGGGATACCTTTGGGTACAGTTAAGTCTCGGCTTAGATTGGCATTAGGTAAATTAAAGGCACACATGGGGGAGCATCATGATTAAATACCACCCATCCGAACAAATCCTGCAATCTTATGTTCAGGGAGAACTGTGTGCTTCGTTGAGCGTAGCCGTGAGTATGCACATAGATATGTGCCCGCAGTGTCAGAGGCTAGCACATCAGTTTGAAACAAGCTGTGCCCACAGTTTTATTGGCGAAGATTTTGAGCCGCAGAGTGAAGACAACTGGGATGACCTCATCGCGCAGATCACTGAGGATACCCTGCTTGAGGAAAGGCCATCACCTGTACCCCTCGAGATAGAAGTAAAAGGGGAACAATTCGTACTGCCTTCGAGCTTACATAACGTCGGCCTCAGTGGGTGGCTGAAACTGGGTAAGCTGTCCCGGTCGAGGCTGAATCTGGGCGATGGCAAATTACACGCAAGCCTATTGCACATTGAAAAGGGCGGGAGTGTTCCTCAGCACACACACAAAGGGTTTGAGCTAACGTTACTACTGTCCGGCGAGTTTAAAGATGAGATGGACAGCTATGTGCCCGGCGATTTTATTATGCTTGATGGTGAGCACGAGCATTCGCCAGTCGCCACTGAATCGTGCTTGTGTTTTACCTTAGCTGACGATGCATTGCATTTCAGTCAGGGCTTGAGCCAGTTATTCAATCCTATTGGTAAATTGATCTACTAACCCAGAATTAAGTCTCGACTTAATTCCTCCTTCGACTTGAGCACAAAGCCAGCCTTTGTGCTTTTTTCGTTTCTAGGGTACTGATTTCAGGCGCTTTATCAAAAAACCTGCTAATGTACTAAAGAGAACGACAGTATCCAGTGAACAGCTGCTACATACCTTTACATCAGTCAGGGAAACGATGACAGGAACCTGAGGCTGATTGATCTTATGCCGGTTTGAACACGTATTACAGGACATAGTGACAGAAAGGATAAAGTAATGACCGAACAACCAGACTGGCTCGACAACTTTGTAAGGATTTACAATAAGCTAGACAGAGATACCTTACATTTATTAGCAGAGATCTATCACCCCGACATTCAATTTAGCGACCCGCTTCATGGGATCAATGGGCTGACCAACCTGAGCACATACTTCAGCGATATGTATAGCAACGTGATTAGTTGCCAGTTTGATATTCACCACAGCTTGTCGCAGGGCGATCAGGCCGCTTTGTACTGGACAATGCGCTATCGTCACAACCGCCTTGGCAAGGGACAGGAAATATGCGTTGAAGGCCACTCTTATCTTAAAGTTCAGGATGGCAAAGTAATAATGCACCGGGATTATTTTGATGCAGGCAGTTTGCTCTATGAACACATTCCACTAATGGGAATGGGGATACGTTGGTTAAAAGCCCGGGTGTCTGGCGAGCAAAGTGGTGGTGTGGCGAACAAGGGAGCGCAGGCATGCCCGAAGTTTTAATTACTGGCGCAAGTTCCGGAATAGGGCTGGCTCTGGCCAGGCGTTATCTTGAAGCCGGATATATAGTGCACGTCTGCGGCCGTAGCAAAGAAAAACTTGAATCGGTGTTACCTGAGTCAGAATACATCCGTCACTGGTGTTTCGATTTAAGCGATAAAGCTGCAATATTTGATGTAGCTGAACGATTGCCACCTTTAGATGGCATCATTCTCAATGCCGGAGGCTGTGAGTACATAGACGATGCACGTCACTTTGACTCTGCATTGTTTGAGCGCATCATCAGTGTCAATCTAATTTCAGTCGGGTATTGTCTGGAGGCCTGGCTTGGCAAGCTTGCTCCAGGCGCTTTTTTGGTGTTTGTCAGCTCATCAGCCAGCTATTTGCCGTTACCTCGGGCAGAAGCCTATGGCGCGTCGAAAGCGGGCCTTACATATCTTGCTAAAACAATGGACGTAGATTTGGCAGGCAGCGGTATTCAGGTGAGCGTTGTCCACCCAGGTTTTGTTGATACGCCTTTGACGCAAAAGAATGATTTTCCGATGCCTTGTCAAATTACCAGTGAACAGGCTGCTGAACGCATTTTTAGGGGTGTGGAGAACAAGCAGTTTGATATTCACTTTCCACGCAGGTTTACCTATCTGCTCAAATTCTTTGGTTGGTTGCCACATACCGTTTGGCGCCGCCTTGCCGCAAAATGGATAAAAAGATGAAAAAAATAGCCGTCATTGGCAGTGGCGTTTCAGGTATGGTCTGTGCGAGATTGCTCAGTACCAGGCACGAAGTACACTTGTTTGAAAAAAGAGAGCGTCTTGGCGGGCACACCGCGACAAAAGACGTGGAGTATCAGGGGCAAACTTACCAGGTTGATACAGGCTTTATAGTTTATAACGACAGAACTTATCCGAACTTCATTAAGCTGATGGACAAGCTTGGGATCCAGGGGAAACCGACGGAAATGAGTTTCAGTGTTCATAACAAGGACTCCGGCCTTGAGTACAATGGTCACGACCTAAATACCTTGTTCGCACAAAGACGTAACCTCTTCCGGCCTCGGTTTTGGCGTCTCATTCGGGAGATTGTGCGTTTTAATACATCAGCAAAACAGCGCTATGCTGACGATAATTTTTCGAGTCAGGAAACGTTAGGCACTTTTCTTGAAACCAACAACTTCAGCGACTTTTTTGCAGAGCATTACATTTTGCCGATGGGCGCTGCTATCTGGTCTACTAGTTTACAGAAAATGAAAGAGTTTGAACTGAAGTTTTTTGTGCGATTCTTCTATCATCATGGTTTGCTGAATATCAGTGACAGGCCGCAATGGTATGTGATCCCTGGTGGCTCAAAGCAATATATTGCCCCATTATTACGGGGTCTTGAGGGGAATATTCATCTCAGTGCCGCTATATCCAAGGTCACGCGTGAAAATGGCCTTGTGCAGCTTCACTTTAGCGACGAAGTTCGTGAATTTGATGAGGTGGTATTTGCGTGTCATAGTGATCAGGCGCTTAGTTTGCTGGGCGACCCGAGCTCGGATGAAACCAGTGTGCTGTCAGCAATTCCCTACGCTCAAAATAGTGTGATACTGCATACAGATACGCAATTATTGCCAAAACGCCGCCTCGCCTGGGCTGCCTGGAATTACCTGCTCGATAATAACGAGTCCCGGCCAGCGGCAGTTACCTACAATATGAATATATTGCAGGGCATCGAAGCACCTTGCACATTCTGTGTCACCCTGAACCAGGAAATTGAGCAGGACAAGGTGCTAGGCCACTATCAATATGCACATCCTGTATTTAATACTCAAAGTATGGCAGCGCAGCTGCGTCGAAAGGAAATTTGCGGGAAGACACAAACGCATTTTGCCGGTGCCTATTGGTACAACGGCTTCCACGAAGACGGTGTGCGCAGCGCCGTCGATGTGGCTGCAAGATTCGGTATTAGTCTGGACGATTTGTAATGAGTGATAATGCGACGCAGACATCACCTTTATATGTTGGTCAGGTAAGACATAGACGCTTTGCGCCTGTCTATCACGGTTTTTCGTACCGCTTGTACATGCTTTGTCTGGATGTTGAAAGCGATGCTTTCACCCAGGCCGGTCAGAGTTTAATTGGTCCACAATGGTATCGGCCAATCCGCTTTTGCCAAAAAGACTACCTCAAAGGTGATCGCGGAACATTACAACAACGTATAAAAAACAAAGTCATAGAGCTTGGTGGGCAGTGGCCCGGCGGGCGCATCAAAGCGCTGGTTCAGGGACGTTGTTTGGGTTTGTACTTTAGCCCACTCAATGTCTACTTCTGCTACGACGAGCAGGGAAACTGCAATCTAATGCTGGCCGAGGTGAGTAACACACCATGGAACCAGCGACACTACTATCTGGTGGATATTAGTGAGTCGCAAAGAACAGATAAGGCATTTCATGTGTCACCATTTATGTCACTGGATATGCAATATCTGTGGCGCGTTAAGGCGCCTCCTGAACATGGCTCCGGGCAGCTGTTGTTGCATATCGAAAATCATGCCACGGCAGAACACGACTATAAACAGCAGGGGACTTTGGTGAACGATAAACTCTTTGACGCCACTATGGCACTCAAGTCAAAGCCGCTCTCGTTGAGAAACTTGCTTGGTCTGGGGTTGTGTGTGCCCTCTATGACATTGAAGATATGCCTGGCAATTTACTGGCAGGCCTTAAAACTTTGGGTGAAGCGTGTGCCGTTCATACCGCACCCCGAAACTCACTCTAACTGTAATAAAGCGAAGTGACACATGGAACAAAATAGCCAAACCATCCCCAAGCCTGCCACGGCATCATGGTGGCATAGTTTAATGATCAATAAAGCCAGAGGATTTATCTTTAAGCTGTTGGAAAATCTGGAGCATGATCGTCTCGAAATCATCGAAGGAAGTGAGAAGGTTGTGTTAGGCGCGATGCAGCCCAGGATCCATGCCACTATATTCGTGTCCGATCCAAGCTTTTACCTGGATGTATTGAAGGGTGGTGGGATTGGTGCTGCTGAAGCATTTATCGATGGCAAATGGGCAAGTTCAGAGTTGACTAGGGTCATACGCATTTTTGCTTGTGCTCAGTCACAACTGGACGAACTTGAAGGCAAGATGTCCTGGTTAACTTCACTCAAAAACCGCGTTTTTCATTTCGGCAACCGTAACAGTGAATCCGGCTCAAAACAGAACATATTGGCACATTATGACCTGAGTAATGATTTATATCAGTCGTTTCTTGACTCGACTATGATGTATTCCAGCGCGGTCTTTGACACGCTCGATCAGTCCCTTGAACAGGCGCAAAACAATAAGCTCAAGATCATATGCGATAAACTCGACCTGACCGAGCAGGATCACCTGTTAGAGATTGGCACGGGGTGGGGCGCACTGGCATTATTTGCAGCCCAAAATTACGGTTGTAAGGTGACCACGACGACCATATCAGATGCACAGCATGAGTTTACTGCGCAGCGAATTAAATCAGCTGGCTTAGAAGGCCAAATCACTTTGTTAAAACAGGATTATCGGTTGCTGGAAGGCAAGTACGATAAGCTGGTTTCTATCGAAATGATTGAAGCTGTGGGACACAGTTACATGGCTGGTTTTTTTGCAAAGTGTAGCAGCTTGCTGAAGGATAATGGTTTGATGCTGTTACAGGCCATCACCATCGCAGATAAACGCTATGACCACTACAGAAACAATGTTGACTTTATTCAGCGCTACATATTTCCCGGTGGCTGTTTACCATCGATCGCAGTGATGTCTGATCACCTTGCCAAGCAAACAGATATGGTTGTGCGAGACATAGATGATATCGGTCTGCATTACGCTCAAACACTTAAGCGTTGGCGTGAGCAATTTGAGCAAAACTGGCAGCAGATCCGTACTTTTGGCTTTGACGAGCGATTCCGACGGTTGTGGCTGTTTTATCTACAGTACTGTGAAGGTGCTTTCTTAGAACGTGTTATAAGCACGCATCACCTGGTAGCTCGTAAGCCACGACATATTGGGGTGAATGATGCGCAATTTTTGGCTGATTAATCTCATAATCTTTCAATCTGTGTGGTGGTTGTGCGCCTTATTCACAGATCAGGCTGTGCCTTTGGTTGGGCTTTTGTTTTTGCTGCATTTTGCCCTTTCACCAAGCAGGAAAGCTGACGCCCGGAGTTTGTTGATTTTACCGCTTGGGTTGGTTGTTGACCAATCGCTCTTTCTTTTGGGTGTAATAAGTTTTGTGGACGGCTATCAATGGCTACCGCTGTGGCTTGCTCTACTTTGGGGTCACTTTACGCTGACGCTCAACCATAGTCTGAGTTGGATGAGTCGCTATCACTTTGGCATACAGGGGGCGCTTGGTGCGGTATTTGGCGCACTCAGTTATATCGGTGGGATAAAGCTCGGTGCGCTGAACACGGCACTCTCACTGACAAATGTGTTTTTGATTTTTGCTGCTGTTTGGGCCGTCGTTTTACCTTTGGTAGTACACCTCAACGGTCGAGTGGGACAGCGCCCGGGAGTACAACATGTTTAATCAATTGAGTAAAAAGCTAGTCGCGTTGGCGATGTTGTCAGTACCTTTATTAGTTCCGTTGCAGGCAAGTGCCTCGACGGCAACACAATTGTCTACGCTAGAACTTCGAGGTACGGCCGATTTACGCTATCTGTTTTGGGATGTCTATTCAGCAGCATTGTATACCGGTGGAGAAGCATATCAGGCAGACCAGTTTCCACAGGTGTTGAGTTTAACTTACAAACGCGACATAGAAGCGCAGGAGCTGGTTGATGCCACGCGAGAACAATGGCAAAAGCAAAAATTGGTACTGGACAACGCTGAGCAGTGGCTGAGGCAACTGGTACAACTCTGGCCTGACATACAAAAGGGCAATCAACTTATCCTGGTTGTGGACCGTGACAAGCAAAGCCGCTTCTATTTTCGTCCTGACCCGGGGGCAGAGGTTAAAAGTGCTTTGTCAGAAGCTGAGCTGAAAACGTCTGCGCGTTTTCTCGGCGCGATTAATGACCGAGCCTTTGGCCCTGCGTTTTTGGCCATATGGCTATCAGAAAAAACCACAGAGCCAAAGCTGAGAGAGCAGCTCATTGGAAAAAGGTAAATCATGATGAAAGTAATTATGGCCTTGCTGCTGATTTTTGTACTCAGTAGCTGTACCAGCAAAACCATTGCTGACTATAGTGAAACAAAGCCGGACCTGGCACTGGAGCATTTTTTTAGTGGTGAGTTGACCGCATATGGTATTGTTCTTGACCGAAGCGGCAATCTGACACGACGTTTTGAAGCCGATCTGGTAGGCACCTGGGAGGGCAACAAAGGCGAGTTAAAAGAATGGTTTCGATTTGACGACGGAGAAAAGTCAACCAGAATCTGGCAGCTTGAAAAAACGGCCGACAATCTTTATAAAGGCACCGCAGGGGACGTGATTGGCGTAGCGCAGGGTGAAACTGCAGGCTCGGCGTTGTACTGGCGCTACCAATTGGAGATCCAATATCAGGGCTCCCCATTGGAAGTTACTCTGGACGACTGGATGTATCTGGTGAATGAAAAGCGCTTGTTTAATCGCACTGAGATCATTAAATGGGGCTTCAAAGTCGGCGAGGTTATTCTAATCATAGAGAAACATGACAGTTGAAGCTGTTTGTCATGTTCACTAACAAAGGCCTGTAAATCAGGCCTTTATTGTTTTCAGCGTATGAGTGCAACCTACCAAGTTCTCTGCCAAATTTATGCTTACCATTACCTTATATCGAGAAAACGTGTTTTTTATCTACGGTTTTAATAGCGTCATGATTGCTTTGGGGCAGAAAGAAATATGTCACTTATTGGCTTTTTTGTTAGCTGAGGGAATAGCAGTACATTGCGTGTGACTCCAAAAACAAAATCAAGGACATCGTTTTGGTTTGAGGCTGGTGCGAATGCGTTGAAATAATAAAAGCCCGTCTAATTCAGACGGGCTTTTACATCAGTGCGATTGAAATAGATTAAAACGCACTTGTATCCTGAAACAGGCCTACTTTTAGATCTTTTGCTTCGTATATAACGCGACCGTCAACCTCTACTGTGCCGTCAGCAAGGCCCATAAACAATTTACGCTTGATAACGCGCTTCATGTCTACACGATATGTTACTTTCTTAGCCGTTGGTAGGATCTGGCCTGTGAACTTAACTTCACCTACACCCAATGCGCGACCAAGGCCCGGTCCACCAGACCAGCCCAGGAAGAAGCCAACGATCTGCCACATGGCATCCAGGCCCAGACAACCTGGCATTACCGGATCGCCACGGAAATGGCAGTCAAAAAACCACAGATCAGGGTTAATATCTAGCTCAGCGACGATCTGACCTTTGCCAAACTGGCCACCATCTTCATTAATCTCGATGATACGATCCATCATCAGCATGTTATCGATTGGCAGACGACAGTTGTTCTCACCAAACATTTTCCCTTCAGCGCACAGGATCAGTTCTTCTTTTGTATAGCTATTTTTTGGTTCCATAATCATCAGTCTTAGTCTTAAATTGTCGCTACTTTAGCTTACACTTGTACGCCAAACAACTCTGAACAGTTAAAATTTGCATGTTCCATGAGCACTTTACTTATCAGGTGATATATTTTTATCTTCCTGGCCTTGTAAGCTTGGCTGCTTTATAACCGCAAGGTTGTTTTTTATACATCAATTGGCGTGCATTTTTATCTATCAGAGCCATAACTAAGGCACACTATGCTCAGGGGGTTCTAAAGTGAATGAAAATCATTCAATGAGTGCCCCTAGATAGATTATTTCTTTGTTTCTGGACCTTTCAAGGCGATTTTTGCTTTAAAAATCTTTATAATTGAATCAGTCATTCTTAATGTTAGCGGAAGTTTATGATCCTTTTTGTAGATGCCTTGACGGTAATTGATTTTTCTTACTTGTGTGGTAAACGAGGCGCGGTGGGTGAAAGCTGGATTGTCGATATGACACTGCATGGCCAGCTAAATGAAGAGTCTATGGTATTAGACTTTGCCAAAGTAAAAAAGCAGATCAAGGCCATTATAGATGACACGATTGATCATAAGTTGGCTATCCCAAGCCAGTTGTCATGCAACTACGCATCACAAGATGGCAGAGTGAGTTTTGACGGTTTGTTCGGCGGGCATCACCTGGCAATGAGTGCGCCTGAAGAAGCCGTTTGCATTGTCGAAGGTGCTGAAATTAATGAAGCCAGTGTCATTGCTTTTCTTAAGCAACAAATTTTGCCAAAAATGCCAGATAACGTAAAAGATGTAGAGATTGAATTACGTCCTGAGCCGAGCCGCAGTTTCTATTACCACTACAGTCATGGCTTGAAAAAGCACGATGGTAATTGTCAGCGTATTATTCATGGCCACCGCTCTGATATTGGCATCTACCTGGACGATATTAGTATGCCGCGCTTGCAAAAAGAATGGGCAGAGCGCTGGCAGGATATCTACCTGGGGAGTCAGGAGGATCTAATCGATGTGAGTGACTTACAATACGTTAAACCACACGGTGATGATTATGCATTTGCCTATACGGCCTCTCAGGGCTATTTTGAATTAGCCATCAGTAAGGCGCGTTGTGATTTGATCCCCTGCGACAGTACTGTAGAGTGCTTAGCCGAATATCTTGCTGGAGAGATCAAGGCTCAGTATCCTGATAGAAAAGTTAAAGTTAAGGCGTTTGAAGGCGTCGGAAAAGGAGCGATCGCTTATGCCTGATTGGCTGAGTAAAGCGAAAAAGACCGGTATACTACTGGCCGGTATGCTGGTGAATGTTAGCTCGGGTCATACCGTTGAACTAAAAGGTTCGTTGACCCAGGGGGGGTTGGTAATCGCCGAGTTGGCTGGAGTACAATCTGCCAGACTTAACGACAAAGAGTTAGCTATCTCACCTGAAGGAAAATTTGTTTTTGGTTTTGGTCGAGATGCTGAAACAGAACACACCCTAAGCTGGGTTGATCAAGGCGGCAAAGCACATTCAAAAACCTTGATGATTACCACGCGCGATTATGACATTGACCGTATTACTGGTGTAGAGAAAAAGTATGTATCTCCGCCAAAGGACGTTTTAGCCCGGATCCGTAAGGAAGGTGCGCAAGTTAGTGCTGCCAGAAGTAAGCTAAGTACTTTATCTTATTTCGACGATCCGGTTTATCGGCCAGCAAAAGGTAGAATATCGGGTGTGTACGGCAGCCAGCGTTATTTTAATGGTCAACCCAGAAGGCCACATTTTGGGTTAGATATTGCCAATAAAACGGGCACGCCAGTACTTGCTCCCGTAGCTGGTAAAGTTGTATTTGCCAACCCTGATCTCTACTACAGTGGTGGTACGCTGATCCTGGACCATGGATATGGCATTACCTCTACCTATATACATCTCAACAAGCTTCATGTTGAAGAAGGGCAGATAGTTGAGCTGGGCGATCATATCGCCGATATAGGTGCCACAGGCAGAGTAACCGGACCTCACCTGGACTGGCGTTTTAATTGGTTTAATGAACGCTTAGATCCTCAACTTATTATGATTGATAAACTCGCAACGAAAAGCAGTAAAGAATGACACAAACAGATAAAGACGCAGTAATTGCACAAAGAATTAAAGACTCGCAAACCTCGGTTACTAAAACCGTTTTCCCAGGTCGAACGAACCACCACAATACACTGTTTGGTGGTGACGCACTCGCATGGATGGATGAGGTTGCGTTTATCGCAGCGACGCGTTTTTGCCGCAAACCTTTGGTTACCATTTCATCAGACAGAGTCGACTTTAAAGAAGCAATCCCGGCTGGTACATTTGCCGAATTGGTTGCTAAAGTAGCCCATGTAGGTAATACCAGTTTAAAAGTCGAAGTTCATATCTACCTGGAGACCATGCATAAGGACGATAAGCACTTAGCTATCTCTGGTAGCTTCACGTTTGTTGCTGTTGATGACAACCACAGACCAACACCTGTTGTATGCGATCAAATGCTAAATGGGTTTAGCTAATCAATTTTTAAATCTTTAGGTTACAATAGCCAGATAGGAGTTTTTAACTCCTTTACACCATAAAGAACACATCATACATAGGTGTGACTAATAATTATCTTTGCATCAGAAGGGGTTGTTTAGATAAGCTCTGCCAAAGGGAGGTTAGTTCGACTCTACTTTTACGCTCGAGATTGCAAAAATCTTTCACAGGCTTTATAAAAGAAAAGACTTAACGTGACACTCGGGACAACGCAAATAACCAAGAGCAATAAGGAATATTATCCAGAAGGAAGTTATGGAACATCGCATTTCTACACACTTATACCTCACTCCGTTAAATACTGACCATGCAGGCACATTGTTTGATGCAGTTGAAGCGAGTCGTGAAAGCTTGCAAAAATATTTACCGTGGGTACAAAAGCTAACTGAGCTCCGAGATGCAGAGACTTACATTGACGAGCGGACTCAGTTAGCAAACACAGAATATTTTGCCATCATGCAACGGAATCGTTTTATCGGAGTCTTTGCGATTAAACCCGCTAGAGCCCACAGCACTTGTGAAATAGGCTATTGGCTTATTAATAAAGCAAGGGGTAAGGCGGTAATCAGCAGGGTATTGGGTGTCGTGTTGCCTTATCTGAAAAACGTTCGCCAAATAGATTATGTAGAATTTCACTGCCTGGAAAATAACAAGGCGAGTATCAAAATAGCAAAGCGGGCAGGAGCCTCGCTTATTGAGTGTTATTCAACTAAATCTGAACTCAATGCAGCACCACGTTTGATGTGCCTTTATCGGACTTACTTGCAGGAGTGTGAGTCTTTATGCTCAGGTTATACGAGATTTTCATAAATCTCAGGTACAATTGCGTTCCTTTTTTTAAAACTACCCGCAATTCTGGGGTAGTCATAACCTGTAAAGCAGTGGGAAATAACTGCTTATCATTTAAACTTAAGGCTAAGCAACAGGAATTTCAGGATAAATTCATGATAAAAAAAACACTACTATCTGTGGGCTGTATACTTGCACTAAGCAGTTTTGGCACGTATGCCAGTGGCAAATGGCATACATCAAAAATCAATTCAGTATACCCAACCTCTCAAGGCGGTTTTGTGCTGACCTTTAAAACCAATGCGCCTGGTTGCTCACAAGCAATTAATTCAGCAAATAAGTATCACTATGTTGAAGTAAATAAAAATAGTATGACTATGGAAGGCGCCAATAAGATCTATTCATTAGCCCTGATGGCAGCAGCGTCAGGTAAGGCAATGAGTTTCTACTATGATAGTACAAGCGACAAGTGTTACATCAACAGAGCCCACGTGCAGTTTTAATTAAAACTATGATCAGAAAAGTCGACCAAAGGTCGACTTTTTTGGTTTTACAGCACCATTGCAGCTATCCAGCCAAAGACTAACAATGGAATGTTGAAATGAATAAATGTGGGCACCACCGAATCCCAGATGTGATCATGTTGACCATCTGCATTTAAACCCGAGGTTGGGCCTAATGTAGAATCAGACGCCGGTGAGCCTGCATCTCCCAGTGCGCCGGCTGTTCCGACAAGAGCAACTGTGGCCATTGCAGAAAACCCGACTTCCATAGATAAAGGAACGAATAGGGTTGCAATGATAGGCACGGTCGAAAAGGAACTGCCTATGCCCATAGTGATAAGCAAGCCTACCAGTAAGATCATGGCTGCTGCGAGCGGTTTGTTCTCTCCAACAAAGTCAGCACAGGCGCTCACCAGGCTGGCCACATCACCGGTTTCTTTCATAACGGAAGCAAACCCTTGCGCTGAGATCATAATAAAACCAATCATGGCCATCATAGCAACACCTTTGCTGAAGACGTCTGAGCTTTGATCCCATTTGACAATTCCGAACAGGCTGAACATCATAACCCCAACAAGGCCACCTAATATCATTGAGCCGCTGACGTTTTGTGCGAGTAGCGAGCAAATGATCGCTAGGGTACCAGCAACAATGACTTTACGTTTTTCGGCATTATTAAGTTGGGGTTTGTCCGTTAGTTCTTTCGCCTGAGATTGCTCATCGTAAGTATAGTCGCGCTTTTTTCGGTAACTCACAAACACAGCAATAATCAAACCTGCCAGCATACCCAGAGCAGGAATAACCATAGCGTAAGGCACCTGTGTATTGACAATCTCAAGGCCATTATCAACCAGGTTTTTATGCAAGATAGAGTATAAGTAAATACCACCAAAACCATAAGGCAATACCATATAAGACGTTGCTAAACCGAAAGTTAAAATACATGCAATGGCACGACGATCGATATTTAACTGATTAAATATCACCAACAATGGAGGTATAAGGATCGGGATAAATGCAATGTGTACTGGAATGAGATTTTGTGAGGCAACTGAACAACCCAGAATAATGACCATTATGAGCATACTCAGCAGCTGGCTTGAGTTTTGTTGATTGCCATGGACCAGAGACAGTAATTTATCCGCCAGGATTTGGGTTAAACCAGACTTAGATATCGCCACTGCAAAAGCACCTAACATCGCGTAGCTAAGGGCAATCTCTGCGCCACCGGATAACCCGGAGTTAAATGCATTCAGCGTATCTGATAGCCCTAAACCTGCACTCAAACCAGCAACCATAGCACTAATTGTCATTGCAACAATCACGTTCACTCTAAATAGTGTCAGGCCGAGCATCAGCAAAACACCAATAATAACAGCATTCATAATGTTATTTTTTCGCCTTTTTTATTATTAAACGGCCAAGCGCTTTCATCCTTGTAGCTTCAGCTTTGGTTAATTGCGCTCGGGAAAATCTTGATTTTACAAAATATTGGTTAAATTCTTCCAGTTCTTGAGACAAGCCAGGATACTGCGACTTTAAACTCAATAATGCCTGTGAGGGCGTCAACTTATGTAACTCTTCTCCTGCTATTTTACAAATAGCATGATGAAGTTTGACTGCCTCAGGTAATTTTACCAATTGCTTGCGTTGCAGATACCAGAATCGGGCTATAAATATGGCTATTAGCAATAAAAACACGCTCAATGCCGGCAATAATCTGTGGTACTGCCCAAATAAATCTCGCAATAATCTGGATTGTTTTTGATGATCAAAGTTCAGTACCCAACGGGTCCACTGATAATCAAGTTGTTCAATCTGGAGTCTTACCCAATTTACCAACGCCAGATTAGAATAGGTCATCAGACTCAGGCCAAGGTTGTCTTTAAATTCTTCTTCCAGCTGGGTTAATTCAGACAAAGATCCGATAAGCCTATCCGGTGCTACCCAAGCGGTAGGGTCCAAACGATACCAACCTTGCTGAGGAACATAATACTCTACCCAGGCGTGCGCGTCGTATTGATAAACACTGTAATATCCGCGCTCTTCATTATATTCTCCGCCTAGGTATCCCGACACGAGCCGGGCAGGGATACCAGCTGCTCGCAACATAAAGGCAGCACTAGCAGCGTAATGACCACAGAACCCCTCTCGTGTCTCAGTTAAGAAAGTGTCAATACTGTCTCGGTCGCTTATCGTTGCAGGCTTAAGTGAGTAACTAAATCTATGTTCGATAAAGTACTGCTTCATCAGCTCTATAAAATCAGCGGTATTGTCTGTCGTACTATCCCATCGCATTGCCATGGCTGTTGCAAGCGGATTGATTTCTTCTGGTAATGCGGTATTGAGCCGATATTGCCAATTGACCATACCAGCCCCTGAAACATGAATAGGCGTAACCTGATATTCCATACTACTACTCAGGTGATTCTGCATAAATAAAGTGCCAAAATGATTGGTATTCACACCCCGTGTAGCAGACTTTGCCTGGCCCAGATTGTATAACCAGGTTTTACCTGATGGCCTGGCGATGACAGTGTAACTTGCGCCGACTGCACGATAAGGTGCTTGTAAGGGGACGTCGTGATGTGCTGAAACCCGCCAGCGCTTGCCGTCAAACTTGTCATGGATTAAGGTTCGCCAATAAAATGGCGGTTTCATCTGAGCATTATCAGGAAGAATCGCCCTGAAAACTAACTCGTCAGAGCGAGATAACTCTGATATTTCAAACGGGTCTATGTCCTCAGAAAGCCCGGTTTGTGTTTTTTTTGCGCCGGGGAGCTGCCAAAATGGAGAAACTTTCGGCAAGAGTACCACCATAATGGCGGCCAGAGGGAGCGCGAGTAGCAAATGCTTTGTGGCTTGTTTCATTGCGCTGCGTAATTCTATGTCATGTTCGATCCACAACATTTGCGCCAGGTTGATCACCAGAAGTGCAAGCACAAATAGTAAAGACAGAACATTCTGAGAGAAGATAAAAAAGCAAGGGTAAACGAAAAAGTTGAGTAACTGCACAGACATGGCTTGTTTCTTTGTTTTTGCCTGAATGGTTTTTAATGCGCATGCCCCCAATAGTAATGAAACGAACATTTCTACCAGATTAGAAAAGCCGATTGCGACAAACACAACCAGTATAATCGTGAAGGCCAATAGGTTAATCAACTTTTCGGATGGGCCTTTAACCAACTGTTTATGAATAGAGAGCTTGAAAAGCACGATAAGCAACATGGCACAGGTAAATACCAGGCCGAAACTGTCCACAAGCAGGATGCTGACTAAGCCATAGAGAAGTGTTGTCAGTAAGGTTTGAGACCCTAGCAGTTTGTCAGAAATCACTCAACGCCTCCAGACACTTCTCTCTATGCTTATCTCCTCGATCAGCGCTCACCTGAGCGGCATTGCTTAATCGCAGGGCAAACATATCACCTTGCTTATCTGCTTCAAGTACCTGATAACACAATTTCGACAAACGACTTTCCTTGTTGCCATCGTGTGCTGAATAATCAAATGTGTGCTGAGAATAATAGCTATCACCACTGTATTGCTTCACCAGAAGTTGCTGACTCTTTGCAAAATGCCGCCAGGAAATACGGCTTTTACTTACCCCTGGCCTAAAGCGCTCTAAACCATCGAAGTTCTCATGACTTTGTGTGCTTTGATGTACGTACTGTCCCTGTTCAGCCGTTGCTTCTTGCTCACTGAATGTCAGCTGACAAGCCAGCGGAGCAGGGTAGACACAAAATGTCTTGTCTGTGTTCAGGTAAGTCCAGACGCGGACCAGGCCGAAAGGGTAGCTACTCGATAGTTTAAGCCTGCCAAGCTGGTAGCGTCCTCGTAGCTCAGGGTGCAAAAACATAGAAACCACCTTAGTACCTTGCTTATGGTTTTCATTACAGTCGCTAAAATCAAAGTCCTGGCTGACAATATCCAGTGAGTAGCAATCATGGGGCATATTGAGCTTTACCAAAACTTCTACCGGTTTAGAAGCAAAGTTGTTCTTAACATCCAGCAACTGAATCGTCAGGCCATGTAAGTTAAGGTAACCGTATATCAAAGCCAAAACCAGAATAAGCAGCATCACATAAGCGACCCCAAGGATCAGATTATTCTGATAATTACTACCTAAAATAAAATTGAGGATCACCATGCACAAAAAAAAGGCGCCCTGTTTAGAAGGGACAATATAGATATTATGGTGAGAAAGGGTAAGTTGCGCAGCGCTGTGCTTACGCTTGATCATGTCAGCCAGCCAGGACTGTAACCAGTCACTGCCCATGATTACAATACAACCGCAACGTTATCAAAAATCCCTTTTACCACATCATCGAGTTCATTGGCGGAAATATTCAAGCGATGTCCTGCGACGGCCGCAAACACAGCCTGCACATCATCAGGTAATGCGTAATCACGCCCTTGCGTAAGTGCATAAGCACGCGTGGCAAGGCCTAATGCGATACTTGCTCGTGGTGAAAGAGGATCACTAAACTGACCACTGTGGCGTGTGAAATTCACCAGGTTAATGATATATTGTACAACTGAGTCAGACAGATTAACGGCGATCACTGCCTGCTGCAGGGCACCCAGCGCAGTCAGTTCTAATACGCATGACAGCTCGTTGAGGGATTGCCTTTGCAGGTTATTGCCCAATATCAGGCTCTTCTCGGCATGCTCATCAGGGTAACCCAGGCTAATCCGCAGGAAAAAACGATCTAGTTGAGATTCTGGCAAAGGATGTGTACCTGACTGATGCAAGGGGTTTTGCGTGGCAATGACAAAAAACGGTTCTGGTAATGGGTGTGACTTACCATCAACTGTCACCTGGCGCTCTTCCATTGCTTCTAGCAGGGCACTTTGCGTTTTTGGACTGGCACGGTTGATTTCATCTGCCAGTAACACCTGACTAAAGATGGGGCCAGGGTGAAAGTCGAAACTCTGTTGTTGTGTGTTAAATACACTCGAGCCGGTAATATCGGCGGGTAACAGATCACTGGTAAACTGAACACGCTGGTAACTTAATCCAAGTACATTGGCAAGGCCGTGGGAGAGGGTGGTTTTACCCATTCCGGGTAAGTCTTCAATTAGCAGGTGCCCTTTACATAGCAAACAAACAACGGCCAGCCGGATCTGCTCTTCTTTACCTAATATCAGCTCTGAGAGCTGAACGATTATCGCTTCTGTGGTTTTATTCATGCAATCATTTCAAGTCTTTTCATTACTGAATCAACTTTTTTCGCGTTAAAGGGCTTAGCAATAAAGCCTTTCGCTCCCAATTCCCAGGTATTTTGCACGTTTTCCAGGCTGTTGTGTCCTGAACACATAATGACATGAACATTGGGGTAGTTTTCATTAATATACTCAAGGATTTGTGTACCATCGGTATCAGGCAGCTCGATATCCAGGAAGATAACATTAGGAGATTTTTCTGCCATCAAAGGCATCGCTGATTTAAAGTCCTCAGACTCATAGACTTCTTCAAAACCCAAGTTTTCAAGAATATCTATCAGGTAACTGCGCACATCCTCAACGTCATCGATGATCAAAATTGGTTCTAGGGGTCTGACAAGTTCCATATTGTATTTTACTTCTTTTGAACGACAAGGCTAATACTAAGACAAGCGCAATGTGAGCTCAATGGCAATTTATAAATTAACGGTAAATTCATCATAGCGATAAGATAGCGTGTAAGTAGAAAACCCATTTAACGTCCCAGCTTGGCATGATGGCCATGATAGTTATCGCAGTGAGATGCGCTAACAACGAATAGTGCCAAGGCATGGCTGAATGCAGGCACATGTCGTTTCCATTCAATTTTCCTGACTAAGATAACCAACTCAGAACTAGAACTAGCATTGTGGGCTAAGCTCTGAAATGTCTGTTTTGGGTTGAGTAAGGATTGACTGAATTCGGAGTAAGGAAAAGAGTGACAATGCCAAATATTCACAAATGTCCGATACCGTCTAGTATAGGACATTACTTCAATCATAAAGCTATCAAAAGAGAGCTTGTGTTCATCATATTATTTACTTCCCATAATTTACGTTATGTTAAATTAGGTATTTGTGACAACTACTCTGATTGTGACTAAGCTTAAGATCAGTGACATTATGAGCTTTTAGCAATGCCAGTTGCCTTGTTTTTGTTATACAGTTTATTTTCGAGCTACTCTTTTGCTACCGATACAAATGGTAAGCAAATCAGCGTGACCTATCGAGATTATAAAGGTACGCATATTGTTACTGGTCGAAAAATCGATGGCTACTCCTTTCAGTACAATATGAATGCAGCCAAGCAGGTTCAAGTGACAACCCTGGAATGGCAGCCCTACATTGGGCAAAACCTGTGTAAACAAGGCTGGGTTATGCAGGCAGTAATTGCGTTACTGCACAGTCAAAATTATGGTGCAACAGTTACATTCTATCCCTGGGCGCGAGCTGTAGCCTATGCGGAAAGTGGCAAAGTAGATGTACTGGTCCCGGAATACTTCATTGAACCAGAAGCCCCCTCGGATACTTTTCCTGGCACACGTCGTTTGGATCATCTCACACTCAGCGAGCCATTTGGCTGGGGTCTCATTGCGCTTTATAAACGAAAGAACTACAACACAGACCATTTTACCAACCTGGCAGCACTGGCGGATGAACGGATTGGTGTTGTCCGGGGTTATCAGAATACTCCCGAGTTTGACCGTTTAATGGATGCAGGCAAATTCAATGTCATCGAGGCTGTTGATGACGCCCACAATATCAGGCTGTTAATGGCTGGGCGCGTAAACTTAATTATTGGCGATCCGGAAGTCATTGAGATGGAGTTCGAAGCATTATTTCAAGACAATAGCAATTTATCTCGAGTGCAAAACTTGGTGATGGTTGAGCCCGTATTGCAAATGAACGGCTTGTTCTTTGCTGTTTCAAAGCACAATAAAAACGGGAAAACCCTGTTATTTGAGCTTAATCAGGCTATCGCTGAATTTAAAAAGTACGGCGTTCTGGATGAAATAAAATACAACACTGCTAAAAGCTGCAAATAGTGTTTATTTTCAGTTGTGTTATAGGAAATACCGGAGCGCCCTGCTTTTCGTGCCCAATTCATTGACTCGTCACTTTTAATTGTCGTTGAAATGTCTCGTGTGTGTCAAAAAAGGGAGCAGAGTTACCGTCCCTTTTTCATTCTACGATCAATTTAACATAACAGAGATTAGCCTGTTTTCAGGTTAGCTAATGTTCGATTAATGCAATGCAGCGGTAAATGGAATACTTTCGCAGATCTCGGCTTCCGCAGTCAGTATTTCTTCCAGACGCGCATCGATTATAGCCTTGTCAAAATATTCGTAGCCGAGTTCAACAAACAGGTTTTTATGCTTTTCTTCTGACTTAGCAATGGTTACGTAAAAGTCTTTTTCTTTACCTTCAGGCAAGGCTTCTGCCACCAGAGAAAAACGCTCATGCCCCCTCGCCTCAATCACCGCGGCAACTAACAGGCGATCAATTAGAAACTCTTCTGAGCCCTGACGAAATAAGGCACGCATTTTTTTAATGTAAGGGTCGGCTTTGTCATTGCCCAAAGTCACACTGCGATCGGTCAATAACTTAAGTACCTGCTTAAAATGAATCATTTCTTCTATCGCAAGATCTGCCATCGCCTTTACCAGCTTTATTCGATCAGGATAATGACTCAACATTGACATGGCCATGCCAGACGCTTTTTTCTCTGCTGCTGCGTGATCTTGCAAAAAAGTATCAAATTCAGCCATCACTTTATGAGTCCATTCAAATGGAGTATGGAATTTTAATTCAAACATGTTTTATTTGTTTAGTTACCAGTTTCCTGGCATTTTACCCAAGTACGGCATTGTATTACAACGCTGCTCTAAGCCAATTTTGATTTACGCCGGTTGGTATCGGACATTACTTTTACCCACTATGTAATTGAGCTGTATAAAATACTATCTCTGTCTGCTTTACCTTTTCTGGTCGACTCGATTTTTAGTGGATGAACAATTTGTTTCCAGGCTGTCACCTTTCCGCCCTGATTAAGGTTTGGCATACGGCTATCCGCGTTAGTATGAATATCGAGAAAGCTCGAAAGGCGATGTATGCTATCCTGGTGCGATACATCTAGTATTAAATGCCCTATCTGCTTCGCCTCTAAAAAAACCAATAGTTCATTACGATGCTTGTTATAAATATCAATAAGATACTGATCAGATGCGATGTTTTCAGCACTTAAGTTTTCAAAGGTATCAAAGTAACAACGTTTAAGAGTGTCATTGAAGCCCCCTTGCTGAGTCTCTAACCTGGGTAGCATACGAGTGAGCAATTGTCTGACAGAGGGCACCCAGTTTGCCATCGCTCTTTCGAGATAAACAAAGCGACTGTCTGGGTATAAATCAGCAAGTTTTTTATAGTCGTTAAAGACAGGTGTATCTGCAATCACCTGTGCCTGATCCAGTGCATCACGGGTGTAGGCTGTATGTGCTGTTTTAAACCCAAATTCGAGAAATGCAGCACATACGCTGGTAGTACCGGTTCTTGGCAAACCAGCAATAAAGATTTTTTTCATTAAACAAAATAACAATAAAGATTAATAATCGACAGGGCCAGTAATGACAGGAAACTGAGTGCCATACCTATGACGCGCATTTTAAGCTTCGTCTTGTTGAGCGCAATCGAATGTAAAACCCGACCAGCTAAATAGGTGCCGCCTGTGATGTATAACCAAATTACCTGGCCTCCCTGAAATTCCAGGGCAAACAACAAGATTAATAGTAATGGCGTGTATTCCATGAAATTACCATGGGCACGGATCGCACGTTCCAATTCGGGGTGCCCACCATCTCCAAGGGAGACTTGATTCTTATGACGTAAACCTATGATATCAAAGCTGAGTTTGATATAAAAAAGTGTAAATATTGCAGCAAAAAATCCTGTTATCATGACGCAGACCTACTTGTAAGTATTATAAGTAGGTCCAGTATAGGGGGTTTACTCAATAAAATATACTGCATAGACCTCTGCGGTTAATGTCGTATCACCAGTATTGTAAGCTTGGCTTACGTCCATAGATTCAGCAGCCATCATTTTACCTCGGGCGTAAGGCTGTACCGGCACGCTCATCGGTGAAAATGAAACAGAATACAAACGGCCCAGGTCAACATCAAAGTCATCGGCCAGCTCTCTGGCTGCCGCCTTTGCCTCTTCAATGGCTGATTTCTTAAGCTTTTTCATATATTCGGCTTTGTCTTCAACGACAAATTCAGTGTTATTAAACTGATTGATGCCACTGTCCACAAAAGCCTGAAGCAAGTTTGGATATTCGGCGAGATCTTTTAGTTTAACAGTCAGGCTGCGATTGACTCTGAAACCTTCGAATTCCTCTTCATTAGATTTGCGATTGTAACGTGTTTGACGATGAACATTGAGCTGTTGCGCATGGATATCCTTGCTCTTAATGCCAAAGTCTTTCGCTATCTGGATCGCCTTTGCCATGATTTGGTCAACATTCGACTTGGCTTCAGGCAACGACTTGTGTTTTTCTGTTATCGCGACACGAATGATGGCGGCATCAGGCTGCACTTCCATAGACGACATCCCTTTAACGTACAAATGTGGGCCCTCTGGTAAACTGCCTGCGTGTGCACAGGTACTGATCGCAAATGCAGCAGCGGCTAAAAGTGAGCGCATGAACGCCTCCTTACTTGGATTCAACAAAATGTGTGGTTTATAAAACCACATGCTTTGCGCCAATTAAAGCACAAGTTTGTTAATCAATGCTGAATGTTATACGCTTTGTGTAAAGAGCGAAGTATAAAGGGTTCTTCCTGCTCAAAGAATAAGCCGGTATGCGCTGATATAATTGCGCGCTGTAAGTCTGGTCTTTGCAGCGCGGATTGTAAAAAGTCGACGGCGCGCTTACCCTCATTTGACTTCGCACAAGCGATATAACCAAAAATGGTTAACCCGGCTTCTTCTATCGCATGAAAACTATAGCCGTTGAGCGCCTGCGCTGATGGATGTTCATTAATGAACACAGAGCTATATTCAATAATGCCATCCAATTTCCCCTGACTTAACATAGTTCTTAGCCGAAAAGCGCTTTGATTCCCTTGTGATATCCAAAAAGCCCTTCGGTTTTCTAAAATAAAATTGTCGATATCCAGACCATAAGAGCGACCCTCTGAGACGCCTATATTAAGCCCCATTCTGACTATGGTGCCTAGTGACACTGTATCTGGAATATTCGGTTGATCTTTTAATATCAGTCGGTTGGCAGGAAAAGACATCAGCGGATAAGGTGTAAACAGTGCCATGGCTTCTCTTTCTGGCGTTTTTACTTTGTTATACAGGCATGCTTTGGGATTACGTACCAGCTCACGCCATTCTCTTTTTCGGCTGGCCGGCATGAATGTCAGGATTAACTTATCCTCGAGTGTTTCTTCGAGTTTAAGCAGCAGTTGTGTGGCGAGGTCGGCCGGGGCTTTGTTTGAATCAGGAGAATAATCCGACACAATGTCTATGTGAATAGGATCACTGCGTAACCCAATAGAAAAAAACAACAGTGCTATCATGAAGGCATAGCGCATTTAGTTCACCTACATCGAACATCAATGCAAAGCCGGTTTTGCTGGGATCCTACTACAGAGCAAAATGGGGTCGGATTGCACAGACTTTCTATCAGTGCTCCATGCACAGCCCAACGCTATGTGTATAGCGTTTCATACTGATAATAAGTGTGGCGCAAAATGTGTAATTGCGCCACACCCTTTATATTGCTGGTTTAAACACTACAACGTTTGTAGTTACGGTACTCAGGCAACCAGTAGTTTTTCTCAATTGCAGCCCAAATGAGGTCTTCCGGCATTTCCAGCGCCACGCCCTCTTCCATCGCTTTTTTTGCCACAGCAAACGCAATGCGTTTACTGAGTGGTTCGATTTCAACAAGTGAAGGAAGTAAGCTGCCTTTTCCTGTATTAGCCCAAGGAGAAGACTCTGCCAACATTTCACTGGCAATCATCAGCATAGATTCTGTGATGCGCGATGCTTTTGCTGCCAACACACCCAGACCAATACCTGGGAAAATATAGCTGTTATTACATTGTGGAATAGTGAATGTTTCACCATTAAATTCCACTGGATCGAACGGACTACCAGTCGCGACTATCGCCTGGCCTTTGGTCCATTCAATCACATCTTTCGGATGGGCTTCAACCTGACGAGAAGGATTACTCAGTGGGAAAATAATAGGCCGTTCACACCCAGTGTGCATAGCCTTTATGACCTGTTCAGTGAACAGCCCCGGCTGACCTGATACACCGATCAGAATGTCAGGTTGCGCGCAATGCATAACATCCAGCAAAGAGGCATATTCACCACTGAAGCTCCAAGCCTCCAGTGCAGATTTCGACTGAACCAAAGCTGCCTGGAAGTCACGTAACCCTTCCATGCCTTCCGTTAGCAGGCCATAACGGTCAACCATAAATATCTGGCTACGCGCCTGTTCATCAGAAATGCCTTCGGACACCATCTGCGCAATGATCTGCTCTGCAATACCACAACCAGCAGAACCAGCACCGACAAAAACCACCTTCTGTTCAGATAATCTGGTGCCTTTAACACGACAAGCTGCCAACAGTGAACCTACGGTAACAGAGGCTGTTCCCTGAATGTCATCGTTAAAGCAACAGATCTCATCACGGTAACGGCTCAGCAATGGCATAGCATTGGGTTGTGCGAAATCTTCAAATTGCAGCAAAACATTAGGCCAACGGCGTTTTACAGCTTTGATAAACAAATCCAGGAACTCGTCGTACTCTTCCTGAGAAATACGTTTGTGGCGCGCCCCCATGTACATTGGGTCATTAAGTAGCTTTTCGTTATTTGTACCTACATCAAGCATCACAGGCAAAGTGTAGGCCGGGCTGATCCCACCACAGACGGTGTACAACGCGAGCTTACCAATCGGAATACCCATACCACCAATCCCCTGGTCTCCCAGGCCCAGAATGCGCTCACCATCTGTCACAACGATGACTTTTACCTTATTTTTAGTCGCGTTGCGCAAGATATCATCGATTTGATGACGCTCTTCGTACGAAATAAACAAACCGCGAGAGCTACGATAGATGTCTGAAAACTTTTCACATGCATCCCCCACCGTCGGGGTGTAAATGATGGGCATCATTTCTTCAAGGTGATCACGGACCAAACGGTAATATAAAGTTTCGTTGTTATCCTGAATGGCACGCAGATAAATATGCTTGTTGAGGTTGTCACTGAAACTAGAGAACTGTTGGTAACAGCGTTCGACTTGCTCTTCAATGGTTTCAAAGCGTGGCGGCACGAGACCTGTGAGGTTAAAGTTTTCTCGTTCGCGCTGACTAAATGCACTGCCCTTATTTAATAGCGGAGTTTCTAAAAGCGTTGGGCCAGAGTATGGAATGTAGAGATAATTGGGATCGGATTGTTTAGTCATATTTACAAGCTGTGACTCGGTAATTTAAGTACAAGGAATTATTATTGCGCAAATGCATTAAAATTCAATGAATTTTAAGCATGTCAGACCAATAAAAAACGGCTCTGTTTACACATGGACAATGCGTAAACAGAGCCGTACATTATACGATAAATCCCAAATAATCGCCAAGGTTACTCGCTGGATTCTCCCATAGCAGCCCCTTCTCTGCGAGGATCCGCTCCCCCCACTAACTGGCCATCAGTAACTTCTATGGCGTGAATACCAGAATTAAGGTCTCTGACGCGTACAACATGGCCTTTTTCCTCTAGAATTGGCTTCAACTTTGCCACGTCAGTGCCTTTCTCAAGTGTTGTGTATCGGTTGCGATTGGTTACCCGAGGTAAGTCTATCGCCTGTTGTACAGACAAGTCCCAGTCGAGTACGCCAATCACCGTTTGCGCGACATAATTTATAATTCGACTGCCACCTGGAGAGCCAACTACCAATTTGAGTGAACCATCTTTATTAAACACCATCACCGGCGACATCGAACTACGTGGCCGTTTATTCGCTTCTACCCGGTTAGCAACCCATAAGTCACCCACTTTAGGTGACAAAGAAAAATCTGTCAGCTGATTATTCAGCAGATAACCATTTACCATCACGGTTGAACCAAAAGCCATCTCAATCGATGAAGTCATGGAAACAGCATTCCCCTGAGCGTCAACAATCGACAGGTGTGTGGTTGAAGGTAATTCGTAACTGTCGTCCTGAGCATAAGCTAACGCGCCCATACTCGGGTCACCAATAGGAAAATCATTATTGTCTTTATCGCTAATTAATGAGGCACGTTGCTTAAGGTATGCTGGGTTTAACAAGCCTTGTGTTGGCACCTCAACAAAATCAGGATCTGCGATATAGTAGTTTCGATCGGCAAACGCCAGGCGAGAGGCTTGAGTAAACAGATGAATGGCCTCTGGGTCGTTTGGTTTATACTGGCTAAGCTTCTTACCCTCCAGTAGTTTTAGGATCTGTAACACAGCAATACCACCGCTGCTGGGCGGTGCCATCGAGCATACTCGGTAACTATGATAGTTGGTACAAATGGGCGCTCGTTCTTTACTATGATAGTTTTTTAGATCCGTCAACGACAAGGTACCCGGGGCAATTTCGGCTTTTTGCACAGCACGTACGATGTCATCGGCATTTTTACCTTCATAGAAGCCTTTGAGGCCAAATTCAGCTACTTCCCGGTACAACTTTGCCAATTGAGGGTTACGTAATAATGTTCCTGTTTCAAGTGGTTTACCGTCAGGATAAAAATACTCTTTGGCAGGAGACAATTTAGTTAGTCCCGGGTTCAGTTCCTTCTTTAATAGCATGTGTAACCGAGGAGATACCTTAAAGCCATTTTCAGCTAACGCGATTGCCGGTTTGAACAAGTGACGCCACTTGAGTTTGCCATACTTGTCATGTGCTTGTTTTAAAGCATGCAAAATACCTGGCGTACCAACAGAGCGGCCACCTACAACGGCTTCAATCCACCGCACCGGTTTGCCTTCTTTGTCTAAAAATAACGATGGTTTTGCCCCTTGCGGCGCCGTTTCACGACCATCAAAAGTTGTCAGGTATTCATTTTCTTTATCATAGTGAAGAATAAACGCACCACCGCCAATACCCGAAGACTGCGGTTCTACCAGTGTCAGTACCAGCTGAGCAGCAATAGCAGCATCAATAGCACTACCACCTTGTTGCAGCATTAACTGTCCTGCTTTACTGGCATGTGCATTGGCTGCAACTACCATATACTTTTTGGCGATTTTTTCTTTTTTAAGCTGCAATCCGGTCGCAGCCTCGGGTTCTCTGACTTCTCTGGTGTTACTGTCTAAAGCTGAACAAGTGAATGGCAATACGGCGCCAAGCGCCAGAGCGGCTAGTGATAGGCGATGTTTCATAGAGTCTGGAAATTCTTCTGATAGATGATTGGCATCATAAAAGTAAACAGGCACAATATGCAAAAAAATTCTAAGAAATATTATGTTTGATCTGCCATTAGCGCCCCGTTACGTTTTGCCGCCTGCGATTTTGATTGCCTTTTGTACTTTGCTTATGTTGCCGCCTGTTCAGGAGTTATTGCTCTTTAACCGTGAGTTGATCGAGCAAGGCGAGTTGTGGCGGGTCTGGACCAGCCAGTATGTTCACACCAATTGGATGCACTGGTTACTGAATGTCATTGGTATCGGGTTTATCTGGGTATTACATGCAGAATACCGCACGCCCAAAACTTATGCGATACACCTGCTGCTACTCGGGCTTTGGACCGGAATTGGTATTTGGCTATTGTGTCCGGATATCCGTATTTATACCGGATTAAGCGGGCTCCTTCACGGTGTGATCGTCTGGGGAGCGATAAAAGACATCAAAGTCGGTGAAAGAACCGGAATTCTGTTATTTTTAGGTATTCTAGGTAAGCTCGCCTGGGAACAGTACGCCGGACCCAGCGCTGAAGTGGGTGCGCTTATTTCATCGCGCGTTGCCATTGAGTCGCACTTGATTGGTGCTGTTGGCGGTATGGTATTGGCCTTGCCTTTACTATGGCAAAAAAAATAGCACAGCGGTGGCGCAGCCCGAATGACCTGCGCCACACATCAACTATAAGTTTTCTTTAAACAACTTATAGATGCGACGATATTCGTCCAGCCAGCTCGAAGGCTGCACAAAGCCATGCGGTTCTACCGGATAAATTGCCGTTTCATAGTTTTCTTTCTCCAGTTCAATCAATCTCTGCACTAACCGAACCACATCCTGGAAAAACACATTGTCATCAATCATTGGGGCATTGATCAACATAGGCTTGTTGAGGCCTTCAGCAAAATAAATCGGTGAACTACGACGATATGCAATTGGATCATCCGCCGGGCGATTCAGAATATTAGACGTGTAAGGGTCGTTATAATAAGCCCAATCTGTAACAGGTCTAAGTGCTGCCCCAGCCTGGAATAATTCAGGCTGCGTGAACAAAGCCATAAAGGTCATAAATCCACCATACGACCCGCCATAGGTGCCGACTGCGCCCTTATCAACATTGACGTTCTCAACCATCCAGTTTACGCCATCAGCCAAATCTTCGATCTCTGGCTTACCCATATGACGATAGATGGCCGTACGCCAATCTCGTCCGTATCCCTTTGATGCCCGGTAGTCCATGTCCATTACCACATAGCCTTCGCTGGCAAGTAAAGAGTGAAACATAAACTCGCGGAAGTACACTGACCAGCCAAGATGAGAGTTTTGCAGATATCCCGCACCATGGTTAAAAATCACCGCTTTACGCGTATTGCCTTGCTCTCCTTCCTGATAATCTGCAGGATAGTAAACTTTCGCATAAATAGGTTGATCGGTATGGCTAGATGGTACCGCAACGACTTTAGGTGCAATGAGCTTTTTACTTAAAAACGCGTCTGATACTGTATTTGTAATTTGTTTTACTTCACTTCCAGGTTCAGCGTTTGCAATGTATAGCTCTGGAGGCATAACAATTTTTGAATGCGTCAACAAGAGTTTGCTTTCATCCGGACTCAATACATAATCTGTCATACCATTGAGATTGGTTAATGTCTCCAAATTGCCAGATTGCACACCTACGCGGTATATTTCGTAAATACCAGGGTGCTTTTTATTCGCTTTAAAATAGATTGCAGCGTTGTCTTTGGTTAGCGTCAACTCTGAAACTTCGAACTTTCCTGATGTTAATTGGGTCGCTTTTCCATTCAGGGGCTTGGTGTACAAATGGCTGTAACCTGACTCTTCAGACAGATAGTACAGCGTGTCTTTGTTATTGAGCCAACCAAAATCGTTGTGTGTGTAGTTCACCCATGCTTCATCGTGCAGACGATGCTGAGACACGAGTTTGTTGTTACTAAAGTCAACTGTGGCTATCCAACGATCTTTGTTATCCCAGGATTCAAGCATCACCGCAACTTCAGTTCCCTGCGTATTCCATTGGATGGGAGATTGGTCCCAGCCCCAATCAAGTATCAGTGTGATATGACGTGGTGCTTGTTTACTGCTATAGGTCTTACCCTGTGCCTCTGCATTTTCTCTCCTGACATCAGCGAGCACATCTTCATCAAAACCTGGTAACGCGTCGTATCTCAGTGATTGCTGCTGCTTGGTGTTCAGGTCAATAACTATCAGTGTGTGTTCAACCGGTTTATTATCAGCAACGCGACTACGAGCCTTTACCGGGTCGATGTTGCCATCCTGAGTCACATAGTTTGGCATGATGTCCTGAGCACTACGTTCAGGTATGTCTTTGGTCGTAGCTACGATGAGTTTGTCGCCTGACGGAGACAAACTGCTCTCTACAATGCGCTGGTCTTTGCCCAGGTAAAAGAGATTATTGTCTAAGGTGCTATTTTGATCTACCAACGCTTTTTTCCGGCTCTGTGCGTCTTTGGCGTTCTTGTGCTGCAGCGCTACATAGCTAATCAATTGATGCTGTTCTTGTGCAATATAACTGGTTGGCTCAGTGACTCCCAATGGTGCATCTTTGACAATCAATTTAGCCAGCTCGGTTGTCAGGCCGGTGTTAAGGTCAATCGCATAAAACGTATTGTCTGCTAGATACGCAAGTTGTCCTGAAGTCAAAAACTGAAGTTGCTCAGCTTTTTGACTTGATTTGGTCAACTGCCTTACCTGGTCACTGATGATATCTTTAACAAACACATTTCCCGCAAAAACATAAGCCTGTAGCTTACCATCTTGTGAATAAACAGCATCACCTGCACCTACCTGGTGTTTATCAGATAAGTCGACCTGTTCAATTCCTTGTCCATCGTACTTAAACGTGTCTCTTAATTTGCTCCCTGATTGTTTTTGCTTAAACAAAACAGATTGGCTATCTGCACTCCAAAATCCGCCTTCAGGCTTTCTGCCAAGCCAGTCTGGATCAGCCATTGCCTGTTCCAGGGTAATCGCCTGAGAGCCGGTTGCTTCGACAGTTGTCGCTATAGTTGCTTGGGACGTGATTTGGGAGTTTTGATTGTTATTACTGTTTTGTGTGACCTGACAGCCAGCTAAAAATAACGCGGATGCCACGGCGAGAGAAGTAAGAGATTGTTTCATTTTATGAATTATCTAAAATTGCAATTGAAGCCTAATTTAAGCAAATGAAGCCAGATAATTCGAACAATTTTAGACAAACAACCAGACAGAGCGTTTATTGCAAAAAAAAGGCCAGTAAAGCTACTGGCCAAATACTCTCTGCGCTCACATAGTCGTTGATGGACAACGAGTATGAAATGAGGCCTATCCACGCCTCATAAAAGTAGACCAGCGATTGACAGAATAAGTTCCAAAAAAATTCATTTTTTTTATTTTTTTTGTAATCCCCTGATCTGCTATGCGGTATTAACCCTTCAGTACTTATTTCGCAAGGCCTGTGCCCTTTAAAGTGTGATCAGCCCATCCAAAATCAGTAACAGCATAACGCCACTGACGATAAACCATAGTATCGATGCCATAGCGAACGGCCGCCAGCCACTTTGACGCAACATTGCCATGGACACACCACTGCCTATCAGAAACAAGCTCGCAACCAACACTGATTTAGCACCACTATAAAGTACGGACCACACAGATTGGTAGTTTGGCAACCAGGTATTGATCATAGCCGCGGCAATGAAGCCGATAATGAACAAAGGAATACTGGCTTTTTCAGAAGAGCGCCAGAACACACCTGCCATAGCAGCATAGGGCACGATCCACATCGCTCTGGTAAGTTTAATCGTTGTTGCCATCGTAAGAGCAACGGGCCCATATACTGAGGCTGCAGCTACGACGCTGCTGGTGTCGTGAATTGCCAGTGCACTCCATAAAGCAAATTGACTTTCTGAAAGCGAGAAGTAATGCCCAAGCCAGGGAAAAATGAGCAGGCCTAGCGCATTCAAAGCGAAAATGACACTCAGCGAAATGGCGATTTCATCCTGCCTTGCTTTGATCACTGGGGCCATCGCTGCAATCGCACTGCCACCGCAAATTGCTGTGCCAAATGAGATCAGGGTGCCTGTATTACGATTAAGTCGAAATACCTGACTAAGAATTTCGCCCAAACCTATGATTGCGGTGATACTGATGATGGTTAAAACCAGGGAGCTACGACCGACAGCGAGTACTTCTTCGATATTGACGTTAAATCCCAAGCCAATGACGGCCAACTTTAATAACCATTTTGATGCGTTGTTGGATAAATCAGGTAACGGATTACCCAATATAAGAGCAAAGCCAAGTCCGATGAACAGTGCTGAGGAGGCGCTGGCAAATGGCGATAGCGCAAATAAGAAGACTAATAAAAATAGCGCTTTGTGAAAGCCGGGTCGTTCTAATAACATATGTACGCTCGCACGCAGTCACCAGATAAAATTGCGCCGGATAATGATAATCACGGCGCACTTATACCCTAGTTAAGGATTAGGGCATGGCTTGTTTCGGCTATCCCTGGGTAAGCTGATTCAGGGAGTATTTCAGCCAGGTCAGCAAGACGCTCGCCAAGCTCGTGCAGACTGTTAGCTGACACGTTGATATGACCCATTTTTCTGCCTGGTTTTGCGGCTTTTCCATACCAGTGGCTGGTTACACCTGGTATCTGCAATACGTTAGTTGGAATGTTTTCCTGTCCCAAAACGTTGACCATGGCTGTTGGCCTGATCAGAGTGGTATCACCTATAGGCAAGCCCGCGATGGCACGGATATGATTTTCAAACTGACTAACGTGACTGCCTTGTTGTGTCCAGTGCCCGGAATTGTGCACTCGAGGTGCTATTTCATTGACCAATAACGTGCCGTTGACGTCAAAAAACTCAATTGCCAGGACACCAACATAATCAAGCTCACTGGCTAATGCTGAGAATGCCGATTCTGCCTGAGCTTGAATTGCCGACTTTTCTTTACCTGCGATAGATAATGTTAGCACGCCGTTGGTATGCTGATTTTCCGTCAGCGGATAGATGCGACATTGACCACTGCGATCTCGCACACCTATGATTGACACTTCACGGTCAAATGGGATCATTTGCTCAGCGATAATGGCATGAGGTGCTGCATCGGTACCGGCTGCCAAAAACTCGGACATTTCCTGCCAGATTGTCTCAATTTCATCATCATGCTTTACACGCCATTGACCTTTGCCGTCATAGCCTGCCTGACATGTTTTAACGACAAGCGGTTTGCCCAACTTTTCAATTGCTGCCAAAAAATGGGGTTTTTCTGTGATCAATGCATATGGGGCACAGGCTACCTGCGCTTTTTCAAGCAAGGCTTTCTCTTTAGCTCGGTCACCACCGGTTAGTATGGCTTCGGCTCCAGGGTAAAATTTCCCCGTTTGCTGACATACCGACAAAACATCCGCCGGAATATGTTCAAACTCAGCAGTAATGGCGTCGACATCCGCTATTGCTTGCTCCAGTGTTGCACTGTGTGCTTCGAACGTTACCGGGTTAATAATTTGCTGAGTCGCGACATCGTATGCAGAGACCTGAATATCTAAGTGCGTAGCAGACAAGCTCATCATGCGAGCTAACTGGCCTGCGCCTAAAACTAATACTTTCATTACTACTCTGCTGGGTTAGGGTTAGCCAGAATGGTTTCAGTTTGCGCCTTTCGGAACGCCTCGACCTTGTCGAAAATCTCTGGCTGTTGACAACCCAGTATTTGAGCCGCGAGCAGCCCTGCGTTTGCTGCTCCAGCGTCACCAATTGCCAGTGTGCCGACAGCGACACCTTTTGGCATTTGGCAGATAGACAATAATGAATCAACACCATTCAGCGTTTTCGATTTCACAGGCACACCTAACACGGGCAAACTGGTAAATGCAGCAGCCATTCCAGGTAAATGTGCAGCTCCGCCGGCGCCTGCAATAATAACTTTGATGCCCCGCTCTGCCGCTGAGGAAGCGTAGTCAGCTAACAACTGCGGTGTACGGTGCGCAGAAACAACTTTTGTTTCGTATTCAATACCGAACTTATCCAGCATATCTGCTGCATGTTGCATTGTAGGCCAATCGGACTTGGAGCCCATAATGATGCCAACGGTCATAATTATTCCTCAGTTTAAATTGAACGATTTAGGCGCAGTTTTTTGGGGTATGCGCCAACTTCAGGCGTATTATACCCAAGTGGCGCGGCAAAGCGAATCGACATTTCCATACTAAGTAGATTCGCCAGATTAACCCTCCTGTACTCCAATCTCGGATTGACCAACTTGCGCTTCGCGCCAATGGTAGAAAAATGCGTCAGGGCCTAAAATCAAAAAGAGTAACGCTAATCCGCCTGGGACCAATACGGCTTTAAGCACCGGGCCAAGGACATAACTGTAAAACAGAATAAAAGGAATAAACAAAACATAACCAATCATTCGCTGCAACATATAACCTCCTTCATAATTATTGAGCGCGCTCACATTTTTAAATGAGCACGCTCAATTGTCAATATAAAGTGGCCTGTATACATTACCAATACACAAAAATGATCTGCTCTATCGCATCAAAGTGATTACCTTCTTAGTTACTAGAAAGTCTGCTAAGATACTGATTAAACGGTTGTTGTTTATATTTGGGTGGTCGTTTATCATGGTATGATGATGAAAAACATGATACTAAACCGCAATGAAGAAAAGCGAAAAAACAAAACAGCTAATCCTGGACGAAAGCTGGCAATTGTTTATTGCACATGGCTACCAGGAGACCTCTACCCGTCAGATAGCCAAAGCAGCGGGTATCGCAGTGGGAACTGTTTTTAGCCATTTCCCAAGTAAAGTGGACATTCTCAAAACAGCAATGCACCAGCGTATCGATGCAGTTATCGAAAATGCCATCAGTACAGATCAACATCATTCTGCCCGGCTAAAGTTACGCCACTATGCCAGCCACCTATTCACTTTTTATTTGCAACACCGTGAATTCAGTCAGGCACTACTGAACGATTTGCTTTGGCATCAAGCCTACTTTGCCGATCAAATATCGGCCTTTAAAGCGCTCCTTTTTGCAGAGCAAGAGTACGACGAAATAAAAGCAACCGTGATGATGGACTGTTACTTTATGACCCTGATCCAGGGCTTGTCCGATCCCGCCTCCTGTAAAGACAGTATGCTGCGACTTCTTACTAATAAGCTGACCTTGCTTTACTAAAAGATATGTATGATGTGTTCTACTAATGGGGTAAGTAAAGGCAGAGCAAACCATGCCCTGCCTTTATCACTTAGCTGTGTTTGACAGCCAGTTCAGATTCAGACGTATTCGCGTTCCTTTTTGGTAAATACCAAATACTACCAGGCTCATTATCTGCCGCCCTACGTTCAACGTATGCAGACATAAACCAAAATAAACATCCAAACAAGAATGCAACACACTCCACCATCAAAGTGCCCAGACTATCCGGCGTCCACAGGTCTAATGCAGGCGCCGTGGCAGCCAGTACAGAGGTTATGGGTATCAAAGCACACAATAGTGCCAGCACTTTCAATCCGTAAATCGCTGTTCTGGCGGGACCATAAACGAAGGCACTTATCAGCACACATGCAAAACACGCATAGTAAACAAACATATAGGCCTGATTAATATTGACCGGTGTGAATGTCAGCCATTTGTTGCTAGCAAATACGGCTGCGATACCAATCATTGCTCCAAGGCTTACACCTACGGTCAGTGCGCCCATAACACGATAAGAACGCCGCTGCACGGTGCCCTTTTGTCGCCTTTTTTCTAACCAGAGAATGTTACCCGAATAGAACAAACAGGCACCCGCCATTCCCATGAAAAAATACGCCCAGCGAACAAGGTCACCACCATAACTACCAAAGTGCAAACTGAAGAAACTTGATACAATCCTCGCCCAGATCGTTTGTTCTGGATTTGCAACGCTGGAAGACACCACCTCAAGTGTATAAGGGTTTATAAAGATAAAGTCGTGTAGCGCCCCTCTAGCCACTTCAGCGTCATTAACGACATCAATGGTCGCAAAAGCAGTTGGCTTATTGAGATTGTTGAGTTTTATCTGAACGACCTGATAGCCTGGAGCATGAGATTGGGCCGCTGCAACCAACTCGCTCACCTTAGGTAAATCGGCAATATTGCGTTCAATCTGTGAAGGTGGATTGCGAGGGAAAAGAGGTTTATCACCATACAACTGAGCAAGCCCACCATATAGCAGATCATGGAAAGCAAATACGAACACCGTAAATGCAATCACAACATGAAATGGCAAACTGGCAATACCCAACAAATTATGTCCATCCAGCCAGAACCGTTTTCTCTCTCCCTGGTTGCGAACAGCAAGGAATCGTTTTACTAATGTGGGTAACAGAAAGATCACGCCCGACACCAAAGCCAGGAAATACAAACCGGCAGCAATGCCTAGTACGAAGACGCCAGCCTGTGTATGACCAATTTCTCCTCCGATCCCTGCAGTTCGGTGTAGCATATCCAGTAACGCAGATAAAGCATTGACGGGAACCAGTTCAGTAACCAGCTGGTTATTTTCATCCAAGGTTGCATGCCAGCGAATATCATCCAGCCTCAGTCCCCGTGTCGACCCCTGTTCATACCAGCTTACCGGCGATAGTGCTTCATTAAAATGCAGACTGACACTGTCGCTGGCTTTAGGATGGGTTTGTAAAACGGTATCCAGTAGTACATCGTAGCGCTCAGGTTCAATTGAACTCATCTGATGTTTTGTTGGCGTCGCCCAACGGTCAATCTCAGGCGCAAACATCACCAAAGCGCCTGCAAAGAAACCGATAAACAGCAATAAACTGGAGGTGATCCCCGTCCAGGTGTGCAAACTCTGGTAAGTTCTCAGAATATCAGCTCTTACCTTCATGACACCCCCCTTAAAATCGCTAATACGGCAAAGCACGCAGCACTGACGGAAAGCAGGTATAACCAAGCCTGAGCACCACTTCTAAACATATAAGTAAAACTCAGAGCCAGCAACCAAATAGGTACACTCAGCCACATGTTAAACTGAGTCCGCCACAATAATTCCGTGCCACTAATGGAAGACGTCAGCCCCGACGGACCAAACCAGGCGAACAGCCCGACCATAGAGAAGCTTAATAGCCCGCCTCCAATAACGCCGGCCAGCGTTTTACTTAACCAGTCAGGTTGTATTGGCGTATAGTTTTTCATTATTTATCTCTCACCATCAAAACCAAAAACGGAATAAACATATGCGATAACATAATCACCATTAAGCAGATAAACAGGCTAACAGGTAAACTCATACCGCTATAAAAGCCAAACAATGCGACTATGAATAAGAAGTAAGCCAGGATACGCCAGCGACTGTTTATGTGTTTTTTCCGCCAGCGCTGGTTCTTGTTGCTGAGATAAATTACTGCGGACCCTGCGATGAGCGCAAAGACCAGTATAAAAGTAAGCACTTTTCACTCCCTGTCATAACGTGAAGACTACCCTGTCCATTATACACAAACAGCATTGATAATCACTATTATTTACCTTACTGTAAATTTGCTATTCGCGCTTCGTTTTTTGAACGTCAATTTAGGCCAACGCGCGCATAATGAATGGTAACTTCGGCCCAGTATGACCAAGCAAACTGCGCCGGTTAAAACAGGAAATAACAAGAATGTCCAGCTCTGAGCGCTTAGCATAATAAACAGTGGATTTGCGCCGGCTGGCGGATGCAGTGTTTTAGTTAACACCATGAGCGATACAGCCAGGCCCGTTGCCAGTCCAAGCGTAATCGCATTAACAGGTAAAAAAGCAATAAACACAACACCGACCAAAGCAGTCAGGCAATGACCAACAATCACATTACGTGGTTTAGCAAGCGGGCTATCGGGCACAGCAAAAATTAACACACAAGATGCTCCAAAAGCAGCCATCAATAGCCAATATTCTTGCTCGTTAGGCCCAAGCAGCGCGAGTACGGTGATGGCCATCATAGAGCCCAACCCTGCTGATAGAGAAACTGTCCAGTTAGACACACACCCTCCTTTAAGTAGACAGATTGTTCTACAGCCAATGTAGACAAATCTGTCTACTCATGTCAAGATAAGCTCAAACGTAAGGAGGCAAGATATGTCAGACAAGCGAGCGTTATTACTAAACAGTGCATTAGAGTTATTTTATCAAAAAGGCACAGGCGCTGTTGGGATCAATGAGATCATTGCATATAGCGGAGTTGCTAAAAAAACTCTCTATCATCACTTCAGTTCAAAAGACGATCTAATCCTTGCTGCTTTAACACTTCGAGATCAGAAATATTTGCGATGGCTCGAAGCAAAACTGGCTGATGCCCAAAGCAATGAAGAGCTGGTTAAACGCCTATTCTACGCGCTTCATGACTGGTTCAATGATAGTGTCACAGAACTTGGCGGATTCCGGGGTTGCTTTTTTATTAATACAGCCAGTGAGTCAGTGACGCTGGACCGGCAAATTCAGGACCGCTGTGCCAGTCATAAAGTAGCTGTCAGACAGCTCATCACGGATAACCTGCCCCAACCCAACGACCGGCTCGTCGATGCACTGTGTTTACTCAAAGAAGGTGCTACGGTATCTGCGTTTGTACAAGGCGATAAGCAAGCTGCGCTACGCTGCATAGATATTGCTCTGGCATACGATACACAAGCGCCTTTTCAGGTGTAATGTCGTGAAATTTAACCAGGTAACTCGGTACACTATAATTACAAAAGTCCAATCAAATTCACTAGTGGCCTAAATCGTGCAGCAAGACAAATATCTGAAACAGGGTGCTCTGACACTCTGTGCATCCGTTATCATCGGCTTTTTGGCTGATTATGCCTTTAACCTGAGCCTGAGTCGTACACTAAGCGCACACGAATATGGTGATTATAAAGTAGCTTATGCCTATGCCACTATCTGCGGCGTATTGGCCCTGCTTGGTGGCGATCGCGTCGCGCCTAAATTTTTGGCCAAGCCACTGGCCAACAAAGCAACGAGTGAAGTCGGTGGATTCGTCATTTTCTTCTGCAAAATTGCAGCCGGTATTTCGTTTGTGCTCTTTTCACTCGCTTATCTGAGTGGCTACCTCCATTTAGGGAGTTGGTCGCCAGATGAACATCATGCGCTGCTTTGGATCTCGGCAGCAATTCCCCTTATCGCGGTGGGTGCGATGTTGAGCCGGGTGTTACAAAGTGCAAAATTATTGATATACGCTAATCTGCCATGGCGCATCGTGCTACCTGTTGGGAAAACGCTGGCAATCTTGCTATTAGCCTCTTCATTGGACCAGGTGCACCTTTGGCAAGTGATCATTGCTGGTATCGCAATCTTAGCAATCATCACGACATCACAACTTTTCATTCTCTACAGAAAAAACCTCCTTACTTTGTCCCCTGTCATACCGGTTCGCAACCAGTCGCAGCTTTTGGCAACCTCTATTCCGATGATGCTGGCTATGTTAGTGACAATTGCTATCTCCCAGCTGGATTTATATATGCTTGAACTATTGGCGCTGGAGCATGAAGTTGGACACTATGCTGGAGCTGTTACAACCTCACATATGATCCCTGTTGCACAAGTCAGTGTGATTGCACTTTTTGTACCTTTACTTGGGCAAGCGTTAGAGAGAGGCGAAGAGTACGCCGAGCGCGTGCTATGGCAAGGGCAGAGGGTTATGCTTGTCATCATTTTAATACTGACAGTTGGACTATTGATCTCAGGCGCACATCTATTACAACTATTTGGGAAAGATTTCTTTTCCGCCCATGACGCACTCAAATACCTGATTTTGGGGTCATGCTTTTGGGCGGTCACAGCATTTGTTTCTACCTGGCTGCAATACACAGGTAGAGGGAAGTACGTGGTCATCATTGGCCTGTTAACACTTGTTACGGATGCAGTGCTAAATTGGCTGCTTATTCCCATACATGGTATTACTGGTGCCGCAATTGCAACCTGCATTGCGCTCTGTGTAGCGTCATTACTCACCTGGAGTACATTCATAATATGCAGAAAACGATCTTATTCCAGTGCGACTATTCAATCAACTCAGTCAGGTCATCGTTAATTTATCGACTGTCGTCGATTATTTATTAAAATAATTGACACAATCTGTACCCTTTTGTAACTTTAACGTGCCTGCTAGTTTGCAGACTGGATCAAATAAAAACAATAATAAGGAAAATTATGGAGCAACGAGCTAAACGAAGTGCGGTGTTTATTCTGATGTTATTACTGGGTTTAAGCCTGGGCGTCATGCTCAAATATGGCTATCTAAAACTGCTTCATCATCCGAATATAATCACGCAAGATACATCTGCCCATTACGAGGGAACTAACAAGCGTGTGATTTTATACACCACGCACTGGTGCCAATACTGTAAACAGGTCCAAGATTACTTTAAAAAGCATAATATTGATTACCTGAGCAGAGACATAGAATCCAATGATCAAAAGATCAACTTTCTGTTTGACAGCCTTAAACGCGCTGACATCCCACAGATCATTATTGGTAACAAAGTCATTACTGGTACAAACCTGAGTGTGGTGGAGAAAACGCTACGAGAACACGCTTTTCTCTGATGCAGACCTTTTCAAGGCGTATACCTAATACGTAGACGCCTTTCCTTTATTGCGCTATCTTAAAAAGTGTTTCGTCGTTCACTCACTTTTCTGGAGTATGCGTTGCACTATAAGTTGTTACTACTATTCATCAGTATACTATATGGCTTAGCTGCTTCAGCCACACCTCAAACACAATCTGGCCAACGATCCTCCGCGGATATCCTGAGAGAAGCCGAAGACTATATTATTGTTGAACCTTCACATTCTTATCAGCTGCTCAGACAAATTAATTCAATAGACAACCTCACGCCCGCACAGCAGATCCGCTGGCATTTAATCAAGGTACGTTCTGCTATAGCCACAAATAATTTAAGCGACATAGAAGCAGAGCTGGCTGCCCTTATTAAGTTACAGCAACACACTGACTTTAAAGATCGCCTTCCGAGTATACTCAGTGCAATGGGCATCGCGCTAAGACGCCTCGGCTATCTGGCAGAGGCCAAATCTCTATATACCTGCGCGCTGGCACTTGATGTGACTGAAAAAAAAAGAATGGCGCTACTGATCAATCTTGCCGTTTTATCCAGGCATATGAATAACTACCAGCTTGCGAGACGATCCTACAAATCTGCAAAAAGCATCGCACTCAGGCTCCATCATGAACGTGCACTGGCAAACGTCAACAATAACCTGGGCACATTGGCACTAGACGAAGGCAAAGTCGACATGGCAGAAGTTTACTTCCGAGAAGCCCTGGTTGGTTATCAGTCTAGTGACAAGCGCTCGGGCAATATTACAGCGGGCACAAACCTGCTACTGGTGTTTGCAATTCAGGGGCATACGCTGAATTTCCAGCGTCTTATCAGCCCGATTTCAACCTTGATAGATGCTTATCCAGATGCGACCAAAAAAGCGCTGTTACTGTGGCTAATAAGCGCGAATGATGCAAACCTAGGCGTGACACTCCCGCAAAACACGAAAGACAACCTGATTTCAGCTTTTGAGCAACTTGAGAGCGTCAAGTTGCAGCAGCTGATCCAGCGGCATCTGGCCCCCAAAGTGCAGGTTGTAGTCACGCCAGGCGAGCCCCCTGCCCGCTTTACAAAAACAACACCAGCCTGGTTACAGGGGCGCTCTTTTTGTATTGCTAAGGAGTCGTAGCTTAACGTTCAATAAAGTCCTGTGTTTCCAGGTATAAGGAACGAACAAATTCTAAATTCAAGGGGGTAGTTTTATCCAAAGGTTTACCGGTCTTGCTATCCAGCAAACGCGGTAAAGTTGCATGGTCACGACATCTCGCTTGAATAAGCTGATCGAAGCTAGGTAAATGGCCGATTTTATGCACCAGCAAACAATCATTCATCTTGAGTGGTATGATGTAGTACTGGCCGTTGTCAACCAATGCCACAGGCTCATCGAGCAATATCTTTGTTACTTTGAGTGTTACCCCAGTTAGCGCCTGAATACCACCTCGTTCAAAATGCCCTTGATAAACATGACCGTTCACCCGAACCAAATCCCCACTGCGTAACTTGTCAAGTTCGAAGGCTCCAGGCGCAAACGTCACTAATGAGTTTGAGTTAATTAACTGCATCAAAGATTTTTGTTGCTGCTCTTGGGCTTGCACTTCAAAGATGAGTTGTCGAGCATGCATCCCCCTCGGAAGTGGCAAATGAGAAGCGATAATTTTGTGTTCAACGTTTACCAATGCCAGTCCATGCACACCAAAGCTATTGTGCTGATGAGCGAAAACAATTGGCGTAAACAATACCAATAACCACTTAAACAAAGAAAGGTCCTCTATTTTTATCAAGTTCCTGGCAAGTTTAGGGTATATTTAGTTCCACATCGTTACCAAATTTTAAATTATGATTCCAAAATGGAAATATTAGAACTAATTCGATTTGTCGAGATTGCGAATGCAAAGACGCTTCAGAGTGCAGCGACCAACCTACACACTACACCAGGCGCATTATCCAAATCATTGAAAAAATTAGAGTCTTCACTGGGTATATTGCTATTCGACCGAGTCGGAAAGCAATTGGTCCTTAACGAAAATGGTAAACGCCTGTTACCTGAGGCGATTAAGATTTTAGACATCAAAAATAACGTAAAAGCCATGTTGACCCCCACCAGCCCTGTTTTTAATTGCCGAATCTCCGCGCCGGCTATCCTCCAATATCGCTGGATAGGCATTATCGGTGCTACGGCTCGCGATATCCAAATAGAATATGAAACCGACTTCGAACTGACTGCACTCGAAAAAGTTAAAAAAGGCGTGGTTGACATAGCACTGACAACTCAACTGATCCAGCCCCATTTGAATGAGGACCTCGAAATGGTCACAATTGGAGAGCTAACGTTAAACTTAGCGGTTGGTAAAACCCACCCATTAGCCGGCAAACGCTCAGTGACCTCAGCAGAGCTTGTGAACTACCCATTCGCTGTACCAAATACGTCTCCATTCTGTGGTGAATTACGTGGGTTAAGTTGTGATGGCTGGTCAAACAGCAGTCTAAAAAGAGAAGCAAAATGGATTGTTAACGATTACGCAGCGCTGTGTGAACTGGTCAAGTACGGCCTGGCCGTTGCTTATTTACCTGATTACATGATTGAGGCCTGGCAGCTCATTCAACTTGAAGTGGCTTCAAATCTAAACAACGATACTGAACAGGTGTGTTTGATTTACCGGCAACATGCGCCTGCCTGGATAAAAGCACTGGCTGAAGAGGTTAAACCATTTAGTTGATGAATAGCAGTACGCATCTCCCCCTGTTCAGATATTCATATTCTAATTGATATGTTATAAGCAACTGATTTTTATATATTTATTACTTTAACAGTGCAACTATGCTATTACTGTCATTGAGCTTTGTAAATAAAAAAAGGAAATTTAGAAATGAAATTAAAAGCACAGAAAATCAAACAACTTTCCAAGTCAGCTCAGTCACTTAATCCTATAATGACACCTCAGATAGGCGGCGGTTCTGCAAACTGTCACACAGATGGCGTCACATGTGCTTCAGAGTTTTGTTATTCTCGCGAAGCCCACACAGACTGTAGTGACCTGCTTAAATAATTGCCAGGGTTTAGTTTGCCTAGCCAGACACAAATCAAATGCACTTGATTTATAAACTAAAAAAGCCAGCAATGTGCTGGCTTTTATGATCTTAATACACAGTTTTAAGCTGATTTAGCGCGTTGTGCGTCTTTCTTCGCTTGTTTTTGCTCTTTACGGGCACGTAAAGTTTCCTGCGCTTCATGACCGATATGGCCCTCACCACGCTGCTTTGCCAGTTCCATTTGTCTTTGACGCTCTGCAAAACGGGCTTTTTGCTCTTCGGTCACATTATCATGACAGTGATGGCAGGATACACCTTCCATATATTCCGGACGCTGCATTTCTTCTGCGGTGATCGGCATACGACACGCGTGGCACTGGTCATATGAGCCCTTGTTCAAATCATGATCAACGGCAACGCGGTTATCAAATACAAAGCACTCGCCTTCCCACATCGTTTCTTCTTTGGGCACGTCTTCCAGATATTTAAGAATACCGCCCTCAAGGTGGTAAACTTCCTCAAATCCCTGCTCCTTCATATAGGCAGTAGACTTTTCGCAGCGTATGCCACCAGTACAGAACATCGCTACTTTTTTATGCTTAGCTGGGTCCAGATTCTTCTCGGCCCACTCTGGGAACTCGCGAAACGTTTTTGTATTCGGGTCGATGGCATTTTTGAACGTACCGATTTCAATCTCATAATCATTCCGCGTATCAACCAAAACAACGTCAGGATCAGAAATCAAGGCGTTCCAGTCTTGTGGCTTAACATAGGTACCAACCACTTCTTTAGGATCGATGCCCTGAACACCCATTGTCACGATTTCTTTTTTCAGCTTAACTTTAGTGCGATAAAATGGGCACGTCTCGTCGTATGATTCTTTAAAAACGATGTTGTCCAGGCCTGGTTGTTTATCAAGCCACGCCAGTAAGGCATCAATACCTTCACGTTTTGCAGCAACCGTACCGTTGATCCCCTCTTCTGCCAGTAACAAAGTACCACGCACTTCATTGGCTTCCATAACATCCAGCAAAGGCTGACGGATCGCCTGATAATTTGGCAAAGAAACAAACTTGTATAGCGCACATACAACAAAATGGTTATTCATAACTTTCTCTTTAATAAGCTTTATAACAGCCTACACTTAAGCACGACGTGTAAGCACTTAACCGGATCGCAAATCCGGCGCCAGGCGCGATATTTTACGGATTTTAAGGATAATTGCAAAACCGTTTATCCCTAGTGACCAAAGAACTCACACAAAGCACTGCAAAGTTATGGTGGTAGTGGAAGTTAGTTTGTTATAATGCTGCGTTTTAGAAAATAATTACTGGAGAAAAGTACCTTGAGATTTTCCGAACTGGGTCTTGACCTGCGCTTTGAAAAACAATTAGAACACCAGGGGATCACAACCCCGACCGAGATCCAGGCTCAGGCCATCCCTACAGCCCTTGCCGGGCATGACACCTTTGCTCAGTCAAAAACGGGCTCCGGAAAAACTCTGGCATTTTTACTTCCTGCCGTGCAACGTGTGATGAAACAAAAGGCGCTCAGTAAACGAGACCCACGTGTGCTTATCGTTGCTCCAACCCGAGAGCTGGCCACACAGGTATTCAACCAATGCCGTTTGTTAATTGCAGGTACCGCCATGTCTTGTACAAAAGTACTCGGTGGTGAGAACTTTAACGACCAGGTAAAAGCGCTTCGCAAAGACCCACACTTTGTTATTGGTACGCCTGGTCGTATAACCGATCATATCGAGCAACGCAGTTTGCAGCTTCACGGCCTTGAATTGTTGATCTTTGATGAAGCCGATCGGATGCTTGACTTAGGCTTTGAAAAACAGCTTTCTACAATTAACAATGCGGCTGATCACCGCCTGCGTCAGACTTTGTTATTCTCTGCAACGCTTGAGCATGCTCAGGTCGAGATCACATCAAGAGATTTACTTAAATCGCCAAAACGTATCCTGCTCAGTGGCAGTAACGAAAAGCATGACGATATTCGCCAGGCAATGTACTTTGCTGATCACCTGGATCATAAAGAAGCACTGCTTAAACATTTTGTACAACAAAGCGATGTAAAACAGTGCATTATTTTTACTGCGACTCGACAAGATACTAATCGCTTCAGCGACATGCTTAATGAACTGGGAATAAAGGCCGTTGCGCTCGCAGGCGACCTGGCACAGAGCAAGCGTCTGGATATTATGGATGCATTTAGCCGTGGCTTATTTAAAGTGCTGGTTACCACAGACGTGGCATCGCGAGGCCTGGATCTGCTAAATGTATCACACGTCATCAACTTTGATTTACCCAAGCAGGCAGAAGAATACGTTCACCGAATTGGTCGTACCGGGCGTGCTGGTTTCAAGGGAGACGCGATTTCCTTTGTAGGCCCTAAAGATTGGAAAAGTTACGAAGCCATTGCTGCTTATCTCAAAGAGACAGTCCAGTTTCAGTCTGTCGAAGGGTTAGAAGCCAAGTTTAAAGGCTTTAAGCCAAAAGTAACTAAGCCTAAACAGAATACCAAGCGTAAACCAGCGGACACCAAAGCTAAGGCAAAGCGCGTCCTTAAGCGCAAACCACAACAACCGAAAAAGGCGATCCCGGCACCGTTTGATGTCGATGGACACGCACCACTAAGAAGAAAGCCTAAGAAGCCAACCGAGGAATAAAGATGCTAGGTACTACACAGTTTTTAATGATCGAAGAGATCTGTGCCGAAGGCGCATACCTGGACGGCAAAGAACAGGGCGATGTTTTCTTGCCTCTCAAAGAGCTACCGGACCACCTCGAAGCGGGTGACAACGTTGAAGTATTTGTGTTCAGTGATAATCAGGGCCACCCCTGTGCCACCACACAAAAGCCGCTTGCGCAACTGGGCGAGTTCGCCCTGCTGCGTGCCAAGCAGATTAATAAAGTAGGTGCCTTCTTAGATCTTGGGATCAGTAAAGATGTATTAGCGCCATACAACGAGCAAAAACCTAAAATGCGCGAAGGATACAGCTACCTGGTAAAACTCTATCTGGATAACGCCAGTAAACGTCTGTGTGCTTCAAGTAACCTTGGGAAATTTTTAAATAAAACGCCTGCGCAGTACAAAAAATTTGAGCAAGTTGACTTAATTGTCGCCGCGAAAACCGACCTTGGCTATAAAGTCATTGTTAATGAACAACACTTTGGCATGGTATTTTTCAATACCGTATTTAAGCGTATGTATATAGGTCAGCGCATGACGGGTTATGTCAAACAAGTTCAGGAAGATGATAAGATTGACATCTTACTCGAAAAACCGGGCATGGATAAAATCTCAGAGCTGGGCGACCAGATCCTTAAAAAACTCGAAGATAATAATGGGTTCTTGCCACTTGGTGACAAATCAGACCCAGAGCTGATTAAGAAAACTTTCTCCACCAGCAAAGCCAACTTTAAAAAAGCCATCGGTGGCCTGTTCAAACAGGAAAAAATCCAAATAGAAGCGACATCTATCTCTTTGACTAAATCAAAAAAGTAATCTCGCTTTTAACTTTCAGCAAAAATGGCGCCATCTAGTGCGCCATTTTTGATGTATTTACCCTATCTCAAAGGACGTTACACCAAATGTTCTTTTAATTTCAATATCAGGGATCGTTTGCGTATACATACGCGCAGTGTCAAATACCGGTATCATATTGCACTTTTCAGCAAGGTTAACAGCCTCTGCATTACACGCTGGCACATCCAGGAAAACAGGCTTCCCCTGTGCAACCTTTGAACACAAAGCCCCAATTATCGCGTTGGCCTGCGCCTGTTCTTTGGTAAATAATGGGCCTATTTTATAGCCCTCCCGGCATTGCCTGATCACCCCTATTCCATGAAGCACGCCGTCTACCACCACACCAACTGACGATGCGTTTTTCTGGGCCAACCAGGCACGCCAAAATTCAGCTCTTTGCACAGGAAAAAATGGCATTAGAAAGTGCTCTATGGTTTCGATAGACAAGGAACTAAGATCTACGAGGTACTCTGATCCTTGAGCTGCCAACATATGACTCATGCCCTGGTAGCGGCGATTGGCATGCGCCAACACAAAGCCAGATTTTTTGTAATTTTCTTGCTGCTCAACCACACCATCCAGACCAATATTACATCCTTCCAGTCTGGCTATGGCCGCCTCCCAGATTTTCAAACCAAGCCCCTTGCCCCGGTATTCAGGTTTGACTATATAAAACCCGATAAAGCCAAACGAACTGCCATATTTTACGGCAGAAATCACAGCGACCGGCTCATCATTCAGCAGCCCAATGAGAAACCCCTGAGGATCAGCCTGATAGTAACAATGTGCATCTTCAAGCCCCGGGTTCCAGCCTTCTTGTGCCGCCCAGTCGATTGCTAAATTCACCTCATCACGGGTCATAGTACGAATTGTATACTCTTTATTCATAGCGCTAGCTCCTTGTGTACAGCGATGGCTGACATAACAGTGTACCAGCACTATAAACCTATGGGTGGGAAAATAAAGTCCGACTAGCGCTAGTTAATGAACGCAACGTAATGCCACAAACCGGGATAAAGGCAGCCCAGTGAAACTAAAAAGAGTGATAAAAGAGCTGCCACCAGGACCACCCATTTAGGATGTAATTCATTACCATCCGGGTTGTCCGGCCCACCAGGGAGCTCTTCAGGCAAATGAATTATTTGGCTTAGAATTATGAACAAACACAGGCATATGGCACAGAAAAGTAAACTCAACTCAGTAATATAAGACAGCCCGAGTGCCATACAAGGCACGGTTAAAGCCGCATTTCCAGCGCACTGCCAGTATCTGTTCATCAGGCTTACACCTCATATTTGATTTATATTGATCTCCTGTACCAATTAAACACTTAAGACTGAAGATACCGAAGCACGCTCAATTGTCACTATAACACCATTTGGTTAAACAACGTTCAATGTGTTTCGCACACCAAAATGTTTCAGTGCATAGCCCGGATCACACATACAAGACTCGAAATGAACAGATCAGTGTAATACCCAGTAATGGTAACTTCTTGCCATTGCTCTACAGTAGAAAGGACCGTCTCGATATTGAAAGGAATTGTTATGCACCCCCTTAAGCTTTCCCTGATCACAGCTGCTATTACAACATTGCTGGCCTGCTCCACCGAGCCTACAGGCTCTGGAAATACAGCTTCCAGTCAGGACCCCCTGTTTTGCCCAGCCAATATGAACTGGGTCACTAATCCTAATAATCCACCCAGTGAAATTCCGGGTGGCGGGCAAAACTTGTGTCAGTTTTATCAATTCTCCTGGCAATGGTTTATTTCCTTGGTGAATGCGCCAGATGGCAATGAGCGTACCTTTTTAAATGAGGAGCGCTATCGCATATTCCTCGGTGGTGGCCAGGATTCCTGTGCGCCTAATACATTGCAATCTAAATTATTTGTCAGAGGTGGTAAGGACCCCCAAACCACAGACGAAGACTTTAAAGCGCCCCACGAAATGAACCAGGCGTTAAACAATGCCGTCTTGTACGACCAAAATGGCAACATCGTATTGTACGAAACCCGGTTTGATAGTGGTATGTGTGATGTCGCTCAGGGCTCATCAACACTGCCAGCCGGTACAACCGAGATTAAAACCTCCTGGCGCAAGATCAGCGAAAAAGACAGACCTAATTATGTCTGGGTAAGATCAGATACCAATAACAATGGAGAGCTGGATGCTGATGAATTATATGGCATGGTAGGCTTTCACTTAGTAATTAGCACCCCAGAACACCCTGAATTTATCTGGGCTACCTTTGAGCACAAATACAATGCGCCAGATTGCCAAAAGGCCAACCAGCCCATCTCAGACTGGAGCTTTGCCAGCGAGCAATGTACCGCCTCATTGCCTACGCCGGATGCTAACTGTGAATTCAACAAAACCTTAGATCCTGACAAGAAAGGTGATTCACCACTGACGGGCACGCCCACTGAAGTCTGCCAGGTTTATGCGCAAGGTACAGCTCAGGGCGACAACCAGGCCGAACATAACAGAGCGAATATCATCTCCCTCAATGAGCAACTGAATAAAGTGTTTAAGCGCATGCCTACCTACAATTCACTGCGTGTGCTCGCAAAGTATGAACTGGTGGGTGGGCTCTGGTTGAACGATGTCACACAGCCCTCAAGCAACCGCGACAATCAGCGCGGCTCCATTCAGCTAGCCAACACCACCATGGAAACCAACGCACAACAAGGACGCAAGTTCAATGAAGTGATCTATACGGGTCCACATAACTTGACACCCGCGACAAACTGCTTTGATTGCCACGCTTATTCAGGCCCGACCAAAAACGCTGGCGTTAGCCATATTTTTAACTCTATACATGGCTCAAGCAAATAACGCCCCAAAATCAGTGATAACCTGAGTCGTTCAGGTTATCACTATGAAGCCAAAATAATTGCAAAAACATGTATTAACCCTGCATTTTATCTGTGTTTAAGCTGCGATTTTAAGTCTAAAATAAGCTTAATCTTAGTAATATCCGATGAGGAAAATCATGATTGAACAAGGGCAAGCCTTACCAAAGACGACATTAAGTGAATTGACTGCAGATGGCATGGTCACGCATCACAGCGACGTGCTGTTTGCAGATAAAAAAGTTGTCTTGTTTGCATTACCTGGCGCATTTACACCAACCTGCTCTGCAGCTCACTTGCCTGGTTACGTCGCTCTGGCCGACAAAATCAAAGCCAAAGGTGTCGATATCATAGCGTGTGTATCTGTAAATGATGCGTTTGTAATGAAAGCCTGGGGAGAAGCGCATAATGCAAGCGAAATTATGATGCTCGGTGACGGCGATGCCAGCTTTACTAAAGCATTGGGGCTGGAAATGGATACTGAAGGGTTTGGTGGGATCCGCTCACAGCGCTATGCCATGATAATCGACAATGGTGTAGTGACAGAGCTTCTGGTTGAAGCACCAAAAACCTTTGAAGTTAGTAAAGCAGAAGTGATCCTTGAAAAATTGTAATTTACAATAACATGTCCTGAGGGAGTGTCGGCACTCCCTCTGTATTTCACCGGTTATACTTTTTACTTTCCTACCGTATTAAAACACAATAAGCTAATACAAAAAGCCAGGCAGGTAACTTCATGTCACAACTCAGTGAATCATTGATGACTGTGCTTGACGACCTTATTAGAATTTCAAAAGAAGATAGGAATGGCAACTGGCTAGTCTGGTACGAGCCAGTCAAAACCCAGCTCAATCGATGCGAACTAAGCGCTCCTATCAAAATACTTCAGGCTTATGGAGGTATGTGCTCTTTTAATGAACATGTGCTCACTGAGCTATCGAGGTTTGATGCGCATTTCAGTCCGCTTCAATCACAAGTCTGGCAGCGTAATCATCAAAGTCCAGACTCTACAGGCTTACCTAATGCAGATTAACATTGAGCACGGTTGGGATATCATACACAGTCAAACCATTGCGCAAATTTACGACAATGCGTTTGGTGCTAAACTTGCCCGTGCAATCCCCGACAAAGCAAAACGGCTCGACTTGCTCGAACATTGTTTTATGCCAGAATATTCCTTTGTTGCTTTCAATAATGGCCAGCCAGTCGGAGTCGCAGGCTTTAGTGACCAAAATGGTGCGCTCACAGCGGGCATCGAATTTAACGGATTATTCCGTCATCTTGGCATTCTTGGGGGACTGCGTGCTTGCGCTATTCTTAGTTTATACGAGCGCAAGCCACAATCACGAGAGTTAGTGATGGACGGCATCGCGATTAACGAGTCACATCGCAGCAGAGGCATCGGCACTCAGTTACTGGACAGCATTATCAGTTATGCACAGGCACATCACTATTCATCAATCCGCCTGGATGTGATCAACAGTAACCCCAGAGCGAAAAAATTGTATGAAGCAAAAGGTTTTGTTGCAGTTAAAACAGACTACTTTCCATATCTGAACTGGTTACTCGGCTTTTCAGGGTCAACCACCATGCAGTTAACCCTGTAGCTAGTTACAGAAACGACCCGTCCTTTTAATAACTGCGAGCTCATCTTATTTCAAACAACCTCAGAGGCCAACAATCTTCCGTAATGCGGCAACATGCCCTCTGTAAGCGGCCTCTCCCTGTACAGTCAAAGAAAGCCAGGTGCGCTGACGAGCAAAGCTGGTCCTTTTGTTGACTCTGAGATAGCCAGCCTGCTCAAGGGCTTTTACGTGCTTAGATAAAACCGAATCGCTGACCTCCAGCTGTGTCTTTACTAAAGAAAACTCCATTTCCGCTATGTTTTCGAGTAATGCGCAGATCTGTAAACGGTTATGTGCATGGATCAGTGGATCAAAACAAGATTCAGTCATTGCCTTTATCCTGCGATATCCACTCCCCCGTGGGAAGCTTATGCAATACTGCAAAACTCAGCATGCCGATCACAATCCCGGCGACGTAAGCAAAATGCCAGTACCCCTGCTGAGTAAAATAGTGGCCCAGTAACACGATAAGTGCACTCGTAAAAGCCAGTGCAATATTATGGACTCCGGCTTGAGACTTAGAAATCATGCTTTTTGCTTTTATGCCGAGGCCTTTAAGATAAAAAGACCAACTCATTACCAGTACAATTAATGTACCTACAGACACGAAAGTTACGAAAGTCCACATACTACTCTGACTTGCCTGGGCACTCGCCGCAGTTGCAAGTGCAGCTAACACACTTATTAACCCGTTGAGCCAAACAGGTGGCCTGAATTTCAACAGGGCAAACCTTTTGCCTTCGGCAGACATCGCCAACAGAGCTTCAGCTGATTCTACCCCTACCTTATTTTCTTTATTCATAGTCACTCCTTTACTTTCCAACATGGAAACTAAATGCTAGCAGCGACTTTCCACGTTGGCAAGTGAATAAATATTACACTGCTTTATTCAAATTCACAGTGCGGTACGTAGGAAGGTAAAGATCAATAGTTGGATAGGATTTTATTACCTGAATGAAGAATTATTGACCGCCGATGAGGGATAACAGCTGCTCACCCGCCATAATGGCATTACTCTCCCCGGCAAATACATTATCCGTTTTGCGCTCTATAAACACCTCATTCAGCCAGCTACTGATGTCCTTGTTAAACATCAGCAAAAATTCAATGGGAAAAGACGGGTCCGTTGCGTGACTGTCCAAACGCTCTGCGACCTCATCAATCATCAAAGCACCATCATTAAACTCAATGCAAAAGTACAGTGTGTTTGCCAGCTCTTTATATAATCGCGCCACATTTTTAAACCTTGCTTCAGAGTATCCATTGAGTTCTATAAGACCCGTTTCTGATTCCAGCTCATTGAGTGCCCCAACAATAGACTCCACATCATCTTCCTCAATGGGGCTGTCCGCCCAGAAATCATCTGCGCTCATAGCCTGTTTATTCAGGCGCTGATCAGTGCTCACATCCGATTGTTCATCCAGATCAAAAAACAACTCATCAAAACTGTTCTCATCAGGTTCCTGATAAGGAAAAGCTTCCTGAAATAGCTCGACATTGTCCTTCAAGTGCAGTCTGCCGTTTAACAACTTAGCACTTCTTTTTAGCGCCCTTAGCACAGAATCCGAAGCATCGCCAAAGCGATTGCCCTGACGCGCTGAATCCTGATAAAACTGTTTAAAAACATCGGTTGATTCGCGTATTTGCCTGACCAGGCGGCGCATGTTTGTCAGGTCTTTTTGCAACGAAATATAATGAGTGACCTCTCCTGCCTCATTGGTTATTGCCGAGATATTCCATTCCACCGGATACATTGAGCCGTCTTTTCGGTAGTTGACCGAAGACCCATAGAAATAGCCGTTTTCCTCCAGTGCCGGGCTCAATCTGGCCAGGACTCTGCGATTACTTTTTGGCCCTTGTAAAATGGCCGTTGACTGGCCTATCAGTTCTGCCAGCTCATAGCCTGTATGACGGCAAAACACCCGGTTTGCATAAACAATCCGATATCCGTGGTTACGATCCGCATCCGTGACAACTATGGCATGCTGTGAGCGCATCAATATTTGCTTGAGTAGTTCAATTGGAGAAGAATTCTCAAGCAACTGACCAAAAAACAAGGTTTCTTCCATCGAGGGATCATTGGTATTCATTGGCAACTCAACTCATATTCGACCATAACAACGCTCTGCCCGACTCATGACAGCAAGCGGTATACGCGTCATATTGTGTGAGTTTAACTATAGTGCAATTTACCGAATACCATGATTTTTTTGATCTGCGTCAAAGTAATTTTTCTGGGGTAACACGCCTGTCAAGTCGCAAAGCCACCCCAGTTGTCATCAGTCACTGCGTTTTGCAAAACTGAATACCTGCTCGGCCTCGAGCTTACCGCTTTGATCATGGGGTGTGGTATAAAAAGACACATTCAGCTTATCCTGGTCATTATCCAGTTCAATGTGTGCAAACCCCCAAATAAAGCTTTTAGACCACACCAGGTCATATTCCGGATAGCGCTTTTCCTGTTGCTGCGCAAACGGTGTATGGGTGCCACGCATTTTTGCAGCGGCCCCGCTGATTATCAGGGGTAGTTTAGGTTTAGAATTACCGGGCATAACGCGACTACAATCATCCGTTAATAGCTCTAGATCATGTTCGTGACCGGCGATGTACGCATCTGCATATTGGCATAACTCGGGTAAAATCAGCCGTCTCAACACATGGCCTTCATCATATTTAGTGCCACCTATCGACCATAATATATGATGCCCGTACACCAGTTTCCACTTTGCTTTGGAGTTTTTAAGGCCATTGGCCAGCCAAGCTAATTGCCGGTGATCTTCTCCATTAACCGGCTCTTCATGACGCTCAATATCTTCTACTTCTGCCTGTCCGGCAGCCAGAGCACTTGCCAACCCCTGTTCGCTGCCATCCGGGCGTAACGGGATCTCGTAGTAGTGTTGGCCCGAAAGCAGCATATTGGTATCGAGTACAAACAGTTCGACATCATTACCCGGCTCACCTATGGTGTAGCTGTAGTAACCTTGCTCAGACATAGTAAAGTTTGGTTGACTTGCCATCCATTCAGTTTGTAGCTTGACCCCTTTACGTGACGTTTTCCAGTCGTGGTTGCCCAGAGCAGAATACACAACTAACTCTGGTTGCTGCGTAAATAACGGCTGCAATGGTTTTAGGATCAGATCGTTCATGCGTTGTTGATCATCTTTCCCATCATTTGCGCCGGCGCCATCAGGGTAAATATTGTCGCCCAGTTGAATGGCAAAATCACACCGTTTTAGCTGACACAATGTTGCCATGGCCTTACCCGTTGCCAGCGCCCCCGTCTGCTCGGTGGCAATGTCTGTGTCAGGGTAAACATAAACGGGGGCATGATTGAACTCACTCATCGGGCGATGATCTTCGAGCCAATCCGCTTTTTCAGCCGCGATAAATTGCGCCTTATTTTTAGGCTTCTGAATATGTTTTACTTTCGGATAATCAGGGTGATAACCCCCATCACCAAACGCCAGGAAAGAAATGTTGGCCGACATCACAGGGCTCGATATTAATAAAGAAGCGCTGATGCAGGAAAATGCAATGCGTTTTAAAGTCATAATTTTAAATGTGCCGGGTCAGCCCGGCACGCTCCAACAAGGATTAGAATGAAGTGTAGGTAAAGCCTAATTCGAATGAACGACCATATTGCTCATACTGAAAGTTGTATCTTTGCTCACCGTGATAAATGTAGAGTGGTTCATCCGTCAGATTGACGGCGTTAAAGTACATCTGCATTTGCTCATTGAAGTAGTATTTAACGCTCAAATCTAACTGCATGTGGTCATCCTGATACACACGTGCATCATTCTCGGTGCTCAGGTAGGCCTTACTTTTGTAGTTACCACTCAGACGCGCACTTATGGTGTCATCTTCGTATCCAACCATCAGGTTTGCCACGGTATCCGACTGACGAGTCAGTTTGTCATCTGCGTCAATTAAGGTGGTATTAGCTGAAAACATCAGGCCATTTTTGAAGTTTTTGCTGTAAGCCAGTTCAATACCTGTTAAGTCTGCCTCGCCACCATTTACGAATTGCATGACCTTTTTATAGCCCGCCCACTGTACCTGATCCTGCACTTCCTGCTCAGTGATAAAGTTATCGATTTGCTTGTGGAATAAACCAGCAGACATAACGCCTATACTGCCTGTGTAGTATTCAATGGACAAATCCAGGTTCTGAGACTCATACGGGTCCAAGTTTGGATTGCCAACTTCACCTTCTCGCTCTGTCACCACCTGACCATCGTCTTCGTCTGTTTCACTTTCGAGTAGCTGATAGGCTGCAGCCTCTTCAAATCCCGGACGCGCAATGGTTTGGGTATAAGCAAAGCGTGAAATCAGATCATCGTCCAGCTCGTAGCGCAGAGTCAGATTTGGTAGCAAATGGTCGTAGGATTTCTCAACTTCCCAGGGGGTGATATTGACTTGCTCGGTGTCCGCTAATTTATCTTTTTCCAGTGAAACCTGATAACCCCGCGTGGTGTAGTCAGTATCCTCGTAACGTACACCCGTGATCAGGTTTAGTTTACCAAAATCAATGTTGACCATGGCATACAACGCACTGACGGTTTCATCTGAGCGATAGCTGCGGCCCTTTGACTCGATATCGGTTTCCTGATCGTTTCGCTCAAATGCAGCCTGATTTTGCGCAAAGTAGGCCTGCAATCCGGATTCGGATAAACCCGGACCAAAGTCGCCCAGGTCATACTCTGGTGCACCCGTTTTAAACTGCTCTGCCGTCACATCATCAAATCCGCCGTCGTATACCACAGCGTTGACTGAGTTCAGCTTTTCACGGTCGCGATACTTAGCGCCAAACTTAAGCTCTGCATTATGTCCAGCGATAACCAGATCTTTAGTCAGATCTAATTTAAAGCTGGTTGCTTCATCTTCGCTCAGATTATTTTCGTGAACAATTTCGTCGAGTTCAAAACGGCTTAATTGATGTGCGGCCTCACTCCGAGACAAAATCGGGGTGTCTCCCAGACTGGCATAGCCCAGAGTCAAATCTTCCCCGGCAAACGCTATATCCAGTCGATCAGGCTCTTGCTCATCTGATTTTGAGTAAACCAGACTGTATTCTACAAACCAGTCTTTGATCAGATGCTCACCACCCGCGACCACAGACAAAATGCTTTGTTCCTCGTAGCGATCTTTGCTGTCCCGGTCCATTTCAGCACCGCTAAAGTACGCCATCGTATCGCCTGATTGCCCGCTTAAATAATTGCCTTTATCGAACTTGTATTCATTGCGCAGACGGAACTCGTCGTCTGAGAATTCGCTGTACATGGTTCTCAGATAGTACTTATTGAACAATCCCTGATGCAAATCCAAATTCAGGGCAGCCCCCAGGCGCTCTCGGGTGATGGTATAGTGACGCTGTTCAATTTCCTCTGCACCAAAAAAAGCCACTTCCTCGCCGGAATTGGCATCTTCCATTTCCAGCTCCATCCAGCCGCCATCGGTTTCCATATTATGTGAGCCAAATTTGCGTTCAAACCAGGATACCGCCGTCGCTACGCCCAGCTGAGTCTGGCTGCTAATGTCATAAATATCGCTGTAGCTAACGGACAGTTTGGGGCTGCTTTTTTCAACCTGTTCATTGTAAGCGCCCTGAACATTAAAACTGTAGCTTTCCCCTTCACGGTCAAATGCACTCAGGCTTTTCACTTCGATACTGCCACCAATCGCATTGGCATCCATATCTGGGGTGACTGTTTTGCTCACCTCGAGGCTCTGAATAATTTCACTTGGCAGCACGTCCATTGCTACACTGCGCACACCCCCTTCAGGAGAAGGTACAGCTGCGCCATTGATAGTCACATTGTTGAGATTAGGATCAATTCCCCGGATCCCAACAAAACGGCCTTCACCCTGATCTCGGTCGATGAACAAACCCGGCAGACGTTGCAATGCCTCGGCCGCGTTCTGATCTGGTAACTGTCCGATGCTGTCTGCACTGACGATGGACTTGATACCATCCGCATTTTTTTGCCGGTTCAATGCGCCTGCTTGCCCGGCGCGTTGCCCTTTAACGATTATGTTATCCATTTCCCCCTGGTAGGCGCTAAGCTGAACCCGGGTTTTGGTCACTTCATTGTCTTTGATCACCACTTGTTTAGTGACAGATTGCGCACCAATATAGCGCACTTCAAGCGTGTAGGTTCCGGCTGGCAGATTGATGAACCTGAACTCACCATTGCGCTCGGAGCTGACTTCACGTCCCAGCTCCTTAATAATAACTTTGGCCCCTTCAAAGCGGGCTTTGTTTTGCTGATCCGTCAGTTCACCTTGCAACGTATTAGCAAGTGCTGGTGCACTCATCACGCCAAGTGCTAAAGCAACGCCCGCACAGGCCTTGGAAATCACGGAAGGTAGATTATTTTTCATATTTTTTCTCGCACAGGAAGAGTCGTTTATAAAATCCGCGAAGACCTTAACCGGGCTCAATGACCGAATTATTGCAATCCCTGTGGGTACAGCCTCTATTCGACTGCAATGAGGGCCGTTTAAAGCCATTTTGAGCTAAAATGTCCCCTCTTCAGGCTTAAACCTGCTGCCATTTATGAAAAAAGCTGAATTCTTCTGCGCGCCTAAACACTTCCATGAGCTATTTTAACCCAGTAAGAACATTGTTCGGTGATTCACTATGCTGCAACCATGGTTCGCTAACTACATGATCACTGTTACTTTTGATTAGAGTAACTGACTGATGGTAAGCAGTGCGCAGCACCTTATAATTGCGATTTCATAAATAGCATGGGTTCAGAAAATAAAGTGAGAGCAATCTGCGGACTGAGTTCTTTTGCGGCTATTGAGTGGAGTGAAAAGGCAATCAGGTTTAGTGAGCAGTAAATGAGAAAAAAGCCGCGGCACTATCGTACTCACGGCTTTAACAACCAGAATTTATTTTTACAAAGCTTGTTCGAGCTGAGGTAATACATCGAACAGATCGGCGACCAGGCCGTAATCAGCCACCTGGAAGATAGGTGCTTCTGCATCTTTATTGATGGCAACGATGACTTTCGAATCTTTCATGCCTGCCAGGTGCTGAATTGCACCGCTGATACCAACAGCAATATACAAGTCTGGTGCAACAATTTTACCTGTCTGACCTACCTGCATATCATTGGGTACGAATCCAGCGTCAACCGCCGCACGAGATGCACCAATAGCAGCGCCTAATTTGTCGGCAATACCATCTAGCAATGAGAAGTTCTCACCATTTTGCATGCCGCGACCACCGGAGATAACCACAGGGGCCGCCGTCAGCTCAGGGCGCTCTGATTCTGTTTGTTCAACACCAACAAAACTACTTTGGGTATTTTCAACCGAGGTAGCCAGTGTCTCAACAGCAACAGGTGCTTGCTCACCAGCCGCATCAAATGCGCTGGCACGAACAGTAATGATTTTCTGCGCTTCCAGTGACTTAACTGTCGCAATAGCATTACCTGCGTAGATCGGGCGCATAAAGGTGTCGGCATCAACAACGCCAACAATCTCAGAAAGTTGTGACTTGTCCAGTAACGCAGCAACGCGCGGCATGATGTTTTTACCTGTGGTTGAAGCCGCAGCCAGAATATGACTATAACCTTCAGCCAGCGTAATCACTAGATCAGCGGTACTTTCTGCCAGTTGATGATCCAGCACACTGTCGTCAGCCAGCTTTACCGCCGTTACACCGGCAATTTGTGCAGCAGCCTCTGCAACAGGACCCACATTATTACCCGCAACCAGAACATGAATTTCAGCGCCAAGCTGGCTAGCTGCATGAACGACTTTTGCCGTTTCAGGCTTTAATACACCATTTTCGTGTTCAGCAATGACTAGTACGCTCATGAGATCACCTTAGCTTCAGTTTTTAATTTATTGACCAGTTCTTCTACGCTTTCAACAATGATGCCCGCTTCACGTTTAGCAGGCTCTTCCACCCGCACAAGTTCAATACGTGGCGCAAGGTCAACGCCCAGCGTGTCTGCTGCGATAACATCCAGCGGTTTACGTTTAGCTTTCATGATATTTGGCAATGAGGCATAACGAGGCTCATTCAAACGCAGATCTGTGGTTACAACCGCAGGTAAGTTCAAGGCCACTGTTTGCAGACCACCATCTACTTCTCGGGTCACAATGGCTTTACCATCTGCAATCTCAACATTAGATGCAAAGGTTCCCTGAGGACGCTTCGTTAATGCTGCTAACATCTGACCAGTTTGATTGTTGTCAGAATCGATAGACTGCTTACCCAAAATAACCAATTCAGGGCTTTCCTGCTCTACCAGCTTTGCCAGAAGTTTAGCTATATGAAGGGATTCAAGTTTTGCATCCGTTTCAATATGAATTGCTTTGTCAGCACCTAAAGCCAGCGCGGTGCGTAGCTGTTCCTGACACGCTTTGTCACCGATTGAAACAGCGATCACTTCGTTGGCTTTACCGGCTTCTTTTAAGCGAATGGCTTCTTCTACCGCGATCTCACAGAACGGGTTCATTGCCATTTTTACATTGGTCAGATCAACATCGCTGTTGTCGGCCTTGACTCTTGCCTTGACATTGTAGTCAATCACGCGTTTGATTGGCACAAGTACTTTCATGGTTACTCCATCATCTGGTTATTCTATGGGCTGACGTACACGTCAACAAAACAATTTAATGAAACCAGACTACTTCCTGTTGACGTAAACGTCAACCTAAAATAACCTTAGCTTAACCTTAACAAAACTAAAGCCTCGTTTTAGTTAAACTACCGTCAATCTATGTGAGGTAAAAATGGTCGAACGCGAAACCATGGAATTTGATGTCGTGATTGTTGGCGCGGGCCCTGCGGGCCTGTCGTGTGCGATCCGACTTGCGCAACAGGCACAGGAAAAACAACAAGAACTGATGATCTGTGTCGTTGAAAAAGGCTCTGAGGTCGGAGCACATATATTGTCTGGTGCTGTCTTTGAAACTAAAGCGCTGGACGAATTAATCCCGGATTGGGCCGAAAAAAATGCCCCTGTCACCACAAAAGTGACGGAGGACGAAATCTACCTGTTTAAAGATCAGGACAAAGCCACCAGCATTCCGCACTTTGCGGTCCCCAAAACGTTTAAAAACGACGGCAATTATATTGTCTCTATGGGCAATGTCTGCCGCTGGCTGGCTGAACAGGCTGAACAACTGGGCGTGGAGGTATTCCCTGGGTTCAGCGCTCACTCGCTGATAGTCGAAGATGATGAAGTGAAGGGCATCATCACCGGTGATATGGGTGTTGGCAAAGATGGCGAGCCAAAAGACAGTTACATGCCCGGTATGGAATTGAGAGCCAAATACACCGTCTTTGCAGAGGGTTGTCGTGGCCATCTGGGCAAACAACTGATCAGCCAGTTTGCACTGGATAAAGATGCCACACCTCAGCACTACGGTATTGGCTTTAAAGAGATCTGGCAAATTGACCCGGCAAAACATCAGGAAGGTAAAGTTGTCCATGGTACGGGCTGGCCACTCGATAACGAAACCCACGGTGGTTCGTTTATGTATCATGCAGAGAATAATCAAGTCGTGATCGGGTTGATCATAGATCTGAACTACAAAAACCCGTATCTGAGCCCGTTTGATGAGTTTCAGCGCATGAAACATCAGCAGGTCTTTAAAGACACGCTGGAAGGTGGTGAACGCGTTGCATACGGCGCCCGCGCCATTGCCAAGGGTGGCCTTCATGCTTTACCTAAAATGCACTTTCCGGGAGGTCTGCTAATAGGGTGTGATGCCGGTACGCTGAACTTCGCTAAAATCAAAGGCAACCATACGGCGATGAAATCGGGCATCATTGCCGCAGATACCATTGTCACGGCGCTGGAAGAAGACGCTCATCGTGCTGAGTTAAACGAATTTGCTGATAACTTCAAAAGCAGCTGGCTATATGACGAGCTTTATCAGTCACGTAACTTTGGCCCGGCCATGCACAAGTTTGGCCGTATCTTAGGCGGTGCTTACAACATGGTTGACCAAAACCTGTTTTCAGGTTCATTGCCATTTACACTCAAAGATACCACGCTGGACCACGCATCTCTTCGACTGGCAAAAGATTCTCAGGAAATTAACTACCCCAAGCCTGACGGCAAGCTGAGTTTTGACAAGCTTTCATCGGTGTTTTTATCCAACACCAACCACGAGGAAGAGCAGCCTTGTCATTTGCAGCTCAAAGATGTGACCATTCCGATCCAGGTTAACCTTGAGCAGTATGCAGAGCCCGCTCAACGCTACTGTCCAGCAGGCGTCTACGAAGTCAGCGAGACTGAAAACGGCGATAAGCAGTTTGTGATCAATGCACAAAACTGTGTCCACTGTAAGACCTGTGACATCAAAGATCCGAGTCAGAACATCACCTGGATGACTCCAGAGGGTGCCGGCGGCCCCAACTATCCAAATATGTAATCCAACCCGGCAGGTGCCACCTACCTGCCGTAAACACCCTTTATCCTAAATTGCCGGGGCAAAATGCCCCTTTTTTTCTATACTTAAGCAAACGTTGAGATAATGAGGTGCCCCATGGCGCAGCAATCGGAAGTCGTGTTTCGCTTTTTAGCAGAGCCAACAGACGTAAACTTTGGTGGCAAAGTACATGGCGGTGTGGTGATGAAGTGGATAGATCAAGCGGGCTATGCCTGTGCAGCAGGCTGGAGTGGCGCCTACTGTGTTACTGTATCCGTCGCAGGTGTACGTTTTCACCGCCCTATTTTGGTTGGCCAGATTGTAGAGGTTTCAGCGCGGATTGCACACACCGGCAAAACCAGCATGCAGATATTCATCCAGGTACGATGTGGCGATCCACAAAAACAACACATGGTAGAAACCAATCACTGCATAATCAGCTTTATCGCTATGGATCAGGCTGGGTACCCCATTCCGGTTGCCAAGTTTGAGGCAAAAACGAAAGAACAAAAAGCGCTGGAGCAATATGCCATTCAGATGAAGGAAATTGCGATTCAAACAGAGTCTTTATTACAAAACACGCTGGATCAGGGTGACTGATCCAGCGCTTACACAAGCCCTTTAAGGACTAAAACTGATACATTGCACCGATGAAGGCCACATCCATCGTATCATCGCCAACAAGCGGGCTCTTGCTGATAACATCATCCAGCTCCGTTCTGCTGACACTGCCAATCAGTGTTATCTCAGGCGTGATTTGATAATACGCGTTAAGTCCAAAGGTGACGTTTATCGCATTGTCATCAGTCTGATAGGCTGTCCGTCCAACTGATGCGTTGATGTTCTTACCGCTTATCCCGTAAACAGTGTTCACATAATCCGAATCAAGCCAACGCACCTGTGCCTGTGCGGAAATGCCAAACCCGTGGCTGCTCTCATATAATGGAACTTCTGCGCTCAGAGCGAAGTTGGTGGCATCTGATTCATCAGACAAATCAGTGTGGCCGGATAAACCAAACCATAAAAACTTTGCCCCGTAATTCAGTACCAGCTCGCCATCTGGCGCATCATAGCCTTCAAACACTTTGCTATCAGAGCTGTTGTCTCCAAACAGACTATCATATCCTTCGTTACGGTAGCCCAGACCCGCATAGGCACTGAACACGTCATTAATGTTCAAAAACTGATAGCCAATGGTACTGTCTTCATTAGAAAACCAGTTGCCTTTTTTAATGTCTGCCATCGGGACCAGAGCAAATTCACTTTTACTGCCCTGCCAAGGCAGATCCGCAACCAGCACACCTGCCCCCATTTTTACGTCCCAATCGTCGTTGGCTGGCTCTTCTGCGTGACTGCATACGCTTGTTATTGCCATGCACAAGCCAAGCGCTCGTACTACGTTGTGTTTAGTAATCCCGTTCATAATGAGTTCCTTTGTCTCTATAAATTTGCATTAGCGCTGAGGTATTAATCATCAGAGGGCTTTGGAGACCTAAGCAGAATGCCTGGCCAACTGCCCCTGAACTTCACGGCTTCATAATGCGCTGAAATAATGCAAAACTCAGTGAGGACCTTGTGAGCAACTGTTATTTTGTGCGACATTTCAAAACAATTATTCACATAACCAGCTTTTAACGGCTCTATCTTGTGGGTAAGTCACTCATTTTGGAACGGTTTAAAATTATCTGATCCAACCCTTATCAGCTGGTAAGAGCTGTGCTATGATTGCCGCCGGCTTAAAGAGTGGTCAAATATAGAGCAAACAGTAGTGAGAAATGTCCGATTTTTGGTGGTCGATGATTGTACCACTGTACGCAATGTTGTGCGTAACATCATTAAGACGCGTCTGGGTTCTGAACAGGTGATGATGGCCGCTGATGGTAAGCAGGCACTCCAGATCCTAAAATCAAAGCCAGTCGACATTATTATCTCTGACTGGCAGATGCCTGAAATAAACGGCGAAGAGCTGCTTTATGAGGTCCGCAACAGCGCAAAGTTTAAGGACATCCCTTTTATCATGATGACCTCTAACGGTGAACGCGATTTTGTGATTACTGCAATACAAAATGGAGTGAGTCATTTTGTCGTTAAGCCTTTCAGAGCAGACAAACTGGAAGCCGCAGTCAATAAATCATGGAACAGTGCCAGTAAACGAGACTCAGTCAGGCACTCGGCTCTGCCATCACATGCAATGCGGATCATTGCCTCTGATGCCTTATTGGAAGCCAAAGTGCATAACATCAGTCATACTGGTATGCAGGTTTATACCAATTATGTTGATGCCCTGAAGCTATACAAACTTACTGAATTTAACCTCAGCTTTGACAATTTTGACGGGACTCATGCACTGAGCCTCTCCCCGCTCTATGGCACCATAGTGCGAATAGAAGCAAATGACGGACCTGAACAGGATTGTTTGCTTGGTGTACGCTTTGAGTTAGAAAAGTGCAGTGAACAGGTTCAGAGGAACCTGGACAAATTGATGAAGCGCCTCAACAACGTGGTGCCGGATATCGTTGATAATAGCTAGATGACCTGCCTAGCGAGTTCAAATACCGTTTTATTGGTGTGTTTAATCAGCTCATGACGCGGCATTTCGCATTGTGACATCACCTTGTTGACGACTAACTCTATTTCACATTGTAATGCCGTATTAAACTGGGTGGCACGCACACTGCCGTCGCCCACACCAGCGAATAAAGGCTGTAAGAATGCCCGGCGCTTACGCAACTGCTCAACCACCAGGGGGGTCACCGGTGACTGCTCCGAAAACACTTTGCGACAAATATTGCTGACCAGGCGGCTGTAAGTCGGCTCCATCATATTTGAGATTAACCCCGTGTGTTGCCCACCTGCCTGACTACTTTCTAAACTAAACATTTAACAAACCAATACATAATGTAATAACCCGATCCTAGCTACAAACCTAAGTCTATGGAATTACACTCGATTACAGCGCTCGGCAGTTACATTTGTTCGATGCGTATTACATCGTTACAATACGCGCAAATTTACTAGCCGGAATAAAGCGTGCAATTCGATATACAGCCAATCGGTGTGATCCGCTCACCATACAAACAAAAGTTTGCCATTCCCAGACAACCCCGCTTAGTGCCAGAGGCAAAGGCCAAACTGGTATTTTGCGACGAATTCAACCGCGAAGAATTTGTACGAGGGATAGAAGAGTTCAGTCACCTTTGGTTGTTATTTCGCTTTCATGAAACCGCTGACAAAGGCTATTCTGCATTAGTGCGGCCACCACGGCTGGGGGGCAACGAGCGTAAAGGCGTATTCGCAACCCGCGCCACCTTTCGACCTAATGGTATTGGTATGAGCGCAGTGAAACTCGAAGGCGTTGAGTACAAAAATGGTCAGTTAGCACTCTTGCTATCTGGCATTGATTTGCTGGACGGCACGCCCATTGTTGATATAAAGCCTTATCTGCCCTACTCTGACGCGCTGACAGACGCTGCTGCCGGATTTGCAGATACTCGCCCTGAAACGGCAATGACCGTCAGTTTCACTGAACAAGCCGAAACATTTATTCGCACCCAGAGTGATTACCCTGAGCTTAAAGCCTTTATAACCAATGTGCTCAAGCAGGACCCACGCCCGGCGTATAAGAAAAAGAAGGCAGAAACGCAGAGTTATGGTATGAACCTGTATGACTTCAACATTCGCTGGATGGTTGATGGGGAGCACAACCAGGTGCTAGAAGTGACTCATATCCAGCCGGATTGAGCAAAAACTCCTCAGCCATCGGAACAGTCGCTTTTTCACGATAAATAAAGCTTTTTAAGCGGTTTTAGCGCTGTTAAACTAACCCGACAAAAATACTACAACAACGTAGGGTTGCGTGGTCGATTGGCCGAAGCAATCTTCATTTGAACGGAACAAGTATGCGTACCAGTCAATATATTTTAGCGACTCAAAAAGAGACGCCTGCAGATGCAGAAGTGATCAGCCACCAGCTGATGTTACGTGCGGGCATGATCCGCAAGTTAGCCTCAGGTTTGTACACCTGGTTACCCTCCGGCCTGAAAGTGCTGCGTAAAGTAGAGAACATCGTACGCGAAGAGATGGATAAAGCCGGCGCCATCGAAATGCTGATGCCCATCATCCAGCCTGCGGATCTGTGGCAGGAATCTGGCCGTTGGGAACAATTTGGTCCTGAGCTGCTGCGCATCAATGACAGACATAACCGTCCATTTGCGCTGGGTCCGACACACGAAGAGGTGATCACCGATCTGGTACGCCGTGAAGTCAGCAGCTACAAGCAGCTACCTCTGACTTTGTACCAGGTTCAGACTAAGGTACGCGATGAAGTACGCCCTCGTTTTGGTGTGATGCGCGCGCGCGAATTTACGATGAAAGATGCCTACTCCTTCCACCTGGATGAAGCATGTCTGGAAAAAACCTATCAAGTAATGCACCAGGCTTATTGTAACATCTTCGAGCGCCTGGGACTGGATTACCGCCCGGTTATCGCAGATACCGGCTCTATTGGTGGCAGCGTATCACATGAATTCCACGTTCTTGCTGAATCTGGTGAAGATGCCATTGCATTCAGCACCGACAGTGATTATGCCGCTAACATCGAAAAGGCCGAAGCCGTTGCGCCATCAGAGTCTCGCCCTGAGCCTTCGAAAGAACTGAATACTTTCGATACGCCTGAAGCAAATACCATTGCCGAACTCAAAGAAAAGCACGGTGTTAAACCACACCGTGGTGTTAAAACACTGATCGTCTACGGTGCACCGGACGAGGACGACCAGCGTGGTCTGGTTGCTCTGATCCTGCGTGGCGACCATGAGCTGAATGAGCTCAAAGCAGAAAAACTGCCACTGATAGACGCGCCGCTGGAAATGGCCAAAGAAGAAGACATAGTTTCAGCCATTGGCGCTAAGCCTGGTTCACTGGGCCCGGTTGGTCTGAACATGCCGGTTATCGTTGATCGCAGCGCTGCGGTAATGGCCAATTTTGTCGCAGGTGCAAACCAAAATGGCGTGCACTACAGCGGCATTAACTGGGATCGTGATGTCACAGATTACACGGTTGCTGACCTTCGCAATGTGGTCGAAGGCGATCCAAGCCCGTGTGGCAAAGGCACACTGCAAATCAAACGCGGCATTGAAGTGGGTCACATTTTCCAGCTGGGATCTAAGTACTCAGAAGCCATGAGCGCCGGTGTATTAGGTGAAAGCGGTAAAAACCAGGTGATGACCATGGGTTGCTACGGGATTGGTGTATCACGCATTGTCGCCGCTGCGATTGAACAGAACAACGACGATTACGGGATCAAGTGGCCTCAGGCCATTGCTCCATTCGAGCTTGCGATTGTACCGATGAACATGCACAAATCTCATCGTATTCCGGATATTGCTCAGAAGTTCTATACCGATCTTCAAGCGGCTGGCGTTGAAGTGTTATTCGATGACCGTAAAGAGCGCCCGGGTGTGATGTTTAACGACATGGAATTACTTGGTGTGCCATACACGCTCGTGATTGGTGAACGCAACCTGGATAACAATCAAGTTGAACTGAAAAACCGCCGTACAGGTGAAAAACTCATGCTGGACATCGATTCTGCGGTAGCAGAAATTGCCAAAGCCTTGAGTAAATAAACCTTCAGACAGAGCGCAGATGGCTGCGCTCTGTATCTTTCTTTGCTGTCATAATAGCTTCTCTTAACTGCCCTGATTTTGTCATCCGCCGTCTCTAACTTAGGGTTTATTACGCTCGAGAACATGGCTATGACACAAACCTACTATCCAACAATTTGGATCTCCGATGTTCACCTCGGCTATAAAGACTGCAAAGCCGACTTTCTGCTGGACTTTCTTAACAGTACTCGTTGCGATACCTTATATTTGGTTGGCGACATCGTTGATCTTTGGTCTTTAAAACGTCAGTTCTTTTGGCATCCAAGTCATTATCAGGTGCTGGAGTGTATTCAGCGCAAAGCGGAAAATGGTACCCGGGTTATCTATATCCCCGGAAACCATGACGAAACCTTTCGCAATTATGTGGGTAAAACGCTGTTTCACGTCGAAGTGCACAAAACATACGTGCATACCACGTCAGCGGGTAAGCGGTTCTTACTTTTACACGGCGATGACTTCGATTCCGCAACCCGATACAACAAACTGATCAGCATTATCGGCGACGCGGCCTATGACTTTTTGCTATTTCTCAATCGCTGGACTAACCGGATCCGAAGATTATACGGCGGTCATTACTGGTCTTTAGCATCCTGGCTCAAAAACCGTGTGCACAAAGCCCGTGAAGCCATCCATGCCTTTGAACAAGCCGCTGTACACGAAGCCAAAAAGCACGGTGTCGATGGCATCATTTGCGGCCATATTCACCAACCAAGAATCTCGGTTATGGATGGTATCGTGTATTGCAACGATGGTGACTGGATTGAAAATTGCACAGCGCTGGTTGAAAATGAGCAAGGCCGTATTGAGCTGTTGCATTGGTCAGATATTAAGAAAGTGCTGACTGTCGTTGAGCCTGAAGCCAGTTCACCACAAGATGTGAAAGCCGCTTAAGCAACTAGCATGGTTAAAGTCTGCTTTTATCCATGCTAGTTTTTTGTTTCATCTGAATAACACCTCTTCGCGGCTAAACCAGCGCACACAGCATGCCAGCAGCGCGGCTGCGAGCAGGATTGAAGCCAGGAAAATCATGCCCACGGCCTGATAGTCTACCGTTCCTTTCACGATTTCTTTAATCGCCAGCGCCACATTGGTGATGGGGATCCAGGCAGTTTTGGCATTTAACGTCATATTGGGTAAAACAGACACTACTATGGGCACAAACACCAACATACTCAAAGGCCCCATATAATTTTGCGCCTCTTTGAAGCTACGCGCATATATCGATATCGCCAGTACCAAAGATGACAACATCATCGCTACAGGCAATAATAATGCAAAAATGAGCAAAAAATCCCATTGGGTCACACTCGCAAATGCACTCAGGATAGGGTCAAGCGCCCCAAAACCGCTGGCTAATCCAATCCAGATGGACATACTGGACACAGTTACCAGTGCACAGGCTATAGAACTGAGCAGTATAGTGAGAAACTTGCCCAAAACTAGCTGAGTACGAGTCAATGGTGTCAGCAACAAAGTTTCCAGTGTACCCCGCTCTTTCTCACCAGCCCCGAGGTCAATAGCTGGGTAACTGGCTCCCATTAGTACCAAAGGGATCAGCATATAAGGGATAAAAGCACCGATTTTCTCGCCGATATTTTCTCGCCGATCAGCTGTGTCCACTTTTTCCATCAGCACCGGCTGAAGCACCGCGTCTTGCTTATCAGTGTCCACACCGAGCTCACTGAGCGCTTGCTCCGTCAGTTTGGCTGAATAGGTATCAATGACCTTTTTTATCCTGCTATAAATGTAATTGATCGACTGAGCATCATTAAACACCACCTGAAACCGGCTCTGTTCGCCCAGAGCTAACTGTTTGTCTGGCGCCGCCGGGATATAGATACCCACATCGATAATGCCCTGCCTGACTGCATCACGCAGTGCAGAGACACTGTCAAGCTGAGCCTCTCCTTGGTATCGTTTAAAACTGCGGTGGTAGAACAAGGTGTCTGAAAAAGCAGGTGCGTAGTCTTCGTTGACGACAAAATAGGTATGGACTTTTTGCTCTGCTTCGAGCGCCGCCTTAGACGTTAAAAAAAACACAAAAGCGAATAAAACAGGAAAGATTACAATGGGCAACGCAATCACAAAGAACAGGGTTTTTCTGTCCCTAAGTAGCTCTCTGAGTTCCTTGAACATGACCTCAAACATCTTGTGCCTCTCGAACAATGTTTAAAAACGCCTGGTTAAGCTCCCTACTATTCCCTTGCTCACGAAACGTCGCCAAATCTCCGTCAAAGCAACTGACCCCCTTATCAATCACGCACACCCGATCACACAACATATCCACTTCATCCAGATGGTGAGTAGAAAAAATGACCGGCGTGCCCTGTTCTTTTAACTGCCTGATAAAAGTCAGCACGGTTTGCTTGGTCATGATGTCCAGGCCTGTTGTCGGCTCATCCAAAATAACCACCTGGGGTTCGTGCACCACGGCCCTGGCGATATTGGTTTTTTGTTTCATTCCGGTTGACAGGCTCTCGGCTCGCTTATCAAGAAATGAGGTCATATCGAGTGTCTCATACAACAACTCACAACGAGCTTTCAATGGCTTGCCTTTAAGGCCGTGTAATCTGGCAAAGTACTCAACGTTTTCTTGCGCACTCAGTCGCCCATATAACCCTGTTGTGCCAGACAAAAAACCGATACTACGCCGGCCGTGAAGCGGTTTTTTAACGATATCCTGTCCACCGACAAAGATTGCACCACTGTCAGGTGTGAGCGCAGTAGATAGCATCCTGAGGGTGGTGGTTTTGCCCGCCCCATTGGGCCCAAGTAACCCAAGTACCTCCGCCTGCTGGCATTGAAACGAGACAGACTCGACAGAATGAAAATAACCATCGCGTTCTCGAGGATCGCTACTGGTTTTATTTTTGTTGTGCTCCTTGCTGAGCTTGAAGCGTTTTTTTAAACCTTCAACCTGTATCACTGAGTATCCTTTTTCTTAATCGGCTGCCGCTTGGGGCGAAAGTAGTCGGTATCACTGTAAAAAGCCAGATCCTGTTGCCCCTGATACCATTGTGGGATCCCAAGCAAGGGTAATGGCGACATCTGTTGGTTATTATCTAACAGTCCTTGATGCTCTATCATATTAACCAGTTTCTGGTCCAGATGGCGATACTGAAGTTGCAAAGGCAGATGATAAAAGGCTTCATCAACTTCGACACAAACCACTTTACCCGTTAAACCGATAAAGGGCTTGGTCAGCATTTCATAATTCGCATGACCAAAGGTAAATGGCAACAGATTATGATGCCACATCGCACCGTATTCATAGAAAATCTCCTGCCACTGATGCGCTCTTAACGCACTTTGCCAACTCAAGTCAGGTATCGCGAGCACGACACCACATTCGTCAAACAGCGTCAGGGCATTGCGCTTTTTACTGCGTTGCTTCAGGCCGTGCTCTGCGATTTCCTGCATATGCAAACGGTTAAGCAAAGACTTAGTTTGTGGAAACAGGCACCAAATCAGGGCACCAAAAAAATCGTGCCAGTTGTTCTCACGGGTCGGAATGCGATGTGTATGCGCAATGATCTCCTCGTAGTACAAAGTTTCGCTTTCCAGCTCACTGTTTGGCGTAAACACAATATCGCGGCTTTGCGTGCTGTCTTTTTGTTCATTCAGCCAAGTGAAAGATGGCCAGTCAGAATGATGACTGAGTGCAAATAACTCTTCTAAATGCTCAAATGGCGCCTGATTGAACAGGTCTGCATGCCAGTGTTCTGGCGCGGTAAATTTATTCATATTGCCGATTTGTCTTTCTCTGGCATAGTTCAAAGCCGCCATTTTACCTCAGCGCGCCCCCTTATCCCAGCCGACTCTGTTCAGTAAATGCACAAACCCGTCAATTGTCGCCAAAAGTCGAAATATCAATACAAATGACGTTATACTAACGGCGTATAACAACAAGCGAAGATAATAACACTATGAAACTAAAACTAGCGCTAAGCGCACTTTCTGTTGCTGTGTTAGCTGGCTGTATGGCAACACAAACTAATCAGCCTGGCGACGTAAATGCCGCTTATAACAGCATTAATGCAGAACAACTGGCCGGACATATCAAAACCCTGGCCTCTGATGAGTTTGGCGGTCGAGCGCCGTCTACAAAAGGTGAAGAGCTAACCCTTGCCTACCTGAAAAAGCATTTCACAGAGCTTGGCTTCCAGCCGGGCAATGGCGATAGCTTCTTCCAGGAGGTACCTCTGGTCTCAATCGAAGCCGATGCAAACATGACGTTGAGCATTGGTGGAAAAGACTACGAATACAAGAAAGACATGGTAATGGGCACAGGTCGCATCAGCAAACTGGAGTCTATTAAAGACTCTGAGCTGGTCTTTGTCGGCTATGGTGTGAATGCTCCGGAGTATGGCTGGAACGATTATGAAGGCCTGGATGTGCGTGGAAAAACGGTTGTCATGTTGGTCAATGATCCGGGCTTTGCACGCAAAGATCCAGCTCTTTTCACCGGCGAAGCCATGACCTACTATGGACGCTGGACCTACAAATATGAAGAGGCGAGCCGTCAGGGTGCCGCTGGTGCGATTATCGTTCACGAAACAGCACCTGCCTCTTACCCGTGGAGTGTTGTTGAGAACTCCTGGAGTGGTCCTCAGTTTGGCTTCCAAAAAGAAAACAACAATATGGACCGTGTCGCGGTAGAAGGCTGGGTTACCAGTGACGTTGCCAAAGAGCTGTTTGCAAAAGCTGGCCTGGACTTCGCACAAGCGAAAGAAAAAGCCGCAGCTGGCGCGTATCACGTCGATATGGGTGATTTGACCGCTTCTGTTACCGTGAAAAGTAAGATCAGTACGTCAACGTCTTATAACTTCATCGCGACTTTGCCTGGCGAAAAACACAGTGATGAGCACATCATCTATTCTGCTCACTGGGACCACTTAGGCACTGATCCTAACCGTAAAGGCGATAAGATCTACAATGGCGCGCACGATAATGCAACCGGCACCGGTGGCATGATCGAAGTGGCAGAAGCGTTCAGCAAACTACCAGTGAAACCAGACCGCTCTATTACTTTCCTGGCGGTTACCGCGGAAGAACAAGGTCTTTTAGGCTCCAAGTTCTATGCAGCGAACCCCGTGATTGCAGCCGACAAAACAGTTGCTAACATCAATATGGACAGCCTGAACTTGCTAGGTAAAGTGAAAGACATCAGCGTCGTAGGTATTGGCAAATCATCACTGGATGAGATGCTGGAAACGGCTGCTAAAGAGCAAGATCGCGTTGTTTCCGGCGATCCGCGCCCGGCAGCTGGCGGCTACTACCGTTCAGATCACTTTGCCTTCGCTAACATGGGTGTACCAGCAATGTACGCAGGTGGTGGTACAGAAGCGCGTGATGAAGCCACGGCACAATACCGTAAGCGCATGAGTCTGGTTTTACGTGGTTGTTATCACCAACCGTGTGACCGTTACCGCGATGAGTGGGATTTGAGCGGTGCTGTACAGGATCTTCAATTGTTCTTCCAGGTCGGTTATGACATTTCACAACAAAGTGAATGGCCAACCTGGAAAGCAACCTCGGAGTTCCAGCGCAACAAATAAATGCAAATGATATTGATTTTCATTTGATAACATTTTAAAGTGCAACTGTGTTTTTAACCGGTTGCACTTTTTATGCTCTCACAATCCTACTCTGTCACAACCAGAGGTAAATCAGCACTCTCCTCCTTTATAGCCAACAAGCGATTACTGCTTCCTTTGTTGATCTGCCTGGCGATTCTTTTCGAACCATTACGTGAACTGACTATCGGAACACTTGCCGATGCGTTTTTTCAGGTAAGCGTATTTGTTGCCGGCACACTCGCAATTTATTACTTTCTGGTCGACCGACTGCCACAACTAGAACTCAGCTACCTCAAAGCAAAATCCCCGGCACTGGAAATTTCTATGGCCGCAGTATTGGGTGCTCTGCCAGGCTGCGGTGGCGCCATTATAGTAGTTACTCAGTTTACAAAAGGCCAGGCAAGCTTTGCTTCAGTAGTCGCCGTGCTGACAGCAACCATGGGAGATGCGGCTTTTTTACTTCTGGCTAAAAAACCAATTGAGGGGCTTACAATCATCACTCTGGGTATTGGTGTAGGGATAATCAGTGGTTTGGTCGTTAATCTGCTACACAAACCCGGATTTTGCCAGCCGGATGCTCAGAATAAAAATATGATTGAATGTAAAGCGCCCTCAAGTGCTATCCGTTTCAGTGAACCTGTATGGCGCTGGGTACTTGTGCCCTGCCTTGTGATAGCTTTACTTATCGCATTTAACACGGATTTAGGCATACTAACACAGCCAATTGAACTGGCAGGTGCAGCACTTGCCCTGTTCGCACTCACTATCTGGGCATTGTCTTCTAAAGGCCAAAGCTATCGGGAAGTCACCGCCGAGGACGATGAACAAGATCCCCCTTCTAAGCTTGCCAAGGTGATCCACGATACGCACTTTGTCACAGCCTGGGTGGTCGCCAGCTTTATGCTCTATGAGCTGTCTGTCGCTCTGTTTGGCTTAGATCTGGCCGCCTGGTTTTCTCAATACGCCGTTTTCGCCCCACTTATCGCAATTGCCATAGGTATGTTACCAGGCTGTGGTCCTCAGATAGTGGTAACCAGTTTATATATTCAGGGAGTTTTACCCTTTAGTGCGCTGGCGGCCAATGCTGTGGCGAACGATGGAGATGCATTATTCCCGGCTATGGCACTCGCCCCCGGTGCTGCGGTCATGGCCACACTCTACTCAGCCATACCGGCACTTTTTGTGGGTTATGGGCTATATTACTTTGCCCATTTGTAATTTCTCGCGCTTTGCCCAATAGACTTGATAGACAGGCCAGGCACCCAGTCGTGCCTGGTCGAGCATAAGCCACCAAAGCTCCTTACTCCGAACCTTGACTTTCGCACTCTCAGCGCTACCAGATAGGCATTCGCGCGAGTTTCTTTGTCCATACCTGAAAACCCCTCTAGTACTTCGGCTCATTGCTCTCGAAACGACTCCACAATCACGGTAATGAACTGTCTCATAACTAATACGCTCATTAGCCCTGGTCTCATACCAATTTGCTTAATGAAGTGTTCTATTTTAAGACGAGAAAATATAGTCGATAACTAGGCGAAAATTTGTGAGCCTATGTCTCAGGCATAAGGTTCAAAATGAGAATTTTTTAGCACCATTAGCGTCATATTTGCTCCTTCAAATAAAACCGGTATTTAGTGAAATTGGTATTAGCTATAAGTTAACAGGTGCATTGTGCACCACAGCGATACATGCACTTTGCCGTATTAACAGCGGTAAAAAGCGCAATGAATTTAATGCGGGGTAATACCAAATCTAAACACGCTATTTTGATGCCCTGATGGTGCAAGAAGATCAGAAGTTAAGAAGAAGGGCTAAAATACAAAAAAACAAAGCCCCATGGGAGGGGCTTTCGACCTTGCTTAGTCATTAGATATTTATAGGAATTTAGGTTTTGTACATGTTGCGGTTATCAATGGCCTCTCGCCAACCCCCCAACCATTCTGATCTGTGCTCTATTTGCTGATATGGACATAAATCTTTGGACCGGCCCGCTAAACCTGCTTTGAATCCCTGGGCATGTGCTCTTTCTAAACGGTCTCTTTTCTGTCTCTTCATAGGTAAATTCCTCACCTTTCATATTTTTCGAGTTGCTTTCGTCTTAACGACATCCACATTTAATAAATAGTTAATAAATTCGTAAATATCAATCCGTACGAAGCACGACAGGGTCCTCTGTACACTTTGATTCAGTGCTTCGCCGCAGGCTGCCTGACAGCCGATAGCTCGAATTTCATCTAACTACTAACATTTCTACTATTGCATATGGTTAAACAACGGCCGACTGTGAACGCGCTTTTTCGCCAGACACACGTCGACTAATTCAGGATTGGCCAAACCTTCAAAAACAATAAATCATATATCGTTTTCACATGCAACAAGCGAACGATGACTGGCAAGTAACAAATATGGGGAATGAGAAAATTAATGCATAAAACAAGGGGGAACCATAAAAATCATCTAATTTAAGTAAAATATCAGATTGTTCATTAAAGAATTAACGTAAAAAAACATTCATTAATTTGTAATAAAAAAGGCCGCTAGAATGCGGCCTTAGATCAACGCGTTAAGCGTTTTACTGGATTTTCTCAAGACCACCCATGTACGGTCTCAATACAGTAGGTACGACAATAGAGCCATCTGCTTGTTGATAGTTTTCCAATATTGCGACCAAAGTACGGCCAATCGCCAAACCTGAACCATTTAGTGTGTGCAGCAACTCAGGCTTTTTCTCACCTGCACGACGGAAACGCGCTTGCATGCGGCGCGCCTGGAAGTCCTGCATGTTTGAGCAAGAAGAAATTTCACGATAAGTGTTTTGCGCTGGCAACCAAACTTCAAGGTCATAAGTTTTTGCCGCACCAAAGCCCATGTCGCCGGTACACAGAACGACTTTACGATAAGGCAGCTCCAGTGCCTGCAAAATACCTTCAGCGTGGCCTGTCAGCTCTTCCAACGCAGCCATTGAATCTTCAGGCTTAACCAGCTGTACTAATTCTACTTTATCGAACTGATGCTGACGGATAAGACCACGTGTATCACGACCATAACTGCCCGCTTCACTTCTGAAACATGGCGTATACGCAGTCATGCGAACTGGTAGCTCTTTCTCGTCGAAAATCTCGTCGCGTGCGCAGTTGGTCAGAGGTACTTCAGCAGTAGGAATTAGGCTGTAACCGTCTTGGTCTTCGCTTAAGGCTTCCGTATGAAACAAATCTTCAGCAAACTTAGGTAACTGTCCCGTGCCGTACAAGCTTGCTTTGTTGACCAGGTAAGGCACACACATTTCGGTATAACCGTTTTGATCTGTATGCGTATCCAGCATAAATTGCGACAATGCACGGTTAAGACGAGCAATACCACCACGCATTACCGTAAAGCGAGAGCCGCTGAGCTTAACGCCGGTTTCAAAATCCAGGCCCTTGCCCAACGCTTCACCCAGATCGACGTGATCTTTAACTTCAAAGTCAAACGCTTTTGGCTCGCCCCATTTGCTCACCTCAACGTTTTCGCTTTCATCAGCGCCAACAGGTACATCTTCAGCAGGTAAGTTAGGTAAGGTGGCAGCAATATCCTGCAGCTGAGCCAATACTTCATCCTGCTCTGTTTTTGCGGCACTTAGCTGATCACCCAGATCAGCAACGGCATCCAGTAATGGCTGAACGTCTTCACCTTTTGCTTTGGCCTGGCCTATCGCTTTGGAACGGCTGTTACGCTCGCTTTGCAGTTCCTGCGTTTTGATCTGAAGTGTTTTTCGTTTTTCTTCCAGCGCGTTAATAGCAGCCACATCGAGCTCAAAGCCACGTTTTTTCAAACGCTCTGCTGCTTCCTCAATGTCCTGACGTAAATACTTTGCATCTAACATAGTTTATTCTTTTAACCTTTTTGCATGACTAAGCACAGGCCTATCCAGGCCATGAAAATACACATCACGACATTCAACACTATATTCAGTACCATTTTCATTATCTGGCCTTGCTGAAGTAACAGCAAAGAGTCCATAGAAAAGGTAGAAAATGTCGTTAAAGCACCCAAGAAGCCAATCCCGACCAAACTTTTGGCCGGAGATACTTCAATGATCTGCTTATCAATTAATCCGTAGAGAATGCCCATCAACAGTGAACCCAGAATATTAACGGTCAACGTACCAAAAGGGAATCCCTTACCCAAGAGTTTTAAGGTGATATCACTAATAAAAAAGCGCAGGCAGGCGCCAAAAGCACCACCGGTTGCAATCATCAGGTAAGTTTTAATCAAATCCATCAGTGATTATCTTCGTCTTGATAGCGTTTCTGAACACTTTGTTCATTTAAAGAACGCAAGTAGCGGAGTTTTTCGGAAATTTGTTTTTCTAACCCTCTGTCACTGGGCTCATAGTAGCGACGCTGCTGTATCTCCGCTGGAAAGTAACATTCACCGGCGGCAAACGCACCCGGTTCATTGTGTGCATATCGATACTCCTCACCAAAGCCGAGTTCTTTCATCAGCTTGGTGGGTGCATTACGCAGGTGCTCCGGCACCGGGAAGTCAGGATCGCTGGCGGCATCCTGCTTAGCCTGATTGAACGCCATGTAGACGGCATTACTTTTAGCCGAACTGGCCAGATAAATCGTTGCCTGCGCTATGGCCCGCTCTCCTTCACTGGGACCAACCCGGTGATAAATATCCCAGGCATTCAACGCCACTTGCATGGCACGAGGATCAGCATTGCCTATATCTTCAGTCGCAATTGCCAGTAACCGTCTGGCTACATAGAGTGGATCGCCACCACCGGCAAGGATCCGACAATACCAATACAACGCGGCATCCGGGTCGCTGCCTCGCACAGATTTATGAAATGCCGAGATCAGGTCGTAATAGATATCGCCACCCTTATCGTATTTCGCAAGGTGCGACGGTAAGACTTGTTTTAGCACTGCTTCATCGATTAACACTTGCCCTTCACCATTGGCACCCAGATCAGTGGCTTGCTCAAGCAGATTGAGCGCTTTTCTGGCATCGCCATCCGCAGCACGAGACAATGCATCTACAACGGCATCATCCAGTGTAATTTGCAGGCTTCCAAGCTCGGTGTCCTGAGCCAGTGCCTGACGCAATACCTGAGTAAGCTCGTCAAGGCTAAGCGGCTTTAGCGTATAAACGCGCGCACGGGATAAAATCGCATTGTTCAGGGCAAATGAAGGGTTCTCAGTGGTCGCGCCGATAAAGATAAAAGTGCCGTCCTCGATATGTGGCAAGAAGGCATCCTGCTGTGACTTATTGAATCGATGAACTTCATCGACAAACAAAATCGTGCGAGTGCTACTTTGGCTTAGGCGATTCTTCGCATCGAGCACTTGCTCACGGATCTCCTTGACACCAGCTGTAACCGCAGATAACTTGCACAGTTGTGCATTGGCATGGTGTGCGATGATTTCAGCAAGCGTGGTTTTACCCACGCCGGGAGGCCCCCACAAAATCAAGCTATGGCAACGCCCCTGAGCAATGGCCCGACGCAACGGACTGTCAGCACCAAGAATATGACTTTGCCCAATATAGCCATCCAAGTTGGACGGGCGCATTCTCGCCGCCAAAGGCCTGACATCGGGCGCAAAATCAAAACCCAGGTTAGTCACTTTGTGTCTGGTCGTCGACGACCACCCCTTCTGGGATCACAAACTTAAATTGATCGGCTTCCACCGGACCATTTATCTGCGCATCGCTGAACTTAAAGCTGGAGATCTGACCTGAAGAATCTGTGACGTTCAACTGGCCAATTTTCAAACCGCTGTCAGCAAACAAAACATCCAACCGCTCCACCTGAGCACCGGATTGAATAGGCTCAATACGATAGCCGCCAGAAATTTCTGACACCTGATACTTCTGCCATTGCTTTGGGTCTTGTGTCGTCAGCAACACAAATGGCGTTGTGTCTATCAGACCAAGTGTATTAAGAATCGTTGCTTGCTCAGCAAAGCTGTCAAAATAAACCGTACGAAGCCCATCTGAAACCAACAAAGTTTCATCAGGCTCATTCTGTTGCCAGCGTATTTTAGCGGGGTATTGCAGTACTATTTCGCCCTTACCGGATTGGATAAGGTGTCCGTCCTGATCAATCACACTTTGTTCAAACTCGGCCCGAAAGCTCTCCAATGCTTTTAACTTATCTTTCAAAGACTGCGCAGCAACACTCACTGTTTGCGTTTTATTCGCTTGTGTTGCATATACTGCCGGATTAGCCCCGACAATACATAAAGCCAGAATAAGTGGTTGTAACTTCATTAATTTGCTCCACCTTTAGGCACCAATACTTCTCTGGCACCATTGTGCCCTGGCGCACTCACGACGCCGGACATTTCCATTTGTTCAACCAGGCGAGCCGCGCGGTTATAACCAACGCGTAATTTTCGCTGAACGCTAGACACAGAAACCTTACCGGTTTCAATGACAAACGCCACAGCTTCATCGTAGAGTGGATCAGACTCCTCGTCTTCTCCCTCACTTGCCTCACCTGGCAGTAAAATATCTTCTGTGGCTTCGCCACACAGTATGTCATCGATATAGTTAGGTTTACCACGGGCTTTCCAGTCACTGACGACCGCATGCACTTCATGATCATCAACAAATGCGCCATGAACACGTATCGGTACACTGGTACCTGGTGGTAGATACAACATGTCACCCATACCCAACAGGTTTTCAGCACCTTGTTGGTCCAGTATGGTACGCGAGTCGATTTTGCTCGATACCTGGAACGCCATTCGGGTTGGAATATTGGCCTTGATCAGGCCAGTAATCACATCCACCGAAGGTCGCTGCGTTGCCAGCACAAGGTGGATCCCTGCTGCACGCGCTTTTTGCGCGATACGGGCAATTAACTCTTCCACTTTTTTGCCCACAATCATCATCATGTCGGCAAATTCATCGATAACAACAACAATACTCGGCAGCTTATCCAGCTCTTCGGGTTCGTCTGCCATGCCGTCCGTGTCTTTGAACAAGGGATCCAGAATTGGATGGCCGGCTTCCTTTGCATCCAGGATCTTCTGGTTGTAGCCCTTCAGATTTCGTACGCCAAGCGCTGACATCAGCTTGTAACGACGTTCCATTTCGCCCACACACCAACGCAACGCATTGGCTGCTTCTTTCATGTCCGTGACCACCTCACACAGCAAATGCGGAATGCCCTCATACACCGATAATTCAAGCATCTTAGGGTCAATCATAATCATGCGTACGTCTTCAGGTGGTGATTTGTACAACAAGCTTAATATCATAACATTAACGCCGACTGACTTACCTGATCCAGTTGTACCGGCGACAAGTAAGTGAGGCATTTTGGCCAAATCGGCCACCACCGGCTGCCCGGCAATGTCTTTGCCCAGTACCATGGTCAGTGGCGAAGCATTCTGCTCAAACTTAGGGGCATTTATCACCTCTGATAAACGCACGATTTCTCGATTTTTATTTGGTAGTTCCAGACCCACAAAAGTCTTGCCCGGAATAACTTCAACCACACGCACACTGACAGCTGACAGAGAACGCGCCAAATCTTTTGCAAGGCCAGTGATCTTAGCGACTTTAATCCCTGGCGCCAAATCTAGCTCAAAGCGCGTAACAACCGGGCCCGGATAAACCCCCATAACCTTAGCCTGAATATTGAAATCCAATAGTTTTGACTCAACAAGACGAGATACCGCTTCGAGCTCTTCTTCGGAGATTGGGTTTTTCGCTTTATCTGGTCTGTCTAGCAAATCGAGTGACGGTAAAGGATCTTTTGGAGGTTCAGCTTCCAATAATGCTTCAAATTGCTCTTTGGCACTCGGTGGTGGCTGATAACCCGACGTAGGCTTTTCTTTAGGTTTTAAAGGCCGTGCGGGTGATACCACTTTGGTTTCAACAGGCGCAGGTGTATCGTCCAATGCATTCAGCGCCGCTACCGTATCAAACGCTTCATCGTCGACTGCTGAGAAGTTAATTTCCTGCTCAAGAATGTCATCCAGTTCATCGAACACACTGGGTGCTACGGCGATGTCATCGTCATTAGCCATCGCTAAATCGCTTGCCTCAGCGTGACGTACCTCAGGTTCAGGCAAAGACGCCGGTTTTGCGCCAAACAACTTATCTTTTAACTTTTGGGGCTTACTCTTGTTGGACTGTAGTGGGGCATCCGAAACATGCTCGACCGTATCAGACGTTGTGGCCTCAACCACATCTTCAATGACATGCTCATTGGGCTCGTCTTCAACTTGCGCAGCTGCTTGATTTTGCTCAGTACTTTCGAGCAAAGTAGCATTCGGTGGTACAGCGTCTTTACTCTCATCTTGGCTACCACTCTCTGTGACAGCTGCCTTAGGTTCGCCACGATGCTTTATTTTTGCGAAACACCATTTACAGAACGCAACTACTTTTTCGCCAATATAATCGACAAACTCAACCCAGGATACGCCTGTCAACAGTGTCAGGCCCGCAAAGAAAAAGCACAATAACAAGATTGTGGTTCCTGTAAAGTTAAATGCAGGCATCATGGCACTGGCGACCACATCCCCCACTACCCCACCGGAAGAAAAGCTATAAATATCGTCAAAATTGATGCTGCTGATTGCGCTGGCTGATGTGATAAACAAAGTACCGCCTATCAGTCTCAGTCCCAAAGTTGTGTAGTCTAGCTGCAGTAGTTTATGTGGTTTTTTGAACAACAGATAGCCAAACAACTGAATGACTGCCGGCACTAAAAATGCCAGCCAGCCAAAACTGAGTAATAAAATATCAGCAACCCAGGCACCAGCTGCACCTGTGATATTGTTTACCTTGATAAACTCGCCTGTTTGCGTCCAGGCTGGGTCTGCCGGGTCAAAGCTGATAAGTGCGCACAGCGTAAATATCGCTGCCGCGGTGCTGACGATCAGGCCAGTCTCCAGCAGGCGCTGAATACCATTTAAGCGCATTATGTAATACCTAAATACTGTTTCGTTAATTCTAACATGACTTTTTGCACACCTTAGCAAGAATTTCCCTAGGGTGCACAAGGTTTTATCACTTCACCTTGCTCCCCTTTTACTTCTTCCATTACAACATAGGTACGACTTTCACTAATACTGGGTAATTTTAAAAGTATCTCACCTAAAACGCCGCGATACTCAGACATATCCGTTACCCGGGTTTTTAACAGGTAGTCAAAGTTACCTGACACAAGGTGACATTCGATAATTTCATCATGTTGCTTTACTGCCTGATTGAACTGATCGAATACATCAGGCGAGTTTTTATTGACGGTGACCTCAACGAATACCAACAAGCCCTGGCCCAGTTTCACCGGGTCAACAACCGCTTTGTATCCTTTTATGTATCCTTCGCGTTCGAGCTTTTTTACCCGCTCCAGGCAAGGTGTAGCACTCAGTCCTATTCTTCTGGCTAATTCTACATTAGAAATTCTTCCGTCTTTTTGCAGTTCAACTAAAATCTTTCTATCGGTTCGGTCTAACTGAGTATGCATGATCAGTTTTATATCCTGAATATTAACTTAATATAGTGTTATCAACTGCACTCTACACTAAAAAAGGTAGGACATACTAGCAAACCATATCTATAATAGTCGAAAATTTTTACCCCGTTCTTAATTGAGGCGAATTGTTATGATTATTGGTGTACCTAAAGAGATAAAAAACCACGAATACCGTGTTGGTATGGTTCCAGCGAGTGTTCGTGAACTGATTAATCACGGCCACCAGGTAATAGTTGAAACAAATGCAGGTATCGGTATTGGTTTCACTGACGAAGATTATGTTCAGGTTGGTGCAGAAATCCGTGACACAGCGGCACAGGTTTTCGAACAAGCTGACATGATCGTTAAAGTAAAAGAGCCACAGGCTGTTGAGCGCGCAATGCTACGTGAAGACCAAATTCTATTCACTTACTTGCACCTTGCACCTGATTTGCCTCAGACAGAAGATCTGGTTAAAAGCGGCGCAATCTGTATCGCATACGAAACGGTTACTGACAACCGTGGTGGGTTACCATTATTGGCACCTATGTCAGAAGTTGCTGGCCGTATGTCAATCCAGGCTGGTGCTCAGGCACTTGAAAAGTCAAACCTGGGTCGCGGTATGCTACTGGGTGGTGTACCTGGTGTTGAACCGGCGAAAGTTGTTGTGATCGGTGGTGGTATGGTTGGCCGTAACGCAGCACAGATGGCTGTTGGTATGGGTGCTGACGTGACAATCCTTGATCGTAACATCGACGTACTGCGTAGCCTTAACGCGCAATTTGGTAGCCAAGCAAAAGTTATCTACTCAACAGTTGATGCACTAGAGAAGCACGTTATTGGAGCAGATTTAGTGATCGGTGGTGTACTAATCCCAGGCGCAGCTGCTCCTAAACTAGTTACAGCTGATCACATCAAAGCGATGAAGCCTGGTGCTGCAATCGTTGACGTTGCTATCGACCAAGGTGGTTGTATCGCTACTTCTAAAGCAACAACACACGCAGAGCCAACTTACATCGTTGACGATGTTGTTCACTACTGTGTAGCAAACATGCCAGGTGCAGTACCACGCACTTCTACGTTTGCTTTGAACAACGCAACCCTGCCTTACATCATCAAGCTTGCGAACCAGGGCTACAAAGAGGCGCTATTGTCTGACGAGCACTTCCTGAATGGTCTGAATGTTATTAAGGGCCAGATCACATGTAAAGAAGTCGCTGAAGGCTTTAACATGGAATACGTTGAAGCACGTACAGCGCTTGCCAACGCATAATTAAACACTTGGTGTTTACAAAGCCTCGCTTATGCGGGGCTTTTTGCTTTTTATACGCCAGGCTCGCACAGAGTTGCCTGCACCGCTTTTTATTGTCTATCTTTTTATAATAGTCAGGTAGTAAAGGTAGCGTTGCATGGCCATATCTCTCACACAGCAAGAAAAACTCATTTTAAAAACGGTCAATATTCCGCCAAGACCACAAGCACTGTTGCAGTTTTCAGAAGAAGCTAAGCTCCCGGAACCCAACATCACCAAAATTTCAGATATACTACAAAGCGATGTGGCGATCAGTGCTGCTATATTACAGGTAGTGAATTCCGCCGCCTTTCGTCGCAGCCGCGAAATTGACTCCATTGAACAAGCTGTCATGATCCTGGGTTTAAAGCGGCTCATTCCGTTAGTTAAAGCTGTGGCTTTAAAGTCCTCAGTTGATTTACCTGCTGCGCTAAGTGATTTCTGGGAAACGCAATCCGATATTGGTCAACATGCTTCTGTCATTTGTAACCGCCTTAACCGGCCTGCACTGGCAAATCACGCCTACATGCTTGGTTTATTCCATGGCGTTGGGATCCCCATTTTATGCCAGCACTTTGATGACTATCAGAACGTACTGGACAAAGCACAGACAGACGGCTGGACCGAAGCCAGTCAATTTGAGTTTGCCCGGTACCACACCAGCCATGGCACCATAGGTGCATTGCTCGCTCAACAGTGGCGCCTGCCAAAGATCGTGATTAACGTTATTTATTACCAACATGACGTAGACGGTATTCTCACGTCCGGGGAGTTAGATAACATTGGTAATGACCTGCTGTCGATTTTAAAAATTGCCCGCCATAAATCCTATTTAGCAACAACCCCAGTAAGTGAACAAAATCCGGAGTGGCAAGTGATCAAAGACGATGTCATGGATTATCTGGATATTTCTGACGAAGAGCTCGACGAGTTGTGGGGTGAATCATCAGAGTAGAGATAATCCACCCAGCACCTACAAATAAGAACACGATAGGCCGAGATAATTAACCACAGCAGATCTGTTGCGGATCCGCTTAAAACTAATAAAAACTGCATTTAAATGCCTAAATAATTGAAAGTTTCCCCCAATGATTTACCTTTATAAAGGGAAGCAGTTAGGAGATATGCCTGTGAAGTTCAAATTTAAGGTAATAGCCGTTTCAGCCTCAGTGCTCTTTCTGGCCCTGTTATTACTATCACTTAAACAGTATTTTTTACTGAAAGATAATTTACAACAACAAGTCAATGATAGTGTAGGAGAAATCATTCAGGGGATCAGTAATACTGTGACCTCGCAGATGCAAGGTGCCATTGATTTGGCGGTACTGACCACCGGACTGGTGGAACAAAGCGACTCACTTAAACAAGCCCTGCCCCTGATCTCACAGCCCAAATTAAAAGAAACATTTTTATTGATTGGCTATGGTGAAGACGCAACCGGAAACTATGTTGCAAGCGATCCCGGCTGGGATCCAGGACCAACCTGGGACCCTCGGGTGCGCCCATGGTTTGCCGGCGCTAAACAGGCCAATCAACTGATTGTGACTGCACCTTACGCCGATTCAGTGAGTAAAGAAATTGTGGTGTCTGTCGGCACACCCGTTAAAAAAGGTGGCCGTTTCCATGGCGCAATCTTCTTTGATGTTAGCCTCGCCAAACTCGGTAATATGATCAATTCTTTTGAACTATTTGACTCCGGTTTTGCGTTTATGGTGAGTAAAGATGGCACCATTATTTCGCACCCAGATACCGAGTTAAATGGTCAGCAAGCAAGTCAATTTTTAGGCCGAACCCAGGTGTCCCAAACGGTGCAGGAAATCAGTATGAATAACCGCACCTATTTGATCACCTTTAAGGACGTCGAAGGTTTGGACTGGTATGTGGGTGTCGCGCTCGAAAAAGACAAAGTATTCGCTGCTGTCGATACGATGGCTCAGGACGCCACTTTGTTTTCACTCATCGCAGTGATTGCGGCCGTTGTTGTATTGTCATTGGTCATTAACTTGCTCCTTAAGCCCCTTGAAGACATCAATGTGGCGATGGCCAATATTGCCCAGGGGCACGCTGATTTGACTGTTCGCCTTGAGGCGTCTAACGAGCCCGAATTTGCGTCACTGGCTGAAAACTTCAATCGCTTTACTTCCCGGTTACAAACACTCATTGCTGATATTCAACAACTTGGACATGAAGTATTAGAAGATGCCCGACAAACTTCCACAGGGGCCAATCAGGCCACTATGGCCATAGAGCAGCAGCTTAACGCGCTCAATACGTTAACGACTGCCACTGCGAACATGTCTAGCACAGAACAGCAAGTCGCAAGCACAGCACAACAGGCCGCCGACGCCATTCAGAACACCGACAACCTCGCCAGCAATGGTGAAACCATAGTTGCAGAGTCAACCGACGCCATTACGGATTTATCGGCACAAATCAAACGCGCTGTGGATGTTGTCGCTGAACTCGAAGTATCGTCCTCAGGCATAGAGCAGATATTATCGGTCATCAATGGGATTGCCGAGCAAACCAACTTGTTAGCGCTAAACGCTGCCATTGAAGCCGCACGGGCTGGCGAATCTGGTCGCGGGTTTGCGGTGGTTGCTGATGAAGTTAGAACCCTGGCACAACGCACACAAGAAGCAACAACCGAAATTAAAGCAATGATAGATCAGCTGCAAAGCGGTGCTCAAAGCGCGGTTGGTGTTATGAATCAAAGTCAGACCATAGTGGAAAAGTCGGTCAGCAAAGCCAATGACACCCGTGAAGCACTGGACGCTATTCGTCAGTCTATTGCCAGCATTGTCGATTTAAATGTCAGTATCGCTAATATGATCAGCGAGCAGAAACACGTAGTAGAAGAAGTCAATAACAATGCTTCTCAGATCCGTAACCTGTCTGACACTGTGTTTGATGAAGCCAAAGCAGTTGATCACACAATGCAGTCTCAGGTGGAAAAAATTGCTAAGCAGGAAGACATGTTAGAACAGTTCAGAGTGTAAACTTGCCACTGATGTAATACTAGCGAGTGAGGTTAAAACTCGCTAGTATATGGATATAAAGACAGTAATAAGTAGCATTTCGGCATATGCATAGCGACCTTAAAGACACTTTCGAGCAATATTTTCAGATTGCCGAATCTAACCAGATTAACCTGTACCCTGTTGACGCCAACATGGTGCCCAAAAGTCAGGCTCAACTAGAAGCTGCCATTCCGCCTCTGTTCAGGCTCGCAAACGAAATTAATGAACTAGACCTAAATGCGCTTAGGCCACTGCGAAACCTGGGTGATATCGCCAGCGATTTGGCTGCGTATCTTCAAGCCCAGTCACGTAAAATCGACCTAATCATGAGTCATATTCTGGCCACGGAACAACCTGAGGATGAACTACTCAGATGTGACAGTTATGGTGGTGGTGGCATCACAGCCACACTTGAGCAAGACTACGACCTTGGCCAGGACTTCAGAACCAAAGTATTCTTACAACATGAAGCCAGCGCCATATTTTGTTATGCCCAGGTGATAGACAAAGAAACGCTTGATGCGGGCTTTCGTTATACCCTGGCCTTCACTCAAATTCGCGATAACGATCAGGAACTGTTAGTCCGCGCCAGCTTGCATGCCCAAACCCGGCAGTTAAAAAAGCGTCAGTCACCTGACGAAAATGAACAAAATAGCTGACAGCTAAGCTGTCAGTGCTAAACTAGTCGTCTACTATTTTTGATTGATTACACCATGAGTTTTACACTTTTACCCGAGTGGGCAACACAAGATGCCGTGATGCTTACCTGGCCACATCAAGATACTGATTGGGCAGACATATTACCCCAGGTTGAACCCGTTTATATCGCTTTGTGTCAGCAGATCTCTCAAGTTGAGAAGGTCGTTATCGTAGCGCATAATACCGAGCTCAAAGCACATATAGAACAAAAACTCACAGCAGCAGATGTCGACATGACACAAATTGTGTTCGTGGATGCCCCCAGTAACGATACCTGGGCGCGTGATCATGGACCACTGACTACGCAAGACGCGTCAGGTCGACTCTCTATAAAAGACTTCACCTTTAATGGTTGGGGTAACAAGTTTGCAGCTGAGCTTGATAATCAGGTTAATGCGCACCTGCACGCTCAGGTGATTAATCCCCAAAACCACTATGAAACTATTGACCTGGTGCTTGAAGGCGGTGGGATAGAAATCGACGAAGCAGGCACTTTGTTAACCACGTCTGAGTGCTTGCTTAACCCAAATCGTAATCCGCACCTGACTAAAACCGAGCTAGAGCAAAAACTGAGCGAAATTTTAGGTGCCAAACAGTTTCTCTGGGTAGACCATGGCTTCCTGGCCGGTGATGATACCGACAGTCACATTGATACGCTGGTCCGCTTTGCTCCTAATAATACGCTGGTGTACGTCAGCTGCGACGATCCAAAAGATGCGCATTATGCAGCCCTCAGTGCGATGGAGACACAACTGAAGTCATTCCGTACGCCACAAGGCCAGCCATATAACCTGATAGCCCTGCCCTGGCCTAAAGCCGTATTCAATGATGAAGGCGACCGTTTGCCGGCCACCTACGCAAATTATCTGATCATCAATGATACCGTTTTGATGCCGCTCTACGGCGATGACAACGACGCCCGCGCACTGACTCAATTGCAAAGCGCACACCCGGAGCGTACCGTCATTGGCATTGACTGCCTGCCTATTATTCATCAGTTTGGCAGCCTCCACTGTATCACAATGCAGCTACCCGCCGGATTTTTAAAACAGGACTAATTTTAATGAGTAACAACACGTTGAAAGTCGCACTGGTTCAGCACAGTAATAGCGCCGATTTACAAAACAACCTGGATAAGTCCATTGCCGGGATCCGCGATGCAGCGGCTCAGGGCGCGAAACTCGTGGTATTACAAGAGCTGCACCGCAGCCTGTATTTTTGTCAGACTGAAGACACCGACCTGTTTGACCTGGCTGAGACTATTCCGGGCCCAAGCACCGATGTATTTTGTCAGCTTGCCAAAGAGCTAAACCTGGTAATTGTCGCTTCGCTTTTCGAAAAACGTGCAACCGGCTTGTATCACAATACAGCAGTTGTCTTTGAAGCCGATGGCAGCATTGCCGGTCAGTATCGAAAAATGCACATTCCTGACGATCCGGGCTTTTATGAAAAATTCTATTTTACACCAGGCGACATGGGCTTTACGCCTATCCAAACCTCTGTAGGTAAACTGGGTGTATTGGTATGTTGGGATCAATGGTTCCCGGAAGGCGCGCGCTTAATGGCCATGGCCGGTGCTGATATGCTGATTTACCCAACTGCAATAGGTTGGGACCCTCGCGACGAGCAGGACGAACAAATTCGTCAGCGCGACGCCTGGATGATCGCACAACGCGCCCATGCCGTATCAAATGGCCTGCCCGTTTTAAGTGTTAACCGTGTTGGCCACGAAGCCGACCCAAGCGGCCAAAGTGAAGGGATCCAGTTCTGGGGTAACTCCTTTGTCGCGGGGCCACAGGGCGAGTTACTGGCACATGGCAGCGAATCTGAAGAACAACTTTTGGTGGTTGAACTTGATCAGAGCCGCAGTGAGTCCGTCAGACGCATTTGGCCATACCTGAGAGATCGTCGTATCGACCATTATCAGGACCTGTGCAAAATTTACCGGGATTAACCTATCCCAAAACGGCCTCGACATAGCGTCAGGCCGCTTTGCTTTATTATCGCTAAGCGCGAGTCGAATTACATTAAGTGCAATAAAAACAACATGCAGTAACAGGAGTATATGAATGGCAACAGCGCAGTGGAACAAACTTCCCTGGGTCAAATCACAAAAGGATAAAATCCATTGGGGCCAGCTGGTCGGTAGCAGTATGTCCATTGCCATCAGTGAAGGCGTCAGACAACATGATGCACTGGTTGTGGTGGTGACACCTGATACGCCAAGTGCATTGCGCCTGGAGACTGAATTAGGTTACTTACTGGGTGAGGACAAGGTTCATGTTTTCCCCGACTGGGAAACCTTACCCTACGATCACTTTTCACCCCATCAGGATATCATTTCGCAGCGCCTTGCCAGCCTGAATTCCCTGCGACATCAGCATCAGGGCGTATTATTACTGCCTGTGTCCACGTTAATGTTGCGTACTGCACCACCTGAATTTATTTATGGCAATGCCTTACAGTTTAAGGTCGGCGACTCACTGGATGCACAAAAGCTCAAAGAAACACTGGCTCAGGCCGGATACCGTAACGTACAGCAAGTGATGGAGCACGGCGAATTCGCTGTCAGAGGTTCTATCATCGACCTGTTTCCAATGGGCAGCACCACGCCATTCCGACTCGACTTTTTCGATGATGAACTAGACAGCATTCGACTCTTTGATATTGAGACGCAGCGCTCCAGCGAACAAATAAAGTCCATCGATTTATTACCCGCTCATGAGTTCCCAACCAACGACGAAGACATTGAACGTTTTCGTATTGCATATCGGGAAACCTTTGGTGCGAGCAGCGAACAAGATTCCATTTATATGCAGGTGACCCGAGGCAACTGGCCTGCCGGTATTGAGTATTACCTGCCGCTATTTTACGAAGAAATTGCAACCATTTTTGATTACCTGCCAGAACAAGCCGTGTTTATGCACCTGGGTGACATCGAACAGGCTGCCTCTGAGTTCTGGCTGGACGTCAATAATCGCTATGAGAACCGACGGGTTGACCCATTGCGCCCCCTGCTGGAGCCAGTGCGCCTTTATCAGAACGTCGAAACCCTGTTTGAAGGGTTTTCGCGTTACCCCAGAATTCGCCTGAGCGAAGCAAGCCTGGGCACCAAGGCCGGGCATACCAATCTCGGCGCCCAGCTGGTGACTGATGTCCGTGTTGACCACAAACAGACTGATCCCTACAAGCCACTGCTGGATTACATTACCGTACAGAAAAAGAATAAAGGCCGGGTGTTATTCAGTGTGGAGTCGGATGGTCGCCGCGAATCTCTGATGACCTTACTCAAGCCAAGTGGCCTGAAGCTCAAAGAGTTCGATAATTTTGCTAATTTCGCCAGTGCGCGCAACGATGTAGGTCTGATTGTCAGTCCGCTCGAGCGCTCTGTTATGCTCGATGGAGACAAGCCTCTAAGTATTCTGACTGAGCAAGAATTACTGGGTATTAAGGTATCACAGCGCCGTCGTCGTAAACACAAATACGATCAAGGCCAGGATGCACTTATACGCAACTTGGCAGAGCTCAAAGAAGGCCAGCCAATTGTCCACCTGGATCATGGAGTCGGTCGATACCTTGGCCTGCAAACCATTGATGCCGCTGGTGTTGCCACAGAGTTTGTGACCATCATCTATGCCAATGAGGCCAAGCTCTATGTGCCCGTATCTGCACTACACATGCTAAGCCGATATTCCGGGGGCGAAGAAGCCTCAGCTCCGTTGCATAAACTCGGCTCAGACGTCTGGGAAAAAGCCAAACGCCGCGCCGCCGAAAAAGTCCGGGATGTAGCCGCAGAGCTGTTGGACATCTACGCTAAACGTCAAAGCAAACCGGGTCATTTATTCAAACTCGACGGCCAGGCCTATCGCGAATTCAGCGATACCTTCCCGTTTGAAGAAACTGACGATCAACGTAACGCCATTGACGCCGTACTGGGAGATATGCAAACCCCTCTGGCAATGGACCGGCTGGTGTGTGGTGACGTTGGTTTTGGTAAAACGGAAGTGGCCATGCGAGCGGCCTTTGTGGCGATAAATGACAACAAACAAGTTGCCGTGCTGGTGCCTACCACCTTGCTGGCGCAGCAACACTATGAGAACTTCCGCGACCGCTTTGCCTCCTTGCCCATTGAGGTTGGCGTATTGTCCCGCTTTAACAGCACGAAAGAGCAAAAAGACACCTTGGACAAGCTTGAAAACGGCCAGCTTGATATTGTGATCGGCACCCACAAGCTGCTGCAACAGAGCATCAAGTATAAAGACCTGGGCTTATTGATTGTCGATGAAGAACACCGCTTCGGGGTAAGACAAAAAGAAAAGATCAAACAGCTGCGCGCCGATGTAGACATACTCACGCTCACAGCGACGCCCATTCCACGAACCCTAAATATGGCCATGAGTGGCATGCGTGATCTGTCTATTATTGCTACGCCACCCGCAAAACGCCTGGCAGTAAAGACCTTTGTGCAGGAGCGCAACGATGAGGTGATCCGCGAAGCCATCCTGCGGGAAATTAAACGGGGTGGTCAGGTATACTTCCTGCACAATAATGTCGAAACCATAGATAAAACGGCAGCCGACATTGCCGCACTGGTGCCTGAGGCCAGCATTGCCATTGCGCATGGTCAGATGCGCGAAAAAGAACTCGAACAACTGATGAGTGACTTTTATCATCAGAAACACAATGTGCTGGTATGTACCACCATCATAGAAACAGGTATAGATATTCCGTCAGCCAATACCATCATCATGGACCGTGCCGACAAGCTGGGTCTGGCACAGATGCACCAGTTACGTGGCCGGGTTGGTCGTAGCCACCATCAGGCTTATGCCTACCTGCTGACCCGCAACAGCCAGACGCTGACCAAAGATGCCGTGAAACGGCTTCAGGCCATTGAATCACTTGAAGACCTCGGCGCCGGTTTTGCCTTGGCGACGCACGATTTGGAGATCCGGGGCGCGGGTGAACTACTGGGTGACGAACAGAGCGGTCAGATTCAGACTGTGGGCTTTACCCTCTACATGGAAATGCTGGAGCAGGCTGTACAAGCGCTCAAAGACGGAAAAGAGCCGACCCTGGAGAATCTGTTACAACAGCAAAGCGATGTGGACCTGAAAATTCCAGCACTACTGCCCGATGACTATATCCATGATGTGAACATGCGCCTGAGCATGTACAAGCGCATTGCCAGCGCCAATGATGAAGACACGCAGGACGAGCTAAAAGTTGAGCTGATTGACCGCTTTGGATTACTACCGGATGCCGCGAAAAATCTCTTTAGCGTTCAACTTTTGAAATCAAAAGCGGCTAAACTGGGGATCACCAAAGTGGAAGCCAACCAAAAAGGCGGCTACTTTGAGTTCAGTGCCAGTACCACGGTTAACCCGACATTCATCATTGCTCTGATACAAAGCAACCCGACTGTGTACCGCATGGAAGGTGCCAGCAAATTGCGCTTTAATATCGAAGAGAAAAATGGTCAGGAACGTTTAAAACTGGTAAATGCAATGATTGACGACTTTCAGAAAAAGGCGGTGGCATGATAAGGACAGCCCTTTCCCTGACATTACTGAGCGCTGCGCTGCTGACCTCTGCTTCGGCCAGCGCAAAACGCTGGTATGAAGTTGAGCTGATTGCCTTCGCTCAGCAGGATAACGAGCAACTGCAAGAGGATTTTACAATTGAAAATCCCGAGCTGGATTTAAACCGAACACTGGACCTGCTCACTAAAGGCTACAACAGTGCCGGCCAGCAGGCTTGTCTCAATGGTGACAGTCGTTTTGATCCGCGCACTGTTACCAGCCGCTTTGTGCAGCAAGATGCGTCTTGGCACTGCGCCGATGGCGTAGACTATATGGCACAGTATCAACAACTGCCGCTGACGCCCCATGCAGAGCCACAGGACCATAAGCAAAACATTTACTTGCTCAACGAGGAGCAGCTTAAGTTTGACAGCGTGCTCAATAAGTTAAAAAAGAAAGGGCTGGAGCCAATTTTGCACACAGGCTGGCGCTTTCCCGACCAAAGTAAAAAGCGCGCACCAAACATACTCGTATATGGCGGACAAAAGTTCGAGCAACCCGCCAGCTATGTGGCCCGCTTAGGTGCCCCGGACGATGGCTTTATCAGCCTGCTGGGCGAACCTAAACAGGTTGCGCAAAAAGAACAAGATCCAACCCTGTGGCAGCTACAGGGTTGGATGAAAATCCACATACGTCATTATTTATATGTTACAAGTAACTTTGACTATCATTACAAAAGTGATGAAGGCGACCTACAAAGCGCCAGAATGTCTCAGTTTACCCGTGTATACAGCGGCGACATTCATTATTTAGATCATCCCAAAATGGGGATCATCTTCCAAATCAGAAAATACAGACACTGACGGACACTATTATGAAAAAAATTTTAACCCTGACTCTGCTCCTCGGCCTGGCCGCCTGCTCCAAAGTAAGCATGGAAAACTACGACAAAATCGAAGTGGGTATGGACAAAACTGAGCTGGAACAAATTCTGGGATCTGCAGATCAGTGCGAAGAAAAAACCCTGCACACTAACTGCACCTGGGGCAACGACAGTAAACACATTAAAGTGACTTTGGTATCGGATAAAGTCACGCTGTATAGCAAAAAAGGGCTGGAATAGGCGCTACTCGTTAGCTAATACACATTTGAGGTACCCGGCATCAAATCCGGGTATTTTCTTTTGCTATAGGTGCCAGCTAACGATCACTTAATATCACTAAACTCAACATACAAAAGTATCACGCTTAACTGGCAGCTCTCGATCTCGATACAACAGGCAACTGGCTTGTATAAAGCTCAAAAACACATACGCTCCCGCTGCCAACTTGCTGAAACCCACTCCTGCCGAGTAACCGCTGACAGGCGATATTTGCCTGATGTACCTTGCCAATGACCCGGGAAACCTTGCAACCAGGCACCAGCTTGTCCAGCACATTTAAAGCTGCACTGAGCACCTCTGAGGCCAGCCCCTGATGCCAAAATTTTGGTTCAAGCTCGATGCCGAGGTGAATATGTTTTGCCTTTACGTCACAGTCATATAGTCCAATAGTCCCTATAAACACACCCTCATGTTCAATGGCAAAGCGCCCGCCATATCCTTCATAAAAGTCGTCTAAATCGGCCTGTAACATTGCTCTGACTTCCTGCTGTGTCAGTTGCGTTCCGTAATCATTATACTGACTTACCAAAGGGTCATTTAACAGCGCCACCAGCGCCGGTACATCACGATAATTCACCGGCCTCAGCAGTAATCTGGGTGTTTTAATTTGCATGGGGTTCCATCATCTAAAAGCTTTCAATAAAGCCCTCTCTTTTACTCAGAATTAGTATAAACTATCGGACCTTAAGTAACAGCCGTCAGGAGTCGTTAAGATGAGCGAAGAGTATATTGTCATTCCCCCCACCACCAAAGTATGGTGCCCGGAAAAAGGCGAAGGCTGGACACTGACCGGGATCACCGGTATTGAAGAAAATACCTCAGTAATGTTCAGCGGCGTGCGCTACACCATTCCGGCACAGAAGATTGTAGAAGAACTACTGCCAAATTATCAGGCAAGAGAAAAGGAGCAAGGGTAATACCCCCTGCTCAACCCCGCGATGTTGACATTGAAAGTCTCGCTTCAGTCAGCTGGGGTTATTCACTCTGAATAAAGACTGATTCTCACCAACCTAATTTCAGAGCTGTCATATACAAGAGAATATTTCTCTTCCAGTATTTCCAAGCAAAAAGTGCCTATAATGTGATTTTCAACCGATAAAAAGCGTTCATAAAGCCTCGCCGATAACGCTTCCTGCCTGGGCCCTTCTCCCGCTTCTTCAACACCATATAGGATATCATCCGATGTATCCGATAGCCTTGCTTGGAGGGTGTCCGTTCCAAACCGATAACGTACCTGAGACAGTTTTACAAGGATTTGCATATACTGACGCGCACAAAGTTAAAACACTAAAAGACTAATAATTTTACGCATTAATGCTCTCATACATTGCCAGGAAAACACTCGGATTTTGATTTTCCCAAAGAGCCATAAACAGTGCCGACCAAAAGACAATGCTTAAAAACAGTATTTGCCTCATCATTACTTCTGGATTCATGGCGTGATCTCTCACCTATTGAATACGCTTTTAAAATATAAAAGGCTATTGGCCATTGGAAGTACTGCCATAATCAGGCCCGATAAAGCTCCACTCAGCAACCGGCACTTTCACTATCATCACGGAATCCTGTTTGAATTTTTTAGCATACAGAGATGCCAGTGTTTTGGCCTTTTTAACGCCTTGTTCGTCTACAATCACGGTCACGACTTTCGAGCGCTCTGGCTTACCTTTGTAGTAACCCACTGAGTCCACGACATTAAAGCCATCAAAGGTCTTCACTATCTCGCCATTTTGAAACGCCTGCCATTGCTCCAGCGAGACACCGCCGCCATCTGGCAATGACAGCCCAAAGAACAACCTGAGCCGATAGACCTCATCGGCGTAAGAAGGGAATGTACTTAGTAGTATAAGGATCAGCATGAAAAAGGAACAAAGCATCCTTATCATTATTCACTCCATCAAGTAAATTTATATTATCTCTATCAATGAGATATATCACTCAAAGCCCTGACTCGACAATAACTACCAAGCAAGAGGCTTATCTTCATTTTTCCAAAACAACCAGCGTCTACACTCTGTGTGCCCGCCAGTTCCTATTTCATATTCTTTTCGCTTGCCCGTATCCAACTCTATAATAGAGATATACCCAGCACAGGTAGAACAGACTAGCTTAGATTCGTCTGATGATAAATCAATGTCACCAATATTAGCACCGATATAATGCTGCCAATGTCGTTCACCGTTTTCACCAAACGCCCTCAAGTGACCATTTGCATCGCCAATTATAAATTCATTGTCCCTGTGAACGCCTGCGTATACTCTTGCTCCATCTTCGAGAATCGGTGTGTATTCATTATCTTCGTATGGTTCAGTTTTAAAATCGGGTAAGTGGCTTGTTGATAAGCCAATCGTAACGCCATTGTAGAAGTGACAAGAGTTCAAGGCGATCATGTCTGAGTGTTTACTAAAAATGGCATAGTGCGCGTATTCACTGAGATTCCCAATATCACCGATGAGGTTGTAATTTGCATCCAGAATTCTATGCGTACTGTTTTGCTCACCTATCGCAATAAACCTCCCATCTGGAGAAATAGCGCCATGCGCCATGCTCAAGTCCACGGTCAACTCACGATCTGGTAGCTCTGTTTGCATCCATTCGAACTGTCGAACTAAGTCTTCTTTTGTCGGTAACAAACGAACACTCTCATTATTACTTAAAACAAAAATGCCTTGTGAGCTTACAAATAACACCTTTTTACCATCTGGAAACGGGATCAACTGTGATGGCCTTGGTGGCGCATCAAAAGCTTTAACATCAAACTTATCTGGCACACTTTCAAGACCCGTTGGGTAGGAAAATGATGACACCTCCCGTCCCAGCCAACCTTCAGTCACCGAAACACCATTATCCTTACAATAGGCGAAAAACTTTTTATTCGGACTGCTACCGAAATAACTGATGCCCTCTATGAGTTTAACCGACAAGTCATCGATTTCTGCCACATACCCTTCTTCATGGAAGGCCCCAACTCTCGCGACAACCCGTCCGTCATCGAGAATGGCAACAACGGGAATGCTTTGACCATTTGATTCCAGTTCAGGGATCATGGGGCTATGAGCCAAAGGCCAATCTTCCCTTAGCTTAGTTACATCCCCTTTTTCATTAGCTTTCCTTATTTCTTTCAGCAAATGAGAAACTAACTTTTCCCGTCCGTTATCCTCAGGTACCGCACCTGCCTCTTCCCAGCCATCTTTCAGTCCTTTGTCTACATAAAGGTTTACCTTTTTCGCAAAGTCCAGAGTTTTTACTTTCCATTCTTTTTGGACACTTTTCTTAGTTCTAAATATATTTATCATTTCTAGTCAGTTTCGAACTTGCACCTAATTTCACAACAACAACACAAATAGCTCTCATCGTGAAGTCTTTTCAATTAAGCTTGCCCAGTTTAGAGCTATGATCATTAAATTAACGCAGTATCAACTTGTTCTCACCCAACCAATACTCAATACGTAGCGACTACCCTCAGCGATTCTGCTTACAGCATGAGGTTCTGTATCAGGTCTGAATAATTTAACCCTTGACCAGTTCAGCAAGGTATTCTGGCAGATGAATTCGCCGCCTTGTTTGGCATGTTTGAGGATAATATTGAGCCGGTAATGTTTACCGGTGGTGACCTGATCCACGTGCTGTTTGATTTCACTGCCCGCCGGGAAATGGATCAGGTAACAGTCGAATTTAATGGGCCAAATTGCACCGCCTAACAGCATTTTATCGTAGCCCGAGTCCTGTCTTCCTGGTTCCCAGCGCCATAATTTGTTCCACATAACCTGCACTCACATAATGTCCCGCGCAGAGCGTGTTGATAATACTGCGCTTAATCAATTTTAAAATTGTCCATAGTACGCTGTAGTGTATCACTGTTCAGTTTCATGTCATCAAAGAGTCGCTTTAACGCCTGCGAGGTCTTCAGTTCCTCATTTGCTGCATCTAATACTGCTGTGGTGTTACTGGAAATATCCTGTGCAACAACCGATTGCTGCTGCGCTGCCGTTGCGACTGAGGTCGTGAGTTGCTCCACATGAGTACTATGGTCACTCACCTGCATGGAGACCTGCCGGGTTTGTTCCACCTCACTCATGATATTGCTGGCCAACCCGGTATTTTCTTTAATAGCATTCACCACATTGCGACTAATGTCATTCAGGTTGCTGAGTAATGTCGAGATCTGCTCTGATGAGCCTTTACTGTTATTGGCAAGCCCCCTTACTTCATCAGCAACCACCGCGAAACCCCGACCATGCTCACCTGCTCTGGCCGCCTCAATAGCCGCATTAAGCGCTAACAGGTTAGTCTGATCGGCCACACTGCGGATAGAATCCAGGATGGTGTTGATCTCTTCCACCTGTTGCTCCATATTCAATGCCATTTCATTGACCTGCTCCATATTCTGCGACAGTACATGCATGGCATCCAGATTACGCTGATTGTCTTCAAGTAACTTTTTAGATTCATCGTTAAGCTGGTCACTGGCGTTTAACGTGTCTGATGCCGCTTTTGCGATGTCTTCGCTGGTTGCCGCCATTTGTTCAATGGCCGCAGCGATATTGGTGGCGAGACTCTGGGTGCGCTGCGCATCTTCAGTCACATGACCAGCGGCTTTTTCCATTTGATTACCAAGCTTAGTCCCTACATTAATGGACTTAGATAACCCCACCAGCAGATCCTTAAAGGCATACACTGTATTGTGAATAGACTCTGAGATTTTACCCAGCTCATCACTGGTTTTTAGCCTCACATCTAAGGTCAGGTCGCCATTGTTTGCGACTTTAGTCAAAATACCGGTTAACTCATTCAGCTCACTTCGCAACGAAGTAAACAAATGTGTATTGATCACTATGATAATAAGCATAAAAATCATGAACAACACAAACAACCAGGTCATTTGACTGATCAGATCTGCTTTATACGCCTCACTGATTTCACGCGTATGTGCCCACTGGCTGTCGAGTAAAGCTTTGACGTCCTTAATTTGCCCGGTCGCCTGCGAAAACCACTGTCCACTATTGGGCAGCTGTGTATAATCAATGTTATCACCCGTGGCAATGGCGGTGATCACTTTGTCAAGCGCCTGCGCACGGCTATCAGACATCAGCTGTTTATAGGTATTCAGCGTATCTCCTGACAGCGCCGTTTCTAACTGCTCTTTTAACAAAGTAAGTTGCAGCTGATAGTAAGCGAGGTCTCGTTTAACAGCGTCATTGGCAGATTGCCTCGCCAGCACCCCATTCACTTTGCCCCGTAATTGCCCTTTGCGCTCCTTGCTCTGCGCCATCAAAAATGCGATGGACAAGTTGGACGCCAGCTCCCGGTTTGTGACATAAGCCTGCATACGCATCGCGGTATTCAGAGCAAGTTGATTGACATGACTGTAATAATTAAATGCATTTTTGCCCTGCTGTTGATCCACCTGACGCCGCAATGCGCTCTTTTCTCTCAGCAGTGTAAACAAATTAGGTAGCCACTTTTGCACTTTGTCATCTTCTTTAAACGCACCATTGTACAAACCTTCCAGCGCAGCAACGGAAGCATCCGCTTTGATACGTTGCGCCGCAACAGCTTGTCGGGTTTGCCCGGTAGGATTGCCCAAAAAGCCAGCCGTGAGCCCACGCTCAACGGCGTGATGATGCGCCACCTTTTCCATTGCATCCAGTAACCCTATGTAAGCAATATCTTTCGAGGTTGCTTCAATATCTTGCCAATATTGGTAGACGACTTTGCTAAGCAGTATAAGAATAAAAATAAGTAAGGCAGCTGAGCTAATAATAGACAATTGAATTATAGAAAAGCGCTTAAGCAGATTCATGGTGTCTCCGGTATTCACTTAATGAACCCAATCAACTGCTTAATGACTGGATATCCTTATTGCTATTAAAGATAGTCAAAAATCTGCAAAGTCGACACTATCTGAGCTGCGACTATCGTAGGCATGTCTGCGCTTTGAAGGTACAGCTAATCATCCCAAGAGGCGACACACCTACTATTCGAGCAATATCACCCTGGGATAGGCTTCTGAAGAGCGTTCATGATAAATGTCGTCGAGATATCGAGCTAGTTCAGATTCATCCAGCTCGGGTGGGATCACGACATCATATACCCTGGCGCGCATACCCGTGTCAGAATCATTAAACAGCTGCCATTGTGCCTCAACCCGGCTTACTGACATACGTTTGCCAAATACATTAAACCTGAATGTCATCCGTACTCCTAAAAAATAAAACAAAGCATAACAAGCAGTTTTTACTATTTGGCCAGGAAAGTCGACAGGCTAGCTAAAAAGCTTTTCACTAAAGTGTGGGTTGGTGGTATTGATTGTCAATTTGGTGATTTGGGTCAGTTGCACTAGGCTGGCTTGGTCCCCCACACTCAGCTTTAAACACTCATTCTTCTGCGTATCACGGCACAAGTCCAGGGCCACGCCCGAGAGCTGTTCACCGCTACGCAGGTTGATAGTCACCGGATAGTGAAACAAGCAAACAATCTCAAAATAGTCGTAGTCACTACAACTGATCATACACTTATTCTCCTGTTTCAAGTTTGCCAATGACGATCCGGTTCACTGAGTGCTGTCGGAACAAGTTTGACGCCGTAATGACATCTTCAACTGACGCGTCTGGAGATATATACAACCAAACACTTTGAGTTGAGTCCTCAAAGCGTAACTTATCTATTAATTCACCAAGCTTGCGGCTCTCACTCTCAGCCAGAGGGTAACTGATCTTTTCATACCTAAAGTATATATGGCCACTCGCTAGCAATTGCACTTTAATCGCTCTGTCATGCGCACAACGGTAGTGGCAATGGTTGATTGCCTTTCCCTGAATAACAGGCACAACCTGAATGGGGGTTTCTCGAGGAATAACAAACAGTAGTAACAGCAGGGCCAAACTCAGACCCGCGTAACTCAGTATAGAAAATACCGAGTTATCGCTGCGGTGCTGTTGACGCAAGTGGGTCACGCATTTGCGCTGTGCTGAAGGCCCAATAAATCGAGCAAAGCACTGTGGATTTGCAATTTAGGTGTCCCTTCGCTGTACGGCGCTACTCCAAGCAAAGGTGCATTTAATCGTTGTTTTAAGGTCTCCAGGTTGGCTTCATATTCCTGCATGGCAGGATCTACCTGGTTGGCCACCCACCCTACGCAGTTCAAACCGGCTGCACTAATTGCTTGCTCAGTCAAAAATGCATGGTTCAGACAACCCAGTTTCATCCCAACAACCAGGATCACGGGCAATTGCTCCTGTTTAATCCAGTCGTACAAGAATTGGGTGTCGTTGATAGGTAACGCCCAGCCACCCGCGCCTTCAACAAGCGTATACTCTGCACCTAAGGTACTTAACTCACGATATTTTTCACTCAATGCCTCACAGCTAATGGTCACCCCGGCACGCTGCGCAGCGATATGTGGTGCAATAGGTGGCTCGAAACAAAATGGATTGATCTGCTCATATTTGCCGTGCACAGAAGCCGCTTCCATGAGACTCAGCGCATCTTCGTTCACAAGCTGGCCAAAGGCTTCTTCAGCGCCTGCTGCAAGCGGTTTAAAGCCGAGCGCTTTCTTGCCTCTTTGCGCCAATAACTTAAGCAGCAGCGAAGACACATGGGTTTTGCCCACTTCAGTGTCTGTACCAGTGATAAAGAATGCACTCATAATTTAGTTAGCTCCATTAAGGCGACCTGATAACTCAACTGTGCCCGACCATTCGTAAGCGGGTACCCAGCCAATAATTTACGATATTGTGCTTTTCCCAGCAAGCCGCGACGCTGGCCTTCATGCTGTAATTGATTGGCGCCAATCGCCTTTACTGATTTAAAGGCCGCCTGAGCCGTGCTAAAGGTTTCTTTCAGACACATCAATTCAGCATCATCAATGTCAAACCCTGCATCATCGGCGTATGTCAGTAGCGCATCAAATGGGGTAAAGCGATTAACATGACAGTGCGCGTCGACGCTTTGCCAGGCCTGCTGTATTTCATACAAAGAGCCGTCGGCTACAATACTCAAGTAGGCTTTCCCCCCGGACCTTAAAATCCGCTTTAGTTCTGTAAATAACGTAGCGTGATCCTGACTCCATTGAATCGCAAAATTACTAAAAATAGCATCAACGCAGTTATCCGCGAGCGGCAAACTGTCCATATCCGCACAAATTTTAAGTGCACCTTCAGGGCCTTGCCCTAACATACCAGCGCTCAAATCCAATGCTACTAATTGCGCACAACGCTGACTTAACGCGTCGTAATGCTGCATGGGACCTGCGCCTAAGTCTAATAGCCTGTTACATCGCTGAGTGATTTTCTTAAGTAAGATTTCTGCGGCCTGTTGCTGGACATTCGCATGCTGCACGTAAACCTGAGATGCACGCGAAAAACGCGAGGCAACCTGTGCTTTTACTGAAACACTCATATCGCCTCCTTAAGTGCATTGAGCAAGGTATCTATGTCTGCTGAGGTGTGTGCCGCCGTCAGCGTAATACGTAACCGGGCTGCATTTTGCGGTACTGTCGGTGGCCGGATGGCAGTCAACCATATTCCCTGCGCTTTCAATTGCTGTTGGGCTGCGAGCGCGTTATCTGCCGAGCCAAGCACGACAGGCTGTATGGCCGTTGTCGATGGTAGAACCGGAATACCCAGTTGCGCTGCCGTTTGGGTAAAATAGGCAATGTTATCTTTTAATACTGCTCTTTGTAAGCTGGCACTGCGTAACTTAGCAAACTGCTTAATTGCAATTTCTGTCAGCATTGGTGACATCGCCGTGGAGTAAATGTATTCGCGGCTAAATTGCAATAAATACTGCTGCACGCGCTGACTACATAACACCGCTGCGCCCTGACAAGCCATCGCTTTACCAAAGGTGATCACCAATAACTCCGGTTTAATACCACTGTCGATGCTGCCAAGCCCGTTATCACCCAGCACGCCCAGTGCGTGGGCATCGTCAACCATCAGCCAGGCATTGTGCGTCTTTGCAAGCTGAGCGATATCCACCAAAGGCGCGCAATCGCCGTCCATCGAGAATACACCTTCAGTCACGATCAGCTTGTTTTTTGCTTTAGACTTTTCCAGTCGCGCACGCAAATGAGTGATATCGTTGTGATTGAACCGCGTCAGCTTAGCCTGACTGTTTAATGCACCATCCAGCAAGCTGGCATGATTAAGCTTGTCCTGAAACAACTCAGATTCACGCCCCACAGCAGGATCGTTAAATAGCGCCTGAATCACGCTGGTATTCGCTGCAAAACCACTGGCGAACAGCAATGCCCTGTCGTAACCAAAAGCATCACACAATTGTGCCTCAAAAGCCGAGTGGACTGATTGAAACCCCGTCACCAGCGCCGAGCTGCGACTGCCAGGTTGTGCCGTCAGGCTCAGCGTTTCATCGGCCAAGGCAAGATAATCATTACTGGCAAAATTCAGGTAAGCTTCGCCGTCAACTTCGATTTCACGGGCTGACACTTTACCAACACACTGACGATGACGCAGTAAAGATGCCGCAGCCCGAGCTTGGAGGGCTGCATCGATGAACTCAAAAGCCATTTAGTTGGCTTCGTAGAACAATTCAGACGTTGCTTTATCTGCGATTGCAGAATTCAGAGACGCTTCATAGGCCTCGTCTGAGTAATCCTGACGTTTCTCCGGTTGCATGCCCAGCTTTTTAAGCAGGTTCATATCTGCATCAGCTTCCGGGTTTTCCGTGGTGAGTAGCTTGTCGCCATAGAAAATAGAGTTTGCACCAGCAAAGAAACACATAGACTGCATTTGCTCATTCATTGCTGTACGACCCGCAGATAAACGCACATAGCTGTACGGCATCATAATACGTGCAACCGCAATGGTGCGGACAAACTCAAAGTGGTCCAAATCATCAACGTCTTCAAGGGGGGTACCAGCCACTTTAACCAGCATGTTAATTGGCACACTTTCTGGTTGTTTAGGCAGATTCGCCAGCTGCATAAGCAGACCGTACCGGTCAGAGGCTTGCTCGCCCATACCCACAATCCCGCCCGAACAGACTTTCATACCTGCATCACGGACGTGGTCGAGTGTATCCAGGCGGTCCTGATAAGTACGTGTAGTAATGATCTGTTCATAATACTCAGGTGACGTGTCCAGGTTGTGGTTATAGTAATCTAAGCCTGCTTCTCTGAGCGCATGTGCTTTGTCATTATCCAGCTTACCCAGCGTCATACATGTCTCAAGGCCCAGCTCTCTGACTTCGCGCACCATCTTTTCGATGTAGGGCATGTCGCGATCTTTTGGATCAGACCAGGCAGCACCCATACAAAAACGCGTTGCGCCCTTTTCTTTGGCCACCTTGGCTTGCGCAACCACTTTTTCGACTTCCATCAGGCGTTCACGTTCCAGATCGGTTTTATAGTGGCCCGACTGAGGACAATATTTACAATCTTCAGGACAAGCGCCGGTTTTAATAGACAAGAGTGTAGAGATCTGTACTTCATTGGGATTAAAGTTTTTTCTGTGGATGCTCGCGGCATAAAACAACAGATCGTTGAATGGCATTTCAAATAGTGATTTAACTTCTTTATGCGTCCAATCGTGACGTACTGTGCCCAATTCCATAATTATTCTCTTCTTTTGACTGACATTTTTTAGTCAGTTGTTATGACGGTCATTGGCTTAGTCTACTTCTTGCTTTACCATTGTCAACACAGACCACTTAAGCAAGGTTTACAAGTGAGCAATAATAACGCAATTGATTTAGCCTTTGATAAAGCACATATCTGGCATCCCTATACCTCCATGCTGGATCCGCTGCCCGTTTATCCGGCCAGTCATACACAAGGCAATCGCATCCATCTGGAGACTGGCGAAGAATTAATTGATGGTATGGCATCCTGGTGGAGCGCTATTCATGGCTATAGTCACCCTGATATTGTGGCAGCAATCACTGAACAAGCAGGCAAGATGAGTCATGTGATGTTTGGCGGACTCACGCACGCTCCGGCTGTTGAGTTATGCAAAAAGCTGGTGGCAATGACGCCAGCACCACTTAAAAAGGTGTTTCTGGCTGACAGCGGCTCGGTCAGTGTTGAGGTGGCAATTAAAATGGCCCTGCAATACTGGCTAAGTAAAGGGCATACGCGCAAAACTAAACTCATGACTGCCCAAAAAGGGTATCATGGTGATACCTTTGCCGCCATGAGCGTGTGCGATCCAGTCAATTCCATGCACAGTATGTATCAGGGTTTCCTTCCGGAGCATATTTTCGTACCCGCACCATCCGGGCGCTTCAATGAGCAAGCCTGCGAAGAAGAGTTACAGCAACTCGAAGCGTCATTTGAGACGCATCATCAGGATGTTGCGGCATTTATCATTGAGCCAATAGTGCAAAACGCCGGTGGCATGAACTTCTACCACCCGGACTATCTGAAAAAGCTCCGTTCACTGTGCGATAAGTATGACGTTTTGCTGATCCTTGATGAAATAGCCACAGGCTTTGGCCGCACCGGAAAGTTATTCGCCTGTGAGCACGCTGACATCAGTCCAGATATCCTTTGTCTGGGCAAAGCTCTAACCGGGGGCACAATGACACTCTCTGCAACGCTTACCACTGATGAAATAGCCGTTGGGATCAGCCAGGGCGAAGCCAAAGTACTGATGCACGGCCCTACTTTTATGGGCAACCCACTGGCCTGCGCTGCCGCTAATGCCAGTCTGTCACTATTGCAAAGCAATGTATGGCAGCAGCAAGTGCAGCGTCTGGAGCAAAGTTTACGGATGCTTGAACAGTGTAAAGCGCTGGATGCCGTGCAGGATGTCAGAGTGCTCGGTGCAATTGGAGTTGTTGAATTAAACCGTACAATTGACGTGGCGAAAATACAGCGTTTCTTTATCGAAAAAGGCATATGGATCCGCCCGTTTGGCAAACTCATTTACCTCATGCCCCCCTATATCACATCGGATGAAGATATTGCACACCTGGCAAAAGGCATCTATCAGGCCATCGAACAGGATGCGTATTAATTAAGAGCAGCACCGCAATAAAGTTCGACAAAAAATGCAAAGTTGGTAATTTTTTTGCCAATTTTGCAATTATTTACGATATTTCATCGATTGTACCTGAAATCATTTCACGGCTTTGTTAGACTAGGCGACTTTGATTGTAAATTCCGAATAAAGTCGAGAATCGAGCTACTATGCAACAAACCGTCAAATTGCAGCCAGCTGAAGCTTATCAGCCGCCACGCTTTACTGTTTATCAACACCGTCAGATTGATAAAATTGAGCAACTTGAAAAACTGCCTGAGCACCTGCGCTTCCAGATGAAGGTGGTTGCAAACGTTTTCCCTTTCCGCGTTAATAACTATGTTATTGAAGAACTCATTGACTGGGACAAGGTGCCCAACGATCCCGTTTTCCAGCTTACTTTCCCGCAACGTGGCATGCTGGACGATGAGTCTTATGAAGAAATGGCAGCGCTGCTAAAGCGCGAGCATACGCCAGAAGAAGTCTTCGAGCTGTCGACTAAACTAAGACAAAAGCTCAACCCGCACCCGGCCGGTCAGATGGACAAAAACGTCCCGACCTTTGACGGAGAGCGTGTAGAAGGCATTCAGCACAAATATAAAGAAACCGTCTTGTTCTTCCCGGCACAGGGCCAGTACTGTCACTCTTATTGTACTTTCTGTTTCCGTTGGGCACAGTTCGTAGGTAAAGCAACACGCTTTAACAACAACGATGAAGAGCTGCTGCACAGCTACCTGGAAGAGCATACCGAAGTCACCGATCTTCTTATGACAGGTGGCGACCCAATGGTAATGCGTACAGTAAAACTGCGTAAGTACCTAGAAGCGCTAAAAGAGCCGCGCTTTGATCACATTCGTACTATCCGTATTGGGACCAAATCTCTGACTTTCTGGCCATTCCGTTATGTCACAGATCCAGACGCACAAGATTTATTAGCACTGCTCAAAGAGCTGGTTGATGCCGGAAAGCATGTGTCAATCATGGCACACGTTAACCACAAGCAAGAACTGCGCACTGACATTGCCAAAGAAGCGATTAAGCTGCTGCGCAAAACGGGTGCCCAGATCCGGACGCAGGCCCCGCTACTTAACCACCTCAACACCGACCCTGAAATGTGGTCTGAGATGTGGAAAGAGCAAACTCAGATGGGCATGATCCCATATTACATGTTTATTGAGCGTGACACCGGCGCCAAGCGTTACTTTGAGTTGCCGTTGTATAGGACCTGGGAAATTTTCCGTGATGCTTATAAAGAAGTTTCGGGTGTGAGCCGCACGGTGCGCGGACCTTCTATGAGTGCGGGTCCAGGTAAAGTCGAGGTCTCAGGAGTGACTGAAATCAACGGTGAGAAAGTATTCGTGTTGCGTTTCATTCAGGCACGTAACCCGGATTGGGTGCAAAGACCTTTCTTTGCCAAATATGATGAAGAAGCGACCTGGCTGGACGGCCTCAAGCCGGCATTTGGCGAAGAGAAGTTCTTCTGGCAGGACGAATACGACGCCATGTAAGACATCAATGCATAAGAAAGCCGACATTCATGTCGGCTTTTTTTTATTTGGTAAACCACTGTTTATGTTTACCATTCAAACATATACGCCATTTTGCTAATGGTTCTCAATGCGACGCCATGTGTGTTGCGCTTGGCATACAAATGCTGCATCGACTTATCTTTAACTTCACCAACAATCACTTCTTTGACCTGATACCCCATCGCCTGTGCGGCACTGGCATAGGCCACAAACTCCCAGCGTTTGATATTGGGGTTATCAGCTATCACCAGCGGGATCCCCTCAGCCAGCGCATTGATAAAGCGTGCCAGGTTCAGATTATGATATTCCGGTAACCTGAACTTCTCAAAATGGTACTCGCCTTGCTCATTATGAAAGTAATCATCTGTTGCACATATGACAAATTGTGTCTCGTCACCCGCCACCAGCTCGTCAGCCAGCGCATAGGCGTAATGTGTTTTCCCAGAGCCAGGTAATCCCCGTAATATAAATGCCTGTTTCATCTATTGAACGACTTATATCCAGTTTTTCTTAGTAGTAGAGTGACATAATGCCATAATTTTCGCATTTAAGTAATTCATCGAGTACCTGCAAGCTGTTTTTTAGTATCGAATCACCAAACCACTCTCTATCTCCAGGAAGGAACAGATCAAATGGTCAATTATCGAGCTTACATCCCCTTTCAGTTGCTATTAGATGTAAAAAAGCCCAAAGAAATTACCCTACTCTGGCATTTGATGGTTTTTTTATGTGTCTATCGCAGGTAAGATACGACATAGCTGACTGCGCAAAAAGCGTGGTCATGGCAGTGAGTTAAACAACACACGCAACAGACTAATTATAAATAATCATTTTGGAGTAAAGATGAGCCACACAGCGATAACGGAGCTACTAGCAGGCACCGTTGCGGTAGACAGCCAGGTTACTGTAAAAGGCTGGATCCGTACACGACGCGATTCAAAAGCGGGTATTTCATTCCTAGCCGTCCATGACGGTTCTTGTTTCGATCCTATTCAAGCCGTAGTCCCTAATTCGCTTAATAATTATGAAGAAGTGACTCGTCTTACCGCAGGCTGCTCTGTAGCCGTTACCGGCGTTCTGGTAGCCTCTGAAGGTCAGGGCCAGGCATTTGAAATTCAAGCTAACAAAGTTGAAGTACTGGGTTGGGTTGAAAATCCGGATACCTATCCAATGGCCGCTAAGCGTCACAGTATCGAGTATCTTCGTGAGCATGCTCACCTGCGTCCGCGCACTAACGTAATTGGTGCGGTTACCCGTGTTCGTAACTGCTTGTCACAGGCTATCCACCGTTTCTTCCACGAGCGTGGCTACATGTGGATCAGCACGCCTATCATCACAGCAAGCGACTGTGAGGGTGCCGGTGAAATGTTCCGTGTTTCTACACTGGATATGCAAAACCTGCCACGTACTGACAAAGGTGATATTGATTACAGCGAAGACTTCTTCGGTAAAGAAGCGTTTCTGACTGTATCTGGTCAGCTAAACGGTGAAACCTATGCCAGCGCAATGTCAAAGATTTATACTTTCGGCCCAACATTCCGTGCTGAAAACTCCAATACATCGCGCCACCTGGCTGAGTTCTGGATGGTTGAGCCAGAGGTTGCTTTTGCCGATCTGGACGACATCGCTGCCCTTGCTGAAGATATGCTGAAATATGCCTTTAAGGCCGTATTGGATGAGCGCCGTGATGACATGGAGTTCTTTGCCCAGCGTATCGAAAAGCAAGCTATCACACGTCTTGAGTCATTCATCGACAAAGACTTTGCTCAGGTAGACTATACCGATGCTATCGAAATCCTGAAAAATTGTGGTAAGAAGTTTGAATTCCCGGTTGACTGGGGCGTTGATCTGCAATCAGAGCACGAACGTTACCTGGCTGAAGAACACTTTAATGCACCAGTCGTTATCAAGAACTACCCGCGTGACATTAAAGCCTTCTACATGCGTCAGAATGAAGACGGAAAAACCGTTGCGGCGATGGACGTTGTAGCACCGGGTATTGGCGAAATCATCGGTGGCTCTCAGCGTGAAGAGCGCCTTGATGTTCTGGACCAACGCCTTGAAGAAATGGGCCTGGATAAAGAAGATTACAGCTGGTACCGCGACCTACGTAAGTACGGCACAGTGCCACACTCGGGCTTTGGTCTGGGTTTTGAGCGTTTAGTTGCTTACGTAACAGGTATGGGCAACGTCCGTGACGTTATCGCCTTCCCGCGCACAAAAGGCAGCGCAACCTACTAATCTTATTGAGTGTTAAAAAGCCCCTTCCGGGGCTTTTTTTATGTCAGCTGAACCTTATCGGGCTGCTACATAATTCTGACATGCACCCAATTCGGTATATCTGTGTGCATGACCTTCAGTCATGGGTGCAACACCATGTAATGGACCTCCATTAACACGCCAGTTTTTCCCTTCAAAACTCACAACATCCCCTGTTTGATACACACTGGGGTATGGTTGCCAGGCGTCACTGCAAGGCTGACACTTAGGTAGCACCTCACCAATGGCATCTAACAACTTATTCTTATCTCCGCGTGCGTCCTGATGGAGCTCCCAGATAAAAATGCCGGGATAGCCATTGTCGGCAACAAATTGCGATTTTGTGCGAACCAATTCAGGGGTTTCCCAAAAGTGCAGATAATTATCCATTTCATAGAACCCTGCGTTGTAGTCCACACCTAACCCATCAACAAAGGTTTCTACAATCTCACGCGCTGTGTACGTTATCACCGGGCCACTGACGCCATCAGGGAATGATTTGTTATAAAAAGGGATCCCCAGACTGGTTTTACTCACGTCGTACTTAGTGATCATGCTCTGGCTCCATTGCGCAGGATTCACCAGACCATCATGGATATACGACCAGGCTGCGTGATGGTTTTTCGGTGAGCCACCCCAGCCTCCGGTGTAGTCGTAGGCCATAAAGCGAATATAATCGGCATGCTCATCCAGATCTGGATGAAAATTAATGCCAGACCAGCCACCAGCCTGAACATCTACGCTCACTTCAAGGTGTGCGGGTAATGCAGCTCTGAGGTCTTTGACCAGATTAAGCAAATAACCACTCTCAACCGGGTTTGGCTGGTTGTAGGTACTCCAGTCTTCCCAGTCGACATCGATACCGTCCAGGTTGTGTAGCTCAGCGTAAGCAACCAGGTTTTTTACCAGGTTCGCTCGCGCCTGTTCGTCCATTGACAGGAAGTCAACCCCGGCACCGCCGACTGAAATCATTACACCGGTATTGTTAGCGTGCGCGTGTGCCACAATGTCATCAATATAGCGGTCGGCCTCAAGCGTGTTCAGCGTACCATCGGCATTAGGATAGGCAAATGCCACTATAATATGAGTGAGTTTATCAGTGGCTAGATCCTGAACATCCAGCTGACCACCCGCAGGATAATCCCAGGTGGAGTAAAAGCCTTCTACCCTTGGGCAAAATGAGTCTTGTGCCCAGGCCGCCTGCATTGAGAGACCAGATATAGCCACAGCTAAAGTTAGACAGGTTTTCTTAAACATAACGTGCTCCATGTTGTATAAATATTAAACACAACAAATATCACGTTAACAAAAAATTTAAAAATGAAGATTTATAATAATGCCTTGCACCCGGGCGCGTACTGTTGCGCATTTTAGCGCGCCCTTGTCAGTGTAATACTCAATTATTCACTTACTCTTTGAATAAAAGTTCGCAAAAATGTAATCCCGCTCTTTGATACTTTCGTGGCAACTGGCACACACTTTTTGTATTGCACTATCCGTGCCTTTACCGGCTAGCAGTACTTTCCCTTGCTTATCGAACTGCACATATTCCCAATCACCGTGCGTAGGCGAGTAGCCTGGCTGACGTTTAATCATCATAGTGATTGTCAGAGCTTCATGGGGCGACCCCAACTGAGAAGAGAAATTCTCTTTCAAAACAATCGTGCCCGGTGAATAAGACTTAAAGTTAGGCACCGGCTCTTCTTCGTCTTCATCCTCATCGTAATCCTGATAGAGCCGCAAATACTCCAGATAATTGCTTTCATACACTCTGACATCTTTATTCAGAAACACGACGATAAATTGTTGCCAATGTAGGCCTGAGTGCTCAAACCCCGTTACGCGTGTCCAGTCTGTACGGTAATCGCTCAGCTCAGCCTGATACTGTGGCGGTATTTTAAAGGGGTAAACCCCAAATGGATCTGCAATGACCTGGCCTGATGCAGCAATAAGACCAGCCGCCAGCGATAGCAAAACGCGTTTCATACGCTGCGCCTTATTTTAAAGTTAAACTTAAATTGGCTCTGAGTTTTCCCTTGTACATCACTTCTACCGACTTTGCTTCTCCAGGAGAAAGCGTAACCTCGACCGGCTCATATTTAGGAATTTGTAACACAAACGTGCTGGCAGATCCGGCGTCTAAGTCGATTGTATAAGTTTTTTGTTTTTTCGTGAAAGGCAGTACCTGGTATGTGTCAGAATTCACGTTGGCAATGTAACTGCGCATTTTTGGATGGATTTTGCACCCAATGCGAGTCAGTGTGTTTTCTGACCAATCAGCAGACACTTTGGTTGTCTGACCCTGATTCATCAAACCCACATCAAATTTAACACCTGAATTGGGATCATTGGCAAAAATATTATGCTGAAATTCATCTGAGTTTTTAAAGGTGATCTCACCATTTTTACCCACCACAACCACTTTTTTGTCGAACACCTTATTCGCCTGGTCCAGTTCAGCAGCTTTAGGCCCTGCCCCATTTTTTGCATACAAGATACCTGCAAAAGGCGGCTTTTTAACGAAAGTAAGTTCACCGGTTAGTGTGGCAGCCTGTGCATTAAAAACCATGCACAGGCCCAGCGCTAGCATACGTTTAATCATGGTGTTTTTCCTTTATTGAGGAATGATTGGTCGTTGGATCACAACGGGATCGGTCAACGCGGCCATAAAGGCAACCAAATCCGCCTTTTCCTGAGTTGATAGGTTGAGTGGCACAATGAGCGGGCTTACATTTTTTGTGCCCACAGCACCCTTATCATAGTGCTCCACGACCTCTTCGAGCGTGCCCAATGAACCATCGTGCATATAAGGTGCACTCATAATAATATTTCTTAAACCCGGGGTTTTAAATGCCCCTCTGAATTGCGCACTTTTGTCCAGTTCGAAACGTCCGTTATCTTTATTATCTATTCCGATATTATGGAAGCTATCGTCTGTAAAATTTTCACCATCATGGCATTTGGTACACCGCCCCTTGCCAACAAAGACACTTAAGCCCCTGATTGCTGAAGGTGACATAGCAAATTTATTGCCCGCCAGATATTGGTCAAAGGGCGAGTTATCACTGATGATGGTTCTTTCAAAGGCGGCGATGGCCCGGCCGACATTTTCAAAAGAAATCTCGCCATAAATTTGCGCAAACTCGTCCCGATAGAACTTAACGTCTTTTAAACGCTTGACCACATCTTTTGGGGTCATTTGCATTTCCATATCAGATACCAGAGGCCCCAAAGCTTGTTCTTCCAAAGAAGCGGCTCTGCCGTCCCAGAAGAAAGTGACAGACCAAGCCAGGTTATACAAGTGCGGCGCATTTCGACCCAGAATATCTCCCCCACTACCAATGCCTTTGGCCAGACCGTCACTGAACCCCAATTCAGGGTTATGGCACGTTGCGCAAGACTGATTATGGTGCCTCGAAAGCCGGGTATCATAGAATAGCGTTTTGCCCAAAAGGATCTCTCTATCGCTTGGCTCCTCGTCATCCGGGTACTCAATGTCATCTTTATCAGGGGTGCCTAGCCCCCCTATGTTCATATCAGCGTTGGCCCCTGCTTTCACGCTGGCTATGCAAATTGCTGCAATCAAAACCACTTTAAACGTGCTCATTTTCCCCCCTTCGACAACAAAGTTAAGGTTAATTTTTGAACTACAGCAAGGATTGACTATATTTTTCGATAATGCAAAAAAATAAACCCTATCACGCAACACCTGTTATATGAGTATTGCCTTATCTGCCAGGGCAGTTTCTTCGTGCTAGTTTATTAAGTGAGAACAAATGGATATATCACGCATCGTGCCAAGTATCGCGATACAAATGTTAATTGCATTTGGTATCATCACGTCGCTCGGTATCTTCAGTAATTTTTTCGTCTACCTGAATACAGGCTCTATCGGACAAAGCTTTACGCAATTTTCATCGGTGTCATTACCTCTGGTGAAAGCGAATTCAGATTTAAGAATGGCGATACTAGAAACTCAGATTTCTTTGAAAGAACAAATCATCACAGGAAACAGCCCCGAAGAAAGACGCAACTCCATCGCAGCCAGACAAGCAGCCTGGAACAATATCGACAAGCACTTTGCGCAATTACAAGCACTGGCGCAGCAAACCGGCTTTGAAAATCGCATTTTAAGTACCATTGAACAAAACCTGCGCCAACTGAATTCAGAGCAACAAGTTGTCTCCGATATTAGTAATACTGTAGACAACGAGCCCGCAGTAAAAATTCTGGTCACCCAGGCTATACCGCTGGCTGAGTCTATGGTAGGGCTCTTATCAGAGCTCATAGAGTCCGAGCTTGAAGAAGATCCCGACGAAGAGCGCATGGAACTGTTCAAGCTCCTGGTTGACTCAAAAATGAGCTTTGCAACCGCGATCTCCGAGTTACGCGCCTTCCTGTTGACAAGGGAACAAAAAAATATTGACGGTTTCGATCAAGCCTGGTTTGCAAACAGCGATGCGTTTGTCGCCATTCTGGACGATTACGAAGAGTTGTTCAGTGAAGCTCAACTGATGAAATGGAGCGCTTATAGTGAAGAGCGGGAAAAAATTGCGCCACTGACGATTTTAGCCTTTGAGAAACAAGCAAGTCCGGATGCAAACTTCGCCACCAAGCACTTACGCGAAGTGATTTCTCCGTTGACTAAACAGATCTTTGCGCAACTCAATGAACTAAACTCACATGTTGCTCAGGTATCTGCAAATGGGATTACCACCGTTGAAACCGCACTCAGCGATATGTTTATCGTCATTACAATCGCTTCCCTGATCACAGTGATTATTGCCAGTTCAATCAGTCTGCTGTTCAGTAACAAACTCAAACAACGTATCCAATTGCTGCTGGAGCGAGCGCAAAATATTTCCGTCGGGAACTTTCAGACCAAAGAAAGCTACTTCTCAATGCACCATAAGGATGAATTAAATCAACTTTCGGAAAGCTTTAATCATATGACACTGTCGTTGTCTTCGACTATTTCAACAGTCCGACGGCAGTCAAGGCAAGTTGGACATTCAGCGCACCAGGTTGCAGCAATTGCGACCGAAATCAGCTCCGTCGCGAAAAGCGAAAATGACGGTTACAACCAGGTGATGCAGGTTATTGACTGTTTTATGGAACTGCTGCACGAGTCAAGTAACGCCATAGAACAAAGCAAGGGCGTCCTGGACCAGGCCAGGCAGGAAGCCGACTCAGGGATAGCAGCTGTAAACAGTAATTTAGAAGAAATGAACAGGACAGTCGAAGTGGTTGAGGTTGCCTCCAAAGAAGTCGGAGAGTTACAGTCTGCCAGCGAGCAAATCGAAACGGTAACAGATGCTATTTCAACAGTCGCAGATCAAACGGCACTGATCGCACTGAACGCCGCGATTGAAGCAGCCAGAGCTGGAGAACAAGGCAGAGGCTTTGCGGTTGTTGCCGATGAAGTCAGAAGCCTGGCAAAGCGCACAGCCGCCTCCACTGATGAAATCAGACAGGTCATTACACAACTACTGACTAAAGTGTCGGATGTCATCAATTTAATGACTAATATCATAGAGCAGGTCAATATTAGTAAAACGCGCTCTGACGAAAGTGGCCAGGCACTGAAAGCCATGACCCTCACGATTGACAGGATAGTCTCCGCCAATGAGCAAATCGCCGATCGGTCAAACCGTCAAAGTGATCAGATGATTGAAATGCAGCTGAAACTTCAACACTTGTTTGCATCACTCCAGCAAAATGCAGAAAAAGCCCAAATGGTCTCTATGATTGGCGGGGATTTATATCAGACGTCAGAGTTGGTCAATAACTTAATGGACAGCTTCTTCTTCGATGAAGATAAAGACTCTTATATTCAGCAACAGCACGAGAAAAGGCGCTCTGACAGAGTTGAAGCAAAAATAAAACTCAACATTGAAACAGGTGATCAGATCTATTCAACGATTACCCGGGAATTAAGCTGTGTTGGTTGTGGCGTTATTTTGAGTCAGCAGCTAAACCAGGAGCTGGATATTAACAGTACCGTAGTCCTGACCCTGTACGAACCAAAGAAAAATTACTCCGAATATATGCAACAGCAGCCACTAAAAATACCAGCCAAAGTAATCAGAAAAGAAGATCGCTCAGATGAGCATGCCTACTATGGCTTAGAGTTCGATGTACGAGATGCTAACCAGGCTAAAGTATTGGAACAACTGTACGCATTTTTTGATGAGTAACGAAAAAATGTCGTAGTAGAGGCGATTTGTCTATTGACCCTAATGCAGTATCTCACAAACTCTTGTATTGATTGTGGATACTGCTTAAAAAAGCGTAAAAAAGGCTACATGCTTTAGTCATATACCTTCATGTTTACTAGCTTATAAGCATTTCTGTAAGGGTAACCCGTCTGACAGTCACCAGCACCATTGGCCCAGACCTTCTTTCCGGACATTTGTGCTGCTAGTAGCATAGAAAATAGCGCCTTTTCATACTCAGAGCTCAGCGGCAGATAGTAACGTGAACCACAACTAGAGTTTGGTTTGCTAAAATCGACTAAAATGATGTTGTTAGCGCCTGACAGCGTAACGGTACCAGACGTTTCCTTAGAAGCGAGTACAAGGTTAGGTAAGAGCAAAAGTAGTAGTAATAGTTTTTTCATGGTTATCTCCTTTAAGTATAAAAGAGGCTGCTAAACTAAGCAGCCTTAGTACTGAAATTAAAGAACTTCCAGTAATTCAACATCAAAAATCAGAGTTGAGAATGGTGCAATTGAAGCACCAGCACCGCGCTCACCATAAGCAAGGTCATGCGGTACGTATAGACGCCACTTAGAGCCAACAGGCATTAGCTGTAGTGCTTCAGTCCAGCCTTTGATTACGCCGTTTACCGGGAATTCAGCTGGCTGACCGCGCTCGTAAGAGCTGTCGAATACGGTGCCGTTGATCAGTGTGCCATGGTAGTGAACACGAACTGTAGAATCAGCAGCTGGCTTGTCGCCCTCACCGGTTTCGATTACTTCGTACTGCAGACCAGACTCAGTTACAGTGATTTCAGCGCGCTTTGCATTTTCTTCCAGGAATGCAGTGCCTTCAGCAGCCAGTACTTTGGCTTCTTCTTCACGACGCTTTTGAATTTCTGCATTGATTTTTTCGAATGCAGCCTGGATCTCAGGGATTTCTACACGGAATGCTTCACCGGCGTAGGCATCTTTCATACCTTCGAATACCGAGTTCAGGTTCAAACCTTCAAATGGGTTAGACTTAAGCTGTTCACCCATTTGCAAACCAATACCATAACTTGCCTTTTCAGCATCTGTGTTGAATAAATCTGACATATTAGATCCACTTATTTATCAGTTTAAAAGAAGCGGCAGTGTATCACAGCGTACTGATGACTAACAGGGAGGTGAATAACTTTATAAAACAGCGCGCAAAGGCGCTGTCAGTCAGCTCAGTGGAAAGGCCACACTTACCATGCAACCTCACAGCTTGATTGGATAGCCTAGTCTTGCTAGGCTTTATCTTGGTTTTTAAGCTTAAACTCTCTGACGATGAAAGTTGCAAACGGTAAGCTCAATGTCAACCCGATAATTAATTCGTTGCTATAGCCTGCCAGCCGCTCTGTAAAATAACAACCGAAACCTACGACCCCAAACGCAGCAATCACCACACTGGCAATCATAGGCAGCAACTTTTCGTACTTGGTGATGATATGGCCGACTAACAAATTAAAAGCGAAGGTATATAACAAAGTAATCCAGATACTGGGGTACGTTTGCCCGTCAATTGCCAGCACCAATGCAGCCTGCAAGCCGCTCAAATAGAAAAAACTGAAGATCACCCATAACGAACTATGAATAACAACCTGTTTAGTCATCACTGCCTCCGAACGAAAAAAACCGCCGTATAGGCGGTTTTGGGAATGAGGTGGCGGAGAGATAGGGATTTGAACCCTAGATACGCTATTAACGTATGCCGGTTTTCAAGACCGGTGCTTTCAACCACTCAGCCATCTCTCCGTTGTTGGCGCGAATTCTAAGGTGCTGAGATAAAAAAGTAAAGTCCTAATTCAGTTTTTTGCAAAACCCGCGTGCCAAATGGTTGCTTTTTATACGCCCAAAGAGATACCAGCAGTATTATTGAACACTCGCTAATAATACTGCTTAGGTCTTCTCGCAACCCATGCACCTATGATGCTTAAACCAACACACATGAGTATCACCAATGCCATATCAACAATCCCCTGTGTCGAGTCTATCACCGGATAAAGATGCTCCAACAATAAAGGGATCACTGACATAACAGCAACGCAACTGAGCACTTTAAACGCACGACTAAAATCAAAGCGCCGGCTATAGTTCATCCAGCTGGTTAAAATGAGTAGAAAACAGGCAGGTGATAACAGCGCCAGCCAAACTTCACTGATGTGAGGCAGCATGATACCTGTTGAAATACACCCTAATACACCCCAAACAATCCAGGTCCACCAATTCTCCCGTTCTTTTAAAAATAGATTGCCCATTACTATTCTTCTTATAATTGTGTTCTGAGACTGCCAGACAATAGCCTAACAAAGATTCAGGTCACAAAACAACCGCAGGACGAATAATTAGTGCACTAAGTTCCCTTTTTAATAACAGATATCATTTTATCGGTCCGTGGACGCAACTGAGCGATGTATTTATTTCGTTTGATGCACAAATAACTCACTCACCGATATCTTCATTCCATAAATCTGGACGGGCTTTAATAAACTCATTCATCATATTGATACATTCAGAGTCCTGACGGACTTCAAGCTTAACGCCATGCTCTGCAAGCAAGGTCTCGCTCCCCATAAAGTTCTTGTTTTCACCAATCACAACATGAGGAATGCCATATAACAAGATTGTTCCGGAACACATGGGGCATGGTGACAGTGTCGTATATAAAGTGCATTCTTTATATACGGATGCACTGAGGCGCCCGGCATTTTCCAACGCATCCATTTCACCATGCAAGACAGTGCTGCCCTTCTGAACCCTCTGATTGTGACCACGTCCGATTATCTGGCCTTTGTGAACCAGAACAGAGCCGATGGGGATCCCACCTGTATCAAGCCCTTTCTTTGCTTCTTCAATGGCTGCAGCTAAAAACTTGTCCATCATTGTACTCCTGATGTTGGCTATACCAATCCGCATAAATCACGATGTCAGTCCAGAACAGAAAGCCTGTGGCTTTGATGCCACACGCAGTGGCCAGCGGTTTGCGCTCAACGAGACCGTTATTCTCCACAAACGACAGGCCATGCATCTAACTCGTTCGGTCATATCCAGATTGCTGTTACTCGGTTTAAAAACTGTGTAACTAACACAGTATTAATTAAATTAGCACGCAATTGAGGATAAAATAAGAATGTTCTAGTCCAGACTAATCCCCGTAATTGTTAGGCTGGTATGCCAGTTACCTTGGAGTCTGGTATCTATACGCTTGGTTAAGCTGCTGAGCTTGAAAATCATCTATTACACCCTGTTTATTCAATACTGCAATGATTGAACCCGGCTTACGAGCCAGGGTAATAGCGATTTTATCAATCTCTACGCTCCCTTTATATTGCTCAAGTACCTGCTTTATATCTTCGTCAGACCAGGGCAAGCCATAATTCTCGGGCAACCCTTTATCCAGGTTATCCTGCTGCTTTTGAGCCAGGGTTTTCTTTACTTTTTTCTGCTTTGGCTGCCATTGCAAAGACTGAAAAAGGGCTCTGATCACATCGGGGTGGTTGTAAGGCGACTGTGCTGGCAGGATTTCTCCTGTGATAGGGTCAATGCCATTGGCGAGGCCATACACTATATTGGCAACTTGTTGCTGGTCCATATCTGCTCCTTGATTATAAAAAACAACAATACGTCAACTTTTTGTAACAATATGAGTGTAGCAGGTATGTTTAAGTAAGGCTGTTTTTTCCCCAATTTGTACCAACCCAAAAGGGTGTAGAGACGAAAAGTGAGAGTGGGAAGTATTAATGTAACCGAGTCCAATTAGTTAAGGCTGCGAGACCAGCGAGCTGGCACAAGCTGGTCTGAAATGCGACAAGGTTTACAAACCCTTAATTGATTCGTTGATAGCGCTCAGGGCCTGAACGGGATCAGCAGCCTGAGTGATAGGCCGGCCAACAACAAGATAATCACTGCCTGACTTTATCGCCAGTTCTGGTGTCATGATGCGCTTCTGATCTCCTGCATCACTGCCAGCAGGTCTTATTCCTGGTGTTACTAAACAAAAGTCACTGCCCAATTCGGCCTTAAGTGTTTGCGCTTCCTGAGCTGAACATACAACGCCATCGAGGCCTGACTCTTTAGCGAGCTTTGCCAAATACACCACCTGCTCCTGAGGGGTCTTATCTACACCGAGTTTGCTCAATTGTGCCTGATCCATACTGGTCAACACAGTAACCGCAATCAGCAGAGGTGCTTTATCACCGTAGGCTTCCAGTGCTTGTTTCGCTTTGCTCATCATTTCAGTGCCACCGCTGGCGTGCACATTGACCATCCACACTCCTAGCTCTGCAGCAGCTGTTACCGCCTTTGCAACTGTATTTGGAATGTCATGAAACTTCAAATCAAGAAACACGTCAAACCCTTTGTCAATAAGCTTAGAGACAAACTGAGGGCCGAAATAGGTAAACATTTCCTTTCCGACTTTTAAACGACATTCATCAGGAGAAAGCTGGGATACAAACGCCAGCGCAGCAGCTTCATTGTCGTAATCCAGTGCAATTAGCACCTTTTTCATTTCTGTGTTTGACATAGTTGATCTATTTCGCCTTATAAAATATCGATGTTTTAATACCCGTCCACACCCTGGCTTGGCAAAATGGATTCCCAAGACTTACAGGAGGGACATAACCAATAAAGTTTGTGACTGGTAAATCCACAATTGCGGCACTGGTAGTCTGGCTTTGTTTCAACGTAAGCAGACACCAGATTGTCGACTTCATTTAATACCGACTGAAACTTATCCTGCCTGGTCGCGAGTAACTTCAATAGAAAACTGAAGCCCCTAATTGAAGGCTCTCGCTTCAAACTGTCGGTAAGATAATCTACTGCTTGCTGAGTATGCCCTGCTTCCACCAAGCCCTCACAATGCTTTATTTTTACCAGCACACCACTGGTTTTCAGTAAATCATTAACTAGTGTATGAAATTCATGCTCGATATTGAGACGTTGATAGCATACGTGCAAGTCTTGCAACACTAGTGGGATGGCACAGGGAAACTGTGAAACCAGCTTACGCCAATAGTAAATAGCTTTGACATTATCTTCTTTGCCAAGCGCATCATGCCCTAGCTCATAGAGCGGTCTGATCGTTGTTCTCGGCAATTTAAGTGCGCGCTCAAGGTAATCAGTAAGATAATCTTCAGAGTCTTGTTCAACTGTCTGGTTTTCTAGTGCGGCTTCACAATAAAAGTTAGCAATTGCAGCGCAGTAAATTTGTTCGGTAAATAGCTCGGCATGACTCTCATACATATTCACGCCCTTTTGCCATTCCCGGGTTTGCGAATAAAGCTGTATGATGGGCGTCAAAGCCTCTTCATAATCCGCTTTAACCAACTCGACCAAATGCTCCTCTGCACTGTCCAGTAAACCCGCCATAATGTAATCTTCGGCGAGCGCTAATTTACAGGATTGAATAACCTGTATGTCCAGACTGGGTTGTTTTAGAAGCAGTTCATGGATCCGGATGGCTCGGTCGAGCTCACCTCTTTTGCGGAATAAGGTGGCGAGTATGAGGTAGTGCTCAACAGAATCAGCACTCACCTCTAGTAACTTAATCAGGTGTTCAAGGCCCTGATCTTCTTCTCTATCTAAAAGAAACTTTAACCCTTTGCTGTATTCTGAGGTAATTTTCCGATTTTGTTCATGGGCTTGATTTTTAGCACTGTTTTTCCCCATGACATAGCCATAAGCAGCTGCTACCGGAAGCAATAGGAAAAGTAACTCAATCATTTACTGCTTTGCGCTTGTATCGATTGATTAACTCTCTGCTGTTGGCGAATTTGCCTCTTTAACTGTGTTATCTTGCCAATGCTCAGTAACAGCCCTAGCACTAAACCAAATACAACACATAAGCTTATTAAACTGGCCAACGGTACCTCTGAACTGGCGATGATATAGTCAACTTTTACTATGGCTGGATTTTGAGTACCCAACACAAAAGCGATTATCACCAGTATCAAAAATAATCCTTTTCTTACTACCTGGATCAAACGTTACCTCATTAATCAGTTTTCTAGACTGGCGTTCACGCGGTCACGAAGCTCTTTACCAGGCTTAAAGTGAGGTACGTACTTCCCATCCAGCTCAACGGTTTCACCTGTTTTCGGGTTGCGACCAGTACGAGGTGAGCGATAGTGGAGAGAAAAGCTGCCAAAGCCGCGGATTTCGATACGATCTGAGCTTGAAAGTGAACCTGCCATCTGCTCTAAAATCTCTTTTACCGCATTCTCAACGTCTTTGACTGGGACGTGAATATGTTGCTCAGCAAGTTTTTCGATTAGTTCTGACTTTGTCATAGCGTTTCCTTTAGATAAAAAAGAAGGGCAAAAGTGCCCTTCTATTTAAGACTGAATATTAGTCTTTTTGAGCGTTTTTGAAAGCTGCAGCCATTGCATTTTCAAATGCTGGCTCTTCTTTCTTCAGCTTCTCAAGCGCTTCTTTCTCTTCAGCTTCGAAGATAGCTTTAACAGATAGGCTGATAGTACGGTTCTTACGATCAACACCTACAAATTTAGCTTCGATTTCGTCGCCTGCAGAAACAACGCTAGTTGCGTCTTCGATGCGCTCTTGTGCGATGTCAGCAACACGGATGTAACCTTCAACGCCTTCGATAAGCTCAACAGTTGCGCCTTTCGCGTCAACGTCTGTCACTTTACCTTTAACAATAGCACCTTTTTTGTTTGCGTCTAGGTAGTTATTGAAAGGATCAGCTTCGATTTGCTTAACGCCTAGTGAGATACGCTCACGCTCTGGGTCAACCTGAAGAACGATTGCAGAGATCTCGTCGCCTTTCTTGTATTCACGTACAGCTTCTTCGCCAGGCGTGTTCCAAGAAATGTCAGACAGGTGTACAAGACCGTCGATACCACCGTCAAGACCGATGAAGATACCGAAATCAGTGATAGACTTGATCTTACCAGTAACTTGGTCGCCTTTGTTCTGTAGACGAGCAAATTCCTGCCAAGGGTTAGCTTTACACTGCTTAAGACCTAGAGAAATACGACGACGCTCTTCGTCGATTTCAAGAACCATAACTTCAACAGTGTCACCTAGTGAAACAACTTTTGAAGGGTGGATGTTCTTGTTAGTCCAGTCCATTTCAGATACGTGTACCAGACCTTCTACGCCTTCTTCGATTTCAACGAAACAACCGTAGTCAGTTAGGTTAGTAACACGACCAGTTAGCTTAGCGCCTTCTGGGTAACGACCAGCGATAGCTGCCCAAGGATCTTCGCCAAGTTGCTTAAGACCTAGAGAAACACGAGTCTTCTCTTTGTCGAACTTAAGTACTTTAACTGCGATCTCGTCACCAACATTTACGATTTCACTTGGGTGCTTAACGCGCTTCCAAGCCATGTCAGTGATGTGAAGTAGGCCGTCAACACCGCCCAGATCTACGAATGCACCGTAGTCTGTAAGGTTCTTAACGATACCTTTAACTTCTTGACCTTCAACAAGGTTAGCCAGCAGCTCTTCACGCTCTTGTGAGTTTTCAGACTCAATAACAGCACGACGAGAAACAACTACGTTGTTACGCTTCTGGTCAAGCTTGATTACTTTGAACTCAAGCTCTTTACCTTCAAGGTGTGTTGTGTCGCGTACTGGACGAACGTCAACAAGTGAACCAGGTAGGAATGCACGGATTGAATCAACTTCAACAGTGAAACCACCTTTAACTTTACCGTTGATAACACCAACAACAGTTTCTTGTTCTTCACAAGCTTTCTCAAGGCGGATCCAAGCTTCGTGACGCTTCGCTTTCTCACGAGAAAGGATAGTTTCACCGAAACCATCTTCGATTGCGTCAAGTGCCACATCTACTTCGTCGCCAACAGCAACTTCTAGTTCACCAGCAGCATTTTTGAATTGCTCTGCAGGGATTGCACTTTCAGACTTAAGGCCAGCATCAACAAGAACAATGTTGTTCTCGATTGAGATAACAGTACCTTTAACGATAGAGCCTTGCTCTGCTTCAAAACCCTTTAGGCTTTCTTCAAATAACTGCGCAAAATTTTCTGACATACTAAATACGTCTCATAAATAAACATTCCAATTAGCAACCATGCTGCATGGGGTGGTTGATATAACGTCGGCGTCCTGCCAACGCAGTAAAAATCTAGTTTGATGCAGGTAACTTGCCAGCAGCAATGGTGTCCTGAACTAAAGCCGAGACTTTCGCAAACACCTGTTCCGCATCTAATTCCGTTGTATCGAGCACGATAGCATCGTCTGCCGGCACCAAAGGCGCGACCTCACGGTTCATATCTCGATCATCGCGAGCTTCAATCTCGCTTAAAAGACCATCTAGTGTAACATCCAGCCCTTTATCCTTCAACTCCAGATAACGACGTCTTGCACGTTCTTGCGCGCTGGCTGTTAAATAAATTTTTAGTTCAGCTTGCGGGAAAACAACCGTTCCCATATCTCTGCCATCCGCGATCAGGCCTCTTTCGCTACGGAAAGCCCTCTGGCGACGCAATAAAGCTTCACGAACCCGAGGCAATGCAGCGATTTTAGACGCTGCTGCACCGACTTCTTCGTTGCGGATCGTGTGGGTGACGTCCTCCCCCTCAAGGATCACTCTGATTTTTTTCGTCTCACCGTCTATCGGAAACTGAACGTCCAAATTTGCGGCGAGAGGCACTAAAGCCTCTTCATTATCGAGTGCAATGTGATGATGAATAGCAGCCAAAGACAAAACGCGATAAATTGCGCCACTATCCAACACGTCCCAATCAAGCTTTTCAGCTAATAAACGACAAACCGTTCCTTTGCCCGAGCCGCTTGGGCCGTCTACGGTGATTACTGGCATGACAGCCTGCATTTAAACCTCCCGAAATGCACACCAAAAATTAACTGCGGTATTATACGCAAGTTTGCTGAATAGATCCTTATTGACATGTAACTTTTTGTTTGATTAAAAATTTACGCAAGGTAGCAGGCAGGAACTTAAAGGGCCGACAGCTAGACTAATCAAGCGCTGCCTGCCCTTATAGAATTGCGTAGCTCGGTAGGAAACTCCACTCGAGCTAGCAACCATTATTGACTGACGGAAGACAGAACGTCGAAGTAAGTCGGGAAGGTTTTTGCGGTACAGCCAGGGTCATTAATGATCACGTCGACACCACCCACAGCTACCATAGAAAAACACATCGCAATACGGTGATCATTATAGGTATCGATCTCGGCCAGATTGAAAGTCTCAGGCGGAGTAATTTCGATGAAATCATGCCCTTCTGTCACCTCTGCACCTACTTTTTTAAGCTCCGTTGCCATGGCATACAGGCGATCTGTTTCTTTAACACGCCAGTTGTAGATATTACGAATAGCCGTTTTACCTTTTGCAAACAAAGCAACAGTTGCCAGTGTCATTGCGGCATCCGGAATGGCATTGGCGTCAATATCAACGCCGTTTAACTCACCCTTGCGGACAACAAGCTTTTCATCATGCCAGTCAATATCGGCACCCACCTGCTCCATCACAGAAGCAAAACCAATGTCGCCCTGGACACTCTTACGTCCGACACCATTGATTTCAATCTCACCGCCCGCTATGGCTGCAGCGGCAATAAAATAAGACGCCGATGAGGCATCACCTTCCACCATAATGCTGCCAGGGGAAACGTACCCTTGCTGACCTTTAACATGAAATACCTGATAGTTATCATGACTAACGGACACACCAAACTGCGCCATAACACCGAGTGTAATATCAATATAAGGCTTGGAAACCAACTCCCCTTTTATGCGAATTGTGCTGTCTTTAACAAACAAAGGGGCAGCCATCAGCAATGCGGTTAAAAACTGACTTGATATACTGCCGTCAATTTCTACTTCGCCACCCTCGATTGCGTCACCATTAATCTGTAACGGTGGATAGTCCTTATTTTTTAGATATTTAATATCTGCGCCCAACGCATGTAGCGCATCGACAAGATGGCCGATAGGTCGCTCTTCCATTCTGGGTTCGCCAATCAGGGTAAATTGACCCTGACTTGCTGCTAGTACCGCTGTTAGTGGTCTGAAAGCTGTACCAGCATTACCCAGAAACAACGCTTCCGATGGCGTTTTAAAACGCCCGCCTTGGCCATAAACATGGGCTGACGTTTTGTCTTCGTTCAACTCAACCTTTACGCCCATTTCTGCAAGCGCAAGTAACATATGGCGAATATCATCACTATCGAGCAAGTTATTCACTTGCGTAACACCATCGCACAACGCAGCCAGCAATAACACGCGATTCGACAAACTTTTCGAGCCCGGCAGCGTAACACTACCATTAACTTTATCTATGGCGCTTAATCTAAGCTGTTCCATTAGCTGTTCTCCTTGGCAAACTTATCCATGAAAGCGATCAATGCTTTAATGCCTTCAATGGGCATGGCATTGTAAATACTGGCACGCATGCCACCTACGAAGCGGTGACCTTCTAAAGCGATCAAGCCATTGTCCTCGGCTTGTGCCAAAAACTGCTCGTTAAGAGATTCATCATGTAGCCAAAACGGTACGTTCATCAAAGAACGACAGTGTTTAGCCACCTTGTTGAGGTAGAATGAGGAACCATCAATGTAATCATATAAAAGCGCGGCTTTTTCTTTGTTATGTGCTTCCATAGCTTTAACGCCACCAATTGATTCAAGATACTTGAATACTTCAGCAGCCAGGTACCAGGCAAAAGTGGGTGGCGTGTTGTACATACTCTGCTGCTTTGCTTCAATGGCGTAATCAAGGATAGCGGGCCTTGGCAGTCCTTTACGCTCAAGCAATGTCTTACGTACAATCGCAATACTCAGGCCTGACGGACCGATATTCTTCTGTGCGCCCGCATAAATTAAATCAAAGTCATCCACGTTCATTTCGCGCGACAAAATGTTTGATGACATGTCCGCAACGATTGGCGCTGTTGGGTGCTTTGGCACATCAAACAACTCAATACCATCAATGGTTTCATTAGGACAGTAGTGAATATATGCTGCATTTTCGGGTAAGTCCCACTGTGAGACAGGCAAGACATCAAAGGTGCCATTCTGATCCCGACGTATATCAATGGACTCAACTTGTGTGAACTTCTGGCCTTCTTTAGTCGCCCCGCAGGACCAAATGCCGTTCTCGATGTATACACCGGGCGCATCGTCCTGATGTAGGTTCAACGGAACTGCGGCAAAGTGGCCACGACCACCTCCGTGCATAAACAGGACCTCGAACTCATCTGAGATATTCATCAGACGGCGCAAGCTCGCCTCGCATTCTCGCGCTAGCTCTAAAAACGGCGCGGAGCGGTGACTGATCTCCATCACAGAGACCCCTAAATTTTGCCAGTTAATAAATTCCTGTTGGGCTTTTTTCATAACAGCAGGTGGCAACATCGCAGGTCCTGCACAAAAGTTATAAACGCTCATAGTTTCCTCATTCCAGTTTTTATACTGCACCAGGCAGTGTGCTTATTTATTTTTAACGGACACACATTGTGTGATGTTGTGCGCCCAGAATATATGCGTCGGAGAATAAAAAAGCGGCCTAAGCCGCTTTTTTATATTGAACCAGATTACTCTGGTGCCTGTTCATCAGTGTCAGGCGTTTCAACAAGCTCTGCTTCCCCTTCCAGGGTGTCGTCAATTTCAATCTCTTCGATACGTTGTAAACCAACTACCTGCTCGTCGTCAACCGTTCTGATCAGGATAACACCCTGGGTGTTACGCCCAACCGTCGAGACCTCATTGACGCGGGTGCGAACCAGAGTACCACGATTAGAAATCAGCATGATCTCGTCATTGTCCTGAACCTGTACTGCACCAACAACTCGACCGTTACGGTCTGTGACCTTGATTGAAACAACCCCTTGCGTTGCACGGCTCTTAGCCGGGTACTCTTCAAGTGGTGTACGCTTGCCGTAACCATTTTCAGTGACCGTCAGAATAGCGCCGTCATTCTTAGGTACAATCAATGACACCACTTTGACGTCATCCGGCATCTTAATACCACGCACACCGGTTGCGGTACGACCCATGGGGCGTAAGGCCAGCATTTCTTCACCCGTTTCAGGATCAATTTTTATTTCACCGGTTTCTGAGTCGCGCAGCTTCTCATTGAAGCGTACGACTTTACCATGATCGGTGAACAACATGATGTCGTTATTACCATCTGTGATGTCCGCACCAATCAGATTATCACCGTCATTCAGGTTAATGGCGATAATACCGCTTGCACGCTGACGGCTGTAGGCGGTTAATGGGGTCTTCTTCACAACGCCATTGGCCGTAGCCATCAATACAAACTTATCGTCTTCGTATTGTTTGACCGGCAAAATAGTAGTGATACGCTCATCTGCTTCAAGCGGTAATAAGTTTACTATCGGCTTACCACGCGCGGCACGAGATGCCAGTGGCAACTGGTACACTTTCAACCAGTACAAACGTCCTGATGTTGAGAAACACAGAATTGTATCGTGGGTATTTGCAACCAGCAGACGTTCAATGAAGTCTTCATCTTTCATCTTAGTTGCTGCTTTACCTTTACCACCACGACGCTGTGCTTCGTAATCAGACAGAGGCTGATACTTTACATAACCTTCGTGTGACAAGGTGACAACTACGTCTTCTTCGTTGATCAGATCTTCCAGGCTGATGTCATGTGCTGCTGCTGAAATCTCAGTACGGCGCTCGTCACCATAGTTTTCTTTGATCTCTGCCAATTCGTCGCGGATCACTTCCATCAGACGATCAGGTGAAGACAAAATAAAGAGTAATTCAGCAATGAGATCCAGTAGCTCCTGATATTCGCCAAGGATCTTTTCGTGCTCCAGGCCTGTTAGCTTGTGTAAGCGTAAATCAAGAATAGCCTGGGCCTGTTGCTCAGACAGGTAATACTGGCCATCACGGATCCCCAGCTCAGCATCAAGCCAGTCTGGACGCGCGACATTTTCTTCACCGGCACGCTCAAGCATTGGACGCACTGAACCCAACTCCCACGGACGAGATGTCAATGCAGCTTTCGCTTCTGCTGGAGTCGGTGACTTACGGATAAGCTCAATGATTGGGTCAATATTGGCTAGTGCAATTGCCAGACCTTCCAGCGTGTGCGCGCGATCGCGCGCTTTGCGCAAGTCGTATACCGTACGGCGAGTTACAACTTCACGACGGTGGACAATAAAGGCCTCAAGCATTTCTTTAAGGTTGAAACACTTCGGCTGATTGTTATCCAGCGCAACCATGTTAATACCAAACACAGTTTGCAGCTGAGTCTGAGCATACAGGTTGTTCAGTACAACCTCGCCCACTTCACCACGCTTAATCTCAATAACAATACGCATACCGTCTTTGTCAGACTCATCACGTAGTGCACTGATCCCTTCAACCTTTTTATCTTTCACCAGCTCCGCGATTTTTTCAATCAAGCGTGCTTTGTTGACCTGATATGGGATCTCATTGACGATGATGGTTTCTTTACCGGTTTTTTCATCGGTTTCGATTTCAGCACGGGCACGGATATACACTTTACCGCGACCGGTTTTGTATGCTTGCTCTATGCCTTTCTTACCATTGATGATAGCCGCAGTCGGGAAATCAGGTCCCGGAATATAATCAATTAGCTCATCAATCGTAATATCTGGATTTTGAATCACAGCCAGACAACCATTGATCACTTCAGTCAGGTTATGAGGTGGGATGTTTGTCGCCATACCAACCGCGATACCCGAAGAACCATTGACCAGCAGGTTAGGTACTTTTGTCGGTAACACGTCAGGAATTTGCTCAGTGCCATCATAGTTTGGCACATAATCTACGGTTTCTTTGTCCAGATCTGCCAGCAGCTCATGAGACATTTTTGCCATACGTACTTCGGTATAACGCATTGCCGCCGCTGAGTCACCATCGACTGAACCAAAGTTACCCTGGCCATCCACCAGCATATAACGTAGTGAAAACGGCTGAGCCATACGAACAATGGTGTCGTAAACTGCGCTATCACCGTGTGGGTGGTATTTACCGATCACGTCGCCCACAACACGGGCTGATTTTTTATAAGGTTTGTTCCAGTCGTTACGCAACTCGTTCATCGCGAATAGTACGCGACGATGCACAGGCTTCAGGCCATCACGGACGTCTGGTAAGGCACGTCCAACGATGACACTCATCGCGTAATCAAGATAGGAATTTTTCAATTCGTCTTCGATATTGACCGGGAGGATTTCATTGGCAAGATCAGTCATTTAATACCACTTTCCTTCAGAGTCTTTTCCTTTTGTGTCACACTATAGACATCAAAAGGTTCAATTATTATTAGTTCGACTGGGGATACTATCATAGTTTCTGGGCTAATGCAGTGGCTAAATGACTCGGAAATTTCATCCAATACCGATAGAATGCGCTCAGTTCAACGAGGAAGTTTTTTATGACCGAACATCAAAATGTAGATTTAAGTGAAATTGCAAAGTTTGAAGAGATTGCTGAACGCTGGTGGGATCGCGAAGGTGAATTTAAACCACTGCATGACATTAACCCGTTACGACTAGACTTTATCAACGATCGGTGTGGTGGTTTGTTTGACAAAAAAGTACTCGATGTCGGTTGTGGTGGCGGTATTTTGACAGAAAGTATGGCAAAAATGGGCGCCAAAGCGCATGGTATCGACCTGGGGCAGGAACCACTGAATGTTGCTAAACTACATGCACTGGAAGCAGGTGTTGCCATTGATTACCGCAAGGTATCAGCAGAAGAATTTGCCGCACATCATAGCGCACAATTTGATGTCGTCACTTGCATGGAAATGCTTGAGCACGTGCCCGATCCAGCTTCTATTATTGCAGCTGTTGCAAAAGCAGCAAAACCGGGCGCCGACGTGTTCTTCTCTACATTGAACAAGACTCACAAAGCATTTTTGCTTGCCGTTGTTGCGGCTGAGCGAGTGTTGAAGATGGTACCTCCGGGCACCCACGACCACAACAAGTTCATCCGCCCCTCTACCCTGATAGGCTGGGCCGAAGCTGAAGGCTTGAAAGTGCGCCGCGCTGCCGGTATCAATTATAACCCCTTCGGTAAAACCTTTACGCTGACTAATGACGTCAGTGTTAATTACCTCCTCCACTTTGAGAAACTCGCATGACACAGGCAGTAATATTTGATCTCGACGGCACCCTGCTCAATACCAGTGATGATTTGGGCGCCGCACTCAATCACGTTTTACAACAGCACGAAATGGCCGAGGTACCGCGTACGGTATACAGTCCGGCCATCTCCAATGGTGTAAAGGCGCTGCTGGAAGTCGGCTTTGGAGAACAGCTCAGCAAATTCGACTTTTCAGCTTTAAAGCAACAGCTGCTGGATTATTACGAACAACACATTGCTGTTCACTCTCGCTGCTTTGAAGGTATTGAAGCTTTGCTTCAAGCCTTACAGAGCAGGGAAATTAAAATTGCGATTATGACCAATAAGCCCACTTTTCTTACCCTACCCCTGCTGGCCCAGATCGGCCCGCTTAAGGGCATTGAGGTTGTGGTGTGCGGCGACACCCTGGAAGTTGCTAAACCACACCCTGAGCCACTCTTACTTGCCGCTAAACAATTGGGCGTAGATCCCACCAGGTGTACCTATATTGGAGATGCTGAACGCGACATTGCAGCGGCAAAAGCGGCAGGAATGCGATCAGCCGCCGCCTTGTGGGGCTTCATTCCATCCCTGGAAGAGGCACAAAGTTGGTCTGCGGATCTGAATCTTACTAACCCAGAATCACTCATTTCGTATATTTAGTGGCATTGATTAAAAAATGCCACTATATGTAGTGTTGTGAACTATATTGAGAACAATTTTGCACAGAAAAAAAACAGTCGTGCAGTTTGCAAAATTTTCTTAAAAAAAGAGAAAAATCGATTGTCGTGAGTTGATTTTTTTTTGCTTGCAGCCATGTTGGATAGCAGAAGGTTAGTGTTTGCTAACATAAAAATATTATCCCTATGTTATCCACAATCCATAGAAAGTTGCTCTATTGCAAAATAGCGATAACCCCACTATCTTGTGATCCTCTTTCTAGCGGACACCATATATAGTGGTGAAATGCTAAGCAATTATGAATATGCGATGACAATTACCGCATTCCGGGGGAATACAGGCGTAGCTATGAACCAACAATTATCTGTCAGTAAACGCAACGGCCGTAAAGAGCCGCTTGATTTAGATAAAATTCATCGAGTGATAAACTGGGCTGCTGAAGGCCTGAATAATGTGTCTGTTTCTCAGGTAGAGCTTAAATCTCACATTCAGTTTTATGATGGTATTCGCACCGAAGACATCCATGAAACCATCATTAAAGCCGCCGCTGATCTAATTTCGAAAGATACGCCAGACTATCAATATCTGGCAGCGCGCCTGGCAGTATTCCACTTGCGTAAAAAGGCTTACGGTCAGTTTGAGCCACCTCATTTGTACGATCATGTGACTAAGCTGGTTGAAGACAAGCGCTATGATGCAGGTTTATTGACTGATTATACTCGAGAAGAATATGAGCAGCTAAACGACTTCCTGGAGCATGATCGTGATATGTCGTTTAGTTACGCCGCCGTCAAACAGCTAGAAGGTAAGTACTTGGTGCAAAACCGGGTGACTGGCGAAATCTATGAGAGCGCTCAGTTCCTGTATATTCTGGTTGCAGCCAGCTTATTCTCAGATTATCCGAAAGAAACGCGACTTGATTATATCAAGCGTTTCTACGACGCGGTTTCACAGTTTAAGATTTCACTGCCAACGCCAATTATGTCGGGTGTACGTACACCGACTCGTCAGTTCAGCTCATGCGTACTAATTGAAACGGCAGACAGCCTTGATTCTATTAACGCAACATCGTCTGCTATCGTTAAGTACGTTAGCCAACGCGCCGGGATCGGTGTTAATGCAGGTCGGATCCGTGCTCTAGGTAGCCCTATCCGCAATGGTGAAGCATTCCACACAGGCTGTATTCCATTCTACAAGCACTTCCAGACAGCCGTGAAAAGCTGCTCTCAAGGGGGCGTTCGTGGTGGTGCTGCGACACTATTTTACCCTTTATGGCACCTGGAAGTGGAGAACCTGCTGGTTCTGAAGAACAACCGAGGTGTTGAGGAAAACCGTGTAAGACACCTCGACTACGGTGTTCAGTTCAATAAAACGATGTACGCTCGCTTAATCAAAGACGATTACATCACTTTGTTCAGCCCGTCAGATGTACCTGGTTTGTACGACGCGTTCTTCGAAGATCAAGAAAAGTTCGAACGTCTGTATGTACAGTATGAGCAGGATGAATCAATCCGTAAGAAGCGCATTAAAGCACTTGAGCTATTCTCTATGTTTGCTCAGGAACGCGCGAGTACTGGTCGTATTTATCTGCAAAACGTTGACCACTGTAATACACACAGCCCGTTTGACGCAAAAGTTGCCCCTATTCGCCAGTCTAACCTGTGCCTGGAAATTGCACTGCCAACCAAGCCGCTAAGTCATGTTAATGATGAAGAAGGCGAGATTGCATTGTGTACTCTGTCTGCGTTTAACCTCGGCGCTATTAGCAGCCTGGATGAACTGGAAGAGCTTGCTGAGCTGGCTGTTCGAGCTCTGGACAACTTGCTGGACTTCCAGGACTACCCTGTTCCAGCGGCAAAAAATGCCACTATGGGTCGTCGCACTTTGGGTATCGGTGTCATCAACTTTGCCTACTACCTGGCAAAAAATGGCGTTAAGTACTCAGATGGCAGCGCTAATGGCCTAACCCACAGAACATTCGAAGCCATTCAGTATTACCTGATGAAAGCATCTAACAAGTTGGCTCAGGAACGTGGTGCTTGTCCTAAATTTAATGAGACAACCTACGCAAAAGGCATTATGCCAATCGATACCTACAAAAAAGATGTAGACGGTATCTGTAACGAGCCTCTGCACCTGGACTGGGACGGATTACGTCAGGACGTAATGCAATATGGTATGCGTAACTCGACTTTGTCTGCGTTGATGCCATCTGAAACGTCTTCTCAGATCTCTAACGCAACGAATGGCATTGAGCCTCCACGCGGCCACATTAGCGTTAAGGCCAGTAAAGATGGTATCCTTAAGCAAGTAGTGCCTGAGTACGAGCGACTGAAGGACAACTACGAGCTATTATGGGATATCCCTTCAAACGATGGCTATTTAGGCCTGGTCGGTATTATGCAAAAGTTTGTTGACCAAACTATTTCGGCAAATACCAACTACGACCCGACTAAGTTTGAAGGTGGCAAAGTGCCTATGAAGCTGTTGCTCAAAGATTTACTTACCGCATACAAGCTGGGCGTAAAAACCTTGTATTACCACAACACCCGTGACGGTGCATCGGATGCTCAGGACGAAATGAAGCCTGAGGCTGAAGACGATGATTGTGCAGGCGGCGCTTGTAAAATCTAATCATAGTTAGCGGGTAATTTACCCGCTCTTTTTTGGTGTCGAGAATTATCTATGTCGTATTCTACGTTTAACAGAACCCACAACAATCAATTGCAGGAGCCGATGTTTTTCGGCCAATCTGTTAATGTCTCCCGTTATGATCAGCAAAAATACCCTATTTTCGAAAAGCTGATCGAAAAGCAGCTGTCTTTTTTCTGGCGCCCTGAAGAGGTCGACGTCAGTAAAGACAGATTGGATTTCCAGGCGTTACCAGAGCACGAGAAACACATTTTTCTAAGTAACCTAAAGTATCAAACGCTGTTAGACAGTGTGCAGGGGCGCTCTCCCAATGTTGCTTTGCTCCCTATTGTTTCAATCCCAGAGTTAGAGACCTGGATTGAGACCTGGGCTTTCAGTGAAACGATCCACAGTCGCTCTTACACACATATCATTCGCAACGTCACTAAATCACCTGAGCTAATTTTTGACGACATCGTCGAAAACGATAAGATCAGTGAACGTGCAGAGGCAGTTACTAAGCATTATGACGCATTGATCGAAAAGGTCTCTCTGTACAATCTGTACGGCGAAGGCAAGCACGAAATCAACGGCGAAACAGTGCACATTAATCTGTTTGAGCTGAAGAAAATGCTTTATCTCTGCATTATGTCGGTGAACATCCTGGAAGCGATCCGCTTTTATGTGAGCTTCGCCTGTTCATTTGCATTCGCAGAACGTGAGCTCATGGAAGGTAACGCCAAGATCATCAAGTTGATCGCCCGTGACGAAGCACTCCACTTGTCTGGTACTCAGCACATCCTCAACATTATGCAAGATGGCAAAGATGACCCAGAAATGGCGATCGTCGCTGCACAATGTCAGGAACAAGCGATCCAGATGTTTGTAGAAGCCGCTGAGCAGGAAAAAGAATGGGCAGAATACCTGTTTAAAGATGGCTCTATGATTGGCCTGAACAAAGACATCCTGTGTCAGTATGTTGAATACATCACTAACGTACGCATGACTGCTGTCGGTTTACCTGCACAGTTTGAAAGCAACAGTAACCCTATTCCCTGGATCAATGCCTGGTTAGTGTCTGACAACGTTCAGGTTGCGCCACAAGAGGCCGAGATCAGCTCATACCTGGTAGGTCAGATTGATGCAGAAGTCGATGCGTCTGACTTTGGTGACTTTGACCTGTAATGACAGACAGGCCAGTCAAAAAAATCTTTCTTGACCCTAACAAAGAGCCGCTCCTCCACGCGGCTCACTCCCCTTCACTCCTTGCAACGCTTGAAGCCAATCAGGTTGAAGTTGCCTATCAGTGCAGAGAAGGGTTTTGTGGTGCGTGCCGCGCTAAGCTCTGCCGGGGAAAGATAGCCTACAATCAGGAGCCTTTGGCGTTCGTCCGCGACGGAGAGGTTTTGCTCTGTTGCAGCCAGCCAGTTACCGATGTGATCATTAAGCTAGTGTAGTTTAATGATCTCACTTTGATAGTAATCCACTTTGTCACTCACGCTGATCACCCCATTATCTATGATAACGTCCCAATGCAGGCTACGCGATAAAACACTGGCCAACTGACTCACAAAGTCTGCGGACAGTGAAAAAATACTGATACCCTGTAACGCTATCAGATGAGGTGCCAGTTCTGCATACCAGGCATCAGCGTCAGACACCAGAAAAACCACCTTATTCGCTTGTTTACGATACTTTTGCAGTTCACTCAGGCTGTGTTCCCCAGCATAAATTGCAACGTCTACTTGCCCCTGCGCATTCTCTAGCCACACGTCTGGCTGATGCTTCTCTCTCACGCCCAGCCAGTGCACGCTATCTAAGTAAGACAGACCGCAAAACCCTATCAGCTTTAACACAAAATGCTCCAGTGTTTCAGCTTTTTGCAGCGCTGCAGTGAACACTTCCTGATGATGTGAGCGATGAAACAAGTCTGCAATATTCATTCGCACCTTAAAAACAAAGAGATCAGTCATGATATGTGTACCTGAACCTATCAAACTAACTATATTAAGCCGTCAAAATAATGCAAACTTAAAGAGATAGTATAACATCATTGATACCGCAATAATGCGGTGTTATATTATTGCAAGTATAAACAATTCAGAATGAGTACTATGTTTAAGCAGTCTTTGATTACTTTTGCCATAACCAGCGCAATTTTTTCCTCGCAGGCCTCTGCCGCACAATTAAAAGGTAAAGTGCTGGATACCAATAATCAGCCAGTTCCTAATGCAACGGTGCATTTGCACGGTAAATCACAGTCCGTTAAAACCGATATTAACGGTCAATTTAGCATTAACGTCGATCAAGCCGCTCAGCTGCATGTCAGTAAAGACAACTTTATCAATGAGCGCATTGATGTTACTCCGGACTCGCCTTATGTGACCGTTAAGCTGGCACCAAGTTCAGTTGAGAGCGTCGTGGTATACGCCTCTGCTTTGCACAAAAGTAACATCGAAATGGCCTCTCCTGTCGCCGTTTTAAGTGGTGATGAGCTGAAAAACAGCGCCAAGCCAACACTGGGTGAAACACTCAAACAACTGCCAGGCATTAACGCCAGTTATTTTGGACCTGTATCATCAAGCCCGATCATTCGTGGTTTAGATGGTCCACGCGTTAAAATTACCCAAAACGGTCTGGACAGCAGTGATGCATCTCGCGTCGGTCCTGACCACGCCAATACCAACGATTCTCTGGCTGCACAGCAAATTGAAGTACTGCGCGGCCCTGCTACATTACTCTATGGTTCAGGCGCTATTGGTGGTGTAGTTAATGTGGTAGATAACCGTATCCCGACTGATGTGATTGAAGGAGTTCAGGGCGCAGCGGAGTTCAGCCACGACACCAATTCAAATACCAATACAGTCGCTGCATTATTTGAAGCAGGTAACAACGGCTTTAATTTCCACTTTGATGGGGTAACGCGTAAAGGCGGCGACTATGAAACACCGCGTTTTGCCCTGCCAGGTGAAGAACATGACGACCATGATCACGACGAACATGGTCATGATGAACATGAAGAACATGGTCACAATGAGCACGGTGAAGACGAGCATGGGGAAGAAGCACACGGCGAAACTGAGTACGCAGAACGTGTTGCCAATACCTTTATCGACTCTGAGCAATTTAATATTGGTACCAGCTTCGTTGGCGATCACCTGACGGTTGGCTTGTCTTACGGCCGTATTGAAACCGACTACGGGATCCCTGCCCACTCTCATGAAGATCACGATCACGGCGATGATCATGATGAACACGACCATGATGAGCATGACCACGACGAACATGATCATGACGACCATGATGAACATAGCGAAGACGAGCACGACCACGCACATGGCGCAGAAGAAGAAGCTGTCTTCGCTCGTGTTAAACAAGACAGATGGCAGGCACTCTTTAACTATGCATTGCATAACAACTGGATAGAGTCTATTCAGGTGCGCGCAGGTTTTACCGATTATGAGCACTCTGAAATTGAACATGGTGCAGTTGGAACAACGTTCACTAACGAAACAACTGAACTGAGAACCAATATCGAGCATAGATTGGGCGAGTGGCACGGCATTATCGGTTATCACTTCTCTGACAGTGACTACGCCGCTGAGGGCGCAGAAGCGTTCACCCCAGCGACTAACACGAAAACACATGCATTCTACGTGCTTGAAGAGCGCCGTTTTGGTGATGTAACTTTAGAGCTGGGTGCACGTGTTGAAGACTTCGCATTGTCTAGCAACTTTACGTCAGGCCATGACGAGCATGATCATGATGACCACGGTCACGACGAGCATGACCACGAGCATGAAGGTCATGAAGATGAACACATGGCCGAGGTCATCGACTATACACTGGATACTACTAACTTTAGTGCCTCAATTGGCGCAGTGTATGATTATGCTGAAGGTCACAATGTTGCCGTTAACCTGTCTCGCTCAGAGCGTGCACCTCTGACAGCCGAACTGCTATCAAATGGCCTGCACATCGCCACCTCTACTTATGAGCTGGGCCTTGGCTACCATATCGAAGGTGATGAAGTACACTTCGAGCCTGAGCATATTGAACAGGAAAGATCGACCAATCTGGATATCAGCATCAGACGTTTCATTGGCGATTTTGGTTACACAGTAAACTTCTTCTACAATGATGTCTCGAATTACTATTATCAGCGTAATACCGGCTACATGTATACCGGTGAACACGGCATTGAACTGGCTGACCACCATCATGATGGTGCCCTGCCCGTTTATCAATTTGAAAGTGCCGATGCTGAACTATATGGGTTTGAATTTGACGCCCACTATCAGATCGATGCACGTAACCGCATTAAAGTCTATGGTGACCACCTAAGAGCAGAATTAGATTCGGGCGAATATCTGCCACGTATTCCAGCTAATAAGCTGGGTACGAGCTACCGCTTTGAACTTGAAGATTTTGCAGCAGAGCTGAGCGCCACGCACTACATGACACAGGACAAGTTAGCGCAGTCAGAAACAAAAACCGACAGCTATACTTTACTAAATGCCAGCTTCAGTTATGACTTTAGTCTGTCAGGAGTGGATCTGGTTGGTTATGTGAATGTCGACAACATCACCGATGAACTTGGCTTTGTACACAGCTCATTTATCAAAGAGCAGGCCCCGTTGCCAGGACGTAACTTCAAGTTAGGGATCCGTGGTTACTTCTAAGTTTGTAGGCTCTGTTTTTCTTGTTAGCTAATAGCAAAAGACAAACAGTTCCTATCTGAGCCCAATGCCGCTGCAAAGCGGCATTTTCTTTATTAGCCCTGCCATAATGATAAGCACCGTTAGAACCGGTTTAGAAGGCCTGCACACTCACACGATTTAATGCGACCAATGCGCACCATACAGGCCCTATCAAGCTGTGCGTCGAACCAACCGACTTTGATAATGTATTCGCCTAACAACGTTAGAAAATGCGGCTGGCTGCAAGGGTTACAATTGAGTAAAAAAGTCTTCAGGCTGGTGTCTGACAGGTTTAGTACAGTGTACGGTGGGTGTACCCAGATACAGATAACCGACGATTTCATCCTGTTCATTCAATCCCAGCTGGCGCTTCACTGAGCTACTTTGTGCAAAGTAACCCGTTCTCCAGACGCCAGACAGGCCCTGAGCAAAGGCCGCCTGCTGCATTGCAAATACGCTACAGGCTGCACTCTCTACTTGCTCAATTCTGGGCACTTTTGGATGTTCCATATAAGGAGAAACCGCGATAACCAGCATAGGGGCACGCTCAGGCAAAGATTTCGCACGGTCGATGATGCGTTGCTCTTGTTGCTCCTCAATCGCAGCCTGATAAAAGATCTCGCCCAGTTTCTCTCTGCCGTGTTCCTCAACCAAAATAAAGCGCCACGGCTTTAATCCACCGTGATCCGGCACCTTAAGGGCTGCTTTTTTTATTACTTCCAGTTGAGCCGCATCAGGGCCAGGGAATGACAAGTTGCTGTCGGATTGTCGCGTTGTTAATAGTTCAATGGCATCCATTTGTAATTCCATAAATTTCTGTTAGTACCCTATTCTAACGCGACACCGACGCAAAAGTTTAGTGTCTGCTTTCAAAAACCGCTTACGGCAAGTAATTTTGCTCAGGTTCCAGTGGCTTTCGAACCCAATAGTCCACACTAAAGTAGCGTCCACCTCCGGTAAACAACAGGCTTATCAACATCGCAAAATAGATAGCCGCGAATTCAATACCATTGTTCAGGATCACCGGATTGCCATACTCATAAAGATATTCCGGCAGGCCATTCGCTGCAACGATCTCTTTGATACGCGACAACCGATCAGCGACTTCTGTACTGGCTTCCAGACTCTGCTTCGCAGCATCGCTGCCCAACCAGGCAAAAACCTGTGCTGCACTGGTATCCGGATTACTGGGGGCGACGGAAAACCAGCCGTTATGCCAATGCACCTGAGTTGCAGCGACGAACATGGTCACAGCAAGTGGGATGGACACCAAACGTGTGGCCAAGCCAATTAACAGCAACCAGCCGCCGAGAAACTCTGTCCAGCCCGCCAGAAAAGCCAGCAAATCGGGTGCCGGTAAACCAAGCCCCCAGTCTGAATTACCAAACCAGGCCACCACATTCTCATCGGCCAGCAAGCGCGACAGGCCAGTAATATCAGGGTTGGCGAGGTTTAGTTTGCTGTAACCGGCTATGATCATGACCGGTGCCAGGATCAACCTGAGCATCAACGGCGCCAAACCGTCGAGCAAGGCTAATCTATTAAGAAAGGTACGATAAAAGGAGTAGAGTGATTTAAACATAAATAAAGTCTGTTATAACTGATGTTATAGAGTGTAGACCTTAAATCACCGTTTTTTATTGCAAATAGTATGGTTTTAAATAGCACAAAACACGGGTGATATGCCCAACAAGCATGCCCGTGCTTTGTCTGTCCTGGAACGATTATATTTTTCTGGCAACCTGAAGGGCTTCATAGATAGCCCGTTTAGCATCAATGGCTGATGCCAATTTGGCTCCGCCAATCACATACTGATTCGCTGGCATAGCCTCTTTGTCAAACAACGCATCGTTAGAGGTTTGTCCGATACAGGCCACAACCGTGTCCACGTCCAGCACACGCTCTTTACCCGCTTGCTTAACCAACAAGCCTTTGCTGTCAAACGAGATATACTCACACTCGGCAATCTGCTCAACATTGTGATGTTTGGCAACAGCTCGGTGGATCCACCCCGTTGTCTTACCTAAGTTACTACCAAAGCGTCCTTCACTGCGTTTAAGCATGTAAAGTTTTTTCCCAGTTGCGGTATCTGACGGCTGGCATTCAATCCCCCACTGCGCTTTGAACTCATCGATACTCTGATCCGCCTGCTCAGCGAGAAAAGCGACCATGTCGAAACCAATACCACCAGCACCCAGGATCGCAATTTTGTCTCCGAGTTCAACTTCTTTGCGGATCACTTCATCGTAAGCAAAAACACGTTTGCCATCGCTGCAAGTTATTCTGGACTGTCTGGGGCTTACACCCGTTGCGAAGACAATATCATCATAAGACTGAGCCATAGACGACTCGTACTCGCAACCCAGCTTCATGGTCACGCCCAGACGCGCGACTTCCTTCAGGAAGTAATTTAAGGTGTATTTAAAGTCTTCCTTACCTGGTATGCGCATTGCCAGATTGAACTGACCTCCGGCATGTTCGTTCTTATCAATCAGTGTAACTTTGTGTCCTTTCTTAGCCAGATAGCAGCTGGCAGACAGGCCTGCAGGCCCAGCGCCCACAACCAGCACTTGCTTAGGGCTGTTGGTGCGCTCCAGTGGATAATCCAGCTCATAGCCGGCCTGTGGGTTAACCAGACAAGTTGCCCGCTTACCTTTAAACACGTGGTCAAGACACCCCTGATTACAGCCGATGCAAATATTGATCTGTTCAGGTTTATTTTCAGCATACTTATTAAAGAATTCTGGATCCGCAAGTAATGGCCGTGCCATGGAGATCAGGTCGGCCTCGCCCTGGCTCAGAATGTCATTAGCCAGTTCAGGTGTGTTAATTCTGTTCACAGCCACGACTGGAATGTCGACCACGTCTTTTAGACGTTTTGACGCTTCACGAAACGCACCGGCGGGTACCATGCTGGCAATCGTCGGGACGCGCGCTTCGTGCCAGCCAATGCCGGTATTTAGAATATCGACACCGGCTTCTTCCAAAGCTTTGGCCTGGAGCGTGACTTCTTCTGCTGTCGAACCATTGGGGATCAGATCCATAACGGACAGTCGGAACACGATTATGAATTTAGCGGATACCTTTTCTCTTACAGCGCGTACCACATCAACCGCCAAACGCATGCGATTTTCCAGCGTTCCACCATATAAATCCTGGCGTTTGTTGGTATGCTCAGCCATAAACTCGTTGATCAGATAACCTTCAGAGCCCATGATTTCAACCCCATCATAGCCCGCTTTTTCTGCCATTTTGGCCGATTTAGCAAAGTCTTTGACGGTATTGCGGATCATACTCAAGGACATCGATTTTGGCGTGTATGGATTAATGGGTGCTTTAATATCACTGGGTGCAACATTAAACGGGTGATATGCGTAGCGCCCTGCATGTAATAACTGAAGGCAGATTTTACCGCCATGCGCATGGACAGCATCGGTGTATGCGCGGTGCTTAATGATGTCATAGCGGCTATTAAATGAAGAAGAAATCGGCGTGAGTTTGCCACGCAGGTTTGGGCTATACCCACCGGTGATGATCAGGCCTACCCCACCTTTCGCGCGCTCTTCATAAAACGCTTTGAGCCGTTTCCTGTTATGCCACCCCTCTTCAAGGCCTGTGTGCATCGAGCCCATGACCAAGCGATTTCGCAAATCTGTGTTCTTCAATTGTAATTTTTGTTCTAACATTGCGTGCCCCAATGTAACTGGTCTTACCTGTGAACATTAACGATTTTATATTTTTTCGCAAGCAAAAACCGCGACTAATTTCTGTTAAATACGATTCAATGATAGAAAAGTGATTGATTTTTGGCCCATCATCGCCAAATAAATACTTAGTTACGTTTTTGTTCTAACGACGCTGCGGCAACTAAGTTATGATTAACAGTGAGTACATTCCACTAAGACATTCAGAGGTATAGCTTTGAAATTGATCGGTAAATTTTTTCTTGGGATCTGGCACGCGATAAACTTTTCGCGCCGCCTGATCCTCAACTTTTTGTTCTTCTTCCTGATTATTGCGGCAATGATCGGTATTTTCTCAACAGAGGAGCAACCTCAGGTAGCTCAGGACAGCGTATTGCGCCTGAACCTGTCTGGAAAACTGGTTGAGCAGCTGACTTATGTTGACCCAATAGACGCAGCGATGGGCGACGTCTTCGGTAAACAAGACTTGCCCAAAGAAATGCTGGTCGACGATGTTGTCGACACCATCAATACAGCAGCCCGCGACCCACGCATCAAAGCACTGTACTTGGATTTGCGTCATATGCACTATGCACACCTGGATAAGCTACGTGATATTGCAAGTGCTATTGAATTATTTAAAGAGTCAGACAAAAAGGTCTTTGCGCATAGCCCCTATTTTAGTCAGTCTCAGTATTACCTGGCCGCTCACGCCGATGAGGTGTCTGTTCACCCGTATGGCGGCATTAACATCAGTGGCTATGGCTCATACCCAATGTACTTTAAAGAAGCACTGGAAAAGCTTAAGGTCACCCAACACATTTTCCGGGTAGGCACCTATAAATCAGCAGTTGAGCCATTCATTCGTAATGATATGTCTGCGGCCGCGAAAGAAGCCAACAAACTTTGGCTTAACACTTTGTGGTCTCAGTATAAAACAGACGTGGCAAGCAAGCGAGGATTTGAACTTGCCAACTTTGACGAAACGCTCACGCAATATGTAGATAAAATGGCCTCGGTTACCGGCGACTCTGCGCAATTTGCCTTAAAATATGGCTGGGTTGATTCACTTGAAACAGATCAGGAATTCAACCAAAAAATGATTGACCTGGTCGGCACTCAGAACAATGGCAAACGCTTCAAGCAAGTCTCGTTCGAAGACTACTATGCAAGTACCGCGTCGCACGATTTTGGCCCGAATCCATTTACCGAAAAAGTCGCCGTAGTGGTTGCGAAAGGCACGATTGTCGACGGCAAACGTAAAGCCGGTATGATAGGCGGTGACTCAACAGCGGCTCTGCTACGCAAAGCAAGACTGGATAACAAAGTTAAGGCTGTGGTGTTGAGGATTGATTCTGGTGGCGGCAGCATGTTTGCTTCCGAAGTCATTCGTAACGAGGTACTGGCCATCAAGGCCGCCGGAAAACCTGTGATTGCGTCTATGGGCTCGGTGGCAGCGTCAGGCGGCTACTGGATTGCGGCATCTGCTAACGAAATCTGGGCCTCACCCAGTACCATTACAGGGTCTATTGGTGTCTTTGGGACCATTTTAACTTTTGAGAATTCGCTGAAAGAATTAGGCGTGTATTCAGATGGTGTGGCAACAACTGAACTTAAGTCGTCCTCTATATCCCGTGGCCTGGATCCTAAGTTTGCGGATGTATTGCAAATGGGCGTGGAAGATGCTTATAACAAGTTTATTTCAGTGATAGCAGATTCCCGTAACCTGCCAGTCTCTGATGTAGATGATGTCGCGCAAGGCCGGGTTTGGCTTGCTACTCAGGCACATGAGTTTGGGCTTATCGACCAGCTTGGTACCAAACAGCAGGCGATTGAAGCGGCGGCGAAAATGGCCAACCTTGAACATTACGATGTCTATACTGTTGAGCAAACCCTGTCAGAAAAAGAGCAGCTGCTACAGGATATTTTCGGCTCAGCGACTGTACAGTCATTGCTTTCAGTATCAGATGATACCACGCTGTCATTAAATCCGATTGCTCATGAAGGACTCAACCAGCTTTTCTATCAGGTTAAGCAAAGTGCTGCGATGATCACACAGTTTAATGATCCTAACAATATCTATACCTTGTGTACCACCTGCATCGTGGGTGAGTAAGGAATGTCTCAATGATTTGACTGCATTGTGATGCTGCAGTTGATATAATTAGCCCGGACTAGGATCCGGGCTTTTTTTTAGGTACCAGAATGAAAAGAAAAAAAATCTATATTGCCTATACAGGCGGCACAATTGGCATGAAGCAATCCAGCCGGGGATACGTACCTGTTGCTGGATATCTGACCGAGACAGTAAAAAGTAATGCTGAATTTACCCGAGAAGAGATGCCCCTGTTCGACATTCATGAATACTGCCCACTGATCGATTCATCTGACATGTCGCCACAACACTGGCAGCTGATAGCCGACGACATTAAGAGTAAATACGAAGAGTACGATGGGTTTGTCGTACTACATGGCACAGATACCATGGCCTACACGGCTTCGGCTCTGTCGTTTATGTTCGAAAATCTGACCAAGCCTGTCATTATCACAGGTTCACAAATTCCGCTGTCACAACTTCGCTCTGATGGCCAGGTCAACTTGCTTAATGCTATGTATCTCGCCGCCAACTACCCTATTGCTGAAGTAAGCTTGTTTTTTAATAACAAGCTATTTCGGGGTAATCGTGCCATCAAAGCGCATGCTGACGGATTTGACGCCTTTGCCTCTCCCAATATGGCCCCTTTGGCTCAGGCTGGGATTAATATTCAATTACTCGAAGGCCAACTTAGTCCATACGTGGATCAAGCCTTGCGCGTCACGCCCATTGCATCACAGCCCATCGGCGTACTGCACCTGTATCCAGGTATCAGTAGTACTATGGTGACCAACGTCCTGCAGAGCGATATCAAAGCCCTTATTTTGCTGAGCTTTGGTGTCGGCAATGCACCTCAGCAAGAGGACATTCTGGATGCCCTTAAAGCAGCCTCGGACAGAGGCGTCGTGATCGTTAATTTAACCCAGTGTATTCAGGGTCAGGTAAATATGGGTGGCTATGCGACAGGTAATGCCCTGCTCAACTGTGGTGTCATTAGCGGATACGACATGACCTTGGAAGCCTGCCTGACAAAACTACATTACTTATTTAGCCAGGGCCTCGAACTAGAAACCGTACGCCACCTGATGCAGGACAATCTACGCGGTGAGCTGACTCGGTAAATCTCATCATCGTACATATAAAAAAAGCCCGGGCTTACGTCCCGGGCTTTTTTATTTGATCAGACAAATTATCTGACTTTCGCGTCAATTTCAGCTAAGTCGGTCAGGTGACAAGACTCACCACTGTGGGTCTTAATCCCGTGCTCACCGAAATAATCTCGCTGTGCCTGAACTAAATGGCCATTACTTGGCGTGCTCAGTGTAGCGATGTATGTTTGTGTTGAAGCCAATACAGGGAACGCTAGGCCACTCTGAATTGCCTGACCAGCAATTTTACGTAAAGCATTAGCAGGCCCTTCTTGTGTATCCAGGAACTCAACACCTTTAGCAATATCGTCCAGATAATCCGCTCTGATGATACAACCCGCACGCCATGTCTGAAGTGTTTTGTCCAGATCAACTTTCCACTGATGGGATCTGGAAGCGCCTTTGATAAGTGCCAAGCCCTGGCGATAACAAAGCAGGCTGGCAAAATAGAAGGCATCTTTAAGTTCATCCAAATCCAGGTCAACACTGTTAGTTGCACGCTGGGCATACGTCATTTCTTTCGCTGCTGGTGTATCTATGGTGTTGGTTAAGTGTCTGGCTTGCACGGCGGCAACCAAAGAAGGAACCGCAATGCCAAGCTCAAGCGCATTTTGTGCAGTCCAGAGGCCAGTTCCCTTCGCGCCCACTTTATTGTCGATAAGATCAACCATAGGTTCATTCTGATCGCTCTCCAGGCTCAAGATATGGCTTGAAATTGCGAGCAGATAGCTGTTAAGCGGCCCTTCAGACCAACTTTTAAACACCTCTGCGACCTGAGCTGGGGAGCGGCCGGTACCAATGCGTAACAACTGATACATCTCTGCGATAAGCTGCATCAAGGCATACTCAATGCCATTGTGTACCATCTTCACAAAATGGCCACTGGCCGACTGACCAACACGTGCGAAGCAAGACTCACCATTATGTGTAGCTGCTACTTTTTCAAACCAAGGAATTAAGCGCTCCCAGCCGCCTTCTGAACCACTGGCCATCATGGCAGGTCCGTGTCGGGCCCCTTCTGCGCCACCCGAAATTCCCATCGTGGCAAATTCGAACTTGTTTTGATACTTAAGTTTGCGGGCAATACCATCTTTGTAGTTACTGTTGCCACAATCAACAATGATGTCGCCTTTTTCTACACCCGCTTCAATTAAATCCTGACACACCTTATCAACCAGCTCACCAGCCGGTACCAGAAGCAAAACAGACCTTGGCGTATCCAACCGCTTAACCATGTCAGCAAGATCGGAAACAATGTGAAGGCGCTCGGCAATCCCCGACGACTGCGCACAACTCAATAGTTCTGCACCCGCGTCCGGGTTTTTATCATAGGCAACTAATGTCATGCCCTGTTCTATAAGATTTAGCGCGAGGTTTTTCCCCATCACACCCAAACCAACTAATGCAACTTGCATTAAGTTTTCCTCCTCGGTAACAAATTCAATAGTCTTTCGGTAGCGTACCGTCATTATACCCAAGCTGAGTCGGATATAAAGCGTTCAACTGACCTCACTGATCCCGTCTACCTGATTGTAAATCAATCAATTTTAGATAAGTACGGCATGTTCTTGACAAAAAGTCGTGATTGACGCCACCTGACACCGGTGTCATAATCAGTTCATATAGATCATATAATTTAATTTGCATGTTAAAAAGGGCTATAAGATATTTCTTTCTTAAAACCCAGCAAGTTATCCAGATAAAGTCACCGAGACAAGTCAACAGGAGAACCTGATGCTTAGACGCACAAAGATCGTAGCAACACTAGGGCCAGCTACAGATAGAGATAATAACTTAGAAAAAATCATTCGCGCAGGTGCAAACGTTGTTCGTTTGAACTTCTCCCATGGTGTCGCACAGGATCATAAAGACCGTGCAGAAGCCGTCAGGGAAATTGCAAAAAAATTGAACAAACACGTCGCAATTCTGGCTGATTTGCAGGGACCCAAAATTCGTGTTTCTACATTCAAAGACGGTAAAGTTAACCTGGAAGTAGGTGCTAAATTCACTCTGGACGCTGAACTTGAAAAAGGTGAAGGCACCCTCGAGTCTGTTGGTATTGATTACAAAGAACTACCAAATGATGTAAATGCGGGCGATTTACTTCTGCTGAACGATGGGCTTATCCAGTTAACGGTAGATAGCGTTGCGGGCAATAAAGTCCACTGTACAGTTACCGTCGGCGGAGTCCTGTCAAACAATAAAGGGATCAACCGATTAGGCGGTGGTCTGACTGCCCCTGCATTTACCGAAAAAGACAAAGAAGATTTACTTACTGCGACTGAAATTGGCGTTGACTATATTGCCGTTTCATTCCCGCGCAGCGGCGACGACATGCGCTACGTTCGGGGCCTTGCTGAAAAAGCAGGGTCAGACGCACAACTACTGGCTAAGATCGAACGTGCAGAAGCCGTTGATTCAGTTGAAGCGATTGACGACATTGTGCTGGCCTCAGACGCTGTGATGGTTGCACGTGGAGACCTGGGTGTCGAAATTGGTGATGCAGCCTTAGTCGGTAAGCAAAAGCAAATCATTAGCCGTGCACGTTCATTAAACAGAACAGTAATCACTGCAACGCAAATGATGGAATCTATGATAGATAACCCGATGCCAACCCGCGCTGAAGTCATGGATGTGGCGAACGCCGTACTGGATGGTACTGATGCTGTTATGTTATCAGCAGAAACAGCGGCTGGTGACTATCCTGAAGAAACCGTCGCAACGATGGCGCGTGTTTGTCTTGGTGCTGAATCACAGCCACAAACCCATATTTCAAAGCACCGTCTGGACAGCATGTTTACCGACACGTCAGAGACACTTGCCCTGTCTGCTATGTATGCAGCAAATCATCTGACTTCAGTAAAAGCCATCGTCGCACTGACTGAGTCGGGGAATACATCGAAATTGATGTCGAGAATTAGTTCTGGCTTGCCAATCTATTCACTTTCACGACATGCCAGAACATTAGGCCAGACAGCGCTTTATCGGGGCGTTTATCCGGTACATTTTGATTCTACTCGGTGTAATGAAGAATCAACCGTTCGCGATGCGCTAAATACTCTGGTCGAAACAGGTGCGCTGGAACAAGGCGATACGGTGATCCTGACTCACGGTGACGTAATGGAAACCATTGGTGCAACCAATACAATGAAAATTGTCACCGTTTAGAAAGTCTACATCCGGGTGGCATCGCTGCCCGGATAATCCTTCCCTCTCAAATAAACAGCAAAGAAGTGATTAGCTGGCCAATGCAGCTTTTACTTTATCACGGTAGCTTCGACTTACTTTGAGCTCCTGGCCATTTTCTAACACCAATAAATACTCGCCACTACTTTGCGTAACCAGTTTACTGATCTGCTTGGTATTTACGATGGCTGAACGATGAACACGCACAAACAATTTAGGGTCTAATTCCTGCTCCAGTTCCTTCATTGTTTTACGCAAAATATGAGTTTGTCCGTCAGAGCAGTGCAAGCACATATAATCTCCCGCAGCATCAATCCACTGGATAGAAGCGGCAGAAACACGAATAATTTCCCCCTGCTCTTTTACCGCGATAGACTCCGGATATTTTTTGTCTTCAATGGTGTCACCAGTGGCCAATTTACGCAGAATTTCTTCACAGTTATTGCCTGTGATACCGGCAACGAAGCTGGCGAGCTTTTTCTTGTGAGCATTATCTTGTTGTGTTTTCAAATAGCTATGCACTTTTTCAACCGCCTGTTTTAGTCTGTTGTCATCTACGGGCTTTAGGATGTAATCTAAAGCATGAATTTCAAAGGCTTTTACTGCATAATGATCAAAAGCAGTGACAAACACGATGGCTGGCAATGGCTTAACACTCTCACTGAGCGCTCTGGCCACTTCAAACCCATTCATGGTTGGCATTTGAATGTCGAGGAATACCAGATCGATTTGCTGACTGGCGCACAACTCAAGCGCTTGCTCCCCTGAGCTGCACAACTCGATAACATCTATGTCTTCTATCTGTTTTAAGCGCACAGCCAGGCCTTTTCTGGCTAGGGACTCATCATCTACTATTAGCGTTCTGATTTTGCTCATTACTTTACTTCTCAGCCTTTTCAAAAGGAACTCGTATATTCACCTTCAATCCAGAAGGCGTATTGTGCGCGAGCACAAATGAATAATTGTTTTCGTATAATGTTCTTAGTCTGTCCTGGGTATTAGCAATACCAACCCCCTGAACATTACTCAACTGACCATTTTCTATGGACGCACCCGGCCCGTTATCACACACCTCTAACAATAGCTCATTGGCAAAAACCTGAGCTCTTATCTCGATTTTGCCACCACTGGCCATATGCGCAATAGCATATTTGATAGAGTTTTCAATTAACGGTTGCATGATCAAACTAGGCACCAATGCTTGCTTAGCTTCTTCAGTGATATCGAAGGCCACTTCCAGACGCTCATCAAAGCGCACCTTCTCTATATTCAGATACAGCTTGAGTGCATGTAACTCCTGTTCAAGCGGTACTTTTTTTATCGGATCTGTGTTTAGCGTATAGCGCAGGAAATCACTCAGCCTGGACACCATCTGGTTAGCGTCTTTGTTCTCTTCAACCAATACCAGTGTTGAAATTGCATTGAGTGTATTAAACAGAAAGTGAGGGTTAAGCTGGTAACGCAGCATTTTAAGCTGTGCTTCATGGGCCATCGTATTGGCTTTCAGTGCCTTTTGTCGTTCACTTTGCAGTAGCTGATAGTACTTAATACCAAAGTACAAGCCACTCCAACACAAAATGATGTAAACGGAGTCTAAACCTTGCTGAAGATAGTAATACCACTCTTCGGGCCTGTATCCATGCCGGTAAATCTCCCACATGTTAAACTTTTGAACGACAGACCACAGTGTTCCTGTCAGATAAGAGGTACTAAAAACCACAAAGATAAGCAATAATGGCTTTGCGTTCCATACTTTACGATAGAGATAACGCAATGGCACTGTCATCAGACAACCGGCATAGGCGTTGAGCACGATCACAAAAACGTAAATATCGCGCATTTCGAATACTTTTGAACCTATGTAGTTTACCAATGCATAGCCTATCCAGCCTGCAATTTGTAAAACCCAGAAAAATCGCTGTCGATTATCGACCAGAGCTTGCCACTTCAAACGTTTATAACCTCTTAAGACTTAGCCAAATTATATCCTATGGCAGCCCCATTCAACAGCGCCAGCGGTCTTACTTTTTTAACGGTTAAACGCAAATTTACAGAGCAAAAATTGGATTTTTAGGCAATAAAAAAGGCCCTGACGGGCCTTTGTCGATATCTTGGTTACTTAGTATACGCGCGAGGCATATCTGAGTCTGTGGTGTAGCGGTCTCTTAATTTATCGTGGCGAGATTCTGTACTCACTTCTTCACCATTGATCCAGAGTTTATCTAAGGTAGTAGTAAACTCAAATGGGTCGGCGCTCCAAAGCACCAAATCGGCACGCTGACCTGAAGCAATCTTACCGCCATCCAGGTCAAATACATCTGCGATATTGCTACTGACCGCTTTTAGCGCCCCTTCGTAACTCATACCATGTGCAACGGCGATGCCCGCATCAAAGCGCAACTGATACAAATTGTGCGCCCCCTCAAATGCAAACCCAGACAACAGCACTTTTACGCCAGCACGTTCAAGTTCACCCGCGTTAGTCAGATCAGCATGTAATGAACTAAAGCTGGTAGGCAGGTTAGACACCGCACTGATGACCACAGGAACATTCGCCTTCGCGATTTCCTCTTTGACCAAAACAGCATCGTTTACGCCCCAAAGAACCAGGTTAAGGCCAAACTGCTCTTTCACCTTCAGTACTTCAAGAATGTCAGACGCGCGCTCTACTTCCACAACAACTGGCATTTCACCTTTCAATACTGCGGTCAGTATCTGCTCTTCCTGACTTGGCTTTTTCGCCGCTTTCTTGTCGTCTTTCTTGCCCTTCTCAGACAGCTTTTGCTGTTGGCCTTCAAGCTTCTCTGTCAGGGTTTTGTATTTCATTGCACGCGACCCGCTGCCGCTTGCATCCATGTCCACCAACAACGCAGTACGCGTTTTCAGTACACTGTTAAACTCACCGGATAGGTCCACTACAAAGGCTAGCCCTTCGAAAATGCTTTTTCCGCCATGTGGCACAACCACATTTTGGGTGATACCGCCTTTGCGACCATATGGGATCAGTGACGAACGCGGGTTGAATGCCGGACTGGCATCAAAGTCCACGTCAGCTTTATCATCACCTGCATCTCTGGAGCCGGCCACAGCGCTCACTTCAACCAGTCCAAGCTGGTTCATTGAGCCAATAAAACCAGGCGTCAAAACTCGGCCTTTTGCATCAATCGTCACATCGGCCTTGACACTCGCTGGGTTAATCGCAGTGATAGTGCCATTTTCAATTACCACAGTCGCCCCTTCCAGGGTACCCGCGTCAGTCAAGGTATGAACCTTAGCATTGGTGATCGCCGTAATCTGAGCAAATGCGGCGGAAGACGCCAGCAGTGCACTAGTCAATAAAGAAATCTTAAACTTATTCATCATTTACTCCTTAGCGCTGACCCAGCATAAAATCACTCACCGCCTGATATTTCTCATCGAAGCGGTCATATACTTTGGCACCGTCGATATATACGGTTTCGGCTTTAGAATAAACGCTAAATGGATTGCGGTCCCAGATAACTATATCCGCTTGCTTACCTTGTTTGACCGACCCGGTTTTCTCTTCGATACCGAGCGATTTAGCCGCATTATAGGTGATCCACTTAATTGCATCTTGCTCTTTAAGCGAGAACCCGGCCTGGTTCGCAGTATTCATGATTTTGGCAGCTTCATGATTCAAACGTTGGATTGTGGTGTCTGAATCAGAGTGAACAACGGCACATGAATTTTTAACGGCATCCACGATTGCAACGTTTTCCGGCACCATGTCGTATGCTTCCATTTTGAAGCCCCACCAATCCGGCCACAATGCGGCACAGTTGCCATTCTCTGCGAGCAGATCAGCGACTTTATAAGCTTCAATACCATGATGGAAGGTACCCGAATGATAATTGAACTCTTTAGAGAGGTCGATCATCATTGCCATTTCTTCTGCTTTATAACAGTGATTGTGGATCAGGATCTCGCCGTCCAACACACCACGCAGCGTATCCAAACGAATGTCACGTTTTGGTGCATCCGGGTTCAGCCCTGCCGCATAAGCCGCGTCATACTGTTCCCATGCCTGTTTGTATTCGGTCGCTTCAGCCCAGGCGGCACGATACCCCGCCATGTTACCCATGCGCGTATAAGGTGCGACACCCTTACCACCATAAACACGTTTCGGGTTTTCACCACAAGCCATTTTCAGACCATAGGGTGCATCCGGAAACTTCATGCCTTGCATCGTTGGTGATGGCACGTTCTTCAGCGTGACACTGCGACCACCAAACAGGTTGGCAGAACCAGGCAGGATCTGTAATGTGGTGATCCCGCCTTCACGCGCCCGGTTAAAACCCGGATCCTGTGGCCAAACTGAGTGCTCAACCCATACCTGGGCAGTATTTGGCTTAGTGATCTCGTTACCATCGGCATGAGACTCTACAGAAGGGCTTGGATAGGCACCCAGATGTGAATGTACATCGATTATACCTGGTGTGACCCATTTGCCCTGAGCATCTATGGTCACGTCAGCCTGAGCGGACAGGTCTTTCCCTACCTGGCTGATTTTGCCGTCTTTAAGCAATACATCCGTGTCTTCCAACAGCTCGCCTGTACCAGTCAGTACAGTTGCATTGGTAATTAAAGTAGAGCCTGAACTATGCGGCTGGTAGGTACTTGGGTATGGATTTTTATCAATGGTGACTTTTTCTTTCTGAGGGCCTTTGTCCTGGCACCCTAAAAGAACTGTACTTAATGCAAGTACAATCGCCGTCGGCTTGAATTTTTGCATCATATTTCTCTTATTTTTCTGCGTGATTGATCACCCCGCAGAGTATTGGCTTACAATTGACGTAAAATTGCAACTAAGTTTCGACAGTTCACAATATAGCTCGGCCATCTGCACATTTCGAGTTTTCTCCCTGCAATAGAGACTACGCTGACTTTAAACCACCTGCTGTGGGCTCTAATGGCAATCATAGAATCAAGCATATCCGCCTGAGCAGCAGCTATTTTTTATACATCAATGCAGCGAACTCAGGCGCTACTCTTAGAAGTGTTGCAAACTCAGTACTGCGCATATTGTCGGCAGTATGCAATGTCGACAAACCTGTATTGCAGTCACAACCAGAGAAGTATCGACATACTTTTGACACAGGTATTAATCTAAGCTCAATTAAAGGAAAACATCACTATAATGAAACAAAGAAAAATAGTTAATCGAAAAAAAATTGCCCTGACAAAACATATTATTCTCTTACGCCTGAAACAACTATAGCATTAAAATCAATTTGTTACTTAGCATTTTTACAGCAGACATAGTTACTTACATTCGGTTATTTCACGGTTACAGCATTTTGCAACATTCACATCAATACTTGTTGTGAGCTTTGTATAAATCTGGAGAAGATCATGAAACTTGCCGCGACTTTAGTGCTTTCCCCCCTGCTATTGGCCACCAGCCTGACTGCCAGCGCAGGAGAAGTAGAATTTGTAGGAGCAGACAACAGCATCGCGACACAGCTATGTGTCGCAGTGGGAACTAACCACCGTCTGACTTTAATTAAAGAACTAACGGAGCATCGGATCAGCCGCTCTATTGTTGCCAATAAACTCACCTGCAACGATATGCCAGTGCCTCAGTTCGCCAAAAAATTTGGCCTGCATAAAACTGCGGGGCTGCTGAATATCGACTTTACCACTGACACATCAATCACAGACATTGCGATGACCGAAAACACACAGACAATCGTCATTTCTGGTTCCAGATAAGTGTCAGTCATCCATTCGGCGCATCGTCAACAGCTACTACCTAGCACGATGCGTCCATATAAATGGTTTTCAATCTAAATGCCCTTTAGACCAAAGCTGCGATAAGCCCAAACAGGCCACCGAAGACACCACCCCAAACCACCAGCCAGCCAAGGTGCGTGTGGATCATGTCCTGAACAATACTTTTTACCATCGCGGGTGTGAGTTCTTCTAAACGCTCTTCAACCGCATGTTCAATGGCTACTTTCACAGCATCAACCGACTGCCCGCTGCTCAGCAGTCCAGAGAGCTGCTGTTGAAACTCTTCCCCTTCACTGATTTCAAACAAGGCTTCTTTCATTTTATCGGTGAAGCTGTCTTTCATCGGCTCAATCGCTTCTTTGCCGCCCACCATGGCCAACATCGCCCCAAACTGAGAAGCCTCAATCACCTGTACCAGTTTATTGAATGCAGGTGACAAGTCGGTTTGCGTAATGACTGGCTTCAGATCCAGCTGAATCTCATTTTTTTGTGCGAAACTACGCAACTTATCTTCGTTAAAGAACTCTTCGAGTATCAGTTTACGAATGGCGCTTTTAAATTCTTTAAATTTAATAGTGATCACGCCCGACCCATAGAGACCCGGCACTTTCTCAAACAACATGTGTATTGCAAGCCAGTTTGTCACAGCCCCTGATAAGGCAAATAAGCCCATAGTCCATAACACATCGTTCTCTAATAACCAGCCAAGCAGTACAACCACAGCGGCCAGGATATTCGTCGCTAAACTTTTACTCATCAGTGCCTCTTATGATCTGAGTATTTTGCCCGGCCGCATATTGTAGTGAATTTAAATCTCTCTACAAGTATTTGTGTTATAGCAAAAATCGACCATAGTTTAGACTATGTGTGGTACTCAAACCTTGGCGGGACTATGTGGAATCTCGTAAACCAGTATATCAGTGATGCAATTCATGAACATTTCGAGTTTACCCGTAAAACGCAATTGCCCTGCAATGCGCACGCTCGGTTGTTTAAAATCGAGAATGATCATCACTGCTACCTGGTTAAGGTAGATCATATTCAGGCGCTGGAACGCTTTGAGTGCGAAGCCCGCAATCATGACACACTGATCCGGGACAGCGACTTTCTGGTTGCCGACACCATCACCATCGGCTCAAGCATTGAGTTTTGCTTTTTGGTGCTTGAATGGCTCGAGACGTCAGGAGAGCTCGAAGATTGGTATACCTGTGGCACCACACTTGCCAAGCTCCATGCTCGCCACGAACAGAAAATGTATGGGCTGGAAGAGGATAACTACTTTTTCGATTTGGCTCAGCCAAACCAGTGGCATAAAAAATGGGAAGTATTTTTTGCCGAAGAGCGGATCGCCTGGCAATTACAGCTATTGGCGGAAAAAGGGATCAAACTGGTCGATATCGACCAGTTTGTTGAACGTATTAAACCCATGTTGCCACATCAAGTTGCGCCATCTTTACTACATGGCCACTTTTGGCGTGGCAATATCGCCTTTTCCCAGGGTAAACCCTGTTTATTTTGTCCCTCTTGTTATTATGGCGACAGAGAAATAGATCTCGCATCCAGCGAACTCTTTGCGCCTCTGCCACATGCATTTTATGAAGGGTATGATAGTGTTTACCCAAGAATGGAAGGGTATGAAGACCGCCGACGTATCTATCAACTCTACCCTTTGCTATGCCACGCAAATATGTTCGCAGGGGATTACCTGAAGCAGGCCGCCAATCACATCGACGACCTTTGCAAATAACTGCAACTTTACTGTAATACTCCACAATGCTGCTATAGTTATTAATGTAAAAAACGGAAAACTCGTTGGAGTAAACTCATGAAGCAGCTGTATGACCAACGTATTAGTTGCCCGCATTGTGGCCACCATATTTTTGTTAGTCTGGATGCCAGCGAAGGTGATCAGGACTACTATGAAGATTGCGCAGCTTGTTGCAACCCGATCCATCTGAATATGCATATAGATTACGCAATTAACAAGCTTGAACTGAGGGTTGATGCAGACGACGAACAGGTTTTTTAATGGGCACTGACAGTGCCCACATCACCATATGCTTTAGAACAACAGCTGTTACTCACGGTATTCAATGTCTCTTCAGATACCAGCGCAGCAACGATGCCAGGCTGTATCAGCGGTATTATCGCCTCGAAATCAACGACTCGCACCACCGGGATGGTATCACAACGAGAAATTGCCCCTGTTTTTACGCAGGTAATGCTCTACCGTGTTCACTGTCGTGTATGTCTGCTGGTCAACTTCAATGTTAAACAGATCGCCAACGTGGGCTGTACCAATATTGGTCAATGCCAGTGTTTCTGGAATAAGATGAAGCCAGAAGCCATCTTCTTCAAGTTTGCCAACAGTCAAACTTGCACCGTTAACACTGATAAACCCCTTATAAAGAATGTATTTTTTCCACTGCTCAGGAATGGCAAGTTTAATCCGGCAATTATCAGCTTCCTGGATATATGCCATGATGGTTGCCTGACAATGCACATGGCCGGACACAATATGCCCACCCAACTCAGTACCAAAGGTCACGGAGCGTTCAAAGTTAACCCGACTGCCCTGTTGTAGTATACTCAAATTGGTCAACTGGAGCGTTTCGTCGATCACATCAAAAGACACCTGCCCGACGACGTCTGCACCTCTTACTTCAAAATCTGTAACGGTCAGACAACATCCATTGATTGCGATACTCGCACCATGAGTCAATTTTTCCAAATATCGGCTATCAACCGACAACACCAGCTTCATGATCCCTTCGCGCAACACAGCACTAACCACTGTCGCTTGAGTCTGTACAATTCCGGTAAACATAACACTCAGATTTTCGAGAATAATGCCGCGCAGTGTAACCCAAACACTCATCAGATTAAACTGCGCTTTTATCAGATAAAAGTGGTAAGTTTTAAAGAAGTTTTTTAAGATTAACGTTTTAGGAAGTCCAGACTCAGTATGAAATTTGCTTTATGGGAAGCAAAGCGCCTGGTGCGTCTTGCCACCCCCGTCTTTTTTGCCCAAATCACGCTGGTACTTATGTCGGTTGTCGACACTATGATGGCAGGACAAGTCAGCGCCGAAGATCTCGCTGCACTGTCAATTGCAACCGGCACCTGGAACCCGATGATCTTTTCTTTACAGGGTATTCTATTAGCAATCACCAGTATGGTTGCATACTGCGATGGGGCCAAACAACGTGACGGTATTAAAACGTACTTTCAGCAGGGTATCTACCTTGCACTAATACTCTCTTCACTTGGGTTTATTGCCAGTGCCTTCACTCCTTTGGTCTTTGCACGTATCGGGGCAGCGAGTGCTATCACAGACTTAGCACAACAGTACATTGATTTCGTAAAATGGGGACTACCTGCTTTTTTATTGTTTTCAGTCTACCGTAATGTCACAGAAGGCGTAGGTAACACAAAAGCGGCCTTGTACATTAGCTTGCTTGGACTGGTCGTCAATGTTTTTGCCAACTATGTATTTATCTATGGCAAATTAGGCATGCCCGCGCTGGGCAGCGCGGGGTGTGGACTCGCAACAACATTAGTATTTTGGGTCATGGCCATCGCTCAGTTAATTTATAGCTTCAACAATAAATATCTCGATGGACACTGGTTGATCACAGCCTTCGCACGGCCGCATGCTGCAACCTTATTTCAAATAGTAAAATTGGGTTTGCCCATTTGCCTCGCAACGTTTTTTGAAGTGACCTTATTTGCCTGTATTCCGCTATTCATTGCAGATCTCGGGGCCATCGCTGTATCCGGACACCAAATCGCAGCCAGCGTAACGACCATTCTGTTTATGCTCCCTCTTAGCCTTTCCATGGCGATCGCAATACGTATTGGAACCTTATCAGGAGAAGGCAATTACCCCAAACTGGTCAATTCGGTCTACACCAGCTTTGTCTGTGCCGTGGTAGTGTCAGTGATTGTTGCGACCTTTACCTACGTGATCCGAAATGAGATTGCCTGGGTATATACACAAAATGCCGAAGTGGCGTTACTGGCCTCTGGGATAATCGTGCTGGCGTGTATTTATCAACTGCCAGACGCCTTGCAGGTTGCAGCAAATGGTGTGTTACGTGGATTAAAGTACACCAGCCCCATCACCATAGTCACCTTTGTGTCTTACTGGCTGATTGGGTTCAGTCTCGGTTTTGTGCTGGCAAAAACAGACATACTGACACCGGCCATGGGTGCCAGAGGGTTCTGGATAGGCATTATCGTCGGCTTGACTTGCGCCGCTATATTACTTCTTTATTTTGTGAGGAAACGGCTTGATACGTTACGCCCCGATCCTGTTTAGCCTGCTACTGGCAGTGGCCTGTACTCCCACTGCCAGTGACATCAACCAGGAATATGCCAACAGGCTGGCCAATGTGCTGGACATCCCTCCGCCCAGCATTGACAAACTATCCCCTATCGCTGAATACACAGCCACCAGGCCTGAAGCCTCTTTTAAGCTCTCTGTATTGCAGCTAGCCAACCTGGGACATTGTGCGCTGGCCCAGGACGTAGCACGACACAATAACCAACTCGGTAAACTGGCTGTCCCCAGCGAGGTTTTCAAATATCAGGTTCGCTTTATCCAGCTGGCTGAACGTTGTATTCAGGATACCAAAACTCAGGATCCGGAAGTAAAAAACATTCTAAGCCAGGCAGGCGAAGAAAAACGCACAGCACTGCCTCAGTATTTCGCATTTATGCTCTCAGCAGAGCCTGAACTAAACCAATTTAACCGGCTGACATTTGAAGAAACAGACAAACGAGGCACGGACAATGAGCTCAAGGCAAATGAGGGCCTGGCTGCGCTTGCATCCGTAGCAAACAGTTTACTTGCCCCTGAAAACATTGACCCACAGAAAATAACGCCAGCCTTGAGTAAATTAAACAATAACAGCTATGTCCAGACTTTACTGACCAGTGCGCGCAGACAAATAAGCTGGAACCACAGCTTAACAGCATGGCTGTCGCAAATTGATCTACAAGAAACGGTCTGTCCTGAAGGTAAAAACAAGAAAAAGGCTCAGGTGTTGCATAACATCTTCAACAAATACGCTATTTCACAATTGCAACCATACCAATCTCAGCTCAGTATTCAGTTACAGGAACTGAGTAACTCGTTCGCTCAAATTTCACAAGCCATCCCTCACCCGTTATATCCGGACCATGCAGCGGCACTGTTGACAGAGCTGAAGTCGTCAAGCAGACAGCATGCTCAATGGTGGCAAGGCTTCTACAAAGTGTGTAAAGTTGCACCGGTATGAGCGAAAAAAGTGCAAACAAACATTAATTTAGCAAATTTACTTGATCCCTTCGAACGCTCGCTATATATTAGCGGCCGTTGGCAAGTGACGTAATGCAACAAAACAGTCATAGTTGCTCAACATTGTACGACCGTAGCTCAGTTGGTTAGAGCACCACCTTGACATGGTGGGGGTCGGTGGTTCGAATCCACTCGGTCGTACCAATTAATCTTAATAGATTAATGCTTTTAAGCGTTTATTATTGTACGACCGTAGCTCAGTTGGTTAGAGCACCACCTTGACATGGTGGGGGTCGGTGGTTCGAATCCACTCGGTCGTACCAATTAATCTTGATAGATTGATTATTGAAACGCTTACTATTGTACGACCGTAGCTCAGTTGGTTAGAGCACCACCTTGACATGGTGGGGGTCGGTGGTTCGAATCCACTCGGTCGTACCAATCTACTAATTAAAATCCCCTTGCAGCACAACCCTAGCTCATCTATTCAGAGCAACACCACTCTCTATGACCCGGTCCAGAGGTCGGCGATTCAAATCCACTCAGTCGTACCAATCTACTAATTAAAATCCCCTTATAGCACAACCATAGCTCAGTTGGTTAGAGCACCACCACTCTCTATGACCCGGCCCAGAGGTCGGCGATTCAAATCCACTCGGTCGTACCATTCTACTAATTAAAATCCCCTTATAGCACAACCGTAGCTCATCTATTCAGAGCAACACCACTCTCTATGACCCGGTCCAGAGGTCGGTGGTTCGAATCCACTCGGTCGTACCAACCTACTAATTAAAATCCCCTTGTAGCACAACCCTAGCTCAGTTGTTTAGAGCACCACCACTCTCTATGACCCGATCCAGAGGTCAGCGATTAAAATCCACTCGGTCGTACCAACCTACTTTTGTTATTAATTAACTCCTCAATTGTAAAACCGTAGCTCATCTAATCAGAGCACCACCACTCTCTATGACCCGGTCCTATCAGCAGTTCGAATCCGCTCGGTCCGACCAACTTCTCATATTCCCTTATTCCTTCACATATAAACATTCACACGACATTAAATCACGCCCTTCTTAATCAGCGTCCTTTAAGCCTGTATATTGTAGCAATCTCAAAAGTCGTACTACCTTTTTAATTCAACCACCTCTGAGTCTGCTGGTTTCAACTTACCTCTACGTCACTTTAAATCCCAACAGCCTATCTCATAGTTGTCATAACCGTTCGCTATCATGACACCTTATCGATTCGTATTGGTCTTCACACACGCCTCAGGTTGCCCTGGCCATAGAATTTGCTATACATTAAATAGACTATCACTCACTAAGGAAGGCCATGTCTGGCAGGTTAAGTTTGACTCTTCTACTCATGCTGATGACGAGCCTGTTCAGTAGTTTGGGATATACCAGTCAAAAACCACAACAATCGTTGACCATTGCCATTGGATTGGAAAATTACGACTTTAAGCCCCTGTTTGCCGAATTCACCAGAAAAACTGGTATCCAAGTTAAGGTGGTTGAATTTGAAAATAACACACTCAAATCGGAGTTATTACTCAGAGCAAGTAATAATGCGCTACCGGACGGCATCATAGTTCCTGCGGATTACATGGGACTGACAGCACTCAACTTATCTGAAGTGCCTGACGACTGGCTGTCCACACACCTGATAGAACAAGTAAAATCCAACATCAAAGCCAACGGCACAACACTTGGCGTACCTATCGTTTTTGGCAATCACCTGATGCTGTATTACAACAGGACGCTGGTAAGCCAACCTGCTAAAAGCTGGCAACAACTCCGCGCACAGCAGCAAGCCCAGGGTGTTGAGATAAGCTGGAATTATTATGAGATGTACTGGTTTAGGGCATTTCTGGGCACCTTTGGTACGCCACTGATTTTGAATGGTCATGTGAACCTGGACACACCAGCGATGATTCGCGCTCTGCGTTGGTATAAGTCGCTCAAAGAAGAAAACTGGCTAGACGTAGAATGTAACTACGAATGTACGGTTAATCGATTTTTGGCTGGCGAAGTTGCCTACACCATCAATGGCTCCTGGATGTTCCAGCGCTTCTCCGAGCATTTTGCTGACAAATTAGGGGTCGCACAATTGCCCAGCCTGAATGATGCACCTATGCGATCCTACTTTTCATCACATGTCATGGCCTTTCCCAATAATGCCCTGTCGGGTCCCAAAAGTGCAGAACTTAAGCGCTTATCTGAATTCTTACAATCCTTGCCGGTACAAACCAACTTTTGGTCGTCAATTAATGCTCTGCCTGTCGATAAGCGTGCATTAGACACGTTGAAAATACAAAGCATTGCGCAGGTTGAGGCGCTTATCACAACACTGGAATACACTCAGCCGATGCCCAACGAAGCACAAATGGCCTTTGTGTGGGAAGCAATGCTGAAAGGCCTTACACGCCACCTTGCTGGCGTGCTGGATGAACAACAGGCCGCCCATTTCATGCAACATATCGTAGAAAAGTCGATTAACTATGAGCAAGAAAAAAAACCTGGTCAGTGAATTACAGCTTAAAGTCGGCACTATGGTCCTGGTCTTGTTAATCATTGCCCTGGCCCATTTCGCCTATAGCGCCTGGACACAAGCCAATAAAATCGCATCAGATACCGTTGCACAACGCGCAACCAGCCTGTCTTTGGACATAAAAAACAGACTGGCCGAACTGACATTTCAGGTCGCACACTACAGCGACCACCGGATCCTGGCAGAGTTGCCTTTAAACCTTTTGTATACACAATATGCGCTTAAGGAGATCCGAGAGCTGGTATCCAAATCTCCATTGGTCAAAAGTGTGATGATCAGTGATGGCTCCCCTTACATTGTTGAAGGGTACCCTCTTTATACTTTGCACTGGGCAACCCCTTCTATCATAGAGCACACCGCTTCTGTCATTAACGAAAGTGCACGCGAGTTGATGGTCAGAAAGCTCTTAATCAGCAACACAGAGCTGGGGGTTAACGCTTCCCGCGGAGGTACGCTATTTATTGCCGTACCATTGCGTCAGACGTTGCCCTCTCTTATCGACCCATTTCGCTATACCGGCGTGCTTTTTTTTGAATTAGATGTCAGTCAGATGGCAATTGAACTGGCGGATTATGAATCACTGACAACCTTTTCAGATGAGCAAATGTGGTTTCATAAGGGGCATCAACTCGACGCGGGTCTCAATGCAACCCACCCCATTTATGAGCGTAACACCGAAGGCCTGAACTTATCGCTATCCCTGTCTCATCAACACAGCGCTTATACCCAGGAGATACTATATGCCATCATCAGAAGTGCAATGCTGGCATTGGGCGTATTGATCATACTTTTCTGGTATCTGGCCTACGTCAGCCGCAAAGTTACTACGCCCATGAAGCAGCTTGAAAAACACTGTATGTCACTGACATCAGGCAACTATGAACAGAATAATGCGAATCTCGAATATGAAGAGCTAAAAACACTACAAAAAACCCTTAACAAACTGGTCGGCACCGTCAATACACAGGTCACACAGCTTAAGCAGGAGAAAGTGCGAGCCGAGCAATCAGAACTGGCCAAAGCGCAATTCCTTGCCACCATGAGCCACGAAATTCGCACCCCGATGAATGCGATTCTGGGCGTTTTTCAGCTTTTAAGACAGGAAGACCTTCATGCACAAGAGCGCTCCCTTGTTGAGCAAGGCTATACCTCTTCACAAACCCTGCTCGGCCTGGTGAATGACATACTCGACTTTTCTAAAATGGAAGCAGGTAAACTCACACTCGAAGTTCTGGCTGTGGACATTCCACATTTATGCCAGGAGATCATTCAGGAATACCAACATGTGGCCCGTGACAAACAGGTTACGCTGGAGCTGGACGCACAGTTAAAGCCGCACTTTTCAGTCAGGCTCGCAGATCCCCTAAGGTTAAAACAAATTCTCCGTAACCTGCTATCAAATGCAATCAAGTTCACAGAACAAGGTTTGGTAATTGTGAGAGCTAAAGGAAACAGCAATGGACTCACGATAGAGGTCTGCGATAGCGGAATTGGTATGACCCCTACCCAGCTTTCCAACCTGTTTAAACATTTTCATCAGGCCGACAATTCAACCACTCGAAAATATGGCGGTTCCGGGCTGGGACTGGCTATCGTCAAACAGCTGGTGGAACTCATGCAAGGAGACGTGACGGTCACAAGTGTTGCAGGAGAAGGCAGCCAGTTTACGGTCACGCTCCCGCTGAAAAGTGTTAAGCCCACAACTCAGTTTGCGCTCGCAGATAGACAAACGCAACCTGAAGTCCCAGATTTGCGCGGTGTTAAGGTACTACTTGCAGAGGATAACCTGATTAATCAGCAGATATTTTCAGCCATGATGAAAAAGACCCATGCCACACTCATTATGGCGGGTAACGGTAAGCTCGCCATGGAGTGCTTTAATGAAGATCGACCTGATCTTTTCTTTGTTGATATTCAAATGCCTGTCATGGATGGTATAGAGGTTTGTCAACAGGTAAAAAGCACCGACTATCACAATCCACTCATCGCCATTACAGCGAATGTACTCCCGGAAGATGTCAACCGATATCTATCGCTCGGATTTGACGATTTTGTTGCGAAGCCAATTGATATGCAGACCCTGTTCGAGACCATTACCCGAGTATTGGACAAGCAAGCACTGGCACAACCAAACTCTGCAAAGTCGGGTATATCAGCATCAGACAGCAAATAATCCGTTAGTACGATATTCACCGCTGACCGCCCGGGTAAATACCCAAGACTTCCTTGTCCAAAAGTTGCTACAAATACTGCATTTTCGAGTGAAGCCCCATTGTATAACAAGCCTCTGCTTCAAAGGTAGATGAGTACAGTTATGCGCTGTTACACGATGAGTTTCATCAACTCACTCCTGCAAAGCGATCAATAGCGCCTCTGCCATAGGTATTGCTGACACCGGATTTTGCCCGGTTACAAATTGGCCATCTACCACAACATTCACCTCACCTTTTTTTGCAGCAACAAATATCGCGCCAAGCCTGGTTGCCTCATCTTCAATCAAAAACGGATAATGCGTCCGGGCAAACCACCCCTCCTCGCTATTCGCTTTGCCCGTTATACGCCTGTTTGAGATCAGCCGGTGACCACTGTCATTCTGTAAGTTCAGCAAGGCAACGGTGCCATGACAATCCGCAGCTATAATGCCACCTGCTTTATAAATGGCCTCTGTAAGCACCTTTGCTGGGGCATGCGCCGTCAAGTCAAACATTGGTCCAGCCCCGCCCGCATAGTAAACAGCCAAATAGTCCCGGCTATCGCGTGTTTCAATGTCATACGGTTCGCTAAGTTGTTGCTTAAGCGGCGAACTATCCAGCCAGCGTAATTGCGCCTCTTCCAATCTCCCTCTGGGGTATCCAGGCTTGCCGGTACTACTTGCGAGCTCAATCTCATACCCAGCATCGTGTAGCACCCGGTATGGGCCAACAACTTCAGGTAACCAAAAGCCGTGCTTGTCCCCAGAGATAATAAACAGAACTTTGCCTTGTCGCGCTTCTGCAGATAAAACGGGTAAGGAGAAAGTCGCCATCAAGGCCAACAAAACAAGCCTTTTCACCAATACCAGAAAGTGGGCACTATGAAATTTACACATCATAAAGATCCTTATTTGAGTTCAACTTCCGCTCACCTTATCGACTCGTGCTCACTGACACATGAAGTAACGCTGATTTATTAAGGAATTTTCAGGATGGAACAGTGACTTCACTGTGACCAATATTTTATTACTTTATATTTTAATAGGTTAAAAATATAAAACGGGAGTCAATAAAAAGACCTGGATTTACGTCAGCTTAAAAACTAGCGTATTATCTGAATTAACCAACTCACACGTTGGCGTGTACAAAGATAATAACAAGACCATACAGTACCAGGCAGGAGCCTATTTTGAGATACCTGAGATTTGAACACCTGATCATTGACACCCATAACCAGATCCTAATCCGTAATGGTATCTCAGTAACGCTGGCACCAAAGGTGTACGATCTCCTCTATTACCTGGCGCGCAACCAGCAACGTATAATTAGCAAAGATGAATTAATGGATGCAGTATGGCAAGGTACACTCGTAACGGATAACGCTATTAGCCGGACTCTGGTCAAGGTGCGTAAAGCACTGGGGGATGACCCCAAATCCCCCAACTTCATTTTGACCGTGCCGCGCAAGGGATATCGCATGATCTCTGTGTTTGAAGAAACAGACCATATCCCCGTGCAGATAACAAACACCCACAATGCTGATCCAGTCAATCACCAGCTTACTTTGAGCGCAGTCAGAATTAAGCGGGCTACTTTATCTGCTATTGCCTTGTCGGCTGCCACTGTTATTGCAGGGGTGTTTCTGTATTATCCTTATTCGTCGCCTGAACTGAGTATAAACAAGCAAGTCAAACCATTTACGCGCGCACAAGGCGAGGAGTTATACCCCCGCCTGTCGCCAGATCTCAAAACGCTCGCTTATGTCAAAAAGACGAAGCAGCTGAGTACACTCATCGTCGAAAATGTCAGCACACATACTCAGCAACAGCTATCAATACCCCTTGCGCGGTTTAGTCGACCAAGTTGGTCACCTGATAGTAAACAGCTTGCATTTGTCATGCATACACCGCAAACATGTGGCATTTACCTGGCCCGTCTGGCGCACTTGCGTACGCAATCACAATGGCAGAAACTCAGCACGTGCGGCAGCAAAAGCAAACCCGCTCTGGTATTTTCAAAAGACGGGAAAAAGCTATATTTCAATGACCGCACATCAGATGAGTTCGGCTATCAGGTTTTCCAAATTGATTTAACTCAGGGACATAAGTCAATCGTCAATCAACCTATTACCAACGGTCGTGGGAATTATGCCTTTGACCTTTCACCAGACGGTCGTTCGTTGGTTATGTTAAACAGTGAATTTGGGCCTAAAACACGTATTTACACGCTTGACCTCGCCTCATCAAAACTAACCCAAACCGCACAACTTGACTACCTAATGCGCTCAGCCATCTGGCATCATGACAGTCGCAGTTTGATTCATCCGGCCCCACACCCGGCTTATGAGTTGTGGCAAAGTACCGTGCAAGGCGATAAATTGACAACCGTCATTAGCAACACGGCGCGTGTCAAACATCCAGCCAGAATCGACAATGGGACAGATTTTACCTTTGTATCTTATCTATTGGACCGGGATATCTATTTACAGCGCAGTAAAGACAATGAAGTGCAACCACTGGCAAACTCGTCGGTTATGGATTATCTGCCCACGATGACAGATACGTCATCACATTACGCCTTCGTTTCTAAGCGCTCAACACACGCCCAGATCTACCTGGGTGATATTACTCAGCCGCTGGCGGAGCCTGTTCAACTGACCTCTAGTAAAACCTCTGGTCGCTTTTACCAGCTCGTGTTTTCTCCCGATGGAAATCGCTTGCTTAGTTTGGGTGATAATCAGCTTCTCATCACAAATATTACCACGTTAAAAACCGACTCCCTGCCTGTCACCGATATGGCTATCAGGGGGGTCAGCTGGCAATCAAACAATCAATTGTTGTTTTCCACGACCAGAAATAATCGCTGGCAGCTGGTACGTTTCGATCTGACAACACTTGAAGCCGAGCTTATTTTTCCCGACTTTATGGGTGGGATCTACAGCAAACACGATGACGCTTTTTACCTGTTACACCGTAAGACAGGTCAGGTATTCAAGCACACAGATTCAACCTCCGAAACCGTAGCCTTATCACTATATTGTACAACGCACCTGCCCAATCGAAAGCTTACTCTACAACGCGGAAAACATGGATTACATTGTTCAAAGGACGATCAAAGCCATGTGTACCTCCCAATCACATCGGCAGATAAAGTAACCTGGCCGCAGCAGATTGATAATGCAGATTATCAGCTTTCAGCACATGGAATAATCTATACACGTCTGCAACGTACCACTGCAGATGTCATGAGAACACACAACATTCAGTAAGACGTTTTCCGATTGTGATATTGCCTCAACATCACGCCACCTGTTAAACCATTAATTATATTGATTTTAGTGATGACCACTTTGAGTGGTCATAACTTTTCCGCTAGCCATCACACCTTTTCCTAGTTTGTTCCTGACTCCTCTTTGCTGCTCAACAATACTGAGCTGCGTTTTTATTCACAGGATCAGGAGCCAGTATGGATAAACCCATCCAACCCAAATTTTTGCGCAGACGACGCGTCGTTATTACGTCACTCGTCACTGCTTTTATTGTGGTTTCAGCTACAAGTATTCAGGTGTTCAGTGCTCGCTTTCAGACGTCAGGGAAAACCTATAACGTCAGTCAGAATACACTTGAATTCAGTACGGCGCACCGCACCAACTTTACTCACTACCTGCCGTTGCGTGGTGTTGTGGAACCACAAGATACCGTCTTCATAGATGCAATCGATGGCGGACGTGTTGACTCTTTGTACGTTCAGGAAGGTGAGCGGGTTACTCAGGGGCAGCCATTGCTCAAGCTCAGTAACACGGACCTGCAACTCAGGGTGTTGGCTCGCGAAGCAGAAGTATCCGAGCAGATTAACGACATGCGCAACACGCGCCTGGCTGTTGAGCAAAACCAACTTGCGTTAGCACGAGACATCATTGAACTCGATTTTGCCGTTCTTAAATTGGAAAAAGAGTTGGCACGCCAGCAAAAGCTATATGAACAAGCCTTAGTGCCACGGCGCACAGTGGAAACACTCAGGGATGAACTTAACTATCAAGTGACATACCGTGAAACAGTAAAACAAAGTCAGCAAAAAGAAGCATTATTACAACAACAACAGCTCACCCAGCTTTCTCAAAGTATTGCAACCTTGCAATCTAACCTCAAGATATCGCAATCCAGCCTCGACAAACTCACTATCCGCGCCCCACGCGATGGTCAGCTGACATTTATGAACGCCCGGATTGGTGAATCCATAACACCCGGTGAACGGCTTGGTCAGGTCGACCTGATAGACAAATTCAAAATCAGTGCGCACATCGACGAATTTTATATAGACCAAATCTCGATGACACACGTTGCTATGATGAAAGTTGGACAAGCAAGCGTCCCGTTGACTGTAGCCAAAATTTTCCCAGGTATCGAAAACGGTCGATTTAAAGTTGATTTTCATGTCCAGAACCACCCTGAACTGCCCGCATTAAGACTCGGACAAAGCCTGTCACTGGAGCTAAACCTAAGTTCTGAGAACACTTTGCTAGTCGTTGATAATGGAGCGTTTATTCAGTCTACCGCAGGAGCCTGGGCATTTGTTGTAAGTCCAGATGGGCACAGTGCGTCCAGACGCCAAATCACACTTGGCCGTCGCAACCCTGCACAAGTGGAAGTCATTTCAGGCCTTAATGCCAACGAGCGACTGATCACCTCTTCATATAACCGCTTTGCTGACGCAGAGCACCTTTCTCTCATCCCTTAAGGTAAAACAATCATGATCATATTGAATAATGTCAGCCGCTCATTTATTGCGGAACATATCGAGACCGTCGCGCTGGACAAGCTCTCCCTATCAGTCAGCCAAGGTGAATTCATCACGATTTTAGGGCCATCAGGTTGCGGTAAGTCATCTTTGCTCAATATTCTGGGCATGCTGGATGACATTGATGAAGGCAGCTTTGTGTTCAAAGGTACTGAGTTAGCTTCTGCATCTTCATCAACAAAGGCACAATTGAGGAAAAAACACATTGGGTTTATTTTTCAGAATTTCAACCTGATAGACGAACTCACCGTAGAGCAAAATATCGCCCTGCCACTGCATTATCAGCAACTCAATAAAGCACAACGAGCCGCCCGAGTTGAAGAGGTGCTTCACCGCCTGGATATCGCTCATCGCCGCACTCACTTGCCAGCTAAGCTCTCAGGAGGCCAGCAACAACGAGTTGCGATTGCACGCGCAATAGTCACTCAGCCAGATTTGATTCTGGCCGATGAACCAACGGGCAATCTCGATTCCAAAAACTCAGCACAAGTCATGGAAATACTTCGCCAACTCAACATGATGGGAACAACCATTATTATGGTGACGCATGCTCAGGAGCAAGTTCAGTACGGCACTCGGGTTGTTCGACTTATGGATGGCAAAATACAGCAAGACAGCCCGGTTTCTGCTCAACGCACATTGTGCAAACAGGAGGTATTAAGTGATTAATCTTTTATTCACCATGACATGGCGTAATATGCTACGTAGCAAACGCACTACGGTCATCCAACTACTCAGCTTAATCATCGGCCTGACCTGTTTTATGTTGATCCAACTGTATGTCGCTCATCAACATAGTTTTAATTCACACTTCAAAGATGCAGACAATATTTACCGGATTAATCTGCTTAGAGATGATAATCGACCTCAAACGCTGACTCCACTTCGGCTTGCAGAGGAACTTACCAGTAACTTCCCGGAGATCGCAGACACAACTCGTATTTCGGTCAGTACGATATCCGTCAGAAATTCATCTGGTGTATTTTCTGAGCGTGCACTTTTCGTTGATGAGAACTTTTTCTCATTTTTTGACTACAGCCTGATTGAAGGAGATGTTCACACGGCACTCCTGGCGCCAGATAAAGTGGTATTACATGAAGCACAAGCGCTAAAGTACTTTTCGCGCAGTACTCAGGTTATTGGTGAACAGCTTAACATTAACGGTAAATCCTATCAGGTAGCCGCGATAATAAAGTACTCAGCTGCCCCATCCACCATCCCAAGTGAGATAATCTTACCTATCCAGAACTATTTTCAACAGCTGCCAAATGAGCGCTGGCGAACATTGTGGAACTTCAATGCGACCATCACATTTGCAAAAGTCACACAAGCAACAGCAATAAAGTCACTGACTGCAAGTATTAGTGACTATTATCAGCAACGCGTTGAGGGGTTATCATCTTATAAGCGTTACCGAGTCATGCTCGAGCCCTTGCTGGATGTCTATCTAAACGCTACTGCGACGCGCAGCCTGATCCCTCCGGGCAGTCGTGAGATGGTAGACACCTTTGTGTTGATATCTTTTATGTTGTTAGTGCTGGCCTGTATAAACTTCACCAATTTGGCCACCGCGACTTCTTTACGGCGCGCAAGAGAGGTAGGAGTAAAAAAAGCACTCGGAGCGAGTCCAAACCAGCTGGCTTTGCACTATTTGATTGAATCCTTATTTATCACTCTACTTGCCCTGGGAGCGGCACTCGCTTTGACCGTGATGCTATTAGGCGCATTTAATCAACTGATGGGGTCGCAAATTGCACTCACCCTCTCCTTCAAACATATTCTCACGCTTATACTCACTTTATTATGCGTTACGCTTCTTGCGGGAGGCTATCCTGCTCTATTTCTTAGCCGCATGAACGCCGCTTTGGTACTCAAGGGAGTGATAGATGCAGGAAAGGGAGGAGTACTGTTTCGCCGCATTCTCATGGTCATACAATTTATCATTGCCATGTTACTGTTGATCGCCAGCACAGTGGTCAGTCATCAGATGCACTACCTGAGTACAATGGCACAAGGCTATGACAGAGAAAATGTCCTGATCATCAACCGTGGTGCTGCTGTCTATCAGGACTTCAAGCGTCAGGTGTCAAGATTTGCTGATGTTGCCTCCCTGAGCATGTCACATACTATCCCTACCAAAGCGACACGTACATCAGCGATTGTAAGAACGCAAGAAACGCCCGGTAATGAAATATGGGTTGGTAATAACCCGATTAGCTATGATTATTTCAGGACGATGGGTATTACGATTCTGAGCGGCCGGGTTTTTCAACGTCAGTTCCCCGGAGATCCCTACTTTGAGGATAACCAGAATGCAGGGAATACCCGCGGAAACTTAATAATCAATGCAACGCTGGCAGCCAAGCTGGATGCTGATCCCAACGATATCATAGGCCGCTTTTTGACACTCGGCAGTGCCAGCGAAGGGTTACATCGCCACCAGGTCATCGGCGTGGTCGAAGACACCCATCATGTAGACGCCAGCCAGCGTGTACCTCCTATGATATATGTATTGTCAGAAAGTCCTGAAGACATGGCACTTCGGTGGATAGCTATCAGGCTGAAATCCGGATTCAACCAAGATGTGCTTCGACAGCTGGAACAGGCTTGGCTCGCGTTAGACAGCAACAGAGCCTTTAAGTATGAGTGGTTGTCAGGCTTATTTGATGCGCAATATCATAATCAGGCACAGCACCTGCAACTACTCGAGCTATTTACACTGATCGCACTGGTCATGTCTGTTGCTGGGTTATACGCAGTGGCTGCTTTTACCCTATTACAAAGCCTAAAGGAAATAGCCATACGGCAAATCATGGGCGCAAAAAACTGGCAAATTTATGCGTTGTTCCAATTACGTTTTGGCATTCTGGTACTGATTGCAACGCTTGTCGCATTACCGATCGCGTTTGTTTTACTCAGCGACTGGCTGAATCAGTATATCTATCGAGTTGAATTACCTACAAGCGCCTTCGTTATGAGTTCACTTGCCTGTTTGGCAGTCGCAGGGGTAACCGTCCAGATGGTGGCTTTGAAAGCAGTGCGAAGTCGCCCTGTTGACACATTAAAACGTGAATAGCTCGACTATAAAAAGGAGAAGCCCCTCATAAGGGGCTTCTTAAAAAAGTTACGCTAACTTGTCTGATGCAACTTTGTATTTTGGATCTTCTATCACATTTACTTCCACCAAATCTGCCGCTTTTGCCAGTAACTGCTGACAATCCTGACTCAGGTGACGCAAATGCAATTTTTTACCGGCCTTAGTGTACTTTTCTGCAAGTGCATCAATGGCTTCAATTGCACTGTGGTCGGCAACTCGGCTATGTTTGAACTCAATGATCACATCAGCCGGATCATTTGCCACATCAAACAACTCAGCAAAATTCTTTACAGAGCCGAAGAATAATGGGCCATGTAACTCATACACTTTTGAGCCCTGCTCATCAATATAATTGCTGGTATAGATATGTTTAGCGTGCTCCCAGGCGAATACCAGCGCCGAGACAATCACACCAACACATACTGCGATAGCGAGGTCGGTCACCACTGTGACACCAGATACCAGGACAATTACGAACGCGTCGCTCTTTGGAATGCGCTTCATCAGGCGGAAGCTGGACCACTCAAAAGTGCCCAGTACAACCATAAACATCACACCTACCAAAGCAGCCAATGGGATCATTTCAATCAGGCTGGCAGCAAACAAGATAAAGGCAAGGAGTAATATCGCAGCGGTAATACCAGACAGACGACTACGACCACCTGAATTAATGTTAATCATCGACTGACCGATCATTGCACAGCCACCCATTGCACCAAATACACCACAGGTCATGTTTGCAGCACCCTGGCCAATACACTCTCTGTTCGAATGGCCACGCGTTTCAGTGATCTCGTCAATCAGGGTCAATGTCAGTAATGATTCAATCAGACCAATTGCGGCAAGGATCAGTGCATATGGGAAAATAATCGTGAATGTTTCCCATGTCCAGGGCACCTGAGGGATATGGAATTCAGGGAAACCACCAGCAATAGTCGCATCCAAATTACCACTCATATCTTTAAGGTAATCCAGTACGTTGCGTGTATCCAGGTCCAGTCCAATCACCAAGCCTGTAACCACCAGAATTGCAGCCAGGCTTGACGGTACTGCCGTTGTTAGTTTTGGTAGGAAGTGGATGATTGCCATCGTCAGTGCCACCAGACCAGCCATGATATAAAGCTGCTGCCCCTGCATCCACTGCAATGTGCCAGATCCATCCATCACCTTAAACTGGCCAAGCTGAGCCAGGAAGATCACGATGGCCAGACCATTTACGAAACCGAGCATCACCGGGTGCGGCACCATACGAATAAACTTACCAAGCTTAAATACGCCTGCGAGGATCTGTAAAACCCCCATCAGCAACACTGTCGCAAACAGGTATTCAACACCATGTTCAATCACCAGGCTCACCATAACGACGGCAAGCGCACCGGTTGCACCAGATATCATACCTGGACGACCGCCAAAAATAGACGTGATCAAGCCCACGATGAACGCGGCGTATAAGCCGACTAATGGATCGACATGTGCGACAAACGCAAATGCGACAGCTTCAGGTACCAACGCCAGAGCGACGGTCAATCCTGACAGTATGTCGTTCTTAGCAGAGCTGGGCGCTTTGCCTATTAGATTAAACATTTAAATCCCCAAGATTATTACTACGACAGAAAAGCGCTGGATCCTAGCAAAATCCAGCGCTTTTAACAAATGAGATACATTATAGTTGAGTTTCAGGTCTGATGTATGACAATCAGATTGGCAGGGCTGTAGTCCGCTTAACGCACGTCATTGTGACGTTTGAATGAACTTCCTGAACATATTCCAGGTTGAGCAGATTATCTCTGACAAATTGCTCATACCCTTCTATACCGCGAGAAATAATGCGTAACATGAAGTCCATAGTGCCTGCCATCGTATAGCACTCTGTGACTTCGTCATAGCTCATGATCAATTTTTCGAACTCAGCAAGGTTATTACGACCGTGGTTAGATAACTTAACATGAGCATAAACAAGCATATCAAAACCAAGCTGTTTCTCATCCAGCAAAGCAACTTTTCCTTTGATATAACCATCTTGCTCGAGTTTGGCAATGCGACGCCAACAAGGTGACTGGGACAGCCCTACTTTATCGGCGATTTCTGCCGTAGATAAACTCGCATCTTGCTGTAATAGCGCTAGTATTTGACGATCAACCTGATTTAATGACATATTTTTCTTAATTTTTAATTAGTTAAATGAATACAGTGCCGATAGACTCAATTATCAGCCAAACCGCCCGCTCATAAAAGGATTATGTCGCTGTTCATACCCAATCGACGTATCTTCACCATGGCCACTCATCACCCGAGTCGCCTCTGGCAAAGTGAATAGCTGAGTCTCGATAGAACGTTTTAACAATGCAGCATCTCCCTTTGGAAAATCTGTTCTGCCGACTGAACCTTTGAACAAAACATCACCAACCAATACAGTTGCACTCTGTGGCTCATAAAACACGACATGACCCGGAGTATGTCCGGGACAGTGGCGCACTTCTAGTTTCAGCTCGCCAAGTTCAATGCATTCGCCATCTTCAAGCCAGCGTCTGGGAAAAAACGCAGCTTGCGGTGCAAAGCCAAACATCTGAGCTTGCATAGGTAATGCATCAAACCAAAACTTATCTTCGCGCTGTGGCCCGACAATATCAACCCCTAAAGCTTCAGATAACACCTCACTGGCACCAACATGATCGAGATGCCCATGAGTAAGTAAAATCATTTCAACTTTAAGTGTACGTTCCTTTATAACAGACAATATTTTATCAACATCGCCTCCCGGGTCAACCACTGCGCACAGTCCAGTGTCAGGACAACAAATGATCCGACAATTCTGCATAAATGGTGTGACGGGTATGGTGATTACCTGCATTTATTTTTCCTTAAAGGACATGAGTATCGGATACTTCAGATAAGCCTGATCGTAGTAAGGCGTACGCTGATATAGCCACTCCATTCTCGCTTTTGGATTTTTCGCAAAGGCTTTATCCTCGCTGATTTTTTTATCAAACGCCAGCGCCATTGCCGGATTGTCTTTTAACATTTTCCGGGCAAAAGGTTCAAGCGCATAATTTTCAACGTACTCAGTGCGCTGGAACACACCAGGAAAATCACCCCAGGCGAAAAACGAGTCAGGCGCTTTAGGATGAAGCAAATGGGTTACCAGCTCTCCATTGGCTTGCTGGGTTGGTACTCTATACCAACCTGATAAACTCAGAGAGGTCGACACAGCCTGCTGTTCAAATTCGGCGCTGACACGAAAACGCCCTTCAAATGGGGTGTCTGCAAATTGATAGGAAGTTATCGCAAGCTGAACCAAATCATCAGCCAGCACATCTGTGTTCAGTTGTTCAACCGTGACCCCATGGAGTTTGAGTTTTTCCACTGTGCTTGTGTAAGCAGGCGGAATGTAAAACGCACTCGGCACTTTTACCTTAACTTTTGTTACTTTTTGCCAATATACGGGGAGTTGCTCATACAACTTAGGTTCGCCAAGATATTTGGCTTCCATTTGACCAGATAACGCACTTTCGAAGCGTTTGTAGGCAATACCTTTAAACGAGATCAGCGCCGGTTTTTCGGCATAACTGCGCTCGACAATCAGCTCATCCGGCACAAAATGTTTCTCTGTCTCGACAGCTTTTGCTAACGCCAGATGATGTTCAGACAGTGCATCAATAACGCCATCAACAAATACATAAGTACCCAATACTCGTTGCTTGTATGGTTTCAGAGAGTGATTTTCTAACAATATACTAGGAAGTGCCTTAATATCTGCCCAGCCATTCGAAAAACGCGGACCAGCCACCCAACCCGCGAGTCCTTTTTTAAAGTCCCGTTTGTCCATTACAAACACCAAAGGACCCGGCTCATGGCCTTGCTGGCGAAGTTTTTCGTCTATCATAGGAGTAAAGTGCTGCTCCAACACTTTAGCAACAGCGGGCGACTCACTGGCAAAGCTGGGATTAAACCCATAGGTGATATCATATTGATAGTCAGCGCCATCGGTCACATGCAAATCAAGATACATAGCAGGCTGGTACTGATTGATCACTTGCATAACGGCCCTTACACCCGGCGTATCGAGCTTAGTGTAATCACGATTAAGGTTCAGATTAAGCCCATTAGTTCGGTAACCCATAGTCGCTGGACCACGCTGGTTAATGCGGTTGTAGGCGCTTCTTCTTTCGTGACCATCGACATTCAGGACGGGAATAAACAATATATTGACCTTGTTAAGCACATCACGTCGTTTGCCTGTTGCTATGTCGCGCAAAAGCATAAACATAGCATCTTTGCCGTCTATTTCGCCTGCGTGGATCCCAGCCTGGATCAGCAATGTCGGTTTGTTGTTATTTTTCAACATAGCTGGACTGAACTGATTTACCTGAGACGCAATCAGCATTTTGATATCGCGGCCAGCATCACTCTGCCCTATCGTAACTGCCTTAAACTGAGTTGGGTTCGCCGCGACCAGACGGTCGATAAATGCCATCGTTTTTGCATAGTCCGGACTTTCCAGACCTTTGCTCAGTTCAAAATCTGTGGTGAGTGGTCCCTGCTCCTGCATCAGGTCAACACTCTTTCCCTGCCAATCTTGCAGCGGTGGTAAATGACTATTCAGATTTACTGTTGCACTTAGCAAAACAATGCCTAAATTCATAAACAATCTTTATTTCTATCTATCAATATAATGATTATATCAATATTTAAATTAACAACTTACAATGTGCGGTGATTCTACAAAAATTCACAGTTAATCGCGAGCTAACTTTTGGCACTGCGAAAAAACATGGATAAACACATGACAAAATCGATTTTAATCACAGGTTGCTCCACCGGCATTGGCTATTACTGCGCCAAAGCGCTTCATCACAGTGGGTTTCGCGTAGTGGCGTCGGTGCGCAATCCTGAACACTTGACGCGCTTTGAAGCTGACGGCATACCCTGCATCCTGTTGGATCTAGCGGATGAAGCGTCTATCAAAAAGGGGTTTGATGAGGCTGTTGCGCTGTGCGACGGAAAGCTCGATGCGCTGTTCAACAATGGCGCTTATGGTCAGCCCGGCGCGGTAGAAGATTTACCAACCGAGGTATTACGCGCACAATTCGAAACCAATTTGTTCGGCTGGCATACCCTGACGCGCCTGGCAGTTGCCCATATGAGAAACCATGGTGACGACAGCCGCATCATTCAAAACTCATCGGTGCTGGGACTCGTCGCTTTGCCCTATCGCGGCGCCTACAATGCCAGTAAATTCGCGCTGGAAGGACTTACGGATACACTTCGTATGGAGCTAAACGGGTCGAATATTCAGGTAAGTCTGATAGAGCCAGGTCCTGTCTTATCTGATTTTCGTCGCAATGCGCGCATTGCGTTTGAGCAGCATATTGAAATAAACAGCAGCGCACATAAAGCAGAATACGAAGCACAATTGGCCCGTCTGAATGCGCAGTCTGCACCGCAAAAGTTTACCTTAGGGCCTGATGCTGTCTACGAAAAGCTCGTGCATGCACTGACAGCAAACCGTGCAAAGCCAAGGTATTATGTCACCTTTCCGACCTACTTAATGGGATATCTTAAGCGTCTGCTTAGCTCAGCCTGGCTGGACAAAATTTTGCTCAAAAATAGATAGGATCAAAAAAAGGAGCCATAGGCTCCTTTTCTTTCAATCGCTTAACTTAATATAGAATTAAGCTGCAAGACCTTCTTTTGCTTTAGCAACAAGTGCTGCAAAAGCTACCTGGTCGTATACTGCGATATCAGCTAGGATCTTACGATCGATTTCAACAGATGACTTTTTAAGGCCATTGATGAAACGGCTGTAAGAAAGGCCGTTTTGACGTGCAGCAGCGTTGATACGTGCAATCCATAGTTGACGGAAAGTACGTTTCTTAGCGCGACGGTCACGGTAAGCGTATTGACCTGCTTTAGTTACTGCCTGGAAAGCTACGCGATAAACGCGTGAACGCGCTCCGTAGTAACCTTTAGCTTGCTTTAATACTTTTTTGTGACGTGCACGTGCGATAACACCGCGTTTAACTCTTGCCATTTCTGATATCCTCTATTAAGCGAATGGTAACATACGATTGATAAGACCCAGGTCATTCTTATGAACCATAGTCTTGTTACGTAGGTGAAGTTTACGCTTAGAAGATTTCTTAGTCAGAATGTGACGAAGATGCGACTGTTTACGCTTGAAACCGCCAGAAGCAGTTTTTTTGAAGCGCTTAGCAGCACCTCTGTGTGTCTTTAGTTTGTAAGACATTGCAATAACTCCAAATGATATTGCGTTAACGTTATGCAAGCAGGCGGATGATAAACATCACTTTGTTGGCCTGGTATGCACCCTAATCCCGGTGAAAGGCCAAATGTGACCTTTACTTAGGTACCGGTTAACTCAGGTGGCTAATGCACTTTAAACCTGAGTTAAATTCTGTCGATCGTTAAATCGGCGCGTATTATGCCTTGCTTAAGACTTTTTCGCAATAGGTGCCATCATCATAATCATTTGACGGCCTTCAACCCGATTCGGGAATGACTCTACCTGAGCCACCTCTTCCAGGTCAGCTTTCAAACGATTAAGCATTTCAATGGCAATTTCCTGGTGAGCCATTTCACGGCCACGGAAACGAATGGTGATTTTCGCTTTGTCGCCCGCTTCAAGGAATTTGCGAAGGTTACGCAGTTTAACCTGATAATCGCCTTCGTCCGTGCCAGGACGGAATTTGATTTCTTTAACCTGGATCTGTTTTTGCTTTTTCTTTTGTTCTTTTTGTAGTTTTGCTTTTTCAAAAAGGAACTTACCATAGTCCATAACTTTACAGACTGGTGGCTCTGCATTTGGACTGATCTCAACCAGGTCCAGGCCGGCTTCTTCTGCAAGCGTTCTTGCTTCTCTAATAGAAACTACGCCCGCCTGCTCGCCTTCAGCGTCAATTAAACGAACTTCTTTTGCTGATATTTCTTCATTGATACGATTTTTCTGAGCAGTAGTTTGCCCTTTTTTGCCGCCTCTAATGGTACGTTCCTCCAAAAAGTCAAAAATATATTGTGCGAAAAGCGATTTGAATTAAGTGATAAGCCTTTCGCACAGGTTTACTATAAATTAACGTCTGTCTTTAATCTCTTCGCTGATTTTAGCGATGAAATCATCCACAGAGAACTTGCCCAGGTCTTCACCTTTGCGCGTTCTTACCGCTACTTCTTGTTGTTCAACTTCTTTGTCACCGACAACAAGCAGATAAGGGATACGTTTTAAAGTATGCTCGCGGATTTTAAAGCCAATCTTTTCATTTCTCAAGTCAGCACAGGCTCTTATTCCCAGTTTATTCAGTTTTTGTACAACTTCGTGCACATAGTCTGCCTGTTTGTCGGTGATATTCATGATCACCACTTGCTTAGGCGCAAGCCAGGTTGGGAATAACCCTGCGTACTCTTCGGTCAAAATGCCGATGAAACGCTCTATTGACCCTAACACCGCACGGTGGATCATCACCGGCGTTTTACGTTCATTATTTTCCGCTACATACGTCGCGCCTAAACGGCCAGGTAAAGCAAAGTCTAGCTGCACTGTGCCACATTGCCAAGCACGCTCAAGACAGTCATACAAAGTAAATTCGATCTTAGGGCCGTAGAATGCACCTTCGCCCGGCAAATAACCAAATTCGATATCATTTGCTTTTAGTGCATCAGCCAGTGCTTCTTCAGCCTTGTCCCACATTTCGTCATCACCGATACGTTTCTCAGGACGCGTTGAGAGCTTTACAACAATTTTCTCAAAGCCGAACGTCGAATAGGTATCATAGATCATATTGATACAGGCGGATACTTCATCCATTACCTGCTCTTCGGTACAGAAGACGTGCGCATCATCCTGAGTAAAACCACGCACACGCATCAGGCCGTGCAATGCACCTGATGGCTCGTTACGGTGACAACAGCCAAACTCTGCCATACGCAGCGGCAGATCACGGTATGACTTCAGACCTTGGTTGAAGATCTGAACATGGCCAGGACAGTTCATTGGCTTTATTGCATACTCACGCTTCTCAGACTCAGTGGTGAACATCGCATCCGAGTACTTGTCCCAGTGACCTGATTTTTCCCACAAGCCACGGTCCATCATCAGCGGACCTTTAACTTCTTCGTATGCATATTCACGTAGCTTTTCACGCACGAATTCTTCTAATTCACGATAGATGCTCCACCCATCGTTGTGCCAGAAGACCATGCCCGGCGCTTCTTCTTGCCAGTGCCACAAATCAAGCGCTTTACCAATTTTACGGTGATCGCGTTTCTCGGCTTCTTCAAGGCGTTTCAGGTAAGCTTTCAGCTGTTTCTTATCAGCCCACGCTGTGCCGTAGATACGCTGCAGCATTTTATTTTCGGCATTACCACGCCAGTATGCGCCAGCCACCTTCATGATTTTGAAGTGGTGGCAGAATTTCATGTTTGGTACGTGTGGACCACGACACATATCAACATATTCTTCATGATGATACAGACCCGGACGATCATCTTTTTCAATGTTCTCATCCAGGATTTCTATCTTATAAGTCTCGCCACGCGCTTCAAACGCATCACGCGCTTCTTGCCAGCTTACTTTCTTTTTAACAACGTCGTAATTGGTTTTGGCTAGCTCAAGCATACGTTTTTCGATGGCATCGAGGTCTTCCTGGGTCAGCGAGTGCTCCATATCGATGTCGTAATAAAAACCATTGTCTATGGTCGGGCCGATCGCCATTTTCGCTTCAGGGAAAAGCTGTTTAACCGCATGGCCGATCAGGTGAGCACAAGAGTGACGAATGATCTCTAAGCCATCTTCATCTTTGGCTGTGATAATTTCTAATTGTGCATCCTGTTCAATCGGATCACAGGCATCAACACGCACACCGTCTACACGACCTGCAATGGTGGCCTTAGCCAAACCAGGGCCGATGTCTTGAGCGACTTCTAAAGTTGTAACCGGGTTTTCAAATATACGCTGACTGCCGTCAGGGAGAGTAATTACTGGCATGATAATTCCTACTTACAGTGGTGACACCTACAACGCATCACATGTACTAGTTTAAGTTAATTGTTTTAAATTTGATGCCCATCAACACTTTTACGAATAAGCATTGGCTGAACAGTGGTATACTGTCGGTGTCCGGGGACTTTCAAACGCAGCGCCCATTGTGAACGCTCACGTGACGAGTTGCAAGGAAAAGACTAAGATTAAGCAGGGATTTTGGCTAAAATGACGGGGAAAACCATGGCACAGAAACACTCATACAAGTTTGCATCTTTTAATTTGCTGAACTTTGCTGCGCCGCCCTATTCTTTTTACCAGCTGGAAGAATCGTATAACGACACTCAGTGGCTGACCAAAACACAGTTCATTACGGGCCTGATCCAATATATGGACCCCAGCGTAATTGTGTTTCAGGAGGTATTTAGCCCCGAGACACTGGCCACCTTGTGTGAAGATCTGGGACTGCCTTATTTCGCAACCGTTGACACCCCAAAACCGGACTTGGTTTACCCAAATGTGCTGTTCAATCCCATTGTCGCCATTGCCAGCAAATTCCCGTTTAAGAGCTTTACCCCGTTGGAACCGTGCCCCGAATTACTGGAATATCTCAACAATCAGCATCAATTTAAGTTTAACCGGACCCCAATAAAATGTAGCTTCGAGCTGCCTGGCTTAGGCCTGACAACCGTTTATGCCGTACACTTTAAATCCCAGCGAGTTCACTCAATGGCCCACATGCTGGGCAACACTCCTCAGGAGGACCCTCTTCTGACTTTATTGCATCAAACGGTTGGCACCATGCAATCACAAATATCCCGCTCACTCGAAGCCTCTATTGTCTATTATGATGCACTGAAGACACAGCGCGAAAAAGGCGCCGCGACACTGGTGATGGGCGATTTTAATGATCACATTGCCAGTCCTGCGCTGTCTTTTATGACACAACAGTTCCCAACCAGCGCCATCCATCAGGACTTTAACAGCGTCGGGCTGTTCGACAGTTTTTGTCTGGCCGATAACCAACTCAGTTTCGGACAAAAACCCCCCACACATTATTATCAGGGAGTGGGCAATACGCTTGACTACATTCTCGCCTCCAAAGAGTTCAATCCAAACCTTGAGCAGAGCAAGGTCAGGCGTCTCACGTATCATAACTACGCGTCGCACTTAGACCCCAAACGAGACGAAGAAGACATTCGCTATTCCGATCACGCGGCCATCGCCATCGAAATGATACTGCAATAAGTTCTCGGTCATGATGAGCTGTGATATGATCCTTACTTATAACGATTTATTTGACCAGTTAATGGGAAACCAACAATGAGAACACTCGGTGTAGAGATTACCGGCAGCGAGGCCCTGCTGTGCCTTCTGAGCAAAGAAGAAGACGTTTTTGATATTCGCGATATTCGCCAGACTCGCTTTACACTTGGCAATATTGGCCAGGACACAGACGCAATGCGCAAATTCCACTTCGATTTTGCCAAACTGGTAGAAGATTACAAAATTGACTCTATAGCCATCCGCCAACGTGCCCACAAAGGCAAGTTTGCTGGCAGCGCAGCGGGCTTTAAAATGGAAGCCGCGCTCCAGCTTATTGACGGCACTGATGTGAAGTTATTGTCTTCTACGGAAGTGAAAGAACAGCTTAAACGTAACCCTGTGCCTGTTGACTTCGCCGATACTGGCCTGAAAAAGTATCAGGAACAAGCGTTTCACAACGCCTACGTATTCATTATGCGTAAAACTTACGGTCATGAAGACGCCGAGCCGGCAGAATAATTATTGGCCCGGCGAATGTGCCGGGCTTTTTCTTTGTATAACCAGCTAACACATTCTCCCCTTTCACTTTTTCTAATTGTCACTTGGTTTTAATACAGGTTCTGAGTTATAAAGTACGTTTGGTGTGTGCTTTTTATGAACAAGCTAGGTTTGCACATCCCATCGACTTGCAGGGTCATTTCGGCACTGTCATCATGCAGGAGGCACTATGCTTAAGTTGTTTGAACGATTCACCGTACCATTCCCGTCACGCCCGGCAACACAGCCACCCCAAGGATTACTGGCATTTTGCCGGTTTTACACGAAAGGAATGGAGTTGCCACTGCTGCTAATGTCACTGAGCGCTGCTATCTTGGCCACACTGGAGGTCATGTTATTTGGCTTTATGGGCACGCTGGTAGACTGGATGCAGGCATATCCGCCTGCCGAGTTATTCGAAGTGAAACGTCAGGAGCTCACCATGATGGCCGCAATTACGCTCATTGGCCTGCCCTGCCTGGTGTTTTTTCACAGCGCAATATTACATCAAAGTTTGTTGGGTAATTACCCAATGGCTATTCGATGGCTGGCACATCGCTATTTGCTCAAGCAAAGTGTGTCTTTCTATCAGGACGAATTTGCCGGACGCATTGCAACCAAAGTCATGCAAACAGCGCTGGCTATCCGCGAAGCAGTGATGAAACTGCTGGATGTGCTTGTTTACGTCGTTGTGTACTTTGGTGCCATGCTCGCACTGGTCAGCGACAGTGATATGAGAATGATGATCCCCTTACTGATATGGCTGGCTTTGTATATCGGCATGCAGTTTTATTTTGTTCCCCGACTCAAACAGGTAGCCAGCAAGCAGGCCGATGCACGTTCGCAAATGACCGGCCGCATAGTCGACAGCTATACCAATATCACCACTGTTAAGCTGTTCTCGTATAACAAACGGGAAGAAACTTATGCCCGTGACAGCATGAATTTGTTTATTGAACCCGTCTATGCCCAAATGCGACTGGCAACGCAACTGAATGTCAGCATACAAACACTGAACTTCCTGCTGGTCTTTAGTGTTGCGGCCGGCTCGCTCTACCTGTGGTCACTCAGTGCGATCAGCAGCGGCGCCATCGCGATTACCATTGCCCTGGCATTGCGTCTGAACGGTATGTCCCAGTGGATCATGTGGGAAGTATCCAGCCTGTTCGAAAACATCGGTACCGTCATCGACGGTAAAAATACCTTATCAAAACCACTGGATGTCCAGGATCAGCCCAATGCCCCGGCCTTAAGCGTAACTCAGGGCGAAATCCTATTTAACGATCTGCACTTTGCCTACAAACGCCAGCAGCAATCGGAGCAGCATACCGTTATTCAGGGGCTGAGTCTGACGATTGCACCGGGCGAAAAAATCGGCATTGTGGGCCGTTCGGGTGCAGGAAAATCGACTTTGGTAAACTTACTACTGCGCTTTTACGACGTTCAGCAAGGCACCATCAAAATAGACGGACAAGACATCTCGCAGGTCGATCAGGAAAGCCTGCGCGCGCACATAGCGATGGTGACACAGGATACCGCACTGTTACATCGCAGTGTGCGGGACAATGTACTGTATGGCCGCCCCGATGCCAGTGAGGAAGACTTACTCAAAGCCATCGACAAAGCCGAAGCAAGTGAATTCATAAAATCGCTTGAAGACAACGAAGGTAACACGGGGCTTGATGCTCAGGTTGGTGAGCGCGGCGTTAAACTCTCGGGGGGACAACGTCAGCGCATTGCCATTGCCAGAGTACTACTTAAAAACGCCCCGATTCTCATTCTGGACGAAGCAACTGCGGCTCTGGATTCCGAAGTAGAAGCGGCAATTCAGGATAGTTTAGACAGCCTGATGACGGGCAAAACCGTGATTGCAATTGCGCATCGCCTGTCAACCATTGCACAAATGGACCGACTGATAGTAATGGATCAAGGCCAAATTGTTGAACAAGGTACACATGATGCGCTGCTCTCACAGAGTGGCATTTACGCCAAGCTGTGGGCACATCAAACCGGCGGTTTTATTGGCGTTGAATAAACAACAGCCTGGTGGCTCAGGTCGGTTGTTGCGTGACGTATTTTATCCCACCACAAAACAACTGACAGGCCTGATCAACAAAAGCATCCAGATCCGCTTCAGTCAGGGGCGCCTGCCAGCGGATCGCTTGATCCCAAAACGTCAGCCGCTTCAATGCGCCCCAAAAAAAAGCAGCGGCAAATGGCGCTGAGAAAGTGCCGAGGCAGCCTGCCCTCGAGGCCTCTTCAAACCACAGACTCATGGCTGCTTCACATTGACTGAACTTGCTATTGAGCCTGTCTGCCTGCGCCTGACAACGCATAGACTCGATCATCACTATGCGGGATAGCTTGATGTAGTCTTCATCCGACAGTAAAGACACGGCACTGTCAGCCAGGTGTCTTAGTTGCACTTCAAAATCATAGTTAGGGATAAACTGAATGGTCGTAATCGGTTGTATTCTTTCAATTAGCGAAATAACCACGGCATCAAATAGGGCTTCTTTCGTTGCGTAATGCTTATATAAAGTGCGTTTGGAAACCCCGGCAGCACTGCATATCGCTTCCATTGTGGTCGCCTGTAGACCCCGTTGTGCAAATTCTTCTACCGCTGCGCTTAATATTGCTTGTTGTTTTTCAGTAAGCTGGGTCATTAACTCGGTCATCAGTTTGAAATTAACAGCAGTTTAACTTAAAAAGGTCCAATATTAAAGTAAACACATGCGTATACACAACTTCAAAAAAGTACACGGCATCGTTTACCTTAAAACAAATAAAGTATACACTTGCGTATACTTGCACTATTGTCGAACTATCTCAGCACTGTGCAGCCTGCTGATAAATCACGCATCATAGGCAATAAACAGTGCTTTTTATTCATTCGGTTCGTTCTGTTTTGGTGTAAACAGTGCGAAGCACGACAAGGTATTCACTGGCATTAAAGCAAAATCTCGCAATGACGATGCGGCACACGCAAGTCGAAAAGCAGTGCTACACTTACTTGAATGGTTTTTAACCACGCCAGCGAACAAATGCAAAATAAAACCCAATAAAAGAGAGGCATACTCGTCTCTACTCAGGAATAAAAAATTTTAATCAGGATTTGGAGTGTACATGTATCCAGCCCATAACAGCAGTCGTGTAGTACACCTGGCAACAGCGGTATTGTCTGCACTAGCTATTTCTGCCTGCTCAGAGGCACCTCAAAGCCAGGGTGGTCCATCCATGCCACCTGCGCATGTGAGTATCAACAAGGTCACAACCCAGAGTGTGCCGTTCAATATCGAACTGCCAGCCACTCTGGCCGGTGATAAAGAAGTTGAGATCAGAGCGCGTGTATCCGGGCTCATTGAGTCGCGTAACTTTGAAGAAGGCCAGTACGTTAAAGCGGGACGTTCTTTATTTACCATTGAGCTTCGTCCCTTACAGCTGGAACGAGACAAAGCAGAAGCCGACCTCAATGCCGCAAAAGCGAATGTGGCACAGGCAAAACGTGAGAAAGACAGGCTTGAACGACTCAAAGATGAGCGTTCCGTTTCAAAACGCGATTTTGATAACGCCGTTTCCGCCTATGAAGTTGCCATCGCCAATCTGGACTCTGCCAAAGTGGCACTCAGTGAAGCACAACTGGACTTAGAATATGCGCAGGTTAAAGCGCCTGTCTCAGGGATCATGGGTCGAGAGTTCGTTTCTCAGGGCAGCTATGTCTCCGGGCCGACCGTACTGTTAAGTGAACTCACCGATACCGGCAAGATGCGGGCACGGTTTGGGTTTTCTGAACGAGAGCAGCTGGCTATGCGACAGGATGTTGAAAATGGCACACTGAGCCTGCCTAAGAATAATGAGTTTAATGCCACCATAGTGCTTCAGGATGGCTCAGTCTATGCGCATTCAGGCAAAGTCGATTTCTCGGATGTCCGGGTAAACCGTTTTACTGGTACCAGTGAATTACAGGCCCGGATCAACAATCCGGATGGTGAGCTGCGTCCTGGTCAGTTTGTCCGCGTTCGTTTGTCCGGTGCAGTGCGCAATAACGCCATTGTGCTGCCGCAACGTGCCGTATTAGACAACGGCACAGGTAAATTTGTCTATCTTGCTACTGAAAACGAGCAAGGCATGACCGTTGCTCTGCCTGCGCCAGTTGAGGTAGGTGAATGGGTCAATCTGGATGGCAAAAACATGTGGGTGATTCGACAGGGCCTGACCCCTGGCCAGCCCGTGATCGTTGAAGGTATGGCGCGCATATTCTTCCCAGGAATGCCCGTTAGCGTGAGCGGCGAAGGAGAATAATCGTATGTTCTCTAAGTATTTTATTGATCGCCCGATCTTTGCTTTTGTGATCTCTATTGTCATCGTACTGGCAGGCCTGGCCGCAATGCGCACCCTGCCTATCGCTCAGTATCCGGAGATCGCACCGCCTCAGGTTCAGGTAACGGCTTTTTACCCTGGCGCATCTGCCGATGTCCTGGAGCAGACAGTGGCTGCCCCGATAGAAAATGCCATCACAGGCGTTGAGGGCATGATGTACATGGAGTCAACCAGTACCAGCTCTGGCACAACCACTATCACAGTGACGTTTGAGATAGGTACCGATATTGACCAGGCTGCGGTCGACGTCAACAACCGGGTAAAACAGGTTGAGGCGCGTTTACCGGAAGAGACACGCCGGCAGGGTGTGGTTGTTGCAAAAGGCTCATCCAGCTTCTTGCAGGTTCACGCCTTCTATTCACCGGACGGAACTCGTTCCAGCTTGTGGACATCAAACTATGTCACCATGAATATCCTCGACCGTATTAAACGTATCCCCGGCACCACCAGTGTACAAATATTCGGGGCCAAAGATTACGCCATGCGGGTCTGGATCCGCCCTGACCTCATGAGTCAGCTTGGTGTCACTGTTGAAGAGGTCACCGCAGCCATTCGTGAGCAAAACTCACAGTATGCTGCCGGTACCATAGGAGCCACACCAACCAGTAGTCAGCCTCAGGAGCTGGTTTACAGTGTAACTGCTAAAGGCCGTTTATCTACGCCTGAAGAATTTGAAGCCATTATCATTCGCGCAAACCCGGATGGCTCTACCCTGCGCCTTAAGGATGTCGCGCGAGTTGAGCTGGGCTCCAAAGATTACAATTTTGCCGGTACCTTTAACGGAAAAGAGGCGGTACTTCTGGGTGTCTTTTTACAACCAGGTGCCAATGCGCTGGATGTAGCGAACGAAGTAGAATCCGTGATAGCAGAGCTTCGTCAACAGTTTCCTGTTGGCCTGGATCATGGTATTCCGTACGACACCACACGCTTTGTGGAAGTGTCCATTCGTGAAGTATTGATCACCCTCGTCGAAGCTATGGTTTTGGTATTTTTGGTCGTTTACCTGTTCCTGCAAAACTGGCGCGCCACCTTAATTCCGACTCTGGCAGTACCGGTTTCTTTATTAGGCACATTTGCCGGGCTGTATATGCTCGGCTACTCCATCAATACCCTGACACTTTTCGGTATGGTGCTGTCTATTGGTATCGTTGTTGATGATGCCATCGTAGTACTGGAAAACGTCGAGCGGATCATGCACGAGCAACACCTCAATGCTCGTGAAGCGGCCATTAAAGCGATGCAGGAAGTAAGCGGCCCTGTTGTGGCTATTGTACTGGTATTGTGCTCAGTGTTTGTACCTATCGCGTTCCTGGGTGGGTTAACGGGTGAATTGTTCAGACAATTTGCGATTACCATCTCGATATCCGTCAGTTTATCAGGCGTGGTCGCGCTGACCATGACCCCGGCGCTGTGTGTCATGATCCTCAAACATGAGCACAAGCAAACCGCGGGGTTCTTCTTATGGTTCAATAACTGGTTCCAGCGCGTCACCGGCCGTTATGTGGGCTCCGTGAGCTTTATGATAAGACGTGGCTTGCTTGGTGTGGTGCTGATGGCCTCTATGGTCGGCGCAACCATGTTTATATGGCAAAAAACACCGGGGTCTTTGGTCCCGGATGAAGATCAGGGCTTCTACATCGCCGCGGTGTTCCTGCCTGATGGATCATCACTTGAGCGTACCGCTGCAGTGGTTGAAGAAGTTGTCGCTGCCGCCCAGTCTAATCCGGCCAATGAAAACGTAGTTGCTTTTACTGGGTTTGATTTTATTGGTGGCGGTTACAAAAACAGTGCTGCGACGCTGTTCATCACACAGAAACACTGGGATGAGCGCGAAATCGACACGAAATCACTGGTTGGCGAGTTGTTTATGAAGACCGCTGGGATCAACGAAGCGCTGGTTCTGGCCTTCAACCCCCCTGCTATATTCGGCCTGGGCACCACCGGGGGCTTTGAGGTTTACCTGCAAAACAAAGCGGGGACAGACCCTGAACGTCTCAAGCAAGGCATGCAAATGCTAATGGGCGAAGCACAAAAGAGTCCGATACTTGCGGGTATTCAGACACTGTGGCGTCCGGATGCACCGCAGCTTAAAGTTCACATGGACCGGGAGCAGGCTCGTGCTATGGGCGTGAATATCAACTCAGCATTCAACGCGCTGGCAGCCAACCTGGGTAATTACTACGTCAATGACTTCAATAAGTTCGGTAGAGCCTGGCAGGTGCTGTTATCAGCTGAAGCTGAGTTCCGTATGACACCAGAAGATGTTGGCCGTATCTATGTGAAAAACAACCGTGGCGAAATGGTCCCGATCTCAGCATTCACTGACATTGAGTACAGCCGAGGGCCGGAAACCCTGCAACGTTACAATAACCTGTCTGCTGTTAAGCTGATGGGTAATGCAGCGCCGGGATACAGCTCTGGTCAGGCCATTGCAGAGTTTGAGCGTATCGCAAAACAGGTTCTGCCTCCGGATATGACCTTTGAATGGACAGCCTCTGCTTATCAGGAAAAGCGCAGCTCAGGTACTACTGGCCTGGCACTTGGACTGGCTGTTGTGATGGTATTTTTAATCCTCGCGGCACTTTACGAGCGCTGGTCTCTGCCTATTTCGGTGTTACTGGCACTGCCTTTTGGTACCTTTGGCGCACTTATTTCCATCTGGGTTGCAGGCTTAACCAATGATGTTTACTTCCAGATTGGCCTGGTCACCTTACTTGGTCTGGCCAGTAAAAACGCCATTCTGATCGTTGAGTATGCACTGATGAAGACACAGCAAGGCTGGAGTCCGGCAGCAGCTGCACTGGAAGCAGCGCGGCTGAGGTTTCGCCCTATCATTATGACTTCGCTGGCCTTCATTCTGGGCGTAGTACCTCTGGTATTGAGCTCAGGCGCAGGTGCAGGTGCGCGTCATAGTGTAGGCACCGGGGTCATGGGCGGCATGCTTGCTGCAACCTTCCTGGCAGTGTTCTTCCTGCCCTTATTCTTCTACTGGTTAACGGCGAGACGTGTTTCTGAGAAACGCTCTAAACAGGAACTCAGTGAAGAGATTGCACAGCAGCACAAAGCTGAGCATGTAGATACTAAAGAAGATCTGGCCTAACTTTCCAGGTCGAATACAAGCGCCGATCACTCAATGAGTGCCGGCGCTTTTTTGTTATTTACCGGAATAACCTTCCTAACTCATTCGCTTACTTTTGATAACGGTTTCTTTATTGGCTGTTCACCCTATTCCCTTAGCCATTAGTCTAATTTCATGCCGATTCATCGGCTCTCGCTTGCAATGGGGCAAACTTTGTTATTTCTTTGAGTTATAACTTATTACCATTTTAAGCTCCCTGACTGGTTTCATGGGTGTGTCAGATAGTAAAAAGCAATGACAACAACAAGGAATAGATCATGACAACATCAGCAATGAACCCGACCCTCAGTTATCACCGTGGAACCTCTGACACGCCTTTACTTGATCAAACCATTGGTGACTTTCTGGCGCACATTGTCGAACGGTTCGGCGACCGTGAAGCAATTGTTGTTTGCCATCAGCAACAGCGCCTCAGTTACCGGGAATACCTTGAGCGTATTGATGAACTGGCAGCCGCCCTGTTACATTGTGGGATCCAGCCAGGCGACAGAGTTGGGCTCTGGTCGCCCAATAACCTTGAGTGGTCTCTGGTGCAATTTGCCACAGCGCGGATCGGTGCCATTATGGTGTGTCTGAATCCGGCTTACCGACCTGCCGAACTCGAGTTTGCGCTCAATAATGCGGGCTGTAAGATGCTCATTATGGCCACCCGGTTCAAGCACAGTCACTATGTCGATATGCTTGAAGAGCTCGCTCCGCAGTTGGAACAGCATACTTTTGGTGAGCTGCGTGCTCCTAAACTGCCTGATCTGACCCATGTTGTGGTGATCCCCCAGCAAGGAGAGTCAGCCCCAACAGGGTTGTGTGACTTCAATCAGTTGATTTCACTCGCGTCAGATCAAGATTACAACACCCTGCGTACTATTGGTGCCAGATTAAGCCCCAACGACGCCATCAATATTCAATTTACCTCAGGAACAACCGGCAACCCCAAAGGCGCCACATTAACCCATCGGAATATTCTCAATAATGCCAATCTGGTTGCGCAGACCATGCAACTTACAGAGCAGGATAAGCTCTGTATTCCGGTGCCGCTGTACCACTGTTTCGGTATGGTGTTGGGTAACCTGGTCTGCCTTAGTCAGGGGGCCTGTGCGGTGTTTCCCAATGATGCTTTTGATCCGCTTCTGACACTACAAACCGTCGAGGCCGAACAGTGTACGGCGCTGCACGGTGTGCCCACCATGTTTATCGCACAACTGGAGCACGAACAGTTTAACCAGTTCGACCTGAGCTCACTCAGAACCGGCGTCATGGCGGGTGCCACTTGTCCGGAAAAAGTGATGCGTGATGTGCAGACAAAAATGCACATGACAGACATCTTAATTGGCTATGGCCAGACCGAATGCAGCCCCATTAATCATATTACTGAAGTGTCCGCTCCATTGATTAAACGAGTGACCACTGTCGGTCGTGCCATTGCCCACACTGAAGTGAAAATCATTGATGAAAGTGGTGAGCTTACTCCCAGGGGTGTACCCGGCGAGGTGTGTGCACGTGGATACAGTGTCATGCAAGGCTACTGGCAGGATGATGCCAAAACCCAGGCAACCATAGATGCGCAAGGCTGGCTGCACTCTGGCGATCTGGGTGTAATGGATGACGAAGGGTATGTCACCATTGTGGGGCGCATCAAGGACATGATCATCCGTGGCGGCGAAAATATTTACCCTCGAGAGATCGAAGAAGTTTTGTATCATCACCCTGACATTCAGGATGCCGCGGTATTTGGGATCCAAGATGAGAAATACGGCGAGGAAGTTTGCGCCTGGCTACAGCTAAAGCCGGAGCATTATGTTGAGGAGCAAGCCATTAAAGCTTACTTACAAGATAAGCTCTCCTACTTCAAAGTCCCCAAACATATACGCATCGTAGATGCCTACCCGATGACGGTGACCGGGAAACTACAAAAGTTCAAAATGCGTGAAGCAATGGAAAAGTCACTCAACGAACCGGCTTAAACAAGGGCTAAAACGCACGTTTAGCCCCATGCATCAATGACAAAGTCATCTACAAATGAGATTACAGGCTAAACAGCTGGTGATCCAGTGCCTGGGCAGCCTCTTCCGCTGCCCGATACCCTGAAGCAACCGCACCTTCCATATAACCTGTCCAGATGTCTGCCGTTTCTGTTCCGCAGAAATGAAAAGACCCGAGCGGTTTTTTCAGATTATCGGCAAACTGAGTGAGTTTGCCAACTGCAAGAGGAGATTCACACCCCCTCTGATAAGGTACAGCCTGCCAGTCTGTCTCCACATAATCCACAGCCTCAAATGCCTCATTGCCAAAGAATTGGCTCAGAACTTCAAGTACCTGTTCCTTGCGTTCATCCAGCGACAACGCGCGCATTGCGTCACTACTATTTACAAATACGGTAAGTAAACCCGGTCCATTGCTGTTACGGGAACAGTCAAAAGTACTGGTCAGCACCTCGTTTGGGATGAATGAAATACCACTCAAGCCCTGCGCACGCCAAAATGGTCGGGTATATAACAGGTGGGCCTTGATGCTGCCTTCACTCGTATCCCATTGCTCAATAAGTTGCCTTTTATTCGATAACAACGGCGGCTCGAACTGAATATTACCGAGTAAACTGGGTGCCATGGCGAATATCACACGCTGACACAAAATAACTTGCCCGCTCTGGCAGCTGACCAGGCAAAATTCGCCGTGATCCTCTACTTTGGTCACAGCATCAAATTGCACATGTTCTGCCAACTGCTGTTGCAGCGCCAGACAAATCGACTGTGCTCCCTCTTTGATAATACGGTCCTGCGCCCCCCCGGTGATGACTTCTAGTTGCTCAATACTGCCAGCACTTCGTATATAGTGGAGTAAAAATAAAAAGGAGATTTGTGCGATCGGAGCTGCTAAAAATGAGCGGACGGAATAATCCAATTCTTCTATCGCAGTGGCGGAATAACCTTGGCCCACACACCAATCATAGGCAGTTATACCATCCCAGGCCTGAGCGCTCTGGGCCAACCAGGGTGCGTGTATGGGTAAGCTTGCCGCCAACCTATTAAGGGTTGCACGTATTGTAGCCAATTCATTTTGCACTTGCGCTGGGAGATCATCTTGCGATATTGGCTCCCCCTCCTGTGGCGTTGTAAAGGTCGAAAACCCCAACTCAGCAATTAGAGATTGCATATGAATATGCGTCGCACCTACCCACTGTGCACCGCCATCGACAATATGACGCTCTCCGTCTGTTGTTGTCACCTGTTGATTCAAAGTCCGCCCGCCAACCCGGCTTTTTGCTTCAAGTAGCTTAAAGTGGTAGCGGTTTTGGTCTGACAACTGCTTTGCCGCCGCCAGCCCGGCTAACCCACCCCCGATAACAACAATATCAGTCACATCCTTGACACTTTCAAAGTTAACATTGTCCAGCACTTGAGATGCCAAGTGCTTTAAGTTAGTAGTATGATCTGTTGGTGCTTTCATTTTTCTATCCTTGTATGTGGTGATAACTAAGTTGTCTAAACATCTGCACACTAGGATAAGAGCCTGGGACTCGTTTAAGTATGTATTTGTTGTCAGCGAATGTGGCAAAGTGTGAGAGAGTGCTGGAAACCATCAAGGTTGCGTTCATATTTCAGTCGTTTTGACATCGTTCCAAAGCAATAGACCGATAAATGTCGGCACTATTTTGCTTAATGGCATAAACAGTATTGGGATAGACTGAAACCTGCTCAGCAAATAATAAATTTTTAACAGTATAAACAACTGAATGCATAGAAATCGTTCGCAAATTCAACTAGCCTAGTAACACGAGCTCCGCTTTTTAAGCATCTTCTTTGGTTGCCAATCATGCATTTGGGTAAACGGCTTTTTGTAGTCTATTTTAGTTTGGTCTTGATGGCTGTTACGCCAGCGCTGTGTTTTGGCAGCATCCCGGTACTTGCTAATCAATACTCAGTTAAAAAGCTGACTGCTGAGGACGGCTTCGTCTCATCCGAAATTTATTCCATCATACAAGATCAACAAGGCTTACTCTGGTTTGGCACTGCAGAGAATGGCGTGATGCGCTATGACGGCCGAAAAGTCACCCTGTTTGAATTTGATGGCCAAAGTGACACTGGTTTATCGCACAATGATGCTGGCAACCTGATGTTAGATAGAAATGGGGACATTTGGATTGGCACCTGGGGCGGAGGTGCCAATCGCTATGATCCGAAGTCCGGACAGTTTGAAAACTTTCTTCATGACCCTAAACAACCAACCTCAATTTCAGCAAACCGGATCCAGTCTTTATACCATGACCTGGATGGGTCAGTCTGGCTGGGCTCATATGATAGCGGGCTTAATCGCTACCTGGGGCAAGGTAACTTTGAGCACGTCAGTAAGAGCACTGACTCTGTTACTGGGCTATCCCACAATCGGATCTGGGATATAGAAAATGATGGCATGGACCGCCTTTGGATAGCCACAAGCTACGGCCTGAACCTCTATGATAAAACCACTCAACGCTTTAATTACTTTTTCCCGGACCCAACAAACACCACCCCAACCGGTACCAATGAAATCAGGCACATTTTAAAAACGTCGCATAACAAGCTGTACATCGGAACCCAGCAAGGTCCTTTTGCATTCGACCCAGCCAGTGCTGAGTTCAGTAAAATTGGCCCTGCAGATGGCACTCACCTGGGACAGGTTAACTCCATGATCGAAGATCAGGAGGGTTACATCTGGTTTGTTACCAGTAAAGGCGTGTTCAGAAAACACCCGTCGAATGAAGAGTTAGTACAGCTGGAACTTGAGTACAATAATGGCATGCGAATTATATTTGAAGACAATGCCAAAACACTGTGGATCACCAATGAAGTGCACGGTATTTTTAAGCTGGTACCACATCGTAAATTCAAATCCATCAGTAACTCGATGCTCAAAGCGCCAAATGGCATTGCCGCGGATAAAAATGGCGACCTGCTCGTCGTCAATTCGACGTCTCACTTACTCAGGTGGGATGTCGCATCACAAACCCTGCACCCTCTCTCTGCGCCGTTATTTAATGAGTCTAATGGCTTTAGTGAAAATCGACTTCTTGAACGCCCTGTTTTACATCTCGATGGTGATGCCACTTTGTGGGTCGCGCAGGATGAGGGGTTAGCCCGGTTCAACCTGGATACACGTGCCGTGACGCTTATTCGCTATCCAAAGGATGACCCAAACCACAGGCAATTTCGGGAAATAAGAGCACTTGCCGTTGATAAACAAGGCAACCTCTGGGTAGGGACATACAAAAACGGAGTTTACATTTATAACCCGGATGATGATACCTTCAGACACCTTGATACCTCTTATGGCTTGTCACACCCAGAAGTATTAACCATATACAAAGATAATGCGCATAATATGTGGGTCGGCACCGGTAACGGTGTAAACCTATGGCTTGAAAAAGAGCAGATTTTTCAACCCTTTGTGAATAACCCCTATCGTGAGGACAGCCTGCTTGGCAGCATTGTACAGGATATCTACCAAACCCAGGACGGGCAGATCTGGATTGCCACCCAACAAGGGCTCAACCTGTATCAGGCCAAGACGAATAACTTTGCGCACTTTAGCACGCAAAATGGCCTGCCAAGTAACTTGATCCGCGCTATCTCGGACGATATGAGAGGTAATTTATGGCTAACCACAAACCGAGGCATCACTAAGTTTTCACCGTCAACGGGTAAAGTGAGTAATTTTGACAGCCATAATGGATTGCTTGGATTAAATTACTATTCCGATAGCCTGGTCAAAGCCAAACGAGATTTGCTCTTTACCAGTAGCCAGCGCGGTATCGAATATTTCAGCACACGTCCTTTGCAATCAACTCTCAAAGATCCAACGCTTATCTTGACGGGCTTTAACAAGATGGGACAACCCGTAAAACTGGATAAACCTTACTCCTACGTCACAGATATCTACCTCACCTACCTGGACTATATTTTTTCTCTTGAGTTTTCCGTGCTCGATTTTGTGTCACCTAATAAAAACCAGTATGCCTATAAACTCGAAGGCTATGACGACAATTGGATAGACATTGGTAACCGAAATTCAGCCACATTCACGAACCTGGATGGCGGCAATTATACATTTCAGGTAAAAGCCACCAATAACCGGGGTGAGTGGAGTGAGCAACTATTATCAATTAACTTGCACGTTGCCCCGCCTCCCTGGAAAACCTGGTGGGCGTACACACTCTATGCCATAGCCTGTGCCTTGCTCATCTTTACTGTGATATATCTGCGCACCCGTATGCAAAAAGCGGAAATCAATCGCCAAAAACAATTCGTAGTACAGCTTGAAGAACAAGTTTCACAAAAAACGGCTTCTTTGAAGTCACAAGCAATGGAGCTGGAAGCTGCCCTTAAAAAAGCGGAGCAAGCAACCCGCCTGAAATCTGAATTTTTGGCTAACATGAGCCATGAGATAAGAACACCAATGAACGGGGTGTTGGGCATGCTGGAGCTTCTTAAGCACAGCGAATTGACACCTGAGCAGGAGCATTCTGTCGGCATTGCCAGTAGCAGCGCTCACTCCCTACTCAGTCTGATCAACGATATTCTGGATTTTTCGAAGATTGAGGCCGACAAACTGGAACTTGAGTTCATCGATTTCGACGTCAGGCAGCTATTTGAGCAGCTGGCTGAGTCTATGGCGCTTGGTGCTCAAACGAAAGGGGTAGGCTTAGTCGTCGACCTGACGGGTGTCCAAACAGCTATGATTAATTCAGACCCAGGTCGGATCCGACAAATCGCAGCAAACATCCTGAGTAACGCGATCAAATTTACTGAGCAAGGCGAAATCGTGATGAGCGCATCACTGACTCATTCTATCAGTGATGACAAAACCATGCTTACCTGTCGCATTCAGGATACCGGGATTGGCATACCAGAGGAGATGCTGTCGAGCTTGTTTGATTCCTTCACTCAGGTTGATGCTTCTACCACCAGAAAATATGGGGGGACTGGATTAGGCCTGAGTATTACCAAACGGCTGTGCCAGTTGCTGGGTGGTGATGTATCTGTTTCTAGCACCATTGGGCACGGCAGTTGTTTTGAGTTCACATGTCAGGTCAACCCATGTGAAATCACAGAGCCAAATGCCCCCGCATTTTCGTCATTAAACATCCATGCCCTGCTAGTCGATTCAGATACCTCAAGTAACGAAGTCATAAAGCATCAGCTCGAACGTTGGCAAGTACAGGTTAGCGAAGCACACAGCGCAGAGCAGGCTTTGCAGATACTCTCTGCAAGCAGCATTGACATTGTGTTTTTCAGTAGAACACTACCTACAATGAGTAGTGAATTAATGACCCGCGAGATCAGGCAAAACCGCCAGCTTAGTCAGCTAAAGCTCATCATGATGACGCTACTGGACGAACAGTTTGATGCGGTTGAATCAAGCCCGGTGCCTTTGGATGGTTACTTCACGAAACCAGCTACCCAACACGATTTAATGAAAGCACTGTCTGGCTTAGAGCCCAGTAAGAATCAGGAAAAGGATACAGGCCCCAGCCACAAACAAAGTCAGGCTGATCCACAAGACTTCCCGTGGGCAAAAGACACCCATGTGTTGCTGGTCGAGGACAATAAAGTCAATCAATTGGTCGCGACGCGGATCTTAGAGCACCTGGGCGTAACCGTAGACATTGCAGAAAATGGCTTAGAGGCATTGGACAAACTGCGCAACACGGAAACCCAAGCTTATACCTTGCTACTGATGGATTGCCAAATGCCAAAAATGGATGGCTATGAAGCCACCCTGCGTATTCGCTCAGCTCAGGCTGGCAATCATTATACCGATATCCCCATCATTGCAATGACGGCAAACGCAATGCAAGGCGACAGGCAAAAGTGCCTGGATGCAGGCATGGATGACTATATAACAAAGCCCATAGAGTCAGCCAAAGTTACCGACAAGCTTGAATACTGGGTAACCAAATCCACTATCACCTGAATGGAATGGCAATTGGCTGGCCCAGTTTACAGAAGCCCTGTGCCAGCCAATACCGGTGAATTATTAAATGATGGTTTTTCTGCTTCTAAACAAACATTACAGGCCCACACAAGAACGCACAACACTGGGTGCCTAGTCCCACAAGTGCACGTAATATTTAGCAAAGAGCTCTAGCCCTGTAAAAACTTTAGGGTCACCTGAGTGACCATCAAGAACCAGTTCAAATGCTTTCGCCATTTGGCCAACTATGTTCAACCACTCATCTTTCAACATATCTATTTCAGCTGCAGATAAATTTGAGGTATCAATATTATCTCTTGCTCAAAGTTCTCTTGATAGCCCCGTAATTTAGGCGCTATATACTCAGCAAGTTCATTTTTTAGGTTATACCAGTGTGGTTGATTGATCACAGATATCCCATAGGCATAGTTCGCCGTAATACCCTGCTACCGGAGCGAAGCAAAGGCTGTTCGGTTACAACATTGAAGCTAATAGCCTTATTGTGCATTTAACTCCCAGACATTTCTTTGCTAACAAGGTTATTGAGTTTAATAAAGTCCTGTACCAGGTCGTCGCATATTTGTTTTGACGCACCGCATCTCGCACTTGTCTCGATATAAATTCTTCCATCATTTTCGATTACCTCTCGCTTTACGAAAGAGGGATGAGCCGGATGATTTGGTGGTGTGAAACTCCACATCACTCTTCCTGATTTCATCGTAGCAATCGTCCATCCTCGCTCATTTCGAACGTCAACAGACGAGTCCTCCTTTAGCCGAAGTAAAGTTTGCTCAACGGTTTCACCGCTGCGATTATACCCGTCATAACCTAGTTCATTATTCGAGGTCGCGGCGCAAGCACTTATCAACACAGTTAACAGAACAATGCCCACAAATTTAGTCATATTTTTCTCTCCATGCATGGCGCCCCATGCAGCGCTCAGTAATATTGGCAGGCTTTTTTCAACGTGACGAGCTGGAAAAAACGTGCCAATGTTAAAAACCCGAGTGGCTTGGTTTATTATTCTCTATTGTTTTTAGTTTTAACCTAACCGACTTCCTTTCACAATGAATATACGAACCTCACCGCTTCAAGTCAATTATTCATTAAAACAGAAGCTATAAAAATTAAAGCGAAAATTCATACGGAAATTTAGCTAGATATCTAACTTTACCACCAGAGGCATACCCTTTATGTATATCTACAACATATCTATTCATATATTTTCAAAGTTCAACTTTAAATCACTTTTCAATAGATCGCCATTTTTATACATAATCAGGGACAAGAACATATGCCCAAGTAAGAATATGTACTCAGCCGCCTCAAAGCTTTCTTTATTCGCATATTCACTGTTCATCCTTGATGCCACATTTCCATGTGTATTATTATTTCTTACGGAGTAGAGGATTGTAAAAATTAAAAAGTAAAGTCTTTGTTTAAATGAAAAAAGCTCAATAACTCCAGAGAAATCACCATTATCCAGTTTGACCTTATTACCATTTAGCATGCGCTTCAAGCTATCTGCTAAACTACGTGTTAAAGCTATGGATTTTTCCTCATCAGATTTTGCAATATTGAGTTGCACAGTCACTTTATCGCTACCAATACCAACATCACATATATCTCGATACTTCTCACCATATGTTTTCTCAATTACACCGTGAATTTCTGGGAATTTATTTTTAAATGTTTTATAGGAAGAAAGCGCGTAAATTTCAGATACACTGCCATTTGATTTAGGGTCCATTATTGCCATCCCCTTCAAAATATAGCTTGCAACAAATCTGTATGTTTTATCTGGAATTTTTTCTATATAAAAGCCCACCAAACTCTCGATGGTATGTTCATCTGTAATTACCACATTTGCATCATTAGCAATGTGCTCAATAACCTTTTCTAGACTTTTTGTATCTGTCAACTGCTTGCAATTTGGATTACCAAACACCTGCTTTAAGTAATAACTGTTATATGAATTATTGATAGCCTTCCACAACGAAGTAAATGCAATGTCAGGGCGTTCTGGCAAAGAATAATATGCGTCAATTACGTGTGATTTAGCGACATACGGCAAGTTATCTGCATCCCAGCGCTCGCTAAAAATTGGGCTTAGAGATTTTAGCCTGGAGTAATCTATATTTAAGTTCCCTTGAATAAGACGCATGTGTTCTTCTTTAGAGTAGTTTTCTATTAAATTTATTGTTGATTGGTTGTGCATCAATAATTCCTGATTATATCATTGTGTATTCACGAGAACGCTGAACCAAGCCAGTAATCAAAACATTCAAAAGCATCCCCCTAAACACTTATCACTATAAATAACAACAAGTTACCATTGTTGTGCGCGTTACTCAAGCCAAGTCAGTTCTATTGTGAACCTTCTATGGACATCCAACATAAAGCTTATGCTCTGCCTATGGACAAGTTCAATTTGGAACTGCGCAGTGAAACATTTGGGTGGTATTTGCGGGTAACGCCCTTCCCCGGACACCCAACCTAAAGTGCATTACACTTATGAACATTAGAATGATGTAGCTGGGTATCTGTGCAACGAGAGATACGTTCGCAAATTGTGGGGTGAACTTTATTACATTTCTAGAAAAACCACTGCTCTTACCATGAAACCGATGTAAGTATAAAAATGAAAATAATAAACACAGCACTTTTTATTCTACTTAGCATGGCTTTGGCTAGCTGCCAGACAACCAGCAAAAAACAGAATACAAAGCGAGCTAAAACAATAAGCTAATTAGTGATAGCCTTGTCAGAATTCCATCTGGTGATTTTTTGATGGGATGTAATTTAGACGACACACAGCGCACAAAAGAATAACCCCCGGTACACAGTCGAAAAATCCCCAGTTTCAATTTAATGAAGCATGAAGTAACTTAGGGAATGTATTTACCCTGCATTGAAGCAGCTATATGCCAAGACAATCGAAGTAAAAGGTTTAAGCACCCATTAAACCACCCAGTTACTATTGTAAAATGGAATGGCATTGTCTATCGATTTATTTCCTGGCTAAATAAGAGCCAAAAATCACGTTTCCGCCTTCCAACAGAAGCAGAATGGGAATACGCGTCTCGGAGTGGCACAACGACTATTTACAGTTGGAGCAATACGCCAGATGGTAAATATGCCAATGGAAGTAATAAACAAGGCTGGCCTGAAGATAGATATTCAAATATTAGCCCTGTAATGTCATATATATCTAATCAATTTGGTTTATACGACATGCAAGGAAATGTTTTTGAATGGGTGCAAGATTGCTGGAATGCAAGAGAGTATGAATACAAGCCCACAACGGAAAAAGCCAATGAAGCTAGAGGCGAGAAATATAATCATTCAGGAATTTGTAAGCGAAGGCTGGTGCGAGGAGGCTCTATGTGGCAACATCCAAAATATTTGCGCTCATCATCCAGATACCGACTTTTCGCAAATTCAGGGTTTATAGATGTGGGATTTAGGTTAGTCAAAGACTAAAAGAGGAGCTGGTGCGTGACCGCAGTGGTCGCATCTAAAACAGCATCAATACACCAAGCTGCTAGTGGTATAGACATCTAACAGAAGTATTCATTATCTATCAAGTTAGCACAATACATGCCTGCATAAATCATAGCTTTGATTAAAAGACATGGCCAAGCTTTAAGCCTACCTCATATTCTAAGCTACCCTTTTGAGGTGGCGATTTTATCGTCCCTCCGGAGTAAATTCCTAGCGCAGTAGTACCAAAGTTATCCTTTGCTGTCAGATGACTTCCTGAATCTATAAGATAAATAGCCATATCAAATTGACCTAGCATTAGGGATTGCATCAATGGAGTCAAACCAGTTTCGGTCGTCACATTGATTTCTGCACCGCTCTTAACTAGTAACTTCAATGAAGCCAGTTTCCCGGGAGAAATCACCCTAAATATTAGCCTTTTACCTAAATTCATTAGTTGTATATTTGGATCACCACCGTATGCTAACAGCAACTCAAGTGGCTCTGTTGATAAGCAGAATGGTGAGTGCGCCATCGCCGATCCATGACCGTCAATATATATATTGGGATCAGCCCCCTCCTCCAACAGAGGTTGCGCAGCGGCAATATCACATTCCTTAATTGCATTCACGAGCTCCAAATTTATATCTCTTTGTTCATCACTGATAAAATTCAAAGTAAGTACTGTAAGTATTATCGCCACCAGTAATATTTTTAATTTATTCAAAATAGCTTTGCTTCTTAAAGCTGTATAAAATTTCAATTATCTCGTCTATTTTGTGTGTTTTACCAGGCCTATTAGTACGCCGACCTGGGTGATGTCAGCAATAAATGAGGTTGCAAAAGCGTGATGTAATCTCAGCCTACAGCGAGTGGCACCGGGTTAAAACCAAGAACCCATTTAGGTAAAACCAATATATGACGCCAATTATTTATTACTTTTAAACACATAATTTCCATGTATATCTTTTTTATTATGAAAAAATGACTGATATGGATAAAGTCTATTTTTTACATAAACAGCGAAGCAAAACAACACTACATTGAAGCTTACCGCTACTGATATTACAAAAGGGTTCTGTTCAAAAATCGCCAAATCATCAAGTACCCCCTTGAACAAGAAAAAACACAAAAGATAAAACCCACCAATATGACCTTTATATATAGTAAAAACCACTATTGAAGGAATGATTAACCCCAATACACTGTAAAACAAAACCTCACTCAATGAACTGGTTAGTCCATTCCCTATTATTAAAATGGCCAAGTGAGTCAAATAAAATACACAAAGTGAAATAACAAATCCAATGTGGACTTTCTTGTTCATTTGTAAAGTGTCTTTTTCAAGTATCTGAGACAAAACCCTGCTGACTTTTACCGGATTGTAATTTTCAGTGCTAAGTTTCCTGTAAACTTCCTCTTTTGATAAACCGCTATAAAAAAGTTTCTTAACCTGCCTTGCAGTGCAACTTTTAAAATTAACTGTCTCGGGCTCTGTGGAACCAATGCTTCCCCCTAACTTTAAGATATAGGACTCAATCTCACTTGCACGTTCGGGGTACTTTTCTTTATCTATTGATTCATAAGCACAATATAAATCTTCCAGACTGTATTTAGTATAATCTACTTTATCGTACACCATATTTCCTACTTTCATTTAATAGTAAATTACTGAGAACACCGATTGAGCCCAACTCTCAAAGCGCCCCTTTTACATCGCTAATTACCCATCAATAATAAGCGTAACCGCCTGGCACCTCAGCCTTCAAGTCTATTGCTAATTTTAGAACCCAATAGCCGATATCAACAAAGTTCATTTTTTCGTTGTGTAAAAATGCTTACCCTAGGTATTTCATAGCCTTAACAGAATAAACACGATTCATAAGTTCGGAGAGACCGGCTATTATAACTGACAAAATGACATTCATCACTTATAACCCACCTATCTCGGACAGCCAGCCTAATAGAAAACTGGTAAATAGCACCGTAGTAAGGAAAAACTAGGGTTAGGTGTCCACGCAGCTAATTAGCCAGTGAAACTGAACAAAGCTACTGAAAACTGGCATATAGAGCTGCCAGAACCACGACTATCTGATATTTATTGGAGTGGCTGGCTGACCCAGTTTTAATGTTCAAAGTCAGCCAGTACAAGTTGATTATATGATGGTTTTTCTGCTTCTAAACAGGCATTTGGAGTCCTGACTCTGGTCGAGTTTAACGCCAATTAGCGACTCATAGCTGTCACCAAAGTAATCTTCTGTTTTCACCGCCGCATCCTTAAAGCTGATAAATGCTCCTTTTGTATCGGGTATATCAAAACTTCGACATGACTCTATCCAGTCTTGTGCTCTGTTTTCATAAAATCGTGTTGAGATCAGCTTTGCGATATCTGCGGGTTCATTACCCTGCGCCGGCTGATCCCACCACGCCTGATACTGAATCGTAAAGGGTCTGTCCTGATAGGGGAATGCACAGCTCACTTTATCCTGTTCTGATAATTGCTGTTTATCTGAATAATATTGGCCACTGATAGCCCCTAAGGTAATGTAAGCTGCGATGTTGCTGTCTGTAGCATCCCCATCTAGCAAGGTAGACTGCAGCGATCTGACCAGCGCTTGTCTGCCAGCACTGCCCCAATTTGAAGTAGGCATTCTCGACGTTATCTTGTGTGGTGCTGGCTCGTCTGTTTCTAACTGAATACCACCGAGTTCTCTGTCCCAACTATCAAAGTCCAGAGAGTAACCAGTGTGATTAGTCGCGGCGTTAAACTCTACTGCATGTGCGCAAGTTCTCTGATAAAACTCGTTGAATTCGTGAATGACGTCATTTTTTTGCTGTTGCTTCTCTGTGTCAGTTAAACCAGGGTCCTGATTAATTAGAGAGACCAGATAATAAGCCCACTGCGTCATCATGGTTTCCAGTTCAGTTTTTGTGCCACCAAAATGACCATTCAGCTGCCAGCTTAGTAGTGCGTTTTCACTGATCTCGGATACACACTTAACCCCTTTTGCATTTACTTTAAGGTTGGTACCGATCAGGTTTGGATTTTGACCAGGTGCGGTTAACTGCTCCCAGGCCGCGATAATATCAACAGCTTTGACCTTTTCAAGCGCCGGAAATGAGTCGCTTTTAATCACAAAACTCTGCGCAATCTTTGGTAATTTAAATGGCTTAAAAACCAATTCTGTGACAATACCATAGCTGAGCCCACCGCCGCCTCGCAGCGCCCATAATATACTGTTGTTCTGATCAGGGTCGCTTTGTGGCTCACGGTCAGATAAGATCGGTTCCTGATTGAGCTCGGCACTCACACCTAAGTACTTTACAGTCCCATCGCCAAGTACGATGGTCGCACCAATCAATCGCTCACATCCCATACCGTATTTACGCGTCCAGGGACCCCAGCCACCGCCCATGGTATAGCCAGCAATGGCCACACTCTGACACGTGCCATGAGGGATACCCAGGTGATATGTATCGAGCTCTGCCTTAATCTTCTCAAAGATAGCACCGGGTTGAATACGCACACCAAACGCTTGTTCAGTGCTGGATGGCAGTTGCGCCTGATAAACATTCACATTGTTCATCAGTTGAAAATCTATCAGTAGTTTGCCGGTTGCAACGCACTCACCTTCGTGGTCATGACCACCAGATTTAACGGCAATTTCAATATCATGCTTGGTTGCATGCTCAATCAGCGTAGCAACCTGTGCCGTATTCTTGACCTGTACAATGGCACTGGGCATAAAATCAAATCTGCGATTAAAAACTTTACGTGATTTGTCATACTCGTCACGACATTCATCAGGGCTAAGTATAATTGGTGGGTTGGCGGCGAATGCTTCAAACAGGTGTTTAAGGTCGTCGATTAAAGACATAGCGACTTATTCCTTTTGTAATAGTTCATAGCTGCATTGTGTGTCGACGCAATAACTAAAACCATTACATCGTGTTACAGCGCTGGTGCATGAACATACCTGTGAAAGTACGCATTCTCCTGGGAGTGTTAAGCCTAACAACCCGCTTGTTAGCTGGCCATTCCCGCTCGATATAAATCCAAAGCGAGCTGCTTAATTTCGCTGGCCATTGTTATTGATTCTCGCCATTCTTTAGGTATTTCACTATATCCATAATAAGCTCCGGCAATTTGTCCACATATTGCCGCTGTGGTATCTGCATCGTTTCCGATATTCGCTGCGAGTAATATTGAATCCTTGAAATTTTCGCCATGGTAAAAGCACCAAAGTGCTGAAATTAAGCTTTCAATCACATAACCGCTGCCAGTAAGCGCCATATAATCCAACGTATTAAAACTAAAGTCAGATATCGGCTGCAACTCAGCGCAAAAATTATCAGGGATGGCTTCGAATATTTCGCTTTTATTATTGGCATTGAACGCTTTATGAATTAAATAGCCAAAAAGCTCGCAAGATTCAATGCATAGAGGAGAACCATGCGTGGTTCGTGAACTTTCTCCCGCATACTTTATACAAGCATCAATATCCCCGAAATAATATATAGGGATAGGCGCCAATCTCATAATAGACCCATTACCAGATGAAAACTTGTCGATGGAACCGCTAAAAGGATTCCTGGTTTCCTGGTACTTTCTCAGCGCCTCAGATACCGTCATTCCTATATCAAAACACTTTCCGTTACTGCTCATGTAACCATCATTATACCAATCACAGTAACGTTTCATTTGATCAGTTGGGTCAAACGTTTTCTTATGGAGCAGGCTATGAGCTAAACATAACGCCATCGATGTATCATCGGTCCACTGCCCTTTTTTCAGATTGAAAGGACCGCCACCGACCATATCCTCAATTGGCTCAAAAGAGCCTCTTGACGCAAATTCCAAGGTAGTGCCTACTGCATCACCACAAGCAAGCCCGACCAATGAACCAATTATCTTATCTTCCAAATCAACTCCATTTTTTCACTTAGCAGCACTAGCAAACACCCATTCCAAAGCTCGTCTGCTGTACATAAGTTCAAAACATGACGAGACATACAAGGTACAGATGGGTGTCTGTGTTTTTTATGATGGATTTAATCAACAAGACCCTTACGTAAACTTTTTGCTTCACTCTCAGTGAAGTTAGCCTTAAAGGTAAATGCATAAGCTGTGTCACCCATTTTTCTGAGGTGTTCCAGTCGCTCTTTAGCTTCATTGAGATCAGGGGTTTGATTGTCTTCGATCCACCAAAGAACATACGTATCTTCTGGCAAACGATGAAACCACTCGCTTTTCCTGCGCATAAAATCGCGATGGTGGGTGCGGAACATAAAATTTTTCAATGCATCTACAGATTCCCAAACCGACATATTGACAATCATATTAGGGTCATCAAAGGCCTTAATAGATGTTGCATCACCTGATTCATCTTTTAGGCGCCAAATAAACCCTTCACTACTTTCCGCTATTCCATTGATTAAATCTAAATTATCGACAAAATCTTTCATTTCCAGACTGTCTAGAGGGTATTTTGCTAACGCTATGTTCAATTGTGCTAATTTCATACACATTGTTCCTTTTGATATTCCGAAAGCGTATAACGCCGTTGTCTGAGAAATCCCCAGATATTTAAAGTTCAAACCAATATAATGAACAGGCTCAGCTTTGTTTGAGCTAGTTCAGCCAAAAACCAGCCAGATAATAACACCATACGTGATACCTCCAGCCTACACGATATGCTCAGAAAAAACTGTCGCCAAATTCATGTGCGCCTTATGAGTGGCGCTAATCCGGTGCCAGTCTTGCTGGTCAACTGAACTGTCAAACCGCCGAGGCATCCATTCCTAAATTCGTGCTCTCCTCCAAGTATGCAGCGAAGCGGAACTGGTCTACTGTTAAGCATCCGACTTTGAGGCTTTGTTATATGCCATCAAATAGTCAAAAACCTTTTCTGAAATAGCTTCTAACTTTGGTTGAGTATTTTCCTCTGCTAAGTTTGTTACGATGAAAATACCAACATTTTTATTTGGATAAATGGCCAGCCAACTAGATGTGCCCATTGAACCACCGCTTTGATAAAGCATCAGTTCATTGGAATCAACTTTAGTTGTGTGCCAATAAAATGCCGAGCCATGGCCCGTCCAACTCTCTTCCAAAAGTTGATGAGAAATAGCTACCTCAGGCTCAGAGGACAATTGGTGTTGCATATAACGTGTGACAGACTCAACGTTTGAAGTTAATCCTCCACTAGCAAACCAATAAGCACTAGCCAAAGGCATTTGATTGCCATTTCCATCTGTACCGACTGTCACTTCACTTACCTCGGATTCTGTACGTCTAAATTTCGTTCCCTGCTCTCCAGACTTGCTCGTGATCATTTCAGAAACCAGCAACTCAAAAGGTTTTTGGTAGACTGATTCCAGAATATATCCGGCTAAATTAGTACCGACGTTTGAATACAGATAGTCCTCACCAGGTGTAGAATTAAGCTGCACTTTTTTAAGATCATCAAAGTAATCATCTCTGGAGTATTTTGATATTTTTTCAAAATATCTGCCTTGCTCAATATCTTCACGACTAACAGCAAAAGATCCTGAAAGACCACTAGTATGGGTCAAAAGGTGTCGTAAAGTTATATATTGGTTAGACAGCTCTAAGTTTTTGTATTTTTTACCTTTAAGGTAATGACGGATGTCTTTATCAAGCTCAACTTTCCCTTCAAGAATGGCCTTAGCAACAACTAACCCTGTATAAGTTTTGGTTAAAGAGCCAATTTCGTATATTGTTTGGTTGTTAGGCATATCGCCATTACTTAACGTCCCTAAATGATATTGGTGAGTATTTTCTGAGTCTACAATCGAAATTGAGACGACCTGCCCAACATTTCCATCAATAAATTCTATGAGCTCATGTTTAGTGTTTGATTCAAAATCTGTTGCATCATGACTTTTACAAGAGGCCAACGCTGCCATTAATGAAATAACCAATATCATTGATTTAGTTTGGGTTATGAATCGGTTCATTTTTTTCCTTTTAATATATTTTGAATATCATTCCTTAGACGATAAGATTCCGTAAAAGGTTTAAATGTTAAATTGACCCAAGGCATCTAGCACCAGCTAGCAGACAGCCACCCCTCACTGAGCACTGGTTTTGAATGGGTGTCACCCTAAATTCTAGTGTCACTAAATTACTGATGTTAGAGTTGGTGTGAAATTGTGATGATGGGCCGCTAGCACCCCATCATCACAATTCAGCTACCTACTTAGCGCTAATGACAACCTTTATTCATGATACATCGGTTGTACTTACAATAAACGAGCTTCCCACATCAGTACCGTCAAGCATAGGCCTATCAACTGGAGACTTAAGGTTTAGCTCTTTATAAGTTGACTCATTCATGATGAAACACTCATCACTGACTGACTAGCAGACACCCATTTCAAAACCCCCACTTCAAAACTTGTATACCATACTGCCACCACCTATGCTTTTAATCTGCTCCAAGGATAAGGACATACCAAATGCCAACGGCACGGAAAAGCCAGGTCAGCTTAGTTGACACAAAATACTACCATTGCATCTCTCGCTGTGTCAGGAGAGCCTTTCTATGTGGTGACGACCCTTTAACAGGCAAGTCTTATGAGCATCGCCGTGATTGGGTTGAAGAAAAGCTACTCCTGCTGGCAAGCATTTTTTGCATTGACGTCTGCGCTTACGCTGTTATGAGTAACCATACTCACATCGTTTTATATGTGGATGACAAAAAAGCCAATCGATTGACCGACAAAGCCATTGTTATTCGTTGGCATAAGCTATTCAAGGGAAACTGGCTGACGCACAAGTTCGTTGAAAATAACAAACTTAATCCGTCCGAGCGTATGATTCTCGACGATATTATCGACAAATATCGTGAAAGGCTATCGAGCATCAGCTGGTTTATGCGGGTACTGAACGAAGACATTGCCCGCAGGGCAAACAAAGAAGATAGCTGTACAGGTCGCTTTTGGGAAGGCAGGTTTAAATCCCAGGCATTACTCGATGAAGCAGCACTGGCCGCCTGTATGGCCTATGTTGACCTGAATCCAATCCGAGCCAAAATGGCAGAGACACCGGAAACTTCTGAGTTCACCAGTATCAAAAGGCGTATTGAACATGCTCATAGTGGAAAGCAACCAAAGAGTCTTCTGCGCTTTGCTGGCAACCCAAGACAAAATATGCCCAAAGGGCTGCCCTTCGAGCTTAAATACTACATTGAACTGGTTGAGCTAACAGGTCGATGCATTCGAGCAGACAAACGAGGCCACATCTGCGATGCTCAGCCCATTCTCGCTCGACTGCAAATCAAGCCCGAAAACTGGCTAAAACTCACCACAAGATTTACCAAAGTATTCCGCGGTGCTGTCGGCAGGCGCCATGCTATGACTAAATATTATGTCCACCTACAAAAGAGGCGACGCGCTAACCTGGCTAACTGTGAACGCCTATTAGGTTAGACCGCCATTATCGAGCTCAAATGGTGACTGTCTCTCTGGCAGGGCTTAACTGTGCCACACAGTAAGAAATTAAGACAGTTCTAGCAGAGGCTGTTCATATTTGAAGCCGTCTACAGTGATATTTCGATTATTTGTTCTAAATATCACTCTCACTCACCCAAAAAAGAGCCTGCCCAACTATTAAATAAACACTCAGTGTTGACTGTCTACTTATATTAATTAGCTACGGCATTCTTTTGGCAAAAAATTCGGAATAAATTCATTAGATGCACGTAAAATCGATTGGAGTGAACAAGAGTAGTTAGGTATTACCTCTGCGAAGCTTTCGCTCGAAATATACTCTAAATGATAAGAAATCTGTAAATTGATTGTTGTGGCCCAACTCGTTTTGTGTTTCTCGGGCAAATCTAGCGACAAGATGTTCTCTGATGCGTAAAGTAGCCTGGAGACAAACCAAGTATACTGCGCCCAACATAAATCGTCTTTACCCTTGCTATCAATGACTGAGATACTATTTGCACCTGTTTGACCTTTATCAGATCCATTGTCTGGGCAAGCCAAACCTGACTGAGGCTCTGCAAAATATGGGGACTCAAAGGCTAATTCTAAATATTGTCCATACATTTCTTTCGCTAATTGCGTTTGCCCCTGTTGTTGAGATGAAGTTATTTGCCGAGAAGCGACTAACACCGTAACTACACCAACAAAAAGCATAACCACTTGAGATACCTGGGATGCTTTTAGCAAAAGAGACTCTTGCGGCTCACAAGAGCAATTTACTTTGACACTAACTGGACGCTTACAAAAACTAAACACTAAACCCTCTTTTTAACTTTGGCAGAGAAACATTCCATATAATAACAATTGAAGTAGTTTCAGTCATATAACGCACTGTTAAGCTGTGCACAAAGTAAAACAGAAGCCGCCGTTTGTCACCATAAATTGAAACTCGCATGAAACTCGCAGACACCCATTCGAAAACTTCCAGAACATAGGGGGTGAGCCATTGACTTGATGAGTCATCCACTTTCACTTATATCTATACAAGAAAACAGTACTTAAAGATGGTACGCCCGACCCCTATTTTTGGAATCTAAATGTATTGAAATAAGCCCCCGCTAAAACACCTATTTTCAAGCAACAAAAAAGCGCGTAAAAACGCGCTTTTTTTATTCATGTGAACCTGAAAGTTCAACCACTTAGGAGGCACTCATTTCCAAAGTCAAACCCCAAATGCAGGACAATCATTGATTGGGTATCTGCATTTAAACCTTCCCATAAAAGTTCTAATAAAGGAACATGCAATGTTGAACGTCTGTGTTTTTTAGTTATATTTACTTGTCTAGCGTTCTAAGATCAAACTCTGTAATAACTTCACCTGTTTCAGCATTTTTCTCTATGGACCTGGTAGGAACCCATTTTTTATCTTCGCGCATACAGGTAATGTAATCTTTTTGAAGCGCATCAATTTTTTCAATTTGTTGAGGCTTAGGCAGACTATTGTACTCTTTCATGTAGTCACCATAGCTTTTCGGCTTAGACGCTTCTTTGTATGAATAGGATGTTTCTCCAGTAGACACCAATATTGCAGCGTTAGCACCATGATACGCACCATTAATATCTAGATCTCTCATCATCCTGTTTTTAATATACGCAGACATATGCTCAATGGATATATTATTCAGCCGACTGCGATCAGTAATAATTTCATCACCTATAGTAAGACCGCCCGCATAAATTTCTGTTTCACATTCATTTTGTGCTTTTATAAACTCAGGATGGTTAGTCAAGACCTCTCCATAATCAGGATGTTCTTGATAAGATACCATAACTGTCTTCACATTTTTTGGAGGAGTATAAGCACTTTTAGTAGCACACCCACTAGTCAATACGACCAAGGCACAAACCAGACATTTTTTCATTTCTTCTCCGAATTTGTCAGTTTACTACCAAGAACCTTAGCGCTATGCCTTGAGAGATCCCCTGGTAATTAAATTTCAAATCAATGTAATTAACACACACAGCATTGTTTTCCTAATTTATTTCGCCGAAAACTAACTAGATAACAACACCATGCGTGATACCACCATCCTACACGATATACTCAGAAAAAACTGCCCCCAAATTGATACCAAGCGCTTTGATTCATTAATGCTGATTTTCATTTAACATAAACTAAGACTTTGCTGATACTCGCAGACTCCCATTCAAAAACTTCTAACACATGACAAGCCAGAAAAGGAACAGATAACAATGGATATCCGTGTTTTTTCCCTCACTGAGCCTGGTTTTGAATGGGTGTCTACTTTAATTGCTTCTACTTTAATTTCCCCTTTGAATGGGTGTCTACTTTAATCTATGTCCGTGTCATTCTCACTGAGCATTGATTTTGAATGGGTGTCTCTTTTAATTCTTGCGACCAAGGCACAAACCAGACATTTTTTCATTTCTTCTCCGAATTTGTCAGTTTACTACCAAGAACCTTAGCGCTATGCCTTGAGAGATCCCCTGGTAATTAAATTTCAAATCAATGTAATTAACACACACAGCATTGTTTTCCTAATTTATTTCGCCGAAAACTAACTAGATAACAACACCATGCGTGATACCACCATCCTACACGATATACTCAGAAAAAACTGCCCCCAAATTGATACCAAGCGCTTTGATTCATTAATGCTGATTTTTACTTAACATAAACTAAGACTTTGCTGATACTCACAGACACCCATTCAAAAACTTCTAACACATAGCAAGCCAGAAAAGGAACTGATAACAATGGATATCCGTGTTTTTTCCCTCACTGAGCCTGGTTTTGAATGGGTGTCACCCTAAATTTTTGATGGATATCCGTGTTTTTTCCCTCACTAAGCGCTGGCTTTGAATGAGTGTCTTCTTTAATTATTTGATTGGGTGTCCGTGTTATTTACACGTTTTGAATGGGTGTCTCTACTTCCGGCCTCTTGAACATATTAAACTTAAATCGGTATTTCACTTCAACGAAACTTTCAAGCGCGGAGAAAACGAGAAATTTGACATGGAAACCGGGCAGAAAGACAAACACCCATTCCTACACTGAATAAAATCGCTCACGAGCACACGTTTTGAATGGGTGTCTCTTTTAACCGCTATTAGGGGCGCTGGATAACCAGTCAAGCCCGGATATAAGACAGAGCAACACATTTATAGCGGACTGGACCAAGCATCAGGCATGGCAACACGGGTAACATAGCGAACGGGATAACGCAAACTCGCTACCCCGCAGGCCTACTCGGCTTGACATCAATGGAGCGTCCATATATGTCTCTTTTAATTCCTTTGATTGGGTGTCCATGTTACTCTGTTATTCCTTAACACTCCCAATACATTCCTTTTGTAATTTTTTTCACCTCTTTGAATACATCCTCTCCAACGTGATCATCAGCAAAAACCTGAGCTGTAGATTTGTTTGGTCTATTTCCACCTCTCAACGAGACAAGAAGGTAGTGGAAGTAACCATCCTGAACTGCTTGCTTAGCAACATAGTCTACGCCATTTTCAACTTCAATTCTGTCAACAGAAAGTAATGCACCTCCTACTACAGTGCCATTAATTCTCACTGGGTTATAGTCGGGCTTATTGCATATCGTCATATAGGCTTGGATGCTATCTTCCAGATCTTCAAGTGATTCATCTGCATGATATACTGGACTCAATCGGGAAGTGGCCCTTAACTCCTCAACAGTATTGATACTAATACATCCGTTCAAAAGGGCCACCACAACTAAAAGTAGATATTTTTTCACTTCTAACACCTCACTTACCTTCCATATAACACTTTTAACACTAGTTGACAGACACCCATTCCAAAGCTTGCCTGCCACTGGGTGTCTGGGTATTTTCTGCAGGCTCTGAACTCACTAGGGGCGCTGGATAACCAGTCAAGCCCGGATATATGTCAGAGCAACACATTTATAGCGGACTGGACCAAGCATCAGGCGTGGCAACACGGGTAACATAACGAACGGGATAACGAAAACTCGCTACCCCGCAGGCCCACTCGGCTTGACATCAATGGAGCGTCCATATATGTCTGCTTATTTTTTGCTATTCATTTAGTACTTTAAGTTCTCGAGAAAGCATTGAATTCAACCTTGACGTATAACGCCGCATTCAGCGGCTTGTCCGCTGCAATGCCTTGTTATACGTTTCTAAGAATTCAATATACTTAAGCATGCCGTTTACGTACCTTTTGCTAGAGCTATCTTTCCAAGTTTTACCCAGCTCATCTTTGAATTTTATTGCAAGTTCTTCTCTGTTATCTTTTGATGTGCCAGACTCTATAATTTCATTAATTAAGATTATAGTTTCAGATCTAATTAAAGCTTGAGCTAAAATCTGTTGAGGACTTTCAAGACTATTAATGCCTTTTGAAATTTCTATGCTTGAATCTTCATTTCGTTTACAAACACCTAAAGAAACCAAATCAGTAACAGAATTTCTTAGCTTTTTAGATTCTTGCTCTTCTAGCGATACAGTCCCTCTATCAACTATCATTTCAATTAGTTCCAGGGAATTGTTTGGTGTGGTGGCAGCAAGAAACAAGTACCCTTTTGCTCCCAATAAACCATATTCAGGAGAGTATTCGGAAGTGGAAAATATAGCTATTTTACTTCCGCTATTAGATACTAAACCTGCGTATTGTAGCCAGTTTAGCATCTTTGTAGCATAGCCTTTTGGTGCTTTTCCGCTTTTATTTGAATACACATTAGCAATGACATCTGCGTATTTTTCATTAGTGCAAAAATCAACTTTTCCTCCATTTGATTCTGATATTTCCGTGTATATCAAATGGTCTTTTAGATGCCCTCGAATAACCTCCGAGGCTTTAGCTTGTATTGTTTTGTATTTTCCTTGGCTACTTTTCTCTATCAATGAAAAGGATTGAAGATCCATTATCACATTAGTTAGAGTTCCTTTTTTAAACCCTGATAAACTCATCAACTCTTCAAATGTTAATTCCTTTCCCTTGTTGATTTTATTAAACACGTTTATAGCCATAGTGACTGTTGCCGCAGGCATATAAGACCAAGGAATAATTGGGGTGTCCCCCGTATTTAGATAATCCCGAAAAACATCCCAATACACAGAAACTTTTTCACCTGTTTTGATTATCAGCCTGTCAACAATGAGGTTATAAACTGTTTGTTGCCCAAACTCTTTTGTAACCTGATAATGGTCTATCGGAGAGTGTCCAGCAACATATCTTAAGCAAGCTATTTCTTTGTCTGGTCGCTCTAGATCCTCTTGAAAAAGTGATTTTATTTGAAATTGGCTGAGTAATAGCTCTTCTTGTGAAACCCCAGATTTAATCTTTTTGAAAATATGTATACATAGCTTTTTTAAAAGCCATGGATAGCCTTGTGATTGCTGGATTAACCTGCCTCTTAAAGATTTATTCAATTTGATGTTAATACTTTTTTCAAATGTCGAAATCATTTTTGATGAATCACCAACGTCGAAATCATCAAGTTTTTTATCTACTCTAAAGTCTTTGAGCTTCGACCACATAGAGTAAGCTGGATTTTCTTCTCCTAGCGTTATCCCACTGCGCCAAGAAAAGGCAACAACTAAATTCATGCTTTCAGATGATACATCTTTAGCAAATCTTTCAAATGCCCTAAACAACCCGAAAAGCTCTTCTTTCATAAAGACTTCTTCGAATTGATCAAAAAATATTACAATAACTTTATTGTTTTTATTTAAATTACTTAGACAATCTCGGAAGCTACTGCCTGAAGTTATATCTTCTATATTCTCAATTTTAAATTCACTATCAAAATCAATGAATCCTTCTTCTATTGCTTTGCCAAACCCTTTTACAATAGCTTCAGCCACGAAAGTTGCCCCTCGAGCTGAACGTACATCGACTGGATACAAGAACAGTTTATTTTTCCATTTTATATTGCGGAAACGTTCAGATAAGAAAGCAACTAAAGAGGACTTTCCATGGCCGGAAGAACCTACCAAAGAAAGGATACGAGTATCTGTTTCGTGTGCTCTAACTGCCTCAAAGTAATCCCATATTTCTTTTTGTATCGTTTCTCTACCTACAAAGTCAGAGGGCTTACATGGCTTATAATCCATAATGTCGTCAGCGACCAATATACTACTAACAACTTCTTTGGAAGGCTTAATAACAGGGCTAGGTGTATTTCTGTCTTTGTTGAATGGAATTAATGGGATGTTTTCAAAGAGATTTTGCGAATCAAGGATTCTTCTTATCTTCTTACAATCACTATCGCTACTTGTATTATATGCAAGTAAACGACTTGCAACACCGTTATCCATCTCTTGAAAAATCCAAGTAAAATCAAGTTCAGGATGGATGACAAGACTGGCGTGTGTAATATTTGGGCTGAGATCAGCTTCTTCGTAAGCTTTAGCTTTTCCAGAGGCTATTAGTGCATCTAATATTTCCTTCCGACCATAAAAGGAATAATCGCAACCATCCATTTTACGATACTCGTCATAGGCCCCTTGCGCATCTTTTCCAAGCCTAGCCGTTGAAAAAAGTGCAATCCTTTTAATCTTCGCACGGATCGACTGAGCATAACAAAGGTCTACTATGGATGCCTCGATATTTTTTGAGTTATAGAATTTACATTCAACATAGACACTACTTCCTGAAGGACTATGTTCCGCAGTAATATCAATTTCCATCCCCGTTTTGCGAACTTCCATTCCTGTAATTTGGTACGACTGTTTCCTTAATATATCGGCACATAATTTTTCGAAAAATGCCCCCTTTTGTGTGTTGGAATAGTTCTCAGGGACAATTACAAATATATCCTGCTCTACAGGTACTACCCTTGTCATCTCAAATCCTTCATATCTCGTATGCCGATGCTCGTATAACAGCTCATTAGCGTGAACACCGGTTAAACCCAGTTCCAAAAACCGTACAGATCCACAACTAAATTAATTTATTCATAATATGAACAATAACCTACCACTATTGTACTAGTTACTCAAGCCAAAACAGCTATGTTAAAACCGAGCCTTGCTCATAGCGAAATGTAAAAGTATGAACAAAACAAGAAACTTAACCCAATAAACAACCACATTCACTTATACCTGTACAAGCGAACAATACTTAGAAACGGCCCCACTTATTTTCACCCAACAAAAAAGCGCGTATAAACGCGCTTTTTTCAGTCTTTTAATCTGTGAAGATTAAAGTACTTTAACAGGTACCGCTTGCTCAGAACCGAACTTAGTTGTCAGTTCTTCTTCAAGTGGGGTGAACGCAGTCAGGTCGATGCCTTCAACAGCAGCCTGGTACTCGTCCATAGTTGGGAAACGACCCAGAATCGTTGAAAGTACTACCAGTGGCGTAGAGCCAAGTAGTGATTCACCTTTCTTCTCGTTAGAATCCGCTACAACACGGCCCTGGAACAGACGCGTAGAAGTTGCGATAACCGTGTCACCTGGTTCTGCTTTTTCCTGGTTACCCATACACAGGTTACATCCAGGACGCTCAAGATACAGGATGTTTTCGTACTTAGTACGTGCCGCTGTCTTCGGATTTTCATCGTCAAACTCAAAGCCTGCGTACTTAGCCAATACTTCCCAGTCACCTTCTGCTTTTAGCTCATCAACGATGTTATACGTTGGTGGCGCAACAACCAGCGGTGCTTTGAACTCGATTGAGCCGTTTTGCTTCTCAAGGTTACGTAGCATCTGCGCGATGATCTGCATGTCACCTTTGTGAACCATACAAGAACCAACGAAGCCCAGGTCAACTGGCTTGCCATCGTAGAAAGAAACAGGACGGATCACATCGTGCGTGTAACGCTTAGAAACGTCTTCGTTGTTTACATCCGGGTCAGCAATCATTGGTTCAACGATTTCGTCCAGGTTAACAACGACTTCTGCGTAGTACTTAGCATTGTCATCAGGTGCAAGTGCAGGTTGCTCACCTGAGTTGATACCTGCGATACGCTCATCAGCCAAATCGATAAGGCCTTGTAACGTCTTCGCTTCGTTCTCCATGCCCTTGTTGATCATAATCTGGATGCGGCTCTTAGCCAGCTCGATTGACTTGATCAACGTTTCATCGTTAGAGATACAGATTGACGCTTTCGCTTTCATCTCTGCAGTCCAGTCAGTGAAAGTGAACGCCTGGTCCGCCATCAGAGTACCAATGTGTACTTCGATGATACGGCCCTGGAATACGTTCTCACCGCCGAATTGCTTCAGCATTTGTGCCTGAGTCGCGTGTACCACATCACGGAAGTCCATGTGCTTAGCCATGGCACCTTTGAAGGTTACTTTTACAGACTCTGGAATTGGCATTGCTGATTCACCAGTCGCCAGTGCCAGCGCAACAGTACCTGAGTCAGCACCGAATGCCACACCTTTAGACATACGCGTGTGCGAGTCACCACCGATGATGATAGCGCGGTCATCCACAGTAATGTCGTTCAGTACTTTGTGGATTACGTCTGTCATTGAGTGGTAAACCCCTTTCGGGTCACGCGCTGTGATCAGACCAAACTTGTTCATGAACGCCATTAGCTTAGGAATGTTCGCTTGCGCTTTTTTATCCCAAACAGACGCTGTGTGACAGCCTGACTGATATGCGCCGTCTACCAAAGGAGAAATCGTAGAAGCAGCCATGGCTTCCAGCTCCTGAGACGTCATTGGACCTGTGGTGTCCTGAGAACCAACGATGTTCACTTTAACACGAACGTTAGAACCAGCGTGAAGTGGTGTTTCAGAAGCAACACCTACCGCGTTACGGTTGAAGATTTTCTCAACCGCAGTCAGACCCTGACCTTCGTGTGAAATTTCTTTTGAAGCCGCGTAAACAACAGGTGCTTCAATACCCAGCGTTTCGGCTGCAAACGTTTGTAGCTTCTTACCGAATACCACAGCGTAAGAACCACCGGCCTTCATGAACTCTACTTTTTGTGGAGTGAATGAAGAAGATACATCAACCAGCTCCTGGTCGCCGTTGTACAGCTTCTGTGCTTTAGTATCGATAGTAAGTACCGTACCAGTCGCTACAGAATATGCTTCTTCCAGTACCGGGTCGCCGTTCGCGTCAGTCACTACGTTGCCGTTTTCGTCGGTTTTCTTCACCCAGTTTTTCAGGTCAAGACCGATACCACCGGTTACATCAACGGTTGTCAGGAAGATTGGTGCAATACCGTTAGTACCCGCTACAACTGGTGCAATGTTGATGAATGGCACGTACGGGCTTGCTTGTGTACCTGCCCAAAGTGCAACGTTGTTCACACCAGACATACGAGATGAACCTACACCCATAGTGCCTTTTTCAGCAATCAGCATAACTTTTGCATTTGGGTGCTTCTTCTGCAGCTCAACAATTTCTTGCTGTGCTTCAGGGGTGATCATACATTTACCGTGTAGTTCACGGTCGGCACGTGAGTGTGCCTGGTTACCTGGAGAAAGTAAGTCAGTTGAGATATCACCTTCACCGGCAATATAAGTAACAACTTCAATTTTCTCTGCAATATCAGGCAGCTTAGTAAAGAATTCAGCTTTCGCGTAGCTTTCTAAGATGTCTTTTGCAATTGCATTGCCCGCTTTAAACGCTGCTTCTAAACGTGACGTGTCTGCGTCATAAAGGAAAACCTGCGTTTTAAGTACGTCAGCAGCTTGCTTCGCAACCGCTTCGTCGTTGCCCAGTGCAAGGTCAAGTAGTACCGCAATTGAAGGACCGCCTTTCATGTGAGAAAGCAGTTCAAATGCAAAGTCCGCAGAAATTTCAGCTACAGTCTCTTCGCCCAGGATAATTTCTTTTAGGAATTGTGCTTTCACACCAGCAGCGCTGGTTGTGCCCGGAAGCGTGTTGTAGATGAAGAAGTTCAGAGAATCTTCACGGTGCTCATGCCCTGTGTCTTTGATTTGGGCAATAATTTCAGATAGCAGATCAGCGCTATCGATTGGTTTTGGACTCAATCCAAGTTCCGTTTTACGGGTTTGGATTTCTTCCATGTACTCATTATACAAACTCATATAAACCTCGTCAGGCAGTAATACGTGTAGATAGAACCGCGCTATTCTACCCTACTTTGCCGTTTCACGTAATCATTTAACTAAAAAAGCCTGTTTTAACGTCACTTTTCTAGTCGGATTCACATTCAGCGTGAGGCTGCTTTATACCAAACATCATCGCTTAGCAAAAATGAATATGTGAAATTCCGACTAATTGTCTAGTGCCGACGAGCGCGTGTTTTTGTTTTGAGAAAGTACGCCTAACCAGGCAACTTCTGACTACCCGTGGCACTATCGCTGAGTACCAGAGTCTTCAGTGAACGCCTCACGGAGCGGGATACGGGCGGTGCAGTTCTGCCCACGCGACCCATAAAGACCAGGTTTTTATGCTCGGGAATGTAAGACTTGTAGAGGCGCTGACATGCCTTTGCCCGCTTGAGGACAGATTGATCGTCTGTAAAGGTCACATCGTTGTCGAGGTAACGGGAGAAAATAACCGGTGTTAACCCCGGCTGTAAGCCAAGCTGCAACGCCTCGGTCATTAACCAAAACCGATAAATCGCTCGCCCGGCCGCCAGATAGTCATTTTTCAGCTTAGCCGGATGTGGCGCGCACAAGGTAAAATGTGCACTGGAACAAATGCCCGGGAGCAGATCTAACTGTATTCTGGGTGCAAACGTGCCAAACAGATATCGATTTAAAAAGGCAACCCGGCTCCATTTTTTAAACGCCCACTGCATCAGCTGGCCCGTACTTTTATCTATACCCAGCGCTTGCTCAGGTATTTTGCTGTCGCTAAATTGCTGGCCCCAATCAATGATCTCCTTATGGACGTGATAGGCCTCTTTCATGGTCAATCTGGTTTTCGCATTTTTAAAGTTCAACCAGGCACACCGCCATTTTTGCGCCAGGCTCTCATAAAAGTTCAGCTTAAACCCGGCAGGTAAGCACTGCTGCAACGCCGCTTTTTCCTCATCCGTTAACGCCCGGGTCCCCATTGGACGACGCTGCACTGTGCGGGTTTTCACATAGGGAAGCAAAGGATCCGGATTTACGTTACTGTCCTGCTCTAATTCAACCTGATAATGGATCGTGTCAGCGAGACCTTCTGGTGTTTCCGTCACTGTCTGGTTCACAACCGCTCGGCAATGGTAGCGACTGGCCGCAATGTCGATGGCTTCCAGTAGCATGCCGTGCGCCAGCTCGCTGGAATGTCCATCCAGGTCATACACACTGTGATCACGGGTATTGCTGGCATAAATGATAAACGTTGTGTCACTGAGCAGTTTAAAACGCCATGGCTGGGTGTTGTCGCCACTGGGCGCCCACTTAGCCAGTTCAATCACTTTTTCCGCCGTCGTCATCGCATTGCTTGCGGGCACAGACTCAGAAAGCCTGGTATCACTTAGGGGCGTCTGTAATTTTTTCCTGACCAGTTTGAACAACAACTGTTGTAACGGGTTACGGTTGCCACCCGGCCGCCATACTTTCTTCATTTTATTACTGAAAGCATCAAAGTGCAGGCTACGCGGCGCGCAGATAACTGGTCCACGATTAAGCAGTATTTTGGCAACCTGAGCCACTGCCACGCCCGTTGCCAGCTGGCATCCAACCACAGTCGAGGGCCCTTTTTTATTTGCCAGGTCCACCGTGGACGGGTCAACCAGTGCCTGTTTTTGCAAATTGGCGGGTGTCAGGCCCAGATAAAATCGAATGTACTGTTCACTCTCTGTATATCCCGCAAGGTCAAAGTACTGCTCAAATGACATTTTACCGGGCAAGAAGTTGATGTACGCAGTCCCCATACCAATGGGCGCAGCCGTCGTCGCCGGAATCCCCTGATCATAGCACTGTGCAAACACCCGCCGCCTGATGCCCAAAACAAAGAAATCCAGTGCATCTATATAGCAATCAACATCCGCTAAAAACTCACCCAGGTTCTGCTCGGTCACCCCCTCACTGAACCCTGTGATCTCAATCTCCGGATTGATTTCTCTGGCCATACGGATCATGGTATCGAGCTTCTTTTTTCCATAACTTGCCGTCGTCGCACCCACCTGACGATTGGTGTTTTCACACCCAAACTCGTCAAAATCGGCAAGGTTAAAACGCGTAATACCCAGTCTGACCAGGGCCAGTAAATGAGAGCCGCCTACCCCGCCTAACCCGGCAATGGCCACCTTTTTACGTTTTAAAATCTGTTGCTCCGTGGAGGTCACCCACCCAATGTTTCTGGAGAAAGCCAGATCATAATCAAAATGCGTATTCATCATCATTCCTCAGGATAATTCACAGGCAAGTTCAGTATTATTTAACTGCTGAGACAGCCGGCGCTCCACGGCCTGGTATAGCTCGCTGAGTACGTCACTGCGTAGCTGCTGCGCCTTAAATTCATGCGTATCAAAGTGGTATACCGCCCTGCACCCTCGGTGCTCAATATCTTCACTGAGCCTGGTCAGGGTCAGACCGAGCATTTTGAGGTGTCTGCTTAATTTCGGACTGGCTAATAATAAGGTGCCCCGACAACCATGCAGTTTGGCAAGCGCGATACAACAAAAATACAAACTGACCGACATAAGCTGAGTATGTTGAGACGCAGGCTGCGACACAGCACCTGGCTCATCCTGGCGATAATCCTTGATATTTTTGCGCCTTACATCAGGCAGCAGTGCCAGTCGGGAGCATTCACTCAACGTGCCCGACTGCAACAAAGGCAACAACAGGCTTGTTTTTAGATATCCACCATACTGGTCCTGGCTGGGTAAGGTTAACGACGAGTTAGGCGAAGGAATGATCAATCGAATACATCCGATATATTCCTTGCTGAGCTTGTGCTGCAACAAACAATGAATGGAATGAGCATCATATTCGTCCCGCTCCAATTGGGTTTGTTGCCTGGCTTCCCAATTCAGCTCATCACAATAAACTTGATGACGGATAGTAAAAACAGCGTCCTTTTGTTTTTGCGACTGCGCAAGCTGCACATCAAACGTTCGCATAAACTCAGCGCCAACAGACATAGGTTCCATATTTTTCCTTCCTAACCTGAGTATTCCCGATGGCTGTGCAGTATAGGGGTGGCCTTTTTTTCGGACTTGGTAGAAACAACGATGTTGTGTGGAAAACAGGGGCACATAGGAGCAGCGAGAGTGGACGCCTCGCTGTTAACACAGATCAGTGTGCCAGCTAAATTTACAAGCAGGACAGAACGGTATTTCCGCTAAATAACTGGCAAATTCCCAAAACGAATCACTTAGACTTTGTGTGCAAAGCGCTTATATAAGCGGGGGTGTTTAGAATACGCTCGAAAGGCAAAACCTGAAGCAGTTTCGCTCTTTTGGCAGGCGCAGAGGCAGCTGGCCAGACACGTCGGGCCAGCTATGTGATCAGTTGTTTAGTTCCGTATCGACCGGCTGCTCTTCTAAATCCAGCTCGTCAATAAACTCACCGAGCTGTTGCTCGACTATGGTGTTGGCATGAGCAAAATAGGCGATATGAAACACCGCATCGCCTTCATTCACCAAAGGCAAAGACTGCTGCCCGATGATGATACCGCTACGCGGCGCCTGGATGGCCACTTCATTGCCCCCCAAAGGGTTGCTGATGTAACCCAGCACCTGCTCTTTATTGACTCGCTCTCCCAGACCAACCATAGCGCGTACTATTCCGTCCGTATGCGCCCTGACCCAGCTGGTGGAATCTGCTATCACAGGTTCAGGTAGCTTTTTCGAGCGCCGGCCTTTGAGCACTTTAAGCCGCCTTAAGACATTCTCGACGCCTTGCAACCCGGCAGCAATTGCCAGCGGGTCAAAACGCAGCGCCTCTCCCCCTTCGTAGGTGATCACCGGGATCCCGAGGTTGCTGGCCTCACTGCGCAAAGAACCATTGCGCAACGTTGCATCTATCACCACCGGCGTACCAAATGCTTTTGCAATATCTGCCGTTGCTTCGCATTCCAGGTTTGCCCGTATCTGCGGCAAGTTTGAGCGATGTATTGCACCAGTGTGCAAGTCAATAATATGCGTGCACTTGCTGGCTACTCGTTTAAAAAACACGTTGGCTACCCTGGCTGCCAGTGATCCCCGCTCCGAACCGGGAAAGCACCGGTTCAAATCCCGCCTGTCAGGCAAGTAACGAGACTTATGTATAAAACCAAATACATTCACCACTGGCACAGCTATTAACGTACCTCGCAATGCTTTGGGCTCTACTTTCGTCAGTAACTGACGTACAACCTCTACGCCATTCAGTTCATCACCATGTATCGCAGCGCACACCATCACCACAGGACCCGCCTCAGCACCATTCACCACCTCGATGGGGATCGTAAGCGGAGAGTGGGTGTACAGTTTTGCCACCTCCAGCGACAGCGTCTTGCGCTCAGCCACCCCTATTTGTGTGTTTAGCAGTGTAAATACCTGGTTTTTCTTAGCCTTTGCCACGCGTCGCGGTCCTCTTACTGGCTGCATTTTTTTCCATAAATTCTATGATCATACCGGCGATATCCTTACCGGTCGCTTTTTCTATGCCCTCAAGGCCCGGCGATGAGTTTACTTCCATCACAAGTGGTCCACGCTCCGAGCGCAGCAAATCGACCCCGGCAACATTCAGCCCCATCGCTTTGGCGGCCGCAACCGCGGTTTTGCGCTCTTCCGGTGTGATCCGAATAAGACTGGCGCTGCCCCCACGGTGCAGATTAGAACGAAACTCGCCTTCCTGCGCCTGACGCTTCATTGCGGCAATCACTTTATCTCCGATCACAAAGCAACGAATATCCGCGCCGCCGGCTTCTTTAATGTATTCCTGCACCATAATGTTAGCTTTCAGGCCCATAAAAGCTTCAATCACGCTTTCTGCTGCTTTGCGTGTTTCCGCCAGCACCACGCCTATTCCCTGCGTCCCTTCCAGCAACTTAATCACCACAGGGGCACCACCAACCATATCCAATAAGTCTTTGACATCATCGGGCTTATTAGCAAACCCAGTGATGGGCATACCCACGCACTTGCGAGACAACAGCTGCAAAGAGCGCAATTTGTCGCGTGAACGGGTGATCGCCACAGACTCATTAAGCGGATAAATCCCCATCATTTCAAACTGACGCAACACTGCACAGCCATAAAACGTCACAGATGCACCAATTCTTGGCACCACTGCATCCACCCCAACGATTTTATCGCCTTTGAAGTGAATTTCGGGCTCGTTAGAATTAATGTTCATATAACAACGTAATACGTCCAGCACCACAGGTTCGTGACCGCGCAGCTCAGCCGCTTCAATTAAACGACGCGTTGAGTAGAGATTTTTATTCCGGGACAGAATGGCGATTTTCATTTTAATTCCTTGCTTCAATTCTTTTCTTAGTCAAATAAGAGGCCGCTGGATCAACGCTGATCCGCCCTGCCATTGCTGTGCGCCCCAAAAGCATGCGAAATTTCATGTTATCCCGGTTTGTCAGCGTAATTTCGATGGGCCAGGCCTGGTCCCCTATGTGCAGCATTGACTGGATCACATAGCGAGACTCCTGATGGCCACCTGAGTCTGTCACCGTGCGCACATCCAGCACAGGGGCTGTACACACGACTTCATACTCAGTATTTTTTTGTTCCGGATGCATCCAAAACCGCACCCAGGGTGCGCCATCTTGCGTGAACTCTTCAACTTTGAACGCATGTAAGCAAGACGTTCTGGCTCCGGTGTCCACCTTGGCTTTGATGCGGCTTATCCCCAACTGAGGCAAAGCCAGCCATTCACGCCACCCAACCATCATTAAAGTCGACATGTTTTGCTCCTTGGTAAAAATGCTTTATACCCTTGAGCTTAACCCTAGACCAACGAAATAATTTTATCCAAAGCAGCAAAAAAACTGATTGAACAACGAAAAATGCATCAACCCGCCCCTGACAGCGCTGCGCATCATTCACCCATCGCTGATTGATGCTTTGTAATCTTATGATCAGCATTTAATGCAATGTAACTAAAAAAGCATAAAAACTTGAGCGGTTATAATTTATAACGAATTCGAATTTCGCATCGAATTTTCCACCTTTAGTATTGCCGTCCTTTTCATGGGCCAGACAACGTAGCCCGTATAGAAATCAACATATAAACAGGAATCTCTATGTTAAGACCGAGTACTCTGGCAGCCAGCATCAGCTTGGTGCTGGGCGCCGCCGCTTCGTTTCAAATTAATGCAGAAGAAAGCCAGGCACCCACAGCCAGTAACACCACTGAAGTGATTGAAGTCACAGGTACTCGCCGCAGCTTGCGCAGTGTTGCTGAAAGCACAGTACCGGTCGATGTGATCAGCATGGATGAAATCACCAGCTCAGGTCAGCTTGAACTGAGCCAGGTTTTGACAACGCTGGTACCCAGTTTTAATTTCCCTAATTCACAACTGGCAGACGGGACAGATCATGCTCGTCCCGCTGTGTTACGCGGATTGGCGCCAGACCATACTTTGGTGCTTATCAATGGTAAGCGTCGCCACGCCAGTGCGCTGCTCAATCTAAACGGTACCGTAGGTCGTGGCTCTACAGCGGTAGACCTCAATACTATTCCAACGGCTGCTATCAAGCGCATCGAAGTTTTGCGTGACGGTGCCGCTGCACAATATGGCTCAGATGCCATTGCTGGCGTGATCAACATTGTGCTAAACGATGCCGACGAAGGCGGTAATCTGTCCGTCACTTACGGTGAATACGATACTCAAATGGCCGGTTCACCTCAGCTGTTGCGTACCTACGAAGATGCCGAAGGCAACCTGGCATTTGACAAAGGCGCAGATCGCGAGCTGAACGATGGTGGCACAACAACCATCAGCGGTAATATGGGTTTTGCATTGGGCGACAATGGATTTATCAATGTGGCTGCTGAGCTGCGTAACAAACAGCCGACCAACCGCTCTGGCATCGATGAGCGCGAACAGTATGCCCGGGATGATAACGGTAAGCTGGATCCACGAGAATTTTCGGCTGAGCGTTATAACCACAGATTTGGTAAAGCCGACATCGAGGATTTCGCACTATTCTACAATGCGGGGTACACACTTAACTCCGAGCTGGACCTGTACTCCTTTGGTAGCTTCTCAAGCCGAGATGGTAATTCCGGTGGTTTCTTCCGTCGCCCACAAGATAGCCGCAACCTCACTGACGTATATCCTGATGGCTTCTTACCGCAAATTGACACCGAAGTGCGCGACTACAGCTTTGCAGTCGGTGCTAAGGGTGATGCAGGTGACTGGCAGTACGACATCAGTACAAATTATGGTCTGAACGACTTCGGCTTTGGCGTATCAAACAGTCTGAACACGTCAATGGGTGCGAGCAGCCCAACAGAGTTTGACAACGGTGCTTTGGTCTACAGTCAGCTGTTGGTTAACGCTGAAGCAAAAACCGAGCTGGACTTAGGCCTTTACGATAGTGTGTTTGTGACACTGGGCAGTGAGTATCGCCGCGAAACTTATGAGATCCAGGCCGGTGAGTTAGCCTCTTACCAGACCGTTTTGGATGCTAACGGACAACCTGTTGCCGCTGGTGGCGCTCAGGTTCTGGCTGGATTTTCACCAGAAAGTGCGGTTGATGAATCACGTCATAACATCGCTTTGTTTGCCGAATTGGATACTTACCTGACAACAGACTGGAACCTGGTTCTGGCAGCGCGTTATGAAGATTACAGCGACTTTGGCTCTACGCTTACAGGTAAGCTTGCCACACGTTATGTAGTTAATGACCAATTGTCACTGCGTGGTGCCCTGAGCACAGGATTCCGTGCCCCTTCTCTGGCGCAGACGTCCTACAAATCAATTGCCACGGTTTTTGAGGACGGTGTCCCTAACGAAGTGGGCTTGTATCCGGTTGATACCCCGGCGGCTGTTGCACTTGGCGCACAACCTCTGGAAGCAGAAGAGTCGGTAAACCTGACTGCCGGATTCATCTACACCCAGAATGCGTTCAGCCTGACGCTGGATGCATATCGCATTGATATTGATGACCGCATTGTGATGTCAGAAAACCTCAGTGGCGACGCAGTTGAGCAGATCCTGCAACAGGCGGGTGAGTTTAACGTACAGCGTGTGCGCTACTTTACCAATGCCATCGATTCTCGTACTCAGGGCGTAGACATTGTAGCGACCTATCGCTTTGACCTGGCTGATTATGGCGATCTTAATCTGAGTGCAGCGTTGAACCTCAATGATACAGAGGTGACCAATGTGAAAGCGAACCCGACAGAGCTGGCTGCGCTGGGCGAAAGCTATCAGTATTTTGCTCGTCGTGAAATTGAACGCTTTGAATCCGGGACACCAGATAACAAATGGAACCTGGTTGCTAACTGGCAGCGTGAGCAGTGGCAGGTCATGGTTAAAGCAACCCGCTACGGTGAGGTCACCGACCCTTCCAGCACTGTTGAAAAAGATGAAGTACTGGATGCCAAATGGATCACTGATTTGGAAGTAGCGTACAGAGTTAATGAGCAGTGGCGCTTTGCCCTTGGTGCCAATAACCTGTTTGATCAATATCCGCAGGATACCGTCAGCAACATAGGGTTCAGTAACTTTAATCAGATCTTCCCTTACTCAGCGTTCTCGGCTTACAGCACCGATGGCCGCTTTGTGTACGGTAAGGTTTCATTTAACTTCTAGTAGTTTGCCTGATTTCCCGGTGGTTATGGCTGATAGCCATCGGGCATTTTTAATATTCATCTTCAACACCCACTCCCCAATGACGATTTTTACATTGCGCTTAAATTACGCCGATTGATGGACACTTAACATCCCGGCTTTAACTTGGTAGTCCATTGGTAACGCCTTATTAAACGCAATCATTTCGTTAAAAATGGCAGCATCAGAAGCGCCTTCTCCTTTCATGCGCTTAAACAAAGCAACACGCTGCGCTGTAACTTGTTCGGCAACTTTATTAAATTCAGCAGCCTGCTCAGCCCACCTTTTTTGTCCATCGAGATCGGTAAGCGGCGGCAAGTCACTCAAGTTAACACTCATTCTGTTTGGAATATAGGTGATTGCTTCGGCCATTTTTCTGGCAAATACAGGGTCAGAGTCAACCTCCTCCCGAAAAGACTCCCATGCATGCTGCACAGACGATGAATTGGCTTGCGTATGTTGGTTACGCGAAGTAGTGGCCGCGTTTTCAGCCTTAACTGATACATGCTGTGACCTGGCGTTCACTGCCCCCTGAATAAAGGTATTTAGAATCATAATCCGCCTCCTTGTGATTGTTTAAAAACCGAGCAATATTTAAGCCATTTTAAAATTCCGTTTAAATAGAGATAATTGCTAACAGACTTGAGTCAGGGGTGCCACATTGAGGCGTTAAATTGCCGCACTGAACACACCGATTTGCCGCTTTAAAGCGCCTGGGGTGAGCATATAAATTGTGCGCCAAAATTAGGATTTACCTGACAAAACAAAGCCCGCATGTGCGGGCTTTGTCTAGCTGGTTAAGCGCTATCGAATAAGGTGCCATTGCGTTTGTCGACCGGCCAGATACCACACCTGCTTACCATCAAATACCGCATCTTGCTCTAGCTTGATTTGGATCCATTGATCATCCCATTCCGGTAACTGGGTTTTAATGTTACCTTCAATGGCATAGACAGTGTTTGGATGGAGTTTCCAATCCCCCTGTACAGGCGTTGGTCCCTGATTATCCCACATACCTATGGTTGGTCCCGGCGCATGACCCACAAATCCTAGCGGGTGGGTATAGGTGCTGCTCACGATCCCTGCCGCCTCACTTTGTTTAATGGTATTGGCCAGGATCTCATTGCCCGTTAAACCGGTTTTAAAGTTACTGGTTAAAATATCCTGCCAACGATTACCCATCGCCATAGCCTGTTTAAGACCCTTCGGCACATCCGTTTCGTGCAATTTTAGTACGTAGCCCATTTCTTGTGTATCTGTACACTGATTGAGATAACAAATCCCCACATCGGTGTGAATAATATCTCCAGGTAAAATGGTGCGATTATATTCGCCAATAAACACGTCTTGTTCGGTGGTTTTGTCACCCTGGCGCTGAATGTTCACATACGGTTGAAACCAGGGTCTGAGCTGGAGTTCTTCGAAACGCTCGCGTAAATACCATTCTACATCTTTGGTGGTGGTTACACCGGGTGTGATCACCTTATTAGAGAATGCTTCAGCAATGACACGTCGTGCCAATGTTACGGCTTGAGGGTATACGTTAAGCTCTTTTTGGCTACGCGTCTCCAGCCAACGGATCACCAAGTCTTCAGCGCTTACCAATCGTTCTTGGTATTTCCCGGGTAATACCTTCAATAGTTGCTGATGTAACCCAACACTCAGGCCATCGGCCAGTGCCCAGTCTTCGCTTACGTTAATGCCGATGCGTTTTGGATCACGCTCAGCAATGACTTCAGCCAGACGCTGCCATTGTTGTGCCTTGGTGCCCCCCTTCCACACTGTCGGGTACAAGTCCCCAATGGGGTAACGACTGACACTAAAACGCTCTACACTACCATCAGCTTGCTTTGAGAAAACCAGTAAAGTTGTACGCCGCGCCGCAAAAGTAGGTTGCGGCACAAGCGTATAAAACAGCTTGTCCTCACCATACTCTCGATTAATCACCAGCCACATATCCAGATCAGCTTCTTGCATCAGCTTAGGAAGTAAATTATCCAGTCGGTCTGTCACCATGTCATTAATGGGCTGAACACGCTCTCGGAATGACAATACATTGGGCAGCTCAGCTATCTGCCTGCCCTGCGCATATTCTTCTGCCAGGGAAGGCATGCTCATCGCGCATAAGGTCAAAAGTAATCCAATAGTTCTCTGCATAATTGTCCTGCTATTTGTTGATTTTCTATTAAGCTGTGGTCGGTCAGACCGCACAACCATATAGGTATTATTAGTCAGCGGTTTTCAATCATATTGCAGGTTTTGGGGGCCAGTAAACTATTCGGGATGAATGTCTACAGGTGTTGTAGGTGCACTATCTCAGGCAAAGTGACAGGCAGACACATAGCGCAATTCAATGACAAGGCTGATCGTTGCTAAAGCGGTCAGCCATGCATGCTCAGTATGACTTAGTTATTTAGCCTCACTTAAAATTTGCAAATTATCGGTAACGCCTTTGGCCATTGGCACCAGGAAAATTTGTGCTTCCTTGAGGCGCTCAGTTGGTACGCCAAGAATATATTGGTCGCCAAACTTATACATTTGTTGTGACTCATAGCGGCTTGTTTGACGCCAGAAAAGGTCTCCCTGTTCATTGTAGCCATCAATTTGCAGGATAATTTCTGGTCTTAGCTCAATAAAGTTGGCGTTTAGCTCTTGTGCGCCAACCGCCAAGTCAGAGCGCTCAGTATAATAAATGGTCACAAACAGATTTAGGTAAGCCCCCTCAACCAGAGGGTATTCATACTCAACGCTTACCAGCTCGTTATCGTCACCGTATTGCATACTCACTTCAGACTCTGTTACAGGGTTCAGTGGTAGTGCAGCACGCTGGCGAATGCCATCAACCAGAGTCGTTTCAAAAGTATGTAGCTGCTCCATCAACTCATTTCTCTGAGCCGGGTCAAACATGTCCAGGATCTCCTGAACGCCCTTAATGGCTTTGGTTACCTCTGAATAATCACCAGACAGATTTTGCTCTGGATCTCTGATCGGTGCCAGTTCTACCTGCAATGTGCGGATATTGATATTGCCCTGATAATCATGCGTCAGCGGTTTACTGGCGCACCCAGCGACTAAAATCATCAAACCCAGTAAAAAGAAATGTGTTAACGTTTTCATATTGCCCTTTTGTTTAATCTACTTTGCTTTCATTCAGCACCAGTACTCACGGCGTCCTCTGTAAACAGATTTCTGCGCCACTCCTTTCCCCCCGTTAAGCAGGTGAGAATATCCACTTGCGCGCAATAATAACCTATAGAACACTTCTGGCAATAGTGTCTTAATGTATTCCAATTGTGAGAATAAGTAGATTAGCAAATAAATGAGTGTCAACTTACTGGTACAAGGATATACCGGGCCTGAAACACCATAACCGTATATTTGTCCACTTTGTAAGCTAAATCGGAAACTCATCGGCCAAATGCTGCCATATGATATAAACTGACCTGAGCAACTGGGATAATTAACATGAAAATGAAATTACTTTGTCTACAACTCGCAGCACTCATTGCACTGAGCGGCTGCCAGTCTTCCGGTAAATCTCACCAAACTACTACAGGCGCAAACGGGCACTGCAACCCCCTTAGCTACCAGTGTCATCAACAACGTAAAAATAGCCCAATCAGCCCATCAATTCTGGCCAAACTTGAGCAGGCTGATACACTGAGCCGTTCAGGTAAAATACTTCCTGCAATGGAACTTTTAGAGGGCCTGACCCCAGCTACTAATGCTGAGACTGCTGCAATAAACTATCAACTTGCGCTGGTGCACGATCGCAACCAAATGGACCATATGGTGGTATATTACGCACAAGCCGCGCTGTCCGGGCAACATTTGGACTCAGAAAAACACGCGACACTGTTACGCCTTGAACTTCTGAGGTTATTCAGGCTGGGGTATTTTGATGAGGCTAAAAGTAAGATCGGTGCCTACTACACATATATGGAGATAACAGCAGACAGATACCTGGACCCGGTGCTGCTTTACATTGCCTTACAGCAGGATGATAAAACGGCAATGAGTACACTCAGAGAGAAAATGAATAAAAGCCCTCAAAAGTCAGATGCCTACGCCAGTTTTGTCGCACTGACCTCAGTGAAAATAGAGCAAGCAAAGCAACCCAGGTTTTCTTTACCCATGGAGCCCGTTGTTAAATATCAAGTGCCGTACGACTATCCGAGAGAAGCAGCTTCCCAGGGAATTGAAGGCCAACTATCGCTACAATTTGATATCGATAATCAGGGCAAGCCCGTTAACATTACAGTCTTAGAATCAAGCCCTACAGGCGTTTTCGACCAGGCTGGGATTGATGCATTAACGCAATGGCGTTACCTGGTCAATCTGGACACGAATGGCAAAGTGATCGACGGCCAGGCAATTAACATTGAATTTCGCTGGGGCCTGAATTACTAACCGTTTACCCGCTTTCAAACCAGAACAGGCCTTATAACAGGCTCAATTTAACGACGTAACCTGATACCCAGTCATAACAGAATAAGCCTGAAAACGACTTGGGCTTATTCTGATTACTAGGTTGCAACAAAGCAAACTTTGTCGCTAACCCACCATGAGCTCATCATGCTGTTGATACAAGGTAGACGCTTCAAGCTGCTGGCCTTTCACAATACTGAAATGCCTGCCACCAAAACGGACTCTCCCTCGCTTGCGCTCAATAAGAGATTCGGCCATGGATTTATCTTTCATACGGTCAACAAACTGCTTGCGTGCACGGTGGATCTGAATATTGATATGGCTCTCTGTCAGCCCTAAGTCACGCGATAATTGCTTCACCGACACCCACCCCTGTGACGCATCATCGACTTGATGTTGCATATCTTTTACCTTGTATCGCGCCAATAGTGCGGTCAGATAATGGTGTGTCCGGGTTTCAAAATCGACTTTTTCTTGCGCTTGCTTCACCTGTAATTCAGCATACTCTTCATCCTGGCTCAGTGTGAACAAATATTCTAAGTCACCAGGATCAGTTTCAGCCACTTCTGCAGTACACTCCTGCTGACTTGCTCGTGTCTGGATCAAGCTCCAGACCTGTTGCGCAAAGCGCAGTTGTTCACCATCGGTGATGCTAACCGGGTGTTCAGAGCCAACTTCCTCATAACACCAGGTCTGCTCTGTGCTATTAAAATACACGATCAGCTCAGGATCTGACTCGCTGGGTAACAAATGGTAGTTTTCCAACTGGATCACCGGCTCCTGACCATCAACCAGTTCGTCATGACTATAGGGCACCAACAAGTCTTCTGGTGGTGCCAGGTCTGTGACACTGAAACTGTGACAACTTGAGTCGGAAAACCGAATTTCGTCATTTATGTTTAATGCAACATCCTGGTTGTAAGGCACTCTGACATCATTTAACCAGGTGCCATTACGACTCAAATCACGCAAAAACCAGTAGCCCTGTTGCCATTCAATTACGGCATGGATCCGCGAAATAGCCAATTCATCAAAGCAGCTATCCACGGAGTGTTTGAGTCGCCCAAATCGATGAAATGACTTTAAATATAAATACTTAGATTGCTGTTTATGCTTTAACGTGGCCATAGTCGCTCCTCGATAACGGCTCCGGGAGGCTGTCACATATCGTGTTAAGCCAAAACCCAGTTTACTGTCCCTTTATAAGCATAACACCGTTTGCTGAAAACACAGATTTCACCACATTACACCTAAATATTGTTATATTCAAAATAGTTACTTCTGGCCTCTTAGCGGATAAGCTGGCATTTGATTTGCTTAGACGTTACTATGACAATTCGGTACATATGGCGCTTTTCCAGGCCACTTTCCCGACATAATAAATACGTTTAACGCGTTGCCATCCGTAAGGCACAAGATAATAGATAACATGGATAAATCGCACCAACCTTCACACACAGCGCAGCCAGCGGATCACACTATCAGTGCCCGGCAAACTGATTTACCCGAACATTATCATGTTACAAAAGTGTTAGGGAAAGGAGGGATGGGTGAAGTATTGCTTGCAGAAGATACCCGGCTCAACCGTCTGGTTGCCATCAAGCGACTTAAGATACAAGGCACAGATGAAGATATCTCTGTTGCAATTGCTGAGGCACAGATCCTCGCAAGACTAAATCATACTCACATCGTTCAGCTTTACGACATAATAACGACGCCCTCGCAAGTCTTCCTGATCATGGAGTACGTTGATGGCAACACCCTGCTTTTTCACCAGAAAACTCACGTACTAACCCTCGAGCAGAAGCTCTCACTGCTGATACAAATCGCCAATGGCGTTGCAGCGGCCCATCAGTGCGGTGTGATCCACTGCGACCTGAAGCCGTCTAATATCCTGATCGATATAAACCAGCTAGTCAAAATCACTGATTTTGGCATTGCGCGCCTCAATCAGGCACATGAAGATGAGCACACCACTAAAGTGCATCAGAGCCATGGCAGTATATTGGCTGCCTCTGCGGAACAATTACGCGGCGATCCCCTGACTCCCCAGTCAGACTTGTTTTCTTTTGGCGTACTGGCGTATGAACTTATCAGTGGGCGACACCCATTTGGCAAAACCAAGATACGTGGACGTGTTTTAAATGGCGAACATGATGATGCCAAAGAAATCTTACCTGCTCTACCAGAGTCACTCAGCTGCCTGTTGAACCAGCTACTTTCGGCCACCCCAACGGAGCGTCCGGCAGATGCCAGACAAGTGGCCAAGCGTTTGGAACAAATTCTGATAGCACTCACACAAAACGCGATATTAGAACAAGAAACTGTGCCGCTACACGCTGAATCTGAACAGCAAAACAAGACACCTAAGATCAGATGGTACACGAATCGTCGCGTCGTATTTTTGGCTTCGTTTTGCATCATGGTGCTTACGCTCATCACCTTTTTCCTAACCTTGAATGGCTCAGAGCGCACGGACAGCACTCGTTATATTGCAGTGCTCAAGCCACCACAAAAAAGCGTGGTGAGTGCAACCATCAACCAGGCTATCAGGCAATACATTCTGCAAAATGAAGGGTTGGAACTGGTGGTTTATAACCATGAGGCCTATCCCAGCCTTAAAGAAGTGGCCCGCGCAACGGGGGCCACTGATATTATTACCAGCGAATTAGACTGCTCTGATGCCAGCTGCGAAGTCACATTCAGCAGATTATACGGCAACAAATGGACTGTTCAGCAGCAAGTATCCTGGCCTATGCCAGCCAACACGCACCTGAATAACTTCTACACGGCTCAGCAGCATGCCGCCAAACTATTTGGAGAAATTGCACCAAAAAAAGTGCAACGCTGGAAGATAAACCAAAAAGAATATCTGGATTATCTTGCCATATATGAAGATGTTCACACCAATGGGGCCTACAACATCGAAAGTCTCAACAGACTTGAGGTACTTTTAACTGACGCTCCTGCACTTTCTGCCGCATATGCCTTGCTGGTCGATGTTGGATTGAATATTTACCATCAAAGTAAAGACAACGCGATACTGACTCGGTTGAGCATGAGGCTTAATAACGCGCCCATAAACTATAAACAAAGTGTCCTTTTTCAAAGAGAAATGATGTTTCTGGCGCTGGAAAAAAATGATATGCAAGCATTTGACGTGCATTATGAAAAAGCCAAAGCCAAGTCACTCAGTGACTACGACGCGCAAATCATTTTAGCGCTCAAAGCGAAAAAACAAGGCGCGCTCGACCAGTCTATTGAGCACCTCGAGCAGGCACTTGCTTTGCGTAGTAGCACTGATGTGATGTTTAACCTTGCCAATGATCTGTATCTAAATAGTCAGTTTGAACGTGCGGTCTTCATGTTGAATAAAATTATTCAAATCACACCCGATGACTACCTGGCGAACCAACTGCTTGCAGACATCTTTATGGTTCAGGGACAATTAGATAAAGCCATCAGTCGATATCGGATCGTAGTGCAAAAAGACCCGCAACCCATGGACCTGAATATGCTGGCGTTAACCCTGATGCTAGCTCAACAATATCCGGCAGCGCTGGAAGTCGCCAGAACTCTGCCTGATGTCGAAAATAATACCTTGTTTTTACTGAACCTTGCCGACATTGAAAAACTCAATGGGAATATGCAAGAAGCAACGCAACATTATCAACGTGTTATCCATTTAAATGCCGATCAGCACTCGATGTACGAATTGCTCGACAAAGCGCAAGCGTACGCCCAGCTGGGTCAGTTTGAACAAGCAATCAGCACCTTAAATCGTGCAATTAAGCTTTCTCCTGACAACAGTGAGTATGCTTTCACCGCAGCCCTGGTGTATACATTGGCCAACGAGCAAACGTCTGCAATCGTTCATGCCAAAGCGGCATTAGAAGTGGGCTACGGCACAGTTTGGTTTAATTTACCCTGGTTCAGGCCTTTGTGTGGTAATCCGGGCTTTCTCGCATTATTGACACAAGAAAGCCCGCTATGCAGAACTAGCCCTCAACCTGAGGGCCTTTGATTCTGTTTAGCCTGGCTTATTTCTTCGCACGCCCACTCTCGGGTCCTGTGAGTAGAATATTTCGTTCAGTTGCCCCGCTGAGTTATTTAACCTCACAGCAACGAAACGAAAATCAATGGTTTCGAACATGTCACCCGGCAAAGCGGCATTGCGAAGCACATTATCAATCGTCAGCACCAGGGTTTTACCTGAGCTTTGTACTTCTGCCGTCAGATTATAATCCTGTGCATCTTGCTCACTGGACAGAGAAATACCATTTTGCCAAAAGCGCCAGTCTCCGGCAGTGCACTCTTCCATCTCAACAATAAAAACAGCCTGTTGTTTTGAGATAAGCGCACGGCGAGCATTATCTGAAATGCCAGGTATATCACCCAGATCAAACTCAACATTGAGTTGAGCATCTTCCGACACTAACTTATATTCTCCACAGTCCGGATCGTAGTATTTTAAACCCCATTGTTCACTCGTACCCGTCGGGCTAAGTCGAAACAAAAAACTCTTACTGTTGAGTTCTACACTCATAACTTCATTTTGCATTTTCGTCATTCCTTATCGGTTATGTCGCAGCTCAGCTTACTTCGTGTTTAGAAAAAACACCAATGAAATCCGCCAATTATTATTCTTTTTATCACAACAAAAATTCTCTTACCAGCGCATGTAATAGAATGTAATACTGGTGTAATGGTCTGTGTAAGCAATTCTCTTCATAGTATTGTCCCAGATAGGTAAACTGTTAAGTTATCGTTATGACATTTGAACATAATTCACGCCCTGCAGAGATCGAAAAATGCTATACTGATTGCGAAAAAGTAATGTATATCAGTGGTGTACAAGTAAGACCTGCCGGCATTGACGGGGCCAGGCTTGTCGCCGTCGGCGGTGCACAGGCCTTTCAGGCACATCTGGATGCAACCCGCGCAAATTACCCTAACACCCGATTATTACTCACTCTTTCACCTGATGATAACGGCTGGCGCTATCTCAGCCAGGACATTAACGGTCGCCAGGGGTTTTGCCAGAGCGTAGTCGATTTTTTGCAATATTATGATTTGGATGGACTCAATCTGGATGCTGCCTCTTACTATGCTCAACTGGAAACACAAGCAATCAGCGGAAGCACGCGTTATCAAAACCTGATAACCATTTCCTCCCATGATTTTGACGCGCTGCTGTTAGGTTTAAAATATCAGTTTGGCCAGGCAGCACGAATTTGCGGACAAACTTACTTATTAACGCAAGTGACTAACAGTACGGGGCCGCTACTAAACCATAGCTATGCTGGAGAACTGGCACCCAATAGCGATGCTATCGGAGAAATGCAAACCCAGGTAAAAAGTAAAGGCCGCTCAGTCTGTCTGAGCGACAAAGAAGCCGCCACACTGAGTGGCGGTAGCTGCCATGCCAGGATGAGCGGCGTTATCAAATACCGTGGAAACACGCTCAATCACACACAAGAGCGAGATTATTTCAGATATAGCCGTTTTGTAAATTTGATAAATGATTAGAGCTGATAAGACAATCAGCTTGACGCCGCCAGGGCAGTCAGCGCGCTCAAAGCGGCCTGTGCATGGCTGGTCTGTACAAAAATATGATCGTGATAAAATGCAGCAACCACATTGGCACTGATCCCCTGCTCGGTCAGGCATCGCGAAACGGCGGCAGTGAGACCAACGGCATCCAGACTGGAGTGGACGGTCAGAGTTATCTGATTAAATGGCCCTTCAAATTCAAGGCCATACTGCTGCGCAGCTGCTTTCTCCACTATCAATGTTAAGCCTTCGGACTCCTGAAAGGTTGCAATCGGATTCAGTGGTACATACTCCTCAAGGCGACCCGATACAGTGCAAAATACATATTCAGCTTCATGCAAAACGGGTTCCATGGTTTTAAGCAATGCTGCCAATTCAATAATGCCTGCCATTCTTATTGTTCCTTTTTCAGGTTATTTAAACACAGCTACACTCTAGCAAACTCAAAGTACAGCGCCAAATTCGATAAAGCTTCTAGACTGAGGCAAAACAGAGTGCAAAAGCATTAAATTAAACATATAAAACCCATCTTATTCAATTAAAATTAACCCATGTGTAATGAGAAGTAACTAATACTTCGTAGTTTACCCCGATTGAATCCTGAATAAATTCCTTAACTTGTAATCATCAACCACCTAAAAAACCTTGTTTGCAGCCATACAGCCAGGTAATAAGTCACTGAATAGGCAGACTTATTGCTTAAAAAGGAGTTTGGACAGACAAAGTTGTTATTGCTTTGGAGTCAACGATGAACGAGTTAAATCACCCGGCGACACGCCATATGTCGCCTTTCGAACAACATGCGCCCCTTACCAAATCACTCAGCCGATATCTGAACAGCCGGCTGCCGCCACATCTGCTAAAGCAGGTACAGCTGGAAGTCAGCGACTTCAATAACCCGGCCAGAACACATATCTATTTCAATCAAAACACGCAATGTACAAAAGCCGAACAACACAGCTTTCCAATTGTCTATCAGCGAAAAAAGATTGGGGCCCTTAACCTGATTAAGACTCAGGATACACAACCAAATAAAAACCAATTGTCGCTGATAACCAGTCAACTCGCCGTGTTGGTCAGGCGTAATTCTGTCCAGTCTCTGTCACGCCATCACCTTGGGCATGCCATTACTCTGGCGGGCTATAGTGAACCCATCATGGCGCTGGAAAAAACCATAGAACGGATCGCAGAAAGCAATTGCCCCGTGTTTATCCAGGCGGAACCGGGTAGCGAAGTGCTTGACGTAGCCTGCAAACTGCATTTTAACGGCCCATCCAGTACACATTCCTTCTATGAAGTCGATTGCGCGAGCCTGAATGACACCCAATTTTCTGAAAAGCTCCGCCATATTGCTAGTCGCTTCAAACGGGGCTGTGTATTTCTTAATAACCTGGAAAGCCTCAGTCAAACCCAACAAGGCGTGTTGTGTGATATGCTCACCACCCGCAGCTCTCATATTGGTAATGAATCCGAAGTAAACCTGCATCAGATCAGATTAATTTCTGCCAGCAGCGAAAGTATCGAAAAACAGGTCATACAAGGTCGGTTTTCCGCTTCTCTGTGGCAAAAAATAAACTTCTTTTCAATCACTCTGCCGCCCCTGCGCGAGCGTCACGAAGACATATTGCCGCTGGTGGATTTATTTACAAAGCGACATCGACTGTATCAGGAACAAAGGTTCAGCGAAGCCGCTCGCCAACTGCTTTGCGATTATAATTGGCCCAACAATACACAGGAACTTGAAAAAACGGTACTTCGCTTACTGACCTGCACGCAACGTCCCGAGATAGATGTCTGTCATATCAATGAATTGTGCCCGCAGCTGGTATCTGATAGCCAGTATAACAATGCGAATATAACAACACACTGTATTCAGGCCTTGCTCGATCAACAGTTAAGTGCGTTTTCCAAGTTTCATCCTAGTTTACAAAAAGCGCTCAGCTACATTAGTGCACACTGGCAACACGATCTTTCGCTGGGCACACTGGCGGCAAACGCCTATGTCAGCCCTTCTCACCTGTCCTACTTGTTTAAGCGCACACTCGACAGGAGCTTTAAACAAATTCTCGCTGAACTGAGAATACGGCATGCCTGCCTTATGCTCGAGGAAAACCCCAACATGCGGATCACCGATCTCTGTATGGATGTGGGGTTTGGCGATCTCAGTCACTTTGAAAAGATCTTTCGTCGTTTTACCCAGGTATCTCCTCGCGAGTACAAAAAACGCCTGCAGCAGGCAGTGCACTGTCATCCCTGATAGTAATGCAACCGACTCACAATGTGCCATATACCTATTCCCCGGGTCGTCACAAAAATAAGCCCTCGCTGACTTGTTTGTGCACCCGGGAGACCACCTGAAACATGGCTTGTCTGCGCATTGTCATATGCCGCTAAACACATTGCGGTGATTTGCCCGATTACTTCAGTACTTCCCCTCAGCGTTCTACCTACCCCAGGGCTAAGCTCCTGTTAATTATATAAAAGAAGGAAAAAATCGTGAAAAAGCCATTTCTGTTTGCACTGAGTTCAGTGCTTATCAGTCCATCCGCGAACGCTGCCTCCCAACTTAATCTGTCAGGCTATATCAAGGTCGATGCGCTCTATCAGCTGTCAGGACATAGTGGGGATCGCACTGATTATGCCACCTTAGGACACGGGGAACCGACCAACACCGTCCGGGTTCATGCAAGAGAATCACGAGTCCGAGCAAGCTGGCAAAGTGATCAGCACCCCACCCTGACAGGCGTACTGGAACTGGATTTTTTTGCTGAGGGCTCTTACCCCAGTTCTGGCAGTGAAAAAATTGCTAATGGGTCCACACCTCGCCTCAGGCTCGCCTATATAGATTTCGGGCACTGGCAGTTTGGCCAAAACTGGTCGAATTTTGTCGATGTAGCGAGTTTTCCCGAGACACTCGACTTTGCCAACGAAGCCGGCCAGGCCATGCTGCGTCAGGGTCAGATACGCTTCACTCACCGACACGCCAACTGGCAGTTGAGTGTGGCCGCAGAAAATCCACAAACTGATTACACCAGAACTGAATTCTCTGACCAATCCGATTACATCAGTGCCGATCCCGTGTTCGATATGAGCGCCCGGGCACGCCTGACACTCAGTTCAGGGCATATTTCTTTGCAGTCAGTTTACCGTCAATTAAAACTCGAACACGCAGCTCAACCAACCCCGTCAGAAACTAAAACTGCGTTTGGTGTAGGCCTGTCAACCAAGCTCACGCTCGGTTCGAATGCAACACTTAAAGGTTATTTAGGGTACGGCAGGGGATTAGGGCGTTATACCCAGGAAGCCAACAATTACGCCGCTTATCTGACACCCACAGGACTCAATTTGCTCAACAGCGGTGGAGGCTATCTGGCCTATCAGTATCGCTTTGATGAACACTGGCGAAGTAACCTAAGCCTGGGCACAGTGCACATCTCGCATCCCAAACCCATTACCTCTGACAGCCCTCTGTCTTATAAATTCACCTCACTGCACTTCAACACTATCCATCAGCTGACGCCAGCCCTGTACATCGGGCTCGAGTACGCCCTAGTCCGTCGGGAGTTAACCAATCAGCAAACACACTGGCTACGCCGGCTTCAACTATCAACCAAATATCGCTTTTAAGGACGCGACTATGAAATCCAACCCTTTGTTTCTACTCTGTCTGTTATGTTGTTTATTCATCCCCTCTACCTTCGCAATTCAGTCACCAAGCGATGCCCCCGGTCTGGCGCAGGCGCCCGCACTGGCCAAAATACTCAGCCGCGGCACATTGCGTGTCGCAATGTATCACAAAGATACGCCTCCATTTTACTACCACGACACCCATGGCAAGCTAACCGGTGTTGACGTAGAGCTGATCCGAGGGTTTGCCGATAAGCTAGGGGTTACGCTGAACTTTGATCGCAGTGCCAAAACCCTTAATCAGGCCATTGATATGGTTGCCGAAGGCAAAGCTGACCTGGCTATTTGTAAACTCAGTATCACCTTTGAGAGAGCCAGCCGAGTGCTGTTCACCCGCCCCTATATACGCCTGCGTAAAGGCCTGCTGGTGAATCGCATTTTGCTTCAGCAACAACTCAACAATCGCAGCAAAATTGAAACTATCCAGACACTGCAAGGCAAATTGGCGGTGATTGGCAATTCTTCCTATGTCGGTTATGCCAGACAAAGATTCAGCCAGATGACGATCGTGCCCTACCCCACCTGGCAGGACGCCATTCAGGCCCTCAAAGATCAACAAGTGATCGCGGCTTTTCGCGATGAAGCTGAGGTCAAAAAAGTGATAGTCGACAATAAAAACAATGCAATGTCATTACTCACCGTGGTGCTGGAAAAAGACTATGACCCAAAAGGCATTGCTTTGGCACCCAATGCGCACTTTTTAAGAGCGCTGCTCGAATCCTACCTCGATAACCTATCACTGGAACTGAATGCCGACAAAGTCTTGTTCGACTACAACGACGTCATTAATCAGATCCACCGCTATTAACGGAGTAATCATGAATAAGTTTGTATTTTATCTTCACCACCTGAAAAGCAATTGGGCCATCTTTATTGGCGCCGGCGCCGGTATCCATATAGGTCTGAATGAACCCCAATTAATAAAAGTCGTATCGCCACTCGGACAGTTCTATCTCGATATGCTCACGATGTGTGTGCTGCCAATCTTGCTCACAGCAATTGCTTTGAGTATTGGCCGCCTGCTCAATCAACCAGACAGTCAGCGCTTTGTCAGCCGCCTGAGCTGGGTATTTCTGGGCGGTATTTTTGCAGCCAGTGCAACCGGCACTTTGTTTGGTCTGATGTTCAACCCAGGCAGCCACCTGGATACCGCTTCATTAGATGCAATAGGCAACGTGATCCAGGACTTATCTGCAGTCGACCTGGCGGTCGATCTGAATGAAGCTTACCAGCCTCCCAAAGAAAGTTCGCTCCTCCAGGCATTCTTTTTTACCCTGGTCCCCTCCAATATTTTTTCCGCACTGGCCAATGGCTATACCATTAAGGTGCTGTTTTTCGCCATTTTATTCGGATTTGCCATCGGCACCATCAAACACACTGTGGCAGAACACATCTGTACCTCGTTTGAGGCGGTTTACTCAGCTTTTAGTAAACTCGTACAGTGGCTGATGTATGTGTTTCCATTTGGTTTGTGTGGCCTGCTTGCCTCAACGCTGTCGCAAATCGGCTCTGACGCCATTCTGGCCATGATCAAATTTATTCCTGTCGTGATCCTGACTTTTGTCGGCTGGTTTGTACTGATGTGTTTGGTACTGTGGCACCGCACAGGAACCTTCTGGTATTCCCTTAGTGCGCTCAAAGAACCCATTACGGTTTCACTGGGTACCGCAAACTCAATGGCGAGCCTGCCGGCAGCGCTCAGTGCACTGACCGATAAATTTGGTTATCAAAAACAAAAGGTCGATTTACTGGTACCACTGACTTTCAACCTTTGCCGGATAGGTCCGACCCTCTACTTTGCGCTGGCAACCGTATTTGTAGTGCAAATCTATAATCTCGATATCGATCTACTTACCGTGGTGGTGATCATAATAGGTTCAGTTCTGGCAGGCACTGCCACAGCAGGTTCCTCAGGTGTATCCATGCTTACCATGCTGACTTTGGTATCAGGTCCGCTTGGACTTCCACTGGATGCCGTTTTGGTGTTATTCGTGGTGATAGATCCGATTGTTGCCCCCTTTCGGGTGCTGGCCATTGTACACAGCTCATGCGCCATTATCTCGGTAGTGCTACCGAAACCCAACGCAGACGAAAACCGACTCGCACATCAATCTTAGCAGCGCATTCGGGTCGTCAATTAGCGACCCGATGATAGTTCGGACAAAATCAGGGGGACACAAAAGCAGAGCCAGGGTATTGCCTGGTATCAAACTGCGTAAACCCGCGATGATACAATTGTCGGGATAGCCAGTTGCAATGGTAAGCAGCAGCAAGATTAAATTTGTACCAATACGACTCTTTAAATTGACTCAATGCCCGAATGCGACCCGATTTAGTGATCTGGCCATATCGCCGCGCTTGCTCAAGAAAAGCCGTTTCCCGAGATGCTGATCTGCCTTTGTCAGCCAGCTCAGGCATTGTGTATTCACCGAGTAATGACGTCCACAAGCGCTCGCGGCTTATACAGTTCGGCGTTTTTATCATCTGCGAATACAAAGCACACAGCCTGCGATAAATTGCCCGGACACGCGCATTTCTGTGCATTTGCCAGTCGTTACCAGTCAGTTTAAGGGGTTTATTGTGTTGCCAGCATTCCAGCGCGTAACAGGTAGCAAGCCAGCTCTGGCAAAGTGATGGCCAGTGTGACAAAGGCCAGGTACTCTGATAAACGTAAAGACGGCAGCCAAACAAGGCTTCGGACATCCGTCGCACCTCATTGTGATACCGAGACTTAAAAATCACGTCATTGAGCATTCTTCGTGAAAAGCGGCTGTCAGGCTGACACAGCAAAAATGTGGGCAGCCTGTTTAACTGAGGTTTCATTTCAGCTAACCGCCCTGGCATTGGGCTTGACAGGCCCGCTTCGCCAAATGACAGTGCTGAGTCGCGTACTACTTGCTCATACTCACCGAAAGCCGGTAAGTGAGAAAAAGCCAGTTTACAGTAAGCAGGACCAAAACTATCGATATCGTTATCTGCACATCCCGTTTGAACAGGAGTAATATACGCTGAGTCGCAATGCCAGTTTAGGGTCACTTGTGGCATCCGCTGCAACACCCCCTGCCCTGCATACTTCGCCAATCGACGTGCGCTTTTGGGTTCAATATTAAGTGCCAGCCCGGCCAGATAGGTACCATAAAAATGGAACAAGGAATTCATAGAGGCTCCAGAAAGATAAATTGCGTAAAACGTTGAACCAGGCGGCCATTTTGCTTTCCTGGTTCAACACATAAAGGGGCTAGTAAGCCTTTGAGAGAACTGTGCTACTGATTAGCCTGGTGGTGGGCGCGCAGACATTCCGTGAAGCGATTGATGGCCCGCTGCGCAGTCAACTTATCTGGCGTTGATGTTGCCTGAGTCGGGTCACAAGATATTTGCGCAGCTTTAACTCGCTGCTCAATAATGGCCTGAAAGGCCTGCGCAAACGCAAAGCTGCTTAGCTGACAATAAATACGATGTTGTTCGGTACCTGTCTGGTCGTCGCGCGGCAGACTGTAAGAAACCAGGTAAGGCGGTATGTCAGAAACCTTGCTGTGGTTGGCTGCCTGAGGGAAAAGGACGAAATCAGTCGTGCGGTAGCGGTCCATCATGTCATCACAAACAGGGAGGCCACTGGTATTCCCAAGCGCGTAACTACAAAACAACACATCCACACCTTCAAGGAGTTCGGACAATAAGGCATTAAAACCATACCTGACTCCCGGTGGCAGACCTGTTTCTGCCTGTAAGGGGGCAAATGACTCTCCGGTCACGCTGTATTCACTGGCCCAGCTTTGGTGCGGCAAAGTCGGTATAACGCTGTGCCGATTTCGACTGGCCAACGTATAGCCCAAATCGAACAAGTCTGTGACCTCAGGCTGATCTGACAAACAGGCAAATCGACGCCCATCGACCGCCTCACATAAACGAAAACTCAATGTACTCATTTTTTCTGCTCCATAGTTTGAACATTCAACTAGGATCAGAATAAAATTTATCACGCTAATTTATCGGGGGGTTTCTGCGATTTTTTGCTGTAAATCTATGCACTTGTTTATAAAAACATGGCCTGATTAACATGAGGATTGACGGCTATCGCAACTCACCAGCCAACATAATCAGACCATGACACTATGACTGTGCATGGTGACTTGACGTCACTGTATCGATCAGCTCACTGAGCATCAGGTGAATTTGCTCAGGCGTAATACCTGGGTCGCTGGTGAGCTTTTGTTGGATAGCAAGGATCCCAAGGCTGACCGAGGTGAGCTGCTCCAGTTCTTGTAAACGCACTTGTAAAGCCTGTGATTGCGTACTGTTATCAGGCGCAGGCGTGGCTGGCGGAGCAATAAAAGACTGTATCGTTTCAACCACTCGGTCGAGTATTTTGTACACCAGATTAGCCGAAAATCCCCCGACCAATGCCATCGTTATTCTCAGCGCTGCCTGACTGATCTCAGTGCCGCGATGTTGCGCAGCTGTGGCATCAGCTACTGCCTTTAGGTCAATAGGAATAAGTTGTGTAAGAATGATCCCGGCAATCAGACCGACCACAAAACGCACCCAATAAGAACTTTCATATTTGGGATCGTAGCAGCCCGCAGTCACATAACTATTTGCTTTAAACAGCGCGGAAAATGAGGCCCCGATTGCCGCCGCCGCAAGCAAAATTGCCTGTACATAGAGCAGCCGAGTACCTTCCATATCGAACATACTGGCGACCATGTTCTCATTGTTAATATAACTCGACAGACTCAGCGCAATGAGCGCGACCAGTGAGCTGATCGCCACCAGCATCATTTTTCGGATCAGTTTCACCCGACCCAAAAATAATAACCAGGACCCCTTGTGGCTTTCTTCCGCCATCAGCCAGATGGTCTCTGGTTTGGCTGGTGATACCAACTCCGCCAGACGATTGTGTACCCGGGAAAGGTCCCTAGCACCAGTCGCATCCTTGTCCGTCAGGTCTAGTTGATGGAGCATCATCACTGTACTTTCGGGTACCTGCAACCCCTTGCGAAATGCAAATGCCATCATGGCATGACACTCCTCAATGAGTTGCGTCCATGGCCTCAACCGGACCCCTGTAGTCCCGGCTCCGATCTCTTTGCTGACAGCCTGCGTTACCATTATTTGTTCTCCCTGATTCACCAGCGAAACTTGCTCACCAGCTGACCCTGATAGTCAAGCAAACATGTTTCGCCTCCCTCACGCGACCACAGAGCCTGTGGACTATTGAAACTAAACCCGCCAGTTTGTGGATTGCACAGGCTTGTATAAACTCGCACCATGCCCTGAGGACGTAATACTGCGCCAGAGGGAAACTCAAACTGCTGAGATTTATCGCCGCTAATAGACCAGCCACTGAGATCTACCCAGGCCGATCCCAGATTGGCAATTTCGACATATTCATCGTGCTGTGCTCTGTCATAATGGACCTGACTGATCGCAACTTCACAGTGAGCAGCAACACCATATTTCCAGCAGCAGATCTCAGCCCAGCTTACATCCAGCAAAGTCGCGCTGTCCCCCCGGTTATTCCAGATAGGTCTGGCGCTGGCAAAGCTTGGGGTTGAGTCACACTCACTGGTTGCTATGGTGAGCGTTTCCCGCGGGTACAGCAATGTTCGGCGCGGAAAAACCAGCGACTGTCCTTGATCACCCGCGCATAATCTCCAGCCATGTAAATCAACTATTGCCGGGCCCCGATTGAAAAGCTCTATGTATTCTTCCTGATAATTCACATGACAGATCTGGATCTGATGTGCCGATAGCAGTTCAAAACATGTTTGCCACCAGACCGACATGGCATCCACGTCCTGAACAGTGTTACGCGCCTGAACAAAGTTTTCTTTGCATTGCTGTAAAACAAGATGCTCCAGTCTTTGCCAGCACAGTTCGCTATTTTGTAAATAAGCAAAGTGACGACTCAGTTCTATCAGTGACATTTTGCTGATTGCATCCATCGTCACACTCCCTGATCTATCGACATAAACTGTTTGGCACGATTTAAAAATGCCGCCCTGTCCTCCAGGCCATGAATCCCGCCGTTGATTTTTCGCGTGATGGCGACCAGTTCATCCTGATCAGCAAGCCTGTTTAATTTGCGACTTTGCCAGTAAAAGCAAGCCGATCTAACAGCAACCTCCGGCTCACTGCATAGCAATTCAGGATGGCTAAGCAAGTCCTGCCCTATTGCTTCTGAGCATCTTTGATAGTTACTTTTACCTGTCAGCTGTATCAATCCCCGACCGCGATAGCGCCAGCCGTCCCCGGAAGCTTCATCGCCATTGCCCATTCTATCGGCATACACCCGATTGGCTATCAGCTCTGGTTTACGCGCATAATCAGCAGCAATCGTCTCATCATCAAAGTACTTGCCAAATACGGTGCGCAGTGCCACTGCTGAATAATTGAGGTTTTCCTGCTTATATTTCAGGCTGCCACTTTCGTGACCAATTTGTGCTAAAAAGTGCGCCACCCGTAATGGCGTTGTTATCTCGTACTCGGGCAACACTGAGTTGAGCGCACTCAGGTAATAGCGAATGTTATCAACGCTGGCATGGGGCATAATGTCCTTGATAAGGCTTTGTTTAAGCTGCATGGTGGTTATCCTGTGATCTGTTTAGATGACCACCAGTTTGCCTAAACACCGATGCAGAGACTCGGACAATCCCATGCCGGTTCGCTGGTATTCTACGATTTGCAACAGCAAGAATGGCTGTGAATTTGAACTAAGAGAAAGACAAGGATACGGGCCTAGTGGCCGGAGCTGGTCAACTCAGCGAGACGCGTCTGATAATATTGAGCCCGGGCGGTATCTCCGATGGCAAGATAATGCTGCACCGCAATCTCAAAGCAATCAACCAGTCTGTTGGTCAACTCCAAAGAAGCAAAGTGTGCGATCGCAGTCTCAATCGCCTGAGGCACATCATGGTGTTCGAACGTAACTCGCCACAACACATTGTGATAAATCACAAAAGACAAAATCTCTATATTGTTCAGTGTCCTGTCGGCTTTCATTTGTGCCAGTAGCTGCATGTCCTGCTCGGCCTGAAGCCAGTCCAGCCGCTGCGGTGTATACTGCCAACCCACCCAGCGATAGTAAACCTGCTTTTCAGGTTGCTCGCTGTACTGAGCCTGTAATTTGCTCAAAAGCGCCTGTGCTTGTGCCTGCTCGCCACGAGAAAACGCCAGTTTGCTGCGCATAAAATCAATGGCTGGTGCCAATTCAGTATGTTCGAACCTGACAAACTCAGCAGCCTGAGCGATTTTGCCTTCAGCCAGTTCACCTTGTCCTTGCTTAATGTACACCGCCGCTTGCTTGAGCCGGGCCAGTCCCATTTGTGCCACGTCATGCCTTTTACTGGCATATCGATAGGCATTATCGTAATACTGTAAAGCCTGCTGATAAGCCCCCTGCTGACGTTTACGATCCCCCTGAGCCAGCCAGGCTGAAGCCTGCCGCTGATAGGTGTTAACCTGATAATTTCGCTCCGGCGCCGAGGAACAACCGGTCAATCCACTCAGGACGTAAAGTAATATCAGACAAGGTGCCTTAATCATGCATTTCTATCCCTTCGTTGTCGACGGGCGCACTGATCCCCTCTCTGAAAACGGGATGATTATTAAGCGCCTCCAGGGTTTTTTCCATTTGTGTCAAAACTTGCTGCACACTGTGTACAGTCAGGACAAACTGCTCTCGCTCACCGTGTACATCTTTGAGCATTTGCTGCATCACAGTGAGATTCGCATTAAGGTTGTGCAGGACCAGCGGAAGCTGGCTATCGGTGATTTCTTTCACCAGTTCGGTGGGCTGACCATAGGTTGTTAAAGTCGATTGTGCCTGGGTCAGCATACCATCTGTTTTCACCAGGGTCTGATTAAGCTGACTGAGTAATTGCGGCATCTGAGCCAGCCAGACCTGACTCTGCTTAAGGGTTTTCTCAGCTTCAGGTAACAATTCGCTTTCGCGCAATTCTTCACTGACTATCATGATGTGATCACTGATCTTTGCCACTCTGTCGAGTGCTCTGAACAAGGAGCCTGCTTCGGGGTTGTCTTCCTTTTGCAAATTCTGCAAAAGATCCTGAATACTGGTCAGGATCGATTCCACATCGTCTTTTGAGCGCGATACATAGCCAGCAGCGAGGTATTGCTGACCAAGCGCACTATTGATGTGTGGTACCAGTGCTCCTGCTGGCAAGGCCACAAAAGGACCTACTTTGTCTGCTTCAGGCAACAGCAAATCTAACGTCGTCACTTCATCAAAAATAGGATGTTGCTCGCCCGTTAGCAGCGCATATTTTACGACTTTGGTGCTGTATTCTTGAAACACCCAAAACTCAACGTCAATCTCATTGCTCTGCAAATTGAGCTGATAACTGTCAATCCGACCTATTTCCATCCCTTTGAAATATACGGCAGGCAACGCACTCAAGCCGCGCGCGTTATCCAGTACCGTCTTATAATAAACTTTGTCAGCAAAGGTGTGATTATTCACCAGGATCATGATGCAAAATGCAGCCAGAAGTAGCACCCCGGTGAGGCTGAAAGCGATGACTATTCTATTGGCATTTTTGGGCTTGTGCTGCATGCTCACTCCCCAGGGTTAATTCATCCACAAATCCCAAATGCACTTGGTGGTCTGCCAGGCGGGTGATCAACTCCTGACGATTTGAGCAAAGCACCAGTGTCGTTCCTTTTTCTTTAAGGTGCTTAAGTAGCTCTAGCTCATGCTGACACCAGGCGCGGTCAACCTGTGCCATTGGCGCATCCCAAATTAACGCTTTTGGCTCCATGATCAACGCGCGGGCCAGCCCGGCAAGTGACGCCAATCCGGAAGACAAACGGTCAGTGCGTTTATCCAGATATTGAGTTAAACCGAACTGCTGGCAGATCTCCCAGACTTTTTGGCGCTTTTCGTCCGAACTCAGCCGGCTGTGATGGCGATTTAATGGCAATAGCAGGTTTTCTTCGAGCGTCAGGTTGGATATCAGTGCAGATACCTGGAAGATCACTCCCAGATCACGGCGAAAACGCGCATACTGCAACGCCGTCATTGTCGCTATCTGTACGCCATCGATCAGCACATGGCCTTGTTGAGGGCGGGTGATATCACAAATAATGTTGAACAAAACCGATTTACCACTGCCTGAGCGTCCGGTGATCAACAAACACTCTCCCGACCCAACCGTTACGTTTATATTGGCAAGAATAGGTTGATCTGCCACGCTGTGGCTTATGTCTTTTAGTGCTATTTTCATCACCAGTCACCCATCAGAGCAAAATACAACAAAGTGAACATCACATGGATCACACATAAGGCAATCAAGCCCCGACCAACTGCTTTAATATTGCGCTGCGGCACCTCTGTAATCGCACTTTTCACGGTCAGGCCGTGATAGCTGGCAATCAAACTGATCATTAATCCGGAAAATGCGACCTTAGCCAACATGACCACCATATCGAGCCAGTGCAACTGTGCCATGAGCTTAGCGAAAAACGTGCTCAGAGGGATCGAGGCAAATGCATTGCTAACCAGGTAACCGCCAAAAATGCCGCACGCAACAAAGTAACTCATGAGTAATATGAGCGACGCAACCATGCCCAAAACCCTGGGCGCAACAAGGTAGGAGATGGGTGATACGCCCATGGCTATCAATGCATCTATCTCCTTACGAACCACCATATTGCCCAGCTCTGTGGTAATTGCAGTACCCGATCGGGCCAGTACCACAAAGCAAACAATAAACGGGCCGAGATCCCTGACAATGGTTGAAATCAAAATGGCATAGGTCCACTTAACCTGGCCAATGGAAGACAACAAAGGATAGCCCTGTACAATGATCAAAGCACCTATCAACAAGGCAATCAGCATCACCAGACCGAGTGCCTCGACACCAGTAAAACGGATCTGACGTAATAAAATTTCCAGACTAATTGAACGGTGACGATGAAAGACTAAAAAGTCAGATATCACATAGGCTGAAAAAGGTAAAAATCCATACTTAATCATTACTGCTCCCTATTGTATTGGTACAACAGACACAGCATGCTCTGGCCCTAATTGATTCAGTTAACTTTAAGCGTAGCAGTAATTTGGTGTAATACCGTGAACAAAAAGTGATTACTTCAAGAAGCCTGATTTTGTTTGTTAGATTCAGAAGGAAAACTTATCTCAGTATGATGCAAAGAAAGCGTAACCCCGGCTAGAAGTAAGAAGAACTGCGCACATTTGATACCGGTCAATGTTAATTCAAATCACAATGCTAGGCTAATTACTCCAAATCGCGTGCTGCTTAACAGGGAAATCATGATGACAGACAGTCAAACGACAAACGCGCCTGCAGGCTTATTACAGAAGAAACGCCTCTGGCTGCAAATTCTAATCGCACTGGCGCTCGGCATTTCAGTTGGCTTATTGCTTTCTCCACAAGGCGCCGCCCTGGTCAGCCACTCTGCTGCTATGGACATCGCACAATGGGTTGCCCTGCCCGGACGGGTATTCCTTGCGCTGATCCAAATGGTGGTGATACCACTGGTTTTATCTTCCATTATTTTGGGCATTGCAGGTAACAAAGACACTGACTTTTTAAAGAAAGTCGGGATGCGTATATTACCTTACTTTGTCACAACCACCTTCATTGCAGTTATGCTTGGCCTGGCGGTGGTCTATCTTATAGAGCCGGGTAATTATGTGGACAGTGGTTTGTTCAGTGCCATTGTGGATCAATCTGTTCAGGTTGTCGCAACGCAAGCAACACAAACCTCTATACCGGATAAAGTCGCAGCCATCATTCCCGCTAATCCAACGCAATCCACGCTTGATAAAGACATGTTTGCCATCGTCATTTATGCCAGCTTTATTGGCATGGCGCTGACCACCCTGGCAGATCGGCGCAAAACCCTGATGATAGATTTTATGGATGGGATCCAGTCTGTTTCACTGCAAATCGTTAACTGGGCCATGCTGTTGGCACCGTTTGCAGTATTTGGCCTATTGTGTGATATCACCATACGTATTGGTGTGGATGCATTAATTGGGGTTTCAGCCTATGTTGCGACGGTTCTGCTGGGACTCGCAGGCTTGTTGATTATCTATACCCTGGTTGCCTCATTTGTTGCTAAAATCCACCCTCTGGCTTTTTTACAGGCGATCCGCAGCGCACAATTACTGGCATTTTCAACGTCCAGCTCCGCGGCGGTAATGCCACTCTCTATGCGTACTGCCCAGGAGCAACTTGGGGTAAAAAAACCGATTGTGCAATTTATCGTACCGCTGGGTGCAACCATAAACATGGACGGTACCGCGCTGTATCAGGTCGTGGCTGCGATTTTCCTTACTCAGGTATTTGGCGTTGACTTGTCTGTGAACCAGGTCGTGCTGCTGATCCTCACCACAGTCGGTGCATCAATCGGCTCGCCCAGTACCCCTGGAGTCGGTATTGTGATTCTGGCGTCTGTGTTGGCCAGCTTTGGTATCCCTGCTGCGGGCATAGCACTGATACTCGGGGTTGACCGAATTTTAGATATGTGTCGCACCGTCATTAATGTGAGTGGCGACCTGACAGCCTGTGTCGTAATGAACCACTGGTTAAAAGACGAACTGGCTCTGACTGAGCGGGAACAAACAAGTACAAGGATGGATGACGTGATCACAAACTAGTATCATGTACACCATCTAAATATTAAGCCCAGTATTATCAGGCTTCGCAATTGAGCGAAGCCTGTACTTTACATCTGGCCTGTGCCTCTTCAACGGATTGCCCACCCAGACAAAAATCAAGCCGTACAATTTTTTCTTCAGCCTGGGGCGCAGTATCCGACGTCATTGACCATGGCCACTTTTTTAGTATTTTCTTGCCCGGTCTGGATAAAGACGTAGCCGGAATACCGTGCAATAAAACAACCGACTCGGTGTTTCCTTGTGCATCCAAATTGACCTTAAAAATTGCGCAACCAGCTATGCCCTTGCGTGCCAGAGGGACGGGATAGCGAGACTTATGCTCGGCATCAGGTTTCCAGTATACTTGAGCATTAGTTGGCGTAACTTCTGTCAACCTGATATCACCGTACAAGATTTTGGCCTGAGCATTAAATACACTAACAACTGACAAGCCAGCCAGTAAGATATACCGCATAGTAGATTCCTTTTTACATTATTACTTACTGCGGCATTTGTACCATATTCAGACCCACACCGCCATCAGGCAGAGTTGCGGTGATCAGTTGACGTTATTTTTTTCTAACAGCTCAATTTGTTGCCACAGTGACTCAGCTTCCGATGTGAGCATCGCATAGCCGCGAATATCCCCATTACGCTGAGCGTGCATCGCTTGCTCCAGCTTTGCATCATATGCCTTACGTAACTTTTTGACTGGATCGCGTTTTAAGAATTGAAACATGAACGAACATTCCTGATAACAAATTTTGATTTGTTAAACGTATGACTGGTCACTTTAGATCAGCCAGTCTTCGAATGGAGTTCACCGCAAATTTTATCACTCACTTATAGCCGCAAAATTGCGCGGATATCGCCCGCTTTGCATTATTGACCCAGTGTAATCCGCTGTAATTGCCCACTCTGTATCCCTCACCTATATAAATCACTGTGCTCTTTCTCACACACTCGACTGACAACCAAGCGCAGATGCTTTGAACCCACAGGACAGATACCATGACTGACATTTCGACGCTCCCCCTACCCAAGCCCATTAACTGGGATGACATCAGTTCTCTGGCAGAACTTCATATTGCGGGTCTGGATGGCGTTTTTCTTGAAAATCAGCTCAACCTGCTTTGGTACCTCGAAGCACTCGCCGAAGTGTGCTCAGAAACCCACATAGCCCGGCGTAAGGATATCGCAGCTTTCTGGCAACCGTATTTGTATCGTGAGCCTGGTTATACCCTGCAAAGCTTTTTTGCTCAGTGGTTAACTTACACACCCACACCAGACAACCCCGGCCAATACATCGAGTACTGGGACTATCTAGTGAATACAGAATCCGGCCTGAAACTGGCTAACGACGGCTACTTTAGAGGCTGGTTCAGACAATTTCTGAACTTCCATGGCGACTGGATAAACAGCACATCGTCTACCGGCACATTAAGTGCATGGATGAACTACGCTGGGACAGAGCAGCATCCTTTTAATATTAATCATTATGAACGCCCGGACCCTCATAACCCTCAGGGTGGCTTTGGCTCTTTCAATCAGTTTTTCCTGCGTAACCTTAAGCCGGGACAACGTCCTCTTTGCCCCAGAGCCGGCGAGCAAGGCGTTATTGTCTCCCCCTGCGATGGCGGCGTCTTTTTCCTCGATAAGGGCGGCTATGACGTTAACGAAAGTCATGCTAATAACCACTATGTGCTGCCAGGAAAATCCGGTGATCGCTTTAATCTGATAGACGCTATTCCGGGATACGGGCGCTGTTTCATCGGTGGCCCTTTGCTGGATATCTTGCTTTGGTTTACCGATTATCACCATTTTCATGCCCCCGTTTCTGGCACTGTGATTGACCAGGGTTTGTATGAAGGCGCATATAACTATGACTTTGATAACTTTAATCCGCGTCATCCCTATGACCCGTTACCGCCTAAAAATAGCGATAAGGCCGGCTGGTATCAAAAACTGGGTAAGCATCAGCGCTATGTTTGGGTGATAAAAACGCCCGATCTTGGGCTGGTGGCTATGATTGCCATTGGCTTTTGGGGCGTCGGGAGCATAGTGAATGCCATAGAAAATGGCGCTGAGGTGGAGCGAGGTCAATATATGGGTCACTTTGGCTACGGAGGCTCTTCGATTGTCCTGGCGTTTGAACCCGGCAGAGAATATCAATTTAAAGTCGGTGAGCAACCAGTAAGTGGGCCAAATAACCCAACACAAATGCAAGTCAGAGGGTGCCTTGGCCGAGTTGTTCCTCCACTTGAATGGTAACTGTGAACAGGTTGATATTTGGTCGTTATGCGCCTAATGCTTAAAAGCATCCAGGCGCATAAACTATAGGGCATAGTGTCTGGTCATTCCCCAACTCCATGTAGGGAAAAGACCTGCGCACCTCGTTCCACAGTAAAATTATGAGCTTTGTTTTACAGTGAACATCGCGTCCATGCCATAGGCGGCGTAGATATGTTGCATGGCCTTTTCTCGCGCTTCGTTGACCGCTTCAATAACCGGGTTTAAGCCCGAGCCATCCACTGTGGTTCTGAACGGGCGCTCAGATACCTCTGTTTGTAGCAGCGCCAGTACCGCGTCAGCGACCATTTGCGGGCTGGGTGCATTGTCTGCATCGTGACCTTGCTCGGTGCCTGCCCACATCTGTTCAGGCGCATCAGCATGCTCACCGTAGCTTTCGGTAACTGCTTTATCGCTTGATCTCAGCAGATTTGCACCAAAATCTGTCCCAAATCCGCCCGGCTGCACGATTAAAGACTGAATACCGAACTGAGATAGCTCTACGCGATAGTTTTCTGCCAGGCCTTCAACCGCATGCTTCGTTGCGTTATAAGAGCCCAGGAACGGCAATACGAACTGGCCTAGAATACTGGAAATCTGTACTAAAGCCCCCTGCCCACGTTGTTTCATATGCGGCAACAAAGCACGTGTCATACGCTGCACGCCAAACACATTGATATCAAACACACGTTTGAAATCTTCGATATCAAAGCTTTCCTGCCAGCCAAGGGTACCCACGCCCGCATTGTTGATCAGAACATCAATGTGCCCAGCCTGCTCAATTGCTGCTTTTACCCCAAGCTCCACACTTTCATCGTTAGTCACGTCAATATCGATAACATGGATCCCTTTCGTCCTGAGCTCATTGGCAACCGAGGCATTACGCCCTTGCGGGTCGCGCATGGTGCCCACTACGGTAAAACCATTATCCGCCAGTGTGTTTGCAATTAGGTAGCCAAATCCGCTGTTTGAGCCGGTCACTAAAACTGATTGAGTCATACTATTCTCCAGAATTTTCTAAAATCTTGTTTGTCAGGGCACCACAAGAACACTTGCAGTGCGCTTATCTTTCTTTGCCGCAGCGCGGTTATTGATCAAGTTGCTTAAGTAGTGCTAATGCCACACCGATAGACGATTTGTTGTTCTGACCGGTGATCAATTCACGGTCAACCACAACATGCGGGTGCCAGTCTTTTTCACCGCGAGAATAATCACCACCGGCTTTGGTCAGTGCATCCTGTGGCCAGTAGTGCAGTTCGTCACCACCAAGATAATATTGTGTTGCAACGGCTTCTTCAGAGTTACTGAATGTGGTCATGCGATACCCCTCATACACCCAGCCGTCTGCGGGTTTGGCATTCTTGCCCGACTTCATGGCTACCTCAAACTGTGCAGCATTTGGCAGTGCCGAAAGCAAAGCTACCGGACCATGGCAGACTAAGCCGGTTGGTTTTTTCTGGGCATTGAAGTGACGTAAAAATTCGCCCAGTTGCGGGTTTGCTACCAAATCACCCAAAGGTGCATGACCGCCCGGCACAAATACCGCGTCAAACTTGTCGATACCGATTTGCTCTATGCGGGCAAAACTGACAACCGGACTGTCGGTCTTGTCATCAATTTTGAGCTCATTAAATAATGCTTTGTGCGCGTCATAGTTCGCTTTACTGACGTCCAGGAAGTGGTCTGGTGTATCAGATACCGGGTCAAGTCTGGGCGCCATACCTTTTGGTGAGGCAAAGGTCAGCGTGTGACCTGCGTCCAGGAATAACTTAACCGGCTCCATCAGCTCGTTCAGATAAACGCCTGTTTTGTAGTCGTAACCGTTTTTAAGTGTCATTTGCGCGGTATCCGACATAACCACGAGGATCTCATCGGCCAGAGTCAGTGGGCTTGCGATCAATGCTGTTAGTGCTGCGAGTGTTTTTAATTTCATGTTCATCTCCTGAAGTTTGATGACCTGTGTTCTTAACTTGGGTCTAGAATAAGCCGCCCCACTTCATTAATGAAATTAATTGCTCTAATATAGTCATGAACATGATTAATACCCAAAGAGATGAGCATGAGTAACATTTCAGATATCGAGCTGAATCAGCTGCGCCTGCTGCAGCTGATTTTTGAAACAAAAAACCTGACACGGGCTGGAGAGCGAGCGGGTCTGACGCAGTCTGCTGTCAGCCACACCCTGAAAAAACTACGCCACAGTTTTAATGATTCACTGGTGATCCGTCAGGGTAATAAGTTGATCCTGACACCTCGTGCGGAATATCTGCAATCTCAGCTCAATCGCTGGCTGAATGACTTTGAACGTCATATCCTCACCCAGGAACAGTTTGAGCCAGCGCACTCAAGTCGCACATTTTTTATCGCCACCAGCGACCTGGTCGAGCAGTCACTGGCGCCGCTTCTGATCCCACATCTGAGCAAAGTCGCGCCGAATATTCAGGTGGTCTTTGCCAAACTCGATAAGCGCGGTTTTGCCAGTCAAATAGAAAGTGGCGAAGTCGACTTCTCAATCAGCGTGATCGAGTCCAGTCACCCTGCTCTGATGGTAACCACCTTATACAAAGACGATTATGTGTCGGTCGTCAGACATGATCATCCCTGTCTGGATTCTGCACTCGATTTAGCAAGTTTTTGTCGCTACCCGCATATTCTGGCAGGCACAGGGAAAGACATTCGGGGTACCGTGGATGATGCGCTGGACAAGTTAGGACACACCCGAAAAGTCCAATACAAAGTCGCTAACTTCTCCAGCGCCCCATATATAGTTGAAACCAGTGATGCCATCTTTACAGCACCACGCAAATTTGTGGCTGCCATTCGCTCCAAATTCAATATTGCTGAGTTCGAACCGCCTCTGTTGGTGCCCGCTTTTTCAATGAAAATGTACTGGGATATCCGCAATAAAGACGATCAGGCAAATCGATGGCTTCGCCAGGAAATTGCCAAAGTCGCTAAGCAAGGATAAATAAAATCTTGCCCGCTTTTGTACAAATCTCATTTACCTGGCTGATTAATATACATAAAACCACCTTGCCCGAACCGTCGTAAAAAAAGCTCAACCGCCCCAACACCTTTGTGGGGCTAAACACTGCATGACCTGATAACCCCCACCGTTGTGCGTAATAAAATGTAATGTTTTTTTCACAGCTGACTTTGCATACTGATTATAGATTTCAGGTCAGCCTGAATCCGAGTGAATCACACGCTAGTGATAAGGCTTTCGCCTATAACCACCACGAAATGGAGAGATTCAAATGAAAAATCCAAAAATCAAATACTACGATGTCTCGGCACAGTGCTATGACGCGTTGCTTGTTCACCTGAGCCAGGCAGATGGCTGCACTGTCACAAGACAAGATGATAACGATGTACCAACCAGCAGTGTCACGGGTGATAACACAGAGCTTAACCTCACCTATGACCCTCAGGAAAACTCTCTTCTTGTAGAGTACGCTGAAGTGCCTGTTGGATTAGAAACCTATTATTGGGGACATTCATTCCAACGCATTCACCTCATTAGCCGCTCTTTAGCCAAGTAAATTCACTCAAGGAGAAAAAATCATGGGAAACGCATGTACCGCAACCATCAAGATTAAAAATGATCTAAATGACACCATGACGCTCAACGACGCCAACCTGTCCGACGGTAAATGGAGCAAATACCCTAAAGAGTCTTTGGCGCCTGGCTTTAATGACACCGCAGCCAAGGCGGAAAGTAAAGACTGCGCAATGATCGGCCCTGAAGGCTATATCAAATATGGCATACCCGATGGCACCACTTTTATGATCCGATTTAGTGTGCCCTACGGTAACAGCGATAATTACCTTCACTGCACCGCAGAAGGATCAAAGGCGGGCCGCTACAAAATCAGCATCGATGACTTTTCAACTGATGGCAAAAGCCCTTCCGGGACCATTACAGTATCTCGCTAGCGCTTTAAGCCACCGCTCAGCCTCGCCTACAGGTTGACACCATACAATGCGCACTGCGCCAGTTCTTAAATTGCGGTATCAGGATTTTTAGGCCTGATACCGCAGTAATGCAAGCCAACCAATCAGCTTTTAAATTGCGGGCAAAATAGATGTTCGTACAAGGATTACTTATGTTCAATCAATCTTTCCTTGCTATTTCTGATAGCACAGATACCACCCTAAAACTGATAGACCCCGTGTCTGTTGTTATGAACAACAGGGTCTTTGTTTTCGCTCGTCCCGAAGGCAGTAATACTGAAACAATCTACTATCGTGTGCGCCGGGAAACAGCCGGCGCTTCCACCGAGTTCGCACTTTGGAGCGAGTGGTGCTCACTGTCATTGGAGCCGGGCGTTGCAGGTTCCAATCTGTCGGGACTATTGCGTGCGACTGGGATGGACCTAATCACAGTGCCGGCTCAGGCCGCTCATCCAACAGCTGCAGATGCCCCATTTTCGGTCACCGTTGGCAAAGATTTTATCGCAATATTCCGGTTGACCTCAGCAGGCACGTTGCTCATCAATCGACTCGTCGTTGTTGAACAAACAGCTCAAGATGCAACGTCTGAAGAGCAAGATCTGGCCCCTGAAATAAGATTACAACCAAAGTGGGAAGTCAGATACAGAAGAAGTCGCAAAAAGGATACACCTGCTTCAGAAATTGACACCCATGGCTATCGAGACATGGATCAGCTTCCCTTTGTAGAACCTTCACTGGAATTAAGTGGTATCAACGGGTTAACCGCAGGTCAGTTTAGCGTCGTACTGCTGCCCACGTCTAAAGTGGAAGTTGGTCGCTGGTACATATTCTCAGTAAACAACGATAAAAAAGCAGTCACCGTGCACTCATTCGCCCAATCCGAGGAGGGGTTGTTCGACTATGGCAGTGGCATCGAACAACCATTTGAGATAACACCGACCTTACACGACGAAAATGGCAAGCCAGACCCTAAAACATGCTGTGGGGGTATTTCGGCTACGGTTTTTTATGACAGAGAGCCTGCGGACAACCCGCAAAGCCCGATCCGCTCTTTCAAACGTGCGGGGCGCTTGATGCTGACTATTGGCATTGGCAAAGCTGATAGTGATACCGGTGATGGCCTGTGTGTATATGATTTTTCGATCAAGCCCGATGGCAGAATCGCCCGCGCGGAAGGGTTAGTCAGCCCGGTGATAGATGGGACATACAAAGACGGCAACTTCACTCCTTTGCGTGACCCTCGTCCTGTAAACTCATCTTCTCCTGAAGAACAATATTATGTTGTTCCCGATAACGCTGTACATGCTTACCAGGGCGCTACCGTATCGACCGTCGCACTTGGTCAGGTCTGCCCATCAAGTTCTCCCTCGCTATTAGATAGCGCTGATGGCCTAATCCATTGTTATTACCCTGGCAAACCCGATAAAGCAGGACAGACCGCATTCCTGGTTGCTCAATACAACCCCAAGACCACCCGCTTTTATATAGATCAGAGCTGGAAAGCCGGTGAGCAAAGCGGAACGCTGCGCTTCATATCAAACAGAGCGGGCTCAACGATGAATGATATGACGATAGCCATCAGCGACAGCATTGAGTTATTTTGTGACATTCATGTCGATTATGGTAAAGATACCAAAATTGCCGAAGAGTCCTGGCTTGGTATTCCCCGAGACCTAAAACAGTGCGCGGACATTTTAGCAGGTAATGCAGCGTCTGATCCGAGTGACCCCAAAGTAAGAAGCGGCCAGGCCCCCTACTTTGATTACCAGGGACAGCGTTATAGCGCAAACTTGCCACTGGGTGATGCGAACCTTCCAAGTGGCTATTTACGCCTGGTATCTCAAAGGCCCGATATTCGCTTAGACACAGTGTCGGTGTCGCACTGCGACAGTGCGGATTGTATCAATCTGTCGGTCAGGTTAACGGCAGAGAGCGCGTCTCAGACTATCACGCTGCACTGGCCTGGATTGCGCGCAGAGCCCAACCAGGCTGCCGTGATACTTCGCGGAGATGCTGCAAAGTCGACTTACGACTATTCGGTTACCAAAAACGACAGCCTGCTTTACGGTATCGCGACACAAGCGGGTACCATAGTGTTTGGTGCAAACCAGGCACTAACCATGGGCGTAGAAATCGATCCCAATAACCAACAGACCTGTTGCGTTACAATCGTGCCAGCGTCTGGCAAACAAATATCCGTCATGAACGTGCCCATTGAACAGCAGGGATTTATTGATGCGATTTTGAATGACTCCTCTGCTGCAGCGTTGTTTAGTTTTGCGTCACCAGATCCGGTCAACGCCAACGTGATCAGTCAGTTGCAACAAAAAAATCTGGACCTTAGAGCTGGTAATTTACTGTTTGAACCTGTTGTCAACGTCCAGGACTCAGGGTGCCTGGCCGTCGCAGATACAACTGCAAGTATTTTCCAGCGTCATCAGCTGGGCACGGGTGAAGTCAACAGTCCAAATCACTTGGTTGCTGCAACCGCAGTGATCATGTCTGAACCCAATAATGGGCTCAATGGTCAGCTGGAGAGCGGCTCAGGAGTTGCATCCAAGTCAGCCGTTAATGGTGCATGGGTATGGCAGCCAACACCGGAAGCTGTAACAGTGAGCAAAGGAAATGCCATCTCAGTAAGCAATAACAACAAAGCACTCGACGTACTTAACCCTCAACGCGGCTGGACCATCGAAAGCTGGGTTAACCCGGCTTCAGGCACGCCTGCTCAGGTTGCCAATTTTAATAACGGTAAGGCAAGCACACCAGGAGGCGTCGAACCAAGCTGTCTGTTTGGCACCATTGGCAAGCCTGCGCTGGATTTTCATAAGTCTACTTCAGCCTCTGATTTTACGGGGTCTCAGATCCGCTTTGAGGCTGACTCTGTGTTTCTCCCAAAATCAGCGTTTACTTATGAGTGCTGGATTAAGCCTGCCGACAACCCAGCGCCAGAGAATGCTATCGGCAGTATCATTACTGTCCAGCTTCCATCAGATCCAACTGCCCCCTTATTAATGCTCGGATTAAACAGCGTCAGACAGCTGACATTTGATTATATGAATGACAATTATGATCCGGTGACGACGACAGTGAAAGACCTGGCATTGCAGGCTGATATTTGGCAGCACATTGCGTTCACAGGTAAAAAGATCGCGGGTAAGTGGCAATTCAGCCTCTATGTAAACAAGATTCTCGTTCATCAAAGCAACGATTTATTACTGGCAGACAATACTGAGGAGCCCCTGCTTTTCATCGGTACTGATGCGCAAAAAGACCGCACTATGATTGGCAGCTTCAATGAAATGCGTTTTTGGCTATCTGCTCGGAACCAGGTTCAAATTGGGCGCTCAATGCAAATGAGTTTATCAGGCAACGAACCGGGGCTTGCCGGATACTGGCAATTAACAGAAAAGGCAGAAGATGGAGAACCTATCATCAACCTCTGTGACAACACAGTGCGAGCGCCTGATGGCAAGCTAATGATTAACAACCAGCCAGTGAGCTCAAACATCGATGGTGTTTTTTTAAGTGTACTTGCAGGTATTGGCGGTACAGCCCCACTGATCGGACACGGGTTTCTACGGAGCAATTATTGGAACCATATTGCAGCCACCTACCAATCCGGCACGGCAGTTTATCTCAACAACGCCCATGACAGTACAAAGAACGTGCCACTACAGTATGCCACCTGTGGTACTTCCGATACGCTGAATTTGAGTGTGGAAGGCAGCCTGGAAGCATTTATTTTACTTCCGCAACTTGTCGACAATGATGGTGTCATTTTATCCAAGTGGGGCTCCGAACTAGACAACCGTAGCTATCGGTTTTACATCAATGAGCAAAACCAGCTGGCTATGGAGTTGGTTTTACTAAGGCCTGAATATAGCAATGGGTTTATCGTTAGCTACACACCAACAATATATAGTGTTGTTGCCACTCAGACACTCAAGCACGATACGCCTTACCACGTCTTCGGTACCTTCAAAAATGACACAAAAATCGATGATTCAACCCACATTAATAAAACCAAAGGGGTTTTAACCCTCTATATAAATGGCGAAGAAGCAGGATCAGCGACAACAGAGTGGTTTGATAATGCGACCATCTCGGTCAACACTTCTGATGCTGAATTTTGTATCGGCCTGCAGTCCTATACAGGTAATACCACGCCTACTGAGGCAATCGAATCACAGCGGTATATCTCAGCAGTCTTAACCGGCATCAGGATTTGGTCCAGACACGTAGAGCAATCACATGTTTTGAACTCAATGACACGTGTTGACCCGGAAGGTGAAGATGCCGGGGTTATTTCAGCATGGTGGTTTGGTGAACAAAGTGGTCTCGAAGCCAAAGACAAAGTTTCCGGAAATAATGCCAGGCTGAGCAGTGCCAATCTATGGGTACTTTATACGCCGCTCTCTAAAACAACCTGTTATGTGAATGGCTATGAGGTTGGACAATATAGCTCTGCCAAAGCAAGCGATATCAGCGGCTATTGTGATCAATTAAGCCGGTTAACTTTTGGTGCTTACTTGACTGAAGACGACCACTTTGAGGCTCAATATGAGGGGAAAATCCAGGAGCTCAGGGTTTGGTCGGTTGCCAAATCGCAAGCTGAAATCAACAGCGCCTGTCACAGCCCTGTCGTTGGCAGTAGCAAAGAACTCATTGGTTACTGGCCATTCAATGGCACTGCCAGAGACGACTCAGGTCATGGTAACAATGGCTCGCTCGTCGGTGACCCGCAACCTAAGTTCGCCCCCTCAACAGCCCCCGTTGCCAATGAAGCACCAATGGTAAGAAACATTTACTCTGATCATATCACGGACTTTCAGGAGCCAGTTGAAGGGACCCCCGCAGTTGCAGAATATACCAGCACACTCACAACGACACTCGGTGGGCTGGTGTCAGTAATGCAACGGGAATACGCCTATGTCGATGAAAGTTTGACGATTTTACCTAACTTCAAGGTTGGTAACCTGAATATGGTTTATATTGGGCAAGTACAAACGTCGCCAACCCTGATCGGTTTTATCGAAGGCGCTCCCCCGGTACCCAGCGAAAACCTCACACGTCCGTATTATGACAGCGCCACCAGTTATCATGAATACTTTGGTGCCAGCTCTATCGCCCTGAGCGAAAGCAAAGACGTCGAATACCAATTTGAGTACAGCGACTATGAAACAACTCAACTACAGAGCTTTACAACCAATACTGGGGTGTTTGGTCAAACTAAAACAAGTATTGGGACTGGTACCCCCTTCTTTCAAATAGAGGATCAGACATTCAACAACACCTACAAGGTTGGGGCCAAAGTCAGTGTTGAACATCAGGACGGAGAGACATCCGGCTCGGTGCTGAGTACCGGTTTATCTACCAGCATAACAAACCAACTTTCCCTGCGGGGCAACTGGGAGCCGAAACAGCTTAACAATGATGACTATCTCAACCCACAAGTGGGCAGGCGTTTCCTGCCTGACAATACAGGCTATGCACTGGTAGTATCACTTACGGCAGACCTTTATAGCCTGCAAATTGAGTCCTCCGGAGAAATGGCTGGCAAGGTTGTTGTTCCAAACACTGAGATTCCCCCGGATGAGAACATCATTACCTTCCCAATCAACCCCAAATATATTAAAAATGGGACATTGGATGGTAAAGTAGGCCTGGTCAATGATCCGGATTATCCCAATGCAGACTTTCAGCGAGGGAGTTATTTCAATACCAGTGAAGCCTATGTGCTAAAAAACAAAATTGACAAACAAACCAAAGATGCAGAGCTGGTATTCGAACAATTTAATGCTTCAAAACAAGGTCGTTCAAAAGACACCAACCTCAGTCCAGCCAAAGCGATACAGGCATACAACTTTGATGAAGACTATGCGCGACAAAGCCTGGTTAACAAGTATGTTTGGACGGCCGATGGCGGGCTTTATAAAGAAGAGAATCAAGCCATGGCCAGAACACAGGCCAGCTTTAGCGGCGCTTACAACCTGACGTTTGCTGCCGGCCCTAGTGCAGAAATGGAAACCGCGTTTTTCATTGGCGTATATTCTAGTATCGACTCACTGTTCGGCAGCCAAATCAATGTCAGTGTCACAAAATCCCGCTCTGAATCCCGGGGCTTTGGTTTGGAAGCCTCCGTCACGGGCGACCCGACACTGCAAGGCTGGGAACCTGATGCCGATAATGGTTCGGGCGCTTATTCTGCTCAAGCCTGCCCCGGTAAGGTCAATGCTTATCGTTTCATGTCTTACTATTTGGCCCCTTCGACAGACAACTCTGAGGCATTGCTCGATACTGTGATCGATGACAATTGGTACCGATTTAGCAACGACCCCAATGCCATCGCGCTTCGCAGTGCAATGATTAAAAACAACAAGGCCTGGCGAGTGCTTTATCGCACGACCTACGTAAGCCGGGTTCCGCCTCATGCAAATAACTCGGTTGATCAAACGGTCGGGCCTGTGGTCAACCAGGCCATTTCTGTTGAAGACAACCAACTGTTAATTGCTTTGGTTCAAACCGAGCTTGGTACACAGTTACCAACTAAGGTCAATTTAGGTAAAGCCATCATGCAAGTATTTAAGCCGGGTAAGGGTCAATCTGTACTGTCAAATTACCTTCCCTGGTGGCAAGCTTTTATAGACAGCAAAGATCCGAAGGATATTGACACGTTCAATCAACTGCAACTGGATACACTGGAGTTCTTTGTCACTGGTTTTGCCAATGGACAACTGATCAGCACTGCACAACAATAACCCAAATGAGTGAATGATGATGACTAAATACTGTCATCATCATTCATTTCAGCCTTCAGAACCCTCCCTGTAATAAACCGTAATGGTTACCCCGCCTATTTTGGTCCATGATTTTGCTATAGCTGTCAGACAGTTAAACCATAGCTACCTAACACCGTTAATTTGCAGCATCTTTTTAGTGCTTTAACCACTACAAAAGACCAAAACAAGGAACAAGCAATGACTAGCAAGACACCACAATCATCCGTTCGCCCATACCCGGAACTAAAAGACAATGAACCCACAGTGCCGCAATTTGGCGTACTCGATAAACTGCACGGTACCTGGGTGAACTGGAAAGGCGGCCCCAAAGGGCTGCATACGACCCCCATGCCCTCTCCCGGCACTTCTTCAGAAACCGTATTTGGGGTTTTTCATTTCAAATCACAGCAATACCGCGAACAGTTAACCTTTACAAAAGTAAACGCGCCAGTTCGTAACCGTGCAGGATCAAATGAGCAATTTAATGGTCCGGTCAAATATGAAACGGCCATCATAGATAACAACGGCGACCTGCAACACTTTGAGAATGGAATGTACCTGTGGCTGGGTGATAACACTATGCCGTGGGAAGAAAATGGCCAATACCAGAACCCGCGTACCATGTTTTCTCGTCCCTCAACCGTTGAAACGGTTGCAGAGGATGGTGGTGTGCCCGTAATTGGTCCAGGCGAGCAAGGCCCCCAATTTGTGCCGCCCCACTCTATCTCTCGCTCAGGCGTGATCCCCCATGGCACCACGATCCACCTGACGGGTAGCGTAACCAACTTTGACAAGGAAAAAACCCCAGATGCACCCGAAAGACCGGAAATTGCAAAACTGTGGGAGCAACCCTACCTGTCGATTTCTCCCACCATGGGTATAGATCCCGAGCGCGACCTGATCCCGGGTAGCCTGAAAAAGCCATTCTGGACAAACCTGCCACGGGACGAGCAAAGAGACTACCCTGGTCAGCCTGAAGCACATCAGGGCGTCAACAGTGCACGCGCCTATTTCCTGAATATTTTTAATTACGATCAGTATGGCGCTAAGTTCCCCTACACTGTTCAGCCAAACCTGTTACTTTCAGAGTTCAATGAGGACTTAAACTTCAAAAGCTATGATCTGATCGAGTTAGACAGCCAGCATGATACCGGAGTGCAAGGCGCTACCGTAAACAATGTCATGATTGAGCGCTACTGCCGTGTGGTTCGCATGCGCCATCGCATGTGGCTCGAACAGATCATCATTCAGGACGAAGCAGGTAAGGACAAAATCATCGATCAATTACAGTATGAGCAAATCGTAGATTTTGAATTTATGTTTGGTGCCAGTGGCGAAACCACACAGTGGCCGCATATTCAGGTCAATACTTTAAGGCGTCTGGAAGATATTCCAGAAAATGAACGTTATGACGCCATCGAGTTGCCGGAGGAAGAAGAGGAAGAGCCTGTGACCAAACCCAAAGCACAGGTGCATCACATGAACCACAAAGCCAAATAACATAACCTGATTGAGCGCGATTTCTGCAAGCCTGAGACGGCGACAGCATTCGCGCTACATCACTTGCATCATATAACCTTATTTACCCTTAAGCGCTGCATACCAGCCCCCGGTCAGGACAAACTTTGGAAATGTGTAAACTTGCTCCAGAATGATCCGCAACACTGCATTGAGCGCACCCGTAAATGGCGCCGGAGGCAAGGCCTCTTCTTTATGACCTATTCCTTGTGCAATCAGAGATCCCACCATCAACAATGTAGCACTACCGAACAGTGTTATATTGAGAAAAAACAGCGCCGCAAAGCACAGTGCAAAACCCAAAATAAACAGCGGTACCGCGACGATATGTAGCCATAAATTGATCGTCGACTGGTGAAATGTCTCATATCCTTGCCATTGCCAGGCTAAAAGCGCTTTGATTTTCATACTTGTCCTTGTTTTTATCGTCATTTAATAAAACGAAACTATCTCGCTAGCATCGTTCTTTCTCGTTATAGCTGTTGATAAACCCGAAATGGAAATGCCTTCCAGTAAGCCGCATTCACCCCGTCCGATTTTCGATAACGCTCAAATAACTGGCGACGAACCTGGTACATAGCCTGGGCCGGTGAGTGACCCAATTTAAGCTGTGAGAAAAACCCTTGAATAGTAGCACTGGAAGAGTCTCCCGCTTCGTTACTAAAAAGCGGTGCAATCAAAAAGCGATTGTCGTAAGCTCGCAGCGTCTGAATGAAATTATAGGCGCTCCCCATTTGGCAGGAATCCAGATAAATTAACTGAGCACCAAAGTGTTTTAAGTCTCGGTCAGTCAGCGTCGCTGCATTAAAGTCCATCGCCCCGTTCAGCTGGTCTCTGACGCCATGCAAACTCAGCAATAAAACGTCCTGTTTTCTGAACGCTTTAAACTGCGACAAACTAACATCTGCCATCTGATAACTGCGACTTTTTGGGAAAAATTCGGGTAACAAAGCGCTGGCATTGTCTGGATCTGCTGTGGGATCAGCAATAGATAGTCCACGCCAGCTGGCAGAGTAAAACCCATCAGCTGTCACAGACACGTCGTTTAGACTATAGGAGATTGGATACTGAAGAAACAACGGCTTGTTTCTGTATGGGATCAAGCCCAATGCGTAATCAATAGTGGTCTGATCAAGTACAAAGTGAATTTGCTCCGCTTGGTCCAGCAAATGGGCCATCGGGCGCAACAACCCCTCCTCATACCGATTAAGCTGTGCTACGTCCTGAGCAGTAACTTCCCACTCGTCCAGCTTTTTCCACAGGGTTTTAAAGTCTGAATGTATGCTATTGACAGGGTGAGGTACTCGGAAACGCTTTTGCTTGGAACCCAAAGTGGCAACAACAGACACGACAGCCGGCGTCTGAGTAATCCGAACATAAAGCACATCGCTATTTTCTGCCCTTGCAATTTGCATAAACATACAACTATACAGGAGCGTCACTGTCAGCAGTATCATCCTGATCATATTTCGTCTCCCTTGTTCATATTTTTGCTAACTGACTCTATGACTGCGTTAAGCTCACCAAACCAGTCCCTCAGCCCAACACGCTTTATTGTTCATCACAGCAAACTTTTTTACCTACTAAGCGCAGCCTTTAACGACTTGTCCGTATAGAAGCACCATTTCAGGTCTACAGCGACTCCTATTATCCATGTTAACCGGGTAAAAAAACGCCCTGCGCGTTGCTGAATACGATCAACCAGCCTAAAAATACGAACATTTAATGAGCAAGGAAAAATAAACAAGTAATAAATTACTATTTTGGCATGCATACTGCTTATAAATGGCGACTGCTCAATCGGGCAGTATTAAAAACTAACCCGTGGCTTTTAATTCAGAGCCACAGACAATTCATTTTTTCCTAAGGAGTAGAGTAAAATGAAACAACTTTTAATTTCCACCGCCCTTCTGGTTTCTGGCACTTTCTGTTTTTCCTCTCACGCCAGTAATTTAGACCCTGAACTTCAAACCAAACTGGACGACACGTTTTACCTGTACGACTCCGGGCACTACCAGGAAACACTGGACAATGTTCACTGGCTGGTGAAAAAAGGGGTTGCAGTAGACTACGATTTCTATGGCTACCGACTGGGAGTGGTTTTACCACTTTGGCGCAACCTGGCGCAAGATTTTGAGCCGGCTCGCATCAGCTTTAATCAACTACTTGAATCCAGTGTTCAGAAGGCAGTAAATTCACCACAAAACTGCGCAGCTTTTGACGATGCCCGTTCAATGCTCAGACTTCAGCACCGTGTTACTGACATCATTGCTACGTTAGAAGAGAAAGAAGCTGCACACCCTCAGGTATGGTCGCGCTGCTGGGATGACACCGCCACACTTGATGCTGTGGAGCAAACTTCCAAGCCTCTGATCGACGCCTATATCGGCGACCTCTCTGATCACTTTGCTGCCCACTATATTCCCAATATCGAGCAGTATTACAACCAGTGCTCAACAGAAGGCGATTACCGTGAAGCTTGTCAGGACGGCGTGAAAGAGTATCTGACATCAGTCTCAAACGCATTCAGACACGCAGCCATGACCCATTATGGCCTGAATGAAGCCGGTCAGGTCGGCGGTTTAACACTTTCACTGTTACTGAAGTGGCAAGAGCAAAATAACTAATTTGCTCATCTTTGCGTAGAGGCAATTAATTGCCTCTACTTTAAAAGCGGCAAGCATTTTCCCTTTCCCACCTGACACGGCCAGTTCACTGCCCCGCCACCGTGTTACCACCCTAACGCTTATCTAACACCTCTATCATGGCCTCAGCCACCGCCACTGAAGACAAATAGTTTTGTCCGGTGATCAATCTGCCGTCGATTTCAACAAATGGTTTGTTCCTTTCACCATGTAAAAACTCGCCTCCTCTGGCCTTTACTCGCTCACCGATAAAGAATGGGAACGCCTTAAGATACGGTGCGCCCTGTCGCTCAAAAGATTCCGGATAGCCACTAACACGTTTATTGGCCACCAAATACGCACCCGACTTCAGTTTTAAATTCACAATACCAGCGGTGCCATGGCAGACCGCGGAAATAATGCCATTATTTTGCTCGTACACCGCCATCGCAATCGCCTGGATCTGAGGGTGCTCAGCAACTTCGTACATGGCATTGCTTCCTCCAACATAATGCACAGCATGATATTGTGACGCATCGACCTGCTCCGGTGCCAGGCTGTGACCAATTGCATACATGAATTCAGGGTCGTACAAATACTGTTTGTGGATCGGCACAGACGTATTCACGTACGCCAGGCTCAATGCTCCCCCTCGGGTACTCATAAAATCCACCGCATATCCGGCTTTGATAAACGTGTCATAGGCATACACAAGCTCAGAAAAGCTGGTTCCGGCCGGCAGTTCTGTGTCACCGTGAAAGCTTGCACTCGATGCAATAAAGAGGATTTTTTTATTTTTATGCTGAGTACTTTGATCCGTTGCGGTTTTACTGACGATCTGCCATTTCCCAGCTATCTGCTTTAGCAGGATATGATCGACATATGCCTTGTAAGGAGGCGCTACGGTGATTTTTAGCCGCGCCATGGCAATGTCACCGTCGATTGTCAGCGAGAGTACCTTCCCCCGGCGTTGTTTATCACTTTGACGATTAAACCAGTTTGCATACTGCCCGGCTGTCACCGTCCAGAATGGTTTAGTATCATGGGACAGCAACAACTGTGCTTGCGGATGAAATGCGTTTTTGATCCGCGCAGGGTCACTCTCGCGTGTCCCCTGTAAGTAGTCATTTAAAGCATGTAAGACACCCGCTTTATCCGACGCCAGACTATGTCCAGAGCTTATCAAACATAGCAAAATCAGGACGTATTTAAGACAGGTTTTCATGGTGTTTCTCCGGTTAACGAATTTCACCTCACCTTAAAACATAACCTTATAAAACAAGCTCCTGAATTATAATTTAGGTATTCAGCTTGATAATTTGCGAGTCTGTTGCGCACGAAACTGACTCGGGGTTTGACCTGCGTATTTCTTAAATGCGGTGTAGAATGTCGAGCTGGCATTGAAACCACATAATTCCGCAAGGTGTTCCATCGTCAGGCTTTGCTCTTGCAGCAAAAGTGACTGAGCATGCTGTACCCTGTAACGATTAATAAATTGATTAAAGTTACAACCATAATGCTGGTTTAAAAATTGTGACAACTTGGTGTGACTGACTCCCAAACGCTTGGCCAATCTGGGTAATGACATACCAGGGTCGGTAAACAACAACTCGTCGTCGAACAGTTGAGTTAATTTGGTTGATAGTTCATGGCTCTGCTGCGGTGATATCGTCTGCGCAGCGTACTTCTCTTTTGTTCGGCCTCCCCCCGAATAGACCACGATACTCAGATACAACACCATGGAAAATGACAATGCCCCCATGATGTAAGACGTGTACGCCGCTGTATAGTAAGCAAGCCAGATCAGCCAGCCGCCACCTAATACAACAACGGGCAGATCACGCCAGTTTGGTGTGCTTTGTCTTGACCATAAGGCAACCAATTTATGCCGATACAACCAACTTGCCGCTATTAAATACCCAAACCAGGCATAACCTGAACCTCTGTATATCCAGGTTTGCCAGAGTTCCAGATTGCTATGATAGGGATAGACTGCACCAGTGAAGACAACCACGAGCAACCAGACTGCAAAATGCCATCGCAATATTGGGCTGTTTTTGTTCGGATTTAAGTTACGCACACAAAAAGAAAACAAGCTCGGACCAATCAGGCAGCATGCACTGAGCCCCAGTTGTAAAATGTCTTTACTGAGCCCGGGGCTAAAATAAAAAGCAATCGATTTGCCGATACGAATACTCAGCATCAGCAATAGCAGGGATAACCAGGGTGCCCCCGTTATCTCGCGTCGCTTGTGATAAATCCATGCGGCAAGTAAAACTCCGTTAAATGCACCCAGCGAGGCAAAGAAGAACAAAAAGTAGCGTGAGAATTCCATTGTTATGATTATTAGGCCACAGACCCTGCCACTATCGCATATCAACCAGACAACGCCAAGGATGCTCTTCTTTGAGTCACAACAATCAGTGCGCTAGACAGAGCCGCGCTCACGTTCAATGACCTGAATGGTTCTCTCTATAAACCGCTGATAGGCTTTTTGTGGCAAAAATGGTGATTTACCCGAGAGATTAAACCGCTCAACAAGATCAATCACCTTTTTGTTTGTCATAATCTGCTCTATGCTTAGTCCTTGCATGCTCAGTAAACGGATGGTATCCACCCATTCGAGGGTGTTTTTTCTGAACCTTCGCAGCGAGGCTTTATCCGTAGCAACCCCATGCCCCGGAACCACCAGGCTCTGCTCATCGCCAATTCTTAAAACTGTGTCTATCGCATTGTTAAAGCCTGCAACACCGCCTGCATAAAAGGTAGGATGCCAGCTAGTATCGAACACATCGCCGACAAATATGGCATTGCTCGGCTTGTGATAGTAGATGTTATCTGTGGTGGTATGAGACTTCACGGCATGGTGAAACAGACCAAACTGCCTCATCTCTCCCGTCACAAGTTGCGCACCCCGGCTAATAAAATAGGCATTACCACCGGTATGATCTGTATGGGCATGGGTATTAAAAACATGTGTAACGGGCTTTCGGTTGATGGCCTGAATGGCTTTTTCCAGTGCTGCCAAATATTGCTCACCTGGCATAGGGTCAATTAAAACCAAACCACTGGGTGTCTCAACAAGACCGATATTAGTACCGTAGTCTTTCCCGGTCAGAATATGCAAGTGCGGCGACACAGCCTGCACCTGAATACTGGCACTGACCGCAGCGCAGCTCAGTAAGAGCAACGCCATGGCTAATAACGTTTTGAATATGCTCATCACAACTCCTTAGTTATTTTTGTTTTTATAATTGAGCGGTCTACCCTGATACGTCTAAGACATTAATAGAACAGGGTGTTATATAGCAAGCACTAGTTTAAACAATGACCGGGGCTTAACACTCGAGTATCAGGCTGTCAGTGAATGAGCCTATAACTGTGTTGGGACAAACACTGAAACACTTACTCAATAACAAACACCTATTAATTAACATTTAATTTTAAGTAGTGTTTTTATCTTCTGCACTTTTTAAGCTCAATGTGATGCAAACTTCATATTACCTGCGTATATTATTCTGTCCTGAATATTTGAAGTAAAGATCCTTATGCGCAGTTGTCTATTCTTAACCTTACTGGCCCCTTTTTTCGCAAACTCAGCCACTATGCAGCTCGAGTTTTTAGATGAATTTATTGTCCCGGCTGATCTACGCGTCGACGGAGACAAAGTCGGTGGGTTATCTAGCATTGAATACACCAATGGACGCTATTTATTAATCGCCGATGATTCTAAAAAGCCACGCTATTTCCAGGCAAATATAGCGATTAAAGGTCAAAAAATTGAACAGGTTCAGTTCGAAAAATCCCTGCCGTTGGTAAACAAACAAACCCGTTCAGGTGTTGTAGATCCCGAAAGCCTTCGAATAGCGCCGAATGGCAAGGACATTATTTGGACCAGCGAAGGCAGCATTAAATATAAGCATGCACCGGCTATCTTCATGCAGACTGAACAAGGTCTGGTTAACTTTACACTGCCAAAAATGTTCGAGATCAGCAAAACAAGCGGGCCAAGACATAATGCCGTCTTCGAAGGACTCACTGTCGCACACTCAGGCAAAGGTATTTGGGTGTCTGCGGAAGGTGCACTCAAGCAAGATGGTGAAGAATCCAATATTGAGCACGGTAGCCTGGTCCGCATCTCCTATTTTGATTTTGCCTCAAAGAGTATGCAAAAACAGTTCGCCTACTACCTTGAACCTATGGTGAATCGCCCAGAGGCAAAACCCGATGCGTTTCGCACTACCGGTCTGGTCGAGATATTACAGGTAAATGAACACCAACTGCTCACCATGGAGCGTTCATACACGGCGGGTATAGCAGATGGCGGGAACGACGTCAGCATCTACCTCGTTGATTTAAAAAATGTAACCGATACAAGTCAGGTGGCCTCGCTCAACCAGCAATCCGTTCGCCCTGCTCATAAAACTTTGCTATTAGACATGGCCAGCATTAAACAACAACTGGGCTCGAAACACATTGATAATCTGGAGGGCATGACTTTTGGTCCCCGGCTTGCCAATGGCAATATAAGTCTGCTCATGGTGTCTGATGATAATTTCAACGTACATGGCAAGCAGCTGAGTCAGATCCTGTTGTTCGAGGTTAAAACAGGTAAATAAAGGCGTCAGAAAAATAAATGCACTAATCTTTGCCCTTTGAAAATCTGAGTATGACACGGCTTTATGGATAAAAAAGCCCCGGCAAACGGCACGGGGCTTTGATAGGGAATATTCTTTGTCAGCCAGCGGCGCGCTTGCCTCTGGTCAAGTTTACAACCTTATTCATATTGCAGTTATTGAACAGAAGGCGCATAGCTCGGTGGCCTGTGCTCAGCAGCCCCGCCAAACGCTTTGTTAGGCGCTTCACTCAACGAAAAATCCAAAGTGACAGGCTGGTTAATATAGGTTTCATCAATCCAACTCTTCAGACTGGCTTTACCATTGACTTTAAGCACGTCTATATAAATATGCGTGTCTGATGCTTGCGGTGCGTTCAGCGTCAGATTGCCAATGCGTGCGCGTTTAAACTGAGGACTGGACAAAACCAGATCGGCACGGCCCGGGTATTTAGGGTAAAGTCCCAGACTACTGAACACATACCAGGATGACATCTGACCCAGGTCGTCCTGACCTGGAATACCATCTGGCGCATCCAGCCATAACTGCTTCATGGTCTCGCGCACCGTTTGCTGTGTCTTATATGCCTCTGAGGTATGAAGATACATCCAGGGTGACAAGATGGATGGCTGATTTGAGACATCTGAAAACTCCGCTGAATCACGATACAAAACCCAGGTGCCATCTGGTTTGCGGAAATGGCTGTCCAGTCTTTGGATCATGGCTTTGTCACCGCCCAAAGTTTTTGCCAGTCCTGCCCCATCATGCGGGATCATCCATAAATACTGAGCCGGGCTGCCTTCGACAAAGAGATGACCTGAAAACGGGTCAAACTCGTCTTTCCAGCTGCCATCTTTGTTGCGCCCCTGAATATAGCCCAGCGACTCAGTAGCAGACGGGTTGTAGAGATTGCGCCAGTATCCTGCCTCATTCACAAAACGCGAAGCGTCATCATGCTTACCCAGGCGTACTGCCAGCTGAGACAAGGAGAAATAGCTTGATGCCTGTTCCAGTGTTTCCGATGCCCCTTCCCAGCTGTTAGATTGGTCTGAAATATATCCGAGTTGCTGCCATTGATCCAAAGAGGGTTTTTGACCACGACAAAATACCGGACAGCCAACCTCAGACAAATCGAATACTGTAGGCTCTGTCGCGGCTTTGTACAATGAGTCATACGCGCCTGTCACATCAAAATCATCAGCACCAAATGCCACAAAATTTGCAATCGCGATTGTCGACGGATCACCGCTCATGACACCGGTTGCTCCCGCGTTGTGGGTCCAGCGGTCCCATACGCCGTTATACTGGCTCGCCTGATTAAACAATGACTGAGCGATATCGCTACCACGCTTTTTATCTAACAAAGTAACGAGCTGTAGCTGAGAGCGGTATACGTCCCACCCGGAGAAGTTGGCATACTGATGCGTCTGGGTCCCTTCAACAGTATGAACCTGCTGATCAAACCCGACATATTGACCATTCACATCTGAATAGATGTTGGGATGATACAAGCTATGGAACAGCGCAGTATAAAAAACTCTGAGTTTGCTGGTATCGTCAGACTCCACTTTCACTTTAGACAGCGCGTTTTCCCAAGCCGCCTGAGCCTGCGTCCTAACCTGAGCAAAACTTTGCTCTGCCTGTTCTTTTTCAAGATTCTCTCTGGCGTTATCAAGACTCACATAAGAAATGCCAACACGCATTTGTACGGTTTCACCTGCCTCCATATCCAGGTCAACCCATATACCTGAGCCTTTGCCTATATCCGGCCAGCCATTATCGCCGTAGCCCATTCCCCCTTTGGCAGAGTCTTGCCCTGTAAATACCTCATCATCTTTCCAGCCACCTGAACCAGCAATGGCTTTATCCAGCTTAGCGACGAAATGCAGCGTGTAATAGTCTCTTTGGTTGTGCTCGCCGAGATAACCACAAAAATTCCCTGAGGTTACATACCCTGTGACTTCGCCTTTTTGAGCGTCGACTTTGACATAAGCATCGCCGCTACCCAATTGTGAGTATGACGTCCTGAAAAGTAGCTTGGCGTTGTCTGCCTGATCAAAAGTAAAGTTTGCAATTCCCGTGCGGGTTGTTGCGGCCAGTTCAACATTCACACCATTGTCTAAGCCAACCTGATAATAACCCGGTGTAGCGGTTTCATTATCATGGCTAAAACCAGCGCTGTAGTAGGCATTGATTGGATCAGTTGCAGGGGAAAATGTTATGTCTTTGGTAAATGGCATCACAGGAATATCACCTGAGGCGCCTAAACAACCGGTTCCGGACAAGCGCGTAAAGGAAAACCCTTTTACACGACTAGCCTGATAATTGTAGCCGCCTGGGGATACAGGAACACGTTTCTTTTCCTGCTGGATTTTTTTTGAGATCCCTTCAGATTCGGCCAGTAAATCTTCAGTGTACGCATGCTCAGGACCAAAATTAAACATCCCAAATGGCACCAATGCACCCGGCGTCACATTACCGGCCTGCCTGTGGTTAAACGGCCCCTTTGTCCCAATCAAGGGATCCACATAGGATACAACGTCTGTGACATAGTTAGAATTTGCTGATACTTGCGTACCAGCACTTTGACTGGGTGCCTGCCCGCACGCAGCTAAAATAGCGGATGATACTGATACTAAAGCCAGATGCCTGACCACTTTGTTTTGTTTCATTACTGATTCCCACCCAAATGGATCGTTCCAATTTTTTGATATAGTAGTAGTGAACTGGCCATCACACTGCCATTCTTTACAGTATTTACACAATTTTAATGCGCCGATTTAAAGGTTATGAGCGATAATCTGCATTATTGAGACGCTCGCGGTAGGTAATTTCACTTCGCACCAACCAATCACCCGCTGCAGTGCTACCAAAGCTGAGATAGCCCAAAATACCCATCAAACAGCTGATTGTAATAAAACCAGAACCAACTCAAATTGCCATCAAATAAGACAGGATTTCGCTCAGCGCTTACATGCTTTTCAACTACCGGGCCTGGAAAAAAGCCAGAGGAGTAAATGGCAGTATACCTGATAAGTTCGACACGCTTCACACTCTGAGGCAGTACAACACCACCTTCATTCTTCCATAACAAGCTCTGATGTTGGGAGTCCGGTCCACTTTAATAATTTTCAAGCTCAAAACCGAGAAGTTGATATGCCTATGTATCCTTATATGGCACAGTGGTAAAATATTTGTAAATAAACACTCAAGGGTTAAAGATGAAAATCGGGTTTATCTGTCTTTTGCTGTTTTGCACTACCGCACTTGCCAAAGAGCAGCTGCTCACGCCATTCACCTCATTTACCAAACATGGTGATCATACATTTGCCGTCGAACTGGCGAGTCAGGAGAATACTGGCCGACACTTACTTGAAATAGAACTCGGCTGCGCGAGTCAAGGCTGCAGCGACTGGGACTACACAGTGCGATTTGAATGGCAGAAACACGGTATTAGTTATGAGCTGGGCAGATTGATCACGCCTTATGCGGGTTATATGCAACGCGCTATGCATGGTTTTGACCGCAACTGGCGGCGTACCTATACCTTTGATGTGTCACATTTAATCCCCGTGTTACAAGGAAAGGGACTCTTTAATATCCACTATGGTGGCTGGGGCGCCAAACAATCAGCATTCGGCATTTCAGCAAAGCTATACTCTGACACTGAATTCAACAAGCAAGAGGTTCTAAGGGCTATTCCGCTGTATGAATCGGGCTCTGAAGGCTGGCCATACAAAACCTCAGAGTACTTTGATACCTTGCTAACGCAACGCGCCTTTCAGTTTAAGGCCAATGAACAGCACGCCGAAATAAAAATGACCGTATCTTCCCACGGCCATGCTTTGTCATTCGATAACCCGCAAGGTGAGCCGGAGCTATGTGGAGAATGGTGCGACCGCTTCTTTACCATTAAGCACAACAACGACACAATTGTAAAACAGCAACTATGGCGAAAAGATTGCGATATGAGTGCGACCTTTCCTCAGGGAGGCACCTATATTTTCGCCCGTTCCAACTGGTGTCCTGGTGAATCCGTTGTTCCATTCAGTTATGACATAGATACCGCGCAAACAAACAACACAATTGATCTGGACTGGCAACGCTACAGCTGGCAACCCTCTCAGTATGGCAATACAGCACCACGATACATTGTTAATGCTGTGCTGGTTACCTATGCAAAGAAGCCAGCAACCACCGATATTGCGCTAACCCGTATTGTATCGCCCAATGCACAGACTCCTGAGCGATTTGGAATACAGTGCGGCGCCATTGAAGCTGAAATCAAGAACATGGGTAGCGCCGACATCCATGCAGTACAGTTTCACTACGGCATTGCCGGGCGACAGCAGCACTTTTACGACTGGCAGGGTAACCTCAAGCCCGGCGACACGAAAATAGTACGCATCCCTACCCGCTATCTTGGCCAATTCGATACACAAACGGCCCGTATTAGCATCAGTGCAGAGGTGAAAGGAGATGAAAACATGGCGAATAATGATGCTAACGCCTTAATGCATATGCCGTTATCATTATTCAACACACCCAGGCTCAATATTCTGACCGGTAAAATCCCGGATGAAACCAAAGTGGAGTTACGTGACAGGCATCAAAATATCATACAGTCCTGGCATACTTTCAATGCACAGCAGTGGCATGAGTTGGAGTTTGAACAACCGGCGGGATGTTATGAGTTAGTTGTGTATGACTCTGCCAGAGATGGCCTGGCTTTTCCTTTTTTCAATAATCGTAAAGGCCAGGGCGCACTGAATCTGTCCTATGACTTAGACGGAAAAACGGTCACCCATGATTTGCAACCAGACTTTGGCCGCAAGCTCTCTGTCCCTTTCACGCTTGGGTACAAACTTGGCGGATGCGCAGCGCAAGCATGGCAAAGCGACATAGCCTACCGCAAAGGTGATGCGCCGGTGGCGTACCATGGAATCATTTATCGAGCCAGGCACTGGAGCTATGGGTTTCAACCCGACAAATCGGGCCAATATGACGCCTGGCAGCCAGTGAGCTACTGTGACGGTAGTCCTTTAAACGAGTAACTCAACAAGACAACGTCAATGAAGGACACAAACCTATTGAGTGATATGTCCTGCTATTAAAAAGAGCCGCGCCCTTGCCAACTATTTTGCTCTGGCGCGGTTTACTGATGAAGCCGGAATTGACTTCCTGTCAGGATATCACCTTGTTTTTAGCTGTTTCCCTGTGATTATATTAATTACTTTCACTTTGACCTTCGCTTCAGCGTGCTGCTGGTTAAACCGGAGACTTATCCGCATAGCACCCTGTATCGATACATGTGAGATTTCTCTGGTGATCATGGATAACAGCCTACTCGCTCTTTCCATTCGACTCTACCTAAATGCGTTAGGGATTAAGTTCACTGTCTCGGGCATTATGCTTGCAAACTCGAATGGGTGTTCGCAAAAATTGGGGTAAAAATCTACTGCAAAACAGTGCTAACCTTTCTGTTTTTCAATTGCTTCCCTTAACCCGTCTATTTTCTTTTCTAGCCGCTTATCTGAAAGTTCTAACTTGTTGTCCGAAATTGAACTCTCCAGCTTTTTGAGTACAGTTCTTTGATACCCTGTCAGCTCACCTGTACTGATAAAGCGAAAAACCGCTAATGCTTCGTGAGCAATCCTGACATCAATCAGGGCCTGTGAGCGAGTAGCGCCATCCGATATGATTGAATCTCTCAGCTTCAGCAACAACTCGAGCTTTTCAGCAGATAAGACATCTAAATGCTCGAAAAACTCTTTTTTCAATAGAGCTTCATATTCCAGAGTTATCGATTTTTCTTCTGGCGACAGAGCATTTTGATAGGCTTTGGACGGGGTCATTGGCTTGCCGGCAAAACAAAAGAAGCTCATTATCCACAAACAGATCATAAGACACTTCATACTACATCGCCTCTATAAGAGAAATTAGAAAACAACAATATACAAAGAAAGTTAAGAGTAACGAGCATATCTTTTCCGCTCATTAATCACCTCAAGAAACACCACTATCCTGGGCACCTCCGCCAAAGTTCTTACTATCAGGTTTAACCTCACCGTCCTGGCTTTTATAAAAAACCCACAAACCAATAGCGGCCACAACTGGGATTAGCCAAACGATGATTATTTGCGCGACTTTTTGAAACCTTTCCAGATCATGCCTTCTGCCAATAAAGACTGATACCAACATGTTCAGTATTAAAACAATAGCGACAAAAACATACCCGTAATTTATTTCCATAACCCGCTCCTTAGACAGTTTAAAAATATGTCAGTGAGTACATCAATCTCATTATTTTGCAAAGCTCTGTTTAACAGAACGCTAACCCAGGTGCTTTATATAACAAGAATTTACTATCACCTCAAGCCACTGCTATTTGGCCCATAAGAACCGGGCCAAATAGTCTATACGGGCTGTCCATCCTGGCGAGTTTAGTTGCGCGTCTAGATATAAAAGACACCCTGACGATACAACTCGAAGTGAACTTTTAACGCCCCTATTCACACGTTAAGGTGCTTCTGGACTGTCGATAAAAAACCCATTATTACCAGCGCCTTTTCCCTGAGTCCAGAACACATATGACATATCATTCCGTTGTAATCACCTTTTCCATTGCTGTGATGGGTAAATGGATTTTGCTGTCCGTATACCAATTCAGTTGCAACTTTTCTTTTGCATCTGCAATCGTTTCGTCACTGACGTTCATGCCTGTACCCATATTAACTTGTGCCTGCTCGTTCTTATTTACATCCAGAACCAGCGCTATTCTGCTACCTTTGATCAATTTGCGAGCACTCATACGTGTATTCACCAAAGGGATTCTGGTTTTTTGATACGGCACTAATAACTGACGTTTTGAACTGTCGCGTGCAAAACTGGCTCTGCTACGGTAATGAGCTAAATGAAATGCGCGGCCATCAGGCTGTATCTGATACAGGTTAAATCCGATATCCACATCGCGCTTATTGATCGAAATAGAAAAATGACCCGTCGGTGCGCCTGCGTATTTCATATCTTGTTCGAACGCCTCGGATACAAACACCAGCCCGGTTTCACCAGGAAGCTCTGGCTGAATAATATTCATGAAATCAATATTGTGCTGCACTTTTCTGTCAGCAAGATCGACTAGTTGAGTGTGTTTTTCCAGCACTTCTGGTGGCTGCGTTACTAACTCTTGCAACCCGGGCCGCCCCAGGTAAAAATCAATCCCCAGCTGATTAAGTGACGTATAGCTTTTCACATGGTGCCAGCTGTTATCACCCATAAGTTGATAGTTAACCCGATCTTGCACAAGCTCAGGGGCCGGGCGGTTATTCAGCACGTGATCAAACCATTCAAAGACAACTTTTTCGGTGTTTTTGAGGCCCGCAACAGGGTCTAGTTTATAGTTCGTCACATGAGTATCAGGCACAGTCTGCGCCGTCCAATGGTCATAGGGCCCGATCAGCAAACTGTGGTCAGCATCAGGATTATACTTATAGTGCTCTGTCAGGTAGTGTATAGCCGAGATCTGCCCGCCATCAAAATAGCCCGTAACAGATAAAACCGGAATGGTGATATTGGCGAAGTCTTGCCCGAAAGGCACCATAGCTTTGTAGTACTCATCAAACGCAGGATGACGCAACAAAGTTTGGAATAAGGGGTTAGGCCGCCCTTCTATCTTATCTATGTCCTTAAATGGCCGGCCACTTTTGAATAAAGTCTGATTTACTCTGTGCCAGTGAGCGCCATCCGCATATTCTCTGTTATCCATAGTTTTGTTATTTGTTACATGGAATGCCCACTGATAATTGGCCGTTAGAAAGACATTGTTTTCCATCGGCAGCCCCAATGCCGGATGCGCTGCGGCATAAGGAGCAATGGCTTTCAGTGCCTTATGATGATGTTTAGCCGCAGCCCATTGGGTAAACCCGTTATAACTGCCACCATACATGACTACCCGGCCATCGCTCCAGGCTTGTTTACTTATCCAGTCAATGAGTCGGTGTACATCACGCCCTTCATGCTCCCAGGGCTCAATTTTATTGGTACTTAAACGCTTACCCCGTGAATTTGCGACTATGCCGACATACCCGTGCATAGCAGCATATATCGCAGTGCGGACATGCCGTTTTTCGTTCGCATAAATTGTGTGCTGAAATGCCGCTGGTAAAGCTTTAGAGGTGTTTTTAGGGCGCACAACGGTCACGGTATGCTCAATTCCTTCTGCCGTTGTCACAAGCAGCGCAGGTTCAATAATATACTCCTTTTGCCATCGGGCATTTATCAACGGCTGTGCAGTCGAAAATACCAGCTGACTAACCTGGTAGTCCGCGATGTCAGCGGCAAGTTTGATAAGCTCCTGCTCAGAGAGCAACGCCTTTTCTTTCACCTTCATCAACATGTGTAAAAGCTGCTTTTGGGCCCTGTTATTTAATGCACTTAATACCTGATCAAATTGGTATAACGCCTTGTTGTCGAAAGAAGCCAGCTTCGCGCTAATCATGACCATCAGTGCCTCACTCACTGTCTGTCCCGATTGCGTCTTTGCCTCATGATATAGTCGAAAATGGACCAGGTTAGTCTGTGTTTTGTGAGCTCTGAACAGCTTAGCCAGGTCTGGTGTATCGCCGGTAACAAAGCTAAGCTTTAACTGCTCTTCAGCAGACAAGGAGGCCATTGTTTTTTCAGGCAATAAGTTGACCAGTTTTAACAGTGTTGCTACTACCTTGTCGGGATCTGAGAGCAATATCTCATTAGGCTGACCCGATGGCTTTGCGCTTTTGAGTATTTCCGGTATTGGATATAGGGTACGCTCCGCCGCATATGACACAGTAGCTATGCCCAATACTGCTAAAACTGTTGTAAGAACAATTACTTTCGCAGCTAATTTCGATAAAATGTGCATTCCTGATTTCCTGTTTAATAAATCACAGGCAGTGTATTTTTGGCGGGCATTAAAGTAGTGATTAGCGTGAAACTTTTTATGACTTTTGCTGCCTGGGAATTTTTATATAAAAATATCAATAGCTTAAAAACAATAATGAGAAAGCATGCGCTGGCAGATTGAACAATTTACCTTTTGCGACCAAACCCTGACTTTATCCTGGGAAGAACAAAAAACCTCACTTGAGCCTATGGTGTCTGAGGTACTACGATTCTTTTGCCAAAACCCCCACACACTTATTTCCAGAGACGATCTGATCGAACACGTGTGGCAAGGGAGAATAGTAACTGACAACGCCGTCAATCGTGTGATCACTAAGCTCAGAAAAGTGCTGAATGACGATCCCCGCAGCCCTGCATTCATCGTTACCTATCCAAAAAAAGGCTATCAGTTTATTGCCAGTATCAGCGCCATTACGAGCAACGAGCAATCCAGTAGTGACGCAACGAAAGTATCGAGTAAGAAAAAAGAGACGCGCATTAAACTTACCTACGTGATGCTAATTTTAATGACAGCTATATGCACTCTGGGTGCTTCGTATTTCCTTCACCTGTCTATGCCAACTGCTGACCCACTGCGCCTAAACAAGGTAAACGCACTAACCCGCGAACCCGGACTGGAGTTATACCCCCAACTTTCTCCCGATGAGCAGTATTTACTGTTTACAGAAGCTTACGACGGCAGCATTGTGTTAAAACTCAAATCACTCATAACGGGCGAGATGGTAAACCTGGATCATGGACCGGATACATGGGAAGGGCCTGCGGACTGGCGAAAAGATGGTAAAGCACTGGTCTATCTTGCGACAACAACAAACAGCTGCCAGTACTATTTAAGAACATTTGATGCGGGAAAATTAGGCCCGCCGCAGCTTATCCATAATTGTCCAACCGGTAGCTATGGCAAAATTATCTTTACCCACGATCATGATCTGCTGATATACAGCGAAGCTGCTTACCGGGGTGGTCCTGTTAGTTTATTCAGCTTAAGGCTCTCTAGCGGAGAAAAAACGCGGCTGGCGCAACCCCTCCCCATGCCAGGTAGCAACAGTCAGTTTGATCTGCACCCGACCCAGAACTTACTGCTTGTTTCAGCTCCGGATGCCCAACTCTGGCCAGCTCTGTCTGTACTCGACATAACACATAACCAGTTGTCCCACTTGTTCACACTCGATCAACATGCGTGCTGTGCAATCTGGAACCATGCAGGAGACAGAGTCATTACAGTCAGCGACTACCCCGCTAACCAACTTGTTAGCTACGATTTATACGGCCAATCCCCGGCTGTAATTTACACAGGCACCCACGCCATTTCTACGCCTACACGCCACCCGAATGGGCAAGACTACCTGTTCAGTGCAGGTAGCCGTGATCAGAATATCCTTTATTTATCTGCAGATGGCAGTGAGCAAACAGCACTTGGGGTAACGTCCGTTGATGAGCGCTTAGCGCGTTTTTCCGGTGATGGCCAAAAAGTAGCCTATATCAGCCTGGCCTCCGGGCTCGAACAAATATGGATTTACGATCTGATGGCAAAAACGGCAAGTATGCGCTCAAAATTCGACAAAGTCGGGCATATTATTGACTTAAAATGGTCTGTTGATAACCGCTTTATCTTCGCTCTAGCCCATAATAAGCTTCTCCAGATAGACACCCAAACGGGTCTAAGCAAAACACTTAAAGTGCCGCATGGACAGATTGCCGGGCTCTCAGTTAAAGACAACGACAGCATTGCCTTCAGTATAAAAAGCGCGGATAAGTGGCAAGTGCACTACTACAATATTCGCACAGATGAACTGCAAAGCGCCCAACACAAATGGCAATTTGTATCATTCGCTAAAACCCCTGAAGATACAGTGTGGCAGGATAATAATGGTGACTATTTCACCGGCCTGACTCACTTACCGGTAACCTCAGACATCATTAAGCAGGTTCCGTTGATTGTTCAGTATCGCTTCAACTTACGTAAGCAGGCAAATACCTGGCTATGGCAACAAGCAGCAGCACGCCGCTATCCGCTCTATCAGTATGATGAGCAACAACAAACCAGACGCCTCATCGCGACAGCAGATAGTAGCGACTTTGACTGGTACAATAATAAAATCCTTATCAATACCCTCAACTATGAAAACTTTGATATTTACAGTTCAAAAAATGGAGAGCACAGGTAGAAAGTAAAAATATCCGGCAGGTATGAACTTAGCGGAAGATTCATATGACACTACACCTTGCCGACTCTATTTACTATCAACCATTCTTTCATAGAGTGTTAAAGAACCCTTGATAATTCTTGGCAGCATTAACCGCCATACGTTTGATTCTAAAACTAACGTGTATACCATAGCCTCATGGTGGGGATGAATAATATCTCTGACAACCACGTATGCGCTGGCACTTCCCTCCTGGACAGCGCCCAGTATAATCTGAGCCTGATAGCTTCCAAAGCTCCAATCTCGTGCATCCCATACAAGGAGAGCAAAGTTCAAAAATACCTCTTTTTCGGAGCGCTTCGATCTCGCTCTGTGGCAATGCTCAGAAAATCTGGGCTTCGCTGTGAAGGGCCCAAGCACGAAACCGCTAGGTTAGTTCCGCGCCAGAGATATATTAACTGGCTTCAATGTGGTCCTATGCATTTATTTCAATAGCTAACCGTGTTTGGTTAAAGTCTGTTGAGTCGGGCCACATGCCAAAAGTTAAGGTCAACCGATGTTTTCGTTTACCATACCATTGAGCCAATTTTAATACCCAGTAAATCTTGAGCATTACCCCAGTGGTTGCACGTTTTACTCGCAGCTAGATCGACTGACTTCTCACCTGTCGCGTACGCTGTCATTGCTATACTCACCATTTCATCAAAATTTGGCATACTATCATCGATTGCGAAACGTCGCGTTGTGGCGCATGGAGACATACCAGATTTATCACCGTCTATACTAACGAATAAGATACTCTTTGAACCACTGAAGTAAACTCCAGCGCCAATAATTGTTCTTTCTCTAAAATATTCTGTAGCATGTACACTACCCATTGTTGTCATACCGAGTAATAAAACAAATGCTTTTACTCTTTTCATAAGAACCCCTTTATAACCTCTGAAAAATATAACACTCATCTTTTGGTGGAATATTATACAACCCTTTATTGCGTGGAGCTACTACCTGCTCGCTTCAAAAGACTCACCCGATATCGAGCTGGTTTTAATAAACTTACTATGCATGCCTCCTTCGAGTGTCAGCTATTATCTCGAACAGCCGCCAGCCTTATGCTATCGATTTCCTTAACGTTGTCAGAGCCGACTTTATTTAGCTAAAGCACACAGCAACCTCTCTTCGCTCCACTGAAGAGTGTTACATTAGCCATTTACTCCTTTCGAAGTCAGTTCTTTACCTGATTTTCAACACCTGTAGCTTGCCATGTACAGCGTTGTACTGAGGACCTCCAGGGTGGAATAGAAGCGTATGGTTCTTTACACTGCTCACTTATTCACAGGAAGAGTTCTTAAAAACAACAATAACAGTTGTTGAATTTATACGTTGGCAATTCTTTTACCTCGCGTTCAACCACTCCACGCCTCGAGCTTTTCTTTATAAAATCAGTGAGTTGATAAATATTTTCACTTTTACACTCGGTTATGGTGTTGGCTTAGACCTGATGAAGTATTAGGGAACATGTCGTTTAAGTCAGTCAAAAAGACTGTTGTTTCCTATATTGATTGAGCGAATTTAGTTGTACGTGATCAATTATCAAAATCAGACATAGAAATTGAACTTGGACAGAAAATCGTATCAGCTACTGGACAATTGCAACAAAGCCCTCACCGTCTTCGGCAGTTTCAACAGTGGTTTTCTGGAGATGCCTGTAAACCCTCACGGGTACCTATGTTTTTCATCTTACTTCAACTCAAATACACTTTAAGTACCCATTAAGGTTCCTAAATAACAAACTGTACCTAAAGTCGACAATTTCAAAAAATTAAATAAAATATAACTTTTCATTACCAAAAAACTTAGTTATTGTACAAACAGGCCCTGGCATATTGTTGAGCAAAAGTCAGCGTTAGCATCACGTTCAGGGTTCATTTTATAATTAAAAAATAAACAATCTAAAATAAGGAAATATAAAATGAAAGTACAACTAAAAAAGAAAAACCTAAAGACACTTAATGAAAGCAATCAGCTTGCTAATCAAGCGACGCCACAAGTTGCGGGTGGTGCAGAGATCTCTGTCTACCCACAATGCAACCCATCAAACCCTGTGATTTGTTGGACAAATGGTGGCTGGCACGGCTGTGTGACTAAATAATACTAGTTATCTATAACACAGGTTAAAGCCCACCTACTGCGCTTCCGGGAGATATCCAGATGATTCTTCCTAGCGCAGTTTTAAAATAACCGCCCCTACTTCAGAAGAATCACATGAAGTAAATGTCGCCAAATGTTCAATGCTTAGCACTGGTAAATTTGGTAATAAGTGTCAGAGAAACCTGAAATCAGCCAAAGCACTCAACTATTTAAGTAAAACGAATATAAATGTAACTTTTTTATATTAATACTGACTTCTAACCCTACTTTTTAATAGTTGACTGGCAGAAAAAATGAATATTCAGCTATCGAGTAAAATCACAACTTAACGACCTTATGATTGAATTATCTTAGCCAATATATCCTGTACTCAACACAGTATCTGGCATTCCATAATTCTTCAGCTGCTTTTTCACTGGTTACCTGTGTTCCTCACTCACGACTAGCGTTCCCGCTTTTGCCAATGAACTCTATTGAGAAACCCTTACCGTCTTCTCCTGAGACAAAGACTGTAATATTCTTGTCTTTGTTCAACTGATACCTAATTTTGTTGGGAAAATCATGCCGTGAATTTTCGAATACCACAGAATCATCAGCACAACTTATTAATTTAAAGGCTGTTGGTAATGTATTACTGGCAACTTTGGCCAAATAAAAAACCTCTCCTGACATTTCAACCAGTCGAAGCGTTTCGGCGCTCACAACTTTGCTTTTAACAATTGAATACGTTTGACCATAGCCCTCAAATGTTTTCTCACTGACCTGACTCCATGATTCATTGAATTTCAATTTGCTGTTTTCAGAGTGCCAATTGCCTAGCAGCCAATTCATTGAATTCAATGTATTACATACTTCCTCTTTGGCCGAGGATTGAAAAGCCAAACAAAGTAACACCAAACTCATCAGTTTCGACATGGTGATCAACTCCATTGATAATTAGGTTTTTCGAACGCTTGAGAACGTAGTGCACATAGTTCCTCGATTAAAAAGACTATCTATTTTCTCCACCGCATGGGCCCACCACAACCTGCACAACGTATACTGTACATTTATTAGACTTAATTTATGTTTGTTTAGCAACATAAAAACACAACCGCTGCGATTCTAAATTAACCCAACTACTGTCATCAGCAGATGAAGAGTGACCAATGTGTTTACGGACCAAATAGCAGCACTTCGTGTCTCGTTCAGTGTGCCTCAATTCCTGTGACAACTTTTGCTTTAATGATGGATTCTAACCACTGAGCCTTTTTGAGTGTCTTTGATTTGTCGCTAAAGAAAATGGATATATCTGTACATACCTTTGAGCTTTTTCGAATAGTTCTTTATGAGGCTTGGTAAAAGCATAAAAATGTGGCCTTAATCGACTGTGTGAGAAAAATGGTCATTAACCAAAACTCAAGATTCATAGACGATACCGAGCGAGAAACGCCAAATGTAAGGTTAAGCCACCGACGCAATAGTCTCTTACCAAGCCTATTCGGCGGCTTTATTTAGAAACGCCTAAAGCCGCTTGAAATGATGGATGAATTACCCAATCAAGTCCATCATCCATATTTGAATAGTTTTGCAACAAATCAGGCTTATCTTCAAACGTTGAATAGACCAGCCCATTTCCATCATGCTTTGCTCCAATAATGAAGCCAATTTTAAATAAGAAGCGCGCTAGTTGCTGAGGCTCCTCAATCTCCTCACCATCAACCAGAACATTCATATTTTTAAGTACACTATCCTTTATGAATCTCAATAGTTGACTGGTGTTATATCTATATCTCTGTGATGAGAAGCTATTCACTATTAGTGATATATTGTTACATTGATGTATATGCTCTCTTGTTGCATCATCCAACCTAAATTGGCCGTACTCTTCTAGAACTTGCTTTATATGGCCAAATTTAATGCGCGGCTGCGTAGTATCATTTTGATTAACCTTTATTGCTTCATCTGCAGCCATTTTGCAAAGCTGCAAAGCCCACCTTGGACGCCCTGCAGAGTAAGTATGAATTATTCTAAAATTATTAGCTGTGCCACTTCCCCAAGGAAACGGGTTTTCCATCACCTTTCCCAAAGCACCTTTCCAAGTTTCTTGCCTTAAATCATCGAGTGAAACTTCCGAGTTGTTTTTTCTCCCTTCATAACTTAAAACGCGCCCCCCTAGTAACGCCCCCATTTCTTTGTTGCTCCATTTCAAATCAAATATATATTGCTCGACCTTATCTAAAGCTTCATCGGATTTTCTAATAGTTGCCCACACATCACTCCGAATAACTATCCTTATGTAAACACCTTGAAAATTCCTTACGACATCTCGGCAAGCAGAAAAGAAAGTAGACAGCCTTAAACACTCTTTATCCGTGGAGTGGAACGTTGCATCAATATCATCAATCAGCAGATAAATTCTCTCTCTTTTTTTGTCGCCCATCACCCGCTTTAATATTTGCTCTTGGTCAGCAACTCCAATCTTTTCTAACTGAATTGGACCTATCTTATTTTTCAATCTTGAGATTAAGCTTCCTAACAAATTTCTTCTTTTGAATCCTAAGAGCTCTGAATTTTCCACCAATAGTATTTCATCATCATTCGCCGCAAAGCCAATTCTACTTCCCAATTCTCTGTTTATGGCCATGCATATCCTTTGTTGCCAATCATATATATACTCACTGGAGTTCAATTCAACATCTGCTTTTTGAGCGACTAAGTCAGCCCCCTTAATATTTAATACAATTGGCTCGCCTTCGCTTTCTAACTTGTCGGCATACCTATTAATTAGGGCAGATTTTCCCATTCCTTTTTGCGCCCTAGCAATAACGAGTCTCTCATCATCATCAAAGAACTCATCATAATTTTTATGAAAGATAAAATAAGATCTTAGCACCTCCGGGGTTTCATCATCCGCAGCTTCATTACCCCAAAGCTTTTTGTCATCAAGTCTTATCATCTTACTTTCTTCTCCTTAAAAATATTCTCTGGAACTATCAGCACATGAGTGCTGTTGTAAACCAAAAAACCAAAACTTAAATTAAATTTAACATTTTAAACAACCTATCACTTAGAGCTTCAGTCTTCAAGCCTACTGCAATTTATAGGAACCGAACCTCTAGATAAATTAGGGGTTTAGCCTTGCTATCTGGTATTCCTAAGCTCATGCTTTTCATTCACATATGAGAATGACGAGCTCGTAATAGATTTTTGCGAAATGGAAAAATAAGACGCGGAGTAAGTTTGAACGACTCGTATACGGGTTTATAATTCTGCTCTAAACTTGCATAGAAAAATTATTGCTTTGTATATAAGCAGAACCCGGATCACAAGCCGTCCGGCATGACGCTGAAGAATGTTAGCCATTGTTCAATGGCAACTACAATGTTGTCTTGACACAACTCTCGGGCCGCAGGAACGAAAGCAAAGGAAATGACAACAACGCCTTTGCCCGGTTCCCCATAATCAATCTAACACACTAAGCATTTTGCTCAGTAAACACCACTTTAAAGCTTGCACCGCCATGCTCGTTTTTGCAGGTAACGCTGAGTTTTGCATTGTGAAAATCAACCACTTCTTTGACGATAGAAAGGCCCAATCCGCTGCCGGTCAGGGTGGATTGCTCTTGTCGCCAGAAGCGCTCAAACAGACGATCGTAATACTGTGATTGGATCCCCGGGCCATTGTCGCTTACTTCCAGCTCAGTAGTGGTCACTTTTACCTGAATTTTGGCGTTATCCTGCGAGTGTTTTAGGGCGTTTTCGACCAGGTTTTTGATCATAATGTGCACGGCGGCTTTGTCAGCCAGGATCTGACCTGTTTCGGGGTTCGCATCCAGGCTTAATTCTTTATCAAACTGCAGTGCTAATGGGGCAAGCATCATACACACTTCCTGCGCCAGTGCCGACAAACTCACCGGTACTTTGTTATACACCACAAAGTTTTGCGCACGGGAAAGGTCCAGTAGCTGCTGCACCACCCGGGTCATGTACGCCACATCGTTGACAATTTCTTCACGGATCTGGGGCGCAATATCAGCAAGCTGAACCCGGGTGTTTAACACAGCCAGTGGCGTTTTAAGTTCGTGGGCCGCGTTTGCCACGAATCGCTTTTGCTCATCAAAGCCGGCCTCTACCCGCTCCATTGCCTGGTTAAGTGAATTCACAATGGGCTGAATTTCATAAGGCAGGCCTTCATTACTGAGCCTGAAGCTCAGTTGCTCAGGTTTGATCTGCTTTAACTGGCCTGCCACGGTTTTTACCGGTTGCACCACTGAGCGCACAGACAAATACCCGACCAGCATAAACACACCAAATGCCGCAAAAATGGTAATGGCGGTCACCCGGTTAAGTGCCGGTATCACAGCTTCGTTCGCCAGCTCGGTGATCAAATCATTGCGTGCCATATCCAGCAGCAGCGCCTGGCCATTCAGAGTGAGTTCGGTGCGAAATCGATCGACACCCGCCAAATGAGAATATCCAACCGGAATAGTTTCGCTCAGCGCTTCAAACGCAGCCGAACCTTGCTCATTGCTTACAGACTGAAGCAACACCTCGTTATTCGCTGCACGGATAACACGAAACGCAAAGTTATTATACAGGGCATCATAGCCCCATTTTTCAATCACGCTATCAGGAGCATATATCAGCTGCTGCTGTTCAAAACGCAGTGCGTCTGCGACATCTTCGCTCATCCCCTTCATACTGACTTCCAGCGCCAGGTTGGCATAGTTCATCGAAAACAAATGTAAGATCACACCAATGCCGGTAAATACGACAGAGCCAATTAGTATAAAATGCAGGTAAATCTTGCGAGCAAGCGAGTTTTTTATGATCTTCATGCCAGTATATATCCTATGCCGCGAAGCGTTTTAATGGTCACACCAGCTTCTGTGCCATCGAGCTTTTTGCGTATTCGGTGTACCGCTACTTGCAAAGCGTTGTCAGTTACTTCAAACCCCATCGCATAAATGGCATCGTATAGTGCGTCTTTGCCAACAGTCAGTCCAACATGGCGTAACAGATACTCCAAAATAGCCACTTCGGTTTTCCCCATAGAAAGGTTTTCACCACCCACCGTCACTCTGCGAGATTTAGGGTCAAGGGCGAGATTGCCATGAGACAACAGAGTGCCTGTATACTGGCTTGGTCGACGCAGCAAAGCACGCATTCTTGCCAGTAATTCGCCAATGTCGAAGGGCTTGTTGATATAATCATCCGCGCCCAAATCCAGCCCGGCAATGCGGTCATCCACACTACCGCGCGCTGTTAAGATCAAGACAGGCACCGGGTTTTCAGCTTCACGCAGAGTTGCTATCACATCCAGTCCGTCTTTGTCGGGCAGACCCAGATCCAGAATAATGGCGTCGTAATGCCACAGGGCCATTTGATCATGTAGTGCACCCGCACTGGTGGCAATATCGGCAGCATAGCCTTCCTTAGTCATGGCCTGCTGGATAAAACTGGCCAGTTGCAGGTTATCCTCAGTGATCAAAATGCGCATACTAGGTTCTCCATTGTCTGACTTTGCAGTGCTTTTACTCGTTATTCCGTGCATATATTTACCAGGCGTGGCACATCTGCCGATGAGTGCTTGCTACATTTAGGTAGCAGCAATTGCAGTAATACCGGGATGACCACCAGCACCAGTATTGTAGAAGTGATCAGCCCACCAATAACGGCCCATGCCAGCGGTGGCCACAAAGGGCTGCTGGCTGACGTTAGCGGCAGCATGCCCACTATGGTTGTAACCGAAGTTACTATAACAGGACGCACCCGGTTTTGTACCGATAACATGATGGCAACCTGAGTATTTTGACCGGCTTGTACGTAAAGCAAAGTACCGTCGATCAATAAGATAGCATTATTTACCACGATCCCTGTTAATGCCAGAATACCCAATACTGACATAAACCCGAACGGAACCTGTGCCAGACTCAGCATGGCAGGTGCACCTATAACGGCAAATGGAATACTCAACATCACCAGTAAGGTTAAACGCAGTGAGTTAAACTGGAGTATCAGGGCTATAAAAAGTAGCAATGCACCAACCGGCAGCGTTTTCACCAGCGCATTATTGGCCTCACCAGACTCAGCCATTTCGCCGCCAAACTCCAGTTTAAGGCCATAGCGCTGTGCAATGGCTGTTAGTGCTGGTGTCAGCTCAGTGAGTAGTTCAGTCTCATCCACACCGGGCGCCACTTCACTGATCAGTTTAACCACGGGCACACCGTTTCTGCGTTCCAGAAGCGCCGGCTGACCAAGCACCTGAATATCTGCCAGCGCATGCACTGGTACGGGTTTGTCTATCAAAGACGTGAGTACACCAGTATTCATCATGTCCATGTTGTCATGGCTGGAATTCGGGTCGTACAATACCACCGCGGTTGGCTCATCATTAAAACTCACTTGCGTCATCGTCAACCCAGCACTGCGCCAGGCCAGATAGTCGTTGAGCTGGCTTTCCGTCAGACCAAACTGACTAAGGCGTTGCTGATCAAACGTCATCGTCAACTGTGGAACGGGGACTGCGTAATCTTTGCCCGGCGCTTCGAAGCGCGCATCTGTTTTGAGCATGGCAAATACCTCTTCACCGGCACGGCGAAGTACATCGTAATCCTCACCACTTAGCCACATAACCACAGTACTTTCTAATGGCGGTCCCTGGCCCAGTTCACGGGCGCGCAACACGGCCTCTGGATACGCTTTTTGCAAGCTGGTGTTAAGCTGTTCAACCAACTGAGCCATATCTGTATTGGCTTGTGCAGTGAGTACCACACGGCCAATATGGCTTTCATCCGGCTTTTGCGCCAAATTGTAGTAAAACCTCGGGCCAGAAAAGCCATTGAACACTAAGGTGCGCTGGACGTCCGCTCGGGCGCTAATGTCCTCAGCAATCTGGTTCAATATGCTGGCTGTATATAGTTTATGACTGCCCATCGGCAGCTCTACATCCACAATGGCCTGATTGCGGTTGGTTTTTGGAAAAAACTCGCCATCAGCTTGTGGCAATGACATTAATCCAGCGCATAAACCAAAAGCAGCAACCAAAGTCAGCGCTTTATGTTGCAACGTAAACTGCGATAAAGCCAAAGCGCCCTGCTCCAAGCGTTGTTGCAACTGCTGCTGCCAACGTGACGCTCCCAGTTTGCGCACAGGCAAATAGCGGTTAAGCAACGGCACCAATGTCAATGCAATCGCGTAGCTGGCAACAATACACAAAATGACCATTACCGGAATACTGGCAATAAAGTCTGCCACACTGCCCTTGGCCATGAGCATAGGTAAAAATGCCGCTATCGTTGTCACGGTGGCCGCGCATAAAGGGCGCCATAGTTCATGGATACTTTGGATGGCGCTGTGCAAAGGGTTGGTACCAGACGATATATGGCGATTAAAACGTTCGGCAACCACAATACAATTATCGACCATCAGACCAAGAGACAAAATAAGTCCTGCAATCGTCATCTGGTGTAACACCCCATCCATCGCACTGAATGCCGCGATGGAAGATAGCGTGATAGCCACCACCGCAATGCATACACTGGCAGCCCCACTTGCGGACAGGAAAATAAACAAAATAGCGGCAATGGCAATCAGGCTAAGCATTAAAGATTGCATCAGGGCATCTTTGCGTTTTTTGGCCCACTTGGGCTGGAATAACTCAATGCTCACGGTCTCTGCGCCATGGATCTGATTAAACTGCTCAACCAGCTGGGTGATCTGCTCTCCTGCCTTCGCAATGCGGATCCGGTTAGGTACCAGAGTCACCGCAACGCCTAGTTGCTGCTGACCATCCACCCAGAAAGACTCCCGGGCTTTAGGGTCGGTACGATAATGGACATCAGCCACAGTGTATAGGGGTAACTGCTGACCCTGAGCCGTTGCTATCAGAGTATTTTTCAATTCATCGGTAGAGTCTAGTTGAGCCACTGGAGATAAGATCAGGTTAGCTCGGTCACCGGTGAGGCTGGCCACCGAATCTGTATTGTTAGCCGCTGCTATACGCTGTGCAATCTGCAAGGGGGTGATACCCGTTTGCTGCAGAGTCTGCTGTGAAAAAGCCACCGCAATCTGTTGGCCCGGATCGCCCACCAGCTGTGCATTGCGTACCGTGCTAAGTGCCAATAGCTGGTCGCGCAGCGCAATGGCAAGTTGGCGCTCCTGCAACAAATCTCCCTGGCTGCGCACTGACAAAAAAATACCCTGGGTGTCCTGCACGCGATCCATGATGGTCATCGACAACGTCGGATTACTCTGGCGTATTGGCGCAATACTTTCTTTGATCCGTTGCCAGACCTGATCTGTATTGTAAACGGTTTCTTTTAACTCAATATCCAGTGACGCAGTGCCATGTTTTACCTGAGCACTGTAAGCCTGAATCTCATCTATTTGTGCTAACACACGCTCCAGCGGGCGAATGTAACGCTGTGCCAAAGACTCGGCTTCGAGGCCACTGGCATTGAGCACAATCAGACCATTGCGATATGGAAAGGTGGGGTCTTCCTGCTCAGGAGCACTAAACCAGCCCCCCACACCAGCAAGGCACACAATACATATCAAACCCAGGATAAGGCGTGGGTTGACAAACCAGGGCGTTCTATTCACAACTTACTCCTTATAAAGCGAGAGGTTTTGCAGCGTACGACTGTCTGCAAATACCAGTGCAGGTGATTCAAGCGCTTCTGCACTACTTACCAATATATGATTGGCTCGCCCCGTTACGACCTGCACGTACTGGCGTCGTTCAGGGCTCGATTGCAGCACGAGATAAGGCTGACCTGCTTCATCATAATGCAGGACCCCGCCAGGCAGCTGATATAAGCGCTGATCTGAAAGCGGAATTTGTAATTGTACATTCAGGCCCATCCAGCTTTGCTCATGTGCTGCCAGTTGGACTTTCAAAAAAAAGAAAGGAGAGCGAGACCCCAGCGGCAGTACACGCTCTACAATTACCCCCTTAATTGATTCATTTAACGCGGGCACGAATACCTCTACCTGCTGCTGTGTATCGACTTTTAAGGCCACCTCTTCGGGGATTGCAAAGCGGGCATGTAACGCATCGGCCGCCTGAAAGTTCATTACCGTTTGTCCAGCGTCGGCGTACTCTTTTTTACGTACCAGAAGATCGCTCACCACCCCATCAAATGGTGCGCTGATGGTCAGCTCCGCAAGTTGATTGCGCGCGGCATTCACTTCGGCCTGTGCCTTATTTATCTGCTGATAAGCCATATCCAGGTCACGACGAAGCTTGTCCAGCTCAGACTGAGTTTGCAGGTTACGTTTTACCAAAGCCTCAGCGCGCTCGAATTCAGCTCGGGAATTGGTAAACGCTGCATTTGCCCGCTGGAGCTCAGCCCGGGCCTGATCCAGCAGCGCATAGGCCACGGGGTCGTAAAGCTCCATCAAGGCTGTGCCCCGAGTCACAAACTGCCCGGCACGAACCCAGAGCTTTTCTACCCGACCCGATTTCAGCGCAGCCAGCTGAGTGTCTTCTGCGCCTTCAATCTGACCATAAAATACTTTCTTTGGTACGTCCACAACCCGCTCAGGCAACACAGTGGCTAACTGACTGTTAGCTGGCTGATTAGAATCAGCCTCTGTATAAGCGTCACGCTGCTGGTCCTGACAGCCAAGCAGAGCTATCAGACTCAGCAGAACAAGAGGTTTAGAAAACATATACATACCCCAGCAATAGTTGCGCAGCACCAGATTTATCTATCAATGGAGAGTCTTCAATTTCGCTACCGTAGGCGGTGTAGCTCAGGTCAGCCTTAATCATATGGTTTTTACCAAAAAACCAATCACTGGAGACACCCACCTCAACATTCATGGTTGCTTCGCCCACATAAGCCATGCGCCCGACGCGTTGCTCGTTGGGTAGAACACCATAGTAATAGTCAATCAGATCTTCACTCAGATAACTGGCAGACACATAGGGCACGATGCGGCCATCGCCTACATTAAATGGTACGCCATAACTTACACTTGCCTCATACCCTTTATGGGTGCTGGTCACGTCGTGCATAAAAGAAAAGCCAAACTCGCCAAACTCAGTGTCCAGCTCCCCTTCAAACCCAAAGTCGAAACTCATGTCCCTGTCTTCCATGCCCAGAAAAATGTCACCATCGGCTTCTTCGTAACCATCCAGCCGCAACTGACCCACAACCGAAAACTCTATATTTTCTTGCTGCCAGACTTTATAGCTGCCACGCGGACCTAATAATGAAAAATTACCAGACTGAATGGCCAAAGCCGGCACCAGAATGGTCTCATTGCCAACATCTGTATAGCCCTGATCCTGAGAGACAATTGCTGCGCCAATCCCCCATTGAGTGCCTTGGTCCTGGTCGTCAGCCAGAGTAGAAAAGCTCATAAATGCCAGAGAAATCAAAGAAAGTGTTTTGTTCATTACCGTGCTCCGTTAGTCAAACTTACTGTATCGGACAACTCATTTGTCCGGGGTTAAGTAAAACTTAAGGGAACAAACTTTCTTGAAACTTACAGCGCAGTAATTTTTTGAAAATTATGACTTGAGATAATCGAGGCACAGGTTGATCTTAAGGTATCGTAAATAGCTATGAGACTGTGTCGATGCCTGTGAAGAGACTTACTAACTTGTTTAAAATACAGGCCGATAACGAACTGTTAGCCTGCCAATCAGCCACAAACGCCAACAGCTTATTCATTAGGTTTTGGCAGCACACTTTTAATGTGAGCCGGGAAGTAAAAGCTCAACCTTATTCGTCACCGCCTTCAGACCTGACATACCTTGCCTGAAAGCAGCTTCTCGCTAATTGAATGAATTATTGACTCGCAGGGCATGCCTACCACTTTACTACTCGTTCGCACCAGCGCGCTTTATTACGGCTGAAATAAACTGTGCTGGATTATCAAGACCGATAAAAATGTATTCCACCTCGCCTTGCGGCTCAGCCAACTCAATTTTGACATTCGGGTTACCAGCGTAATTGTAACGCTTTACGCACTGGCCTCTTGCCACATATTCATCATGTGGTTGTATTTTGGCGATGTTTTTTAAAGGGATAACAAACGAATGAAACAGGCCATAACGAATAACTAGCTCATTACCAACCAAAGAGACCGGTCTGCGGGACACTGCGCGATACTCAGCAACAAAAAAGACCAAGCTTGCAAAGGTAAGAAAAGTCGCAATATTCGCAGCCAATGGTGACCAGACAAAATGTAAAAATAAATGCATTATCGGCATTTCGAGGACAATCAAGAAAATGAACCCAAGTAGGTTACTCTTTGCGCCATCTTTTTGGTGATACGTAAAGTGCTGCTCACCACAAAAGTGCTCTGCTTTTACTCGCTTTGCAAAGAACGCAAAAGTCCACATCCGTATTTCGAAGGTAAATAACCTCGCCAAAGTGCTGTCACCCAAATACCTATTGACTGATGCTTCAATCACTTTATCCGGGTCTTCGAGCTGACCGATGGCAACCTTAATTGAAAAATATACGGTGATCGCTGCCACCAGCTCGAGCAACAAAATTGCCGCTAAAACAATATAACGGCCGCTTTCAAGGTAATGCCAAAGCAGTTTGCTGTGTTCGGGAATAATATAACTCCCCACCAAAATAGCCAAACACACTAGGACAACCGCTTTTAGCAAGGCTTGCTTAATATTCTTGACACAGAAGAAGCACAAGATGGGTAGTACAAGCAACGCATCTAAAAGATATAGCCACTCAAAGTTTGCATGACCATAATCATTTAGCCAGCTATCTGATTGGTAATAGACCCCCCACCAGATTGAAATACATAGCAGAAATATCACTGGGACTTTTGACTTTATCGAGTCACTCATACACCTTTCCTTTTGATGTAGTACTTAACACTAAACTTTACTCAGAACGCGCTGATTTTTTAACTTGGCAATATCCTATATTGTACAGGCCTGCAGTGCAGTGTTTCAAAAGTAATTTTGAAGGCTTTATGTCACTATACTTGCGCGGTGATTGAGCAATCATTTATCGAATTATGTGTTATTTAACAACAGCAAATCGACGCCACTTAGTGATCTCACAAAAGCTATCATCCCTGTAGCGGTTTTAACTAAGCAGGCTATTCTGAGTGAGCGGTCATTGTATTCCTAAAATATAATTTACCTGCCGACGCACTAGCTCCATCAATTGCTGCGAATATTTGAACATTCCTGTTGAGCAATACCAAGAGCCCCAACGACAAGACAAGGAGATCGAAAATTCAGGGGAGACTATCGGGAGCGCTTTCTTTGGTTCATGTCAGCATTTTTAGATAAATTAAACAGTTACGGGACGTTAATTACCATGTCATAACTAGCCAAACAAGAAGCTAGGCTAGCGTTGTTCACTGGATACTTTGGCTGGCAGCTACTTTCTCTACCTTTCTTAATTACCATGCTATGTAATACGGGTTAACCTGCACTACCCAAGTTTGAGCACCGCAAACTAAAAGCTACTTAACTATCTGGCAAGCTTGCTTAAAAGTCAGTCAATGACGTGCTCTTGCTTTTGCCCGTTCTCCTGTGCCCGTTCCAGGCCTTTTTGATACTCTTGCGCGATCATTTCTTCTATCACTGACGCTTTTTCATTAAAGTCTTTTTCTGATAAATAGCCAGCCTCAAATAGATCCTCAAGCTCATCCAGCTTCTCTTGCAACTGTTTGATCTTTTCAAGATTGACACCCAGGCGCTGCATTATAATGGCCTCTTGCATCTCACCCAAAAAGTTATCGTTGCGGATCGTCGTCTGCAACTCTTTTCGCTGATATTGCAAACTAACCTCAGAGGGTTGAGGCTCGGGCATTTCCAAAGCAAGCTCCTGACTGAAGCCAGAGTCTGTATTTCCACTCCCCGGCAATTTACTGCCAGTGTCGACTTTGTTTTCGGCAGCCAATGGGCCTGTACCGGCCGTTTTGTACATTAACATGGTAATTCCTTGATACATTTCTGATACCTATCTGTATGTATCAAAATTTGAGCCAACTATGAGATTGTCATGTTAGGTAGGTCTGAAGCAGAGTTGAGAAACAGTGTTTGTCCAACATTTAACCAGTATGCGTTCATTACTTCGCAACCATAAAAGCACCTGATACCGGATACAACACCATCAAAAAAGCTTTTCAGCTCGGGCTCGTAAACTAGATACGAACTCTCTGTGCAATTGATTAACTCTCACCCCAGTGTGAGTGTTAAAAATCTATGTCGCCACCATCGCCTTTATTACTGAGCATATAACGAAATAAACGACCCAGACCTCGCAAAAACCAACTTATTACATCGATTGGAAACTCAATAATCTCTTCAAGAACATCCATTGTTGCGCTTTCTGTCTCTCGTTTCCCGCGTTTTTTACTTGGCCAGAGCACATATGATATAAAATACAAAAAACCACCGCCTAGTAAGCAGGTCCAATGAAAGTGGCCGGTCAACACACCCAAAATCAAACAGGTTCCGGTAGAAAAGCCCATAAGGGCTAAAACAACTTTTAACTGTTCCATAGTTCATTTCCTTTTATGCGCCATCTCCAAACGCAGTCAAATCAGGGGAGCTAGTAAACAAAGCAATGAAGCTGACAAGCCTTGTTAGGGCACCTTAAAGTCCTTAATTGAATAACTACATTCATCATCAACAACCTGATCATCCCAGTCAACCTCAATGTTCAGTGGAAAGCCATATAATGGATGGTATTCAATTCGCAAGGCATCTGCATTCAGAATTGCCTCTTTTGCCAAATCGAAGCGCCCTTCAATAGTCACCTTCTGCTTCCCTTCTAATAATTGAGGTTTTCCTTCAACCACTTGCACTTTGCTATAGTCCAAAAACATGCAGGCATCAGTCGCAATAAATGCGTATTCCGTTAATTCAAAGCCTTTCCATTGTATGTTCTGTCTTTCTACTCTTTCAATTGTTTCAGCATTGTTAACCCAATGCATAACGCCCCAAAATGAGATAACCAGTAAAATTGACATGCTCAGTGTAAAAATTGTGGAATATGCACTTTTTGAACTAAAAATTACCATTATTGCTCTCTAACTATTCATCAGGGAAATTAATTCCAAATAGTTATAATATCCAGGAGTGAAAAAACCTTGCCTTCAGCACACTGAGAACCATCCCACGCAGGATTAATTATCCCCAAAACATATAGAACCAACAGAAGAAAGCACGACATGGTTTACCCAGTTTTTACTAGGCGTAGCTACACATCATCACAAATGTGGCTAGCTATCTTATAAAGGGCTAAACAAGCGAACAAGACTGGAATACTCAATATCATGAAAAAACACTGTCGACTAATATCTCACTATCTGCCGCCGACTCCATCAGAATGTCAATTGTTACCCACTGTGCAATTGAAACAGCAACAAACCCTAATATCGAGTAAAATAGAACATTCCCCCAGGGTAACCCTTTAACCTGACTGAATTTATACGCAGCAATACTGACTACTATGGTACTTACTATACCAATCAAAGCCTCAACCGCTTGAGAAACAGAATAAATGATAAAAAAGGCGCTATTTCCTTCCATGCTTCAAAGTCCTATAGACAATGTGCAGTACAACACTTTCACACAAAAATCGGGATGTCGTCCGGGCTCCAGAAAAAGTTTAGCATTGCATTACTAGAAGCTCTGATTCTAAAGCCCTTTTGCTTCAAAGGCCTAGGTTATCTTGTTACTAGCTACTCTGCACTCTTAAAAGCAACCTTCAACTAAGATCAACTTACTCTTAGTTGTGCTATGGCGTATCGCAAACAAAGGTTGTGCCTCTGGATCAGCTAAAAACCCCTTAGCGATATCCTTGCTTGGGAACTCCAGTACAACAACTCTTTCTGGGTGCCAGTCCCCTTCCATGACCTCGGGCTCAACACCCTGGACAACATACCTTCCCCCATGCTTTTTAATAAATTCGGGGATTTCTTTAATATATTTTTTAAAACGAGGAAAGTCGGTGATAGAAAAGTCTAGTATTAAATATCCTTTCAAAATAAGTACTCCTTTATATAGATTAACAATGAAATATCGATGGATCTAACGCCTGCAATAAAGTGTTCACACTGAGATGATAAAGCTCGTCTAGCCTCATACCAAAATGCTGCACTTAATCATTCACCTGACGTGCTTTGTGACTAATCCAAACTCATTGCAATGACTGACTATTTGCAATGAGTATTGTCTCCAGGCTCATATCGATACAAAACTCTCTCTACAGAGAAATAAAGTTCTGTACCTTTCGAGTAACTTTTTTTATTTCCTGCACACGTCAGCAGGGCTGTAACCAGTTAATTCCGCATTCGATTCTTCTAGATCGATAGTGGCTGTATAGGTAGACTCATTCACATATTTCCTTCGGTACTTACACCTACATAAAACACCAGCTAAACACTAGGCGCGTTCAGATGCGGTATACCCACTCGGCGACGCGCAATGCGCCTGCTTCAGTGTATCCGTTAAACGCCATAGTATTGTTACCGAATTACATCTTCATTATTGTTTGGCGAAAGATGTAAAACGACTGTATTTTTCAGTTCAACTAAAGAGTGAAATGCACAATTCCGGGAAAACCAAAAAACGTCTTCCTGGCTCTCATCTTAATGCCAGGTAGTGAATACGAACGACTTTTATGACACGTCGTTGAACTTGAACCGCTGAAGGTTTGCCATGTCTACAGAGGTATCCCATGAACCGCAATCCTTTCTCCAGGACATCATGTAAAGACACCCTGAGTCCACCAGCCATTTGCTTATAGTTTGTTGTCTTGCACTGCTAACTTCCCTCTCAATGACGAACAACACTTTTCAAAGGGCTAGACCCATATTATTGCGCTTTCACGCTTTGACCCAATGTACAGTCAAGTATGAATGGTTCATAAACACTGCCGATCAACAGGTGGTCTTCATAAGGCGCACCAACACTTGAACCAGAGATAGCCTCGCCTTTATTCAGGTATATTTCATCCACTGACATACCCTCGTTTACATTTATCCGAAGTACTTGTGACGCAGAGAGGTTTGCATGATTTTTACTGTGCTCCAGATACTTGAGCATTTGTGGGTGGCCTGCAACCCACAAGTTACCCTCAGAATCCCACTCAAGGTTGTCTAGCCCGCTATCAATTGTCATTTCGTCAATGAGTTGCAACGTTCCTGTTTGCTTATCTCGCGCATAGGTTAACAGCCTCTCACCAGTGGACTCAGAAACATACACTTTTGACGAATCACGGCTGACTTGAATACCGTTTGGGTAGATAAGATCACCAGTTAATTTAGTAATACTACCGTTACTTCCATATGCTATTCCACCGCGCGCCAGACGGCCGAAGGATTCCAAGAGGCGACCAAAACGAGTGAGGCTGCCTCTGTCTATGGTTGCATAAAAACTGTCACTGTTAATTGCCGCAACATCATTTAGGCTATACGGTAAATCTGTTTTAAGTGTTTTTGCACGTTTGAGCGCCCCATCGATAATATCAAAAATGATTACTTCACTATCAGAGCGCTGCTCACTGCCGGGAGCTGATGGGGGGTGATTCACGACAAAAAGCCTGTCAGCTCCATGAGGGTTCTTCCACAAAGAAACCCCATGCGGGTAAAAAGTGTCGCCAAGATCGTGAGACATAAGCATTGGCTTTGAATAAGAGCCTGTTTGATAAGTATATATGCCACCACCTTTAGTCCAATTACGCCTGTCGTGTGCAGAGACAAAAGCCAAGCCATTTGTTGGGTCTATCGTTATATCCTCAGCTCCTACCACACCTTCTACTGTCGTGCAGGTACCTGCAAAGTGCGGTTCAATGGTTTTATAAGCTCCGCTATCAATAACGGTATCCATGACAAAAACAGCCGGCGGTAAGATCAGAACTGCGATACCTATTAAGCACTTTTTTAGCATTCAACTTCCCTTTATTAATTTGTCGGTTCAAGAAAGTAAAAAATATTGATATGTAGATAGGCCAAAATAGCCAATAGTCATTTTTAAGTAACTAAAAGTATTGTAATAATTTGTGATGCATTTTTATGTGAGCTGCATTGGGTAGTGAAGAAACGTTCGCAAAAATGAATTTGGCTCTTGTTAACACGGAAACATGAACAGGCTTGAGAAACCTAAATTGTGAGAAGCCAAAAACGAGATATAACTTGCGCTATATCTCCGCTATCTTTGTTCTTCCTCGTCTCGAGCAAGCAAATTGGAAGGTTAGTTGAGTAGCGTTGTGCTATATAACGAAAAACCACGTGCATCAAAATTAACACAAGGCGAGGATTGAACAATTTGAATCATCTGCTCAAGAAGTTCATATTTAAAATAGGCAACAATTTCACCATTATCGGCTTCTACTTCTGGCACTGGCGCATCATCAGCAACGAACACCACTTGTATACTGTTATAATTAGTCTTGTCTTCGGGTAGCAAAAAAATAATAGCGCCATTATTATAGCTAGGAGCCGGACCACCCGCACACACATTACCCATAAAGATACCATTTTGACTTACTGCACAATTTAGACTTTTACTCATGAGATTTTTCCTTGATACCCAACCATAATGAAGGTTGGTTAGTTTGATAATGAAGTTATCAATCTACAATCCAAGACTTGGGCAGACCATTACATCATATTACACCAGAAAAATGGTAGACGTAACGCTCTCACATGGAGTGTTGAAAGCACCATCCCCTGGAAAATCAGAATGCAAATGGGGATAGCTAGTAAAGCAACAATATTCTTAGAAATGAATGTCATCTGAGTAATTCCGCACTAACGCTTGTAGTAAGTATGCGTCCGCTTTAGCTGCACTTGTTATATGCCCTGTTGCTGTTGATACTGAAACAGGCCCCTTAAGGCATTATAAAGCCCGACGGCCATTGTGAAATCATGCGAATCATTATCAAATTCATCTAATTGCAATTTTAAGTCTAAATGACGATTCCTCATAATGGTTTGCGTCAGGGAATCATAAACTTCGCGCATCTCCCCACCTTCATCCCCTATACCCATATAGAGATAGTTTTGAATCGTTTTTTTGGATTTGAAGTATTTCTTTGTCGCTTCAGATGTTTCCCGGGCTCCCCACCAAACAGCCGGGCTAAACGCTAAATGACTTTGAAAAAGTTTGGGCCGAGACTGAAAACTATGAATAACCAATAAACCAGCTATAGAATGACCCGCTAACACATTAAAATTACTAGTGCGATAATCGTTAGTTACCTTTGGAAGCAGCTCTTCTTCCATAAAATCTAAAAAGTGATCCCCGCCTCCACCTTCGCCAACTGGTCCCCGAGGATCCCTGTTCACCGTTGGTGCAAAATCTTTAAGACGGTTGTTACTGGTTATTCCAACAATAATATGTTCGTATGACCCGTTTGAAAGATGTAATCTATGAAGCATCCCTTTTACTAGCTCACCATCAAGCACATAAAGAACTGGATATCTCTTTGTTGAATTTGTCGCATACGATGAAGGCAGCGCTACGGTAATATCTGGTGTTTCGACTAAGTATTTTGAACTAGGTAATTGCACGGCTGTGAAGTTCGAAGCATCAACCAAAGTCGAAATAAAAAATAGAAGTACTGCGATACAAATTTTCAAAATGCAAATTTCCTTTTATGATTTAGTGTTGCTAACGGCAAACAACGTCCGCCTTTAACTTTTAGTAGTTATTGGCTGATAGGTGCAACAAGCCGAAGCCGATCTAACTATTACGAATTCGACTTTAAGGCTTTGTTATAGGCTATTAAAAAGTCAAAAATCTTATCAGCAATAGCTTCTAACTTTGGTTGAGTATTTCCACCAGCTACATTTGTTACGATGAAGATACCCATGTTTTTCTTCGGATAAATGGCTAGCCAGCTTGATGTACCCATTGAACCGCCGCTATGGTATAATTTTTGTTCACCTGAATCATAGTTATCTGTGTACCAAGAGAATGCCATACCATGGCCAGTCCAACTTTCATCCAAAAGTTGATGAGATATAGCCACCTCAGGCTCTGACGATAGTTGATGTTTCATATAATGCGTGACAGACTCTACGCTTGTAGTTAACCCTCCTCCAGCAAAACTATATGCACTAGACAAAGGCACTCGATTGCCATTTCTTGTCCCTACTGTAATTTCTCCGGGCTTAAAGTTAGTACCTCGGAATTTCGTGTGCTTCTCTCCAGACTTGGTTGTAATAAATTCAGAAACCAGTAAAGCAAAAGGTTTTTGATAAACAGATTCCAGAATATACCCTGCTAAATTAGTACCGACGCTTGAATATAAATAGTCCTCGCCAGGAATCGAGTTCAGTTTGACTTTTTTAAGATCATCGAAATAATTATCTCTGGAATATTTTGACATTTTTTCAAAAGCAACAGCAACGCCTTTCGCTTTATCTTCACTGCTGTAAGCAAAATCCTGCGGGAGGCCACTGGTATGAGTCATAAGATGTCGTAAAGTTATATATTGATTGGACAGTTCTAAGTTTTTGTATTCATTATTTTTTAGGTAATGGCGAATATCTTTATCAAGCTCAACTTTCCCGTCTAGAATGGCTTTGGCAACAATTAAACCGGTATAGGTTTTGGTTATAGAGGCAATTTCATATATTGTCTGATTATCAGGTGCCTCTCCATTACTTAACGTCCCTAAGTGATATTGGTATGTATTTTCTGCATCTACAACAGAAATTGAAACCACCTGCCCAATGTTTCCATCAATAAGGTCTATGAGTTCAGCTTTCGTATTTGATTCAAAATTAATTGCATCATAGCTTTTACAAGAAGCCAAAACGGTCATTAATGAAACAACCAATATCAATGGTAGGGTTTGGGTTATAAATCGGTTCACAATAACTCCTGCGGTTAAAATGTGGAAGCAATATAGCGCTTGCTGCGAAATTTGTCCGATGAGTGCACTTACCTCTCATATAAGAGCACTTACATCCTCTTCTGTAAGCTCGAGCCACTCACGCGCTGTTTGCTTTTCTTCTTAAAGTTTATTTCAGTTGCTCGTTCATTCATAAATGACACACAACACGTCATATCTCTGGCAGAAAAAACCGAGCGAGAAATGAGTGGTGCTTATTGCTGTAAACATGCATGTAATTGTTATCTGTTTCTTGATGAAAAGGCAGCCTTTTCATCAAGAGCCTAGGTCTTCAAAATTTCCTCTACAACACGCCTGGCGCTTTGAGTTGCGTTGTGTACTGCGCCCCAATCCTCTTCTTGCGTGTACGAGTCTCCCGCAAAATACAATTTATGATCGATAGTACTGGAAAGAACACTCGAAATACTCGACGGTGCTATATCTGCCAGGTATGCCGATTGAATATATGGCTCATCATCCCAATTCTGCACCACATGATTTATATAGTTTTGGGAGGCTTTACCATCGAAAACTTGATTTAACTCGTCAAGAATGTAGTCGAGTTGCGCTTGTTGCGAAACCAATTGATACTGCCTGGCTTGCTCACCCACGGCGAAAAGCCCCAGTACATTGAGTGATGTATCCTGGCCGTATGCGGCATCAAAATAGGCACGTTGACCAGCACTTGTTTCACTATCCGGAAAGGTCAAATAAGTCGGATAAAATCTTTCAGCGAAGCGTATAAACACTTTAATCCCCCCCCAAACCGGAGCCTCCCGGATAGCATTCAGTTTGCTATGTGGCAGGGACGGGCTGAAGCTAATAACCTCATTTTGTAGTATTTTCAGCGGCACCGTGACAATGACTTTGTCGACTTTGTAAAGCAATCCATTATGGTCGGTGACAATAACTTTATCTCCGCTATAGTCAATTGACACTACCTGAGCGTTAAAAGTTATCTGTGACTGGATGCCCGGGGCAACATACTCGTCAAAAAAATCAAACCAGGTGGCGTTTATAAATTTTTTATCTTCAAAATCACTGCCAAATTCGTCAAAAATTGGCGAAAGGTTTAGCGCGCCATTTTCAAAATACCCAACTTGGTCCTGCCCTTCATAACCTTGAAGCTCAATAGAGTTTTCCCATGACGATGCCTTTAATACCTTCGTTAATTCGTTTTTTGAGGCATGTAACCATTCCGCCCCCAGCGGGATGGGAAAATCGGCAAATGTGGTCGTGCGTTTCATCCTGCCACCATATGTGGAGGATGCCTCCAGCATCTGGAAGCTTATGCCGCTCTGATTAAGCAGATATCCAGCAGCCAGCCCAGCCGCACCTGCACCAATAATGAGCACAGACCCAGAAAAGTCTGACGACGTAGCGAGAGAACCACTGTCGCTCTTACATGAAGTAAGTGGTACTGATATCCCTAGTAACCCACACATTTTAATAAACTCTCTTCGATCCACCTCACTCCTCCGCTTTAGATGCTAATGGCAAAATTGATGTTCTCACAAAGGAATTGCGTTTCATTAGACCCATCGCAAACAGGGGCGCACTTAATCCGTCCCATGGTTTGCTGAGTTATGATCTTCAGGCTTATCTATCGTTACTATCACGGCTGATAAATGTGGAAATCCCTGCCAAAGAGAAACAGACCCTTCTCCCAAAGAAAAAACGTCACTTTTTAGTTTTGGATAAAAGTACATATGGTGCACAGGGGTAGGATATAACTTGCCGTTGTAAAACATTTTATTATTTGGAGACATCATATAGACTAAAGCAGCAGTTTCGGCAGTTGGCAACTTACCAGCTCGAAAAGCCTCTTCAACTATTTTGTATGTTTCATCATAAGACTTCCCCTCATACAATGACTTCATATGTAGTTCATATGCAGGCAGAACTGTTCTCCTGGCTTGTTCATTAAAGCAAGACGGTTCATATCTTCCATTCGGATCGTGTACTACAGCACAAGTAAAATTGTTTTTTCCTTTTTTTATAGGAATAAATTGTCCATCTCTAAACTTCAGAAAAGTAGCATCTTTAGTAACATGGGATGGTGCCCCTTCACTGGCTCTGGAGATCTCCAGACGATCGCCTTCACTCAGTGAAAAACAGGGCACGGAAGCAAAGGTTAATAGAGCAAAAATCAAATATTTCATCGTGGTTATTATGTCCTTGTATTAACTTACTCAAATATATGTAAGCGTATAACGCCCGCCTAAGAGGCTGAAAATGCTAGGCTAAACTTAGCGACAAAGAAGCGCAGTCTGGCTTTTTACGTCCGAATGCTCGGTCCGTTTGTTAGAACTGTGGTTGAATGGACTGTTTTTCTTTAAAGTAAAGATACATTGGGAGTCCAAACGATACTCCAACCGACAAGGTCCCCAAGACGGCAAAATATCGATACTTCACTTTATGTTTCCCCCCGTCCACTAAGATAAAGCCTATCAGAGCAATCGCAGCAACTAAAACATCAAGCCAGGCCATGATACTAATAGGGTTTGCCACCGCTTCAGTGAACAAAAGGCCAATATCTAATCCATTGGCAACGAGCCAGGGAACTAAGGCTCCATAAGGCAATAATATACCTAACAAAGTAAGAACGAGATAAAACCTGACCATTTCACCATCCTTGCAATTTTTTGTAAAAGCCCTAACGCCACATTAAGGGGGCTGGCACGCAATACAAAAGCTTCTCGCAGTGCTGCTTAAATACTAAACTCGACGTGAATTAAAATACCATGCCTACCAAGCCCCTCTTAAACGCTTGTCAGGTGCTAACCCCCGACTCTTCTTAAAGGCTCTACCTGGTGAAGATAACGTGTAAATGTGTCTTTGGGACGCTCTAGATTATTTTCTGCCAGTACCCTGGATGCCATTCCGCGGTGGTTACTGCCATGAGTCAACAAATGGAGCAATATCTCTTCGATTAACATCTGCCCTGTATCACCATCAACAAACTTAAATGAAACTACTTTTTCTAGATCTTCCCTGGATGCCTCTCCCGCATACTGCACTAACCATGAGTCATTTTGATTCATTGTATCTCGTAGCTCCGATATTGTTGGAGTCTCAATGGTATTGTCACCATTATATTTTTCAGGCTCGCCCAATATTCGACTGATGAAGAGGCTATCAACGACTGTTGTATGGTTTAAGATTCTAACGAAAAAGGTAGCATCACTTTCCGGAAGTCTTGAGAACTGTTGTTCACCAATATCAAGCAATTCATTATTTGCCCACTTTTTATATTGAAACGCCTTAGAAAAGTCCATTCTTTCTCCATTGTTATTCGTTTAAGAGTTACCTAACGCCAGTATTTGCGCGCAGAAACGGTGCGTGACATTTATGCAACAGTGACGCAGCCAGTACTAAAGGCCGAATCTCGTGACTGTCCACAAGATGCAAGTGTTATGGCTTGTAGCCATATATCTTGATGCCATTTTCGTTTGTTTCTAGTTCAAATTGCCCCAAGGAGTTTAGCAGCTCAATTACATGCGAAAGTTCTTGAGTTTTGCACTGTATAGGAGCGGGTTCGTTGCGACAAAAACCAATTTTATAAGGAATCAATAACCACTCAATGACCTTATATTCAAATGGCCGATTTAATGCGCCACAATCACCGACATAATTTTCTCCGAGAGAATCGTAGCCGGGCACGAAACCATGTTTAGGCTCATCCCCACCGATGAGTTTCCAGACACAATGTGCCAGCGTTAAGTTGGATTCGTTGACCACGCTAAAAAGCTGTCTCCACTTAGCATTAGACATACAAGAATACGAATACTTGGCTATTTCCTTTTCTAGTACTTAATTCTCCACAGGCCCTAACAGATGGCAAGACTCCCGCCTTCCTGCGATGCTTATCACTTGCCAGCTTTTATGATTGGAGTCATACGGTTATGAACAATACTACAGTGAACGATGTTGATTTAGCAAAAGATGTTTTGCAGGCTTGCGTGTACGCAAACCGTCAGGTGCGTTTGAATGCAGAAATGACACCGCGAATATTTACACCTTAGGTTGCAAATCAAGAACTGTTTCAGTTTATGGAGGAGTTATAGTCGGCCTGTATGCTAAACACTCAAATTGGCAACAAAAGTTTAAGGCAAATACCATCAGAGATAATGCAATCCTATCGACTGTCGACTTGGCAAAGAGGTTAGGCGACGAAGTGATTGTGTTATGACAGGAAAGCAACCGTGCCAGGCTATACATGAATACGTGCGCTTGATACGTCAACTTGGGAGGCCTCAATTGTGAGGGGTTCCCCCAGCGCCTTATTAAGGGACTGATAATGTTTGCCTAAAATGTGAAATGAAGCGGAACCGAACCAAATGCTAACAGTCTTACACACTTACAGTCGTTTTTGTATTACTCTTGTACAACGATCGTTTGAATAGGTAATTGCCATTTCTAAGTTTTCTAGATTTGATGGGTATCCCTGCAATACTGTTTCTGCGTTATTATTATTAACTTCGTAGGAGATTGGAAACCAAAATTCAGTAACTTCTCCTTTTGTTAAATCCATGCGTTGAATTTTAAAGCCTTCAACTTCTACAGGAGCTGACACAACGACTCTATTCATCTGGGGGTGATTGTCATTTTTATATAAACGATCAGAAATACTTCCAATGACATCTATTTGAATTTTTAGCTGATTCTGTTCTTTAGTGCATTCTGCATGAGCTAAGTTAAAAAAACACAAGAGCTGTAAAAAAATCAGAGTTCTCATATGCATATTACGCCCAAATAAAATACGGAGAATACTTGGCTAAAACTAGCGAAGAATGAGCACCAGCCAAGCGTTTGGCGTCATTTTTGATGCGTTTTTTTATGTTTTCTTAGCTACCAATCTCGCCACTCCTTCCAGTTCTTAAGTAGCCTGGAATTAGCTTGCTGCAACGCAATCACTTGTTCATCAGGCCACCACTGGGCTAAGTCAACACTTTTCAGATTGGGTAAGTTATGCAATGGCTCAAGACTTTTATCAAGCACTCTTGTATTTACAAGGCGTAGACGTTCTAAATTTTTTAAACTCCTGATAGGAGATAGCGTATCTAACTTTTGAGCTGTCCACGTACTTCCGTTTAAGCTAAGAACCTTTAGGTTTATTAATTGAGCGAGCTCCCGGATATCTGAAATATTTTTTATATTCTCAAATTCCAGCCACTTAAGATTAGTTAGTTGCTCAATCCCATTTAAAGTACCTAACTGAGTAGAGCTTCCCAAGTTGAAGTACACTAAGTTAGATAGCCTTTTAAAATTGATGCTCTTTATACTAGAGTGTTTTATCGAAAGGCCTCTCAAATTAGGCATGTCACAAATGGCATCAAAAAGGTTTTGATTAACTTTTGGCGCTACCCATAACATTTCAACACACTCTAAGGTTGGTAATATTTTAGCCCAACCATCTCGCACTTTCTTTTCTTGATATGCACTTAGACCTAACTGATTAGAAGGACCGCACAATATAAGCCTGTCTTTATCAAAGCCTTCTTCAATATAAAACTGCTCTTCTGGCTTATCTAACACCCATTCATAACCTGAATAGTCAGCTTCATTCCAATTAATAGACAAGTGCGTATTCTCCTGAAAACATAACGCCGTGCTCTGAGGATCCCCCAGGCATTCATAGTTAAATCAATGTGATGGATGCTCGCGCTACTCTTTGAACAAATTTATTTCGCCCAAAGCTAACCAGATAATATCACCAAGCGTGACATCACTACCCTACACGATATGCTCAGAAAAAACTGCCCTCAAATGCATGGTCCTGTGTCTTGATTCACTAATACTGGCAACCGAAACTTCGCGCGATAACAATCAACTTTCTCTTATTGAGCTTGGCCGGGAAATTAAAGGGCCTGTCACTGCCAAACACAATATAAAGCGTGTGGTTCACTTACATTGCAATACCGCCATGCATAACAACCGGCTTGCTATTTAACGCTTAAATGCGCGCCTGTCTTGTGGTGCTAAGCGCATGCAAATAGAAGAAAACTTTCGAGACCTGAAAAGGACTCAATTATGAGTGACTCCCCCACTGCCGCGTTAAGTCATGAGCGACGCCACCGCCTTAACTAAGCTATTGTGCCGTGATCACTAACGTCGATTCAAACCAAAAGTAATGAACATTGGGGCTCTGCATCAAAGCTTTGTTATGTGAATTCTCGATTGAAGCGTCTAACTTTTGTACGCACATTTTTCATAGGTGACGACGTATTAAACTGAATCATGCGCCCCAAAGTCCATTGCTCATACCAGGCAACTCCATACAACTCATGGTCACTTAAGCTTGAAATAAGTAAAAGTATTTCATTAACCGTAGACTCAAGCTCAATCAGTAAATCATCGTATTTCCAGTTACGATACTCATCATGGAAGCTGTCAGCGAGCAAGCCCAATTGATTCCATTTGTAGCCTGTTTCCGGAAAATCTACGTGTTGATTTTGAGATTTCAAGCGATACCATTTAAGTACGAGCTTCCCCCAACCAATCAAATAAGCCACCGTATCACTGACGCTGATGAGTGTGCCTTTAATGTTTCCCTCTACGCCTGATTTACGAGCGTTACTTTCTGGAGTTAAACGATAGTCAGCCATCAGTTTCGGAAATATCGAGTTTATGGCTAGCTCAAGTTCGTCCTTATTTCTTGGTACAGAAGACATTTTGACCTCCGGCCACATTAGGCTTCAATAACGGGCCAAGCTTCGCTGCGTCTGGCGCTGAAGGCACGTAGTTGATTGACTTGTTAGATGGCCGCACGAGTGAATGCCACAGACCTACCAGTTACGACAAAATTATCTGTATAAATGTACCACTCTGACCAATCATCAGGCTGCCAAAACCCGTCAAAATGGAAACAATCTTCTTTGCGGGTGCCATGCATAACTTCATTAACCGGAGCTTCTGGGTATGGATGAACAATAGGCGATTGATCGTCATACCAAATTAAAGCCCGCTCTGACTTAACATTGAGGAAAGTAACCGTTGCATTTCTCAACTCGATAACTTTCCCACAAGCGTCTGGGTGCTCAGGAGCTACCATAACGCAATCAAACGATACTTGTACTCTGTCGATATTCCTTTTAACAGATCCGATGGAAGCATCGTGAAAACTGAGCTGATTAAAATTACGCGATATTTCCATAATGCCTTCTAACGCTGCATTAAGATGTAAGCAACGTTACCACCAAAGCTAAGCCATACCATGACAAATACGAGCCCCAGCTTTGAACTGAAAATGCCAAGCATTGGGACTCACCCTTAAAAGCATTGTTAGGATATCGCTAATCAAGCGTACCTAAACTATTTTTATGCACTATTTTCCATTCACTTTTTTGGGAAAAACCTTGCATATTTCTGATCTCATTCTCTGTGAATTTAATCAGCTCTTTTTCAGATAATTCTAAGTTTACAGCAAACTTACAAGGTTGATTAACATGCCATGGTGTATCTGTGAAAATCTCAAATCTATTGTTTTCAGGATCACGAAAATATATGGACCACGTAGTGCCGTGAGATACGGTTTGTACACTGATTCCTGAAATTGACTTTAATGATGAATTGAAACGCTTCAACTCATCAATACCTTTCACTCTAAAAGAAATATGATCTACTGGACTTTCAACACTCCTGCGCGATTGCACTGGACTTAGAACAATTTGATGGTGCTCTTCCAAGCTACGGCTTAAAAAAACCATACCATTTTGACCTTCACCCCTATCAGTGACAACAAAGCCTAATTTACTCGTATAAAAGTTTTCCATCTTTGTTAAGTCTTGAACGTATAATTCAATATGACTCAACTGCATGTTTGGAAAAACAATTTTATCCTTAGTTTCCATTTCCACCCTTATCCTAACGCCTTACTAATATGCGCATACATGCCTGGCTAAGATTAACGATAAAGGAGCACAAGCCAAGCATTTTGCGCCCTTTTGAGTAACTTGTTAGCTTACTTTATATTGAGCTAAGCAACCTTTTCCACACCAAAAATCATAATCAAACGAAGAAGGTGTAGCAACTAACTTTGTACCAAGTTTATATAAGGTTAATAGCCGCTCATTGTTAGTTGCTTTAATTTGTTGCAAAAACTGTTCAACTCCTGCCTTTGAGCAGGTTTCATACTCTGTCATCACAGCATCACCAACAATGATGTCAGCACAGCTTAAGAAGAAATATTTTTAGGGCAACTTACGTCACAGAATAACTCAATAATTAAATCTGCAAAGTGAAGTTCAGCTACAGACAAACCAAAACCTTGAATTGGTCAAGATGAGTCCGGACCAAAATCCCATGCTCAAATTTATTTACTTTGTGGATTCCACTGTTTTTGCATCTTAACGCCTGGAAGCGAAAGCCCGCACAGCAGGCTATTAAAGCTCCGCTACAATTGATGAGGCACGAACCAGGCCCAGCTTTGGCAGCCTCGCACGTAATTGACTTGCTATAAGGAATTAACGTTTTAGTTGTCACAAGTGCAGAGCCTGCGATTACGTATAACGTTGCCATAAGGCACGTCGCATTTGATGGCGTGCTTAGGTGATGACAATACCGATTACACCAAATTTAGTGCCCGTTATTTTTTTAAACAAACCCATTTCCACCATGACATCCATAACCCGAGACATATCATGGTACCAGTCAATTATACCCTCGGGCATACTTAATGACTGTGTTGTATCAATAAACTCAGCAAAGAAATATGGGTCAAGTACACCAAACTCCTCGCCATACCAGATTGGTACCTCAATAACCTGACCAGAATCGATATTTTCGCAAAAAAAATGCGCACCATGATGATAACACCGCCAGCCATCAGGAAAGATCTCTATTTCGTCAGACTTATCCCACAATTCAGTTAACGGAATGTCATTCAATTCGGTGATTTTTCTTGCTAACCACTCTGATTGCTTTCTAAACTCGCTAGCTGCATGCTTAACCTCTGGAGTTATTCGATAAATTTCCGTTCTGGAGATGACCTGCATTATTGTTACGTAACTCCAGTACTTTCGGCTTCCGGCAGCAAAAACACTGTAATTCTCAGGTAATTCACACCTTAATCTGACTATCAATTTATCCCTTTTTGAATGGGACATCCAGGAGGGAAATGCCAGTACTAAATGTCTCTCTCGCTCTACTAATCTTATGAGTTTTTCAACCGATGGCAGGAAAAAAGATGATATGTAATATCTACGAATAGGATCAGGCATTCGACCACCTAACGCCGCCCAAAACGGCTAAGTAATTGTTGACTAAAATGTGAAGCAAAGCAGAACCGAGCCAATTTTATTTATCCGCTACTTTATGGCCTTCTTATGCCGTTAAGCTACCGATACAACCAAGGGCAAACTTCCCAATGCAAAATAACTAGGATCACATAATTCGTCCCAGTGATTGTGTTCACCTGGCACCGCGTCTAAATCGAAATTAAAAAATGATGCTAACACTCTAAGACTTTCCAGATTACCGCTAATCTTAACTCCTTCATTATCACTAAATGTTGCACACGCCACACCAGAGCTAATACACACTTTTAACTGTGCTTCTAGAAATTCATATGGTTCAGGTGAACCCGAGTTATCAAACGTAAATGTACGATTATAGGCATCATTGGCGTTTTCAAGAGAACGCTGAATTTCAGCTAATTCTCGAATAGAGCCTGAAATTTCCAATTCATCAATAGTTCGAAACAACTTCATACCTGTTTAGGTGTATAACGCGTCTCATACCAGGCAGAATTTTTGTTCACAAAATTATGACAGTTTTACGCTGCCTGGTGAAGTAACTTGTTATATTTCGCCTACACGTATGGAGTGGTACAAAGTTCTATTTTACCTTGTTTATCTATATCCCGTAACGCAGCCTTAATTATTGATTCAGATATTTCTGAGACCAAAATCATGTGCGAAGCTCCATAATGAAATCGGACTTTCGTACCTTCTATCCAATCACCACATGCTGACATACCTTCAGGGGTGAAAAAGAAACACCACCTTTTTTCTCCAGAAGTAGTCGTTATAGCTACTTCAATAGCACCTCTTTTATGTCGCTCAATTGGGTCTTCAATTTCGATAAGTTTAATATTCATAATGAAATATAACGTCACCACAGGGGAAATAAGTTGCTTGCTAAAATGTTGAAGAACGAAAACAGAAAACTTTCTCCTTATTTATTAGCTTGTTACATAGCCTTTCGCACCCAAAAAAGATGTAAAACTATATGAATTATTAAGAAAATAGCTGGGCATATAAACAAATAGAACTCAAACCAACCACTACCAATTTCAAATATTTCACCGCCAAAATTAACACCTGACCAATAAGCAAACACCAGAGCCAACAAGCCCAAAATGAGAAATACCAACCGAGTTTTAAGTTTAAGCTTTAACCCCCAACTTACTGAAGTTAAAGCAATGTAGCCAAATATTCCAAATACTGAGGTTACAATCCACTTAAGGCTAAAAACAATAGGCAAGTCAAAAATATTACCAACTGCGCCAACTAAAGCGAAAAGAGCAAGGATCATAAGTAATGTTGATGGAACCCAAGCCAGAATAGTGGTTAACCCAATTAGCAGGTTTCTCATAAGCCTCCTTGGCTATATAGCGCACGCGTATTGGACACGGGCTCGCGAGCGTCCTAATTGATGCACTTGTTATATTTTATTTTCAATTTCATCTTGTAGTTTTTCAAGTTCATCAAGGACTTTCATAAATTTGGCACCGAAATCAGTGACTTTATACTCCACCCTCGGTGGCACCTCATTGTAAGAAATTCGCTCCAGGATCCCAAACTCCGTATTTTTACGCAGGCACTGGTTCAGAACTTTAGTGGTTAAACCTTCAATGCTGCGCACCATTTCACCAGGTCGATTGATCCCATCGGCCAAGAGCTGATAAACCGTAAGAGACCATTTACAGCCATAAATAGTCTCCACCATCTTTGCACTTTCAGTCGGTGCGGTTTTTCTCAAATATTTTTTTTCTCTATCTTTCATAAAGATGTACCAAAAAGTACCTACCTTACCAATTTGTACTTACTTTTTAACGCTAAAGTGATTCGATAAATTATCTCCGTACCTTAACATATATCGGAGAGTATCTATGACAACTTCAAACATTGCATTAATCGTCGGCGGTTCGAGCGGAATGGGCTTTGCAACAGCAAAACAACTCGTCGCTCAAGGGAGTAGTGTTATTATCTTAGGCAACAACGCTGAAAAGCTGGAGTCGGCAAAGTCTCAGTTAACCGCAATAGCGAGCAATGACATTAGTATTGAGACACTACAAGCCAATCTCTATGAGCAACAAGATGTTGACAGAGTCATTCAAGCGCTAAACTCGGACGAAAGGCATATCCAATACCTTGTTAATTCGGCAGGTTACTTCAACCCTAAGCCGTATTTAGAACACGGCTCAGAGGATTATGACGCTTATGCTCTACTGAATCGGGCCACCTTCTTTATAAGCCAAGCCGTATCCCAAAATATGCGTAACAATGGAGGTGGCTCCATTGTTCATATTGGTTCAATGTGGGCTAAGCAGGCTATCAAAGCAACCCCCTCTTCTGCTTACTCCATGGCAAAAGCAGGATTACACGCGTTAACGCAGCATATGGCAATGGAACTAGCCGACCATAACATTAGGGTAAATGCTGTGTCACCTGCGGTAGTGAAAACGCCAATTTACGAAACTTTTATCGACCCGGCAGAAGTGGATGATGCCCTTGCAGGTTTTGACAGTTTCCATCCCATTGGTCGTATTGGCACACCAGATGACGTTGCCAACGCTATCATGTTTCTATTGAACGAAAGTGCAAGCTGGATAACAGGCGCGATTTGGGATGTTGACGGCGGTGTTATTGCTGGCAGAAATTAGGCAACAATCTTTATTGGAGGTCAATATGACTACTTTAATCAATGCAGACTTCAAGCAACGTGTCGTCATTCAACCCGCCGACTATAAATGGGTTGACTCTCCGATGCCTGGCGTTGAACGCATGATGCTTGATCGCGTTGGCGATGAAGTTGCACGAGCGACCTCTATCGTTCGTTACGCACCATACTCTACGTTTTCGTCACACACTCATAGTGGTGGAGAAGAATTCTTAGTACTTGATGGAGTGTTTTCGGACGAGCATCAAAACTACGCAAAGGGGAGCTATGTGCGTAACCCAATTGGTACATCTCACACACCAAAAATAGGTAAAGAAGGTGCAACTATATTGGTAAAGCTACATCAATTTGCTCAGGACGACACAGAGCAAAAAATGATAGACACTCAAAACCAGCCGTGGCACCAAGGGCTTGTAGATGGGCTAACGGTGATGCCATTGCATGAGTTTAAAGGTGAGAAGGTCGCCTTAGTTAAATGGTCACCTCACACTCAATTTCAATCGCACACTCATTGGGGAGGGGAAGAGATCTTTGTACTAGAAGGCACATTTTACGATGAGCATGGCCAATATCCCAAAGGCACCTGGCTTCGTAGCCCCCACATGAGCCAGCATACGCCTTTTACGAAAGAGGATGGCGCATTGATTTATGTAAAGGTGGGTCATTTGTAAATACAACGCTCGCATGAGGCCCTAATACGCTTGCAGGTATTTTGGGGCCTGTTACCGGTCCAGCAAGCGTGTAATGGGTCGGTTTTAATGCATTTGTTAGGTATTTCTGTGCTGTATTTGGCTTTCAATCTTCTGCATAAAGTTCTGTGCGCCAAAGCATCTAAATTTAAAGATCCCGTACGGTGTTGTGACAGCGATGATTTTCGTCAAGAAGCCAAATTCAAGGTCAATATTGAAGATATGCGCTAAAGGAATGCTAAGAGCATTGTCGCCCTTGTGGAATATTTCGTTCAAGGTGTTTGGGGTAAAATTAATATGATCTTGAGTAAGGATGACCGCTCCCCCAACCCAAAGGCCACCATATGCTTCCTTGAACTGGCTCAGGACTGATTCAACTACCAGCCCGTGGAAATCGAAGCCTGACAGGTCTGCCAGATTTCCGACCAGAGATAGATCTTCTTTTGCATCTTCGATTAAAAAGTTACAAAGCTTTTTAGCTATTTTTAAATTTGACATATGCTTCCGTGATGTATGGCCAGCGCCCGCCTAAGCGATAAAAAATTTTGGCGCATGTCTTTGAAAAAAGCGACAGGATTTTGCATCCGAATTGCATTGCTTGTTATAAACCTACTTCAAATACCTAACTAATTTTTCTTTAAAAACCAACCAATAACAACCAGTAATGCAAATAACACTCGAATAGAACTGGAATACGACATTAACGCTGTCTGTTGAATTTATGAAATGAATTCCAGGAAAAACCAACAAAAAATTCGGGATAATTATATTCATAAATTTGTAATCTTTTCGCCATAAATAAGGACTAACAATGCCAATAATTAGCCCTGTAAGAATACCAATTAAAATTGCTAAATCGGCTCTATCATAATTAGCAAGAAGAGCAATCAATACACATAAGCCAAACGCGGTAATCCAAACTGATTTTTCAACAAGCTTTAAGTTATGTCTCGCTAAATCCGAATTCATCATCTATGTTCCATGGGCTTATAACGCCGTTGTGCCCGCATTTACGACTTTATTATGCTTTCATTTCATAAACAAATTTAAAAGCGCTACCTTTCTTTTCAGGTTGCCAACCAGTTTGAAGAGCAGACCTGATGCAATTTTCAGTATCTTTTGGTGTTACAGGTAGTTATATCCAAGGAAATGCTATAGATAAAACAGCGCCAGACTTTTTGGCTGACTCTGCTGCAGCGGTCATGTGGTTTCCAAAAGCGCCCTGACTATATGCCCGTTTGCTTCAAATCGTCCACCTGTACTCTACAGAGTCAACAACTAATTTACGTGATCCTTTCTTCAGGATTGCCATAAGTCAACTGAAAAATAACGTCCTTTTAAGCGTAAAGTAACAGCTTGCTAAAATGTGAAACGAAGTGAAACCGAGCAAGCTGTTACGATTCCGACTTGAAAACCCTAGCTAGGTTCTCTACTTGCTAATTACACTCAATGCTTTTGGTGTGATTAGGTATTGAAAAGTATTTAATTGTCGACCATGTATTTAAAGCCGATGCTGTACCACCCTCTTTGCCTTTTGTGTGTTTTTCAATTAGATTCAAAGATTCTTGCGGTATTGCAGAAAAGAAAGAAGCAAGATAATACCCTGGTTCATCTACGGTAACAAAATACGTTATTTTCGTAATTACATTTGGTAATGCCACTACAGCTTTTTTTTCCGCCCAAAAGCCATTGTAATGAAAACTGTATGGAACACTTGGATAGAACTTTTTAACATTAGGGTGTCCATTACTATCGTTTCCTTCGACAACTTTTGTAACACCGAAACCAGTTTTTTCATTTGCTAAGTTTAATTTTATTGGATAGGAACCTTTGTTTTCGATCAATACGTCTAACTCTAATCCAATTTTATCCTCGCAATGTACATCTAGAATGGACACTTCGATGTCTAAATCTAGAGCTACTAATTTTGACTCTTTTACCGATAAGTCCAGTTGTGCAGAATATTCAGTTCGTAAGATATGGAAATTATATAGTGCCCAAATACCTCCAAGTATGATTGCAATCACACCCCAGTAATTTTTGAATATTTCTGACCGTAGTTTTTGCTCTTCCATACCGGACATTCCGAATACTCCTTTTCAGTGTGAATTGAACCTAACGCCCAACTCTGAGAGCCCTAGACAATTCTATTTTAAATCAAAATGATGGACACTCGGCATTGTTTGTTCCAATTTATTTCAAAAAAACTAACCAGATAACAATGCCACGCGTGATACCATCATTCTACGCGATATGCTAAGAAAAGCTGCCCCAAATTCATGCCCGGCGCCTTGACTCACTAATGCTGACAACTGAGACTTTGCTCGGTAGTAATAAACTTTCACTTACTGAGCTGGGTAGATATATGAAGGGCCCTGCCGCTGCTAAGCACAACATAATGAATTTTTGATATCTCATCACTGAAACACCCTAAGTAAATCAGGCACTGCTACGAGCAGAATTTGCCTTATTAGTAAGAATCCTAGAACAGTCCCAATTGGGTAAACGATAATCCTAGCAATTATAACGGCCACGGATTCCGACAGCGGTGTATATTTGGCCAGCAATTTAGGTGAGTACGCCATATACATAACAAGCCAAATCGCAACCACACATACCAATATCTGTAGCGTACCCAAAATTTGAGATGTTCCACTTAGACCAGGGGACCCCAATGCCGTTAAGGCGAGAAGCCCCGCTATAGATCCAAATACAGCTAGTCCAACAATTGCCATATATCTAACGAGCAAATCGACGAACTTAAGACTCTTATGCATATGCACCTAACACCTTATTAATGGGAGCATAAATGCTTGGCTAAAGTTAGCGACAAAGGAGCGCAAGTCAAGCGTTTTGCGTCCTTTTGAGTAACTTGTTAGCTATACTTTTACACAAGTACCTACTTCTTCAAGCTCTTTGTATTTCGTTATGAACTTCGACTCTGATAACTCGACAATTTCTGATATGAATACCTCACCCTCATAAGAAACAGCATTAAACATCTCTGGCGAATTTTTTAATTCGGGAATTGAGGCATCAAGAATTACCGTTTTTGTTGCTTCCTCGGTAATTACATTCTCGTTTATTTTCCAGGGGCCTGAATGTGCTACTTTAAGCCATACATCTTCTTCCATGCCTCTTAGTCGGTATATATGAGTGTCTGTTGACGTACCGTCCTTTCTGTATTCGACAGTATGAGAAACATCGAAGATTCCCTCAACTTCTTCGCCTATTGTAAATGAATCGCACACCCAGCTTCCAATGGCGAGAGATGGATTTGGCGCTCCAAAAGTAGAAAAAGAAAACAATATTAAAAATAATGAAGAAATTCTCATAACTATCCTTGTATAGCTAACGCCCCAATAAGGGACTTTTAAATAGTTGGCTAAAATATGTAACAGAGCGGAACCTAGCCAACAGTTAAAAGTCCCACCTTGATCTGCGTGTTATAACTACAGTACTACACAGTCAATTTCTGTTTCAACTAACCATTTTTCGTCAATGAAACGGCTTACTTCAACAAAAGTACAGGCTGGTCTAATAGCTGAAAATAACTCACCGTGGGCTTTTGCCGCTTCTTCCCATTGAGAAATATCAGTAAGCATAATCCGAGTTCTAACAACATCACTAATATTCCCTCCAGCTTCTTCTATCGCACCAATTGATAGCTCAAGGCAATATTTCGTTTGATTGTATACGTCATCAATATAAACAGTTTCACCATTCTTTATTGGGGCAGTCCCTGAAACAGAGATTTGATTTCCGACACGACAGGCACGAGAAAAACCTATTGGTTCTTCAAGATGCGAGCCTGAACTTATAGTTTTTCTCATAAGTCGACCTGTAGTTATAACGCGGCGCTCAGCCGCTGACAAAACAAATAACAGCTTTGCCAGTTGGTTTCAGCGCCTTGTTATATTCCTGTTCACATAGCCTATTTCAGCTTTTTTGTCATACGTTTAGCCTGCCATTCCTGGAGGTAAAATGTCAAATTTTGGAACATTGTTAGGAAAGGTAGCCCACGATGGTGCTGAAGATGCATAAATCGACATTTTTGGAGTGAAGTTATTATTTTTTAACGACGTTGCCGATACAGAGTAAAAATTACCCGCTGTTATCTCTGCGCACAAAGCCGTGCTACAAATACTACAGAAGTGATAATGTACCTCTTTTCCTGAATCTCCAGAACGCGTATACGATGAGGGTATACCTTTAGTAAAAGAAAAGTTTTCTCTTGGCACCCAAAGCCCAAACCATTTATCCGATCCAGTAAGCGCTTGACAGTCCTTACAATAGCAAAAAGTAGAATTTATAGGATCATTATCAAAGCAAAATTCAATGTCGCCGCAACGACAACTTCCAATGTGTTTTTCCATGCTATCTCCAGTGTGGTTGATTCCAGAAATGGATAGGGTGAACTCAAATTCATATTGACTTTTCCATCCAAAGATCGACTTCATCCTAGAGTAGAACTTATATATGATAAAGAACATATATAAATATGAGAAGGCCTGGCCTTATGCCCTACACAAAGGAGCACAAAAATAAAACCCGCGAAAAAATTCTTGATAGTGCCTTCAGGCAATTTGTATTAAAAGGTTTTGAAGGCGTTACAATCAATGATTTGATGAAGGGCTGTGGACTTACCCGAGGCGCTTTTTATGCCCACTTTACGAGCAAAGCTGAGCTTTACCGTGAAGCATTAAGTTTCGCTTCCAGTAGTACTAAGCTTGCCAACCTTAAGCCTGAAGATTTATCAAATAAACAATGGCTATGTCTGTTGTTAAATGAATACCTAAGTCTGGATCATGTGAAAGAAAAAAATCCATGTCCGCTAGCGTTCTTAGTTACAGACATCAACATGAAAAATGATGAGGCCAATATAGCTTACGCGAACACTTTCCATGGTATGAATGCAGCAATTATGGAATACGCGAAAAGTTACACGGATTGTGACGAGCAAGATATTTTGTCGGTAACAGCAATGATTATCGGGGCAGTAGCTATAGCAAGAAAGCTTCAGGATCCAGATTCTATTCATAGCTTATTAGAAGCATGCAGACGAGAAGCTGGCGCAAAGTTGGGAGGAATATAACACTTTAATTTGGGGAGTTTTTACACACTTTAGAGCGAAGCGATAGTGTAGAAATTTTTAATAATAATTAAATTGTTAAGAGGTATTTTCGCACTTGCCTACACCTTGGTTAACTCCTTGAACGCGCATGTACCAGTGTTGCGTGTCTGCCACCTTTGCCTTTATGTCATCGACATAAGATGGTGATCCTTTAATCGGTTCTAAGTCACCGAAGTACTTGCCGTCAATCCAAAGCGCACCAGCCGGAAGCATATAACCGCGTAACCGCGCCACCCAACTTGTTCTACAGTGTATGTGCACTTGATTAGTGAAACCAAGTGCTCAGTAAAAATAGTTTCGTATTGTTCGAGGAGATCTGCTTTAGTTTTGACGTGACTAGTGAGCGGATAGGCAAATAGCTCTGATACTTTATTGCGCTCGTTAGCTAACACAAGCTCCCGAAACCCTTTATAGAATTTGTTTGCATCTGTCTCAGCCAACAGCAGACTTTCAGCTACACTCATGTTGCTGTAAAGAATGGTAAAAATATAGATTATTACTCGAACCATCTTTGCCTCTTAACGCCCGCATATGCGGAACAAAATGCTTGGCTATAATTGGTGAGGCACAAACCAAGCCAAGCTTTTTGGTTCCGCTCATAATGCGCTTGTTAGAGTTTTTTGGCTGACCTTACAATAAACAACACTTTTGTATGATGGTGTGCTGTATGCCAATGAAACGCATCGCCAATTAAAGAATACCTTTGTCCCAAACTTAAACTAATAGTATTTGGAGTAACGAGTTGCAATGTACCTAAACATTGTTCTTTATCAGAGATAACACCATCAGCTTTAAAGCACTGTTTTTGTTCAAGCTTAATGGTTTTAAATTTTATAAGCTTATCTTCAACAAGAACTTCCGAAAGCACTATTATTCCTGAAATAGTAACCTTTTCTCCATTAGTAGGCATACTTGAAAAAGTATCAAAAGAAACTAATGCTATAACTAATGCTAAATATTTCATGAAAACTCTATCGCCGCAATATGGGGCGTATTAGGCTTGGCTAAAGTTAGCGAAGAATGAGCGCCAGCCAAGCTTTAGACGTCCCACGTATGATTGCCTTGTATATTACGACTTACGCCTACGTTTTAAAAAACTTAATTGGATTTAAGTGACATACATGGACGCTCCATTGATGTCTATTCAATCTTTCTCATGTTGCTGTAAAGAATGGTAAAAATATAGAACATTAATCGAACCATTTTTGCCTCTTAACACTTCGCACAACGGGGTAATAATACTTGGCTAAAATTGGCTGCGCACGAGCCAAGCCAAGCTTTATCAGTCCATGCGTTGATGCGCTTTCTATGTGTACCTTTACAGCGACGCCTCAATAATATATAGAATAAAACCATAGGAGAAGCATAAATTAACCGCACAAATTCTTTTTAATAGGTGATTTAAGAACTTATGACCGAACAAAAACACCACAGAATTAATAAAAACGAATACACAAGCGGGAAAAATTAAATACACAGCGAAAATTAAAGCCTCATGTGGAGCTTTACCTATATTAAACCAATATTGAATAATTGAAAAAATAATCATACCATTAAAAATGGCGACAACAAAGGAGCTTGCTAATATAATTATTGGAGCTATTTTTCGTTCTTCCACATTCCCTCTGGTACACATAACGCTTTGCTAAGGGCCAATTAATAGTTGGCTAAACTTGCGCGAAGCGCCAAGCCAACTATTAATTGTCCCAGTGAGTTTACGAACGAGCTTGATCTACTTGTTATACTCAAATTTTTCCGACTCGTATTTAAAAGTTACATCAAAGCAACGTTCTGCATGCTTTGATGAGTTAAATTTCCACTTCTTTAACGCACGAAGTGATTGCCTATCAAAAATTCCTCCTGGCTGGGAGCGAGTAATTTGGTACTCTACAACCTTACCTTCACAATTCACTGTTACCCTAAAATCAACGTAACCGACACCTAAGAACCTCTCGGAATGTATCGGCCACTGAGGGTTTGCAGCTTCAATTAACTCAAATTTTTCACCTAAGCACGAACTTACCTCATACATTTCGGTATTAACAAATGACACTAAGGTTGTGGCTAAAACTAGTTCGATCATCATGGCTTATAACGCCCTCGCTAAGGGGCTGATAATGATTGGCTAAAATGTGTAGCGTAGCGAAACCGAGCCAAACTTTAGCAGTCCCGCTTGTACAGCTTCTTAGCAATACTACCCAAAGATTACCGCCAATAAAACTAAAGCAGAAAAAACACCAATAGAAACAAGCTTTTTGGATTTATAGCGTTTCACTTTATCAGTTTCAATTGGCTCCAACGGCACGCAGTAAAGAGAGTAAATTGGAAATATTATGGTGAAAGCAAACCAGATAGCCAAATATAAAATAGTCTGAGTAAATAGTGATAACCAACCCAAAACAAAGAGGCCAAGGAAAACTATTCGCCGATAAGAGTCATTTGCGCCTTTGGTATCAATTGAGTGTTTACCACAGTTTGAACATGTCGCAGGGCTACCTTCAAAAGATAGAAGCTTAGAAAAGTGGCTAACGCTTATTTGATTACAGTGTGGACAATTAAAAGCCATGCTTCCCTTGTGTTGCTAACGCCGCAAATATACGGCTAAAAATAGTTGGCTAAAATTTGTGAGGTACGAACAAAGCTAACTGTTTTTTGTTTGCACTTTCAATGTACTTTGTTAGTGTTCGTTTTTCGACTTTATCAAGAATTTCAATGCACCATACTTAACAAATGGCGACATGACATAAGCAAGTAACAAAGAGTCCGCAACTAGAATCCATGTGAGAACAACCGACTTATCTTCTGAGTTACATAACTCTTTATAAAATATTTCAAAGCAAACACCATCCGGTGATGACAAAATATATATTGCCACACCGAACAAAGTTAATGCGACAAGTACTCTTTTAAACATTTCCGCTTTGAGTTGTCGGCTAGCTCTAATTCTCAACTAAAACTCCAAGAACACTAACGCCTCAATAAGAGGCCAAGTAATGCTTGGCTAAAACCTATGAGGAACGAACACGAGCCAAGCGTTACGCGTCCGACGTTATTGACTTGTTATAAGCACACACTCCAGTGTAGCGGTACTCTAGTTCATTCTTTTCCCAATATCGGTCACCATTTAGCTCAGGAATTACGCTTTCAACTACAGCGTCAGATAATTCACAAGTTAATTTGATGGGTTTAGAAACGTCAATTTTATTGTTATCCATATAATCTCTAACACCAATAAGACCTATATAAACTTTGTCTTCATGATAGATAAATATTCGAGATTCAATTTTGTGGACATGTGGGCCAACAAGTCCGGTATGGGTGAACAGGGGAATATTGAACACGCCATTTTCATTAGTTTTATACTTATCTACTTTTGCATAAAACTGAGGAGACCAATGCGAGAAATCTCGTGTTGAGAAATTTTCCACAACAACATTTTCTAAAGGTTTGCCATTTAATGTCACTACCCCTTTTATTGATGGGAAATAATGTAAGGTTGAGTATGTGCACCCACTTATGAAAATCAAAAAGGTAAAAGAAAGGTAAAGATGTTTCACTCTATTTCCTTGTGCTTATCGCCGCCATAAGCGGACAAGTAATTGTTGGCTACAATGTGAAGCGGAACGAAACCGAGCCAACTGTTACGGTTCCGTTCTTAATGCCCTTGATACGCAGTGACTGTAATAAAACACAGCTTCTCGTGCAATTAGATTAACGCCTTCATCAGCTTCTGATTTTGAAGGTGAATTAATAATCCTTACAACTTCAGCCAAGGCTAACTCCATGACATCTGGCTTCAATTTCATAATTAAATGCTCGATAACATTACACTTCCATATTTCATCATCACCTGCCAGTACCTCATTTATAAATGGTACTATTTCAATATTCGCCTCGGCTAACTTTTCAGATATGGGTAATGCAACAGGCCAATTCATATCTTGAAGCCACGGAAGAAGAATCTCAACGTGAGATGTCAACTCCCCACTCGTAAGATTACATAAGTTCTTACATGCACCTAAATCGTGCTTATTTTGTGGCACAAAGTTCAAATTCATAATTGCGTATAACGCCCCGCTAAACGGCGAGCGTTAGCGAACCCGGTGAAGGCCACGCTTTTTGTGGCCGGAACGAATTTCAGCGGCTTGTTATGCATTATTCGCCAGGCAGCATATATGACTCGAAATTCTCGATATAATCATCTAGATTTTCTGCAAGCATTTTCCGATATTCGGTTACAAAGTATTCCAATGTTTCCTGCTTGGATTCAGCCATTTCTTGGCCATTGCTCCAGCCACAAGCACTAACCCAAGCATTGAAACGAGCAGTAGCGTACATATTTGAGGCACTGACTTTACCCAGAGTAGCCTTCTCATTTATCTGTTCGTTAGACAAATGAATATGCGCATCAGCACGTTCGTAAAATTCATCATCTACATCCTGCATGGATTCTCCTTTAATGCATAACGTCTAAATAAGGGGCGCCGCGCCTTATGCGGCGTCCGATTTGATTTAATTGTTAAGTGCCGTGCTTACATAGTAATTCAATAGTGTGACCATCAGGGTCTTTTACTACAGCCTTCCTTCCTGCTGAGCTGTCATAAGGTGGTGTAACCACTACCCCACCAAACCCTTCAATCTCGTGTATGTATCCATCAACAGTATCGATTTCAAAGCCTAGACGTATATTTGTAGTAGGCACATCTCCCTCCTTAAGAGGGTATATTTCAAACACAAAGCCATCTACAGAACATGCATAATGTTCAGGACCGCCTTCATGTTTTTCCTTAACGAAGAGTAATCCAAGCATAAAATAAAAATTTTTCGTCTTATTAAAATCTTTAGATCGAATTACAACTAAATTCATTTTCGGTGGTGGTGCATACATGCTTGTCACTTAACGCCCCACTAAGGGGCTGAAAACAGTTTGCTAAAATTGTGAAGCGAAGCGAAACCGAGCAAACTGTTGGCAGTCCCGCACTTCAGTGGCTTGTTAGGGTTCAATTTGCACAACTGCTGATTTAGCCCCAATTATAATCTCTGCTCCAGACTGAAAAGCAAATGACCAAAGCCAGTTATCATCTGGGGTTTTATCAACCCAAAATTGACCGTCGCACCATTCATCGTCTGATAGAAAACCAAAACTCTCTAGGCAGTCATCTTCTGTGAAAGGCATAACAGAATCTCTAGGTTTAAATTCAAATTGAGATACATTAGAAATATTTAGAACAATGAACTCAGGTTGATTTTGATTGACCCAATTTCCAGTACCTCTTTTCCATTTTAGAGTAACCGATTGATTTTAAATAATATAATTAACTTCGATGAAATCAAAATCATTGTGAAGATCATATTCGCTGGAATCGTATTTTAGATAAATACTCTCAGACCATGAAAAGTTTTCCGAAATCATCCTTGAACCCTAACGCTTGCCTAACCGGCGAAAAATAGCAGGCTAAAATTAGCGACGAAGGAGCACAAGCCTGCTGTTTTGCGTCCTTTGGTTTAGGCACTTGTTAGTTTTTAATGCCTACCAACAAACGCCATAATCCAATCATGTTCTTCATCACTTGTTGTTTCAGTATCAAAGAACTCTGATATTTCAGCTTTCATTGCATACAACTCGTTTACTCCCTCTTCTAGGGTTGATAAATAAATTGTATGAAAGAAGCACCCGTACACTCCACTTGTTATTGAGTATGGTGCAATATCACCACCTTTTTCCAAAGTTAGGCGAGCACCTTTGGAATGCTCCTCGTCCTTAATTATTTCACCACTTTCAGAACCTATTGTTCCAATGGTTTCTCCATTATCAGTTTGATTCCACATAGCTCAACTTTTGAAAACTAACGCCTTAATAAACGGCGAAAAATAGCAGGCTAAACTAAGCGAAGAATGAGCGCAAGCCTGCTGTTTTGCGTCCATTGTTTAATTAAATTGTTATATGCCGATTAAAGCCAAGTCTTGCCACACATCCTCGTAACCATCAGTAATTAGAAACCGATGCCCAGGAGGCAATGCTAAATAAGGCACTATTTGAGGAAGGTATTTATCAATATGACTAACGTGTAATGGTTTGAAGAAGTCTGGTTCATCGCTCCATTCTTCACCACACCAGATATACCAACCACAAGTTCCATTTTCTGCAACGTGTCTTAGGCCATTTATAGGAAGTTTACCGATTGTTTCAATGGCAATTCCCAATTTTTCCGCACTATTACAAGGCGTATATTCTGCGTTGAATTGCGCGCAAATATCTACCTGCTTACTCATTGACTTCCTTAGGCATATAACGCCGCATTAAGGTGTGAGCAGCGCTTGGCTATACTGGAGCGAAGCGAAACTGCCAAGTGTTGCGAATCACTCTTAAATGCTTTGTTAGCATTATGCTTTCGCTCTGCGCACAATTAAATCTGCCACTTTATCATTGTAAATTTTACACAAAGTACTTCTTACTGGTAAGTTATATCCTAAACCTCTAACTTCTGAAGCACTAATGCCATTCGGAACTTCTACTATATTTTTGACTTTCCTTATATACTCGCCTTCATCTTTCTTACCAAAAATACTATTGCTGGACTCAATAGTTGATTCAAACTCACCGATTGCAATAATCCCGACACCATTTCTATAAAAGAAAACACGATCTCCATCATTAGGTGCCGAAAGCATTTCTTCTGGGTTAGAGTAGCCATAAATTGCAATGCAAGAGTGCTCTAGCATATTTTTATATGCGCCCCGGCTATAGGTTTCATTGGTATTAAAAAACCAATCGCCTCCCCATTTACACCCAAAAGATAATGGTTCGACATTGATCTGATTAACTTTTAGGAGTAGTTCGTCCCCTTTTAGATACAATGTAAAAGGCGCAACATCAATTGGTAGATCGTAACTGCTTAACCAATGCACTATTCGAGATATTTCTTCTTCAAAATGTGGAGCAACAATGAATAATCTTTGCTTCTTACACAACTCATCCTTCGAAAAATCTTGGGAGTCAACGAATTTACGATATTCGTCAATTAATTCAGTTCCGTTGTTTTTATAAGACTTGTACCGAGCGTTAAAGTTTTCATACTCCCAAGCGGCTAAAGTGGAGGCATAATCTAATACCTGTCCAACGGTAGTTCGATCGGCAAGTCCTCTTTTTAATTCGATAATTATCAAATTACCTTGGGAGTCAATACCAAGTATATCTGCTTGCTTCTCCCCTTTGGATTCTTGGGACAAGATAAACACGGAGTCAGCATCTGTGAAAAGTACGTTCAAATTTTCTGCAAACCAGTTTTCTATATCTTTTTCATAGATATCGTAGTCTGAAGGGCTAATCTCTCGGTATAGCTCAAACTTTGGTTTTCTTTTGTCTGATAAATCTAATTCGAAGATTTTTTCCATTTGGAAATTTCCTGCTAAATAATGCTAACAGCTTATTAGCGTGAATGCCGGTTAAACCCAGTTCCTAAAACCGTAAAGATCCACAGCCAAATTAATTTATTCATATAAATAACAATAACCTACCACCATTACTCTCATTGCTCAAGCCAAAATGGCTTTGTTGAAACCGAGCCTTGTTCATAGCGAGACTTGGGGTCTCGTTATGTAAAACTACTAACCTCATGAATATAAAGAACTTAAATTGGTGTTTGACTTAAACGAGACCTTCAAGCGCGGAGAAAACGAGAAATTTGACTTGATAAATGGCCGTATTCACCTATACCTGTATAAAAAAACAGCACTCGGGGTAAAGATGTCTTATTCGCCTTTTTTGGAATCTGTACGCGTTGAGCTGAGGACCAAGCACTACAGCCTCAAAACAGAGAAAAGCTATCTATATTGGAGCAAAGGCTACATTTTATTCAATGACAAAAGCATCCTGCTAATATGGGCAACAGGGAAATAGAGCGTTTCCTAAACCACTTGGCCGTTAACCGGGCGGTGAGCGCTGCAACGCAAAATCAAGCGCTGTGCGCCATCATTTTTTTGTACCGTTTTATTATAAAGCGAGACATCAAAGGTTTGAACTATTCATTCAGTAAGCGGGATGTCACATTACCCACTGTTTTGAGTGCATATGGTTTGACAGGTTTATCTGTAACTAGTCGCTGTTGTTTGGTTTGTAAGTAGATCCCGGCTCGCAAGCGGCCGGGATGACGCAGTTGATTTTCAGGTTTGTCTGTAACAAGGCACAGCTGTGTAGTGTTCGGGTAGACCCCGGCTTGCACACGTCCGGGATGACGGAGTTGCCTTCTGCGTTGCCTGTAACGAAGCACAGCGGTGTGGTGTTCAGGTAGATCCCGGCTCGCACGCGTCCGGGATGACGGAGTTGTTTGTTAGGTTTGCCTGTAACGAGGTACAACTGTGTGGTGTTCAAGTAGATCCCGGCTCGCACACGTCCGGGATGACGGAGCTGTTGTTAGGTTTATTTTCATTCAAAAACTGCTGCATGTTGCTCAAGTAGAGCCTGACTCGCTCGCGTCCGGGATGACGGAGTTGTTTGTTAGGTTTGCCTTTAACGAGGCACAACTGCGTGCTGTTCAAGTAGATCCCGTCTTGCACGCGTCCGGAATGACTAATAAGCGCAAGTGCATGAAACAGGATTAGAGACTAAATGCTGATTGGAGGATCAGCACCCAATCACTTATCCAGCCCATAGAGAGCATCGGCAGTTTTACGTAAGTCGACTTCGTCGATAAAGTCGTCACTGAGCGTTAGAATAGCGTTGAGGTTATTTTTAAGCTTTTCCTGGCTAAGCCCATTAGGTTTAAGTGCGGTTTGCAGCAGGTGTAGCGACATATCTGCCAGCAGCAGCTTTTGCTTTTCTGTCCAGTTGTCGTCGCCCTGTTTGGCGCTGTCTTTTAATATGGCCTGCTCTACTTCGTCGTGCATGCTCCAGCTCAGTTTGAGCAGCTCTCGGCGTGTTTCCTGATCCATGTTTCCCTCCGGTTGTTCGCTGTTTATCTTGGCGGAGGACGGGCTGATGTGCAACGTGCGTTTTGTTATATCTTAGTCGTAGACGGCCTCATTCAGCCCTGTACAGCAGCCTTTGGGTCTTTGGGATAAAAGTGATCCGGTTGCCTTGCGCATAAGGCAAATTCGCGGGTGTTTTTATAGGGTAGTTTCATAAAGCCTGCGACGCCAAAGTCCTGAATACTCATGGCATATTGCATAATACGGGTCAGCAGCACTTTAAACTCACGCTCTTTACTGGCATCCAGCAGGCAATAATAATGGTGAATTTTAAGGCGGTCGTTGAGCGACTCAAAAATGATGCAGCCGGTATGATGGATCTGGTTTAGCTCAAATACACACTGCACTATCTGCCGTGGTAATTGTAGTTGCTCATCGGGGTCTTTGCCGTCCTCAAAGTAAGAATGCGGCCTGGCGATTTCGCTGGTGCCAATGTCCGATACCGTATATTGCAGCTCAGGAACCTGATCAAAAATAAACGCACCTGTGCCGTCACGCTGAAGCTGAATGGTCTGTCTGGCGTCGAACAGGCAGCATTTAAATAAGCCTTTCTGCTCTATGCCTTGAGCCAGCATCACAGTGGCATTTACCGCATCGGTAAAAGCACTTTGCAAAGATTCATCGTGCAGTACCAGGCTGGATTCAACAAACAACGAAGCGTCTTTCCAGTGAAAACTCAGACCGCCTACTACCGGATACTTTGCCAGCCGGCTGATGGACGCCAGAAACGCCTTTTCGCTATCGCCGGTATCAAACAAAAACTCTTTATAGTAGCGGTCAAGCTGAGCGTCGTTCACATCCAACAGTTGCTGGTTATGATCGGCCCGGCGTAAAAACTGTTTGCGAGAGCTGTACACAACGGTGTCTGGCTCTTCATCGATTTCAGTGAACCAGAATGGGATGCTGGCCTTACTAGGCGTTGTTTCAAGTTCAGGCAAATACATACGGGCCATTGCCGGCATATTACGCATAAAGTAGTCACCGGCCTGATCGCGTGTGGCTTTGTCTTTACTCAGCATTGCATCGATCATTCTGGCAAATGCCTGCGGCAGCCCCAAGCTGGTTGCAGGAATTACAGCGGCACCAAAACGGCAGGACTGAGCGCTGGCCAGTGCATAGATTGTGGATGCCACGCCCTGCTCGTCAAAGCGCGGCGAAGAACGCGCACCCGACATCTGTTCGTCACCGATAAAATACACATCGCCCATTCGGGCATTAGTACTACTGATGTCAGAGGACATCAGATCCATGATATTGCTGGCAATGGGCTCGCCGTGGGCATCAAGCTGTGCATACACCGAGCTACCCCAGTCAACCAGCGAGAAGCTATCTGTTTGTACATCCCAGACGATGTTAGAGGGTTTAATATCGCCATGCACCACAGGCTGCGGCGACATGCCATTTTTACGGTCGCGTAAATCAACTAAAACGTTACGTAGCTTATTAGCCAGGTGCACCAGTTCATGCGGTTTAAAGCGACCACGTTTTAACGACCACTGCTCCAGATCTTCGCCTTTTGCGCGGGCCATCATCAGGATCCCCTGCTTTTTTACCCGTTCAAAGGCGTAAAATTCGGGCACCATAGGGTTATGGATCTGCGACAGCATATACGCTTCGTCTTCAAGGCGGTCGCGCACGCTTTGTGCCAGTGTAATGCGGGAGAATTTAAACACCCATTCCCTGTCCTGCTCATCAATACCGGCAAAGACAAAACCAAAAGCCCCAGAGCCAATCACTTCCACATCCCGATAGCCCAGCAAAGTCAGTTGCTTTTGGCAGATGTTGAGCCACTGACGGTGTTTTTTTGCATCTTTATGTGAGAGCAAATACACCGACTGCTGTTCATTGATGTAAAAGTTGTGGATCGACTTTTCTGCCATATAACTGTCCGTTTAACGCTATCCGTTTAGTGTACGACTGTAATACTCACCTCTAGTGCAACCAATGGATGTTCATCGATTGCTGCAAGCGTATGTTATCAAATCGGTTATGAAGTTCGGGCATGATAATTAAAAAAGGCCGACATGAGCCGACCTTTTTGTTATTTGCACGTGTTAGGCGTTTTCGATTTTCGCCCAGGAGTCACGCAGACCAACCGTCTGGTTAAACGTTAGCGTGTCACCCTTGTTATCACGGCAGTAATAACCTAAACGCTCGAACTGGAAGCCCTGCTCAGCTGCTGCTTCTGCCAGAGACGGCTCAAGCTTAGCATTTGCAATGATCACCAGTGAGTCCGGGTTCAGCGTTGTTGCAAAATCTTCCGCAGCAGCCGGGTTTGGTACATTGAACAGGCGGTCATACTGACGTACTTCTGCATCAATGCAGTGACTTGCAGAGACCCAGTGGATCACCCCTTTCACTTTACGACCATCAGCCGGATTTTTACCCAGAGTATCTGCATCGTATGTACAGTAAATCGTGGTGATGTTGCCCGCGTCGTCTTCTTCAACACGCTCAGCTTTGATCACATAGGCATTACGCAGACGCACTTCTTTGCCCAGTACCAGACGCTTAAACTTTTTATTTGCTTCAACACGGAAATCATCGCGCTCGATGAAGATTTCACGTGTGAACGGCAGCTGACGTGAGCCCATATCCAGCGTCGGGTGGTTAGGCGCGTCAAGCATTTCAACCTGCTCGGCATCATAGTTCTCAATGACTATCTTAACCGGATCAAGCACAGCCATCGCACGGGGTGCATTTTCGTTCAGGTCGTCACGGATACAGGCTTCTAGCATGCCCATTTCAACCATGTTGTCTTGCTTGGTAATACCGATGCGCTTACAGAATTCGCGAATAGACGCTGGGGTATAACCACGACGACGCAGACCGGCAATGGTTGGCATGCGCGGATCGTCCCAGCCTTCTACCTGACCATTCACAACCAGGTCATTCAGCTTACGCTTTGACATCACAGTGTATTCAAGGTTCAGACGAGAAAACTCAATTTGCTGCGGGTGACACTCAAGACTAATGTTGTCCAGTACCCAGTCGTACAAACGGCGATTATCCTGAAACTCCAGCGTACACAGTGAATGAGTGATCCCTTCCAGCGCATCCGAAATACAGTGCGTAAAGTCGTACATTGGGTAAATGCACCACTTGTCACCCGTTTGATGGTGGTGAGCAAAACGAATACGATAGATAATAGGGTCACGCAACACCATGAAAGAGCTGGCCATATCAATCTTAGCACGCAGTACACACTCGCCTTCTTTAAACTCACCGTTCTTCATTTTTTCGAACAACGCCAGGTTTTCTTCTGGTGAGGTGTCGCGATGCGGGCTGTTTTTACCCGGCTCAGTTAGGGTGCCACGGTATTCACGCGCCTGCTCTGGCGACAGGAAACACACGTAAGCAAGGCCTTTGTTGATCAGCTCAACCGCGTACTCATATAACTTGTCAAAGTAGTTAGACGAATAGCAGATCTCACCGTCCCAGTTAAAGCCCAGCCACTGCACGTCTTCTTTGATTGAGTTAACGTAATCCAGATCTTCTTTTTCCGGGTTCGTGTCGTCAAAGCGCAGGTTACACAGGCCCTGGTAGTCGCGAGCGATGCCAAAGTTCAGACAGATAGACTTAGCATGACCTATATGTAAGTAGCCATTTGGCTCCGGTGGAAAGCGCGTGTGCGTGCCGCCATGCTTGCCGCTGGCCAAGTCCGCATCAATGATATTTGTTATAAAGTTTGTTGGGCGATTTTCTGCTTCCGCCATAGGAACTCATTCCTCTGAAAATTTAGTACCAGTTAACTGAGGCATTATTACAAAAAGTTCGCGCAACGAACAGCGTAAAACTGAGGCGAGAACAGATTTACCACGCAATTGTGTAAACCTGGGCATAAAACAGCCAATTCAAGTGTAAAATGGCGCGTCATTTTTATGACAAATTTTGTTCTAGCGCAATATATTCGTCACACGCTCGCTCTATCATAGGCGTCAACAACAGAGGTATCGCAAGGAAAAACCTATGGCATCAATGAATCTTCACCGCGTTTACATTCCAACGAACGCACGCAACAACCATTATATTCTGGCTGAGTTTAAACCCAGCGACGCATTCTTCGATTGTTTTGACGACGTAGAAAGCTGCTACCAACGCCTGGCCCGAAAGTTGTTTGCCATTTGCGACGAACATGAGTTATTTAACGTCCACGTGATTGCTAATGACAAGCTGCCAGTCGTGCGCTATCACGATGAGGCCTACAGCCTGCAAACGGATAAGCAGATCCTGTTCTTTTACAACCCTAAATATCACGAAGGTCACAAGATACACTACGAAGCGGATCACAGAGCGCGCAAAATCCGCTTGTTATTCCTGGCAACGGGTGACGAATTACGCGCCAATGCGGCCAGTTTTCACAGCAAAGTGAAAAAAGCGCTAGACGATTTAAAAGAGCAATATGAGCCAGAAGGCCTGTCTTATAAAGTACGCGACCATCAGCATCTGACCTATGATATTTTCGCTAAGGTGAAAGGTCACAGGGAAAGCTATGGATACAAGCTGCGTAGTTTATATCCGCGTTATCAGGCACGTAACTGTAGCTTACCAGAGCAACACTCAGAGATGAGCTATGTGTCGTTTTCTGTGCCTATCACCCGTGCAATCAAAACAGAATATCAAAGTCAGATGCGCCCGGGCGACTATGCTCAGTTTTATCGCAGCATTGAAGACAGCTTTTTGACTTTATGCGACCAGCTGCAACTGACTCATGTTGGTTTTATCGCAGATGGTCGCCTGCCGCTGGTACGCAGCAGTCAGATAGATAAATCAGACGCAAACCGCGAATTACAAAAGCTCAGCTTTGATACTTCGGCGCTCGATGGCCAGGTGCGCTCTATTTGGGCAGGTGAACACCTGTGCGATACCATGCATTTTGTGGTGGTCGCCAGCGACAAAGATAAAAAAGACGTTGGGTATGGTAAGTTTATGAACAACGCCGAAACCATGATCCGTCGTTTAACCGGCAAACTGCCAATTAACCCTGAAAAGCAAGATGTGATTGTACGCTTCTTCCAGCATATCAGTTATCAGGATTAAACCTGTTCAGCGGGGGCCCCTCCCCCGCTTTTAACGGATTTTGCACTGCCCCTCAAAATAACAAGTTCGCACCTGACCACCTCCCTGGCTTACTCGCAGCCCGCTGGTTCACCACAAAATGGGCGATAAGATAACTCGATAATAGCAATAAGAATCTAGCAATGTGCTAATGGGTGTTTGTGCAGACATGTGGTGTAGGCATGCCTTTGTAAACATATGGCAGAGTTAAAAAGAAAAGGCGCCCTCAGGCGCCTTTTTAAAATCATTTTAATTGCTGGAGTAGTAGCATACATCACATACACGTAAGAACTGCATGTTGTGAGTAATACGACTATTCCATTGCTGATTGTCATCCTGGCTGTAATGGGTATGCTCTCGCATAAACCAATACCCTTCCCTTTGTTTATATAGCAACTTAAAATTCAGTACATTTTTCTCGGTCTGGGCACTCAGGCACTCTGCATAGGTATCTTCATTACACGGCAGAATAAAACTCATACTGTTGTCGTCTTCCATCTGCCAACGGCCATTAGGGCCGAAAATACCGCCAGTGTATATAATCGCCCTACCATCAGACTGAGGCTCAAGTACCAGGTGTCGGCCTTTGTTATTCAAATCCATGGTATCGATGTAAAAAGTCCGCATGTAATCTGCTTGCGTTGGCTCAACCTGACCAGGTAGTTTTGCTATGCTTGCCAGAATAAAAGGCGAATCCCCGCCGCGCTCTTTTATATAAGCAGATTGATTATTGAAAAACTGTCCATATCTGACCGTCTGCGTGTATTCAGCAAATGTATAACTCAGTGTATCTTGTGTTTTGCTTACTGATACATCCAAACGGTGCTGCTCCCCCGTTACACCATCTGTTACGGTATAAACCCCCGCTGTAGCAGAGGTGAATTCGAGCGTAGTATTCACAGCACTGAATGTTCCCCCCGTCGACAACTCTCCACTGAGAATCGGCGAGAGCCCCAAAGTTTGACTGCCCGCAGAGAGCTCAGGAATGTCCATCATCTCCAGGCCACGGTATATTTTATAGCTGCGCCTAGGGACCATAACATCGTCGAGCCCTTCATAATTACCCCATTCAGCTTCTGGTACTAAGCCTGAATCCAATGTCGGCACAATTTCAAAACGATACACAAACTCCAGAGCCACAAAGTCACCCTTCGCAGCTACAATTTTTGCGCTGAGAATATTGGGGTCAAAACTTAGCTTTTTAAATGTTTGTGTACTGGTATTCAGAAATTCTTTCTCTAATGAACGGCCAAAGAGGTTTCGCTCCGGTCCGCCGCTCAAAATCAGATAGTTATCACCATCATAGTAAGGGGCATAATGAAACGGCACTTGTTGTTTGTAGTCTTCATAGTCAACAGTCAGAGCTCCACCAATCAGGCTAGGTAAGCTGGTACTTGTAGATAGTTTACTGACGTAAATGTCATCAGATAAACGTTGTTCAATGTAGTAGGTGTGTTCGAGTGACTTCACATCCCCTTTTGTTAACACAACCAACTCGTAGTCCTGCTCACTGGCATGTATTTTTACCGCTATTTTATCGCCTTGTTGTGCAACAACCTCAATAGGTAAAAACTGAGTACGACTACAGTGTGCGATACATTCGGCTTCTCGTGTAGTCAGTTCAATATCATCCTGGTTGTTCCAGTCAAATGCGAAGCCCTGATCCTTATACAGCCCCAGCCCCTTATTATCATCCGTAAAGTGAAATAGCACATCGCCAGATTGGTTAGACCAGGTACCCTTTACAGCATCGTCGGACAAAGTGATCGTCTCTGAAGGGTGAGATTCGGGATCTGCGGTTACCTGAATAACGATAGTCTGAGCAGACGTGTCTTTAGAATCCGACAGCACTAGCGCTATGCTATGAGTGTCCACATCAAAGATACCTGGCTCAGCAACTAAAGAAAATGCATTGCCTGTTTGATCCAACTTCAGCCATTCAGGCAGTTCTTCTGGTGAAACACTAACAGAATCCCCTTCTTTATCACTTAATTCAAAGCGCTTGGTGCTCTGCACATTGGCAGAAATGACCCATGTCCCCTCGTCGCTCTTCAGAGTCGGAGCAGTATTATGAGTTGAACTTTGACCACCCTGAGTGCCCGGCGTAGCATTACCAGTTGATTCAGATGACCCTCCACCGCATCCAGCGAGTAAGGCAATCATCAACGATCCCAATAAAAATCTCATACAATTTCCTATAAGCAAAAAATAGCGACATGATAAAAAATGGTGCTTTATGCTGCTTACCAAACAAGGTCAAATAACAATGCTGAGACAGACACTGTGATGAGATTACCTTCTAAAGCAAAGAGGTAAGACAAGCAAAAAATCGAACGCGGATTATACAGAAAAACACATCAAATGAGACAATAAGTTATCAGGAGAATTGTAAAGAAAAGATCAAAAAAGGCGCCCTGAGGCGCCTTTTTTTACAGTACAGGTAAAGTGATTACCAGCCTGCTTTTTCTTTTAGTGCAGAACCGATCTCAGCAAGTGAGCGAACGGTCTTAACGCCTGCAGCTTCAAGTGCAGCAAACTTCTCGTCAGCTGTACCTTTACCGCCTGCGATGATTGCACCAGCGTGACCCATACGCTTACCTGGAGGCGCTGTAACACCTGCAATGTAAGAAACAACTGGTTTAGTCACGTTGTGCTTGATGTATTCTGCCGCTTCTTCTTCAGCAGTACCACCGATCTCACCAATCATTACGATTGCTTCAGTCTTAGGATCGTTCTGGAACATTTCCAGTACGTCGATGAAGTTAGTGCCTGGGATTGGGTCACCACCGATACCTACACAAGTAGACTGACCGAAGCCAGCGTCAGTAGTTTGCTTAACCGCTTCATAAGTCAAAGTACCTGAACGAGATACGATGCCTACTTTACCAGGAAGGTGGATGTGACCAGGCATGATACCGATCTTACACTCGCCCGGAGTGATAACACCTGGGCAGTTAGGACCAATCATGCGAACGCCAGTTTCTTCCAGCTTCACTTTAACATCAACCATATCAAGTGTTGGGATGCCTTCAGTGATACATACGATTAGCTCGATACCTGCGTCGATCGCTTCAAGGATAGCGTCTTTACAGAATGCAGCTGGTACGTAGATTACAGATGCAGTTGCACCAGTAGACTCTACCGCTTCACGTACAGTGTTGAATACTGGCAGACCCAGGTGAGTTGTGCCGCCTTTACCAGGAGAAACACCACCAACCATTTGCGTACCGTACTGGATAGCTTGCTCAGAGTGGAAAGTACCCTGGCCACCAGTGAAACCCTGACAGATTACTTTAGTATCTTTGTTAATTAGTACAGACATTATTTGCCCTCCGCAGCAGCAACTACTTTCTCAGCAGCGTCAGTTAGAGACTCAGCTGCAATGATGTCAAGGCCAGAGTTAGCTAGTACTTCACGACCCGCTTCAGCGTTAGTACCTTCAAGACGTACAACTACTGGTACGTTTACGCCAACTTCTTTAACCGCACCGATGATACCTTCTGCGATCATGTCACAACGAACGATACCGCCGAAGATGTTAACTAGTACAGCTTTAACGTTGTCATCAGAAAGGATGATCTTGAACGCTTCAGATACACGCTCTTTAGTTGCGCCACCACCTACGTCAAGGAAGTTAGCTGGCTTTCCGCCGTGCAGGTTTACGATGTCCATTGTACCCATCGCTAGGCCAGCACCGTTAACCATACAACCTACGTTACCGTCTAGTGCAACGTAGTTCAGCTCGAAGCTTGCTGCGTGAGCTTCACGCGCGTCTTCTTGTGAAGGATCGTGGAATTCACGGATCTTAGGCTGACGGAACAATGCGTTGCCGTCTACACCGATCTTGCCGTCAAGACAGTGCAAGTTACCTTCGTCAGTGATTACCAGAGGGTTGATCTCTAGTAGTGCAAAGTCGTGGTTGATGAACATGTCAGCAAGACCCATGAAGATCTTAGTGAACTGCTTAACTTGAGTTGGGTTCAGACCTAGTTTGAACGCAAGCTCACGACCTTGGTAAGCCTGAGGACCGACTAGTGGATCGATCTCAGCTTTGTGAATTAGTTCTGGTGTGTTGTGAGCAACTTCTTCGATCTCAACACCACCTTCAGTTGATGCCATGAACACGATTTTACGTGAAGCACGGTCAACAACAGCACCCAGGTATAGCTCATTTGCAATATCAGTGCAGCTTTCTACTAAGATTTTAGCAACTGGCTGACCTTTCTCGTCAGTTTGGTAGGTTACCAGGTTTTTGCCTAACCAGTTTTCAGCAAATGCGCGGATCTCGTCTTTGCTGTCTGCTAGTTTTACACCGCCCGCTTTACCACGGCCGCCAGCGTGTACTTGACATTTTACAACCCACTTGTCACCACCGATTTTACCAGCAGCTTCTACAGCCTCTTGAGGCGTGTCACAAGCGTAACCCTCTGATACAGGTAAACCATATTCGGCAAAAAGTTGTTTTGCCTGATACTCATGCAAATTCATGATGCTTTATCCAATTTTTTATACTAAAAAAGCTGAATATTTATGCAAATAATCAGCTATCCCAAATTGCGCCCATAGTATAGATCTCAAGGCCTTGTATGAAAACCCCAGTAAGACTAATGGCGCAAAAAAAAAGCTGTATGCGGACATTATGCTCACATACAGCTTAATCTTTAATCTAGATGATTAAACGTCCAGAAGCAGACGCGTTGGATCTTCCAGAAGTTCCTTAATTGTAACCAGGAAGCCAACCGATTCTTTACCATCGATTTGACGGTGATCGTAAGATAGCGCCAGGTACATCATAGGCAGGATTTCAACCTTGCCGTTTACCGCCATTGGACGCTCCTGGATTTTGTGCATACCCAGGATTGAAGACTGTGGCAAGTTGATGATAGGCGTAGACAGTAGTGAACCAAATACACCACCGTTAGTGATTGTGAAGTTACCGCCAGTCATGTCGTCAACAGTTAGTTTACCGTCACGGCCTTTAAGTGCCAGCTCACGGATGCCTTTTTCGATTTCAGCAACAGACAGCTTGTCACAGTCGCGTAGTACTGGTGTTACCAGACCACGTGGTGTAGATACTGCGATGCTGATGTCGAAGTAGTTGTGGTAAACGATGTCATCGCCGTCGATAGACGCGTTTACTTCAGGGAAACGCTTCAGTGCTTCTGTAACCGCTTTCACGTAGAAAGACATGAAACCAAGACGGATACCGTGACGCTCTTCAAATACGTCTTTGTACTGCTTACGAAGGTCCATGATAGGCTTCATGTTTACTTCGTTGAACGTAGTCAACATCGCCGTAGAGTTCTTCGCTTCAAGCAGACGGTTCGCGATTGTCTTACGCAGACGAGTCATTGGAACACGCTTCTGAGTACGGTCACCTACTGGCGCCGCAGGTGCTGCCGCCGCTGGCGCTGCTGCTGGTTTTGCCGCAGGCGCTTTCAGGAATGCGTCAACATCTTCTTTAGTGATACGACCGCCTTTGCCTGTGCCTTTGATTTGTGAAGCATCAAGACCTTTTTCAGCAATCAGACGACGTACAGATGGCGTTAGCACGTCTGCATTGTCATCGCTTGCTGGTGCAGCGTCAGCCTGTGCAGCTGGAGCCGCTGCTGGCGCGCCACCGGCAACCAGTTTACCAATCACTTGCTCACCCAGAACGGTTTCACCTTCTGCGTGCAGTTGCTCGCCCATTACACCGTCTTCAGGTGCAACAACTTCAAGAACAACTTTGTCTGTTTCGATGTCTACCAGGTTTTGGTCGCGGCTTACCGCTTCACCTGGTTGTACATGCCAAGTTGCAACTGTAGCGTCTGCTACTGATTCAGGAAGTACAGGTACTTTAATGTCCACTTCTTTACCTTCTGCTGCTGGCGCCGCTGCTGGCGCTGCTGTTTGTTCATTTGATTGCGCTGGAGCGGCATCTGACGCGCCCAGCTGTGCGATAACTTGCTCACCAAGAACCGTTGCGCCCTCTTCTTCAGAGATAGCGACGATAACACCGTCTTCCGGTGCAACCACTTCTAGCACAACTTTGTCTGTTTCGATATCTACCAGGTTTTGGTCACGGCTTACTTTGTCACCAACGCTTACGTGCCATGTGGCAACTGTTGCATCTGCAACAGATTCAGGAAGAACAGGAACCTTAATTTCGGTCGTCATCTCTAATTCCTTATTTCTTAATAGTTAAAGCGTCAGCAATCAACGCATTTTGTTCTTTTGTATGGGTCGACATGTAGCCACATGCAGGCGCTGCTGCAGCTTTACGACCGGCGTAAGTCAACTTCGCACCACTTGGGATAGCTTCCCAGAAATGGTGTTGTGAACAGTACCAGGCCCCCTGGTTTTGAGGCTCTTCCTGACACCATACGAAGTCTTTAACGTGCTGGTAGCGAGCCATGATTTCGTCCATCTCTTTGTGCGGGAACGGATATAACTGCTCCACACGAACGATAGCGACATTATTCAGCTCTTGCTTGCGACGCTCCTGTAGCAATTCGTAGTAAACCTTACCGCTACAGAACACAACGCGCTCGACGTTTTCAGGATTGATGTCATCAATCTCATCGATCATGTTGTGGAAAACACCTTCGGACAACTCATCCAGGCTAGACACAGCCAGAGGGTGACGAAGTAAAGATTTTGGTGTCATAACAATCAGTGGACGACGCAAAGGACGTACTGACTGACGACGTAACATGGCATACACTTGTGCAGGTGTACTTGGTACACACACTTGCATGTTGTGGTCTGCACACAGTTGCAGGTAACGTTCAAGACGCGCAGAGCTGTGCTCAGGGCCTTGGCCTTCGTAACCATGTGGCAGTAATAAAGTCAGACCACACAGACGGCCCCACTTTTGTTCACCTGAGCTCAGGAATTGGTCGAAAACAACCTGAGCGCCATTAGCGAAGTCGCCGAATTGTGCTTCCCACAGTACCAATGAAGTTGGCTCAGCAGTTGCGTAACCATATTCAAACGCCAGTACAGCTTCTTCAGACAATACTGAGTCATATACTTCAAACAGACCCTGATCGTCTCGAACGTTTTGCAACGGCAGATAAGTTGAAGCATCAGCTTGGTTGTGAACAACAGCATGACGGTGGAAGAAAGTACCACGACCTGAATCCTGACCGGTCAGACGAATGTCTGTACCCTGATCAACCAAAGTCGCATAAGCAAGTGTTTCTGCCATACCCCAGTCAAGTAGCTTTTCGCCACTGGCCATGGTCTTACGGTCGTCGTAGATTTTCTTAACCCGCGACTGAGCTTTGTGATCAGCCGGGTAAGTCGAGATTTTCTCGCTTAACTCTTTGAGCTTTTCAACCGGAACACTTGCCTCGTAAGCCGTATCCCAGTCGTGACCAACGTACTTAGACCAATCTGAAGAGTGCTTGGTCTCAGGTTGAATTTCTTCAACCACAATCTGACCTTTGTCCAGACCGTTACGGTAATCATCAGCTAGCGTCTTCGCTTCTTCAGCGCTCAGTACGCCTTCAGATACCAGTTTGTCAGCATAGATCTGACGAGGCACTGGGTGCTTTTTAATCTTCTGGTACATCAGAGGCTGAGTTGCATTTGGCTCGTCGGCTTCGTTGTGGCCGTGACGACGGTAACAAACCAAGTCAATCACCACATCACGCTTAAACTTATTACGGAAATCAAGCGCAACTTGCGTTACGAACGCAACCGCTTCCGGGTCATCCGCGTTAACGTGGAAAATAGGTGCCTGAACCATCTTAGCGATGTCAGTACAGTACTCAGTTGAGCGCGTATCTTCCTGGTTTGACGTAGTGAAACCAACCTGGTTGTTCACCACGATGCGGATTGAACCACCCACACCATAAGCACGAGTCTGAGACATGTTGAATGTCTCTTGCACCACACCCTGACCTGCGATAGCTGAGTCACCATGGATAGTAATTGGCAGTGCTTTAGAGCCGCTCTTACAGTTAAGGCGATCCAAACGTGCACGTACCGACCCCATAACCACTGGGTTTACGATCTCAAGGTGTGACGGGTTAAACGCCAGCGCCATGTGAACGTTGCCGCCCTGCGTTGCAAAGTCTGAAGAATAGCCCATGTGATATTTTACGTCACCAGAGCCCGCTGACTCGCCGTACTTGCCCGCAAATTCGTCAAACAGTACTTGTGGGTTTTTACCCAGTACGTTAACCAATACGTTCAGACGACCACGGTGTGCCATACCAATGACCACTTCTTCCTGGCCACTTTCGCCGGCACGATGTACCAGTTCTTTTAGCATGGGAACCAGTGAATCACCGCCTTCCAGTGAGAAACGTTTTGCGCCTGGGAATTTAGCACCCAGGTACTTTTCAAGACCATCAGCGGCGGTCAGGCCTTTAAGGATCCTAAGCTTAGTTTCTTTGTTGTATTTAGGCTGTGCGAAGGAAGATTCGATGCGCTGCTGTAACCAACGTTTTTCTTCTGTTGAAGTAATGTGCATATACTCTGCACCGACAGAGCCACAGTAAGTGGTCTTCAATGCATTGTATAAGTCTTTTAGCTTCATTGTCTCTTTGCCACTCGCAAAAGAGCCAACGTTATATTCTTTTTCCAGGTCGGCATTGTCTAAATCATGATAGGCCAGGTCGAGTTCACGAACTCGATCACGCTGCCATAGACCCAATGGATCTAAATTCGCGTTTTGGTGACCTCTGAATCTGAATGCATTAATAAGCTGCAAAACACGAACCTGTTTTGCATCTGCCGCACCTTCCGCAGAAACGATTACTTCTCTGTGTTTGTTTTTAGCAAGGTCTGCAAACTGAGATTTGATCTCTGAATGCTTAACATCAACGTCAACGCCTTCTACCTTTGGCAGTTGATCAAACACTTCTCGCCATTCTTCTGGCACTGAAGCCGCATCATCAAGATACGCCTCATATAAATCTTCAACATATGCAACGTTGCCGCCGTATAAGTGCGAAGATTCCAGCCATGCCTTCATCACACCTTCGTGCATTTATTAGCCCTTTTTCTAGCGCAGAAACTTAAACGAAAACAAGATGGCATGCTGAGCATGCCATCTGTAGATTTAAATATGTATTAAACCGAACGATTTAACAACATAGATTTAATGTGTCCGATCGCCTTAGTAGGATTCAAGCCTTTCGGACAAACGCTTACACAGTTCATGATACTGTGGCAGCGGAAGACGCTAAACGCGTCATCAAGGTCAGCCAGACGCTCTTCTGTTGCAGTATCACGGCTGTCAGCCAGGAAGCGATACGCGTGAAGAAGGCCCGCAGGACCGATAAATTTATCTGGGTTCCACCAGAATGATGGGCATGACGTTGAACAACATGCACACAGAATACACTCGTACAGTCCATCCAGCTTATCACGCTCTTCAATGCTTTGAAGACGCTCTTCTCCACCGGTTGGCTTGTCGTTGATCAGGTAAGGTTTTACCTTTTCATATTGCGTGTAGAACTGGCTCATGTCGATAACCAGGTCACGGATCACTGGCAGACCAGGTAATGGACGAACAATAATCTTGCCTTTGCCATTGTTCTGCAATGCAGATAGTGGCGTGATACAAGCCAGACCATTCTTACCATTCATGTTTACACCGTCAGAACCACACACACCTTCACGGCATGAACGGCGGAACGACAATGTTGGATCTTGTTCTTTCAACATTAACAGTGCATCTAGCACCATCATGTCGCGACCTTCTTCAACCTCCAGCTTGTAATCTTGCATACGAGGTGCTGAATCTACGTCAGGGTTGTAACGATAAACAGATAATTCTAAAGTTGCCATCGCTTAGCTCCTAGTATGTACGTGCTTTCGGTGGGAATGCTTCACGTGTCTTAGGCGCAAAGTTTACTTCGCGCTTAGTCATCGTGTCTGACTCTGGGTGATGCAGAGAGTGGCACAGCCAGTTCTCATCGTCACGCTCAGGGAAGTCAAAGCGAGAGTGTGCACCACGGCTTTCTGTACGGAAGTTAGCTGCAACGGCTGTTGAGTAAGCTGTTTCCATCAGGTTATCAAGCTCTAAGCACTCGATACGCTGGGTGTTGAACTCAGTTGACTTGTCGTCAAGACGCGCAAACTTAAGACGTTCACGGATCTCTTTAAGCTCTTTAAGGCCATCCGCCATCGCATCACCTTCACGGAATACCGAGAAGTTAAGCTGCATACATTCTTGTAGATCTTTCTTGATCTGAACCGGATCTTCGCCTTTGCCTTTCTCAGACGATTCCCAACGGTTGAAGCGCGCAAATGCCTGCTCAACATCGTCAGAAGATGCATCACCTGTAGACTCAAAGCCTTGTAGGTAAGTACCCAGGAAGTTACCTGCCGCACGACCGAATACAACCAAGTCAAGCAGTGAGTTACCGCCCAGACGGTTTGCACCGTGTACAGATACACACGCGATTTCACCAACCGCGAACAGACCTTCAATGATGCGCTCTTCGCCGTTTTCATTCACGTTCAGTACCTGACCATTTACGTTGGTCGGAACACCACCCATCATGTAGTGACAAGTTGGGATAACTGGAATTGGCTCTTTAGCAGGGTCAACGTGTGCGAATGTCTTAGACAGGTCACATACGCCTGGCAGGCGTAGGTTAAGCATTTCTTCACCCAAGTGGTCAAGCTTAAGCTTAATGTGTGTACCCCAAGGGCCTTCACAACCACGGCCTTCACGGATTTCAGTCATCATTGCACGAGCAACAACGTCACGACCCGCAAGGTCTTTCGCGTTAGGCGCATAACGTTCCATGAAACGCTCGCCGTCTTTATTCAGAAGGTAACCACCTTCACCACGACAGCCTTCAGTTACAAGCGTACCCGCACCAGCGATACCGGTTGGGTGGAACTGCCACATTTCCATGTCCTGCATAGAGATGCCAGCGCGAACCGCCATACCAACACCGTCGCCCGTGTTGATGTGCGCGTTAGTGGTTGATGCGTAGATACGACCTGCACCACCCGTTGCTAAAACAACAGCTTTAGATTTGAAGTAAACGACTTCGCCGCTTTCGATGTCGATTGCAGTAACACCAACTACGTCGCCTTTGTCGTTCTTAACCAGGTCAAGCGCGTACCACTCAGAGAAAACGTTAGTTTTGTTCTTAACGTTCTGTTGGTACAAGCAGTGTAACAATGCGTGACCTGTACGGTCTGCCGCAGCCGCAGTACGTGCAGCCTGCTCACCACCAAAATTCTTAGACTGACCACCGAAAGGACGTTGATAAACACGGCCATTCTCAAAACGAGAAAAAGGCAGACCCATGTTTTCAAGTTCAGTGATCGCCTCAGGACCAGTTTTGGTCATGTACTCAATCGCGTCCTGGTCACCAATGTAATCAGAACCTTTTACCGTGTCGTACATGTGCCATTCCCAGTTGTCTTCGTGGGAATTACCCAGCGCAACTGTAATACCACCCTGTGCAGATACCGTATGAGAACGTGTAGGGAATACTTTAGAGATCAATGCACAAGTTTTGCCTGACTCAGAAATCGCAAGCGCTGCGCGCATGCCAGCACCACCGGCGCCAACTACAACAGCGTCAAATTCACGAACATTATATTTCACTTAAACACCCCACAATACAAACAGGCCAACAACAACATAAGCCAGTGCCATCAGATTAAGTGCAAAGCCCAGCACAGAACGCATCGTTGAACATTTCACGTAGTCCGTAAGAACTTGCCACAAGCCAATACGAGTGTGGACCATGATGCATACCAGTGTGATGAAAGTTGCCGCTTTAACGGCCAGGTTTGAGAATAAACCTGTCCAGGCTTCATAGCTGATTTCGGGCGTTAGCAGAAAATAGCCAACGATAAACACCGAATAAGCCAGGATGATTAGTGCAGTCGCGCGCAAAGACACATAGTCTTGCACACCGTCGCGCTTCAGAGTTGCTTGATTTAAGACCATATCCACACTCCTGCCAGGATGGCTACGATTACCCACAGCGCCAATGCGATTTTTGCACTGGTGTTGCCCGATTCTAATTCTTCCCAGTGACCCATGTCTTGGATCATGTGACGTACACCGCCAATGATGTGGTAAGACAATACGGTGAGGGTGCCCCACGCGATGAATTTTGCAATAAAGCCAGTCATTAGCTCTTTAACAAATTCAAACCCTTCAGGAGAAGAAAGAGACTCAGACCACGCCCAAATGACAAAGGTCAATGCGAAGAATAACGCAACACCGGTGATACGGTGCAAAATCGACGCTTTTGCCGTAGGTGGCATAGAAATAGTCGTAAGATCTAGATTTACAGGTCTTTGCTTTTTCACAGTTACTTGCCCATCTTGCTCACAAAGGAGCTCATCTACTTGTTTTTATAAAACCACTTGCGCTGCTTGCACAAATGGCACACTCTAGATATACCTGTTTAAACACTGAGCGGTTCACAAAGTGAAAAATGCCAATGTAAAAATAGGTTTACCCACAGACGACACGGTATAAAACCGTAGATAGTATATAAGGCCAAGCGGCCTTTTACAATTCTTGTTTAGATTGAGACGCTTGCGAATTAGCCGATGGTATAATATTTAAACTGCGTAGAATATTTATCATACATTTCTGCATAATTCTCAGAAAAATTGACTTTCCACCCCCATTTTAAGTTAGAATGATCTGAATTTGCTTAACATTAGTATCACAACATAACAATCAGAATATTGTTATTTCATAGGAGATAAATAGATGGCAGATAAGAAAGCCACAGTCCATATCGATGGTCATGATCCGATCGAACTCCCGATCTACTCTGGCACTGCTGGCCAGGACGTAGTCGACGTCCGCACACTTGGCGCTCACGGCTTCTTCACATACGACCCTGGTTTTATGTCGACTGGCTCTTGCGAATCATCTATTACTTATATCGATGGTGCAAAGGGTGTACTGCTACACCGTGGTTACCCAATCGAGCAATTAGCAGAGCAATCTAACTACATTGAGCTGTGCTACCTGCTTCTAAACGGTGAATTACCAAACGACGCGCAACTTGAAGAATTTGCAAAGAACATCACGCACAACACTATGTTGCATGAGAAAATTGCGTCTTTCTTCCAAGGCTTCCGTGTAGATTCTCACCCAATGGCGATGCTTTGTGGTGTGGTTGGTGCATTGTCTTCATTCTACCATGATGACTTGGACATCTCAGACGCTGATCAGCGTATGCGTTGTGCAATCAAGCTGGTTGCTAAGCTGCCAACGATTGCTGCTATGGCATACAAGTACAACACAGGTCAGCCGTTCGTTTATCCACGTAACGACCTGAGCTATGCTGAAAACTTCCTACACATGATGTTCTCAGTACCGGCTGAAGAGTACAAGGTGAACCCTGTTCTGGCTAAAGCAATGGATCGTATCTTCATGCTTCATGCTGACCACGAACAAAACGCGTCTACTTCAACAGTCCGTCTTGCTGGCTCTTCAGGTGCTAACCCTTACGCATGTATCGCTGCAGGTATCGCTTCACTTTGGGGCCCTGCGCACGGTGGTGCAAACGAAGCATGTCTGAACATGCTAGAAGAAATTGGCACAGTTGACCGTATCGACGAATACGTTGCAAAAGCAAAAGACAAGAACGACCCGTTCCGTCTGATGGGCTTTGGTCACCGTGTATACAAGAACTTCGACCCACGTGCGACAGTAATGCGTCAAACTTGCCACGAAGTATTGAAAGAGCTGAACATTCAGGATCCATTGCTTGACGTTGCAATGAAACTTGAACAAATCGCGCTTGAAGACCCGTACTTTGTTGAGAAGAAACTATACCCGAATGTTGATTTCTACTCAGGTATCATCCTGAAAGCAATCGGTATTCCAACCAGCATGTTCACTGTGATCTTCGCTATGTCTCGTACTGTTGGCTGGATCTCACACTGGAACGAAATGCTGTCTCAGCCGGGCCACAAAATTGGTCGTCCACGTCAGCTGTACACAGGCTACACTGCACGTGACTACAAAAAAGAAGGCGACAGATAAGCCGCGCTTAACTTTCGCTTTTGAAATAGGGTTGCCAGTGGCAGCCCTTTTTTATGCCTCTCGATCAGACAGACTTGCAAGCCACTATAAATCCGGTAAAATCCGCCTGCTCAGGCGCAGTAGGAGACCCTTTTGAACGAAAACCCTTGCACACAACTTCGGCATGATTTCCCCATTTTTGAGGTGTCACTAGATGACCAGCCATTGTGTTATTTAGACTCTGCTGCAACGACCCAAAAGCCGCATCAGGTGATCCAGGCTGTAAAGGAATTTTACCAGTCTCAAAACGCCAATGTACACCGGGGTTTACACACGCTCAGTGAACAGGCAACGATCGCCTACGAAGCCGTGAGGGGCAAAATTGCGCAGTTTCTGAACGTACAAAGCCGAGAAATCGTCTGGACCAGTGGCGCGACAGCCTCGCTCAACTTAATCGCCTATGGCCTCAGCGAACGTCTGAATGAAGGCGATGTAATTCTGCTTTCACCTTTAGAGCATCATGCGAATATCATACCCTGGCAACTCGCAGCACAGCGCACAGGTGCCCGTATTGAGTTGTTGCCAGTAGACACGCAAGGTATTCTCCAGCTTAAGCAAGCCAAAGCGCTGATTGCGAGCCTGAAACCAAAAGTACTGAGCGTCTGTCACGCCTCCAATGCACTGGGTAATATCAATGACGTGGCAGCATTGATAGGCAGCTGCAAAAAATTAGATACCATTACGGTGATAGATGGCGCACAGTCTTTATTGCACCTGCGTCCGGATCTGCAGCAACTTGATTGCGATTTTTATGTCTTTTCAGCTCACAAGGCGTTAGGACCAACTGGCCTCGGTGGCCTGTATGGTCGCTATGAACTGCTAAATGCCCTGCCCGTCTATCAAAGCGGCGGTGAAATGATAGACACTGTCAGCTTTACTGGTACAACGTTTCGCCCGGCACCTGAAAAATTTGAGCCCGGCACGCCCAACATTGCCGGTGTGATTGGCTTTGGCGCAGCGCTGGAATACCTGATGGCGCTCGAGCACGACTCTTTGTTCCAGCACGAACAGGCGCTTTATCGCACGTTAGTTGAACAACTAAGCGACATTGACGGGATCCGGATTTGGGGCGATACCACCCACAATGTCGGCACAATCAGCTTTAGTTATAAAAAAGAACATCATTACGACCTGGCAACGCTACTAAATACCCATGGTATTGCCGTCAGAAGCGGCCATCACTGCACGCAGCCACTGATGGCGCATCTGGGCATTGAGGGGACTATCCGAGTCAGCCTGGCGTTTTATAATAATCATCAGGACATCTGTCGATTTATCGCGGCACTGAAAGACACAATCAGCTTATTAGAAGAGTAATTATGGACTTATCACACATAGAGCAGACCCTTGCTCAGCACAGCGCCTGGCAGGGCAAATATCGCGAAATCATGCTATTGGGCAAAGCGCTCCCAGCGATGCCTGATGCGCTTAAAACAGAAGCTGCTCTGGTGAAAGGCTGTGAAAGTAAAGTTTGGTTACACCTGGATCTGGATGAGCAACAACAACGACTGGTCCTCATCGCCGATTCCGACACTCGCATCGTAAAAGGTTTACTGGCAATTATTCTGGCTTGCTATAACAACCAGTTGCCAGAAGAAGCAAAAAAAATTGATGGCTATGAGTTATTTTCCACACTTGGCCTTATCAAACACCTGAGCCCATCTCGTGGTAATGGCGTTCGCGCGATTGTAGAGCGTATTCATCAACAACTTCAGGTGCTGCAATAGCACCTGACAAAACCACAGTGAATTAGCCTGCTTCCCTCGCCCGCTTGTCCAGATACTTACGGATCGCTTTTGCCGCGGCAAAAAAGCCAAAACTGCCCGTCACCATAGTGGCAGAGCCAAACCCGGTCGCACAGTCCATATTTTTACTGCCATCAGCCATTTGTTTGGCCTTACAGACGCTACCGTCTCCCGTTGGGTAAACCAGTTGCTCCGTTGAGTACACACAATCAACGGCAAACTTGCGTTTCGGGTTGGTTGTAAAATTATATTGCTTGCGCAGCAGGTATCGGACTTTTGCAAGCAAAGGATCGTGTGTCGTTTTGGCCACATCCCCATAGCAAATCTGACTTGGATCAGTCTGACCGCCTGCGCCACCTGTGGTGATCACCGGAATTTTTTGTCGCTTACAGTGGGCTATCAACGCTGCCTTTTCTTTCACTGCATCAATGCAGTCAATAACATAATCAAAACCCTGAATATGCTCTTTGATATTATCCAGAGTGATAAAGTCATCTATTACTTCAACCTGACAATCCGGGTTGATGGACTGACAACGCGCCTGCATGGCTTCGACTTTAGGCTGGCCTATGGTCTCAGTTTTTGCATGCAGCTGGCGATTGACATTTGTGACACATATATCATCAAGATCAATGAGGGTAATTTTACCTATGCCGGTGCGCGCCAGTGACTCAGCCACCCAGCTGCCAACACCGCCAATCCCTATCACACAGAAGCTGGCTTCGCCAAGCCAGGTTAATTCTGTATTACCATACAAGCGGCCAATGCCACCAAACCTTAAAGATGTATCTTGCGTCATATTACCACTCTAACTCTCTGGGCTTTGCCCAGCTTTGCATTACTTCTGTGTCTGCCAGTTCAGCAAACCGTGCCCCGCCTTGCGGCAAAGCATAAAACGTCATTCTTTCATTATCCCACTCAAAACTTAAACAGTAGGCATGCAGATAGACCCTGTCGGCCTCACTCCCCCCATAGCTGACATCGCCCAGAATAGGTGCAGACAGGCTTTTTAACGCCACCCGCAACTGATGGGTTTTGCCACTGTATGGTTTGAGTAAACAAGCTCTCAGACCCGGGGCTATGCTGGCACTGTAAAAACGCGTGATGGCCGGGTTGTCCTGACTCGCTAATAACTTATAAGTCCCACGTCGCGACTTGGCCATATCGCCTTTGACCCAGCCTTGCTTCTTTTTAGGTTTGCTATCAATCAGGGCTAGATAGAACTTATCCACGGTCCGACTGGTAAACAGCTCAGTCAGCCGGGCTGCTGCATGACTGGAGCGAGCCAGTACCAGTAAGCCGGAAGTCACTTTATCGAGTCGGTGTACAGGGTATAGCGATTCTCCTAGCTGCTCAGCTAATAAAGCAACAAAACCGCTTTCCTGCTCACTGTGAAAGCTCACTCCCGCGGGCTTAAGCGCCACCACAAAGTCCGGGTGGCTGGCAATGACCTCAATGGGTGCCATTGAGATACTCGACTACACGCTTTAAATCTTCCGGTGTATCAACCCCGGCATAAACTGGACGGCAAGCCTTGGCAATTTTGATCCGATAACCGTGATACAGCACGCGTAACTGCTCCAGCGATTCCTGACCTTCGAGGGGAGAGACCGGTAAAGCCAGGTAGGTTTTAATGAAACCGGCACGATAGGCATAGATACCCACATGGCGTTGAAAATGTGCCAGAGGAACTTTGCTCTCATCCAGCGTCATCATGCTGTCGCGCTGAAATGGGATAGAAGCGCGTGAAAAATACAGTGCATTGTGGTGGGCATCCTGAACCACTTTGACCGCATTGGGATTCAACACTTCGTGAACATCTGTAACGTCCACACTGAGTGTGGCCATCGGAGCTTCCTGTGCATCATGCAGCAAAGTAGCGACCTGAGTGATATTTTCCGGCGCCAGTAAGGGCTCATCACCCTGAACATTAACCACTAACGTATCATCAGCCAGTCCAAGCTGTTCAACCACTTCTGCAAGGCGCTCAGTTCCCGATTGATGATCTTCTCGCGTCATTAATACGTTTTCAGTAAATGCTTGAGCGCGCTCAAACACCTGCACATTATCGGTCGCGATATAAACGGCTTTAGCACCAGATTTTTGGGCCTGCTCATAAACATGTTGGATCATAGGCTTACCACAAATGTCAGCCAGTGGTTTGCCCGGCAGGCGGGTTGAAGCGTAACGCGCCGGAATAACGACTATGAATTCCACTTTTCGACCTCTTCGAGCGATAATTCGCGCGCTTCATTTTCCAGCAGTACTGGAATGTCGTTTCTTACCGGATAAGCCAGTTTCGCAGCCGTGCTGATCAGCTCCTGATTGTCTTTGTCAAATCTCAGTTTTCCTTTGCAAACCGGACAGGCAATAATCTCGAGTAATTTAGTGTCAAAGGCCATGGTTGACTATCCCTTTTTGTTTTAATAACGAATTAAGTTGTTGTGTAAGTTCAGCACTTGGCTGTGCGTCTACTTTTAAATAATACCAATTTTCTTTACCGAATGACTGGCATTTTACTGCGTCTTTTTCGGTCATAAATACAGCAAGGTGTTCGCAGGTCGCAAAGTCTGACTCGCTGTAAGCGTGGTGGTCGGCAAAATGCAGTGTATCAAGGAGCTCAACACCATCTGAACGCAATGACTGTTCAAAGCGTTGTGGATTGCCAATAGCACTCACAGCAATGCCCTGCTCAGCTATTTGTTCAATTGCCTGATTATCGCGGACACTGAAATAGCCACTGCGTACCAGCTCATAACCAACCCCATCTGATTTGCCATTATAGACCACCAAGTCAGTGTGCTTCAGGCGGCTCGGCGCTTCACGTAACGGGCCAGCCGGTAACAACAGAGTGTTGCCAAAGCGGCGCTGCGCATCAACGATGCAAATCTCAATATCCCGGGCCAGCTGATAGTGCTGCAGGCCATCGTCACTGACGATAATATCCGGTTTATCTTCGCGCATCAGCAGTTCAATACTCGCCTGGCGATCGCCACCTATCATCACCGGGCAGCCTAATCGCTTGTATATCAATAAAGGCTCGTCACCTGCTTCTTTGGCGCTGCTGCTATCTGTCACTCGATATGGCAGGCTGGGGGGGTGTGCACCATAGCCACGGCTGATCACCGCGACTTTGAGACCCAAAGATTCAAGATATGGCACCAGCCACAAAACAAACGGCGTTTTGCCGTTGCCACCTATGCCGATATTGCCAACGATGATCACCGGCACGGCCGCTTTATAGACACCTTTAAGGCCCAGCTTAAACAGCACCCTGCGCAGTGAACTCAGCAACCAAAATACACCTGACAAAGGCAACAATAAGATATTTATCAGCCCTACAGGTTGATACCAGCTGCGCTCTAAGCGATTCATGCCTGCTCACCGTACTGCATCTGACACAAAGCAGCATAAATCCCCTTTTGCTCCAGCAATGCCTGATGCTTGCCTTGCTCGACAATACGCCCCTGATCGAGCACATAGATGCAGTCTGATTGCTCAATGGTCGACAAGCGATGTGCGATCACAATAGAGGTTTTATCTTTCATCAGGTTGTCGAGCGCTTGCTGAATTAACCGCTCTGACTCAGTATCCAATGCAGAAGTTGCTTCATCCAATATCAGAATGGGGGCATTTTTAACAATTGCACGGGCGATAGCGATGCGTTGACGCTGACCACCGGAAAGCATGACGCCGTTTTCACCCACCATAGTATTCAAACCCTCTGGCAAGTCTTTGACAAATTCCCAGACATGCGCCTGTTTAGCCACCTGCTCCAGCTCCTCCTGGGTATAGGGGCGCTCCAGTCCATACATGATGTTATTAGCGATGGTATCGTTAAACAACACCACCTGTTGTGACACCAGCGCGAACTGTTTACGCAGTGATGGCAAAGTGTAGTCTTGAAGTTTCACCCCATCGAGGGTTATCTCTCCTTCATCCCAGTCATAAAAACGTGGCAACAGGTTGGACAAAGTTGATTTGCCAGAGCCACTGCGCCCCACTAGCGCAATGCTCTGACCGGCCGGAATTTGCAAAGATAAGGATTTGATAACGGCTTCGTCTTTGCCCGGATAATGGAATGTCACACCAGAAACTGTCAGCTCGCCTTTCACACTATCCGCTGCGAGCTTGCCTGTATTCTTTTCCTGCTCTTTGTCCAGAATTTCAAAAATACTGGTGGCAGCGGCAATCCCCCGCTGTAAATCACTATTCACATTAGCCAGCTGCTTGAGCGGTCTGAGCATCATCATCATCGACGTTGTCAAAGACACAAAGGTACCCGACGAAATCGTGTCGATCATTTCTGGCATCGCGATAATAGCAAGGATCAACGCCATCGCGCTGGCTGCAATAATTTGGATCACAGACACGCTTAGCGCCCTGGTCGCATCCATCTTCACTCTCTGCTGGCGATTACGATTGTTGACATCAGCAAAGTGAGTTATCTCTTTGTCCTGGCCGCCGAAGCCATGGATCACTTTATGCCCCGCCAGCATTTGCTCAGAGCTGCGGGTCACCTCTCCCATGGCATCCTGAATATTCTTTGAGATCTTGCGAAAACGCTTAGAGACCAGGTTCACAATCACGCCAACAATGGGAATAACAACTAAGAATATCAAGGACAACTGCCAGCTGGCGTTGAACATCACCACCAGCAGGAACAGTACAAAGGCCCCTTCGCGGATCATAACCTGCAAAGCACGGGTTACGGCCTGTTGTACTTGTTCAGTATCGAACGTGATTTTCGAGATCATTTCGCCATTAGAGTGTTGATCATGAAAACTCACGGGTAAAAATAGCATATGCTCAAACAAGGACTGGCGGAGCTTTCTGACCACCTGAGAGCCCACATAGCTCAGACAGTATGATGCCATGTAATTGAAAATACCCCGTCCAATAACCAGTAGCACCACCACAATGGGTGCCATTTTTAACACTTCTGCGTTGCGCGCTGTCAGGCCATCATCGATAAAAGGCTGCATCAGCTGAACAAAGAGTGCGTCCATTGCGGCATAACCGAGCATGCCAATAATGGCAAACAAGGCGGGCACTTTAAAATCGAAGGTGTAACTCAGAAGCCGCTTGTAGATCTGCTTGGCGGATTGTTGCATAGTGTCTCTCTGGTACGTCATAACCCGCGTATTGTAGCGGTACTGATGGCAAAACTGAATGCATTATCTTAAGAACCAAAAACTTTTCCTGTCCCGGGCAGTTTCTACTTGAACGTCTGTCCCGGTTATTTTGAATCGGATCTGACCATCTTCGGCCGTATCCAGCATACGACTGCCGATTAACTGATAGCGCTCCACAACCTCCTGGTGCGGCAAACGCCATGGCGAGTAGTAGCCGCGCGAGAACACAACCCACCTAGGTGCAACGGCTGAGACAAACGCCATGCTGGACGACGTGTTACTGCCGTGATGCGGCGCAATCAGTATATCAGCGGGCATTTTTCCACCTTGTAACGCCAGCAATGCATGCTCAGCCAGCTGTTCAATGTCCCCTGGCAATAGCAGATTGGTATTGCCATCACTAACCCTGATCACACAGGAGTTATTATTGTCACTGTTCATCGGGGCTGCTGGCCAGAGCGACTCTATGGTTAATTTATCCATTGTCACCGTTTTTAAGGTGCACAGCGCCTTACCGTCCCCCTCGTGAAACTGCCAAAGCGAGCGGCCACCATCGTAGCGGTATAAATCTGCTAACCCACCGTTGTGGTCACTGTCATCATGGCTTATCACGGTATGCAGCAAGCGAATACGATGAGCCTCAAGATAGGGCTTAATTACATTATCAAACAATGAATATCGGGAAAAATAACTAGCACCCAGGTCAACCAAAATACCCTTGCCCTGCGTGGATACCAGTACCGCCGTGCCATGACCAACATCAAAGACATCCACTTGCCAGTCAGGAGAACGCTCAAGCACACTGAATATCACCCCGGCAGACAGCGGGATCCAGGCAAAGATCCGGGTCACGGCACACACACAAAGGAGCAATGCCAGATAGCCTAACGTCACCACCTCAATGCTCACGGCACCAATCTGCCACCAATGGTAAGGAAATGTGTTTACCCATTGGTAGACAGAGTTCAGCAGTGCATCAAATGGGCCCAACATCGCCTTGTCCATGGTCAGCACAGCAAGTGTGTGCAGCAGCAAAAGCGGAAAAATCACCACCGTCAGCAAGGGGATAACCAACAAATTAACTAAGATACTGCTCGCACTAAACCCATGATACGAATAGAGCGTGAGCGGCAATAATGTAACAAATAAAGCACATTGCAAATAACATAGAAGCTTAGCTTTGGACGTATGCTCTGACCCCTGCATCGCAGTTCGAAATACGAAAAAAATCGTCACAACGGCCAGGAATGAAAAATACAGGCCCAGATTAAGCACCGCAAACGGGTTGGCAACCAGGATCACAACCAACGCATACAACAAGACTCTTGCAGGGCTCAGTTGCCGGGCAAACAAAAAGCAACATGCTCCCAGCAAAGCCATTAACCAGGCACGCTGTGCAGACACCTGTAACCCACTTAGCCACACATACCCGCCACTGAGCCCCAGCGCGAAAACAAAATAACCCAGCTGATAGTTATGCCATTGGGATAGATGCGGCCAAAATAACCACAAGCCGAACTTACAAAGAGTAAAACTCAGCGCAAAGACAATGGCTACATGCAAACCAGAAATAGCCAGCAAGTGACTCAGGCCCAGAGACTTAAAATGATCTTTGTCCGCTTGCGCAATGGTACTTTTATCTCCCGTGAGCAACACATAATAGAACCAGCCAAAATGTAGCCCTTCGAACGCCTCTGCAACCCAGTCACGATATGCCGCTCGCCAGGTTTTTTGTTCACCAGCAGTCACTTCAGACACGGCTATCCGGCCTTTATAGAATATTTGGCTTCGAAAGGCATAAAGCTCAGCATCAAATACCGTAAAGTTTTTTCGACTACGAAATGGTTTAAGAATGGCGCTTCCTGACAGCACTGTCTCGTGTAACTCAGCAGGCAGTTCACCGCTCAATGAGGCATTGATCCGTATAGTACGATACCAAGGTACTTTATATTGTCCCAGTTGTTTCAGATCGAGCGTGACATAGGGTCGCGTACCTGAGCCTATCACTTTACTCACAACACCGACCACTGGGACCTCCTGCTCTAAGACTTTTTCAGCAACCGGTGGTGCATAAACCAGCCAATAGTGACAAATCGTCACAAAAATACCTAAAATAAAACCTGCCAAAACACTCGAAAAAGCCTTAAAATACCCGCAGAGAAAAAGGAGCACGCCTGAGCAGACAAACCACTGCCACTGACTCAGATAAAATACTGAGATCAGGCACCCGCTGATCAGGCCGCAGCAGATCAATATTGATGTAAATGGTTGCTTAACATGCCAAAGAAGACGATCCAAAGGTTTCTACCCGATCACAACAAGATCAAACAGCAAAAGTCGCTGAAAATATTCGGCAGTTTGTTACATGACGCAAACCTTTGGCATTTAAATCGCCGCTCGGCGCGGGGGGCCTTTTCCGTCGGCCTGTTCTTTGCTTTCATCCCTGTTCCTTTTCAAATGGTCCTTGCAGCCGCCCTGGCTATCCCTTTCAGAGTCAATTTACCACTTTCAATCGCGCTGGTGTGGATCACTAATCCACTGACTATGCCCCCTATTTTCTATGCATCTTATCAGGTTGGCGCATTCGCACTGGGCCAGGAAGAGCAACCGTTTCACTTTGAAGCCAGCTGGAACTGGCTGGTCGAGAGCCTCTCAACCATCGGGCCCGCATTTATGGTCGGCTCGCTGATCTGCGCCTGTATGGCCGCCATATTGGGCTTCTTTGTTATCGACTTTTTGTGGCGTCGCTCCGTGAATAAAGCCTGGGCTGAACGTAACCAACAATCCAGCTAACCACCCTCTTTATGGTTTAGCAGCCCACAGGCTGCTTTTCCAGCGACATATCATACAACTGCGCATAATTGAGTCGTCAATCCTGTCACGAGAACATCGCTTAGATTGGTTATGTATTCATGCCAATTGGTATCACTTATCGAAGTAACTCACAAAGCCTGCCAGGGCATTGGTCACAGCCACAGATGCCAGTATCAGCCCCATCACACGGCTTATTACACTTGCACCGGCATTACCAATTACTTTGTGAATACTGCTGGCGACTAACATCAACAGTAAAGTCAGCAAAATAACCGCTAACATCATGGCCACAGTTTGTACCTGCTCGAACAAATTAAATCGGGCATTTTCTGTTAGCAGTACACACGCCAGTATGGCACCAGGACTAGCTATGGATGGCACAGCAAGCGGAAAAATTGCGGTTTCATGGTGGTCGCGGACTAATTTCACTTCTTCGTCTGGTTTACTTTCACCGAAAATCATCGACAATGCGAACAAAAACAACACAATACCACCGGCTATCTGAAATGCTGGCAACGGTATCCCCATCGCTGTAAGCAAAAGCTCACCGGCAATCGCAAAAAAGACCAATAAAACAGCCGCGACTAAGCTGGCAATCATGGCTATCTTGCGTTTTGCCGCAGCATCGTAGCCACGAGTAACAGCAATGAAAACGGGCACAGTCCCAATGGGGTCGATAACCGCAAAAAAGAAAATAAACGTCGCAACAAAGTCAATCACACTATGTCCTTTATCAGTGGGCTGAATAGCCAATCATTTGATATTTTAGCTCCAGGTTAGCTAAGGAGTGCAGAAATTGCCGATATTTATCAAAAATCAACGAGAAGTTATTGAGAAAATGAAGTGCGGATTGGCAGTACTACCATAAACTAAAAAGCGGCAGGTATGCGTGGCCTGCCGCTTGATTCAACACACTTTCTTCTTTCGAAGATAAAGGAACATAAGTATGCGAATTCTTTTGTATTGGTTTTAGGGTAAAAACAAAAACAAACCGATACTTAAGTATTAATTTATCAGAGTCTGATCCCGCCGTCAATTTCTACTACACGACCAGTGAAAAAGTCATTCTCGATGATGTATTTTGCTGTATGGGCTATCTCGCCCGCTTCACCCAGACGACCAACGGGTTTCATCTTCAGCAGTCGCTCTTTGGCTTCTGGTTTCATTGCGTCCGTCATCTGCGTGCGGATCACACCGGGTGCGATTGCACCGACACGAATACCATAACGACCTAGTTCTTTGGCCCAGGACGTTGTCATCGCAACAACACCCGCTTTAGCGGCTGAGTAGTTGGTCTGTCCCATGTTACCTGCTCGTGCCACACTCGACATATTGATGATAACGCCCCCTTCCTGGCCTTCTACCATCTTAGTTGCCGCTTCACGACCACACAGGAAAACCCCGGTTAAGTTAACATCAAGCACAGACTGGAACTGTTGCAGTGACATCTTATCAGTCACTTCGCCGTCTTTGGCTTTTAATAGCAGGCCATCACGCAAAATGCCTGCATTGTTAACCAGCACGGAAATCTTACCCAGATCTGCGACTATGTCGTTAAACACTTGCTCAACGTCACTTTCCAGGCTGACATTAGCCACATACGTTTTTACTTCAACATCCAGTGCTCTAAGTTCTGTGGCTGCTTCTTGCAGCTGCTCTTCCTGCATGTCAATCAGTGCCAGTTTGGCACCCATTTTGGCAAGTTCCGTTGCCATCGCAAAGCCAAGGCCTTGCGCACCACCGGTGATCACCACCGCTTTATTCTTTATATCCATGATATTTCAACCCTGCTTCTGTTACTGCTTTTGTGAATAGAGTTTAAAAATAGCACTAAAATCTTCACTGCCACTGCCCTGATTCTGCATCAGGTTGTAGAGATTTTTTGCCAGTGCCCCCATCGGCGTAGCCGAGTTTGTTTGCTGTGCCGCCTGCATCGCCAGTCCCAGGTCTTTGGCCATCAAATCAACCATAAACCCAGGTTTATACCCATTTGACGAAGGCACATTCTCTAATACGTCCGGACATGGGTTATATAACTCCAGTGTCCAGTTGCGACCCGAGCTGTTGAGCATAATCTCACTCAATACTTTTGGATCAAGGCCGTGGTCAACGCCCATTTGCAGTGCCTCACTGGTGCCTGCCATGAGTATTGATAGCAGCATATTATTACAGATCTTAGCGACCTGACCGGCTCCCACTGCACCGGCATGGAAAATATTCTTCCCCATGTCGTTAAGTACGGTTTGCGCTTTATTGAAGTCATCGTCATTACCGCCAACGATAAAGGTCAATGTACCCGCAGCAGCACCAGCGACACCACCTGAAACAGGTGCATCAACAAACGCAATGCCGGCGTCGGTCAGAGCGCTGCCAACAAACTGCGCTGATTCTGCATCTATGGTTGAGCAGTCGATTACCAGCGTCGACTTTTCAAGATAGTTGATTAAGCCATCTTCGCCAGTATAAATCATCCGCACATGCTTGCTGGCAGGTAACATACTCACGACAAAATCGGCCCCAGAGCATACATCAGAGACTTTGTCTGCCGCCACAGCGCCCAGCGATACAAGATGTGCCACCGCTTCAGCACTGAGATCAAACACAGTGACCTGGTGCCCGGCTTTCACCAAATTGGCGGCCATTGGGCCACCCATATTTCCTAAACCAATAAATCCAATCTTTGCCATAGTTTATTCCTTACAGATCAGCCAGGGGATGCGTGCTCTCTTCCCAGCGTGGTGCAAAAAAGCTATCTATCACTTTGCTGTCTACGTCAGCAATGGTCTTGAACTGCCATTGTGGTTGTCCGTCTTTGTCAATCAACAGCGCACGCACACCTTCACGGAACTCGCCCACTTCACCGCAACGCACCGACATTGCCAGCTCGCGTTGAAAACAATCTTTGAGTGACAACCCTTCAGCACGATTTAGTTGTGCCTGGATTAACACGGCACTGAGTGGAGAGCCATGTTTTAGCGCTTTTTGCGCCTTGCTCAGCCATTTATTCTCTGCGCTGTCGAGGGACAGAATGTGCTCAACCTGGGCCTCCAGCGTGTCTAGCTCAGCCAATTTAGCAAAAGACTCAGCCAGCGGCTTGATTTCGCTGCGCGGCGGAATGTGCGACGCTTCATCAAGAGAAATAAGTAGCTGAGTCAATTTCTCATGATTGAGTACGTTGGTCTTACCCCAGTTGACTTCACTGAGGTTGTGCAGCAGCATATCCAACCGCTCACCATCCATATAATGATCGGCCAGACCAACAAATTTTGCATCAGTGGCATTGATAGAGGCGCCTGTCAGGCCCAGGAATAAGCCCACACCGGCCGGCATTTTATTGAGGAAATAGCTGCCACCCACATCCGGATATAAACCAATGGTGATCTCCGGCATGGCGATACGTGATGATTCAGTCACCACACGATGACTGGCTCCGGCCATCAGGCCCAGGCCACCGCCCATGATAATGCCATTACCCCACAGCAGGATCGGTTTATCATAATTATGGATGTGATAATCGAGACGATATTCCTCAGCAAAGAAGACTTCCAGATGATTATTACCATCTTCTGCTGCCATTGCATTGTAGAGGCTAACCACATCACCACCGGCACAGAACGCTTTCTCTCCCGCGCCTTTGAGCAATACCATAGCTACCTGCTCGTCTTCAGCCCACACTTTGAGCTGGGGTTCGAGTAGGCGGATCATTTCCAGGTTAAGTGCGTTGAGTGCTTTTGGCGCATTAAGGGTGACAACTGCCACCTTCATGCCGTTATTACAGTGCGCCAACTCAAATACCACAGGGGCATCTGCCTGGTTCAGTAACTGTAATTCAACCATTAGCCATTCACCCAGTTTGCTTTACGTTTTTCCAAGAAAGCATTTACGCCCTCTTTCTGATCTTGTGTGTCGAACAAAGTCACAAACAGTTCGCGCTCAAGCGGCAATGCACTGTTGATGGTGCCTGTACGACCTTTTTGGATCAGTGCTTTACAGGCGGTAACCGCCACTGGGCTTTGATCTTCAACTTTGTTAGCCAGCTCAAGTGCAGCTTCAAGCGCTTTGCCCTGCTCCACCACTTCTTCAACCAGTCCAATCTCCCGCGCTTTATCCGCTTTGAGGCGCTCGCCACACAGAATCATGCGCTTAGCCCAGCCTTCGCCTACCAGCCAGGACAGGTTTTGCGTACCACCGGCACAAGGCAGTAAGCCCACTTTGGCTTCTGGCAGAGCCATTTGAGCCTGCGCTTCTGCAATACGAATGTCACAGGCCAGCGCGACTTCCAGGCCACCACCCATGGCAAAACCGTTAATGGCGGCGATAGACACACCACGGAAGTCACTCAGTGTTTCAAATGCTTCGCCAAATACGCGAGACATGTCGGCCGCAACCCCTTTGTCCCCATCGGCGAACACATTCAGATCGGCACCGGCTGAAAAGAACTTTTCACCTTCCCCGGTGATCACCAATGAGTAGATGTTTTTATCGGCATTAAGCTCGTTCACCAGCTCTTTGAGGCCTACCAAAGTGTCGCGAGTCCAGGTGTTAGCCGGTGGGTTAGACATAGTAACTATCGCGATGTGACCTTGTTTTTCGAGTTTCAATTGTGCTGACATAATGATGCTCCTTTACAATACGCTTGCTGCGCCTTCGGCTAAAATTCGGCGTGCAATGATCACCCGCATGATCTCATTGGTGCCTTCCAGGATTTGATGAACGCGTACATCACGCAGGTGGCGCTCAAGTGGGTATTCTTTGATGTAGCCATAACCACCATGAATTTGTAATGCGTCATCACAAACCTTAGTGCCAACATCGGTCGCAAAGCGTTTAGCCATGGCACAATAAGTGGTTTTTTCACTGTCGTTGCTGTCTAGTTTAAAGGCCGCCAGGCGTACCATCTGACGCGCAGCAACCAGTTCTGTGTTCATGTCAGCAATCTTAAATTGAAGTGCCTGGAAAGCCGCCAGTGGCTTACCAAACTGCTGACGCTCCTGCATATATTCTTTTGCTGTATTTAACGCCTGTTGCGCAGTGCCAATTGAACAGGTGGCAATATTGATACGTCCACCGTCCAAGCCTTGCATGGCAAATTTAAACCCTTCCCCTTCTTTGCCCATCAGGTTAGCAGCAGGAATACGCACATCTTCAAATGTGACCAGACGGGTCGGCTGAGCGTTCCAGCCCATTTTTTCTTCAGCTTTACCATAGATGACACCCTCAGCATCTGCCGGAACAACAAAGGCTGAAATGCCTTTCGGACCGTCTTCACCCGTTCGGGCCATTACGACCAGTACATCGGTCTCACCCGCACCGGAGATGAACATCTTTGAGCCGTTAAGAACATACTCATCGCCTTCCAGTACAGCTTTCGTTTTCAAAGACGCCGCATCAGAGCCCGAGCCAGGTTCAGTCAGGCAGTAAGAAGCCAGTAGCTCCCCCATCACCAACTGGTCCATGTATTGCTCTTTTATCGCATCGGTTGCGAAGCTGGCGATCATCCAGGTCGCCATGTTGTGTATAGTCAGCATCGCCGTGGTTGCCGTACAGCCCATCGACAATTGCTCAAAAATAATGCTTGAATCTAGACGCGACAGACCCAGACCACCCGCGTCTTCCGGTGTGTATAAGCCGCAAAAACCCAGCTCACCGGCTTTTTTAATGACGTCTTTAGGGAAAATGTGTTTCTGATCCCATTCAGCTGCATGGGGCGCCAGTTCACTCATGGCGAACTGATGTGCGGTTTCGGCGAATGCCTGTTGATCTTCGTTGAGATTAAAGTCCATAAAAGACCTCACTTGTTGTCATGTCGGGCGAAGTGACGATTCTGCCCGGCGTTATTCTTATGTACCTGAGTCTCAGGTATTACTACGAAAGGCCCGGGCAAAAGCCGGGCCTGAAAGGGTAACTGATTGGTGTTATCGCAGGTTAATGCTCATGTTAGGGCCTGTTACGGCCTCATCAGCAAACCAGCGCGATGTGATGGTCTTGGTTTCGGTGTAGAAACGTACACCCTGCTTACCATACGTGTGCTGATCACCATAGAAAGAGTTTTTCCAACCGGTGAATGAGAAGAATGGTAATGGCACAGGAATTGGAATATTAATGCCTACCTGACCGACTTCGATTTCATGCTGGAACTTACGTGCCGCTGCACCACTGGCAGTGAACAAGGAAGTGCCGTTACCATATGGGCTGTTGTTCACCAGCGTAATGGCTTCTTCCAGCGTATCTACACAGACGCAGTTTAGTACCGGACCAAAAATCTCTTGCTTGTAGATATCCATCTCTGGTGTCACGTCTGTGAACAATGTTGGACCAACCCAGTTGCCATTTTCGTAGCCTTCAACCGTAAAGTCTGAACCATCCAGCAAACACGTTGCGCCTTGTTGTTTACCACTTTCGATCAGTGACAAAATACGTGCCTTGGCCTGAGCCGAGGTTTGCGGGCCATAAGCCGCTTCTGGGTCGTTCCACACACCCGGACGTACTTTTTCAAGGCCGGCTTTTAAGTCGTCGATCCACTCTTTGGACTTGCCAACAAAGACCGCAACGGAGATACCCATACAACGCTGACCCGCTGCACCGACAGATGCACCCACCAGGTTGTTAATGGTTTGCTCGCGACTGGCATCTGGCATGATCACCATATGGTTTTTCGCGCCTACACAGGCCTGAACACGTTTCAGGTTCTCAGTGCCTTTACTGTAGATATATGACCCTACACCGCATGAGCCAACAAAAGAAATTGCGCGTACTTCAGGCGCTGTCAGGATTTGGTCAACCTGCTCTTTTGCACCGTGTACAACTTGCAGAACCCCTTTTGGTGCGCCTGCTTCTTCGAACAGCTCTACCAGACGCATTGGCGTCAGAGGGTCTTGCTCAGAGGGTTTTAATACGAATGTGTTACCACACACAATCGCCATTGGGAACATCCACAATGGGATCATCGCCGGGAAGTTGAACGGTGTAATACCCGCACACACACCCAGCGGTTGAATATAAGAATACGTATCGATGTTACGGGCAACGTTCTCAACCGTTTCGCCCATCATCAGCGCCGGTGCATTTGCTGCCTGCTCAACGACTTCAATACCACGCCATACATCGCCCTTGGCATCTTCAAAGGTCTTACCAAGTTCATGGCAGATAATGGTCGCAATTTCTTCCTGGTGCTCTTTTAGCAATGCAGCATAACGCATCATAATGCGCGCACGCTCCGTTACTGGCACATTACGCCAGGTCTTGAATGCCTCTTGTGCTGACGTGATAGCAGCCTGTACTTCATCGTGCGTCGCACATGGCACCTGCGCCAAAACTTCCTGATTCGCCGGATTGACGACATCTAACCACTTGTCAGACTGAGACTGGGTAAATTCACCGTTGATGTATAATGGTACCTGGTGCATGTGCACTCCTCCCCAAATAAAACGAAAAAGCGCCGCTTAATTATTGTCGTTGCGGCGCTATACTTAACTTAAACTTCGACGGCTAACGCCACCGCTTCACCACCACCGATACACAGTGAGGCAATCCCTTTTGATAACCCACGATTGCGTAACGCATGAATGAGTGTTACCAGGATACGTGCACCGCTGGCTCCGATTGGGTGACCCAATGCACAGGCACCACCGTTCACGTTCACTTTACTTTGATCAAGGCCTAACTCGCTGATTGCCAGCATAGTCACCATGGCAAATGCTTCGTTGATTTCCCACAGGTCCACGTCATCTTTAGACCAGCCAGTTTGTTCAAGCAGTTTATTCATTGCACCTACTGGTGCGACTGTGAACTCGGCAGGTGCCTGAGAGTGAGTCGTGTGACCTGCAATTTTACACAGCGGTGTTAAACCGTGACGTTTAGCTTCTGATTCACTCATCAGTACGAGTGCTGCCGCACCGTCTGAAATAGAAGAAGAGTTTGCTGCGGTGATAGTGCCGTCTTTTTTGAATGCCGGGCGCAGTGACGGGATCTTGTCCGGACGTGCGTTACCTGGCTGCTCATCAATGGCCACTTCAACATCACCTTTGCGAGTCGAAATCACATGGGCAGCAACTTCATTGTCGAAGCTGCCATTTTCGATGGCTGCATTGGCTTTGCTCAAAGAGCTCAACGCAAATTCATCCATATTGTCACGCGTAATGCCGTACTCATCAGCCGTATCTTGTGCGAAGCAACCCATTGCTTTATTGTCGTAGGCATCTTCAAGGCCATCCGCCATCATGTGATCTTTGATTTCACCATGACCCATACGCATACCACCGCGCGCTTTAGGAATAAAGTAAGGGGCATTGGTCATGCTCTCCATACCACCTGCGATGGCGTTGTTGATGCTGCCTGCTTTAATTAAATCGTGCGCGAACATGGCTGCTTTAAGGCCTGAACCACATACTTTATTAATTGTGGTTGCGCCTGTTGAGCGAGCCAGACCCGCATGTAACATAGCCTGACGTGCAGGTGCCTGACCTAATCCAGCCGGCAGCACACAGCCCATAATGACTTCATCAATGCTGGCATCTGACAAACCAGTCTCAGCCATAACCGCTTTAATTGCGGTTGCACCTAAATCAGTAGCGCTGGCACCTGAAAGGCTACCCATAAATCCACCCATAGGGGTACGTTTTGCGGCGACAATGACAACAGCTTCGTTACTCATTAAAAAAACTCCTGTTTACAAGCAAGTTGCTTGCTTTTAGTAATCTCTTACGTCGAGCATACCTAATATTTACGTTTACGCCAACGTAAATCTAAAATCAAGCAAATTGCGATCTCTGAAAGTGTAAAGTTAAGTTGCACATCGAGGTTGCCACTGGTGTGGGATCGATGTGTCGTCCTCCTCGCCAGTCAGTCCTGAACCAAGCGACTATACTGCATTGTGACGTACCATCTGGAGTGCCTCAGCGGGTCTTCTGCAAGCTAAACGAATACCTAAAGTAGACCAGTATGAGCAGCTTCGATATGCGACTATCGGATGAAACAAACACCATACTTTACCTTTACGTAAACTTCACTTATATTGGATAAATCAGTTTTGATGTAAGTGCGTAAACGATGCAAGACAACCAAGAACCAACATATTCAATCAGCGAACTCGCCAAGGAGTTTGATATTACCACCCGAAGTATTCGGTTTTATGAAGATCAGGGATTACTTTCACCTGATCGTCACGGCCAGACCCGCATCTATTCAAAGCGTGACAAAGTCCGCCTCAAACTGATCCTGCGAGGCAAGCGTTTAGGCTTTACTCTGGCAGAAACCGGCCGCTTGTTTGAGCTCTACGACGCTGACAAATCAAGCGCCAAACAGCTTCATACTATGCTGCAACTGATCGAAGAAAAAAAGGCCGATCTGAGTCAGCAGATGGACGACATTAAAGTTGTCCTGATGGAGCTGGTGACAGCGGAACGCCGCTGCCTGGATACTTTAAAGAATTTAGACGAATAGTGATTGAGCAATGTAGCACTTAATGCAAGCCGCGGCGAGTGCTTAATCAAGAATAACTCTCACACAGGATAACTACAGATGAGCACAGTATCACTTTATAAAGAACTTAACTTTGGCCTGGGCGAAACGGCGGACATGATCCGTGACCACGTTAACAGCTTCGCCAGCAGTGAAATTGCCCCACTGGCAGAAAAAACCGACGAAGAAAATGCGTTCCCCAATGAAATGTGGCCAAAGTTTGGTGACATGGGCCTGTTAGGCATCACAGTACCGGAAGAATTTGGTGGTGCAAACATGGGCTATCTGGAACACGTTATCGCGATGGAAGAGATCAGCCGCGCCAGCGCCTCAATCGGATTAAGCTATGGCGCCCATTCAAACTTGTGCGTCAACCAAATTAATCGCAATGGTAATCAGGCACAAAAAGAAAAGTACCTGCCTAAACTTATCTCAGGTGAGCACATAGGTGCACTGGCGATGAGTGAGCCTAACTCCGGCTCAGATGTGGTATCCATGAAACTCAAAGCCGAGAAAAAAGGCGATAAGTTCATCCTGAACGGTAATAAAATGTGGATCACCAATGGTCCGGACGCCGATGTATTTGTCATCTACGCAAAAACAGACTTAGAAGCGGGCCCGCGTGGTATCACCGCGTTTATCGTTGAACGAGACTTCCCGGGTTTCTCTACCGCACAAAAACTCGACAAACTGGGCATGCGTGGTTCTAACACCTGTGAACTGGTATTCGAAGACTGTGAAGTGCCAGAAGAGAACATACTCGGCAACTATAATGAAGGCGTTAAGGTCCTGATGAGCGGTCTGGACTATGAGCGTGTCGTACTGGCAGGTGGCCCTTTGGGGATCATGCAGGCGTGTATGGATGTGGTTGTGCCTTATATTCATGAGCGCAAGCAATTCAACCAGTCTATCGGTGAGTTCCAGCTTATACAGGGCAAAATCGCTGACATGTACACACAAATGAATGCGGCTCGCTCATACGTATACACCGTTGCCAAAGCCTGCGACCGCGGCGAAACAACCCGTAAAGATGCAGCTGGCGTTATCCTGTATGCCGCAGAGCTGGCAACCAAAATGGCACTTGATGCAATCCAGTTACTTGGCGGCAACGGCTACATCAACGAATATCCGACCGGACGTTTACTGCGTGATGCCAAACTATATGAAATTGGTGCCGGTACCTCTGAGATCCGCCGTATGCTGATCGGTCGTGAGCTGTTCACCGAAAGCCGCTAAGGAGGCAGCATGACAGTACTAAACTCGAATGTTAATAGTCATGACCCGCAGTTTAAGGCAAACCAGGACGCCATGGCGTCTCTGGTTGCCGATCTCAATGATAAGGTTGCAACGTTATCAATGGGCGGCGGCGAAGCCCTGATCGCCCGTCATCAGAGTCGCGGTAAACTCTTTGTTCGTGACAGAATCGAGCACTTGCTCGATGAAGGTTCTCCCTTTCTAGAAATCTCTCAGTTCGCAGCCTACGGTGTATATGAACAAGATATCCCTTGTGCTGGCGTGGTTGCAGGCATAGGCCGGGTGAAAGGCATTGAGTGCATGATTGTCGCAAACGATGCGACAGTCAAAGGCGGCACTTATTTCCCACTCACAGTAAAAAAGCACCTTCGCGCACAAGAAATTGCGGAACGTTGTCACCTGCCCTGTATCTATTTAGTAGATTCGGGCGGGGCGAACCTGCCAGAGCAGGATGAAGTGTTCCCGGACAAGCTGCATTTTGGCCGTATTTTTTATAACCAGGCGCGTATGTCAGCGAAGGGCATTCCGCAGATCGCCGTCGTCATGGGCTTGTGTACCGCCGGTGGTGCGTACGTGCCCGCCATGGCCGATGAGAGTATCATAGTCAAAGAGCAAGGGACGATTTTCCTCGCGGGTCCCCCGTTGGTGAAGGCAGCAACCGGTGAGGAAGTGAGTGCAGAAGACCTGGGTGGTGCCGATGTGCACTGTAAAGTATCTGGCGTTGCTGACCATTACGCGGAAAATGACGAGCATGCCTTATCTATTGCGCGTCAATGTGTATCTCGTCTTAATCACCAACGCCCTGTCCGCCCCGTGTTAAAAGATTTTAAAGCACCAAGATACGACATTGGTGAGATCTACGGCATCGTTGGCACCGATTTAAAGAAACCGTTTGACGTACGTGAAGTGATTGCCCGTATTGTTGATGACTCACAATTTGATGAATTTAAACGGTACTTTGGTGAAACCTTGGTCACCGGCTTTGCCGAAATTTATGGTCACCCGGTTGGTATCGTCGCCAACAACGGCATTTTGTTCTCTGAGTCTGCACAAAAAGGCGCGCACTTTATACAACTTTGTGCGCAGCGCAATATTCCGCTGTTATTCTTGCAAAACATCACCGGCTTTATGGTCGGTCAGAAGTATGAAGCCGAAGGTATCGCCAAACACGGTGCTAAGATGGTGACCGCTGTCTCTTGTGCAGACGTACCAAAGTTTACCGTTCTGATCGGTGGCTCGTATGGTGCGGGTAACTACGGCATGTGTGGTCGCGCTTATGAACCCACGATGATGTGGATGTGGCCAAACGCGCGCATCTCGGTCATGGGTGGTGAGCAGGCCGCGGGCGTACTGACTCAGGTCCGTCAGGATGGGTTGGCACGCAAAGGCCAGTCAATGAGCGACGAAGAAGTCGCCGAGTTCAAAAAACCCATCGTTGAGCAATACGAAAAACAAGGTCACCCCTACTACGCCAGCGCGCGCTTGTGGGATGACGGCATCATAGATCCTGCTGATACACGCACTGTACTTGGTCTGGCACTTGAAGCGGCCGCCAACGCACCTGAGCAGGATTCAAAATTCGGCATTTTCCGGATGTAAGGAGGCCCCATGACAGTAACCTTAAATATCACCAAAAGTAAGGTGGCCGTGCTGGAACTCAGCCGCCCGGAAAAACACAATGCCTTCAATGCCGAGGTCATTGCTGAATTAATCAAAAGCATTGAATACGCCAACGAGCTCGATATTCGTGCACTCATACTGAAAACCAACGGAAAACACTTCTCTGCTGGTGCCGATCTAGCCTGGATGAAGTCTATGGCTGGCAATAACTACGACGAGAATGTTGCAGACTCCATGGAGCTGGCCAAACTGATGAAGGTGCTGGCAAACAGTCCACACCCCACGGTTTGCCTGGTTCAGGGCGCCGCATTCGGTGGTGCGCTGGGTTTAATCGCATGTTGTGACATCGCCGTTGCAACGCCAGATGCTAAATTCTGCCTGAGCGAAGTGAAACTTGGCCTTATCCCGGCTGTTATTAGCCCTTATGTGATCCGAGCCATTGGTGAGCGTCAGGCGCGCCGTTATTTCCTCAGTGCAGAGATCTTTACTGCCGACAAAGCGCTAAGCATGGGTTTCATCCATGAAGTTGCCGAAGATTTAGCCGGTGCAGAATCTCACTTCATTGAAACCCTTTTGAACAATGGTCCTGTGGCAGTGAAAAGCGCCAAGGCATTGATCGATGAAGTCGCAGGCCACAGCATCGACGACACGCTGATAGCCCATACCGCAAAGCGGATCGCAGAAATCCGCGTGAGCGAAGAAGGACAGGAAGGCCTGAGTGCCTTTTTCGAGAAACGTGCCCCCGGCTGGCAAAACGCGGCCAGCAAGTAAGGAGTACACTATGTTAAAGAAAATTCTGATAGCCAACCGAGGCGAAATCGCCTGCCGTGTCATGCGCAGCGCCAAACGTCTGGGTCTGAGCACTGTGGCGGTTTACTCTGATGCCGATGCCAATGCGATGCACGTCCAACAGGCCGACGAAGCCTATCACATAGGTCCGGCGCCAAGTAAGGACTCTTACCTGGTGGCCGAACGCATTCTGGACGTTGCCAAGCGCACCGGTGCGGACTGTATCCATCCGGGTTACGGGTTCTTGTCTGAAAACGAAGCCTTTGCCAACGCCTGTGAACAGGCCAATATTGCCTTTATTGGCCCCTTAGCCACGTCAATTGAAGCCATGGGGTCAAAAACCCGTGCCAAAGAAATTATGGCCGAGGCCAACGTGCCTCTGGTGCCTGGTTATTATGGCAAGCAACAAGATACTGATTTTCTGGCTCAGGAAGCCGAGAAAGTGGGCTACCCGGTGCTGATTAAAGCCGCTTACGGTGGGGGCGGTAAAGGCATGCGCGTGGTACGCGAGGCAGGCGAGTTTATCAGTTCTCTGGAGGGCGCAAAACGTGAAGCCGCAGCCAGCTTTGGTAACGATCTGGTGCTGTTAGAGCGCTTTGTCGATAAGCCGCGCCATGTTGAAGTCCAGGTTTTCGCAGACAGCCATGGTAACTGCGTGTATCTGGGCGACCGCGACTGCTCTTTGCAACGTCGTCACCAAAAAGTCATCGAAGAAGCCCCAGCGCCGGATCTCAGCGCAGAGCTGCGCCGTGAAATGGGTGAAGCCGCGGTACGCTGTGCTCAGGCAATCAACTACCGTGGCGCAGGTACTGTCGAATTTTTGTTATGTGGTGACGAGTTCTTCTTTATGGAAATGAACACGCGCCTGCAAGTAGAACATCCGGTGACTGAAATGGTGACGGGTCAGGATTTGGTTGAGTGGCAAATCCGTGTCGCCAACAACGAAGTACTGCCACTCACTCAGGATGAAATTCGTCTCAGTGGCCACAGCTTCGAAGCGCGTATCTATGCTGAAGACCCTGAGGAGAACTTTATGCCCTGCTCGGGTGTCTTGTCACACCTGGGTTTCCCTGAAGCGAAAGATGGTGTGCGCATTGACACTGGCGTACAACAGGGAGATGAGATCAGCCCGTTTTATGACCCGATGATCGCCAAATTAATCGTCCACGGGCGGGATCGTCGCACTGCGTTGTTAAAATTGCGCAGCGCACTAGCTGAAGTACATCTGGCCGGTTTGAAGAGCAATATTGCCTTCTTACATCACCTGGCAGGCCATCCGGCAATCAGTACTACTGCACCGGATACTCACTTTATTGACACGCAAACCGATACGCTGACGGCGTCACAGGCACCCAATGATTTATTGGTATGCCTGGCCAGTGCAGCTTACCTGGCGCACCAGCAGGCAGAAAAAGTGACCTCGCCCTGGCAACTATCGGGCTTTAAGCTCAATCAGCCGCGTCGTCAGGTATTGCCATTTGCTGACCACCTGATCATCGCTGAAGCCAATGGAAATCAGTGGCAGGTCTTTTACCAGGACCTCGACCATACTATGGATGTGCGTCTGGATGGGCACAGCCTGGTAGCGAATCTGGATGGTAAACGTTTGCTGGCGGATGTGGTGATCACCGAAGAGCAGATCACGGTTATGTTCGGCCCCTATCAGTTTGATGTGGCGCTTAAGTCTAAACACTACGTCAGCGAACATGAGCATCAGGAAGCACCTCTGGCTGCGCCACTTAACGGCACGGTCGTGAAACACCTGCAAAGTGTTGGCGCTCAGGTGAGCAAAGGCGACCCTGTGGTTGTCATCGAGGCAATGAAAATGGAATACACCCTGAATGCGCCATTTGATGGCACGCTGACAAGTTACTGCTTCGATGAGGGTGAGTTGGTCAGCCATGGCGCGATGCTCGCTATTGTTGAGGAGGCCTGAAATGGCGAACTACCCTGCTCAGGTTAAAATTGTCGAGGTCGGTGCACGTGATGGTCTGCAAAACGAGTCCAGTGTATCGACCGAGGCTAAAATTACGCTGGTCAATGCTCTGGCTGAAGCTGGTTTGAAACACATCGAGGCCGGTGCATTTGTGTCACCCAAATGGGTGCCACAAATGGCAGACTCCAGTGACGTGATCCAGAGATTTGTGCGCCGAGAAGGCGTGGAGATCAGTGCACTCACCCCCAACCTGAAAGGTGCCGAACTGGCACTGACCAATCAGGTCGACGAATTCGCGATATTTACTGCGGCCAGTGAGGCCTTTACGCAAAAAAACATCAACTGTTCGATTGAAGAGAGCATCGAGCGCTTTCGTCCGGTTGTTGAACTTGCACAAAAAAACAACATCAAAGTCAGAGGCTACGTGAGCTGTGTGGTTGGCTGCCCGTATCAGGGAGAGGTCGAACCAGAGCAGGTGCTCGAGGTGTGTAAACAATTATTGGCATTGGGTTGCTATGAGATCAGCCTGGGCGACACCATAGGTGTGGGCACAGCCAATCAGGTAAGGCAACTGCTTACCTTATTGCTGTCACACATCCCGGCTGAGCGTCTTGCCGTGCACTTTCATGATACCTATGGCCAGGCATTAGCCAACATCCATACGGCACTGGAAATGGGCATTGCCACCATAGATTCCGCCGTCGCAGGGTTAGGTGGTTGTCCCTATGCTAAGGGCGCGTCAGGAAATGTTGCCACCGAGGATGTTGTTTACTTGCTGCAAGGACTTGGCATTGATAGTGGAATTGATTTAGAAAGACTGGCAAAAGCAGGCTGGCAGATTTGTGAGGCGCTTGATAAAGCACCCGTAAGCAAGGTGTCACTGGCGCTGAAAAACAGCTGTCAGTCATAACAACCGAGAACAACGAACAACTAGGAGTGGGCTAATGGCCGGTTTCGATAAAGTAGTTTCAAGCTATGAAGCAGCAATGGAGGGCCTCAAAGATGGCGATACCATTATTGCCGGTGGCTTTGGATTATGTGGTATTCCTGAAGGCTTGATTGCTGAAATTAAACGCAAGCAAACCAAAGAACTGACTGTCGTGTCTAATAACTGCGGCGTAGACGACTTTGGTCTGGGCATTTTGCTACATGACCGTCAGATCAAAAAAATCATCGCCTCTTATGTAGGCGAAAATGCCCTGTTTGAGCAACAGCTATTAGACGGCATTATTGATGTTGAGTTGACGCCTCAGGGCACGCTGGCAGAGAAGATGCGTGCCGGTGGTGCAGGTATCCCAGGTTTTTACACCGCAACAGGCTACGGTACACCAATTGCCGAGGGCAAAGAAGTTAAAGAGTTTGATGGCCGCCCTTACATCCTGGAAGAGTCCATTACCGGTGAGTTTGCTATCGTGAAAGCGTGGAAAGCAGATCGCTACGGTAACCTGGTATTCCGCCACACCGCAATGAACTTTAACCCTATGGCAGCAACAGCAGGTAAAATTACCGTTGCCGAGGTGGAAGAAATCGTAGAGCCAGGCGAGCTTGCGCCGAGTGAGATCCACACACCGGGGATCTATGTTAATCGCGTGATTCAGGGTAGCTTTGAAAAACGCATCGAACGTGTCACAACTCGTAAGTAAGGAGATCACCATGGCTTTAACTCGTGAACAAATTGCAATGCGCGTGGCGCAGGAGCTTCAGGACGGTTACTACGTGAACCTGGGCATTGGTATCCCTACCCTGGTTGCTAACTATGTACCTCAGGGTATCGAAGTAATGCTGCAATCAGAAAACGGTCTTTTGGGCATGGGTCCTTACCCAACAGAGGACCAGGTTGACGCGGATATGATCAATGCGGGTAAAGAAACCGTGACAGCAGCCACAGGTGCGGCTATTTTTAATAGCGCTGAAAGCTTTGCCATGATCCGCGGTGGTCATGTAGACTTGACGGTACTGGGTGCATTTGAAGTGGATCAGAACGGCAATATTGCCTCGTGGATGATCCCGAAGAAATTAATCAAAGGCATGGGTGGCGCAATGGATTTAGTTGCAGGTGCACAGAATATCGTTGTCACCATGACTCATGCCAGCAAGCACGGCGATTCAAAGTTACTGGAGTCTTGTACTCTGCCACTTACGGGCGTTAACTGTGTGAAGAAAATCGTCACAGATTTAGCGGTGCTTGAAGTGAAAGACGGTGCGTTCCATTTGCTAGAGCGCGCACCGGGTGTTAGTGTAGACGAAATTATCAGCAAAACAGCAGGTAAGCTTATTGTGAATGGCGACATTCCTGAAATGCAGTTTGCCAGCTAAATACACGCGGTCTGACACGAAAACACCAAACATGTACCGACCTCATTCCCAGTGCCAAAGGCGCTGAGTTACCCAAAATCCCTCGCAAGAGGGATTTTTTTTATCTTTTTCACTCGCATTGGTGTGAATTTATTCAGTTAAGCGCGCATTCGTTTACTTTTATATTCTAACGCTTACACTAATAGACGAAGATCTTTCTGGGCAAGGTGGCCAGAGGACCTCGTTTTGGTTGGTTTATCTTAATTACATCGAAACGACTTTTTTGATACTAAAAAGACGATCGTAATGGCAAGCCTCAGGCACCCATTACCGCTGTAACTAACATAAGCCCATCGCATGCAGTTTGCATCAAAGCTGGGTATTCCTGCCTTGCCATTCACTTCTCAACCATGAGGTAACAATGGCAGACAATCACGACAAGTACAGTATTGACAATACTGACTACACGGTGGGCCAGGACAACGTACAAAAATGGGGGTTTGATGTTCATAACCCGGTTTTTGGCGTCAGTGCCGGCCTGATTTTATTTTTTCTAATTGCAATCCTAGTGAGCGATGCCGAATCAGCGAAGGCAACACTGGATGGGCTGAAGTGGAAAATCATCGGCGCGTTTGATGCCGTCTTCATGTGGTCTGGCAACTTCTTTGTGTTGTTTTGTCTCGCGTTAGTACTGTCTCCCTACGGTAAAATTCGTCTTGGCGGCGATGCCGCCAAACCGCAATACACAACCCTCTCCTGGCTGGCTATGCTGTTTGCCGCCGGTATGGGGATAGGATTAATGTTCTGGGGTGTTGCCGAGCCTGTAGCTTATTATACGGGCTGGTACAAGACCCCTCTGAATGTAGCCGCAAACACACCTGAAGCTGCAGAGCTTGCTATGGGCGCGACTATGTACCATTGGGGCTTGCACCCCTGGGCTATCTATGCCGTAGTGGCGCTCTCGCTGGCCTTCTTCGCTTATAACAAGGGCCTGCCACTGTCCATTCGCTCTATCTTCTATCCGCTGCTGGGTGACAGAGCCTGGGGCTGGCCGGGTCATGTGATAGACATTCTGGCGGTACTGGCAACTTTGTTTGGCCTGGCTACTTCGCTCGGTTTGGGTGCACAGCAGGCCAGTGCCGGGATCCAGCATGTGTTCGGGATCGAGGCAGGCCTCGGACTGCAAATCGCAGTCATTGCCGCAGTTACTTTGCTGGCCATTGTTTCTGTGGTGCGAGGCATTGAAGGAGGTGTTAAAGTGCTTAGTAACACCAATATGCTGCTTGCTTTTGCCTTGTTGTTATTTGTTATGCTCGCCGGGTTTGCTGTTGCACTGGGTAACATCCCCACCACAGTGATTGCCTACGCTGAAAACATCATTCCGCTTAGTAATCCGCACGGACGTGAAGATAAAGCCTGGTATCAGGGCTGGACGGTATTTTACTGGGCCTGGTGGATCTCCTGGTCTCCGTTTGTAGGTATGTTCATTGCCCGTGTATCTGAAGGCCGAACTATTCGTGAATTCATCATCGCCGTATTGCTAATCCCAACACTGGTGACGACGCTATGGATGTCAGTCTATGGAGGCATCGCTATTGACCAGGTGATGTCTGGTGTTGGCTCACTGGGTGAAAATGGCCTGACCCAGGTACCACTGGCAATGTTTGAAATGTTTGAACAACTGCCGCTGGGCGATGTGTTGTCATTTGTCGCCATCGTACTGGTACTGGTGTTCTTTATCACCTCCTCAGATTCAGGCTCTCTGGTGATAGACAGTATTACGGCTGGCGGTAAGATTGACGCCCCAATTCCGCAACGCGTGTTCTGGGCTACAGTCGAAGGAGCCATTGCTGCTGCGCTGTTGTGGATCGGCGGTACAGAGGCTATAGAAGCCCTGCAGGCTGGTGCAATCTCGACCGGCTTACCTTTCACTCTGGTGTTATTATTGATGTGCCTGAGCCTGATCCTGGGCCTTCGTACGGAGCAAGCTCAGTCCTGATCCGGTATGACACCAACATAACAGCTCAAAATGGCATGTTCAGTTACATGCCATTTTTGTCTCAATCATAGGGTATGTTGTCGAAGTGTCAGGCGCACTGAACCGCTACATCCACAGAGTTTTAATCTCTGTCTGTAATGTATAATGGTGCTGCAATTGTGCCTGCAATAGCTCAGCAGTCGCCAGCGCATCGCTGAGTGCGTGATGTGCAATATAGTAAGGTAACCCATAACGTTTTCGACTATCGGCCAGGCGGATTGATGGGATTGGCTGGCGCTTAATTTGCTGCCACCAGGTTAAGCGGCTGGTCTCAATATGATGCTCCAGTGCCATAGTATCAATCAAGGGAAACTCGATGCCTTCACCCAAACGTTGCATTAATGCCTGATTAAAGAACGGACGTTCTATGTGGCGATAATGAACCACAATCACTCTGCCAGCCAGGCTCGCCAATAATTCTTCAAGAATGGTGTCCAGATCCGGCGCTTCGCGAACCTGAGAATGCGTAATTTGATGCACCACCACAGACTCTTCATGCAGCGGCGTAGCAGGCTTTAAGATCCAATGTTTGGCATCACGACAATAGGCCCTGCGTGCATCAAAAGGCACCAGGCCGACGCTGACTATGTCATCGGTTTCATGGTTTAACCCGGTTGTTTCAAAGTCGAGCGCGACAAAACGCGCTTCAGACACAGGTGTGTCGGGTAACTGAACACCTGCGTTATAGAACGCGCGCAGCCGCTCATCATTACTTCGCCGCGCCAAATGCGTAAAGCGATTTGGCCAGGATAAAATATCACCTTGTATCGCCATTACTTGAGTATCGCCTTGTTCTGATAACGTATCTTAAGATAGCTTTGGGCTTTATCCAGTACAGCAAAGGCTTCTTTGAGATTGCGCTGTTCAAACTCAGATAGCCGCTTGGGCAAAATATTATTGTCTGGTTGTTTACCCTGCTCTATTTTTCTCGCCTGGTGACGAATGCGGATCGTGGCGATATACTCCAGCGCGGCCTCTAAATCTTCTACCTTGCCAGGAGGCAATAACTGGGCCTCTTTAATGTCTTCCAGTCGTTCAAACGAGTTGTGTTTGCGCGAACCGATAGCCAGGGCATGGACGCGTACCAGATCAGATAAGGGTGCGGTACCACGTCGTTTGATGTTTAACGAATGCTTATGTTCACCATCTTGTTCCAGTACAAAGTCCTTAAAAAAACCAAGCGGCGGTGTTCTGCGCAGCGCATTATTTGCCATCGCAGCAAGGAAACGAGGAGCGATTTTCGCTTTTTTGGCCACCAGCTCACTGAGTCGACTGGCTAATTGAGTGTGTCCATAGACCCCATCGAGATCAAAAAAAATCGAGCTGTGTAACAAGGCTTCGGGTTTCGGGTTGTCTATCCAGTCTTCAAACTGTGTCTGCCATTCACAGGCCCGTAACCGCCACTGCGGGTTGGTGGCCATAATGCCCCCATCGCAAAGCTTATAGCCACATTGCGCAAGGCCGTCACAAACAAACTTGGCAAGCGCTGAGAAGTAACTGTCATGCTTGCCCGATTCAAAGGTATCATCGAGTATCAGCGCATTGTCCTGGTCCGTGACGATCAACTGTTCATCGCGTGCCATCGATCCCAGCGCAATAAAACAATAAGGTACAGGCGGCGCGCCCAGCTCGTCCTCTGCCAGCTCCAGTAATCGTTGCTTTATAGTACGACCAATCACGGACATGGCCGTACCAACCATGTGTGAGTTGGCGTCTTCATTGACCAGACGTACAAAGACACTGGCCAGCAACTGTGCATAATGAGCCAGATCCTCAACACTTTGCTGCTCCATAATCCCTTTAACAAACAGCAGGCTGCTCTGCGATTCATAACGTAATATATCCGACAGCGCTATCACGCCAATGGGTCGGCGTTTATGGACCACTGGTAAATGATGCAAGTTATCTCTAAGCATCATCATCATGGCTTCAAACACATAGGCATTGGAGTCAACTATGGTGAGCTCACGGGTCATAATGGTGGCGACCGGCTGATTGGTGTCTAAACCCTCGGCCACCACCTTAATACGTAAATCTTTGTCACTCAGGATCCCGACTATTTGTCCGTCATCATCCTCCGGGTCATCGCTGACAGGCTTACTGGGGTCATAGATCAGCAACGCCGATACCTGCTCTTCGGTCATCAGCTTCGCCGCATCACGAATTGAGCGTGTTAACTCAACCGACACTAACTCCCTGAGCAGGAGTGTTTTTACTTTGGCCGTGGTCAGGTCATTATTGTCGGCCTGATCGGAAACAGCCTGGATCAGGCCACCGCTGTCGTCCGCTTCAAAAAAATCGGCAAACGCCTCGTGCTCGTCGCAAAATGCCTCGAATAGGCTCACAGGGATGCAATAAACCAGCGTGTCTTCCAACGCCATGACCGGAAAACGAACTTTGCGGTTTGTTAACAAGCCTCGCTGACCAAACAGGCCGCCTTCCGAGATGCGGTTGTACAACTCACCATTGCGACGATATACCTCGACCGATCCGGCCCGCACCACATACAGGTTTGAGATGGACTCCCCGTAATGCAGTATTTCGCTGCCTGCGCGGTAATACCCAACCTCGACCTCGCTGGCAAGTTGCTGCACAGCGCTTTTGGGTAACTCGTTAAATGGCGGATGTGCAGACAAAAACTGCATGATCTCAAAGTGCTCTATTTGCATAATGACTTTTTTGTGACGCTGATAATCACTATTGTGGGTAATTGCCTGATTGAACGCAAGGAAAGTACCTGCTGCATCACACATATTCTGTCACACGAATTTTTTAGAGTGTGACTTGTAATGCTGGCGATATGCCATCATATACACAAGGTGCTTTGGAAGCTGAAACATACTGCAACTAAATCTATGATAAACCGTCTTGTCGCAGGAAATGGATCCCGCATGACGCTGTAGGTAAACGTAAGCAAGTATAAACAGTCCACCGTTTAAAAAAACTAATCCCGGTTTAAGTGGGCTGAACACAATGAGTTGAGTATAAGCTTGAGGTTAAGATGAAACGAATCGTGCTATTTTTAATCACCAACCTGGCAGTCATGCTGGTGCTGGGGGTTGTCCTGTCTATCGTCATGTCTGTGCTAGGTCTGTCTAGCCGCAGTTATGGCGGTATGTTACTGATTGCCGGTGTATTCGGTTTTGGTGGTGCCTTCATTTCGCTGTTTATGTCGAAATGGATTGCCAAAAAATCAACGGGTGCCTATGTCATTGAGCAACCGCGCAATGAAAGTGAGCACTGGCTGGTACAAACGGTTGCTAATCAGGCAAAACAAGCAGGTATTGCAATGCCTGAAGTTGCTATTTACGACAGCCCCGAAATCAATGCCTTCGCAACGGGTCCAAGTAAAAACAACAGTCTGGTAGCGGTTAGTACTGGGTTACTTCACAACATGACACAGGATGAAGCTGAAGCGGTGCTGGCACATGAAGTATGCCACGTTGCTAACGGTGACATGGTCACACTGACCCTGATCCAGGGTGTCGTGAATACCTTTGTGATTTTCATCGCTAAAGTGCTGGCGAACTTGGTGGATGGCTTTCTCAATGGCGACGAGGAAGACAACGGGGTAAGCTGGACTTACATCATTTTTGATATGATTTTCCAGATCCTGTTCGGTATTTTGGCATCAGTGATCGTTGCCTACTTCAGTCGTCAGAGAGAGTTTGCTGCTGACAAAGGCGCGGCAGAGCTGGTCGGCGCGCACAAGATGCGTGCTGCCCTGGAACGTTTGCGCAACAACCATGAGTCACAGCTTGAAGGTTCTATGATGGCCTTTGGTATCGCCTCAGGTAAGAGTTTGTCGGAGATGTTTGCTTCTCACCCGCCACTGGAGCAACGTATTCAGGCACTGCGCTAAATCGCACGGCTGAAAAAGAAAAAGGCTTCGCAATGCGAAGCCTTTTTTGTATAAGTGTCATTTCGACTAATACCAATTTGCTTAATTAAGTGTTCAGATAGCCAACAAGCTACTTTTCAATCCAGGGAGTCACCGTCACGACTTCACTTAGCGTGTTAAAGCGCGCAGTATCATTCTCCCAGTCATCGGTTACCTTGAACTGACAAACCTGCTTTTCACAGGTCACGCCGGGTGCCGACAAATTTGGCTCACTGGCAAATGTTACCTTCACGCCCTGTTGTTCAGGTAACAAAAAGCCCATTAGCTTGCTGACAAAAAAACCTGACAAGTCAGACAGGAGCTCGTCAAACTCATGATGCAGTTGATATAAGCGCTGCTTGGTCAGGTGAGTATTCGTGAAGTACGCGGACTCAATCTGAAATTTAATTTGACAATCATGTTGTGGATCCAATGGTTCTACAACGATGACCGCTTTATCTTTATCGAGTTTTTCACTAAAGGGCAGCAACAATTGTGCTTCTTGCGTATAGTTGAGCGGCTGTTCACTGGTTTCTGTGACAATTTTTCCTGACTTAATCCCGCACGGAGCCAAAGTCGCAATGTCTACCAGGTAAAAATTTACCCGGGCAAATTCAAACTCACCCTTTTCAATCACTTTAAGACGGTCATAAAACCCATCATACGAAACCACAAACTCTTCTTGAGCCTGTACTCCAGTGGCAACACCTGCCAGCCCCAGCAGCAGTGCCAATAAATTACTCTTCATCAAAATAAGCCTTGTTGTGTCTTATCATATCGTTAAGTTCTTCAATATAATGCACGCCCCGCTCTGAATATGACAAGAGTCCTGCGGTCAATGCCGTTGCTTCTATCGGCTTTTTTTGCTCGCGTAGCTGGGCACGTGTGGCCCTCAGTTCTTTATACGCATCGTGCGTATTGATATTTCTGAAATAAGATTTGACCGATGCCCGGACCGACTGAAACGCAGCCACTTCGTGCACGGCTTCGTCGCTGCGACGTTTTGGGATCATGCCGCACCCTTTTCGATAACACCACTGGCCAAAAAAGTTAAGGCCGATCCGGGCGAATCGTGACGTACCCCAGGCTGACTCGTTGGCTGCCTGCATTAACGCCAGCTCTTTAGGAATGATGTCCACCCGCCTTAACGCCCGTTTAAGATTCTCAATGGAAACGGTGTCATCTTCTATTCTGTAGAGTTCAAACACCTGATCAATCCTTTGCTGCTGAATATCACTGAGCGGCTCTTCAAACTGCAGCATCATCAACGCAATTTCTATGCTTGCTCGTTGTTGCAAGATCAATTCATTCTCTGCTTCAACATGAGGCTTAATAAAATCGAAGAACTGTTTCTTCTTGGTGGCGATATCACGGATTTCCCCAAACTCTGGTAGCTTCACCGAATGTAATGGCTGTTCCACTTCCTTAACCTGCGGCTCAGTCACGACGACTTCGGGCTCTGGCTCTGGCGGTGGGAGGGCTGGGGGTTTGACAATAAATGGATACAAAATCGCGAATATTGAAATCGCGGCAATAATAAACTTCACTAGTAAACGCATGATTCTCCTCACACTAGTACCAACTACCAACTCAAAGTGTCGAAAAAACACAGTGATATAGGCATGACTACGCAGGTTTTCTGAAAATCCCTAACAGAATGTCCCTGCTGTACTTTGCTCTTTCATTTTCAAATTAGCGGACAATGATACCAAAATTTACCACTAAACGCGAATTTCTGCATTTTATCGTGGCCCCGCCACTCAACAGACATTAAATTCACCTACTGCTTTGATTACTTTTTCTTTTATACCGGCATATTCCGTGGATATACTGAACACAGTAGCGTTTTGAATAAAGGACACCCATGAGTCAGTCACCCTGGCAACAAAGACAGCTGGATCAAAAAAAATATCGCCCTAATGACAACCGCTCAGCCTGGCAGATTGATCGCTCCCGGATCATCCACGCGGCAGCATTCAGGCGCTTGCAGTCAAAAACACAGATTATGAGTATTGGCGTCAATGACTTTTACCGCACCCGCCTGACTCACTCACTGGAGGTTTCTCAGATAGGCACTGGGTTACTTCGCCATCTCAGCAGTCAGCATCCCGAATTTGCCTGGTTTCCTTCCTCCAGCCTGATGGAAACCATCTGCCTTGCACACGATATTGGCCACCCTCCTTTTGGTCACGGCGGAGAAATCGCGCTGAACTATCTGTTGCGCGACCATGGCGGCTTTGAAGGCAATGCACAAACCCTGCGGATCGTGACTAAACTGGAGCCCTACTCCAAAGGGTATGGTATGAATCTGACCCGCCGCACTTTACTCGGGTTTATAAAATACCCGGCTGTGATCGATGAGCTATGTCTTAGCATGCCACAGCCCGACCCCAGTCAACGCTTTATCTATACTCAACAATGGCTGCCAGCCAAAGGCATTTATCAGTGTGACAAAGACGTGCTGGACTGGATCCTCTTACCGTTCAATGAAGACGATCGCAACTTGTTGCAAAGCCATGTTCCGGTCAATGAATTTAAAGCCAAGACCCGCTTCAAGTCGCTCGATAGTGCGATCATGGAATATGCCGATGATTTCGCCTATGCAGTTCACGATCTGGAAGATGCGATTGCCACCGAGACTCTGAGTGAGCGAGAGTGGCAACGATACGCCCTGCCTGAACTACAAAAAATCAATTCTCCGTGGCTGGATGAGCACCTCGACAGTATCAGTGAACGACTGTTCTCACACGATGAATCGTTGCGTAAAGATGTGATTGGAGAGCTGGTGAATCTGTTTATTGTCAACTGTGAACTGACCATTCAGGATACCGGATTCAGCGATCCGCTGCTACGTCATACAGTAAAGCTCTCGGACGAATTTGAAGCCATTTTGGGTGTGTTAAAACACTTTGTTTTTTCGCGGCTCATCCGCGACCCCAAAATGCAACAAATCGAATTCAGCGGCCAGAACATGCTGATTGATTTATTTGGTGCGTTCCAGAGCGATCCGTTGCGACTACTACCCTATACAACTCAGGCGCATTTCACGCAAGCCTCCGATGAAAGAGCGCAAATGCGTGTACTGGCCGATTATCTTTCCGGTATGACAGATGAATACGCTAGGCGTTGCTATCAGCGTTTGTTCGGTAACACCGGGATGCAATCCCCAATAAAAAGCGGCCCATCTATGTGAGCCGCATTGCAAAATAAAAAACCAGCTGGTTGCAACATTCAGGTACTTACTCTGGATAGAAAATCCGCTGGTACAACGCCGGTTCCTTGACCCCTAAACCACAAATATGTTCGTTTATTTCAATGACTCGTTCACCATCCTTGAGTGCCACCACCGCACAGCGTTTCATTATTAACTGATGTAGCTCCATTTGCGCTTTTGCAAAATAGTTTTCTGCACTTGCCAGCGCATCAAGAGGCGCCTCTTCAGCCCCCTTTATCCGCGCAATCCCGGCGCGTAAACAATAACCATATCCTCTCGCTGAGTGAGCTATCTCTTTCAGCAGGCTCTTTGCGTCCTGTTCTGCAACTTTAAGCATTTGAGATGCCTGTGACGGGTCGCGTTGTGCGCAGGCCAGTGCCACTCTGCCATGTAAGAACAGGTAATCCGTCCTGACCGCAAGCGAGCCAAACAGCCCGGCACGTTTCGCCAGGCGAACATCTTCACGCAATTTAACCCAGGTATTCTCGATATCCCCTGCCATCAGACCAATTTGAACGAGCGCTTTCGATGCAACCCAATGCTGATAAGTAAACTCGGCAAGCGGCCATGATGCTATCGCCTCATTGATAATGCCCCTGCCTTGCTCCATCTCACCATTGGCGGCGTGAAATACCCCCATAAACATAGTCAGTTCAACCAAAGAGAAGTGGTCTCCCCGAGATTTCGCATCCTGGATCCATTGTGGTGCTAATTCACCGATCTTGTGTATACGACCCATTAACCAAAAAATATGTGCCGCCGTTGTTCGCGCTATCACAGCGTTATTTTGCGCATTGAATATCTTGGTAGAGAATTGCTCCTCGGCATGCAATATCATTTCGATACTTGCCTGGTATTCACTCTGGATTGACAGAGACACCCCCTCCAACAGCGTTCGATGCATTTCATACTCAGGCTCTGTGAGGCGCTCACCTAGCTTACTCGCCTGCTCAAAGATCCGCGAGCTAATCTTCTTATGTCTTGCTGTTCCGCCATAAGACAGCGCAAATGCGTATATATTCAATCCCTGAACCGTCCGTTTCAAATCCTTTTTATTTATGGCCAAGCGCAAGCTTAGTAACGAAAAGTACAATCCTCTGATAGGATCCCAGTTACTTAAAGAGTTGGCCACAGAGAAGACTAGCTCTATTTTTGGGTCCGAGATATCAGCGCTTAACTTGTCCTTTTTCAGCCATCTCCGTTTCACTTCAAGCACCACAATACTCCAGATAATACGTAGCATCGCCGTTTTTGTTGAGCCCGGATAAGGTAATCGCCATTGTCTTAATAAGGGTTTAAAAAGGTCTTCGCCCTTTTCTATGTGTCCACCGTACATGAACTGACTGGCGGCGATGCCATTTAATCTGGCTCGCTCCGAGTCGCAGAGACCGTCTGTTTTTGCCAATTGAGCGAAAAGTTCAGCAGCCTGAACCCCATAACCACCTCTGGATAACGCAATGGCTCTTCGCTCAGTAAACTTATACTTTTCTGCCTGTCTGCTATCTGGCAACCAGGTGATCACCTGATGACAGGTGTCAGCTTCCCGACTAAAGGCCAGTGCCTGCTCAGCTTCGTCGGCCGCATGTATCATATAATCAATAGCACGTTGTGTTTGGCCAGACTGATAAAACAGTTGTCCCAAAAACGCATTATCCGTTTTACGATCTTCAGCCAATGCCTCAGCCAATTTGCCAGCTCTGCTCTTCAAAAGCACACTACACTCAATCGACAAGATTGATTCTCGAATTTGATCATGAAAGCACTGTACCTGATCGCCAGCCTGCACAACCAAAAGCCGCTGAGCTCGCAGACAGGTAAAGGCGAAATCATCAATATGAATATCACCCACAATGGCAAGGATCGTATCAAGCTTGACTGGTTGGCCCGCAATGGCCACTAAGCTGAGGATCTCTTTGGACTCTGGAGACAATTCATTTAATCGTAATTGTATGATCTCATAACCGTCTATTTCGCCAATATCCGATTGCAAACCAAACTGGAGCAGCTGCTCCATTAAAAAAGGTACGCCCTTACTGATCCGCACAATATCGAGTGCACTGCTTGACTGAGCGGCCTGGCTGTCCTCAAGTAAAGCCTCCAGCATTTCGGTGCTCTGACTCTGTGTCAAAGGGTTAACCTTGATCTGCCTCATCCTAATCGGGCAGTCAGGTGCTTGCTGAAACTCTTCCAGCACTGCTGCAAATCGGTTGTCCTGTGACACTTCTGTACGCTTACTCAATATGACAAATGGGCGTTTTTCTGACAGGTACTCTAAAAAGCTGACAAGCAATTGCGCACTGTCTTCATCACCCCATTGAATATCATCCAGGAACAAAATGACTTGCTGCTTATTCACCAGTAAAGACAAGCTATTTGCCAGTGCTTTCATTGCCAGCGCCCGGATGTGCATCGCATCCATATTTGGATCACACTTTTCATGCGAGACAAATCCACGCAACACAGGAAATAAAATCGCCAAATACTGAAAACCATCGACAATATATCTGCACCGTATCTGAGGGGGAATTGAGCTCAGGTATTGCGCAAAGTCATCAATCAACATATCCAGCGCTTTAAATGGCACGGTTTCTCGCTCGTGACACCGCCCTCGTAACACCAAAACGTTGTCTAATGAACTTAGAAACTGCTCTACCAGGCTCGTTTTTCCTATACCAGGCGATCCCTCAATGCACATCAGCAAATGCTGTCTTGCTGTGTGTGCACAAAACGCCTCATTCAGCATTGCCAGCTCTTTTTCACGACCCACAAAAACCCTGACCTCATCGGACATATCACTCGTTGCTAAAAAGGCATCATTGGCATCAAACGCCGCCAGTACCTCTTTTCCTGTCGGTCGGTCGTGCGGATCAGGGGATAAAGCTCTCGCCAGGATAGCAATCAACGCCTCATGCAGGTGTTGACGCAGGATCATCGAGACCTGTTTCTCAAACATTCCCTTGTCATCTGGTAAGATGGCCAACTCTTTGGCGCTTCGTCCTGTCACCAGCTCAAGTATCACCACCGCATAGCTATACCAGTCACTTGCCGCTGTTTGCACTTGCCCTGATAAACACTCGGGTGCCATGTACTTTGGCGTCCCCAACTGCTGCAGCGGTGTGTGGCCCCGTTGAGCCGTTTTTAACTGGGAAACCCCAAAATCAAGTAATTTCAGCTCACCACCTGAGGTGAGAATAATGTTGTTTGGCTTGATATCTAAGTGCAGTACACCCCCACCATGCAATGCACATACGGCTCTGGCAAGTTGATGAGCCAGACTCAACACATCGAGCCTGAGTGGCGCAATATAGTCCTGTCTCGCAGGTGTACTGAGTATTGGTGAGTCAGTCGAACACAGGGGACGCGTGGCCACTACGGTGTCCAGCATTGTGTCGCTATGACTTTGCGCGACAAAATGGCTGAGCAAGGAGCCTCTGATCAGCTCCATAACGATATAACACGCCCCTTCTATAAAGGTGAGACCAAACAGCCCCACTAAGTTTGGATGTGCTATCTGCGCGACTTGTCGATACTCTAACTTGAACCGATAAAGCGACACAGGCTCGGTGCCCTGGATGGTTTTCAGGGCAACAAATCGATTGTTTGCCTCATCCCAGGCTTCATATACCACCCCCATCCCGCCTCGGCCTAATATGCCTCGAATAACATAATCGCCAATACGGGATGGGTAGTTTACTGTTTGTTTGGAAAACACTGACAAGGTTACGACTCGCGGTTTTGTCCAAATAAACGCTTCAGGAAATCAACCTGACGCGGATCGTCGCTAGTGAATCCATCCAGGATTGCCTGATACGTCTGGGGCGATACCCGAGCTACTTCAGCCAGCGCATCAACAGCAATCTCATCATTGCTATTAAACAACTGTACTGCCCGTAACTTCAGCTGGGTGCCTATGCCGCCCTTTAGCTCACATTGCCTGGTTTCATCACCGAGTATGGCTGATATCAAATTGTCAATCTGGCTGTCGGAAATGACATGCAAAGCAGTCCCCAACTCTAAGAACGCTTCAATACCTCGGATAAATACGTAAGCGAGAGTTTTCACTTCATTCCAGACTTTGCTGTAAGCAGGCATCTTGTGATGCCTTACCTTAAATTCCGCCCCTTGTATCAACTGCTGCGCAGCATATTGGCCTGCATACAAGCCACCGTTCATATAACCCAGGTCGAGTCGGTTATCTGAGTATTGCGTAGCAGGTACTATTGCAGCTTTTTTAGGCTTGATAAACGCCATGGCATCCGGCGTTTTTGGGTCGTAGTTCCGTGCTACCTCAGAAGAGGTAAAATAGATAAGGTCTCGCCATGGCGTATTTGCAAAAGCCATCGCCGACTTGCCATCTTGCACAGGCTCAGTCAGGACGCCAGGCGCGAATACCGTATTTGGTCCGCCGCCTATAAATGCGCCTTTTTCAAAACCACTTTTGTCTGTTTGTTTGGCCCACAGATTAGCCGTGATGGCTATGGGTTCCATTGCCGGTTCATAATCATATTCACCGGTGAACAGATAACTAATATGTTTAGTCAAAAAGCGCTTTAACGCCTCGTCCGGATCACTGCCAGATTTAGCAATTGACGCTTCCAGTTCAGTAATTTGATCGCCAATAGTAAAGGTCATTAAACAAGGTCTTGGCTGACCATTCGCATCACAGGCTGTATTGTCCATGGTCCACAAAACCGGATATGACGCACCACCTGAGTAGCCCTGCCACCCGGTACCATCTATGTCATTCCACCAACTGGTCTCATAGAATACTTGCGCCTTCAAAGTTCTGCCCATCTTTTGACCCATGAGTACTTTGTAGGACTCGTCTAACTCTGCTGGCCACTGGATTTTGTTCGCCGTATGGGGTGATACAGCCACAATGAGCTTTTTCGCGCGATGGACGGCCCCATCGGACATAGTCAAGCAAACCGGAAATTCAGCCTGCTCATCCACCGAAACAGATTCAATCACCTGCTCATAGTGGATGCTGTCCTTGAAATCTTTGCTCATAAATTTCAGGACTTTTCCGAATCCACATCGTAACCAGTATTGCTGAGGGCCGTTTTTCGCATCGTTGACTTCATTGAAAAATCCGCCGTTACAGGCACAATACCAGAAGAAATATAACGCTGATATTTCGCTTGGATTAACTGATAACAGGGCCTGAGCCGCGATGGTTATGGAATCAAGCGCCGTTGGTGTCATATAACCACGGCGTGGTTTTTCATGCAGCCATTGCTCGAGTGTAATGGCGTCCAGTTGTTTAGCAGTATATACCCCCTTGAAGTCAGACGCCCAGGGCTGGTCCACGTTGATACATGATTCAATATACAGGATATCCAGTGACACCAGGCCTATCGCAGCAACACTGCGTTTGCCGATACCACTGGGTAACCCGGTAATACAATATGGCGTCTGGAACTTATTGAACGGGAACCGCTTTGGTTCGTTGTTCTCATCTCTGAGAATTAACACTTGCTCCGGAAAATCAAGTCTCTGTGCAAAGTTGTCTACAATATAGGGAGGTAACGTATCCTCATTGTACTCTGTGTCGGGTGTGTCCGGATGTACATAATCAGGGTAATGTGTTTTCAGCCAAGTATAGAACGGTTCGCCTTTAACCACAGACCATAAAGGCTCCTGCGACTTACCTATGTATTGAGAGCCGTGTTCATATTCCACACCTGGTGTATCAAGGTGTTGCGTGGTTTTGAAACTGAAGTTTCGCCCGCCCAGCCGGTTACTTGCTTCGAGGATCGCAAAATCTTGCTGGTTATTCTGCAGCTCGGCTGCTGCCGCTAAGCCTGTAAACCCTGCACCAATAATAATGGTATCTTTGTTCATATACGTCTCCTTCTCTTGAAATTGACTGCCAATGAAACAGGCAGCGACTAGTGAGAGTTAAGTTAACACTCGTTGTATAAGCGATATTATAACAAGCTTAACAATGAGCAAAACATCTTATAAAGCAAAGGCTTGAATAACACCCAGCGCATTGAATGATTTTCATCATTATTCTGATTTCATCTATATATTAGTAAAACTGCAATAATTGAATGAGATTGATCATTAAAAATATTCAAGTTTATATGGCGTAGGTTGAAGGAGTATTATGTAGAGAGTAATAGCAGGAAGAAGTACGGGCCCGAAGCAGGCCTCGTACTGTAGGCGTATGGCAGTTAATCTGACAGACCAGACACAGGTGTGTTGCCCACGACCATTTCTGTCACGGGCATACTCTGACGCAGTGCCACAGTATTCGCCGCGGTATTGCCCAGGAACACGGTTTGTGCCCCTTTCGTAAAACTATCATTGTGGATGCACTGAGGGCGAATAGCGAGTGCACTCCCATCGTTTGGTACCTCGAACACCGTGAAATGGAACTGCTCATTGGTGACGGTACGATAATAGCCGTCTTCGTGGTTGCAGTTGAATCTACGACCTAGCAGTATTCTGGAAACCGTCGGTTCTTTAAAGGCCGGATCTATGCCTGTCGCCGGAAGCCAAATATGGGGGAAAGGATGGTGCTCTACAAACAAGCCTCCACCTTTAGTTGGGCTAAACTCATACTCTGTCACATACTCAGGTAGCTTCTGATCGTACTGAATGCCCCACAAATCCTGCGTGAAGCCTAAGTCAAACTGCTCGCCCGGCTGAAGTAACGTTCCACCATAGTAAGCAAGCGTTTCAAGGTAATTACATTGCTCTTGCTCAGTTGAGCCAAATCGCAACAATGGAAATGTGAGCGACACCGGCTCGCCGGCACACTCAGGGTTGAGTATAAGCTGGCCAGTACTACCAAATACGTTAGAGGCGCCGTCCAGGCCGGCGATCCCCGCACCGTCCGTCGCAGCAGTCCAAAAACCGCTTACAGCCAACGCATTATCAGCCTCTGGCGGCTTACCTGTGCGCACATCGTGAAGCTGGTTAAGACGCGTGATAAGGTCCCCCTTTGGGTTAAGTGGTGCCCTGTCGCTCTGAATTACTTGATTCGCTGCATTTGGATCAAGGTGCACAATCGTGCCTGTCCGAATTGGGCCAAACAATCCGGTGGTTGTTTGCAATAGGTGTGTGCCTACTTTACGGTCAAGCACCGCCCCGTTTAAAAACTCAAAGTTGTTATCCAAATCAGCATCGGACACACCTTGAGTAACATATTGCCAGCGCTGCTCTTTCATCTGCTGAGCCCGATACTCAGCCAGCGTCTCCCCTCCAAACCCCATGACCCTTTTAATTGTAACATGTGACATGTTTTTGCTCCTCACCGCGTAACTTACTTTGCTCTGTGGTTGTAGATGCCTGATCGCACCCACTCTGAGTAGAGTCGAAAATCGGCTTTTTTGCCATTACGACCCATTACGCGGAAGTGCTTTATAGCCGGGGGGTTCTTTGCTAATGTACCTATTTTAACCAGGGTGCATAGACAATGAGAAATACGGTACCGGAAGCTTGGTATTTGGTGATATTAATCGTGGCGGTGGTTGTACTGCCATTTATTGTTGGTTTGCTCACTATGAAGGTATACAGGCACTTCAGGCCTTTAGAGCGGAATGAGCAAGATAGTATCGGTCTGGCTGATCTGACCGAGAACAGAGACGGCTTTTTCAAACTCTTTTTTGTCGGGCTGCTTATCTGCCTGCCTGTCTTTTTATTGCTCTATCAAGCCGGCTAAGGTCTGCCGGCTTGATATGAGGGTGAAAGTGTTGCTGTATTTATAAACCGAACACCACTTTTTCACTTTTCAGCATTCTGCTACTCAGGTAAGTGAACAGCCCAAATAATACCAAAGTTGAGACCGACGCCACCCCCAGTGGTGCCAGCGGTAAGGCGTTACCTTTTATCAATTCAATCATCGCGTATTGCTGCGCAGCAATCGGCAACCATTGAATTGTCTCGGTGGCGATATCGTAGCTGGTCATCATGCTCAAACCTACCGGTACCATCAGTACCATAGTGACGTAGGACTGTGCCTCTTTAAATGACTTCGCCATAAAAGAAACAAAAATCAGCATACTGGCAGACATGAGTGCGATTGGAATACCGATGATCAGGCTAACCACAATGAAGCGCAGATCCAGGGTAATACTAAAGCCCAGCTGCTCCCAGGCCACCATGGCATAGGCAAACTTTGATACGATCAGCACCAGGGCCAGCCCCAGAACCGAAAAACTCGCAATCGCGGCAACTTTGGCCAGCACAATCTGCATACTACTGAGCGGATGACTGAGTAATAGTGCCAGTGAATTACGTTCACGCTCACCTGCACTGGTATCTATGCCTAAGTTCATCGCAGAATAAAAAACCGCAATGATAATAGACAAAGTGACAATCCCCAGAAACAAGCCGCCTTTGGCATCTGGCGTGGCCTGATCCTGCGTTTGCACATCAAGGGCGCGCATTAACCCCGGATCGATCCCCCGAGCGACCAGACGCAACCCCGCGACTTCGCTGTTATACCTGAGTAATGCCGTTTCCAGTCGCCGAACTGACTTTATCAGCTTGCTATCAGACTTATCAGCAACAATCACCACTGTTGCACTGCGACCTGTCGCCATATCCTGCTGATACGCGTCATCAATCTCCAGACGGATAGGTTTTGTATCGGCTTCATCACTGTGGCTTATGTCGACACTGCCCAGATATTGCACCAGATTAGGCGCACGTTCAGCACCAGAAATGGTGATCTTAAGGGCTTCAGGTGAAGCCATTTGTTGTAACAGTACTGAAAACAGCAAACACATCACGATCGGTGCGCCAAACGCATAATAAAGCCCGGCCATGACCGAACGTTTATCGCGATACGCATCCAACAGTTCTTTCCTGAACAGGATATTGACTTGCTTCATCATGCCGCTATCCCCTCATCACTGCCTATCAGGGCAATAAAGGCTTCTTCCAGGCTCGATTTGGCCGTTTGTTCGCACAACTGCGCCGGTGTACCTTGCGCAACCACTTTGCCTTTTGCCATGACCACCACATGATCACATAAGGCGGCCACCTCCTGCATCACATGGCTGGAGAACAACACACAATGGCCCTGTGCCTTAAGCATCAATAATAATTCCCTGAGTACACGGGTACTCATGACATCCAGACCACGTGTTGGTTCATCAAGAATGATGTTACGAGGCTGATGCACAATTGCCTGCGCAAGTGCCGTTTTCATTCGCTGGCCCTGAGAAAAGCCCTGACAGCGCCGGTCTGCAATGTCCATCATTTGCAACTGCTCAATCACACGTTGCGTGGCCGAGATGGCCTGTGACTTAGCCATACCACTCAGCTCGGCATAAAACTGAATATACTCTCTGGGTGTCAGGCGTTCATACAAACCACATGGGTCCGGGAACAAGCCGAGCTGCTGCTTGGCAGCCATGGGATCTTCGTGAACTTTGATCCCGTCTATCTCAGCATATCCCTGATCTGCCTGTAGTAACCCAAACACCGTTCTCAGACAGGTAGTTTTGCCTGCGCCATTGGGACCAAGCAACCCAGTGATCTGGCCGTTCTTTGCACTGAAACTCAGCCCGTCCAGGGCATTCACCGACGCAATTTGTTTTTGCAGATTATGCACAGTGATCATATTACGGCTCCTCTTTTACTAATACCGGACCATTGGGGTTCATAAAATACCGCCGCACCGCTGTTTTATCCAAACAACTGGCATCCAGTGTATTAAGTTCACCATGATCAATAAACTCGGCGACCAGTTTGTCAGCACAGCTTTGTGCAGCCACACCATGTGTTGCCTCTGCGGCTATCAGGTGGCGTGCCTGCTCCATATTAACCATCGCCAGCTCTGCCCATTCAGGTGGTGTCGCGGGATCTAACCCGCCTGATAACAATAACGTTGGTATCTCCGTCGTTAATGGCTGATAAAAGGATTTTTCAACGGCATCAACCTGCCAGATCGGGCAGCTGGCATCGAGCGACTCTATCATCATGCGACCGAAGTAGGTCCCTGAAAAACGCGAGCGTTCTTGAGGTGTCAGCACCGGCCAGTCCTCACCGCAAACAATGGCACTGTGCATACCCATTGCCAGCGAACCAAACGCCGAATCACTGCCCATCAGGCCTACCAATGGCAAATAATTTTCTCTGCTCGCCTCGCTGATGGCCAGCGGTACCAAAGCACGCGTAGTATGGCTGTAAAGCGCCATACGAATGGCCGAGCGTACCTTACTCTGTGTCAATACCAAAGGGATGGATCGGTGTGTTCTGGGATGTGGGATTTGAACACTTGCTGGCTGCGCTTCTAACTTTGTCAGTAAGGTCTGATACTGCTGGTCCAGCTGAGGATACTGCTGACGGCAATCCGTATTATCGGCACAGTCAGTGAAAATTGCCTGCAATGAATTGTCAATGGCTTCACCAATGGCAACCAGGCTTTGCTGCATAGGCACTACCCCATCCAACGTTGCGCTTGCCACTACTTGCGGGTAGCGACGCATATACTCCTGTGCAATACGTGTCCCATAAGAAGCGCCGAACAGGTGCAGCTTTTGATATCCCAGTGCCAGTCTCACCGCTTCAAAATCACTGGCTGCGGCAACCGTGGTAAAGTGGCTCAGGTCTGTGTTGAGTTTGGTTTTACACTTTTGGGTTTCTGCACGGCTATATTCAATGATTGGCAAGGCGGCATCGTTAAAAGCAAACTGCGCCTCAAGCGGGTCCATGTCACATTGCAACAAGGTCGACTTACCCGTGCCTCGTTGGTCAACCAGGATAATATCCCGATCTTCGCGGGCATATCGTAAGACTCGGGCAAACACGGCGGCAACCTCAATGGCCGACTGGCCCGGGCCGCCAGCAAACGCCAGGATAGCTTCCGATGGGTGCACCTGTTTGATGGCCGGGATAACCGCAAAATGTATGCTGATTTTTTCGTCGTTATTGTTTGCCGAAAGAGGCTGTTCAACACTACCGCACATCAACCTGTCTGGCAGGCCTTCGGTATAACAAGGTGTCAGTTCGGCTTTTTCCGGCGTAGTTGCGTAACTGGCAAAAGCGCTAAGCAGACCCAAAGCAATAAAACCATGCCTGAACAGTGTGCGGATTCGTCCGCGATTGTTTGTCATTATTCCGTCCTTAATCGCCCTCAAAAAAGGCCATTGTTACGTCAAGTTGTTGAAGTATATCATTGTTAGAAAGGCAGTTCCCTAATCAAAAACACTCTATTTATTACTAATCACATTCACTTATCTTCAGGAGTGATTTATTTCGTTGTTCTTTTTCTGTCTTTTCATTTAAAAAATCACTGTGACGAAACGTGACACTAAACACTAAAGGAAACATCAATGAAACTATTTTCGGCCCTCGCGAGCTTCGTTTTAGCCGCAACTTTAACGTCAACCTCAGTTATCGCTGATGAGGTGCAGCAACAAAGTGCACCGGCCAGCCTGATTGCAGATCTGACACAAGTGTGTGTTGAATGGGCTCAGGATGACGAAGTGACAACCGATGCACTACGTCAGTACGTTTTGCAATGTGTTAACGAAGAGCTAACTGCCAGTGACTATATGACAGTAACTGACGTCGACATCTGATCTTCAAACAGTAAAAAGGCCAGCAGAGCTGGCCTTTTTGTTTTCTTTTGCTTAATACCCAAGCAGATCCATTAAGATTTGGCGCTCTTACGCTTTTTCTCTTCTTCGACCCACTTGCCACTTACATAAGTCGCTTTCCAGCCTGTGGCTTTACCTTCCACCTCAGTCATGACGTACTGTGTCTTGGTTTTACGTGAGTACCTGACAACGGCTAGATTACCATCATTGTCCTGCTCCGGCGCATCTGCCAGATAATAAAACTTAGGCGAAATACGATCTCTGAAACGCTTTAGCTCGGCCACTTTCGGTGCACGGGTTTCCCTGGATTTAGGGAAGGTATGTGCCGCCAGGAAGATACCAGAAGCACCGTCACGCAGCACAAAATAGGCTTCAGACTTCTCACAGGGTAGTTCTGGTAAGTGTACCGGATCTTCTTTTGGTGGCGCAGGCTCACCGCTTTTAAGTAGCTTACGCGTGTTCTTACAGTCATCACTGGTACAGTCAAAGTACTTGCCAAAACGGCCAGACTTAAGCTGCATGTCTGAACCACACTTATCACACTCTATCACCGGGCCATCATAGCCCTTGATTTTAAAGCTGCCCTCTTCAATGACGTAACCGCTACAGCCCGGGTTGTTACCACACACATGCAGCTTGCGCTTTTCATCTATCAGATAGGAATCCATTGCGGTTTCACAGATAGGGCAACGCTTCATCTGTCTCAGGCTTTCAGTTTCTGCGTCTTCAACATCGGCATCAACCGCTTCATCCCCGGGGATCAGGTTCATGGTGGTGGTACAGCGCTCTTTTGGTGGCAAGTTGTAGCCTGTACAGCCCAGGAATACCCCGGTAGACGCTGTACGGATCCCCATCTTACGACCACAGGTTGGACAGTCAATGTCAGTCTCAACCATCACATTCTGACGCATGCCACCTTCCGCTTCTTCTTTACCAGCCAAGTCAAGTTGGTTGGAGAAATCAGCGTAAAACTTATCAAGCACCTGCGTCCAGATTCGATCGCCTTCTGCGATTTCATCCAGGCGGTTTTCCATTTTGGCCGTAAAGTCAAAGTCCATCAGCTCATCGAAGTTTTCGATCAATCGGTCTGTCACTATTTCGCCCATTTTCTCGGCATAAAAACGGCGGTTTTCTACCCGCACATAGCCACGGTCCTGAATAGTCGAAATAATCGACGCATACGTTGAAGGACGACCAATGCCACGCTTTTCAAGCTCTTTAACCAGGCTTGCTTCGCTGAAACGCGCAGGTGGTTTGGTAAAGTGCTGCTTAGGATCAAGTGCCTGTAACTGAACAATGTCGCCCACCGCCACAGCAGGTAGCGCCTGCTCTTCTTCGTTTTTCTTACGGACTGCTGGCTGAACACGTGTCCAACCGTCAAAGCGTAACACTCGGCCGCGCGCTTTAAGCGTGTAATCGCCCGCACCCACAGTGATATTAGTCAGATCGTACTCTGCGGGTGTCATTTGGCACGCCACAAACTGACGCCAGATCAGCTCATAGAGCTTCTTAGCGTCGGCATCTACGCCCTCAACATGGCCGGAAAGGATGTTCACATCTGAAGGGCGAATTGCTTCGTGCGCTTCCTGTGCATTGTCTTTCGCACTATATTTAATAGGAGCACCCGGCAAGTACTTATCGCCAAAGTTATCCTGAATATAGCCACGTGCCATTTCAACCGCATCATTCGATAAGTTAGTTGAGTCGGTACGCATATAAGTAATGTAACCGGCTTCGTACAAACGCTGTGCCAGCATCATTGTCTTTTTAACGCCATAACCCAGTCGGGTACTGGCGGCCTGTTGCATGGTTGAAGTAATAAATGGTGCACTCGGGCGACTCTTACTCGGTTTCTCTTCAACCTTAACAACCTGATACTGCGCTTTTTGCAGTTCAGTAACCGCTTTATTAGCCTGCGTTTCGTTTAACGGTTTAAACGCTTCGCCCTGATACTTAGTGACAGCAAAACGAACGTCCTGCTCTGCCAGTGCGGTGTCTGCGTGAATATCCCAGAACTCTTCTGGAATAAAGGCTTTGATTTCACGCTCACGTTCAACCAGCAAGCGTACCGCCACAGACTGAACACGACCTGCTGACAATCCGCGCGCGACTTTTTGCCACAACAACGGTGACACCATAAAGCCCACCACGCGATCCAGAAAGCGTCGTGCCTGCTGCGCATACACCATGTCGGTGTTTAGCTGGCCCGGTGCTTCAAACGCCTGAGTAATGGCATTTTTGGTGATTTCGTTAAATACAACACGTTTGTATTTGCTTGCATCGGCTCCAATCACTTCTTCCAGGTGCCATGCGATGGCCTCTCCTTCTCTATCCAAATCGGTTGCGAGATAGATGGTGTCGGCATTTTCTGCGAGCTTAGCCAGCTCCTGAACCACTTTTTCTTTGCCGGGTAACACTTCATAGTGTGGCTCCCAGCCCTTTTCCGGGTCTATCCCCATCCGGGCAACCAGGTTCGCATAATCTTTCTTTTTTCTGTACTCAGCTTTTTCCTCTGGCGACATTTTTCTCACTTCAGCAGGAGATTTAGTTGCCAGACCTTTGGTTTTGCCTGCGCCTGAGGTAGGAAGATCACGGATATGACCGACACTGGATTTTACAATGTAGTCTTTACCCAGGTACTTATTGATAGTTTTTGCCTTTGCGGGAGACTCTACGATTACTAGCGATTTGCCCATAGCTGCCTATTTGACTTCTGTCTGGTTGTTGCCCTTCATTGGGCGCGATTAAATATAGGTATATCCACAAATACCTATTGTTACAAGCTTTTCATTCGATCTTTTCGCCAAGCAGTGATTTTATGAACAATTGTTGCTGTTAATTTACCCAGGCGTATAGATTGCTTAATGGAAAGGGCGAATATAGCGGATATAAAAGGAATTTCAAGGGGTAAAGGTAAAGAGGATAATTTAGGATGAATTTATGCGGGCTCATTTAGACGAGTTTTTCCGCCCATGAATAAAGGCCAGAGTTCCCTCTGGCCTATCCAAATCATGTCAAATTAGCCAGCATCTTCAATGGTCACCGTATGGACTACTACCGAGCTTTCACCACCCTCAAAAGCACTTGGGATAGTAAATTGAACAGTTAGATTACCAATCGCCAGACTATTTGCTGCTTGCTCTCTTGATATCGTAACCGTCGCGCTCTGAACGCCATCATTTGATGCTCTGGACACGATACCCTGTAATCCACTGACTGTCGCGACGCCGTTATCCGTTGTGATTTGAACTTCTGTTCCTTCAGGTAACGAATTGCCATAAAGATCTGAGTAATACACAACGAAATCAACATTATCGGTCGCTGGCAAAGTAGAATCTGTTAAATCGATACCGCTAAAATCACAGTAATTGCTATTATCTGACACTTCCAGGCCCAATACGCCACGCCGTGCAATATCATTACCCAGAGTATCGACTTTACTCAGACACGTATTATCCTGATAAGCCACCCCAGAGGCGAACTGAGGACAGTTATTACCATCTAGACTTAAGTTACCATCGCCATCATCTTCTGGTGTGCCGATTTCAAGCGCACAAGCAGTACCCAAAACGGTTGGTCCACCAGACACCGCAGTCGTATTATCGAACTGTAAGCAATTTCTATTATCGAGCTCCAGATTACCATCTGCATTGAGCGTTGGGGTGCCCGAATAAAGAGGACAATCTGCGCCGGTTTCATACTGTACGCTGATATCATTTTTGTGCACAGCGAAGCGAATATAAGGCGTGCTGCCTGAGGCAATAATTTCAAACTGTTTACGCACCTCAATCAGTTCTCTGGAACAATAAGGGCCGCCGTCAGCATTCATGGCTTCTTCGGAACACAGCAATCCATTATAGATGCCATCTCCATTATCATAGATACCATTGTTATTGCTATCATTATAGGTCTCGTTATGGCCACCACGCGTGCCGTTAGGCTCACACACACCACTACCATCGCAGACTACGGGTTCACCACAATTATTGCCATCAACATCACATAGAAACTTACCGTCTTCGTTGTGATCAACAAACGCTTCGGGCAGGTCGAACGACGTATAAAATTCTCCCTGATCGAACCGGCCATTACGACGTTCAACGGTCACATTGCCGTCATCGTCAACTGTACTGGGTCGGTCTATAAACGTCTCCTGCCCTTTCGCCGTTACCAGAACAGAAATTCGTCCTCCCCGGATTAAGATATCCCCGTCCCGATTTACCTCTGGCCAGGCGCTACAAGGTGCAGGTGCCCCGAAATAAGTATCACACACTTTATCCAGGGTGTTGCCCCACTTGGGGTCGGTAAATGGCATTTCACCCTGGCCGCGCCACTGCACGGTACAGCGACCGTCTACCGCTAAACACTCGTAGGTATTTGTGCCACCCTGGCCATCAATACTTCCCACGATGCCCGCCTCAACTTGTACGTTTGCAACAATATTGTCACCCGTTAGCTGATTGAATTGGTCACCAAAAAATATACTGATGTCATTTGTGAACCCTATCGTGTCCATGGCATTCATATAATAAGTCTCAGAGCCTGCGTCAAAACTGTTTTGATCTGGCACGCCTGACGACAACACAATCCCTGAGGACACAGCATTAATTTGCTTATCCGCCGCCAATAATTGTAGGGTTTCACCATCCGGGCAACGTACATCGGCTGGGTCGGCGTTACAAATATCAATTCGTGATTGCCAGCACGTAAAGTCTTGACCATCCGGTAAGGTGGCCAGTTCCTCATCTGAGATATAACATGCTTCGACAATAATATCGCCGGGCACTATCCCTGAGCGGATTGTCGTCTGAGCAATACCTTCATTATCTGTGCTACCGGTATAAGCTGTTAAAAGTGCATCGCCCGTTAGATCTGAGATCTTGAAATCGATGCGCTTTTGATTAAGCGGCCGATTATCACTGTCAATCAACTTAAACCTCACAGTTGACGTAGTTGGCACTCCCCCTATACCAGGCGGCAAACCAATAAAACCCTCACTGGCATCTAAGAACTGAATCGCCTGTGCGGAAGCTTCAGATACAGTAAAAGAGATATTTGCAGGTTGGTTCACCCCTCCTCCGGAAACCACAGTTGCGGTCACTGTATCCAGACCTCGGCAGCCGTTAGCACTGTATGTGGTACCTGCACGCCCTTCACTAGAACTCACTGTTTTATCAATTGTTGCAAGGCCTTCGTCAACACACCCTGACGTGAACTCGACATCTATAGGCTGCGTATACAGTGCAGACTTAAGTTCATCGACATAGATATCGGCAAATATCACCATGCTACCACCAGCATTCAATGGATTATCTTCAGAAGCTGGCGCGGAAAGTTCAACAAACAAACTCTGTAACCCGACAGAAAAGTTCACATTACCCTGCTCACCTTCATACTCTGCGCTGATTGTCCCCGCTCCGCCAGAGTCGCCAGGCTGGAATTTAAGTAACGCAATACCAAAGTTGTCGGTCAGTACACGGCCCGAAGCAGGTAGCACCTGGCCAATATCAGACGTCACCGTAATTATCTTGTTAGTGACATTTTCATTGTTTGTATTAGTAACCTTTATAAAGACGTCAGGCGTGTCTGTTGACTCCAGCTGATTAGTTTCCGTACAGCCATTAGTCAAAGGGTTAGGTACGAGTTCGATTTCGTCTCTCTGACTTTCCCAACCAGCATCACAGTCGTTCAGTACCCTGATATTAAATCTATAGTCACCGTCGCTGTCATCAACACCATCAGAGTGGAATAGTACACTACCACTTTCAAACTCTTCACCGGCATCTGACGTGTACTTAGCTCTGACAAGGCCAATGCTTCTGACACTCGTCGGGTTAAGATCAATTGTCGCTATGCCATCCGCGTCTGTTTGTGCTCGACCATCAACGGGACTTAAGGTTGCGACACTATCAGTCGTAAACTCGACCAACACCCCCGCAAGCGGTTCATCATCTTTTAAGACTTTTGCTTTGACTACCCCTTTGGTGTTGTCATCCAGGGGATTGTCACGTGAAATATCAACACCCTGTGTATCTTCCAGGCTAATAATTTCAATCGTAATACCACGTTCAACGGCAATAATACCGGCCGAGTAAAAGCGACCAGAGACGGATGCAAATGTTGAAATTTCCGGCAGCGACACGTTAAACGTACCTAATCCGTCCTCAGCTGTCGCTTTTATATCAAATGTTACTGAGCCATCGGCATTGGTCTCCGCCTTACCATTACCGCCGTCAAATTCGGCCAAGGTCAAGTCATCAATTGAGACGACTTCCTTCTCCATCGCGACACCATCTTGCGTAAGCAGAACATTGATGGTGGCTCCGCTGGTCGCATTAAGCGGGTTCTGTTCAGTAATTGGGTTATTACTGCTGTCAAGCACTGTGATAGTCATCTGAATACCGCCATCACCCGCACCTACATAGTTGGCAACAGCTCTTGCCGCTTCCTGACCATCAACGGAGTAAATTGCTGTAAAGGCATCAAGTTGCTGCGCAACAGTAGCCGTTTCAGTTGCAAAAAACTGTATTTCGACCAGGCCATTGGCATCGGTTCGGACTGATTCCGTCGGCTTGGCAAAGCGCGCACTCTCTTCTACCTCTACCAAAATATCGGCATTTGCAACTGGTTGCTCGTTTAAAGTCAGCTGAATTTTTGCCGTGAGTGGTGTTGCCAAAGAGAGGCCTGAAGAGCTCTGCTCACTGGCATCAACCAGTTGTACACTCAAATCATAGATTTCTTTGTCGTAAAAAGGGTTTCCGGCGGACTCAAAACCGATACGCGCATTGATGTCTTCATTATAAGTAACCTGCACATAACCGGCACCAACTTTGTCCGTCGCCAGTACCAGTAAACGGGCAGCACCGTTTGCGTCAGTTTGCACGTTAGAATTGCCATTGGTGACCAGCAGGTCCTCACTATCCACCTCTTTAGAAAACTCCAGTACCTGGCCTGTCAAAGGCGTACCATTGTCTGTAAGAACCGCAGTAACAGTCGCAACTTCTGCCCCAGAAATAGGGTTGCTGGCATCAATTGCTTGACCATCTGACCCAGTGATGGTCATGGCAATCTGAATGCCCCCATCGCCGTCAGCTGCGTATGGCACCGAGCCAGTTACGGTATTTTCACCCACATCAGCGGTGGCAGAAATGGTGCCTGCGCCTCCTGCCCGGTTAGCGATAATGGTTACTTTGGCTTCACCGTTACTATCAGTTAATTGAGAACTGACAGAAGCAAAATCTGAAAACTCATCATTAGTGAAATTAACCAGGTTGTTTGCAATGGGCGCACCATCGTTAGTGAGCTTTGCTGTAATAGTTATGGGGTTACTAATACTCAGGCTACCACCACTTGCAGAACTAGTAGTAAGTACCAGTTCGTAGTCTGTATTTGTACCGTCACCTCCCGAGGTGTCTTTTTCAATCGAACCACCGCCACCACAGGCGATCATCAGCAAGCTGAGCAAAGTAATACTAAACCAGCGCATCAGAGACATTTTCGATTCTCCCTTGCAATCTAATAATTTTGAGTTATTTTCACCATGTTAACCCAATTGCGGATCTAAAATCACAAATTTTTAGCGACCGTCATCGATTTTTTCTGTTCATCTTCAACTATCCTGTTAGGCTATAGCGATTTTGTAAATTAGAAGTGTTAGGACAATGTCAAAGGCTATGTCACAAAACAAAAAAATGAGCCTAACAACCCGTATTATGCTAGGCATGGTATTGGGTGTTATTTTGGGTCTGTTAATCCAATCCATCCTGGGCGATCAGCCTGAAGTTGCAATTCCGCTGGGCCTGTTCGATTTACCGATTTAAGGCTTTTTCGTTGATGGTTTGTTCCATATTGGTGGACAAATTTTCATCGCCAGTTTAAAAATGCTGGTTGTTCCTCTGGTCTTTATTTCTCTCGTTGTCGGCACCTGTAGCCTGAGCGATCCAAAGAAACTCGGTCGCCTGGGTGGAAAATCCATTTTGCTATATCTGTCCACGACGGCTATCGCAATTACGGTTGCTATCTCACTGGCTCTGCTCGTTAGCCCGGGTGGTGGTGTTGAAATTCCAACGACCGCGACATTCAACGCACAACAAGCACCTACATTGACTCAAGTCATTATCGGGATGTTCCCAACCAACCCAATTAACGCAATGGCCAGTGGCAACATGCTTCAGGTGATTGTGTTTGCGCTGTTGTTTGGCATTGCTATGGCATTAAGTGGTGATGCAGGTAAGCGCTGTGCGAAGGTATTCGAAGATTTAAATACCGTAGTGCTAAAGCTGGTAACCCTGTTGATGAACCTGGCACCCTATGGTGTTTTCTGTCTGATGGCCAAACTATTTACCAGTATTGAAATGAGCCTGATTGTTGAGCTAGGTAAATACTTCCTCGTTGTTGTTGCAGCCCTGCTGATCCATGCTTTTGTCAACTACAGCATTTTGCTAAAAGTGCTGACAGGCCTGAACCCACTCACTTTCCTTGCAAAAATGAAAGATGCCTGTATGTTCGCATTCAGCACATCAAGCTCCAGTGCCACTATGCCAGTGACACTGGAAACGGCCACCAAAAAGCTAGGCGCTAATAACTCGGTCGCCTCTTTTACCGTACCTCTGGGCGCAACCATCAACATGGATGGCACCGCCATCATGCAAGGGGTTGCAACTGTCTTTATCGCACAAGTCTTCGCTGTAGATTTGACCCTGAGTGACTATCTGATGGTCATTCTCACCGCCACTTTGGCTTCAGTAGGTACCGCAGGTGTGCCAGGCGTCGGCCTAATCATGCTGGCTATGGTCCTTAATCAGGTCGGCCTGCCAGTTGAAGGGATCGCCATCATTATGGGTGTTGACCGTCTACTGGATATGACGCGTACCGCAGTCAATGTTACTGGTGATTGTATGGTGACCTGTGTGGTGGCCAAGTCCGAGGGTGAGCTGGATACCGAAGTATTCAATGATGCCGATGCAGCCAAAGCATTGGAAGAAGACATCGACTTAGACAAGCTGTCGAAAAAAGCTTAGCTGAGTAAATAGATATAAAAAGGCAGGTTGCATAAGCACCTGCCTTTTTTATTGCCTGCCACGTCTCACAAAGACGAGACGCTATTTTTTATCATGAATCGCATCAAGGCGTGCTAACAAGCTCGAGGTATCAAAACGTCCGCCCCCGAGTGCCTGTACATCAGCATAATACTGGTCGACCATAGCAGTCAGTGACAATGATGATCCATTGCTACGCGCTTCGTCCAGTGCAATCCCCAAATCTTTACGCATCCAGTCGACAGCAAAGCCAAAGTCATACTCTCCCGCGAGCATGGTTTTATAGCGATTTTCCATCTGCCATGAGCCCGCTGCACCTTTGGCAATTGTCTCAACCACTTTTTCGCCGTCCAGGCCAGCCTGTTTCGCAAAGTGAAGTCCTTCTGCCAGCCCTTGTACCACACCAGCAATACAAATCTGATTCACCATTTTGCACAGCTGGCCCGAGCCCACTTCTCCCAGAAGCTGGCTAAAGCGACTGAAGGCCGCCATCACAGGTTGCACACGTTCAAATACTTCAGGGTCACCGCCTACCATCACGGTTAATACCCCATTTTCAGCGCCAGCCTGGCCACCTGATACAGGCGCATCCAGGAATGCAACGTTTTGCTCGGCCGCTCGCTGCGCAACCTCACGTGCTACCTTAGCCGAGGTTGTCGTGTGGTCAATCAAAACGGTATCAGGCTTCATACCAGCTAAAACCCCATTATCGCCGTAAACAACGGACCTGAGGTCATCATCGTTGCCCACACACATGAATACCAACTCAGCATCTGCGACGGCTTCTTTCGGTGTGGCTGCGAATGCGCCCTGATACTGCTGCGCCCAACGCTCTGCTTTTGCGGTCGTGCGGTTGTAAACGGTCACCTGATGACCCGCGTGTTGTAAATGACCGGCCATGGGATAGCCCATCACCCCCAATCCGATGAATGCAACTTTGACTGACATAAATTTGTCCTATTTGGCTGTTAAGCTAGAAAGATGGAGTTGTTATACCTGAGCCATCTAGCCATGGCAAATGAAAAATACCAGCTATGAATCAAGTGATTAAAAAGAAAAAACATCAAGGAGCCTGACAGGATGGAGAACATTTATCGTTTCAGCGTGAAACTACTTAACGGCGAGACGCTGGCACTCAGATCCTTACAAGGCAGACCCGTGTTGATCGTCAACATTGCCAGTAAATGTAGCTTTGCGCCGCAGCTGAGCGCATTAGAAAAGTTATATAAGAAGTACCACCCTATGGGGTTAGAGGTTATCGCCTTTCCCTGCCACCAGTTTGGTCGCAATGAGCCACTGGAAAACGAAATGCTGAGGGAGTTTTACCAGTCGCACTTCAATCTGAGCTTTCACATTTCAGAAAAAATACTGGTGAATGGCCCGGATGCCCACCCACTCTTTAATTACCTCAAGGTAAATACACGAGGGATTGCGCAAAACCGCGCTATTAAATGGAATTTTACTAAGTTTTTAGTAAACTCAGAGGGCGCTTTATTGTCCCGCTATGCACCCAGGACAAAGCCCGAAACCTTAAAATCGATTATAGAGAGTCAAGTGTCCAATGAGAGTCGCCCTATTCAGTTCGCAAAAGTATGAGCTGCCATTTTTTGAGCATGCACTGACCCAGTTTCCTGATATTGAGTTTGAATTTTTTGAGCAAGCACTGAACGACAAGACTGTTGCACTGGCGCAGGGGTTCGATGCCATCTGCGTGTTTGTGAACGATCAGGTTGATACCAATGTGTTAGCCGAACTGGCAGAGTTGGGCGTTCAAAGTATTGCACTACGCTGCGCAGGCTTTAACAATGTCGACATAGAGGCAGCGCACGCATTAGGGATCAAAGTAGTACGTGTGCCTGCATACAGTCCTGAAGCCGTGGCAGAGCATTGTATTGCCCTGATGCTGACACTGAGTCGTAAAACACACAAAGCCTACAATCGGGTACGAGAAGACAATTTTGACCTCAACGGCTTGCTGGGTTTTAACCTGCACAATAAAACCGTCGGTATCATCGGCTGTGGTAAAATTGGTCAGGCTCTGGTGGCCATTCTCAACGGCTTTGGCGCACACGTGCTGGTCTACGACCCGAATATCGGAGAAGGCTCATACACCCAAGTATCATTGGATATGTTGCTTGAGCAAAGCGACGTCATTACCCTGCATTGCCCACTCACCGATGCCACGCATCACATGATCGACGATGCAGCCTTCGACAAAATGAAGCAAGGTGTAATGCTGATCAACACCAGCCGGGGTGCACTGGTAGACAGCAAAGCCTGTATCCGCGCGCTGAAATCAAGAAAACTCGGCTACCTTGGACTGGATGTGTATGAGCAGGAGTCTGAACTGTTCTTTAAAAATCGCAGTGATGAGGTGATTCAGGACGATGTCTTTATGCGCCTGGCCAGTTTTCACAATGTACTCATCACCGGGCACCAGGGCTTTTTCACCAAAGAAGCCTTAACCGAAATCGCCCACACCACAGTGACTAACCTCAATGCCATCCGCACTGGGCAGACGCTGGAAAATCAGGTCTGAGTCACGGGGTACAACAGACACAAAAAAGCCCGGCAAGCCGGGCTTTTTTGTGTCCAATGAGGGCTACTTAAAGAACGCCACATTGGCAAAAACAGCAGTCATCAGCACCGGGCAGACAAATCGTACATACTGAGCAAACCAGTACATTTTTCCACTGCATTCCAGTGCCAGCTGGTTACCACGACGCCATACCCAACCTACAGTAATAAAGTAGAACAGGCCCATCAATGGCAGCTGATATTGGGTAAATACCTGGATAACCAGGCCAAATAACCAATCAAAATTCATGATAATGGTGCCTGAACAGACAAACAGTATCAGGGTTACTACCCAGGTTGCCTGTGAGCGCTTGAAACCATGGTTTTCGACCAAAAATGACACCGGAATTTCGGTGGATGAAATGGTTGAAGTCAGTGATGCTATCGACATCAGCACAAAGAAAGTCAGCCCAACGAACAAACCTATCTCGCCCATGGTCGCAAATAACTCTGGCAGAATTGCGAAAATAAGCCGGCCCTCGCCGACCAGTTTACCATTTTGGAAAACTTCAACCCCGTTGTTCTGCGCGATAAACAAAGCCGGGATGATCAATAATCCGGCCAGAAACGCCACACCGGTATCCAGCATTGCCACGCTGAAAGTCAGTTTAGGCAGGTTCTCATTTGGTTTCAGATAAGAGCCATAAATCATCATGCAGCCTACGCCCAGGGACAAAGAAAAGAATGCCTGCCCCATTGCTGCAATGATTAATTCAGGATCACCAATTTTGCTGAAGTCTGGCACCAGATAGGCTTTAAAGCCTGCCGCAGCGCCTTCTAACGTGCCCATATAAGCAATCAGCGCAATAAGTAACAGCAGTAACAGTGGCATTAAACGGCGGGACCAGGCTTCAATACCTGATTTCACCCCCTGCAAAATGATCGCAGCGGTCAACAGCAGCATCAAAGGGGTAAATATAAAGTTCCGTAAGGTTGAATCGCCAGACAAAAATTGGCTGGCAGCATCCCAGCCAGTCAAACGTGCTAGTGGCTCCAGAGAATGCGCCAACATCCAGCCGGCAACAATAGAATAGAAACTGAGCATGACAATGGCACCGGCAAGGCCGATGTAACCTGCAGAGGCCCCGATTTTAGGCTGCTTTTCCTGCCACGCCTGCTTAAGCGCTTTCACCGGGTTGGCTTGCGCCTGATGGCCCAGGTACAGCTCCGTATACAAAGCCGGTAATGCCAGTAAGAATATGACGATAAAGTAAACCAGCAAAAACGCGCCACCACCGTGGTTCGCTGCCTGAGTGGGAAATCCCCAAATATTACCAAGTCCGACTGCCGCACCGGCTGCCGCTAACACAAAGCCCAGACGGCTTTGAAAACCTTCACGCACTTGAGCCATAATCGAATGCCAAGTTAATTATTGTTGTAGACTGGCGATTATACGCACTTGTAAACAAATTGCGAGTGTCAGTTCAGGCAAATCGGAACAGCCAACGGTGACAAGGGTTTACGCCCTCAGATCAGAGCTGGCCTACCGGCCTTCACCAGGTGACAGCAAGCCCGAACACAGCTCAGCCAGACTTAAAAACTCGAACCAGGCGTTTGCAAAAAAGCCAATTCTTCAGCGCTCGACTCACGCCCTAAAATGGCATTTCGATGGGGGTAACGGCCAAACTGTTCAATGATTTTTTTATGCGCCAGCTCAAACTCATAGTTTGGTAATGATTTAAACAGGGCATCCGCCTGCTGATGTACGCTCAGACTTTCACTGTGCATGTAGGGCAAATACAAAAAGGTGCGCTGGGTTTTCTCTAGTTGCTGATCAAACCCTTTTTCAACGGCATGCTGCGCTAAACACAAAGCCTGCGGGTCGCTGGCAAACGCTGCTGGCGTGTCGCGGAACATATTGCGCGAAAACTGATCGAGTACAATGATTTCACACAGCGCCCCCACCGCAGTCTTTCGCCATTCAGCCAGTTCTCCGGCCACAGCCTGCTGGTGTATGTGGGTAAACCGCGTCGTGATTTTATTGTCGAACTGTGTCGACTTTTGCCACCAGTCTTGTTCCTGACATTCGACAAACCAGAACTGATAAATTTCCTGATATTCCATGGACACACCTGTGAGTAATTGATTTCGGTATCAGAGCGAGTATTACCCGCTCGTGATAAAGTGTCCAGCCTGACTTGCCAGACCCCTGAATTATGCCGCTTCCAATAATCGGCTGTGGATCGCTTGCACGACTGCGTCCGATTCCGTTTGCTCAACCAAGAAACACAGGTTATGGCGACTTGCGCCATGACAGATCAGGCGAATATTAAAGTCAGCCAGTACTTGCATCAGACTCGCTTCACCATGGCGCAGCTGGATTTCAGAACCTATCATGGCCACCAGTGTCAGATTGTTTTCGACACTGACCTGACAAAACTCTCCGAGTTCATCCAGACAAGCCTGCGCCAGCTCGGGGCGTGTGGCATTTGGCGCATTGTCCAGCGTCAATGCAACGCTGATCTCAGAGGTGGTTACCAGATCAACCGAAATATTATGTGCACTCAAAATGGTGAAAATACGTGCCAGAAAACCACTTGCAAGCAGCATTTCCGGGCTCTTTAGTGTTAACAGGATCTGGTTCTTGCGTTGCGTGACTGCACGGATCCCAGGTTCTGAGCGATTATTCTTTTCAATCCAGGTCCCACCAGCATGCGGGTCTTTACTTGAGCCCACAAACACTGATATTCCACTGCGGCTGGCAGGCAATATAGTGGCCGGGTGTAGCACTTTAGCACCAAAGGTTGCCATTTCTGCGGCTTCATCAAAACTCAACCGGGCGATTGGCTGCGCTTTTTGGCACAAACGCGGATCTGTACTGAAGATACCAACCACATCTGTCCAGATATGTACACTGCGTGCGGCAATTGCCTCAGCCAGTAGCGCCGCACTATAATCAGACCCGCCGCGTCCCAATGTGGTGGTTTGTCCCTGATTATCACTGCCTATGAACCCTTGAGTTACCACCACCTGCTCCTGCAACAAAGGAATTAAATGAGCCTCGGCGGCTTCACGTGTTGCGTCAATATCTGGCACTGCCTTGCCAAACTGGCGGTCTGTTTTAAGCACCTGTCGCACATCAAATCGGCTGCTGGCGACCCCTAAATCTCTCAGTACCTGAGTAAACAGATAAGACGAAAAACGCTCTCCAAAACTCAGCATTTCGTCACACTGCTGTGCATCCAGCGCAGGTAATTGAGCAAGTGTGTGAAAGTCATCCCGTGTTTCAGTAAACCCTGCTTCCAGATCAGCATCGAGCGTAAGACATGCCAGAATGCTCTGTTGAATATCCATCACAGACTGAAACAGTGCCTGGCGTGCCTCTGCGTCTACTTTTTGCTGCGTCAGGGTTACCAGGTGATTCGTCACACCGGCACTGGCGCTAACGGCCACAACACGGACACTCGGATCATCGTGGACTATCGTGGCGCATCGCTGCATGGCTTCAAAGTTTGCAACACTGGTGCCGCCAAATTTAGCAACGACATACTGGGAATTCATTTTATCTCCTTGGGATCACACAGGGCGATCAACATCAATAAGGAGAACTTGGCAATAGGATGGACTAACCATAAAGAAATGACCTCTGCCAGAAGCTCTCCACCTGAAAACGGTGACAGTCCCGAGGATTCAACCTCAAGGACCGAAAAATCACGCTGACGCAACCTGACTTTTCTCGGCGAGTACTTCCCTCACTGATGGTCACGGGTAATCGTCACCTCACATCAGCTACCTAAGCATCGCGCCTCTTCTGTTTATTTTGCCGGGATTTAACTGAATCCAGACAAAATAAAAGCCCGCATTTTAAGCGGGCTTGAAAAAGGTATCTTTTAGACGTCTAGGTGTCAAGTACAAAATTGCCCCTGTCACCAAAGTTTAAATAAATTGTCCCATAAAATAGGCGCCCGCATAACCTGCCGTATAGGCAATTAACAAATACAGGCTCATTCTTAAGTAACTGGTAAAGGTTAGAGCTTTTACTTTACTCATTGCAATAATCCCGGCAGCAGAGCCGATAATCAGCATAGAGCCACCGACACCCGTTGCATAAGTAAAAGTCAGCCATTGTTGAGGGCTCATAACAATGTCCGCCTTTAACAGGGCAGCCGTCAGGGGCACGTTATCTACCGCTGCACTCATCAGGCCAACCAGGTAACTGGCATACTGAGGATCAATGAATTCATACAACTGGGTAAACATATTCAGGACACCCACCTCTTTCAGTGCCCCAACCAGCAGCAACACACCGACGAAAAACAACAAAGTGTCGTACTCTATCTCACGAATATAATCGATGATCTTTTTGTTGACGTCTTTCTTGCGCATCAGAAACTGCGCCATCAAAAACATCACCGACAGACCACACAGGAAAGTCAGCATAGGTGGGACCTGATATTGCACGCTCAGATACAGCGTGGTGAGTACGGTTGTCATGAAGATAACGGCAATCGTGATGTCCGTTTTCTCTATTCGACGCAGCGCTTGTTTTTCGAATAGCAGTTGATCTTTCATGCCAATGGACAACAGTGTAGCCAGCAACAACACACTGACAATTGAAGGCGCAACCAGCAGCAGGAGATCAGGAATGGTGACCTTGCCAGCCAGGAAAATCATCAGTGTCGTGACATCGCCGGTAATGAGCGATACCCCCCCTGAGTTAACACTAAAAATGATCAATGTGGCATACTTAATCAGTTTCTTCGGGTCGAGTTTGAGTGACATGACCACAGCCAGTGAGATAAGTGTCGCAGTAATGTTGTCAGAAATCGAAGAAAACAAGAAGGCAAAACCGCCAACCAGGAACATCATTTTACGTTCGCTGATCTGGGTTGGCATCACACGGTGGACGATGTTTTGTATAAATCCTTTGGAGTTCAGGTAAGCAACAAAGGTCATCGCAGCCATCAGGAATAACCACAATGTGGCAATTTCCAGAATGTTGTGATCGAGCCGATGTTGTATAGTTTCTGAGCTTTCGCCATGGATCGGAGAGATAAATAGGATAATCCAACATAAAGTGCCAAAAAAAAGGGTCGTTTTGGCCTTGTTTACATGGATAATATCCTCTATAACGATAAGCACAAAAGCGACCGCTATCAGGGTTAGGATAATGGGCGTGACCATATGCGTAAACAACCTGTAATTAAAAGTAAAAATTGTGAAGAGTAACGTAATCGGCGCGGAGTCTAACACTTAGCAGCACACTGTGCCACGAGTAGTTACACATTATGACAATTTTCTTACCTGATACCGTCACAAAATTGATACACACTGGAAAGCTATGATCCCAGCTAAAAAAGTATTAAATACGCTGAATGAACACTGGGGCGTCCTGGAGCTGCTTTTTAAACGCTTTAAGATGGCCGATTTCAGCCTAAAAGATGTGCAAAACATCATCAAATTAAAAAATCCAAACTGGTCGAGTGAGCGAATTTATAGAGAAACCAATCGGTTACTAAACCAGGAAATAATTATTCCTCTGGCCAAATCGTCGCAACTCGAAATTAACCGAGCCGTAGCCGACTTCGCCAGCTTTCTATTACAAGAAGAACATCTTGGCCTGGCTGAAGAAATCACCGTATTAGTTAAAGATTTGCAACGCCTGGGTGAACGCCTGGCCCAGGCAGGCGATGAAGGCGATCACAGTGAACTGCGTCGTTTTAGTCGCATTATGGATGAACGTGTGCGTAAAATCGTCAAGCTGTATCATCACAATGAAAGCGCAATCATGAACCTGGTGGAACAGGCCAAATCAGATCAGGGCAACCTGTCTTTGCAAAAACGCTACCGCGCCGTGATTGAAGCATTTGATGAGTATATTGAGCCCATGCTGGAAATGGTCGATATCCACGGACCCTTCCAGGCCTGCTTTACCACTATAGAGCATCAGATCAGTGAACAAATCGCGCAAATCGAACAACTTGGCCGTGGTGCACAGGACAAACGTATGCTCGAGCAATTGCGTACCCGGATCCTCGATATGCACCTGATCGGGCGTGAGAGCTTAGGTAAAAGTGCCGATATGCTGATGCCGTTGCGCGAAGAGCTCAGACGCAATACCCTCATTACCCGCCAGGCGGCAAAAGTCCTCGGTCTGATCCGCAAAAATGGCGTTGATCGTATGCTCAGCCCGGTGCAACCCTACTTTGTCTCGGACATACAGCGTTTCAGCCTGGGTCAGCAGCGTCATATGGTGGCTTATATGGCCAGTCTCAGCGAGTTCGAACACGAAGAATATCAGTTACCGGACCAGCAGGATGTGCCTGCGTATCAAAGCCCCAATATTCCGGATTATTCGGACGTCCGTAAATCGTTTAAAGGATCTGGTAAAAAACGCACTGCTCTGCTTGGCTTTCTGAACGAACAATACCCGACACTGGAAGCAGATGAAATGCTGTTCCTGTACCAGAAGCTGATCAGCGACCCCGAACTCGATATTGCCCAGGACGAGCAACAACAAACGATGCAAATCGCCAATACCCGCATTCGACTTTATCCGTTCAGTGCAACGGACAAGCAATCAGATAACCAGAATTAGTAAACACCATGACACACATTAATCTAGACGAACTCAGCCAGTTACAGGCGATCAATAAAAAATTGGTCAGTGGCTACCATATCAGCGAGCAGGACACGACACAGTGGCAAGAGCTGGATCAACACATAGAGTCTTATCAGGCACTGTTCAGCGCCCTTGGCCATGACCTGCAACACGACAGTCGCGGCTTTTATTATCTGGCCAGTGATGAAAGCACGCCTAACATGGGGAAGATCTCCCGTGCCATTGCCCTGACTGTATTCATCCTGATCGAGCACTTTGCCAACCAGGGTAAAGATCCGCTGCGCGCTTTGTTTGATGAAGTACTGGATTTGGAGCTGATGCAGACCCTGGTTCAGCTTAATAAACACCTGTTCGACCAGCTAGAAATTTTCTCAGGGTCCGATCTTCGCAAAGACGTTTGTCTGCGCATGGTTCGCCTGGGCCTGGCTCGCGAAGTAGAGCAAGGTTTCTCGCTACTGGCACCGGTATATCGTTATATCGACGCACTGATGGAAGTAAATGAGGACAATTACGACACACTTGAGGAAGAAGTATGAACAAGCTGTATGGTCTCAGTAAACTCGCCCTGCTCAACACCGCAGGTTATGCCAAGTGTGTGATCCCGCTGGATAAAAGTGCCTCTATCTGTGCCCCGAACAACACAGGTAAAAGCTCAGTCATCAATGCCCTGCAATTCCCGCTTATCAACGATTTGCGCCTGACCGAGTGGGATGGTCACGACCTGGAAGAAACCCGTAAGTTCTACTTTTCTAGTGATCAGTCCTACATTCTGCTTGAAGCAAATCTGCCTCATGGCGACGTCGTCATCGGCGTTGCGGGGTTAGGCAAAATTGCCGGTTATGCGCACCAGTTCTTTTGCTATAACGGCAAACTCAACCTGGATGACTTTACCCAGGGAAAAAGCATCATTAAATACACTAAGTTGTTCAATCACTTACAGGAAAAAGGCTTTAAGCCCGTTGAACTCAAAGCGGCCGAACTGAATGCCTTGCTGACTGGTGGAGCAACGCCGTACGATGGTGACATCAACCTCAAAATGATCCCGCTGAACAACGTCCAGGATGCCGCGGTATACAAAGAGATCTTCCGCCGAATTCTGAACTTGCATAAACTGGGTGCCCATGATGTCAAACGCTTTATGCTTAAAGTCTTTGAGCGTCATATGTCCAACTCCAAAGTCGACTTTTATGACGTGTGGCGCCGTGCGTTTGATAAAGTAAACCGCTCTCGCCGAGAGCTGAATGCCCTGGAGTCCATGCAGGAACCCATTGCTGCGCTGGAACAAATGATTGAAGGCGAAGCGACCCTCAAAGGCAAGCTTGCTGCCTACGCACCTAAGCTCGACAAAGCCATAGTGGAGTTCGATGAGTATCAGCAGAGCCAGATTAGCGAGCTCAATGATCAACTTGAGAATATTGAGCAGGAAAAACGCGAGTTTGAGGAAAAGCAACAGCTCTATGTGCAACAGTCACGTGATATTGAGCGAAAGCAAACACAGATAGAGCAATGGTTTACTGACTATCACGCGCTCAAGTCTGAGTTTGAGCTCACCAACCATGCAACGCTAAAAACCAATCTGACGCTACTGAAAAAAGAGTACGAACAGCTGTCGTTCTCCATTAACAGTGCACAGGGTCAGAGCCTCCATACACTGGACTATCGAATTGGCGAAACGCAAAAGCAAGTCAAGAGCCTGAAGCTTCAGCTGAAAAACCTGGAGTTCAACCTCTTTACCCGAATGCGTGAAGACCTGTCACTGAAAGAAGTAGAAGAGATCTCTCGGATTCTGAACCCGGATATTTTGTCTTTTGCCACGACCGGAAAAGGCGAAGTTGAGATCAATGATGACGACGCCTTTGGCGACTTTCTGGCGCAATTATCTGCGGCAGTCAAAGGCGGTGAACTTAAGCTTCCCGGTGCCACCATAAAACTGAAAAAGCTGGCACCAGTGCAAATGCAAAGTGGCGAAAACAAGACCCAGTTGCAAGCTCAGCTGGAAGCATTACAACAGTCGCTGCTAGAGCTAAAACAACAGCGCGAAGTGTCTGCCAATGTGGCAGAAAAGCAACAAGAGCGCGATGCACTCTACGATGAATTGATGGCCACCGAAGCGGCATTAAAACGCTTTGAGCAATTCCAGACCATGGCGCAATCGGCTGAAGCCCAACAAGCATTGCAGGAACAGCTGCAAGCTGAACGCGAGCAGGTAGACGATTATTTGCAGGATGTGCAACGTAACGCCGGGTCAATTTCAGATCGCCGCTCCATCATCAAGAGTAAACAAGATCTGATCCTGCGCCAGGCCGATCGCCTGAAGCAAGTAAAGTCTGAACGCATCGATCATACGCTCGACTTGTATAGCGGCAAACAAACGCCCTACCCGGTTGAGATTAAGTTGGACTTTGATAACCTGGCCGAAGTGATCCATCAATTCAACAAAGACTGTCAGGAACTACGTAACCTGGATGTCAATGTGCGCAATACTTACCTGCACATCTACAACGCCGGGATTACTAAGTTCGACAACGAAACAGACGATGCGACTAAGTACGCTAAGCTTATCAGCGCCTATCACAACCTCGATAATGAACGTGATGCAGTGGAACGTCAGGCTCGGGTGGCACTGACGGAAGTCGCAGCGACCATCAAAGGTCTGCGTGAAGACTTAGATCGCCTGCGCCGGGAAATGAACAGCTTTAACAAGGGGATCAGTCAACATCGCATCTCTAACCTTAAGGCATTTAAGATCAACGTGATCCCAAGAAAGATGCTGGTTGAAAGTATCGATACCATCATCGCAACATCCGACTTGTATGAGCAAGGTGAAAGCTTTGACTTACTCAGCGAGCAACCCGCCGACAACAATGCAGTCAACGAAGCCAAAGATCATATTATCAAGCTGGCCAGCGACAAGGCAGGCCTGACACTCACGGATCTGTTTGATATTCGCTTTGAAGTAGTAAACCGCGCGGGCGATACTGAGCACTTTGATAAGATTGACTCTGCTGGCTCAAATGGTACCCGGATCACCATTAAACTCCTGTGCGGCATGTTGTTTATCCGTTATTTGCTATCTGATCAGGAGCAGGCTATGTATCGCATCCCTATCTATATTGATGAGGCAGCCGATATTGACCCGCAGAACCAAAAGGCGATCATCGAAACCGCCCTCAGCTTTGGCTTTGTGCCTATTTTCGCATCGGTAAAACCGCAGATAAGTTGTGATTATCTGGTACCAATCCGCAGCGTCAATCAGGGCAGCCAGAACTGGGTTGACGAAAAAGACTGGATCGAAGTCGAACACAATTAATATCAAAAGGGCACAACTGAGTGCCCTTTTTTGTGCGCATCGGTAAAACCGCAGATAAGTTGTGATTATCTGGTGCCAATCCGCAGCGTCAATCAGGGCAGCCAGAACTGGGTTGACGAAAAAGACTGGATCGAAGTCGAACACAATTAATATCAAAAGGGCACAATTGAGTGCCCTTTTTTGTGCGCATCGGTAAAACCGCAGATAAGTTGTGATTATCTGGTGCCAATCCGCAGCGTCAATCAGGGCAGCCAGAACTGGGTTGACGAAAAAGACTGGATCGAAGTCC